>NZ_JBDUZQ010000021.1:0-437109 GCF_039943935.1 Paraglaciecola sp.
CTTTGTCTTCGCGAATACATCTACCTGTGCACTCTACTAATTCACAATAATCTATTACGTTATACGCAATGCCTTTGGGCATATCTTGCCTGTGATTACCCACAAACGGCATGAGCTTTTTAGGTTGCTCACCTTTGATTAAGGACTGAATGCGATATTGGATACTGGTGTGATTTGACGTTTCGGGTGTGGTTTCCATTTTGGCGCGAATAGGGTTTAAATCAACATAGGCCATGCAGGCTAACACGGCACTTTCATCTAATAGAGCCTGTGATTTAAATCGTCCTTCCCAGAACCTACCCGTGCAACCGTCTTCCTTGTTTGCCTCACGGGCTATATATTCATTCAGGTTTCGCATCAGCCAACTTATGTCATATAAACGCTGGCGGTATACATGAATCGTTTCATCAAAGACGATACGCTCACTGTTCGTTAAGTCCTCACCTCTCATATGTTTTTGTGTAATTAACGTGCCTTTATGCAGCTTACACCACCGGCTTAAGACTTCTTCTTGCGTCCAACCTTCGGCTTGGGATTTATCCACATACAAAACCACATGAGTGTGGTTACTCATCACCGCATAAGCTGCTATGTCTATAGAAAACACAGAGGCTAAGAATAAAAGTCTATCTTCAACCCAGCCACGTCTATGTTCATAGTTTTGGCCTGTAACCTTGTCTTCACCGCACAAAAAAGAGCGACGAACACAGCGAGAAACACAATGATAATAAGGGGTATCGACAAGACTAATTTGGCTTTTACGGGACTGAGGCATAACACACCATCCTTGGTTGTTTGAATAACCTAAAGCTTAGAACAAAGCTGTGATTTAGCAAACTTTAAAAATGGGTGTCTCGGTTATTTGCAAGGGAGCGTCCATATATGTCCTTTTAGCAGTATGTCCTATAAATTACTCAAATTAAATTGTAGATCATCTAACATTAATTTAAACATTGTTGCATGAATGAAAAACAAATAATTTAAATCATTTTTTTCTACGTAGTAGCTATAAGGCCTGCCAAATGGAGGGGGAAGCTCCCCAAAAAATAAGTATAGTGGGTACTCTACAAAATCAGGACTAGGGAGATCAATTCTGAATTTTTTGCAATTTTTTTTAATTATCACTAGATAAGACTCTACTCCATGTCCAGTATATCCAAGTCCAGTATCATCAAAAAAAGCAAAAAGAATATCCAATTCATGGTTTAATTCTTTCGAAAAAACTAGTCTTTTTCCAGAGCTTCGCTTTCTACAAAAAGCAAATTCACAATCAGGAAACACATGGAATTTAATCCAGTCTCTAATATATTTCTTGTTGTCAGATATTGAATGTTGTTTATTAAATTCTGAAGCGCGCTCCTTGAATTTTAATTGATATCTACTTTGCACAATATCAATCCAAGATAAAAAAGCCGGTGTCGATTGCATATCCCAGCTTTTTAAGCGTCTATGTAACTCTGTTTTTGATAAGTCAAGAATATCTTTAGATTGAGCGTATTTTTCATTTTTGGATTTACTCAATTCGTCAAGCCACTCAGAACGATAGCCGCCTTTACTAAGTAATCTCTTACATGCTTCGACATCTAGCTTATCAAGCTCAATAAAATCAAGTTGGCTGCATTTCAAATTGCTTTCAACCGCTCGCCTAAAGACAGTGTGCGAATCAATGTTTAATTGAGTGAGGGATTTAATTCTTTGGTTATTTCGCTCTGCTATCGGATAGATTGCCTCACTAATTTGTTTTTTCCAATAGTCATTGCTCGTGCATAACATAAATATCCTCTTTAAAATGCTGGGCACATGCCGCCAGTTGCTTCGTCATTTGACATTGACATAACGCTTTGCTAAGCGGCAATAAAATAGCTGGCTAAAATTAGCGAGGAACCAGCAAGAGCCGTACCAGAGGCTAATGAGATTACGATTACAGTAGCACTTTGAATTTTATATAGTAAACCTACACTTCCATTTTCTCTAATTTGAGATCGCACACTTAACCTGAGAACAATAGAGTAAATGATTAAGGTTAGATATAGAAACGCGAACGCAGCCATTTACTCAAAACTCCTTTTGCAACATAACGCTTCGCATAAACAGCGGGGCAAGTTGGACGCTTTTTTGCGCCGTGTATTTTGCAAAAAACCGGCCTGCTAGCGGAGTCAGGTTTGATGCGTTTGTTATATGCCTTTTGGTACATAGGTTTCAGTTTAAGATCTCTTAAATTCAGTGAGGGCATAAAAGCCGATACGCCAATGAATGAAATAAGAACTACCACCCATAATAAACGCCATTATTAGAAAAAACTTAACTGTGAAAACATAAGACCATGACATTAAAAAATACAGGATAATCGAGGCACCAAGCATCGCGACCACATAACAAAACGGGTACAAAAATAAGTATTGTAATAAAAGCTTGGTTTCAGTCTTCATGGCGTATAACGCTTATTATCGAGCATGTCGTATATGTAACTTCTCGATTTGATTTTAATTCCCGTCATTTCCAACTCTTACCTTTTGATTTTATTAAATATTTTTAACCTTCATGCTATCGAAATCACAAAGAATTGCAAAAGCAAAAGGAGACCTGACTTTAACGCGACTTTTCTGCTTCCTATTAAAAACCATGTGAATAATATTATCCATAGTTAAATTAATAACTTAGAGATTTTATGAAAAGCAAAGTGAGACTTAGAAAATTTACATAATAGGAAGCAATAAGGACGATATTTTACCATTTCCATTATACCTGTATGTATTGACAGACCTTCAATTAGCTAAAATACATCGATGGTAAAATTATTTAATAAACAGCTGAATGTCTGCTTCCTCATAATCATCATTCATTACAGCTATTTTGGTAATCGTCCGCTCTTCGCTCAAGGCGGCTCATTAGACTAGGTCATGACGTATCTATCAAAATTTCCACTGTGATAATAAAACGGTGCAAATAAGACTAAACATAAACATCTAAATTCTTGGGGCCCTTTGGCTTTTTAGGGGCGGTTTCGGCACTTTGTTCAGCGTCATGCTCTTTTGCGGTTTGTTCATCAGACGCTTGTTTTGTCTGATTTTGCTTTTTTTCTTTGGCGTCTTGTTGCTGACCTTTTAGTTTTTCATCTTCTTCTTTTAATGCTCGCGCCTTTGCTAACTTATCTATTTTTTCAATTTTCTGAGTGTCATGGGCAATAGGCTCTTTGCCTTCTCGAGGTAACACAGAAAACAATAAATCATTAACCATCTGTCTCTCTCCTTTAAGCCGTTATGTACAAACGCTCAATAATTGGACAACAAAATAAGCATATCATTCAATCAAACCTATCATAGTCGATTTAATTGTAAGAAAGCAGCCACTTTCCCTGTAAATGCCCTTGCATTACCTAGGCCGATTGCATAATGTATGCGCCATAATTTAGCGCGTCATAAATATTTACGCACTAACCACGATAGGGTAAGACAAAATTTTGAAAAACGTACTGCAAGCTATTCATCACCATCATAAAGCTTAACCTTTCAGGTTCGGGCTGGAAGGTGTATTGAATCCTTCTAGCGGCGCAGAATTTTTCTAAACCCCCGGAAGGCAACTTTCGGGGGTTTTTCATTTTTAAAGGTTTTTGTACCGACACTAGGTACACAATAGCCAACGTTGAGCCACATCAAACTAACAATTAACTATTGATATTAAATCGGAATAAAAGATGAGTGATAACAACAGACTTCGTATTGCAATACAAAAGAAAGGCCGCTTAAGTGACGACAGTATTTCGCTGTTAAAAGCCATTGGCATTAAATTACAAATTCGCGACCGTTTATTAATAGCTCATTCTACTAATCAACCTATCGACCTACTACTGGTGCGAGATGACGATATCCCAGGGTTAGTGATGGATGGTGTGGTTGACTTAGGTTTCATCGGTCAAAACGAATTAGAAGAAAAAATGCTAGAGCGCCAAGCTTCAGGTAAACAAGCAGAGTATATTGAACTTAGACGCCTAGATTACGGTGGTTGTCGTTTATCTATTGCGGTTCCTAATGAAATGGATTACCAAGGCATTGAGTCACTAGAAGGTAAAAAAGTAGCCACAACTTACCCTTATTTATTAGAGCGTTTTTTCAAAGCGAAAAACATTAACGCCAGCACAGTGATGCTAACAGGTTCGGTTGAAGTCGCGCCTCGCGCAGGTGTTGCCGATGCAATTTGTGACTTGGTGTCTACTGGCGCGACCTTAGAAGCCAACGGCTTACAAGAAGCAGATGAAATATTCGTATCAAAAGCGGTATTCATTCAACGTGCTGGCAAGCTGTCTGAAGAAAAACAAGCGCTAATTAATAAAATGCTACCCCGTATGGACGGTGTAACCCAAGCAAAAGAAAGTAAATACATCATGCTTCACGCACCTAAAGCGTACTTAGAGCAAGTAAAAAGTTTATTACCAGGCTCAGAAACCCCTACGGTTTTACCACTAGCGGGTAACGATGATGCGGTGGCTATTCACGTAGTAAGCCCTGAAACCCTATTCTGGGAAACCATGGAAAAACTAAAAGCACTTGGATGCAGTTCTATCCTTGTTATGCCAATCGAAAAAATGATGTCTTAAGATACTAAGCGAGTATTAATCATGGAAATATGGGCCAATTTACATTCTGAGCAACAAGCTAAATTACTTAGCCGACCGGCACTATCTGACAACCGCGCATTAAGCGACACGGTTGCCGATATTATTCAGCAGGTGGCAGACAGAGGTGATCATGCGTTAAAAGAATTAACTGCACGTTTTGATGGCACAACACTAGAAACCTTACGTTTTGCCCAAAACGAGCAAGACACCTTTGCCAGCGCGTTAAAGCCAGAAGTAAAATGGGCCATTGATCAAGCCTATGCCAATATTCATACTTTTCATGCCGCCCAGTACCCAGAAGATATTGAAGTAGAAACCACTCCTGGTGTGATTTGCGAACTTAAACACGCTCCATTGGCATCTGTTGGTTTATATATTCCTGGTGGCACGGCACCTTTACCATCAACGGTATTAATGCTCGGAGCCACTGCGCAAGTTGCTGGCTGCCCACGCAAAGTCTTATGTACACCTCCCAATAAAGACGGTGAAATCGCGGTAGAAATTCGTTACGCAGCCAGTCTTTGTGGCATAGACGAAATCTACCTAGTAGGCGGAGCACAAGCGATTGCGGCCTTAGCATTAGGTACAGAGTCAATTGCTAAAGTTGATAAAATTTTTGGCCCTGGTAACAGCTTTGTCACCGAAGCCAAACAACAAGTGAGCCGTATTCCAGCTGGGCCAGCTATAGATATGCCCGCAGGCCCTTCTGAAGTGCTAGTGATTGCAGATAAAAACGCCAGCCCTGTTTTTGTTGCGGCAGATTTACTCTCTCAAGCTGAGCACGGCGCTGACTCACAAGCGGTATTAGTATCTGATAGCGAGACCTTAATAAAAGCCGTAAAACAGCAAGTGACAGAGCAGCTTGCTACGCTGAGCCGTAAAGACATTGCTGAAAAAGCAGTACAGCACAGCCGTTATATTTTAACTGAAAGCTTAGACGAAGCCTTTGAAGTGAGTAACCGCTACGCCCCGGAGCATTTAATTGTACAAATCGACAATGCCCGAGACAGCTTAGGCAAATTGACGAATGCAGGCTCTATATTTGTGGGTAAATGGTCGCCAGAGTCAGCTGGTGATTACGCCAGTGGCACCAATCACGTATTGCCGACTTATGGCTATGCTCGCAATTACTCTAGCTTAGGCCTAGCAGATTTTATGCGCAGATTTACAGTGCAAGAGCTTAGCCACCAAGGCCTTCAAAATATTGGCAATGCCATAATGGACTTGGCCGATGCTGAAGGCTTAGATGCCCACAGGCAAGCTGTCGCACTTAGGTTAAATAGTGAGATTCAAGAATGAGTGAGTTAGTCGATAAATTAGTATGCGAAAACCTCAAAGGCTTAAAGCCCTACGAGTCAGCAAGGCGCATTTTTGCGGGTGGCGATAGCGACAGCGAAATATGGCTAAACGCTAATGAGTCTCCATTTGCTAATGACTACAGCGTTGACTCTTCGCACTTTAATCGTTATCCAGATTGTCAGCCACCTAGTGTGGTTGGCCCTTACGCTGCCTATGCAGGGGTTCAAGAAGATCAACTAATAGTCACCCGTGGAGCAGATGAAGGCATTGAATTACTGATCCGTACCTTTTGTACGCCAGGTAAAGACAGTATATTAATTTGTCCGCCTACCTATGGCATGTACGCCATCAGTGCCGAGACCTGCAACGTAGGCGTGAACAAAGCGATACTCAATGACGATTTTTCATTAGATATTGCCACCATTAAAAGCTTTAAAGACAAAGTTAATTTAGTCTTTATTTGCTCACCTAATAACCCAACCGGAACATCGGTAGACAAAGCGCAATTAACTGAAGTGCTAGAGCACTTTGCAGATTCAGCTCTAGTCGTGGTTGATGAAGCCTACATTGAGTTTGATGCCGCCAATACTTGGGCCACAGAACTAGCCCAATACTCAAACTTGGTAGTATTTCGCACCTTGTCTAAAGCCTTTGCTTTAGCTGGTATTCGCTGCGGCTTTACCTTAGCTAATTCTGAAGTTATTCAAAGTATAATGAAAGTTATCGCGCCCTACCCTATGCCAGAGCCTGTGACACAAATTGCCGCCCAAGCCTTAAGCCCAAAGGGGTTAGCGTTAATGGCTGAGCAGGTCGCGTATCTCCACACTCAAAAAGAAGCGTTGAAACAACAACTGGCAATGTTTCCTGAAGTAACACTTGTGGGAGATGACAAAGCCAACTTTATATTGTTTCGTCACCCGCTCAAACAAGCACTAATGGACTACTTGGTTGCCAACTCAGTGTTGATCCGCGACCAGTCCAAACAAATTAATTTAGAGAATTGCCTACGCATTACCCTTGGCAATCAACAACAAAATGAAAAACTTCTTTCGTTAATGACAGAATTTTTTGCACAGCAGGAACCACTAGCATGAGTCAACAGCCTATTCTTTTTATCGACCGAGACGGCACCTTAGTTGAAGAGCCAGCTATCGACAAACAACTTGATACCTTAGAAAAACTGGTTTTCGAACCACAAGTTTTGCCAGTACTACTCAAATTACAACAAAACGGCTTTCGCCTTGTAATGGTATCTAACCAAGACGGACTGGGCACAGATAGCTTTCCTCAAGCTGACTTTGATTTACCCCACAATAAAATGATGGACTTTTTTAGCAGCCAAGGTGTGGTGTTTGACGACATACTCATTTGCCCTCACTTTGACGAAGACAACTGCACCTGCCGTAAACCTAAACTGGGGTTGGTAAAAGACTACTTGCAACAAGGCAAAGTCGACTTTACTCGTTCATTTGTGATTGGCGACCGTGATACAGATATGCAGCTTGCAGAAAACATGGGCATAGTGGGCATTAAATATCACCCACAAGATAACAACTGGCTAGCCATAGAAAAGCAGCTACTTGCATCAAGCCGAGTGGCCACTGTGGTCCGTAAAACCTCAGAAACCAACATTAATGTCACTGTTGATTTAGACTCAAGTGCAAAATCAACCATTGAAACTGGTCTAGGCTTTTTTGATCACATGTTAGATCAAATCGCCACTCACGGTGGTTTTGAATTAACCCTAACCACTGATGGCGATTTACACATTGACGACCATCACAGTGTTGAAGATACCGCTCTAGCCCTAGGTGAAGCCATGAAAAAAGCCCTAGGCGATAAGCGCGGCATTGGCCGTTTTGGATTTGCCCTACCTATGGATGAGTGCCGCGCAGAATGTATTTTAGATATTTCTAACCGCCCTCACCTAAAATTTGAAGCTGAATTTAGCCGTGACCAAGTAGGCGAAATGGCAACCGAAATGGTACCTCACTTTTTCTACTCAATTGCACAAGCTATGGGGCTGTCGTTGCACTTATCTACCACAGAAGGCAATGCGCATCATCAAGTCGAAAGCTTATTTAAAGTGTTTGGCCGTGCGTTACGCCAAGCAATTCATAAACAAGGTGAAGCCTTACCTAGCAGTAAAGGGGCATTGTAACTATGCCAATACAAAAAGTGCCTGCTCAACAAATAGTCATAGTCAACACAGGCTGCGCCAATATTTCATCATTAAGGTTCGCCGTTGAACGCTTAGGGGTACAAGTTACGGTAAGTGATGACACCCAAGTCATTGAAACTGCCGACAAAGTATTTTTGCCCGGCGTAGGCAGTGCCAATGCGGCTATGGCTAGCATTAAACAAAAGCAACTGGTTAGCTGCGTACAAGAGCTAACCCAGCCGGTGCTTGGCATATGTTTAGGTATGCAACTGATGGTTGAAACATCAGAAGAAAGCTTAACCGAGAGCACAGACTGCCTAGGTTTAATACCTGGCCAAGTAAAACGTATGCAAGTAGGCGAGTTACGCTTACCCCACATGGGTTGGAATACCGTCACCCCTGTGGCCGATGCCCCTTTATTTAAAGGCATAGATGCAAACAGTTACTTTTACTTTGTGCATAGTTTTGCAGTCGGTATATCAGACTTTACTATGGCAAGCTGCCAATACGGCATGGACTTCTCGGCCGCCCTTCACAAAGACAACTTTTTTGGTGTGCAATTTCACCCAGAGCGTTCAAGTGATGTAGGGTCGCAGCTATTGAAAAATTTCATTGAGTTATAAACACCAGCGAATGAAAAAGGGTAATAAATAAAGATGATCATCCCAGCCATAGATTTAATTGAAGGTTCAGTCGTACGTTTATATCAAGGCGATTACGAACAGAAAACAGAATACAAATTAGACCCTATTGATGTCGTACATAGCTACGCAGACCAAGGCGCTAAATGGTTACATATTGTTGATTTAACAGGTGCCAAAGATACCAGTAAACGCCAATTAGACTTAATCTCTAAAATGGTTGCCACTGGACGTATGCAGTTTCAAGCAGGCGGTGGTATTCGTAGCGAGCAAGACGTAGCACAATTATTAGAGATAGGCGTAAAGCGCGTGGTAATTGGCTCATTGGCAGTCAAAGAGCCTGAACTAGTAAAAGGCTGGATCACTAAATATGGCGCAGATGCCATAGTATTAGCCCTAGACATTAATATTGATGAGTCTGGTAACAAGTTCATCGCCACCCATGGTTGGCAAGAAAACTCAGGGGTATCTATCGAGGCTTTACTCGAAGACTTTTTATCAGTGGGTGCTAAACATGTACTGTGCACAGATATTAGCCGTGATGGCACCTTGCAAGGTTCAAATCACCAACTTTATACAGAAATGACAGCACAGTTTCCAACGGTAGGTTGGCAAGCCTCTGGTGGTATTGGCAAGCTTGATGACATTGCAGTGCTTAAACCCACTAACGTAAGCGGTGTTATTTTAGGCCGCGCCTTATTAGAAGGTAAGTTTACAGTAGAACAAGCAATAGCATGTTGGAATACTAACGAGTAAAACCAAGATTGCTTTATAATAAAACGTGCGAACAACAAATTTATATATAACGAATTAGGAAATTATCATGGCGGCTTTTGGTACAGTGTTTATGCCTAAAATGGCTCTGGCTACGTTTGAAAATAATCAATGGAGCACATCTGAAATTGTTGACTCCGATAGCATTCAATTACATCCCGGCGCTCACGTATTACATTACTCAAGCACCTGTTTTGAAGGTCTTAAAGCCTTTAAACATGCCGATGGCAGTGTGCATATTTTCCGTATGGATCAAAACCTTAATCGCTTTGATCAAAGCAGCCGTTTGCTATCTTTGCCCAATATCGACCAGTCTCAAGTATCGCAAATGATCCTAGACATAGTCAGCCAATACAGTAACGACATTCCTGAGCCTCCGGGGTCAATGTATATTCGCCCAACCCATATTGGTACCGAAGCGGCCATAGGTAAAGCAGCAGCCCCAAGCATTAATTCCATGCTATATGTGCTTATTTCACCTGTAGGTGACTACTTTGCCGGCGGCGCTAAGCCACTTAGAGTATTGCTTGACGAGACAGGCATGCGCTGCGCGCCGCACATGGGCATGATAAAAAGCGGTGGTAACTATGCCAGTGCACTAGGGCCCATTATTGCGGCTAAAAACGACGTTCAAGCCGACCAAATTTTGTTTTGCCCTAACGGCGACGTACAAGAAACTGGCGCGGCTAACTTTTTATTAATAGACGGCAACGAAATCATCACTAAAGCACTCGATTCTAGCTTTTTACACGGTGTTACTCGTAGCTCTATTTTAACCTTAGCCGCAGATCTTGGGATGAAAGTCACCGAGACCCAATTAAGTGTTGAAGAGCTTTTACAACGAGCAGCAAAACCTGGCGTAGAAGCAGCACTGTCGGGCACCGCTGCAGTATTAACCTCTGTAGGCACCTTAATTCATAATGATAAAGAGCACACAGTAGGTAGCGGTGAACATGGGCCTATCACCCAAAAATTACGCCAAGCGCTAAATGATATCCAATGGGGTAAAGCGCCAGACACTCACAATTGGTTAACCCGAGTTAAATAAGGCCTGTTATGTTAACTAGACGTATTATCCCTTGCTTAGATGTAAAAGACGGCAAGGTAGTCAAAGGAGTCAAGTTTCGCAATCACGAAATTATTGGCGACATAGTGCCATTGGCACAACAGTATGCTGAGCAAGGGGCTGATGAATTAGTATTTTATGATATTACTGCCTCAAGTGACCAACGCGTAGTCGACAAAAGCTGGGTTACGCGCATTGCGCAAGTCATTGATATTCCATTTTGTGTGGCTGGCGGCATAAAGACCGTGGCCGACGCAGGTAAAATACTTGAAATGGGTGCAGATAAGATATCGGTTAACTCCCCTGCACTAGCCGATCCTGAGCTTATTACACGCTTGCATGACACCTATGGTCAGCAGTGTGTAGTAGTAGGCATAGATAGCTTTTTCAACGAAGCAACCGGTAAATACCAAGTGCATCAATACACTGGTGACGAAAGCCGTACTCAAGTCACCGCTTGGGAAACTGCCGATTGGGTTAAAGAAGTACAACAGCGTGGTGCCGGTGAAATTGTACTCAACTGCATGAACCAAGATGGTGTGCGTAAAGGATACGATTTAGCGCAATTGAAAACGATTCGCGCCAATTGCAGCGTACCTTTGATTGCCTCAGGTGGTGCTGGTGAAAAAGTACATTTCACCGATGTATTTCAGCAGGCCGATGTTGATGGCGCACTCGCCGCATCGGTATTTCACAAAGGTATTATTCCCATTCCAGAATTAAAAGCCTACTTGCGCCAACAGCAAGTCGCCATAAGAGATTAAGATGATTATTACAAAGCAGAATGTCGAAAAATTAGCATGGGATAAAATGGATAATCTTATGCCCTGTATCGTACAAAATGCCATAAGCGGCAAAGTATTAATGCAGGGGTTTATGAACCAAGATGCCCTAGACAAAACCCTAGACACAGGGTTAGTCACCTTCTTTAGTCGCTCAAAACAGCGCCTATGGACCAAAGGTGAAGAGTCTGGAAACAGTCTAAATTTAGTTGAAATCACCTGCGATTGTGATTATGACTCAATCCTTGCCTTAGTTAACCCAGTAGGCCCAACCTGCCACACAGGCACAGAAACCTGCTGGTTCGACAGCAAGTCTCCCGATGTCAGTTTTATCGCAGAATTAGAACAAGTGATTGCGTCACGTAAAGGTGCCGATGCCGACTCTAGCTATACCGCTCACTTGTTTAGCAAAGGCATAAAACGCATTGCACAAAAAGTAGGTGAAGAAGGCGTAGAAACCGCCCTTGCCGCCACTGTAAAAGACTTAGATGAGCTAAAAAATGAGTCAGCCGATTTGCTATATCACCTACTTGTATTGCTTCAAGCCAGTGACTTGAACTTGTCAGATGTGGTTGACGTGTTAAAAGAGAGACACAGCAAGTAATTCACTCTCATTAAGCGAGTAAACTGATTATAAAAAGCGAAGCCTAGGCTTCGCTTTTTTGATTTTAGCGTTTAGTTTGAGATATGAGTTGAGCCTACTGAGATAACTCACTGGATTTACCTGTGCACTGCGCTTATGCCATCCATGGCTTTGATATCATTACACCGTCATTTCATTAGTCTTTTGAGCCAAAATAATTTTAGTAATAATTATGCCTGCCCATGTAAATCTGATAATTTTTTAACCCGCCAACAATTGTCTTCTTTTTTGTAGGTTGGGCTTTAGCCCATCAGATTTTGTGATTACTTAATTGGCTAAATTGGCGGGTGTAGCTGGGCTAACACTATCAAGGTAAATAATAGCGTTCCATTCTTTCGGTTTTAACTCTATAAAGTAGTCATTTTCACGTAATAAAAATGATGAATCCAACCACTGTGCAGGGCCCTCTGGAGCCTGTTCCCAATTAATATAATAATTTTCTGACTCCACTCTTCCAAGTGTTTGTTCTATTTCATTCTCTCGGCTCGCTGGAATTTTATCTACAAAGCGGTTCTCTGATTTTTGCCAGTTATTCCAAAACTCTCCTTTGCCGTAAGCCATACCAATGACAAAGAGATCGTCTTTTAGCTCTTCTTTGATCAGTTGACCTGCTGGCACAAAATGCCCCAAATAACCATTTTGAAGCTTTGTTGCAGTTTGAGTGTGCAATACATGGTTAATCAAAATGACTTTTGCATCCTTACGCTGTTCTAAAATCCAATTAAGATTAGTTACCATAGCTATCTCTCTGCCATTGAGCCCTACATACTTGCTTGTGTCAGAATAAACTTGGTCCATATAGTTTCTGTAATAGTTTTCTGCTAGTTGCATTGCAACCGCGCTTTGTCGATTCCACTGATATTCCCTAGCATCACTAAGACCAATAAAACTGTCTTTTTGAGCTGTAAAGTGCGCTACCATTTCGTCTAAAACACGTGCCAAATCATCTCGTTGAGTTTGGGTTAATTTATTTATGTAATTAACTCTAGCGTTCTTTTTTAAATCTTTGATAAGTGGAGAAAGCTCAGCACTTATTTTTGAACTGTAGTCACTGTCAACAAGCTCAAGATATGCAATGATTTTTTCTAATGGTCTTTCCCAGTTGTCATAAAACCCGCCAATGTCGATGCCAAAATATTCTAATTCACTATTGTTAGCCAAATTATAACTGCGCATCCATTCTATTAAGTCGTGAGCTTCTTTCCATTCACTGTACACACTATTCAAGCCATTTTTCCACATACCTTCTGGCTGAGGGCTGCCTTGAACATAATTATAGATAAGTCGAGATTCTGGCAAACCAGTCTCAGTGGCAACCGTATTAAAACCGTGGTTCTCTACGAGATATTTGATCATACGCTCATGTAATTGCATCATTTCTTTACTGTTATGAAACCCTTCAGAGAGCGCGACCACTTTGTAATTATCGATATCCTTAAAAATCAGATCTAAATCATGGTTGTCTGTACTGTTTCCTAGTGATGTTATAGGCACTTGCTTGTCATTAACCCATTTTACAAAACTATCTTCTGCATTATATTTTTCATCTAACGCTTGGTCACAAGATATTAAAAGTAGAATGCTAACAAGGATTACTAGTTTATTTTTCATATCGAATTCAAATTATGTTTGTTTTTCGTTTTTAACAAAAAAGAGGTTAGTGAGATTGAGTAATTGCAAATTTTTTCAGGTGTTAAAACAGCAAAAAATCAGTTTAAACTGTTTTTAAATTAGAAAACACAACCAATATCGCCACTCTTAAATTAAGTTAAAGTAGCGTTTTTATTACATTTTCTTGAGTATTTTTTGCTTACGGCCAGTTAGCCCACAACCGACGACAGTCAAATATCCACTAAAAACAAAACAAGCAGGTGACACCGGTTGTCTTATGGCGTTACCTACTTGATTTCAGCTATATTTTAAACAATGATTTTTGTTTTTGAATCCTCGATATGACGAGCCGATACAAAATAACGATTATGACTGAGAACACTAAAGATAAATAACATAGGGGTATTCCCGAGTTATTTATTGGGCACACATTACCAATTGATATTTCAGACACAACACCAATGAATGCAATAACAAACACACTACCCCATCCTGCATAGAACAGTTTTTTTGCAAACTTGTGTTTTAAAAGTAACGCGCTAACAAACATCACTAAATAACCTAGGCTCACTAAATAGCAAATAGGTACCCCTAATGCATTCGGGCATGGCGCTTCTTTTGTAAGTGTTAACAAAGATATATTTAAGCCACCCCACAAACCAAAAATAATAAGCATTACTAATGAAATGTGGAGCAATGTTGTTAAATTATTGGGCACTAAAAGATAACCGTTGAGTTCACCCAGCTTCCTGATTGTGCTGCTTGCTCACCGCTGATATATTGCACACTAACTTCAGTAGCAGTTGCACTACCTAAAGCAAATATTTGAGTATGTGATTGATCAGAATTTAAACCTTCTCCCAATACATAATCTCGGCGCAGTATTTTTCCATCGCTTCTTTTTACAGTGATTTTTGCTGCTACAGACTTCACAGTATCAGGAAGTTTTACTTTCAAGAAATTAGCATCGCCACCTTTGTTGATAAAAGCTTGAGATTTACCCGCTATATTTATGTGTACTACATCAGGGTAACCATCATTGTTAAAGTCTGCTGTGATTGGCGTAATACTATACCCTTTATTAATCACTCCACTTGCCTCGCCAGTATCAACAAACTGCCCGTCTTCTTTTTGCAATAAAAACCGCCCTGGCAGTCTAAATAAAGGGATGCGATGCGGGGGGAAACCAATATAATTTTCAGACACCACTAAATCATCTAGCCCGTCTAGGTTGAAATCTTCAAAGATAGCTCCCCAAGAAAATTCAAAATCAGCAATTTTAGCTTGCTCAGCAACATCATCAAATTCAAAACCACCTTTGTTTTTGAACATAATCCACTTGGGATTGAATATTTGATCGTCTCGTAAGTCACCTTTAGCAAGGAAGCTAGGAGCAGAACTGCCGACATTAGAGAAAAAGAAATCTGCAAACCCGTCATCTTCAAGATCAGTTACCGCAATTCCCATAGGATAGCCGTACTCGCTACTATTTGGGTTAACATGATCTTTAAATTTGTTATTACCCAAGTTTTTCCAGGTTTTGACATGACCAGTATCATGAGCTACAACTAAGTCTTCTAAACCATCATTATCAATATCAACAAAGATACCCATAAATGTATTGTGCTTATATCTCAAACCAGAAGCATCGGTAATATCAGAAAAAGAATTGTCACCATTATTCAGTAACATCACGCTGTCACCGCCGTAGCCCTGTTTGTTAAATATATTCTGCCCTTCAACTAGCTCTTTTTTGATATACCCAGATACATACATATCAAAATAGCCATCCCTATTGATATCAGCGACAGCGACAGATAAAGGAGTGGTGTCACTTGGAAGAGGAAGATCAAGTTTTTGAGCTTTAAATTGGCCAGATTCATTTAAATATAACCAAATACCTGTAGTACGAGTAACAATTAAATCAGAAAAGCCGTTGCCGTCTACGTCTAGTACCGTTGCTGCGAACGTGGCATCTTTTAAGTCTGGTTTACTGATGATTTCCAAGCCTAATGGTTGTAATTTTTCTTGCTTAAAGCCAAACACAATATCTTTTTGATTAGGGCCACCACCAATAAACAACTCTTCTTTACCATCATTGTCGATATCTATAATTGCACTGGCGGTAAAAGGCAGCGATTCACTATCTTTTAGCTTTTGGTCAAAATCTAAAAAGTATGAATCAAACTCTGGTATCAATACACCTTCCGTAGAAATTTCATAAGGGTTATTTTTGTCTAAGGTGAATCGTGTTGTAACCACAATTAATATAATTGCGACCAAAACGACGGGCGCTAGTAATAACTTTTTCATACATTCCTCTAGCGCTATCTAAGCGCAGTTTGTTTTTTTGTTTGAATTAACGACATGATAAAAAATAAACCAAACCCAACATTCAGTGCGATTGGCATTAAGTATTTTCCAATTGAAGGAGCAACTAGGTAAACGATAAAAGATAAAAGTAGCAAAACAATAGGGCTAAATAAGGCTTGCCACTTTTGATAATTTGACCTGCCAGTAAAGGCCAAATAAGCAAATATGATAGATATGGCAAGAGTGGTAATTCGCGTAACAGTTAATAAGTTTTCATAACGAAGCTGATAGAGTTTAATTAAATGCTCTACGTCTAAACCTTGCTCTTTAGCATGAACTAAAGCACCAATACTTGACCGTGAACTTATCCAGTCGGCTCCTATCATAAATCCATATGCAGCAAGTAAGAACCCAATAAAAGCCAACGTTGCGTTTGCGGGTTTAAGCATAAGATAAATATGCCAACATCCCACCACGTAAAGAGGAGCACCAAGGACCCCTAAGAAATGCCCAATGGTCTGTTGAGCGTCAGACGTCGCTAACATGAAGTCATAATGTGTTTCAGAATATCTAGCAAGAGGGTCAAAATGCAGTAAAAATTCTCCCGCACCTACTAATATGGCAGCCATTAAACCCACTACGCCTGTTAATACTATTACATTATGTCGTTCCACTTTTTACCCTTCTAGCCTGTCATTAAGATGTAGGACTATGTGTTTTGATGTTTATTTGAACTACTTGTACGAAACGAAGACAGGCAATCACCCTTATAACTTTCAACTACATTGGCATATTTTTATATTCTCTTATTCTGCTAAAGAGAATCGTTGCCCATACACTCGTTTTCTAATGGCTCTACTTTCAGAATATATTCAGGTTTTAAATAGTATTTTTTCTTGTGAGGATTCTAATAATCTCTATACCTCTGGTTAAGACCAGCTCTCCCGCTAACATTAGGTTGCTATCGTTAGGTGGCGTTTAAACACCTTAAGTAATGCTTTACCCTTGACTGTATAGCTATAACTTCACTAGCCGTACTTTCAAATTATGTATTACACCCGACTACAATAATTTTCCGGCTAAATCGATATGTGATTTGTCTATAACAAACACCCTCATTCTAGAAATTGGGCAAAACAACGTTTTTCATTTAGTCATTCTTCTAATTGATTTCAGTTTTTGATTACTTAAAAAATAGAGAGGCGCTGTTGAAGTTCTTTATTAGCATCTATGCCTAAAGCACTACTTGCCGCTGACTAAATAATATAAAATTTCAGCCCCCTTTGTCACATAAGCGCTTGAGATTAAAGCGATTAAGATTTGGAGAAGGCCCTATTTCATGATTGTTTGAAACCTATAAACCTTGAGGGAAACTGTATGTTTTTCTCCTTTTTGTAGTGGGTATCATGATAAACTCATTGCAAACTTATCTAGCGTTATGAAACCTTAGGAACAATATGATAACCGTAGAAAAAGACTCAAAAGCAGAAGAAATATTTATTCATGCTACTACAGAAGATCTCAGAGAGTTTGCAAAGCAACTTTGGGCTATATCTGAAAAAGGTGATGTAAAAGGTAAACATAAAGCACTGTTAACAGCAGACAAAGGCGAAGACTCTGAGTTGTCAACCCAACTTCAAGGTGAGCCTCGTCAACACAGCATAATCAAGAAACTAACCATCAATTGTCGTAAACCATGATGTAAACAAGCATTATTAAAGTTATTTAATACTATATTTTTCATTCAGTGACTTTCCTGAGTTTTTCGAATTTTGTGGATATTTTGATGTGTTAGGAGTTGGTGTTCGTATTATCAATTCATCTACTCAAAAATATTCTTAATAGTCAAATTTCAGTGGTGTTTTACTCTCTGTAATACATCACATGGTGTTTACAATATTGCTGCATAACTCGCTCACAATTAAAGTAGCAGCGAGTTTTTAACATTTTTAAATAACGATGAGTTAGTGTCCGTTATCTAACCATAGCCTTTGCAGTATAAGACTTTGGAGGTTGTAAATTAAAAGTACACTGCCACGTGGTTATCGCTAAAAAATTAACAATCTTATATTTCATCATACCTATGTATTTTCATATAGATTTTTAAATCTTGTGATTTGAGCTTTAATCGATCTATCGAAAAGATAAAGCGTTTCAACTTACAATTGAAATAAAAAATCCTAGGAGCTAGCCATGTTGAAAACAGTCAGAATGTCTATCACTATTGCCTGTATGTCTGTGCTAAGTATCAGTTATGCACATGCTAATATTGGTGAAACATTTGAAAACAACTGCACCATAGTGAAGACAGATAACAAAGGCGAACTAGGTAAAAAAATAAAATCCGTGAAGCCCGATTTTAAATTAAAACTGAAAGAGCATTTCTACGCTAATATTTCTTGTAGTGATGGCAAAAACTTACCCCGCTCTACAATATTAAATAGTGCAGCTTTATACGACCGCTTTTAGCTATTTGAACCAAGTTCGTTCTACCATGGACTAGCAGTTCAACATGGTGGGTGTAGTACTTTTAACTGAGTAATATGCCGTAAAAAGGCCTCATTTGAGGCCTTTTTTTCACTTCAAATTTCTTGATTTACGGCTTAAGTGAAACTTTACCTTTTACTTCTCGATTCATGACCCTATTTAGGCCTAATTTGGCATCTTTAAGCGGTACTACTTCATCTACCACTACTTTTACGTGTCCTTGCACATACCAAGTTAACAGCTCTTTCATATTTGCAGCAAAGTCTTGTGGTTGATGCTGGGTGAATGAACCCCAAAATACTCCAACTACCGAGTAACCTTTAACTAGAGATAAATTTACGGGAAATTCTGGTATGGTTCCGCCAGCAAAGCCCACCACCAACAAGCGACCGTTCCAAGCCATACTTCGTGAACAAGCATGAAACGTATCACCACCTACACACTCATAAACCACATCAACACCTTTGCCATTTGTGACGTCTTTAATAGCCGTTTTCAGGTCAGTGTTGGTGTAATTAATCAGAATATCAGCGCCGTTCGCTTTAGCGATATCTAGCTTTTCTTGGGTAGAACAAACAGCAATCACCTTTGCCCCCATTTCTTTACCAATTTGCACTGCAGCTAATCCAGTGCCACCAGCAGCTCCAGTGACCAGTAGGGTTTCGCCTGGCTTTATTTCCGCTCTTTGTTTTAATCCATGATGAGCAGTAGCATGTGCTGTAACTAAAGCTGCAGCTTCTTCATCTGGAATTTCATCAGGTATGGGTAATACATGGGTCGCAGGGCATGCCACCTTTTCAGCATAGCCTCCGAGCATACACAGGGCGATAACACGCATCCCTACTTTTAAGTGGCTCACCCCTTCACCGATTTCACTGATAACACCGGCCACTTCGCTGCCAGGTATAAATGGGAAAGCCGGTTTCATTTGGTATAACCCTTGAACTAGTAACCCATCAGGAAAATTCACTCCCACCGCTTTAATGTCGACTACCACTTGCCCTTCTTTGGCTTTAGGTTCGGGAACTTCTTGATACTGTAGCGCTTCTACAGAAGCAAATTCATTACACACAATTGCTTTCATTACATATTCCTAATTCTTACCAGGTTAATTCTAAGGCGTATTGGGCAAGAGGCTTTACCATGCCTCCCACTGCTTGTGCTTCTTTGTTTGAAGCATTGCCATCTTCAGCTCTCTTCGCTACACCCTGAGCAATCGCAGCTAACCTAAAAAAGCTAAATGCCAAATAAAAATTCCAATTTTCGATTTTATCGATACCCATCAAATCACAGTAGCTAGCAACATAATCAGCCTCATCAGGTATACCTAATTTTGCTCGGTCAATACCACCAAGCCCTGTGGCCTTACCAAGATTATCTGGCAAGCGTAATTGCATACATTGATAAGCAAGATCAGCATAAGGGTGCCCTAGAGTTGATAGTTCCCAATCTAAAACAGCAATAACTTTTGGCTCACTCGGATGAAACATCAAGTTATCCATACGATAGTCGCCATGCACCAAAGACACTTTGCCATCGTCAGCGGGTAGGTTTTTCTCAAGCCAACTAATAAGCTTATCCATCTCTGGGATATCCTGGGTTATAGACAACTGATACTGTTTACTCCAGCGGCTAAACTGGCGTTCAAAATAATTTCCTGGTTTTCCGTAATCATGTAGCCCTGCTTTTTCTATATCGACACTATGCAGCGAAGCCATAACCTCGACCATATTTTGATACATTTGCGTACGGGTAGAGTTACCTGAAATTTCTGTAAGCGCACTGTTCCAAAACACCCTGCCTTCAACATATTCCATCACATAAAACATACTGCCAATTAGGAACGTGTCGTCGCAGAAGTGATAGACCTTAGCGACAGGAACACTAGAATCTACTAACGCATCTAGCACTCGATATTCACGGTCTACGGCATGGGCAGACTTAAGCAGCTTGCCTGGAGGTTGACGTCTAAGCACATAGGTAGCTTTAGGCGTTTCTAGTTTAAACGTAGGGTTAGACTGCCCCCCAGCAAACTTAGTGGCTTTCAATGGACCACTAAAGCCATCAATATGCTGGGTTAAATATTCAGTGAGTTTTAGCTCGTCTAGTTTATCTACAGTGGCAATATTGCTCATCATAAGATCCTTAAATTACTCATTAATATTTCAGGCCTACGCATTTTTTTCTGCAATCAAGTTACGCCCTAATTGCATCATGTGAACTTCGTCTGGACCATCAGCAAGCTTGATAGTTCGCGCGTAAGCATAAGTCGCAGACAACACGTAATCTTGGCTGGTTCCGCCTGCACCAAACATTTGAATAGCTTGATCTATGACTTTACATGCCATAGTTGGAGCAACAATTTTTATAGCCGCAATTATATTCTTACTCACCTTATTACCGTGTTTATCCATATTATCGGCAGCTTTTAATGTCAGAAGCCTTGCTTGCTCAATATCACAGTGCATTTGTGCAATTCGCTCTCTGATAGACTGCTGTTTACTCAAGGGCTTACCAAAAGCAACTCTACATTCAACCCGTTCACACGCCATATCTAAGGCTCGCTGCGCACACCCTATAAGTCTCATGCAATGATGAATTCGCCCGGGTCCTAAACGTCCTTGCGCAATCGCGAACCCTTCACCCTCACCAACGAGTAAATTTTCAGCAGGCACTCTAACGTTTTCAAACAAGATCTCTGCGTGGCCAATGGGTTCATCATAATGCCCCATAGCAGCCAAAGGCCTAACCACAGTAACCCCGGGGGTATCCAAAGGCACTAAAACTTGAGATTGTTGCTGATGTTTGGGCGCACTTGGGTCGGTTTTGCCCATCACCACCATAATTTTACAATTCGTATTCATCGCGCCACTGGTATACCACTTGCGGCCATTAATCACGTATTCATCACCATCTCTTTGAATAGAGGTTTCGATATTAGTCGCATCAGATGAGGCAACCGCTGGCTCTGTCATCGCAAAAGCAGAACGAATTTCACCTTCAAGTAAAGGTATTAACCATTTTTGCTTATCTTCCTCTGAGCCATAACGTGCCAACACTTCCATATTTCCGGTGTCTGGTGCACTACAATTAAAGATTTCAGCACTCCACAATGAGCGGCCCATTAATTCGCACAGCGGAGCATATTCAAGGTTACTCAACCCCGCACCATAAGGTAGATAATCTTTAGGTAAAAATAAATTCCACAAACCGGCGCTCTTAGCTTTTCGTTTCAGCTCCTCCATAATAGGAGGCGTTGTCCAGCGCTCCTGACTATTATGTAGAGTGTTAATATATTCTTGTTCTATAGGGTATACATGTTCTTCCATAAAACGTTCTAAACGCTGAATCAATTCTTGAGATTTACTTGAATATTCAAAATTCATAATATTTTCCTTTTAACTAAAGGTGATGACGTCTGGTTTATGCAAGTTTTCCAGATGTGGGACATTGTTAAAACTAGACAATCGCACAGCATTTTTGTTGAAGTAAAAGTGACTAAAACTGGAATTCTTTATTTGCATATTGAGCTCCATTACATGATGAGTGTGTAACTCCAAGACCAAACTGAGCAGCATGGCTATTACGCCACCAGAACTTACAATTAAAATAGGTTGTTTTGATGGGCTTTTGCAGACAAGATCCAATGCGTTACCTACCCTCGCTTTAAAATCACTCCATGTTTCGTTGAGGCAATCATGAGGAAGTGCATCTTGTGACCAAGACAACATTGAAAACTTTAGTAATCGGTAAAATAACGTAGGCTCTGCGTCAGCGGTTAACGTTTGTTCGGGATGAAGTGATAAATAGGCCTGAACGATATTTTCAAAGTCAAACTCATTAAATCCAAGGTTTATTGTTTCCTTAGGTTTTTTTTCAGATTCTAAAAATATGCCTTCCGTTGTTTCCTTATGGCGAACCATATCGCCTCTAAAGACTTGACTAAACACAATGTTTTTCCGACGAAAGTAACTGCCAAGCCACTTAGCTTGATGATGCCCTAGCTCACTAAGTTTATCGTAATTCTTTGCTCCGAAAGACGCTTGTCCATGACGCGCTATGTAAAACTCAGCCACATGATTTCCAACTAATGTTCTCTAATTCACTAGATACTATTCTCTATATAATTATTAGTTGAATTTATTATTTTAATTAAAATTCATTTATTTAAATTATAGTGAAACCAACGAAATAGTGACTCTATAAGCAACCACTAGTTTTCATTAATGCCTCACTAGCTTTTATGGATGTTTTCTAACTCCGATAAATGTAACTTATTAGTTAATCCAAAATAATATTATTAACATTTATAGAACTTAACATTTACTTTTCACAAGTAAGCTTGATAAGGTACAGGTCTGATGAGTGAATCTGAAAGAGCAATGAAGCTGAAGTTGATTCGAGTATCAAAAATCTCAAGTAGAAAGTGAAAACTAGACTTGTATCACAAGCGAATAAGAGAGCCACTATGAAACAACAGTTACCTCAAAATTTTAAACCTAAAGCTATAGCTGCTTTAATCGGATTAACCTTTACGTTAAATAACTCTGTCAGTTTTGCTCAAGAAGCGGAACCTGAAACAGCTCTAGAAACCATCACAGTTACCGCTCAAAAACGTACCCAAAATCTCCAAGAGGTCCCTGTATCGGTCACAGCATTTACCGGTGATGAAATGGCAGAAGCCGTCATCAAAGACATGTACGACCTGCAAACCAATGTACCGGGATTGGGAGCATTTCAAAGTCAAAGTGCAACCAACTCTAGTTTTTCAATTCGTGGGGTGGGTACGTCTTCTCAGAATTTTGGCCTTGAGTCATCAGTAGGCTTATATGTAGACGGCGTGTATCGCGCTCGCCAAAACTCAATGATCAATAACCTAGTAGACGTGGCAGCAGTTGAAGTATTACGAGGTCCTCAAGGTACACTTTTTGGTAAAAACACACCATCAGGTGCAATATTAGTTTCATCCGTAGCACCAAGCCATGATGGTGGAGATAGTTTTGTTGAAGCCACTGTTGGTAACTACGGACTAACTAACTTATCTGGTGCAGCATCAATTTCAGCCATTGATGATATCCTAGCTTTTCGTATCACCGCTTTTGGTAGCCAAAGAGATGGCACCATAGACAGCGTAGGTAATGGCTCAGAAACTGGAAAAAATTTACTAAACGATAGAAATCGTTGGGGGGCACGCATTCAAGCCCTATATACCCCCAATGATGATGTATCTGTTCGTATAATTGCTGATTATGCAGACATTGATGAAATTTGCTGTGGTGCACCAGTTCAATTAAGTAATGCTACCATCAATCCTGATGGTGAAATAGGCTCTGACTTAGCGCTACCATTACTCGGGGGAACAGCATTTGCCGGTGGTGATGCATTTTACGACAGAGAAGTGGCCGTTTCGTTTTTACCCGAGTCAACCATGACTGACAAAGGGTTATCTGCAGAAGTTGACTGGGAACTAGATGAAAATTATACATTAGTTTCAATTTCTGCTTACCGTAACTTTGAGTCTTTCGATAATATCGACACAGACTTTACCGACGCCAACTTGTTCGGAACATACAACGACTCCAAACAGAGCTCATTCTCTCAAGAAATACGCATCGACTACACTGGCGATAACCTAAACTATATTTTAGGTGCCTATTACTTTACCCAGGATTTAGACTTAGATTATAGTTTATATACTGACACTTTCTTTAATGAGTTCTATATGTCTTCTTTAGGGGGCGCATTAGACGACTTATTTGCTGGCATTAATGCTATCAGTGCAGCCACTGGTGGCGCAGTTGCTCCTGTTGCAGATGCAGCACCAGCAGGAACAGGGTTTGATCACCAAGCCAAACAACAACATGAAAGCTATGCTATTTTTGGGCAATTTGACTACGAGTTAAGCGACACGCTTACCTTAACCGCAGGCTTACGTTATACAGACGAAACAAAAGACTTAGTGACTATTTTTAGTGAAAACCTTGCGAATGGCAGTCAATCACCTGATTTTTTTAATAGTACCACTGAGTTAATTATAGGAGCCGGAGCAGCTGGAGTTGCGGCGGGCAATATTGGTGCTGCATTAGCGGGGGGGCAAGCTCCTAGTGCTGAAGACATGGCAGCTCTTCTACCCTTTCAAACCGCGGGCTGGGGATTTCAGTCGCTTGGTGCAACCACTGCAAGTCGCTCTGATATAATCGAAACCATAGAAGATGACCAAATTACAGGCTCGTTAAAATTAAGCTGGCAGCCTAGCCGTGGCACCTTAATTTATGGTTCATACGGTACTGGCTATAAATCTGGGGGAACCAATACTGACCGTATAGCTGATGGCTTTGATCCTTTATTTGACGCAGAAACATCAGAATCATTAGAAGTTGGCATCAAAAAAGATTTCCCCAAAAACAACCTAAGGGTGAATGCCGCGGCCCACTACACTACAGTTGAAGACTTTCAAGCGAATACCTTTACAGGTAACGGTTTTAACCTACAAAATGCTGGTGACTACGAGATATCAGGGTTTGAAGTAGAAGCTACGTGGCTTCCGGTTGAAGATTTAGAAGTTAACTTAGCTTATGCATTTGTTGATGCCGAATATAAAACCTTCGAAGGTGGAAACTGTTGGGTAGCATACACTTGGCATACCGGTATTGACGATCCAGGGCGTCAAAATGAGGATGACCAATTCTGCGACCGCTCAGGTGACAGACCTGGTGGCGAGCCAAAACATTATGCGGTGTTAAGTGTTAAGAAAGACTTCGAAGTATCTGACGGCATCTATGCATATGTACAAGGTGACTTTAGCCACACTAGCGACATGGTTCTTGATGGCAGCAATGACCCTTATGCGGTGCAAGACGCCTATAATGTTGTCAACCTTCGGTTTTTCATGAACTTTGAAGAATATGACATGGATTTAATAGCATGGAGCCGTAATGTGTTAGACGAAGAGTATATTAATCGGACTAACTTCAATGCTCCGCTTCAGGATGGTAAATTAAACGCCTATATGTCTGAGCCTGCGACATTTGGTTTAACGTTGAAGAAACGCTTTTAAATATATAGAAATTAATCTAGGAGCCAGCACTTGCTGGCTTTTTTTTCGCGTAAAATTTATGCCTCTGACTCAAAAAGAATTTTATTTACCGTTATCTAAAGGTAAGGTATTGTTAATTAAGATTAAAAAGAAAATTCTTTAATTTTAGCTATTCATTAGTTAATTTAATCAAATGGAGATGTAATGAACAACCTATTAGGTTATCCGGTTATGCTGATGTTCAAACTAATGAATGTAAAAGCAACTCTAGTTAGTATCTGGTTTATTACTCTGTTTTCTATTTTATTTTTAATTCAAAATGAGTTTTACAGCCATTACGCTATTGATATATTTATTGGCGGGCTTGTTATTTGGCTCATCACTGCCTCGTTTCTTTGCATTACTAATGATTTACATAACTTTGAAGTGCAGCTATCTCAAGCCGCAAAACCAGAGCATGATTATCGTGAACTCAGCTCAAACACAATTTTTTTTGATGGGTTAATTAACCAATTTCAAACTTTAGTTCGAGAAGCAGACAGGCGCATAGCGGAACTGAAAGAACAAGTTGCAGAAATTCGCTATTCATCAAAGCAGGTTACAGAGTCTGCTTTAGCAGTATCAGATAACGTTGCTAAACAATCAGACTCTACAAATTTAAGCGCTGCTGCAGTTACGCAAATGAGTAACTCATTGCAAGATGTTGTTGCAAAAATATCAACAGTTGAATGTGCTGCATCAAAAGCCTGCGATTTGGCAAAAGGTGGCACCACTCAATTAAATGACTTAGGTACAGAGGTAGATATTGTCACGCAAGAAGCAGCTCAAACACTCTCTGCAATTAAAGAGCTCAATAAAAGTAGTGAACATGTGTTAACACTAACTAATGATATTCAGAAGATCGCCGAGCAAACCAATTTACTCGCATTAAATGCATCAATTGAAGCTGCTAGAGCTGGTGAGCAAGGAAGAGGCTTTGCTGTAGTTGCTGATGAAGTACGCTCTTTAGCGAGCGTTAGCCAAGAAACAGCGACAAATATTATTGGCAGCATGGGAGGAGTAACGAAACGTAGTGCCAGTGTAGAAACGAGTATGTCTAAAGTGTTTAAACTTACCCAAGCTTGTGTAAAAAAAGCCGATGAAGCTAAACACAATTTAACAGATATTTATTCAGAATCAGATCAAGTTAAGTTTCAAATCTCAGTGATATCAAGCAATACAGAACAGCAAAGTATAGCCACTAAAGAGATATCAAAACACTTATCGGAAGTGGTAGAAATCGCCCAAGCCAATGCTCAAATTGCCGAACAAACAACAGAACTGGCAGGACATCTTAAAAACGTAACTTCTTCAAATAAGGACATCACTCAGTGAACCTAACATTGATGGTCATAAGCCTAAGTATTATTGCTATATCACTGCTTATTTTTAATAGTTGGAAAACAAAACAACAATGGCAACAACATAAACGCATTTTGTCTAAAGTAAAAAAAATAAAATTATTAATTTCTTTGCTTCAGAAACACCGCGGAAAGAACGCCGCTTACATCCAAGGTGATGCCCAAGCTAAACCCATAATAGCTGGGATAAAGGTTGAATTGAAACCAATAATTGAAGAGTTAAATGCAGAGCAACTAATAATTACTCAAGAACGTTGGCTTGGGTTTTCTGATCATTGGCCACGCTTGGCAAGCACAGCTGGTGACTTATCTATTGAAAAAAGTTATGTACAACACACTGAAATGATAGCTAACTTACTCTATTTACTTGAAGATATTGCCGAACACGAGCATTTCAATAAAAGCAGCTTTGAGTCACTCCCTAATATTTCATTGCTATGGAGAGAACTACCTTTTACGGTTGAGTATATTGGGCAGTCTAGAGCAATGGGAGTTGCTATTGCGGCTGCGGGGGCAAGTACTCAGGTCGATAAAGTAAAATTAGGTTATTTAGAAAAAAAAATCACAGAACTGTCTTCTACTGTTTTTAAACAATTCAAAAACAAAGGAGCCCATTCGAGAAAACAGTCTACCTTACTACTTAAAGCCTCAGAAGAATGTTCAAATCTTACTTCAACTATAAAATTGGAGTTTATAGACAGTACCGAAGTAAACGTAACCTCTGATACTTTTTTCATCATAGCAAGTAATGCAATGGAGGCTATAAACAGCCTTTTAGATTATGAAACGCAACAAGTTGAGCTATATCTAGAAAGCATATAGCTTACTTTTTATGAATGGCTATTTTTAAAATCTCAATAATGAGTACTGAGTGCGATTTATAAAGCATCTAGTGCATCTGACAGACGAGACACCCCTATAATTTCAATACCAGCAACACCTTGTTTAGGCACATTCGCTTTAGGCACAATAGCTCGCTTAAACCCATGCTTTGCAGCTTCACTGATTCGCTCAGAGCCATTAGGTACAGGTCTAATTTCACCCGCTAACCCTACCTCTCCGAATGCAATGAGTTCCTTATCTAAAATTTTGTTTTGAAAACTAGACACTATGGCTAACAACAGCGCTAAATCAGCACTAGTTTCAGCGACCTTTACCCCTCCCACAACATTAGCGAATACATCTTGGTCATTCATTTGTACGCTACCATGACGATGCAATACTGCTAACAACATAGACAAACGATTTTGCTCTAAGCCGACAGCAACTCGTTTAGGGTTAGCCATTTGTGAATAATCTACTAAAGCTTGTATTTCTACAAGCAGTGGGCGGGTGCCTTCCCATACCACCATTACGATACTGCCTGGAGACTGTTGCTCTTCTCTGCTCAAAAAAATAGCTGAAGGGTTACTCACCTCTTTAAGGCCTTTTTCAGTCATCGCAAATACACCGAGCTCGTTCACAGCACCAAATCTATTTTTATTGCTTCTAAGCGTGCGATAACGACTATCACTTTCACCTTCTAACATCATTGAACAATCAATACAGTGCTCTAACACTTTTGGCCCAGCTAAACTCCCTTCTTTAGTAACATGCCCGACTAAAAACATGGCAATATGTTGCTGCTTAGCAAAGCGTGTCAAAAATGCAGCGCTTTCTCTAACCTGCGACACGCTGCCGGGAGCAGATTGAACATCTGCAACTTGCATAACTTGAATAGAGTCTATTACCATCAACTCAGGCTTGTGCTGTAAAGCCAATTGGCAGATAGTTTCAACGTTCGTTTCCGCCAATAACTTCAACTTATCTTTCGCTAAACCTAAACGCTGAGCCCGAAGAGCAACTTGCTGTAAAGATTCTTCACCAGTTACATACAATGCATTTTTGTTACTAGCCATTTGACACATAACCTGCAATAACATGGTGCTTTTACCTGCCCCTGGAGAGCCCCCTATCAACATGGCTGAACCTGGGACAATTCCTCCACCTAAGACTCGGTCTAGTTCCTTATAACCTGATGCAAACCTTGGTAGCGCTTGTAAGTCTATGTTGTCTAGCGTCTCAACCACAGCTTGAGTTTGGCCTGAATAGCCACCTAGATTGCGACTAGTGGTCGCACTGCTAGATAGTACAAACTCACTGATGGTATTCCACGCCTTACAATCGTTACATTGCCCTTGCCAACGGGGATACTCTGTTCCACAATCAGAACATACATAGGCAGTTTTTTGTTTCGCCATATTATTTTTGTCTTTTTATGCAAAGATATTAAATAGAATGATTATCAAATTTAATATCATATTTTATAGAATGAATTGTTAAAAATAGCCTGGTAAAAACCAGTCAACTTTTCTGACATGACACCGATAACAATTATTATAAGTTAATTCCTACTCCATGAGCCAAGATATAGAGCAATACGCCAACATTATTGAACAACTTAAGCCCATGATACATGAGCCTGAGTTTAATCAAGTGCTTAATCAAGTCGCCTCTACAATTCCGAAAGAGAAACGATTTTTAATTAAAATGGAATTAATGCGTCTAGCACGTCCATGTATGCGTTTAATTGACTTGCGAGGTTTAGTCTCAGGAAAATGTAGATCCTTTGAACATCTAAATAAACAGCACTTCTTAGATGATATAGCAATTGAAACATTTGAACGACAAGTTAGAATTTTTGGCGAATACACAATAGGAGTTTATGAAGCAGTTACCAACACCGAAAACAACTACCGGGTGATGCACAAAAAAGATCAGGAACAGGCCAAGCATGAAAAAAACAACCCTCGCAAGGAAATACAACCTGCTGAAACGTATGGAGCTCCGCTTTTAAAATTTGGTAACTTCGCTCAAAGAGACGAAGAAAGAATGAACTTTTCAGTTAGTATTGAAATGTTTACGAGTCAAAATAAAAGTGTACAAGCCACAACGATAGATGTTTCTGTTAACGGCTTAAAAGTGAAAACCAGTAAAGAGCACTTACTAAAAGAAGGGGAGCGTCTTGCGGTTCAATTTAGAGGGTTAGAAAAAGAATACTCCCTAGATAAACGTCAAGGTATTGCTTATGTAATCAAGAAAGTGGAAACAGCTCAGCACGACCAACGCATTAATTTAGTGCGTCAAACTGATATCCCTAACCCTGTATTTGATAAGTTCTTTGAGCACTTCATTCATGGTAATAAAAGGCGTTATAAGGTTAACTTAGACAATACTTTCACAGCCATTCAAAATAAAACCTACGAACAATATTACATCCCAAACTTTGCTTCTATTCCTGTTTTTATAGACCATGTGGATGGTAAATACATCCCTAGATATGCTTTGGCTAATGATTGCAATAGAGAAGAAATTCAATATTGGGCCAATGAAATACAAGATCTAAAAATCGGATATTTGTTAACTGAAGAACGCTTAAAACATGCCCTGTCCCTTAATAAAGGCCAACAAGAGTTATTTATTTTTGTGTTTAATCATATTAATGATGGCAAAATTTACTTTTACTCTGCTTCTCATCATGAGTTAGACCAAAAGCCTACTTTGAAAAATTTATTCTTAGGCTTTGGGTCTCGTAAAGTTAGTTGGCGTGTCTATAAATTGCAGTTAACAGAAATGGATCCTCAACAAAGTTATCGTCCTTTATCCATTTCTAACTCAATCAACGACAACATAAAAAACCAAAACCAAAAACCTTCCCCACGTCTCATGTCGAGGTTAAAAAGTCTGTCATATATTGCAGTTTTAACCAATGTCACAGATGACATAAGTACAGAGCATTACCAAAAACATATAATTAAACGGGAACAGTTAGCAAAATTAAAAATATTTGGCCACCCTAGGAATAAACCACCGGCAGTGGTTACGGTTTATCGCTTTAAATATTTTAACCAAAGACGTGAGACTCGTTATTTACTGCGCACCTCTGTAAAAGTTAAAATAGCCAATAACGTTTTTGATGGAAATACAGAAGACTTTTCTACACAAGGTTTAAGGGTAGAATTGAACGCCCCCTTGCCTACTTCTGAAGAGCTGCAAATATCCTTAACTTTTCCGCAGTTACAAAAAGTTACCAGTAAATTTAAGCTATCGGATTTACCTTATGTTGTCCGCAATGTTTCAAAAGACAGCTTTGTTTTACATTTACAAAATATAGTGACTGATGAGAATAAAACCGCCAGACGCTTTTTTGAAGCATTGATTAAATCTAATCGCTCAAAACTAAAGTCCTTTAGAGATGAGGAGGAGGTGCCGGGAATTGGCGAGGCTTTACGTAATATCTATACAGAAAACATAGTCAATACTGCATTTTTCCTTAGTAAAGATGGCAGTAATTATGTAGCGGACGCTGCGGCAACTGGCGCAACGAACAACCGAATTCATAACTTGTTAACGTTTCAGACAGCCCCAAATATGGTTGACTTGTATCCCCTATTTATAAGTAATAAATCAAAACATGAGTTTATCACTCGTACTATGAAAACGAAGCGACCTAGTGATAAACCCGACATGAGAGAGTTATTTGTAGCTTTTGACCCAAGTCAAGAAACAAGAAGAGAAGCAATAGAAAGTGTATTTTCAGAACAATTCACCAGTACCAAACACCGCAGAGATTTTATAGCCCAAGCCCTCCAAAGAGGGCAATTTATTGCGATAAAAGTATTCCTTGGCCCCACCGGCAGGCCAGATTTTGAAACCATGCAAGCTGAATTACAGTATGTGGGTATCTACGCATTACACAAAGCTAAAGCCCTAGAAGATCAACTGTGGAACGTGTCTGGCACGGGTGATTTAATTGATGTGACTGATGAGGTATTACGACGTTTTGAGTTCACCGAAAGTGTCGTTTTAATTAACCACAAAACACCCCCAACCCACAAAATAAAGCAAGTGGGTATAGAGCAACTCCTAAAAACGTAAAAGAAGCCTTATGATGAAAATTTTTTTGAAAATAATAATCAGTAGCTCAATGATGGTTTTATTGACCCAATGTCACTCAGTAAACAAAGTATCCCCATGGTTACTCATAGATAACTTTGAGCAGCAACATACTATGGATACATGGCATAAAATGGATACAGACAATCAAACGTCTCCATATGTAGATGCCCCTCAAATAACAGAGGTACACCAAGAAGACGCGACAAGTAATCATTATCTACTAAAAAAACCTGCAGCAGAGGGCGTCATTGGAAACAGAAAAGCCATCACAATAAAACCACTCCCAAAAGCAGTTGAGCTAGGTGAAACTTATACATTTTATACACGCATTAAAATAGAATATTTTCCAAACAACCACTCTTTTGGTTTGACTAACTTGTCCCCTATTGAGATTGAGAAAAACCATTACAACAGTTTTGAGCCTATGATACGAGTAACAGATAAACTTGAATCTAATGGCTTTAAAAATGACGGCACCCTAATGGTAATGGGTGACAACAAGGCTTATCACAACATACATCATTTAGCTTCTGGAAAAGCAGCTCAGCCACTAGCAACAAATCAATGGTATGAATTATGGTATGTCATTAATAACTCGCCTCACACCAAAGGAGGGCAAAGTTATGATTTATATGTTCGTGGCGGAGAGTTTGATAAACAAGAGAAAGTATTCGAACATGCTAAATTTAGAATGAAACGAGAGTTACCCTTGGGGTATTTTATGACAATTAGCAATACAGGATCGGCTAAAAAGCCCTATGGTAATGGCGGTTTGATGTATGATGATATTTATATGGCGAAAGGTATAATGTTAAACACGCCTGGCTAATCAAATGCAGATGAAAGAACCTCAAAATATTTTGCTTTGAGGTTCTGTTCCATTTAGTTCACTGCTAATACCCACAACAAAACATCTAAACCACCACGGCGAATAGCAATATCGGCCTTTTCACGAACCACAGGTTTAGCATGCAACCCTACACCTAAGGCCGCAGCGTTCATCATCACTAAATCATTTGCTCCATCACCCATAGCGATAGTTTGAGCCCCAGGAATACCCCATTGTGTGGCAAGTGAGACTAAGGTTTCAGCTTTAACTTCTGCATCGATAATGCGCCCTTTTACTTTTCCGGTTAACTTTCCTGCAACAATCTCTAATTCGTTTGCCACTGAGGCATCCAATCCTAACCTTTGTTGTAAATATTGAGCAAAGTAAGTAAAACCGCCAGAAGCAATGGCAACTTTCCATTGGTGTTTTTTTAATATGTACACAAGATTAGCCACTCCCGCCATTAAAGGTAAAGCATCTCGTACTTGCTGCAAAATTAATTCATTGGCACCTTGTAAACAGGCCACCCTAGTACGCAGGCTTTCTGCAAAATCTAACTCGCCTTTCATCGCCCGGGCAGTGACGGCTGAAACGTGTTCTCCTACCCCGGCTAATTCAGCGATTTCATCAATACACTCAACAGCAATGACAGTACTATCCATGTCCATAAGAAGTACCCCAGGCTCAGACAATGTCGGTGAGCGTTTAAACCAGCATAGCTCAACACTTAATTGTTTTGCTGTCTCTTCTATCTTATTTTTTATACCATCAGTTTTTTTCATAAGGACTTTAGCGCATATGGAAAAGCCAGCGACTCCCTGAACTTGTACTACTTTAAAACTATTAACTTCACAGTAATCTTGTAGCGCAAAGGTAATTAATTGTAATTGCTGTAAATGTAAACCTTCAGAGAATATTAATAAATTATGGTGCTCCTTATCATCGCCTGACACAGGCAACAATTTCTCGTTGTGAATGCCATCAGTAACCGGTTGAGCTGAATAGAGCGCGTCATCAACTAAGGTAAACCGCTGTAAACCATGAGTACTTACCAATTTTTCCAAAAAGATATGAGATAAAAAATTACATTTAGAGATCTTCAATTCAAACACAAATAACAACCTTATCGCTCAGAGTAAAAGTATGGTATCCAAAGGGTTATATAATTGCTATGAAAGGGTTATGCCTGTTTTTATTTATTTATATCCTTATAATCCGAGCATCGATAATCCCTAGTAATGAACCACATGAATATTGCCATCAATCCTATAGGCAAAATCAGCACACCATACCCAGAAAAGTTCGCGATCCCTCGTCAACCAGGCTTAGTCAAAAGTGCCAATGGCATCATCTATTTTGAGAAAGAGTTTAACGATCCCAATTACTTACGGGGTTTAGAAAAGTTTAGTCATTTATGGCTACTATTTCACTTTCACAAAACCGCTGAGCAAGGGTTTAAACCACTGGTACGCCCTCCTCGTTTAGGAGGGAATAATAAACAAGGAGTGTTTGCTAGCCGCAGTACTTTTCGGCCTAATGGTATTGGCATGTCTGTCGTGGAGTTTGATTCAATACACCACCACAACAATCAGTTGAGCCTAACTGTAAACGGAGTCGATTTAATAGATGGAACTCCTATTCTAGACATAAAACCGTATGTACCCTATGCAGACAATATTAATCAGGCAAGCAGTGAAGTAGCACAGTATGCTCCCGAATCAATGACAGTTGAGTTCTCTACTGAAGCAAAGGCTAAAATTACTAAGATAGAGCATACCTACCCTAATTTGAAAACACTAATACAAGAAGTATTAAGTCAAGACCCTCGCCCTGCATACCACAAGACGACTGAACCAGAAAAAATATATGGTATGAGCTTATATGATTTGAATATTCAATGGCGAGTTTCAAACCAGATAAATACCGTAATAACGGTTCAGCAAAAATAATTTATCGATAGGTAAAATAATGGCTTTAGCAGACGAGATGCTGCTGATAGAATGGCGTCCATTTTTTCACTTCAACCCTTAGAGATTTTTCCGTTCATGCGCACAAGTAAATATTTATTATCGACGCAAAAAGAAACCCCAGCCGATGCAGAAGTTATTAGCCACCAGCTAATGTTACGTGCCGGTATGGTCAGAAAGTTAGCATCAGGACTTTATACTTGGTTACCATCTGGTTTGCGTGTGTTAAATAAAGTCGCGAATATTGTGCGCGATGAAATGAATCGCGCAGGGTCTATTGAAGTATTAATGCCAGTAGTGCAACCCGCTGATTTGTGGCAAGAATCAGGTCGTTGGGATGAATACGGCCCAGAGCTTCTGAGGATAAAAGATAGACATTCTAGAGACTTCGTATTAGGCCCCACCCATGAGGAAGTCATCACTAGTTTAGTCAAAAATGAAGTCAATAGTTATAAACAACTTCCACTTAATTTATATCAAATACAAACTAAGTTCCGCGATGAAATTCGTCCCAGATTTGGCATTATGCGTGGTCGCGAATTCACCATGAAAGACGCATACACCTTCCATATGGACCAAGCATGCCTCGAGAAAACATATGACTCTATGTTTCAAGCCTATTGTAATGTATTTGAAAAAATTGGATTGAATTATCGTCCAGTCATTGCAGATACAGGCTCAATAGGTGGTAGTGCATCCCATGAATTTCACGTTTTAGCAGAGTCCGGTGAAGACGATATTGTATTTAGTAATCAGTCTGACTATGCCGCTAATATTGAAATGGCAAGTGGGCTTGCACCTCAAGGTGATTGTCCTGCAGCCACAAAATCTCTTGAAAAGGTGGCGACACCTAACCAAAAAACAATTGAAGCTGTATCAGCGTTTTTGGATGTGCCCGCTAACCAATCAGTAAAAACGTTAGTGGTTTTAGCCACCCCCGATGAAAATGGTAAACAAGGCTTAGCCGCCCTGGTATTGCGCGGCGACCATAAACTGAACGAAATAAAAGCAGAGAAGTTAGCAGGCGTATTTGCACCTCTAACGATGGCATCTGAGCAACAAATTGAAGACACATTACACTGTACAATTGGCTCAATTGGTCCAGTTGGTTTACAAGTGCCGGTTATTGTTGACCGAGATGCCGCTCATTTGGCTGATTTTGTTTGCGGAGCAAATGAAACTGACTTCCATTATACAGGTACAAATTGGTCTCGAGATGTACAAAGCTTTGAAATAGCTGATATCCGCAATGCTGAAGTGGGAGACATATCTCCAGATGGCAAAGGAACCTTAGAAATCAAACGTGGAATAGAAGTCGGACATATATTTCAACTTGGTGATAAATACTCCAAAGCCTTAGGGTGTGGAGTATTAGATGAAAATGGCAAACATAAAATACTCACTATGGGCTGCTATGGTATTGGAGTGTCTCGTATCGTTGCGGCTGCTATTGAGCAAAACCATGATAAGTATGGCATTATTTGGCCAGACGCCATCGCGCCTTTCAAAATAGCGTTGATCCCCATGAACATGCATAAGTCACATCGCATTCAAGAAACTGCCGAAGCCCTTTATAGCCAACTAACTGATGCGGGTATTGACGTATTATTTGACGATAGAAAAGAGCGTCCAGGTGTAATGTTCAACGATATGGAACTAATTGGTATTCCTCATACAATCGTAATTGGTGAGCGTAATTTAGATGAACAAAAAGTAGAATACAAAAATCGTAGAAATGGTGAGAAACAGCTTCTTGAGTTAGACAAATTACTTAATTTCGTTAGCTCTTTATAAAAAAGCCTCACTTTGTAAAAATATACTAAAAGCGCCTTGAGGCGCTTTTTTATTAAGTAAAAAATGCTCATATGTCAGTACTTAATTGCGCCAACACATACGAATAATTTTAAGTTTATACTTAATAGGCCTATGCTTTTAGTTATAATGTTTAACTTCACGGATGTGATCTATTTCGAAATGAGACAATAAATGCAAGTAACCTTTTATGGTGTTCGGGGTTCCTGCCCTTCTCCAGGGCTAGAGTTTATCAAATATGGCGGTAACACTGCTTGTGTACACATTAATTTGGATGATGGCACAGACATTATTTTAGACGCAGGAACTGGGATTAAAAAGCTAGGTGATAAACTCATCAAGCAAACTAATGATATTCATCTGCTCATTACACATAACCATTGGGATCACATACAAGGTTTTCCATTTTTCGCTCCGATATATCAACCTAATCGAAATATTTTAATTACCCCAGGACAAACCACTCACAATGATCATAACGCAATCCTTGAACAAATGAGTGGTAGTTATTTCCCTGTCGATTACAAAACTTTACGCTCTAATATAAAAATTTTGCCTCAAGACAAAGAAGTGAACAGCTGGAAAATTGGCTCTGCTACTGTCACCCGATTAGCTATGAATCACCCAGGTGGCGGCAGTTCATTTTGTATTCAAGCGGACGGCAAAAAAGTGGCGTATATTACAGATAATGAGCTGTACCCTCCTTATAAAAAAAATACCGATTTTTTAGATTGGGTTAATTTTAGCTTAGACGCTGATTTAGTGATCCATGATGCTCAATATATGCTTGCTGACATGCCAGAAAAAGCAGGCTGGGGCCATTCAGTGGCAGAAGAGGCTGTCAAATTAGCAATGGGTTGCAGAGCTAAACGTATGGCTCTATATAGTCATGACCATATCCGAACTGATGACGAAATTGAAGAAATTGAAAATCATTGCCAATATGTCATAGAATTAGGCGGTGCAGACTTACAGCTATTTGCCGCAGCAGAAGGACTGAGCCTCACTTTGTAAGGAAAAACTGTTGTCAGACCGCAATCAATACGCATTATTATTATCAGGTGGCGGCGCCAGAGCCGCTTATCAATTAGGTGTTTTAAAAGCCATTGCTACTTTCTTACCAAGAAATCAAGGCTTACCGTTTCCTATTGTTTGTGGGAATTCTGCAGGGGCAATTAATGCTACTGGTTTAGCTTGTTATGCCTCTTGTTATCATCTAGGGCTCAGAAAACTAGAATGGGTCTGGAAAAACTTTAACACTCGCCAAGTCTACGACAGCGGCATACGAGATGTTTTTAAACACTTATCCCTTAATTTTTTAAGTAGTTTTCAGACCGAACAAAATCAAAAGAACCCTTCTAGCTTATTAAATAATCAACCTCTTAGGCGACTGATCCGAGAAAGGCTAGACTTCCACCGCATAGACCGAAATATATCCAGAGGATACTTACGAGCGATCAGCATCAATGCCTCTAGCTATTCAAGCCATGATTCCATTAGTTTCTATCAGGGGCAAAATGACATCCAACCTTGGCACAGAGAAAAAAGACGAGGCGTACCATGTACGCTCAACTCTGAACATTTAATGGCCTCTTCCGCTATACCATTACTATTTCCACCTGTAAGAATGATGGGAGAATTTATGGGTGATGGGTCTGTACATCAATTATCTCCACTTAGCCCAGCGATACACTTAGGTGCAGAGAAAATACTCATCATTGGGGTTGAGCAACCAGAAAAACGCTCTCGATTCACAGATCTAAGTAAATATCCTAGTAGCATAGCCATTGCTGGTCACTTGCTAGACACCATTTTTGCAGACACCCTGAATGCAGATTTAGAACGATTAACCAGAATAAATCAAACCATCGCACATATGACCTATAAGCAACAGCAACAAACTCAGCTAAAAGCCATTGACTGCATGGTGGTGAATCCATCAACTAATTTTAACGAAATGGCAGCGAAACATTTTCATAAAATGCCTTCTGGCATAAAAGTACTACTGCGTATGTTAGGGTTACATGATAAGTCTGACACTAGTTTACTTAGCTATTTATTGTTCGAAAAAGAATTTTGTCGAGAGCTTATCGAATTAGGAATGAAAGATGGCCTAACCAGGCAAGAAGAACTAAGGAGCTTTTTAGCTATTTAACAACGTAGCACAAAGGTAATACTGTAATAATATGTTATTGAGTCTATTACACAAGAATAAGCCTCGATAGGTACACATCAAGGCAGTTTTTCATAAGATAAGAAAGCATATGCTGGCTTAACCGTCGCCTCGTATCTTCAACTGTAAGCCCTTTAAAAAGTTACGTAAAATTTGATCATTACAAGCACGGTATTGACGGTTCTCAGGCTTTCTGAATAACGCGCTCAATTCATGTTTACTAATTTTGAAACCACTTAAATCCATCGCTTCAAGCACGGCTTCAGCTTGCATATTCAATGCTATTTTCAATTTCATAAAGATAATATTGTTAGTTAGCCTACGCTCAACAGGCGCTTCAACTCCGTCGCGCTTACCTCGGTTAGTATTGATCAGGCCATTAAGAAATAACGAAAATTGAATATCGGTTATTTCAACAAAATCCGGGTCATCATCTTTTCGCAACCAAGAATGCAATTGTGCAACGGTAGCGGGATAGTCAGCCTGGGCAAAAATATCTATCATTTTTGCATCGTTAAAGTCGAAGATATAACGCACTCGGCGCATCACATCATTGTTGATCATAAAAATCCTAGGTAATGGTTAGCTAAGGTAACCTTAAATATTCGCATAGTTTAAAGCTTTTCACGACGAATGACTTACTTTATTAGCCGATTAAGCTAATTTCATTGGTTAACACAGATTTATAATGCGAGGTTTTAGAGTCTGGCTCTATAAACACAACTAAGAATAGTAGGGACATAACCTAATAGACTTTCACGACGAACATGCAACGCAGCAAAGTATCTGTGTATAAAACCAGAACTCAAACAAATATTAAAAACAAAAACTAGTTTGCATTCCTTCAGCTTTCAACTTCTCATTCCGCTGCACTCTGGCAAAGGCTCTTAGATTCTCCATTCGTGATAACACACTATGCTGGCCTGTTTCCGACTCAACACTTAGTTGAGCTTGGGTACATAAATCACTATCAAGGTAGCACGGTGAATCTAAAAAATACCTATTGGCAGAAGTACTGAGATTAGGTTGTCTGTGCATAATGCCTCCAACAAATAACTGTTTATACATACAGTATAATATCGTTTAATTATTGTGCAATAAAAATTTACAAATTTAACTAATCTGTCATCATTTTAAGAAAACACTGTGATGACGTCTGTACCCTAACCTTTTAGCTTCCTTCTAGTAAAAAACGTTCAGCCCGCTCTACTCTTCGGGGTTTACCGGTTATAACTAATACATCACCTTCTAGTAACTCAATGTCACCATCAGGACTAGGCAACTCATTGTTATCACGTCTTAAACCTTTAATGCTAACTCGCATGCGCTGTGTATCGAGAACATGTAATGGTTTACCTACAGCAAATGCGTTAGTGGTTAAAATGACTGCATGCATGAACTCCAATTTGTCTTGCCTCGCATAGCCCATTTCGGTTGTTTCACCGGGGAAAAAACCATGCATATTACCATAATGGCCTTTTCGTTCTTTACGCACTCGCTTTAGGATCCGTGACATAGGAACGCCAGACATCTGTAGCACTTGCGTTACCAACATTAAGCTCCCTTCTAAAATTTCAGGTACCACCTGCGTTGCACCGGCATTTAGTAGTTCATCCATGCGGTAGTCTTTACGTGTTCTAACCACTACAGGTAAGTCAGGATACAAACTTGAGATTAACTGGATGACTGCCATGGCCTTCTCATGTTGGTCAAAGGTAATCAACACTAGCTTAGCTCGCTCTATGCCAACCGCACGTAAAATATCTTTTTGCTTAACATCACCAAAATAAACTGGCTCTCCAGCACTTTGGCTTTCTTGCACTCGAGTAGGATCAGCATCAACCACTCTATAAGGAATAGCTTCTATCTTTAACAACCTGCTGACCGACTGCCCTACTCGGCCAAAACCAAAAATAAGTACATGATCTGTTATTTCTTTATCATGAGATGAAAGCTGCTCTGCGCCTTTGCAGTGAGGTAATGGTTCTGGGCTAAGTGATCTGGCCAAAGCAGGGCTTTTATCCACTAACCATGGAGTAATGGCCATACTCATTACACCTATAGTTAACAATAAAGAGCCGTGTTCTGAAGTTAACAGATTGTGGTCAACTGCTAGAGCAGCAATGACAAAACTAAACTCCCCCATTTGACACAGTTTAATTCCTGCAGCCCAAGCGTCTTGACTACCTAATTTAAAGATCCAGGCTGATACTCTGATAAGTAATATTTTTATTATTACAATGCCTACTAATCCTACAAGCGCCAAGTGTAACTGGCTCGGTATATTGTGTAACTCTAAACGCATCCCTATTGTAATAAAAAATAACCCCATTAAGATGTCACGAAAAGGTCTAATATCCGCCTCTAACTGATGCTTATATTGACTTTCTCCCAACATCATTCCAGCTAAAAATGCGCCCAACGCCATAGATAAGCCAAAAGAAAAAGCTAACCCAGCGGCCATTAGTGCCACCATAATCGTAGTAAGTACAAATAGCTCATCCGTTCTGGTTCTTGCTACTTCACTAAACACTTTAGGCAGCACCCATTTCCCAATGGATAATAAAATCCCAACGACTACTACCCCTTTCAAAAAGGCCAAAGATATAGCAATACTTAAACTTTGTTCAGAGTCCGCAGCAAGTAAAGGTACCAATATTAAAAGTGGGACCACTGCTAAATCTTGTAACAACAGAATACTCACGGCGATTTGTGCTCTGGGCGTATTTAAAATGCCCAAATCACTAGTTTGTTTTATTACAATAGCTGTTGATGAGAGCGCCACTAAGCCACCCATGACCAAAGATGCTTTCACATCAAAACCAATGAGGTAAGCGATCCCCATGAATACACATGTGGTAAGCAACATTTGCCCTAACCCTACCCCAAATACCAAATGCCGCATGGCTAACATTTTTGGTAAAGAGAATTCTAAGCCTAATGAAAACAGTAAAAAGACTATCCCTAGTTCAGCAAAATTCTGCATGTCTTCGGGGTGCTCAAACAACGAGAGTAGGTCTGGTCCAGCTAAAATTCCACAAAACAAATAAGCTAAAATAGGAGGAAGGTTTATTCGTTTAAATAACCAGACGGCCACTACAGCCACGGACATTAGAATAAGAACGTTGCCTAAATTTCCATGCATGACAAAATTTTCCCCTTTTCCAAAACGATTCCAAAAGAAACTAAAACAAACAAAATTAGCTATAGGCACAATATTTGCTGAATGACTGCGAAGCAGCAAATTTAGTTAAGCAATTCGCCAAATTTTTGGCAGGAGAATATAGTGGAGCACCTTAATCAAGTATATGATTCTGATCTGAAAGAATCATTCTTTAATCTTGAGCCATCAAGCCAAGAATCAAAGCATAAACTCGATCATAATCAGCTCAACCAATTCATACAAACATTACTCACAACCATTGACTTGAGTGAGCTTAGCGAGCTGTACTTTCAACAATTAAGTACCACCCTACAATTGTCCGAACTAAAGATCCAGTTTGAAGACAATCAAGTATGCTTTGGCAAGACGCCTCAAAAACCTTACATCAAATCGCTAAACTGTACCCGCTTAGGTATAAACATTGCCACTATGCATTACACTTTTAGCCAGCCTGTATCGATTCGAGCATGGCAAATTTTGCAGCAAATGCATATGAATTTTAACTACCCATTTAAGAATGCTTTAGAGCATTACAAGATGAAGCAGTTTGCGATGAAAGATTTTTTAACTTCGTTAGGAAATCGAGCAAACTACAATGAAACTATCGCTAGACTAGGCAGTCAAGCGGACAGGCGTCATGAACCTTTTGGGTTGCTCGTAATGGACATGGACAACTTTAAACAAGTTAACGACACACATGGCCACCACGAAGGCGATAAGGTTTTAGTGGCGTGTGCTAACACTATATTGTCTAGCTTAAGAGAGTCAGATTCTGCCTTTAGGTTTGGTGGAGACGAGTTTTGTTGTTTACTGTCCGATGCAGATGAAAATGTGAATGCCTTAATAGCCGAACGTATCAGAAATGCAATTGCTAAAGAGCCTCTATTAGTTAAGCATAAAATATCAAGCAGCATAGGTACCGCTACCTATCATGAGGGAGATTCACAAATTGGCATTTTCTCTCGGGCTGACGAAGCGTTGTACAAAGCTAAACGATCCGGTAAAAACTGTGTTGTTGCGGCAACTATTTGCCCTCAAATATAAACAAAAAAAGCCATGTTAGTTAGCATGGCTATCTGTTATCTGCTTATGTACTACCTAAACAATACCTTTTCTTTGTTAAACCAATACACACAAAATGCAAACAGTGCTCCTGCGATCACCACAGTTGAGCCAAAAATTGCAAACAACTGATAATAATCCATCGTGCCTTTAACCAATTCTTTCATCGCTAAAGACACATTAGTAATCGGCACCCAAGCCCAGCCACCTTTTAATTCTACTCCAGGTAAAATGGACAGCATGATAGGAACAATAACAAATATCATCATAGGTCCCATGTAACTCTGTGCTTCCTTAAAGCTCTTAGCATAAATAGAGATACTGAGTAACACAGCCGCAAATATCGCCACTACAGGGACCAACATTAAAAATATTAATACAAAATCTAATACACCTATTTGTGCCATGAAATCAGCCACAATTTGAATGGCCATGCCTTGACTCAGCACCAATCCCCAAATGGCCATGCTCGCTACCGTGATCAAAGCGGTCATAGTGCCTGCAAAACTAATTGTTAAAAATTTACCTAAAACAATCTTATTTCTATCAATGGGTGAAATCAGCAGAGTCTCTAAGGTCCCACGCTCTTTTTCACCTGCGCCAATATCTGTCGCAGGGAACATAGCGCCCTGCAGGCACAAAATAAAGAGTAAATACGGCAGCATGCCTCCAATTTTTTCTCCCCAATTTTCACGGGTATCGGCAGTGTTTACCTTTTCTAACTCTATTGGTTTAATTAATGCGTCTTGCTGGTTTCCATCTAACCCTAAGGTATCAAAGGCGTTTTGCTGAAACAGCTCTGACTGACTCTCTACTATCTCATTAACTCGGCGATAAACTAGGTTTAATCCGGCATCATTAAAGTACAATTTAATCGTGGCTTGTCCATTTTGAAGCACATCACTTGAATAGTTCTCAGGGATAACCAATACAAAATCTACTGTTTCATTACGAATAATGGATTTGTAATCATCATCTGCAGCTATGTTAATTAAATTAAACTTATCCGGTTGCTGTAACTCTTTTACAATGTCTGGAGCATATTGAGCTCCAATAATCCCGTAATTAAGGATTTTGGTTTCTGCCTTATCTATTGCTTGTTTACCAACAAAACCTGCAATACCAAAAATAACAGGGAAAATAAGTAACGGCAGTGCAATCATAAAAAACAACGTTTTACGATCTCTGAGAAGCTCTTTAAGCTCTTTAAAAAAAACTAACCACATATTCCTGTCTCCCTATTCGCTAGCTGTTGTTTGGATGGCGGCCATAAATGACTGATGTAACGAGCCATCAGCTAGACTCTTAAAGGCGTCGATATCGCCATCGAACATGGTCTTACCTTGATCAATCACGGTGACTTTTTCACACAACTCTTCTACTTCATCTAAGTGGTGAGTTGAGAAAATAACAGGGGTACCCTGTGCCTTTAGCCTTCTGATAAAATTGAGTACAGTTTGGGTCGCCATAATATCTAACCCAGTGGTAGGCTCATCTAAAATCACTAACTCTGGAGAATGAACCACAGCTCGTGCTATGGCTATTTTTTGTTTCATACCTGTTGAGAAGTTTTCAGAGCGCCTATCTAGAAAAGTATGCATATCTAACAAATCAGCTAACTCTGCAATACGTTGAGCGATAAGCTCTTCTGACATTCCATGAAGTTGTCCAAAATAATGAATATTTTCACGGCCAGTCAAACGACCGTAAAGCCCAGTAGTACCCGATAAAAATCCAATTTTTTTACGAGCAATAACAGGCTGAGCTAATACATTTTCACCTGCTATTTCGACACTGCCCCCATCAGGTTTCAAAGCCGTAGATAGCATACGTAATGTCGTAGTTTTACCCGCTCCATTGGGCCCAAGCAATCCCAAAACCTCACCCTTTTGGCAACTAAATGAGACATCTTGTACCGAATGAAAAAAGCGCCCTTTTAACCTTGGATCTTTCTTTTCTTGTTCGCTTAACTTTTTAGGGTTTTCAACAGCAAACTTCTTCGAAAGTTGCTTGATTTCTATCATTCCATATTCCTAATTAAAAACTGACGTTATCTATAATCACTCAATTCAAAAAATTATTACATACGTTCATGAAAAAATTTATGTAACAATAAAGCTCTAAAAAAGCAGCAGTCTACTATGCCATAATAAAAGCACAATATAAGGGAGTTTTATGCAACAAGTCAGCAACCCATTTCAGGCGATGAAAGATGTATTTATCAAGCCAAATCAAGTGTTTGCTACAATAAAAGAAACACATAACTGGTCTTGGATACCGTTCATTGTCATTTCTTTAATAACCGTAATTCCAATTTATTTATACTTTAACTTTATTGACTTTGATTGGTATAGAGACTTGATAATTCAGTCTACAGGAGGGGACTTAAGCCCGATAGAAAAAGAAAATATGACCAAGGCCATGCAGCAACCGCAGCTATTATGGGCTAGTGTATTTGGAGCGGTTATAGCAAATATTATCGCCAATGCAGTTTTGGCTCTGTACCTTAATATCACCACTAAATCAGACGAAGAATGTATTCAAGGATATACCGATTGGTATGGCTTTACATGGTGGGCCAGTATTCCGTCAATTTTTACCAGTTTATTGGCATTACTCATTTTAGGGTTTTCAAACGATCCTCAATTAGCTCCCATCAGTTTAGGGCCAACATCTTTAGCGTTTATCCTTAGCGTTGAAATGAATTCTGCTTGGTTTTCATTAGCACAATCTATTCGCTTAGAGTCCATTTGGGTAATGTATTTGATTGCAGTGGGCTTGAGTCAATGGACACAACTACCCATTAAAAAAACCTACTTTATTGCCACCGCACCCTACTTAGCAATCTGGGGAGCTTGGGCTTTAATGGTACTACTTTAACGTTTTAGGCTTAGGCCTAAAGTAATCTGTGTTTTCATAAAAACGCGGTTCTGCGTTGGCATCCCATACGTTAGGGATGCCTAATAATGGTAGAGGTGATAAAGGCTTCTTTTGAGAAAATAGATTGTGGTTTTCAATAATTGAAACTAATTTTTTATCCACTTCTAGAAGCTGTTGTTGGTATGGCTGTAACTCAAAACCTGGTTCTACTTCAAGTGCTAACCACTTCCCTGTTAATCCAATAAATGGCTGTAACAGCATTTCTAAATTAGCGTGACCAAACATAAAACTATTTAACTCTTTACCCCATTTTTGTCTATTTTCAACAAACACTCGATACCATTGGTGTGATTTTAAAGCGGCAATCAGTTCTTCATTTAAAGTGCTCGCTTGATAAGTAATAACCACACCACATTCATCAAAGTGCGTTAAATTATTACGCCTCAAAGTTCTTGGCGATACTCCGCACCGATTAATGTCCACTATATGAAGCTTATTAAGTAGCCTCTTAGTTTTAGGAAACTGCAGCCAAATAAGACCATTGAAAAAGTCATGCCAACCATTGGGCCTAGTAGGAATGACACCTTGCTCGTAAATAATTTGTTCATAGTACTTATCTGTAGCAACAAGCTCAGACTGACATACAAACTCTGGTATATCAGTAATGGTATTGGGAATATATTTTTTTAACAGATTTAAGCCAGCTGCATTCGGCCAGTCAGAAAACTGAGTCAACTTAAAATTATCTTCAAGCTGTTGCAGAGGCAACATAGGTAGTTGTTTTATCCAGTCTTCTAACCAAAACATAGAGGGTAATGTCACCTAACAAATAAAATAGCGTGGGTATAAAAGACGCTTTATAATCACTTAACTTAGAAACTACAAGAGCAATTTCATGAAAACTTGCAACATGATGTGGGCACTTAGCATAATCACAATTTTTACATTATCTGCTTGTCAAAATAGTCAAACCACAAAAACACTTCCAGTTGACAATTTTGAAGACGTCTACAACCAAATTAATACCCAAGACTTAAAGACACACATTAAAACCTTAGCATCTGATGAATATGAAGGCCGTCTACCCACCACCATTGGTGAGCAAAAAACCCTTGATTATCTAGTATCTGAATTTAAAGCCCTTGGCTATCAACCGGGTAATGGTGAAAGTTACCTGCAACCCGTTAAATTGATAGAAATGACTGCAGATCCAGATATGACCCTTACTATCGGCGACAACCACTTCACATACAAAGAAGGCATGATTGCTTCTACTAAACGAGAACAGAGTTTAGTTGAGCTTAAAGAATCAGACTTAGTTTTTGTTGGCTACGGCGTAAATGCGCCGGAATATAACTGGAATGACTACCAAGGCCTTGATGTAAAAGGTAAAACAGTAGTGATATTAGTTAATGACCCAGGCTTTGAAAACCCAGAAAGTGGTAAGTTTCAAGGCAAGACTATGACCTATTATGGGCGCTGGAGCTACAAGTATGAAGAAGCCAGTCGTCAAGGAGCAGAAGCCGCCATTATTGTTCACGAAACCGAGCCAGCTTCTTATGGCTGGTCAGTGGTAGCGAATAGCTGGAGCGGTGCACAATATGGTCTAGTCAGTAAAAATGGTAATGCCGATAGAGTAGCTGTTGAGGGGTGGTTAACCTTAGAATCTGCACAAAAAGTATTTGCTGATGCAGGGTTAGATTTTACGGCTGAAAAAGAACTAGCTAAAGCAGGCCCTTATAGCAAAGCATTAAACTCAAAAGCCTCAGTAACCGTTAAAAATAGTTTCAAAACGTCTGAAAGCTACAACGTTATTGCATCATTGCCTGGGGCAGATAGCCCTGATGAACACGTAATATTTACCGCACATTGGGATCACCTGGGTAAAGACGAAACCAAAGAAGGCGACCAAATATATAATGGCGCCCATGACAACACCACTGGCGTTGCAGCTGCCTTAGTCATGGCTAAAGCCTATGCAAACTTAAATATTAAACCGCAACGCTCAACCACATTTTTAATTGTAACCGCTGAAGAGCAAGGTCTACTAGGTTCAAAGTACTACTCTGAACACCCTATTATTCCGCTGAACAAAACAGTAGCTAATATCAATATGGATGCCATGAGCGTACTAGGTAAAACCAAAGATGTTGCTGTTATCGGTATGGGTAAATCAGAGCTAGAAACCTACCTAGCAAAAGCTGCAAAACGCCAAAACCGTTATCTTGTTGAGGAAGGGCACCCAGAAGCAGGTTACTATTATCGTTCTGATCACTTCAGCTTCGCTAAACAAGGCGTGCCTGCACTTTACGCTAAAGGCGGTGAGGTACCTATTGACGAAGCAACCGCTCAATACCGTAAACGAACTAATGTTATCGTTAGAGGCTGCTATCACCAAGTCTGCGATCAATTCCGTGAAAGCTGGGATTTATCAGGTATTGAAGAAGACGCACAATTATTATTTGAAGTAGGCTACGAATTGGTATCTTCTGAAGACTGGCCAAATTGGGCTGAAACCAGTGAGTTTCAAAGACAAAAGTAACTATATTTCTAGCTTCTAACAAAACATTTAGGTAGTCAGCTCTTTTACATAAAAGGTCTGGCTATCCAAAAACAGCCAAATATAAAATTTCACAATCTATTCCTACAGAGCTTTGGAGCTGAGATAATCGACAACCGCTGTAACGACTAGACATCATAAGTTGCAGCTCATTAAGAGTATTGGGTTGAACCTGTTTGAATGACGGCCTTTACTCTTTAGTACTTAATTTCTTAATTTGGACCGGAGGTCGCCCCCCAAATAAGCTGATTTTCCTTTTTAAATCGGTGTCTGCGTAAGCTTCGACATAAGTTGGAGAGTCAAACTCGACTGGGATTTAGGTGTTTAGCTAGATTTACAAATGAAACAATTCAAGTTTACTTAAATACGCCTTAAGACCTAAAAATAATCACTCACCAACCAAAAAATGTTCCGGAAAATAGCATAACTAAAACCTTGTTTTTACTTTTTTAATGATGGCTGTCTTGGTTAATACTACCGCTGGTATATAGACCCGCACTGAAGTGAAATTCCAAGGCGGAGTTTCTTCTGTGTTACCGGCAAAATGGACGCATTAATTTAAAGAGGTACCAATCGAATAACAATCATGTCGCAATTGGTATTGGCCCAGACCAAAGGCGCTCTATTTAAATAGAGAGTCTGACCAAAAGCGACAGCCCGCACTCTGCTGCACCGTACTTACTATTATACGAGCAAAGTCAAAGTACCAATCTAGTGTCACAGTTATTTTAACATGCATGAAAATACCCTTTATTAACAATAAGTTACTAAAATTATATTTTCCTTATATTAATATTATATAAACCGTAGGTTTTTATTTTTCTCACAAAATATTATCGTCCGGCTAAAAACATGTTTAAAGTAATTTCCTAATTATAATTATAAAGTTAATTACCTGCACTAGTGTTAAATATAATAAAGAAAGGAATCAATATGTTACAGCGAATCACTAAATTGACAGGAAGTTTTGTAGTGTTTTCAAGAGCATTATGGATGGCATTGTTAGTCACGTATCTCGCTTCTTGCGGAGGCGGAACAACAAATACTAATGAACCAGAAGAGCCTAACGCGGCTCCCGCTCCCGTCTATGAAATTTCATTACTTGTTAATGGTAACGGCTCGCTTTCTGCCTCCCCACCCCTTCAAGTTACCAGTGGTGAAAGTATTGATTTTTCCATTGAAGCAGATTTGGGATGGGAGTTGTCTGATATCTCGGGTTGTAACGGCACCCTCAATGGTGCAATTTATACAACAGGTTCAATCATTAGTGGTTGCTTAATAACAGCTAATTTTATACCCCAATCATTCACCATTAACATTAATACTTCTGAAAATGGAATAGTAGATGCTACCTCCCCACAACTCATAAACTTTGGTGAAAGTGTCTTCTTCTCTGTTATAGCCGATCCTGGTTTCAGTATTGATAGCGTTGTTGGATGTGATGGCGCGTTATCTGGCACAACTTATACAGCCTCTTCTGTTCAATCCAATTGCTCCATAACCGCTCTATTTGAAGCAAACGAATACGACGTTCAAGTTATGGTTAGTGCAGGAGGTCAAGTTAGCCCTGATACAATTCAAACCTATACTCACGGGCAGGTAGCTGAATTTATGCTTATCCCCAATACAGGCTATATAATCAGCTCAGTCTCCGGTTGTGATGGTTTACTCACCGGCGCGACATACCGCACTTCGGCTCTCATATCTGACTGCACAGTCACTGCGAATTTTACGCCATTGGTCGAACATCTTGTTTCGTTTGACATAGGCGAAAACGGAACGATGGAGCTGTCGAATGAGCTTATTTCAGACCCGCAATTAATTGTTTCTGGTGCAACAATCAGCTTAATTGTTACACCAAACGATGGTTATAGCATTGATTCTATTACAGGTTGCACGGGTACTTTAGACGGCTTAATTTATGAAGCTGCCGCAATCACTGAAGATTGTATGATTACCGCAACGTTTAAAGTGGCAACAGATTTTACTGTGGTGCCTATATCGAGCACAGGCGGTTCTATATTCCCAAGTGAAACCCAAATTGTCATTGAAAATAAGACCATAGATTTTGAAATTTATAATGATGAAGACGAAGATTATGTTCTACGAAGTGTAAGTGGCTGCGGTGGAGTATTGACTGGCACTACCTACAAGACCGCACCGATAAATGAACATTGCTCTGTGGTAGTTGAGTTTGTTCAGCAGTCGCTATTACATGACACAGGTATAACGACTTGTAGCAGTTATGATGAAACTAGAACAGGTTCGCTGTCGATTTATTTAGATAATCTTGACTGTGCAATGCAGCCGATACCGTCTACTCAGTCCGAAAATGGTGCAGATGTTAATGGAAACATAGTTCCTGCAGGTCAAGACGCTCACTACGGAAGAGATGCTGTTGATAGCGCTTCATTACTACCAAAAATAGGGGCGGGTGCCGCGGGCTTTGATTTCACAAGACTAAACAATGATGGTACCGAATACTCTGGCTCTGGTGACTATGAGACAGAACCATGGACCTGTGTACGTGATAATCACACAGGACTTATTTGGGAAGTGAAAGAGCCCATAAACGGTATTTATAATGAATCTGAACGGGATGGCGATGATCTTTATATTTGGCATAGCGTTGACGCAAGTCGTAATGGTGTCTACGACGTCGATGAAAATTATGTTGATAGGTTTTTTCCATGGTGTCACGCTTCAATCGGGAGCACACGGACTAAGGAATGTTATACTTCAAATTATGTAGAACGTGCAAACGGAGATAATTTATGCGGTATAAATTCATGGAGATTACCATCCGTAAATGAACTACATGGGCTGGTTCATTATGGTGCCAACCCTTCGAATAGCCTACCAGAACTTCTGATTGATACAGATTATTTCCCTAATATTAATGCAGAACGCGCTTATTTCACTCGAATGGCAGCGAATGACTATCCTTCTACAACACAAGAATCCGTGTGGACTGTAAGTTTTAATAGAGCTTACTCGTCGGTCGGAACATTGGGTATAGACCAGCGTGGAGCAGCTATGCTTGTTTCAGGGGAAGATCCCTTAGGTGAACCTGATAATACAGAAACCTTTGAGATGAAGATCAAAAAGGCCGAGTCATACAGCATTTTTAGAAACGACTTCTTGCCGATTGCCAGACATGAGAAATGTATAAATTGCCATGAGTTCAGACTTCGCAATGAAGTTGGATCCTTTACCGATGTTCGCCTGAGGCATATTGATGAAGGTAGAATACCGCTGTCGTTTAGAGATTCTGATTGTGTGGCGTGCCATACAGAAGCAACAGGGTATGTTGATGATTGGAGGCCACCACTTCCGGGTATTGATGACACTAATTTCTTAACATCAAGAGCAACCCCGGATGTAGTCTGTCAGGCGATGAATAGACTCATTGACCCTGCCCATCATCTGTTGGAAGATCATCTAATTCTTTGGGCTGTCGAGCAAATTCCTGACCTAACTATTGAAGACTGGACAGAACTTGTAGAAAGTATGGTTATTGAAGGTACAGAAGATGTGTTCACTTGCAGCCAACCCTAATTCGGAGTGTATAAATTATGTCAATTTTGTTTAAAAGTTGCGTCTTTATTAAGGTCTTATTAGTAAGCGGTTTGGCCCTTAGCCAAGTCGAACAGAGTGTTCAAATCGATCAGGATATTCGAACAAGCATTTATAGTGATAGTTGGTCTGAAAGCCGTTTCGAGTTGGGTAATGATGACACTGTCACTGATTTAGTCACTGATTTGATGTGGAAGCAATGCCCTGAAGGCACAAACTTGAGGGATAACTTCTGTGAAGGAGAGCAAGTTTTTGTTGATTGGGCAGAAGCGCACAATATGGCTCTACTCGCTGCTTATGCGGGCTACACTGATTGGAGAGTCCCAAATATCAAGGAACTTGCGTCACTTGCTGCTCTGGGTAGAATACCCGCAGTGAATATTAATGCTTTTCCACTAAGTGTATTTGACAGTTTACCCAGTGAAGCAGAAGCGCCCAATTATCTATCTAGTACCCGATTGTCATACTCGGATCCCAATGCAAACATAAGCATGAATACGTTAAAGTCAGTTTTTTACTATACAAGTAGTCGTGGCGAGGTTAGAAGAATGGACATTTCATCCGACCCATCTGATTTTAAAGTTCAATTACTTTTAGTCAGAGATAAATAAGTTAACAATACAGGCTAGCGACGCTGAGTGAGTGATGTAACCAATCCTCTCTTGATAAATGCTCGCTGGCCTAATCAAACGCCCAATCTTTTTGAAACATCCAGATGTGAGGAAAAAACTGACTTTCCAGGCGCTCAGAAAGCGCTTCAATATCAACACTTTTACCCCGTAATTTATCGAGCTTTGCTTGAATCAACAACACACCTGGAGCATTCATATTTGTATCTTTAGTCGCCTGAAGTTTAACCTCAACCGAGCGAATTAACGGTAAGGCTAATTGAGGTTGCCCTTGCTTTATGTAACATGCTGCGATATTGAGATCGTAGGAGAAGCCCTCCATGTAAGCAGTGAAATTCTCAGACTTGCTCGGATTCATGGTGTTGCGTTTATCAAACAAGGTAAATACGGTGTCACAATCGCCGTCGGCGTAAGCCATTAACATAAGCGCTTCTACACCATCTACTGATAGTGCTGCCGAATTTTCGAAGTAATTTTGCTGCAAATTTTGTTGCAGCGTCTCGTAGTCATTTAGCTGCCACTTTATCCAAGCGTATGTGGCGATAAAGCTATACTCAGAACCGTGCTGCTCATAAAGTTCATCAAAAACGGCTAAGGCTGACTGAGCGTCACCATTCCACCAAGCATGAAAGCCCTTATTTTGCTTAATCCAATAGTCGCCTTTGTTTGCTTCGTTCGCCAACACTTGTGCAAAAGTAGCGGCTGCATTTTCCGGTTCACCAATTAATCTTTGTAAAAAAGCGAGCTCAAGATGGCAAGACTTTGCGACTGCCACAAACAATACACATTTTTCAAGTTGGTCGTTTGCCTCTTTTACCTTTCCTAGTTCGAGCAACAGCCGTCCAATCGCCCAGTTCGAGTATTGCGCCAGTGGGGCAAGTTGTCGTGCGAGTCGATAATGATAAAGAGCCTCATCACGTTGGTTTTCTCGTTTAAACAAATAGGCAAGATTTGACCTCGCTAAGTAATCATTCGGATTCAGTGTTAGTGCTTCGTTGTAGTACCCAATTGCTTTGTTGGTTTGCCCGTTATACATTGCAAAAACTCCTCTAGCAGACGTGATAGCGGGTAAACTTGGAGAAATCAAATCAGCGTTATCTAATAAGGGTTTCGCCGCAGCATTAGCGTCTTCTAAACTCAACTCTTTGTTGGAATGCACAACTAAATACGCGATTGCTAAATCAACATAAGCACTTGCAAAATTTGGGTCCAGGGTGATGGCTTTTTTAAACTCTAAAATTCCTTGTTGTCTGGCTTGTCGCGTAGGATCTTGATTTAATGCGCGGCCATTCATCCAATGCATAAACGCCTCTGGATTGTCTGAACGAATATATTTTGTGTTTTGAGCGTTGGTGGTTGGCGGTGGCTCGTTTATTTTTTCATATACACTTTGTACAATATCATCTTGCACCGTAAAAATGGTGCTTGCGTCAACCTGATAATTAGCCTGCCACACCTCATTGCCGAGTTCATCAAACAATACCACGTTTATTTCAGTTTCTGTTGTACCTTTGGCCAGAGAACCTGTGAGTATGTAATCAACTCCGAGATTTTCGCTCACTGTAACCGGATTCTTATCCTCTTCTCTTAATGAAAACGTACTGCGTCGATCCAACACTAAAATATTCGAGTTTATGGACAATTCAGAGATTACCTCACGCGGCAAGCCGCTTGCTAAGAATGCCAGCTCGGCATTTTTGTCTGTTAAGTCAAAGGGTAGTATTGCAATGGATATCTGCGGACTTGGAATACGGGTGTTATCGTTGCTGTTGGTATCATCGATGGAGAAAAATACGCCAACACTAATAAGTATAGCTATACCAACAAACCATGCTAAATGGGACCGCCATCGCTTTGGGCTAACAGAAAGTGTACCATCACCTACATTTTGGTAGTTTGCCGAGATCTTTTTTATATGCGCTGTGTTGTTGGTATTGGCATCAGTAATTTGTGTACTTGACGCATCAGAGACATAACTTGTAGGGCTTTGCTGTTCAAAATAGCTGACTTTAACCGCTAATTGATATCCGATTTTTGGACGGGTGACGATGTACTTACTTCTATCATTTGGGCTAAGATGTTTACGTAAAGTGGAGATGACATTGTTGAGTGCGTAATCAGTCACAAAACGTCCAGACCACACCCTGTCCAAAAGTGTTTCACGCGTTACGACAGCTCCTTGTGCTTCGAGCAAAATAGTCAACACTGCCAATGCTTTGGGCTCTAGAGAAATTTCTGTGGTGTTATTAGCCGAGCTCTGACTGACGCTATCAAACAAGACAGACGAACTTACGTCAACATACCAATCGCCTACTTTATAATTGTAATTTCGTAAATCCATTCAACTTTAAGTATTGACTGCCAACTTAGATTAAACTACTTGAAATATCCGGCACAAGTCAAGAGCTAAGTCCGAACGTGTAGTGGCGAACTAACCCCGTTCACAATGTGAAAAATGTCAAAACTACAATCGTCAAAAAAGCTGTAAGTTATAGATTAATATCAGCTTCTGGTTATTAAATTTAATTAGTTGTGCAAAATTAATGTCTTTCTTGTAGTTTATTTGACAAAAATTATGCACAAGAATAAATGGGATTACCTCGAAAACATATCGTGTGTGTCCTATTAAATAATTCTTCGCCCACCGCAATCCATTGTGAATATTCGTCCACCCCCCCCTGCCGGGCGAATAACTTTTTTAAAATAAGAGAAGTGCTCAAAAAGTTCACGCTCCAGCTAAGTTTTAATACCTCCGCGACTTGCCAAACAAGTGGTCACTCTATATCGGTTACTTAGAAACCACTCTCAATACGGTTTAAATACTTCCCTACTCCAATGGTTTATGGCAAAATATTTAGCTATAAGCTGACAGGCTTTTAGTACACAATTGCATATTATTTTTTCTAAATGGAACTGTATGAAAATATTATTTTTAGGTGTTGCTTTTGCAACTCTATCTTTTTCCGCCCTTGCCTCTAAAGATGTTTCATTAGATATATCACTAGGCCAGTCACATCAACGTACAAGCTTTAATGGTAATGATTCAGTAAAAGGAGATGATTTTTCACTTGGAATAAGAGCTGAATATAGGTTAATTGAAAACTTAAAGTTAGAACTATCCTTAAATGACTACAAGGAGTCTGCCGGTAGTTACATAGATGAAGAATCGATAGAACAAGATAGCCACATCACAACAAAGTCGTTCGATATAGGTATCAAGTATGGGGTAAATTTACTGAAGAATTTTACTTTATATGGTCACTTAGGAGTCTCTTCATGGAGGATGAATATAAAAAAAGATACCACAGCACTGTCCAATGAAGATAATCAATTAGATGATAACAATGTGTATTATGCATTGAGTCTAGATTATGATCACAATGATAACGATGCGTTCGGGTTAGAGTACAAAATTATAAACATTGATTATCAAACTGATATTCTTTCTATTAATAATAAAGTCAGAAATTTATCTGTTTATTTTAAATCTAAGTTTTAGAAATATTCATAAAAATCGTTTCAATCAGGCGTTCTCTAAATATAGGCTGCATTTGGCTTTTCAATCAATTGGCTCGCAGCCTGGGAGAGCCTCACAAATCAAACACTCAACTATAATCTCAGTTTATCCACCTCAAACTCTTGATTAATCAATGACGAAGCCGATGTTTTTAACTTACTGCAGCTACAATTTCCCCATCAAATTATTGGCATATTGCATAAATTTGTTGGGCACCCTTGAAAACTATTTATTCTCTAGCAGAATGTTCTGGTCACCTGCAACTGTCCAAAATTTATATTTATTTTATATTCCAATTGAGCATGTTAGTGTCATTATCATACAAGGATGATAATGTTTGTTGAAATAAAACTAGGTATTCGGGTCTTTTTTAGACTACATATTTAGTTGTTATTAATTTGCTAATACACACTGCTTCTTTTAATAAATTGCTTTGAATAAGGATGCCGCATGAGTCAAGAAAAAACGCCAATAGAACATCTCTATTTTACAGAGACAAATCTAGAAAAAATTTTAGAAAACTTAGATGCCGTCCGAAACAAAATTCATCCTCCTATAACAGATGAAGAAGACGTCACAGATCGTTTTTTTCCTTCTGTTTGTCTTATAGGCTTAGGGCGCTGTGGTTCTAATATTGCGTTAGACCTTGCTTCATTGGTGTATGAAGCAAGGGCAAATTATATGAAAGAGGTGGAAAACGAAGATCTTGCAGATAACGAGCAAGAATTTCGTCCATTACGCTGGATTCGTAAACACTTACCAATGGAGAATAAAGATGGATTTAAGCCTGTTTTCCTCATTGAGCCAATTGTTTTATTAGGCGACTTAGATAAAGACATAGAAGGCCGAATTCGTTTTTCTAACGATGAAGGCCGCGTACAGTTTTTAGAGGAATATAAAAAGTTGCAGTTCATGGACCTTTCTGAAGTTCATGCTGGTGGTGCAGGTAATGCACCTATATTAGGTCAGTATTTAGCTAAAATTATTCTTAATAAAGATGCGACAACTTTTATAAATGAAGAATGGAGACAACTTCATTCTTATCTTGTTGATTCCTGTGGTATCAAAGCTAATCAATCTCGCCTGTATTTCTATATATTTAGTGCCGGCGGAGGGACTGGTTCGGGTATGGCATCTGAATTTGGTTTGGCACAGCAGTTTTCTTATCTCAGTAAAACATTTGATTATCATTCAGGTCAAAGTCAACTTGCCGACAAGCGTCATAGTTTTGTATTTGAACCTATTTTTACGTCTGGTATTTGTATACTACCGAATATATCAGGGAAAAATGTAGATATATCTGAAGCACTTCACATCAATGCAGGTCGCCTTCTAACAAAATATATCTCTGAAGAATGGAATTTTTCTTATAATGAAGAGCGAAACAATGACGAGTTACCAGCCGATGTAATGGGCCGCATTCGCCCTTGGAACTCTATGATGTTGATATCTAACGATATAATGCGTTATGCAGAAGAAGAAAATGGAGGTGATGCTGATAGCATAGATGTTAATTTAATGGAAAAATATGCTAACCAATACATTTCTCAGCAAATTTTTAACATTCTTACCGCTCAAGCTGTTACAACCGATTATGACGAGGATTATTTCCGTCGAGCGGGTATTGATATCTCTGAAACAATTCGTCTTGATGCCAATGACTTATTTATGAGCTTGGCAGGCCCTGTCGCTATTGCTTATGCTGAAAGTGTGGTTAATCAGGATGTTCGCCAAGATAGCGTAGATATAGATGATTTGTTCTGCCGCTCTATAGAGTTACCACATTTTAACTCAGCAACCTCTGCGATCGAAGGGGTAAGTGTGCTGCCTGTGGAATCAGAAAAGTATCGTGACGCCATTAAGGTGTATCGAAAAAGTGGGTTTGATGCTAGTACACTAAATCATTTGCACTTCTTTAAAAACTGTTCGTCTGTCGTATCGATTATCTCTTTACCGCGAGACTATAAGTTGTCGTTCACAGCATTAAATCGACTAAAAATGCATTTGAATCAACTGTTTCCTAATACAACCTTGAAGCGTTATGCATTGGTAATAGGCGCATCGGCAAACTTATCTTTGACGACACTTATTGCCAAGAGCCCTTGTTTAAGTGATGACTTTTTAACCCTCATGGTAGCTTATATGAAGCGTTGTTTTGCCCGTGATGAGTATCGGTATACCAATGAAATCGATCAAGCCATCATCAATATGATTCAAGAAGATGTATTTGATGATGCTATTATTGACAAGTATTTTACTGCTTATGAAAACCCAGCAAAAATTCTCGATACAAATTGGTATGCGATTAAACCAATGTACGAGAAGAAATATCGAGAGTTGATCGAAAGCCCGCAAAACTTTGTATCAATTAATGATATTCGTCTAGATGTCAATCATGTGAAGAATGCGATTAAATATCTTCGAGAAATTTATCGTCATCGTATTAGTAAGACAAGCGTGCTTACTCTTAACACTTGAAACTTCTAGTAGTAACGATTTGTCCTTTCCTTGAATAAGTTGACAGTTCCTAAGCCAGCACTTTGCTGGCTTTTTATTAAATGCACTTTTACATTTACTTTGTCAGATGTATCCATACTTAAACTTAAGTGAGGTCTTAAATCGTCATAAATATTGCACTACCGATTAGAGTCTAAGTTAAACAATTCTACCATTTTAATTAAGGCTATCTCTGTAAGTTGCTAGTAAACCATTCGCTAATAGAATCATTAAAGTGGGTGTCGAACTTGATGCTAATACAATCGAACTTTCTGATTCGTAAATTTTAAGGGGCAGATCCAAATAAGGATTCTGAGCATTTAGCTTTCTTTGAATCCAAATTGTGTTTTATAACGTCAGCATTCTTTTGATTTACCCGCAAAAACAAATCCCCCATCAAATTATTGGCCTGTTTCTGTCTAAATATCAAAGCCAAGTATTTTGTGGAGTAGACAAAAGGTTCCGGCAAACTTTTGAACAACTTTAGCTGGCTCAAGCAGAGCAAGAACAGCTCGCAGTAAATTTGATCGAAGTAGAGACTTTCTTGGTTACTTCTTTTATCGTTTGAAAAAAGTCTCTGGTAAAGCATGGACGCTTTATCAAAAACGCAATGAATTGCGGTCAACGAAGTGATTGCTTAGTGTGCCAAGCACATAAGCAAACCAAGCGAGAGCTTCATAAAAATTGCATAACCTATGCTCAAATAGCCACCAAAAAGTTGTAAAGTTGCCATAGGAACTAGTGTATACTCCTACGCAATTCAACCAACCTAGACTAATAGAGCTAAATTCCATGTTAAACAGCACGCAAAATAATAATTGGAATGGTAATAATCTTAACTATTAGGTTCGGAAGGTTTCTCAATATTTAAAAACAAAAAACCTTCCAAATCGGAAGGTTTTTTTTGGTTAGTCAGATGTGCTTATTGCACGAAAATGCCACAAGGTAATGAAATAACAATGAATAAAACTATGACTGTCGATGTATTGTCGAGTATTAAAGGCGCAAAGCCTTCAGAGACAATTAACAAGTTATTTGAAGTGATTAAAAATTCTGATTTATCGACCACTGGCTCATCGGGTAATAACAATCACAACGCAGTGCCAATGGAACAACTCAGAGAAGATACAGTTGTAAAAGCAAGTGCACTAGAAAAGCAGCTCATAGTAGAAAACTTTCCTAAAGAAAAAAACGGCTATTTAGTCGTGGCAAAAGTAATAGAATCCTAACCTATGCAATCTCAAATAAAACACATTCACCAACAATTAATCAGCAAGCAAATTAGCTGTGTTGATTTAGTTCAGCAACGACTCGATATGCTAAAACAAAACTCCCACGGCAGTGTTAATGCTTTGCTTGATGCAAACGCACTAAAACAAGCCCAAGCAGTGGATACAAAAATTGCTAATGGAGAAAACATAGAGCTACTGGAAGGCATACCTTTTGGGGTCAAAGATGTCTTTATGCTACAAGGCACTTTTACCACTGCCAGTTCTGATTTTCTAAAACAATATAAATCAGCGTATACCGCAAGTGCGATACAGAAGCTTATCGATGCGGGGGCGATTCCAATTGTAAAAGAAAACTGCGACAGCTTTGGTCATGGTTCATCTAACGAAAATAGTATTTTTGGCCCAGTTAACAATGCCAAAGATTCGTCATTAGTGGCAGGCGGCTCAAGTGGTGGTTCTGCGGTTAATGTCGCCAAAGATTACACGGTATTTTCTATCGGTGGTGATACAGGTGGCTCAGTGCGCCAACCTGCTGGTTACAATGGAGTATATGGTTTAAAACCCACTTATGGGCGTATTTCTCGCTATGGTTTAATGGCTTATGCCTCCTCAACCGATTGTGTGGGCCCGTTAGCAAAAAGCGTAGAAGATATTCGTATTGTACTTAACACCATAAGTGGCAAAGATGTAAAAGACCAAACTACTTATGAGTCAGCGCCAATAGATGAAGCTTCGTTAACTAATCAAGACAGCATTAAAACCGTTGGTTATTTTAAAAACCTGCTTGAGAACGATGCGATGGACGCATCTATTAAAGCTGACTTTATGGCAACGCTTGAAAAATTAAAAGCCAAAGGAATTGAAGTTAAACCTCTCGATTTCATCGATGCAGAGGCGTTAATTTCAACCTATTACATTTTAGCCATGGCAGAAACCGCATCTAACCTATCGCGACTCGATGGCACCAATTACGGTAATCGTATTGAGGCAGAAAACTTAATTGAAAGTTATGCAGTGACCCGCTCTGAGAATTTTTCAGAAGAAAGTAAGCGCAGAATAGTCGGCGGTAACCAAGTGTTATCTCAGGGTTTCTCAGACGCCATTTATCTTAAAAGTTTGGCGGTTCGAGACAAGCTTTCTGCTGATTTCGAAGGCTTTTTTGAAAATGTGGATATTGTGTTATCACCGGTGACGCCGAGCTTACCACCCAAAGTCGGAGACGGTTTGAAAGACCCAATGGCGATGTATTTATCGGATGCATTCACGGTTGGATTTAGTTTAGGTCAATTACCCACGTTAACCGTGCCCCATGGTACCGCTACAGGTATTCAAATTACAGCAGCTAAAACCGACGATGAGCGTGTTTTACAGTTCGCTCACTTGCTAGAAGAAACACTATAATGGAACTGGATTATTTAAACGATTTACTCGAAAAGCACGACCTAGAACTGGTTATTGGTCTTGAAACTCATGTGCGCTTAAACACTAAAACTAAGTTGTTTTGTGCGTGTCCAAATGAAGAGTCTGATACGCCTAATCACAATATTTGCTCTGTTTGTACCGGGCAAATGGGCGTGCTGCCAGCCATTAATAAAGAAGCCATTACTAAAGCCATTTATTTTGGTAAAGCGGTAAAGTCTACTTTTAGCAATCCGGTGATTTCGTGGGACCGTAAACATTACGAGTATCCTGACAATCCCAAAAATATTCAAATCACCCAATTTCATAATCCGGTTATTCCAGATGGTGAAGTGTCGTGTTTCCGTAAAGATGGTTCACAATTTACCGTTAGTTTAACTCAAGTACATATCGAAGAAGATGCCGCTAAGCTTATGCATGAACGAGATGTATCTTTGGTTGATTTCAATAAAGCCGGCGTGCCGCTTATTGAAATCGTGACCGATCCTTGTATGCGCAACATCGAAGATGCATCTACCTACGCTCAATATATTCAGCGTATAGTGCAAAGTATTGGTATCTCTGAAGCTAACCTTGAAAAAGGTGAGTTTAAGTCAGATGTGTCTGTGTCTTTGCGTAAAAGAAATACCAACGATCTCAATCCACGCACTGAAATCAAAAACTTAAACTCATTTAAGTTTATGGTCGAATCGTTAAAAGAAGAAGTTGAAAAACAGCTTAACTATTACATTGAGCACGAAGTATTTCGCCCTGACCAAACCACAGTGCTATGGGATGAAGAACTAAAACAAACTAAAGTCATGCGTAAAAAAGAGTTTGAAGCGGATTACCGTTTTATCTCTGAACCAGACTTACCCTTTGTGGATATTTCACAGGTAGTTAGCGCAATTGAAGTGGATTTAGAGAGCTTACCTTTTGCTATAGAGTCTATCTTAATTGATGGCGGCGTAGTGCCCCAAGACGCTAAGTTTTTTACCGCCGACTCTGTGCGAGCTAAAACCTTTATGGATATCAATAATGTCCTAAAAGATCCTTTATTTATCGCACGTACTTTAGTCAATGTTATCCCTGCTGACGACTACAAAAATATCCATGACACGGCAGTGCTTACGGATATTTTCAGCCAATTTAAAGACGGCAAGGTTAACTCAGTATTAGTCCAGAAAGCCGTGAGCAGTTATTTAAAAGACACAAGTTTTGATTATAAGAAGTACTTCCAAGAAAACAGTATTTCAGAACAGCAAATTACTGATGCGATTGATAGTGTTATCGAGAACAATGCTGCCATTGCCAGCGACATAAAAGCCGGTAACCAAGGTAAAGCCGGAATTCTAGTAGGTAAAGTCATTGCCATTATTGGTAAAGGCGCGTCGGGTAAAGTCATTCGTGAAGGCATTTTAAAAGCGGTGAATGCCTCTGGCAGCAGTGATACTTCGGCGTCTGAAGACAATGTTCAGAGTGCAGCCCAAAACACATCAAAAGGCAGTGACAAGCAAAGCGTGAAACAAGCAGAAGAAGTGCTGCCAGAAACGCCACTTATTGTTAAAGATCACTATCGCACCCATAAAATTTCTGAGTTATCCGAGCAGTCGCTCACTCAGGAAGTCACCCTATCCGGCTGGGTCGCCAGTGTCCGAGATCACGGTGACTTAATGTTCATCGATTTACGAGACTCTAGCTACCAAATATTCCAAGTACGCTTAAGTCGCGAGAGCTTCCCTAACTTTGATGAGCTAGTTACCTTAAAAGCTGAATCGGTCATAGCTGCTACTGGTATTGTAGTTCAGCGCCGAGAAGACGATTACAACCCTGGTTTAAGAACCGGTACTATTGAGCTTGAAACAAGCACACTAGAGATTTTAAACCTAGCGAGAAGCTTGCCTTTTGAAATCGCCAGAGCCACAAAAACCAACGAAAACATTCGCTTTCAGCACAAGTATTTAGATCACAGAAACAAAGAAGTCCGCAAAGTCATTATTGACCGCCACAAGGTGATCAAACTAATTAGAGACATGCTTGATGAGGAAGGCTTCTTAGAAATGGAAACCCCTATTTTGAGTGCTGGAACTGACGAAGGTGCTCGGGAGTTTATTGTCCCTAGTCGTAAAGAAGCTGGTGCCTTTTATACTCTGCCACAAGCGCCACAGCAATTTAAACAAATGATAATGGTCAGTGGTTACGAAAAGTACTTCCAAATCGCTCGTTGTTTCAGAGATGAAGACTCAAGGGGTGACCGTCAGCCAGAGTTTACTCAGTTAGACATTGAATTAGCCTACGCCAGTATGCAAGACATCATCGATTTGAACACTAAGATGTTTAATACCATAGTGAGAAAAATTTATGGTAAAAAATGGAAATTGCGTGAATTTGAGGTAATCACTTACAAAGATGCTATGGACAAATATGGTTGTGACCGTCCAGATTTACGCTTTGGTCTACAAATGCAAGACATTACCGATATTGTTAAAGATACCAGCTTCCAAGTGTTCAGTAAGCCTATCGAACAAGGTGGTATTGTTAAATGCATTAAGGTATCTGCCGAAGAACAAGGCGGTAAGCGTTTATCCAAAGGACAAATCGAAAACCTTACGGCCCTTGCTCAGCAAAATGGTTTGGGTGGGCTTGCTTATATATTTGTCAACGAAAACGACCTGCAATCGCCCATTATTAAGTTTCTAGGTGAAGACATTGCAGCCAAAATAATTGCCGCAAGCGCTGCGCAAGTGGGCGACGTGGTGTTTTTCTCGGCTGCTAGTTATGCCGTAGCAAACAAGGCATTAGATGTTGTACGTCAAGAGCTTGGTAAGATGCTCAAGTTAATCGATCCCAAAGAGCTTAGACCGGCTTGGGTAGTAGATTTTCCTATGTTTGAGAAGACCGATGATGGCAGATGGACTTTCACTCACAATCCATTCTCAATGCCAGCGATTGCTGACATAGAAAAACACATGAACGGTAAAGAAGACGAAATTGGGACTATCATTGCCCAACAATACGACTTAGTGCTAAATGGTTACGAAATTGGTGGCGGTTCAGTCCGAGCCCATAAACCTGAGATATTAGAAGCGACCTATAAAAACATGGGGTACAACAAAGATGACATGCTGAAAAGTGTCGGCACTTTGTATAAAGCCTTCCATTATGGCGCACCACCACATGGTGGAATTGCTTGGGGTATCGATCGCTTAATGATGTTGTTAGGTAAGAAAAACTCGATTCGTGAAGTCATGGTTTTCCCTAAAACAGGGACCAGCGAAGACTTACTATTTAACGCACCTTCACTCTTATCAGCTAAGAAAGTCGAAGAAATGAACGTTACAGTGATCAAGAAGAAATAGTACCGACAACTCCCAAGTGGCAGCAGTTGCCGCTTGGGACGTTTTCATCCCACCTTAACTCAATAGATTGTTTAAAATCTCGGCTTATACCTAAAGAAGGTTCACAATAAAGCTAAAACAATACACCGCTATCTATAACAAACCAAAAACCATGATATTAACGTCAGCATTGGTCTAAATGAACCCATTCATTGAAGTGTCTGTTGAAACCATAACTCTTTTCGTTGCAACGGTGTTTTCTCTGGCAAGAAGGTATTATCTAATTGGTAAAATGTTCTCTCTTCTAGTTGTGCTCTTTTTATATATTCTTGATAAGTCTTCTTGAATAAAGCCTCAAATGTTCCATTTTCGATGGCTTTTTCTAAGCCTACTTCTATTAGGTGCGCCAAGGGCTGATTATTCTTATTTAAAAAAAAGTAAACAGCGCCAGGATAATAAACCCCAAGAGATGGTTGAACAGACAACCCTTTTGTATTCTCGAGGGTTTCTAGTTCATGCCAAATCTCAGCCATAGAGCGGGGATAAAAATCACCTTGGGCTGTCGCTAACAAATTTAGAAGATTGTCTTGACCTAAATTAACGATAACGTCAAAACCATTCGCTCTTAATATTTTTGTATCTGGCCAATCTCGACCTTGAATGGGAGATAACTTAACGAGGTGCTCTAAACTTTGAATGTATTTAAAACGTTCAGACATATCATCACGTATCAGTAACAAGCGCCAACCTATTAACCCTTTGAATAAAGGGATTCGAATAGGGAGCAAATCATCTTCTCTTTCTTGATTAGTCATTGCCCAAACAAGATTAACTTCTCTATTGTCTTCTAGGCGGTTCAACGCTTTTACTTTCGTTAACAAATTACTTGAAGGAAGTAATTCATAGTTCACCCCCGTTTGCTCCAAAGCTAGAGTCAATAACTCAATAGGATATATCGTCATGATATCCGACTCTAAGGCTGGCTTTGGGTAAGTGATTTGCCAAGAAGCAGAAAACACTGCATTACAAACTAAAGCGGATAGACAGGTTAAGAATTTCATTGCTTTTAGGTTTACTAAACTCGCCATAATTGCCCCTTTAAATACACATTCATATAGATTGCCTTTGATTTAATGCCCTTAGATTGCAACATACTCTCATGACAGAACACTATTCAATGCCAATAAATTTATGGGTTTGTAACGACAAACGCCAATTTCGGGCAATGCAGGTTTCAATAGCCAGCTCTGTGGCTCTTTTTTGCTGACTTATGGGTTGTAGGTAAATTTGTGGCATAGACCCACCTTCTAATAATGTTAATACTTGATCCAACTCGTCAATATGTTTTTGCATGGCAATTGGGTGCTTAATTTCATTGGCTCTTAACATGGCACTTTTTAACACGTGTTTACCACCAGGCATATTCACTTTAGGTGACACAGTTACCCATGTATCTTCATGACAATATATTTCATAAGTACCGCTTGTTTCTATTTGTACCGAATACCCTAACCCAATTAAATAACTCGTCAACTCCGTTAAATTGTAAATACACGGCTCACCACCTGTAATCACTACATGCTTTGCCACATACCCATATTTTGAAAACAAAGTTAACAATTGCTCACTACTTGTTTCGAACCACTTATCAGATTCACCAGATTCGGCCATAACAGTATCTCTATTGACATGTAAATCAGGATTAACTTCCCAAGTATGTTTAGTATCACACCATGGGCATCCTACGGGGCAACCCTGCAAACGCACAAAAATAGACGGCAAACCTGTGTAACTACCTTCACCCTGCAAAGATTCAAATACTTCATTAATTTTGTACAAATTCACACACTTTCCTTTTGATTGAACGGTCTCATGTTCTGGGAATTCAACGCTAAATCACTTAAAATCAAACCTATTGATAGATTATAAAGAAGCTAAGCCCATGTCACAAAAGGTAGTCGTTATTTTTTCTGGGGGTATGGACTCTTTTACTGTCCTGAACCTAGCGGTTAAACAAGGTTTTCAAGTTTTTGCCTTATCATTTGACTACGGTCAAAAACACAAAAAAGAATTAAAGTATGCTGCTAAAGCATGCGCTGGATTAGGTGTACATCATAAAGTAGTCGATATATCGGCTATTAATCAGTTAATTGGTGGCTCATCACTAACATCTGACAGTATTGATGTAGCAGAAGGCCATTATGAAGAAGACAGTATGAAAACAACAGTGGTGCCAAACCGTAACATGATTTTGTTATCTATGGCTGTGGGTTATGCGGTTTCGATTAACGCAAATAAAGTATTCTATGGAGCTCATTCTGGTGACCATGCCATCTACCCTGATTGTAGACCTGAATTTGTCCATAAAATGAATGACGTATGCGCCATTGCAAACTACGAAGCAGTTGAAATTGTCACACCTTACCTAGACGTCAGCAAAACTGCTATTTTAACGGCTGGGTTAGAAATGAACTTAGACTACAACCTAACATGGACATGCTATAACGGCCGTGAAAAAGCTTGTGGAAAGTGCGGCGCTTGCCAAGAAAGATTAGAAGCTTTCACTGAAAATGGTGTAACTGATCCTTTAGCATACGAAAGCTAAGGATTAAAAATTAAATGTCAGAAGAAACCAATACTAAAGTCGAAGTATTTTTCCGCATGCTGGAATTAGACAAATTTCAAGGGGTAACCTTAAGCCGAGAAATTAATGGGGCAAGTTATGCCCCAATACCTAATACCAAGAATTGTATTGGCTCAGTATTAATCACCAAATCATTAGAGAATTTAGACGATCTCAATATCTTCTTCGTACGCCAACAAATCACTATAGACCAATGTGATATTCTGATTAAAGTGGACTGCTCTTTGGATTGCTCGCCTATTCAAATACCTCATTTTGTCAACAAGCTGCTCAAACATATTGATTGCACAATCACTATAAAAATGTGTAAAATTAAACCCAAAAAGGAAATTAAATGACCAAAGAAAACTTATTAAACCAGGTAAAAACCTCTCCAGATACGATTGAATTTAAGCAAGTAATGGGTGTTATAACTGACTACTACGAATATACACCAAGCCAGTTTACCAACAATGATATTACTAACTTAGCAGGTACTAATGAGGGTTCTTGTAAAATATTTTATTTTGCCAAAATACAGAACTTAACAGTATCTGAAACGTTAGCATTATTTGGTAGCTACTATCGTGATGATGTACTTAAAAACCCAGATGGTGGTGATCATGGCAACATAAGAAACTTTATGAAAACAGGGTGGGAGAAAGTAAAGTTTAATAGCGTTCCTTTAGTAGAAAACAAACCTTAAAAAACGATTATTCTGATACTTAGAATATGAATTTGTTCAGGATAAATTAATCAGCTCTATCAAGTTATTTTAGTGATTCCTAACTTCGCCACCCGAGCTTAAATCACCTCTTAACCTTAAACACACGAACCTAATATGTAAGGTTTGAGTCAAAAGCTATTGGTGGCTAACACGTTGCGTCGACAATAGATTTCAGCAATGCTCTAACCGATTTAGGCATGTGCTCGCCATCAGCCAAGGCTTGCTCTGCAGCGGCTGATAAACGATAACCACTTGATTGTGCCTGATGCAGCAAGGCCACCTGTAAGATGTCACTTTGGTATGGAGCAACTAGGTTAGCAATATCGTTCCATTCAAACTCATCGCAAGCAATAACAACAAGACCATTTGTGTTTATTACAGACTTAGGGCCTTGTGGAGCTGGCGTACTGAAAGCAGATTGTAAACCAAACAGAATTAAACCTGTTGCAGCCATGATGTAACGATTCATATTTACCTTCGATTCAATTAAATACTAAACCTATCCACTCTGTTTGTATGATGAGCATGGTGTGCATACCAACAGTCACGGAAACTTCAGTACTCTTTCAGCTAGTATCTAGTTCAGTACGTCAAAAAGTATTCCATAGACTTTATTTTCGTATGCACTAATCTGTTCAAACTTCATAATATAAATATCAGATAAAACCTCAATAAGTGCCTGAAGCTCGCTTTCTGAACAAGATAAAAGCTCGGTTGCCCTATTTGCTAACTCATCATTGTATTGATTGTTGCTAGCGATAATGAGCCTTGCTTTATTGACATAGGTGTTATCATTTAATAAACACCCTATTAGGCCAACGGATTCGTGATCTTCTGTTGTACACATTTTCAAAACACTGTGATCATCTGTAGTTAATTTGAGATCATTTAAAAACAATGTTTGAAGCTCATTTTTTCGTTCAAATTCGCTATTTGGATGTAAAATAAAATCACTGTTTAAATGCATTCTCTGTACCTACCTCTAACCGCATTAAATGCTACTCTCAATACCTGATATCATTAATTAAGATACTCATTTCACTCTTTCATCCATTTTTGAATCAAAGCTGCTATGCGTTTAGAGTCATTTTCAGCGTAGGCCAACAACAACCTAGTCATGCCCTTTTTAGCTTTCACCTTAGGTTGTTGTCTGGCGTAAAGCTTGCTCAAAGGCGATTGATAAACGCCCTTTTTGACACTTTTTTTAACAGACAAAATTATGGACCTTCAGGAGGGGTGTCCTGCTTTTCTTTAGCAAACAATAATAAAAAAACACCTAGCATGATTGCCATATCAGCAACATTAAATATCCCCGTTCTTAGCGACCCTACTCCTATATTTAAGAAGTCTATCACCGCACCATTATTCAAAGCGCGATCATAAAAGTTACTGATGCCACCAGAAAAAATAAGAGATAAAGCGCTCAAACCAAACGTTGTTTGTGTGGTTGTTCGTATTATGTAAACCATTAAAACGAATAAAATAACACCTACCGCACATACAAATATCCAAAACCTGACATTATCAGGTAAGTCACTGCCTAGCCCTAAAAATGCTCCCGTATTCTCGACGTAGCCAATACGTAAGGTGTCCGCAAGATAACTGGTCATCTCGTACTTAGGTAAGTTTTTAGCAGCAAACAATTTAGTGCCTTGATCAATGCCAACACTGACAAAGGTAATGGCAATTAACAGAATCAGACGTTTTATCATACTCATAGTGGATTACTTTTCTTTGGGAAGATTTAAGGATTAATGAACAATTATTTCATGTTACTCACGGTGTGGTCTATCAAGTAATGCATTTAATTGTGAAAAGGTTTTGTTATGGATTTGTAAATAGTATGCTATATATTAATTCTAGAGGGTCAATAGAGATAGCAAACAACAATCACAAGTTGTTGTATTATCAGAAAATAATGAGAAGTAGAGTATCTATGAAAAAGATTGAAGCGATAATCAAGCCATTTAAGCTAGACGAAGTAAGGGAAGCGTTGTTAGAAGCAGGAATGGTAGGCCTCACGGTTACCGAAGTAAAAGGATATGGAAGACAAAAGGGACATATAGATACCTATCGAGGCGCAGAATATAAAGTCGACTTCATCCCCAAAGTAAAACTTGAAATTATTACTACTGATAAAGAGGTCGACCGCTGTATTGAAGTGATCATCGAAAAAGCTCAAAGTGGTAAAATTGGAGATGGGAAAATATTTATATACGACATGGAACGAGCAATACGGATTCGAACGGGTGAAGAAGATGAAGATGCCGTATAACCTTCCCCTTCACTTAGTAAAATGAATTAGCTACAGAGACTTATAGTACTTTTATCTCAACACATACATGTACCCACATTATACTATTTGCCTCTGCTGACTAGCCTTAGAATTCAAATCTACTTTTGTTTTTTGTTTATCTTATATTCAGTATTAAGCTCTAAGCCTTTTTCATACATACTGTTCATTTTCTTATCTGAACGGTTAAAGTAATAAAGCCATTTAAGATATTGATTTTTAATAGCTTGTGAATATAGCCCACCAGTTTCAAAGCGAATTGCAGATGTTTCACTGATATAAGGTAAACGTATACCCTTGGCTTTTTTGTTCAAGCGTAAACACAGTTCTGTATCTTCAAAAATATCAATAGCGGGTAATAAGCCAACCTCAAGTAAAATTTGCTTTTTAGCAAATATACAGTGGTCTAAGTAATATATGCCTCGCTTGTCGCCCCGTATATGGTTTGAGTACCAAGAGGTAAAACCAAGTAGTGGGTGTGAATTATCAAACCTATGGGTAAAGGCTCCCCAACTTAAGTCTTTATTAGCTTTAGATAATGCATTGATACCCGCTATTTCTATTAGGCTTCTTGGATGGTTTAGCAGTACCATTTCATACTTAGCTTCTTGAATACCTGCATTTAATCGAGCAGCGCGCGATGCTAAACGGGTTTCGATTAAACGTACCCCCGCCTCTTTTATTAGTTCAAGAGTACTATCAAGACTGCCCCCATCAACGCAAATAACCTCTATTTTTTCAGTTGGCTTATAGGCTTCTAATAACTTTTTCAGATAGCCAGATTTAGATTCATTTAAGGTTGGAATAATAATAGTTAACAAGAAACACTCTTCACATATCGCATATTAAAAGGCTACATTTCCCAATTGTTAATCAGAAAAAACCAAAAACTAATTCACTGGTTAGACATTTTTGAATACTAACACCTTAAAGCAATTGATGATAAATTTACGTATGAAAGACAGCTTTATACAACTCAAGGATAAAACGTTATGAAAAAAATACTAGCACTGTTTATTGTTAGCCTAACTTTAACTGCTTGCGCCCCTGAAATTGGAAGCGAAGAATGGTGTGCGGATATGAAACAAAAGCCGAAAGGTGAATGGACGGCAGCAGAAGCTAAAGACTTCGCAACACACTGTATTTTTTAATGACTCGCATAGCTAAGTAATAGTTTAAACACCTACTAAGTAAGCAGGTGTTTAGACAAATAATAAAACCAAAGACGAATGATTATGACCATAGCTATACTTTTTAGCTCATCTAGAGCGGCAGGTGACACCTTTCAAATAGTTAAATATTTATCTGATAACAGCGCATTTCAAATGTTTAACCTATCAGAGCATAATATTTCTTTTTACGACTATGAACATCAAAATAACGCCGATGACTTTTTACCTTTAATGGCCAAGCTTGTTCAGTTTGAGCATATTATTTTTGCGACTCCCATGTATTGGTATTCGATGTGCGCTCAAATGAAAGTGTTTATAGACAGGTTATCGGATTTACTCACCATCGATAAACCTTTAGGCCGCCAACTTAGAGGTAAGCAGTGCTCTTTGATATCTTCAGGTTACGATAGCAATGCGCCAGATTGTCTTTGGCAACCATTTGAATTAACAGCTAAATATTTAGGCATGCACTACAAAGAAATGCTTTATTTAAGTTGCCCTAGTGATTTCAAATTAGCAGATCATAACGTCACCCTTGATAACTTTATTGATAACGTTTTAACGTGTTAGTTAGAGCCTGTATCTCTGCCACCTTCACCCAAAAGGCAAAACAAAACTATGCGTGAGCAATTAAGAACTAAAATAATAGACGTTTGTGATAAGAAAATAGCCGCCAAAGGCAACAATGTAGGCTTATCTTTCTACGCCTTTTTCGCTAATAAAAACAACGATCCTGAGCAACTTATGGAAGCAGCGACGTGGTGGATACAGACCCACAAATTAGATCATTTTGAAAAAGCGCAAAAAATCAAAGAGCTTATTTTAAACAACCAATAAACAAACCTTTTATCAGCCCAAAGCAACAAGCAAATGAAAACTATCATCAGACGCGCCGAAATAACTGACCATAATGACTTAGTTGAGATATACCGCTACCCAGCTGTTACCCAACACACCTCACAACTTTTATACCTAGACTCTGAAACTATCAAAAGTTTTTTTAAACCTGATAATCACTTTATTTTAGTGGCTGAAGCAGAGGGCAAAGCGCTAGGTCATGTGACATTAATTTTAAGTACCAAGCAAAGAGAAAAACACTCAGCTAGCCTAGCCATTGCTGTACCCCCTGACTTTCACGGTAAAGGTATCGGCAAAAAGTTAATCGAAGCCGCCATTAATCAAGCAGACAACTGGTTAAACTTATTACGCATCGAACTTGAGGTATACACAGATAATCAAACGGCTTGTAAGTTATATAAAAAATTAGGTTTTGAAATAGAAGGCGAGAAACGCAGTGCCTCCTTCAAGAATGGGAAATATGTCAACTTATTACTCATGTCGCGGCTTAAACCTTTATAACCAAGCCTGACGGGGTGATTAGCAATCGCCTTTGTTTGCCTAATTGCCAAACCACACCCTCAAACTTAAAAGCTTTTTATTTACACCGTTAAATTGAAAGATGACTCAATCAATTGAATTGGGTTTATGTTACTAACTCTTTGTCATAATTACACCAATATTTAATACTGAGAAAACAAAGTACAAGAGCCAAACCTATCGCTAAAAACAATCCCCAATAAAATTTTTGATGAAAACTAAAAAATACGACTGACAACCAGCCCACAAAATTGATGCCTGTAAATAAAACCGTAGGATATCGCAACCACCCTGTGTTTTTTACTTTTAGCGTTACAAATAACACATAAGTCATTTGTAACAATAAACTAAGAGATATCCCTAAAAAAGCTACAATGCCGACCACCATAAAACCTTTCACACCAGAGATTATTGTTGCTAATAGCAAAAACACAACACAAGACAAAAAGCTTACCCGGGCAATTCGCTCTACAAATAACACCGCGAGTTTCAACATATAGCGTGTACGGCTTTTACTGGTATCAAAAAGCCATAATTCAAAAATCATTTTACGATTAGTTATCCACTCAAGACTAATTACACTACAAATAACCACCAAATAAAACAGCATAAAAATACAAAGCGGTATGAGTGCCGCTTCTTGATTAATACTTGTCATAAAGAGCATAGGTAGTAGTAAAATAAGAAGTAAGAAGCCGAAGATGAACTTCAAAAGTCCACCATGCGTTTTAGCGCCGAATAGCCCCAGATAAACCAAGTCTTGATGCCGGCCAAGGTTCAGACCAAATAAAATACGACTTTCCAGTCTGCCCCAAGATGTTGACGACCATTTAGCATTTAATAAAAGCAAAAGCTTACTAGAATGTGCTGTTTCTCCATACTTCTTCCATGTAATTGGAGCTAAATCTGAGTTATATTCTTGTGGCTGCAAATAGTGTTTTCTTGCTACCAAAAAACTTTTATAGGAAACAACTAAACACACACACGAAGTAAATGTACCGACAATAGGTATGGATAATATGGACCAAGCACTCATGTATACCTTTGGTAAAAAAGTAAACATATTTTCAATTTCACCAGAAATCATCCAGAAAATATTGATTAGGACATAAGCCCCCAAAATCATAAAGTACGCTAACTTCCAGATTTCTTTTTTCACAAAAAAGAACATCAAAGATATAAAAAGCCAAAATAAACTTAAACAAACAAAAAATTCATACCAAGAATCAGCGAATACTCCGCAACTCATAACGCTACTAATGAACACTAAACTGGTTGAATAATTGAATTGATACGCCTTGTAGTTAGGCGCAAGCACCCCTAAGTTATGTGCATGAGATAAATCAAGATCACAGAGTATTCTGTAGGTACATAGCAAAGTCAGTCCCCAAAAGTACCAAGCTTGGGTATCCCAACCCACTAATGTCCCCCCCCATGTCATTAAAGCGACAAATAGCACACTAAATATCGGCGCTGGTAGCCATAATGTCCCAGCGCCATTAGCTCCATAGTCTCTTTTTATAATAGCTAAATACGGATTCATTCATTTAACTCCAAAAAGATATCTTCAAGACCCAGAGATTCAACAGTGACTTTAGCTTTGAGCTCTTTTTCCCATATATCCAAACTTTTAACATCAAATCCTTTAACGGTTAAACGGCCAAACTGGCCTTCAAATTTATGATTCAATACATAGGGGTCCAAACTGACATCAGGCAAGTTAGACTCACTTTCTAAACGCAATCGCACTACTTGCTCTTTTAGTTCATCTATTGCGCCCTGATAAACTACTTTTCCTGATTTAAGCATGGCCACATCAGCCGCAGCTCTTTCGATATCAGAGGTAATGTGTGTTGAAAAAATAATACTAGTTTGTTCATCAAGGTTAATATCGATTAACTCTTTTATAAAAGCTCGGCGTGCGCCAGGATCGAGACTCGCAACTGGTTCATCTAGAACAAGTAGTTCAGGTGAATGCCCAAGAGCTTGTATGATTGACGCTTGTTGACGTTGGCCAATAGACATCTTATCAATACGTTGCGTTGTATCAAGGCTCAGTTTATTCGCTAACTTTTGTGCCTTGTTGGCATCCCAGTTTTCGTAGAATGCTCCTGTGTATGTAAACAACTCCTGTACCGTCATCCAATGAAAACAGTCTAAAGTCTGTGCCACATACCCCAAACGTTGCTTGTTATGGGCTGACATATGCCAAGCATCTTCATCAAAAACTGCGGCTTTCCCCTGATCGGCTTTTAATAAACCTAACGCAGTTCTCAATAACGTTGTTTTGCCTGCGCCATTTTCACCTAACAGTCCCATAACAGCGCCTTTCTTTAGGGTTAGATTGACTCCTCGTAATACGGGGGATCCATCAAAGCTCTTAAACACATCACTGAGGGACAAAGCACTGCTTTCTAGATTAGTTGCTGTAGAAATGTTCATTTGAATTCCTTATCTAACTTGTTGGTTAACCATTCAATAGTTTGCTGTTTATCTAAATCTAGTTCTTTGCATTGCTGAATTAAGGTATCTGCCAATGGCGTTAATTTTTGCAATCGTTCGCTAACGCTCTCTTTATAAACTAACTCGGCTATCATCATGCCCTTACCTCTCATTCTTACTACCTCACCATGAGATTCTAAAAAACCATAAGCTTTAGATATCGTCATAGGGTTTACTTCAAGCTCGACGGCCAATTGACGAACGGAAGGAAGATAATCCCCCCCATTGAGTTGGCCACTAGCAATCATTCGTTTTATTTGTTCAATCAACTGTCGATAAATCGGTTCGCCTGAGCTGGGCGATAATTGCAAGATTAACGATGAATGTTGCAAATTCTGCTCCCTTTAGTATTAGTGTATTATTTATATAATACACTAATACTATTTGCAATAAATTTAAAATAAAAGAGGTCGCAGTTAAATTAAGTGACTTACAGAAAAGCTCTATCACTTGATAGAGCTTTTCTGTATCTATGGCGGATAAAACTGAAAGTGTAGTGGACAGTGATGTTCGATAAAGAAGCACTACTGCAGTTAGATGTTGAATTCAGGAGCATCTTTTTAAATGCTACAATGGCCAAGACATGCTCTGTTCATGCAGAGAACGTCATACCATCGCCCAAAGTCAACAGTTTGAGGTTACCTAAAACTATTCTAGAAAGTACAAAAGTGATTAATGGCTAATATAACTGATAATCTTTAGGTGAGTGAAATAAGTATTTGCCTAAGCCAACTTAAGGCTTCATCTTGCTCGGTATTTTGATGCCAATAAAGGTGGGTTTCAATATTACTTAGCGCTATTGGCATAGTTAATAAGATTAAATCATGAGTTTGATTTGCCCCGCCTAATAACTCTCTCCCCAGCTGGGTTGGTAATGTTAACAAAAAGTCAGACTCTGCAACCATAGCCTTAGCTGCATAGTAATTTTGACAACGTATACTGATATGTCGAGACAATCCCTGCTGTTGAAACAATAAGTCCTCTACCGCTGCCCCACTTGGGCGATTTGAGACCCCCACATGCTTTGAATCTAAATAGGTAGTTTGACTTAAGCTTTCTTGCAGTTGATGGCCTTGGCGCATCAAGACACTAAAAGAGTCATCAATGACTTTAGTGTGAAATACAGGAGGTTTAATGGGCAATGCTACATCAAAGGCCATATCTATGTGGCCCGCTCCTAATTCACGGGTCAGGTTCTCTCTATTTACCTTTATGCTTGCAAATGTAGTGTTAGGTGCTAATTCTGCTAAACGCTTTACTAATTTCGGTAAAATAGACGGCTCTAATGCATAGTGAATTCCCAACTTAAAATGATGTCGACTACTTTTAGGCTGAAAATCCCCCCAATGCTGTAAAATTTGCCGTAGCCTGCTCAAGGTATCAATAATCTGTGGCGCCATACGCTGACATGCGGGTGTGGGCAACATCCTATTATTACTGCGTTGAAATAAAGGATCTCCTAAACACTCTCTTAACCGCTTTAATGCATGGCTAACGGCTGAAGGGGTAATGTGTAACACTTCAGCGCTTCGGGACATATTTTGTTCTTGGTAGATACTTTCAAATATCTTTAATAGGTTAAGATCTAACTGCTGGATCTTATTATAATCAGCCACACTCACCACCAATGAATTAAATTCACAGTAACCATATAGTATTTTTCATTTCATTCAATCGAATAGAAGCACTATTCTCCACTCAATTATTAATACGCCAGAGTGCCAGAATGAATTTTTCTCATAGTGAAAAAACACAAGACTACATCAATAGAGTGCGAGCTTTTATGCAAGAGCACGTTTACCCCGTTGAAGAACAAATTTACTCAGAAACTCACAGACTCAACCCTGGCGGTGACTGGAAAAACTGGCAAGTTCACCCGCTTATCGAGCCATTAAAGAAAAAAGCGCAAGCTGCGGGACTTTGGAACTTGTTCTTACCGGATGCAGAGTTAGGTCAAGGCTTAACCACTTTAGAGTATGCTCCTTTGGCTGAAGAAATGGGCCGTGTGTTATTTGCCTCAGAAATATTTAACTGCAGCGCTCCCGATACAGGAAATATGGAGGTGCTTTATCATTTTGGAAATAAAGCTCAACAAGATAAATGGCTCAAGCCGCTACTTGCCGGAGAGATACGCTCAGTATTTGGTATGACGGAGCCTGATGTTGCCTCATCTGACGCAACCAATATACAAGCAACAGTTGAGGTAGATGGCGATGAATTAGTCCTCAACGGTAAAAAATGGTGGACTACTGGGCTTGGTCACCCCAACGCTAAAGTCGCTATGTTTATGGCCCTATCTAACCCTGAAAATGACAAACACAATCAGCATAGCCAAGTTATCGTGCCTTTAGATACACCAGGTATTGAAATCAAGCGTATGTTACAAGCCTTTGGGGATTATGATGCACCTTTTGGGCATGGCGAAATGCATTTTAATAATGTACGAGTTCCTAAAGAAAACCTCTTAGTGGGCATGGGGAAAGGATTTGCTATTGCTCAAGGCCGCCTTGGGCCAGGCAGAATTCATCACTGTATGCGTTCAATTGGTGGCGCTGAAAAGGCATTAGAATTAGCCATGCAACGAGGTATGTCGCGTACTGCATTTGGTAAACCGTTAATGATGTTAGGGGGCAACCGAGAGCGGGTCGCCGAAGCTCGCATTGCTATCAATCAAGCTCGGTTATTAACCCTTGAAGCCGCATGGAAAATAGACAATCTAGGTGTGAAAAACGCCATGGTAGATATTTCTGCAATTAAGGTGGCGGTGCCTAAAATGCTTGAAGAGGTTATAGACATGGCCATACAAATTCATGGTGGTGCTGGCATGTGTAATGATTTCCCACTGGCGCGTTTTGCCGCAGGAGCAAGAGCATTGCGCTTAGCTGATGGGCCAGACGAAGTTCATAAAGGAATGGTTGCTCGGTTAGAACTTAAAAAATACCAATAAGTCACACCGCCCTTTAAAAGCGCTTCATGTAACATGAAGCGCACCATCACTTAATCACATTGATAAAAAGCGATTACACCATGACTAGGCAGAATATTTTAATCACGGGAGCCAGTTCAGGCTTAGGAAAAGGCATGGCGATTGTGTTCGCAAGAAAAGGACGAAACCTAGCCTTATGCGCACGTCGTCTTGAAAACTTAGAAAACCTAAAACAAGAACTTTTAAACATTAACCCCGATATTAACGTATTTATACGCCAACTTGACGTAGATAATCACGAGCAAGTATTTGAGGTGATCCACGGGTTTGCTGAAGATATGGGATCTATCGATAGAGTTATTATTAATGCAGGCATTGGAAAAGGAGCACCAGTAGGTACTGGGTGTTTTTATGCCAATAAACAAACCGCAGAAACCAATTTTGTATCCGCGTTGGCCCAGTGTGAGGCTGCGATGGAAGTGCTTCGTAAACAAAATGCTGGGCACCTAGTGACTATCTCATCTATGAGTGCAATTCGTGGGGCTCGACGCGCCATTACCGTTTATGCCGCCACAAAAGCGGGGTTAAGTGCCTTAACAGAAGGGATCCGCATAGATGTATTAAATACTCCTATCAAAGTAACCACTATTCACCCCGGGTTTATTCGCACTGAAATTAACGAGAAAGTTAAAAAAGTCCCATTTATCGTCGACTTAGAGACAGGTTGCCAAGCAATGGTAAAAGACATTGAAAAAGAGGTCGCTAATAGTTTTGTACCCACATGGCCGTGGGCACTCTTTAGATATTTAGCAAAAATTGCCCCTCTAAGTATGCTGGCTAAAATGAGTTAATTACACATACTGGCCCACAGAACAACATGAAAGGTTAAATCGTGAGTATATGTTTATTAGTTGAGTATCAGAATTAACGGGAGCCAGAAGAAAAGCCATTCGCCATTATGAATCTATTGGGTTAATCAACCCGCCTAAACGAAGTGGCAGTTATCGAATCTATGATGAACATGATGTTACAGTCATTGCGATGATCCGCAAAGCACAAACCTTAGGGTTTAGCTGAGTTAAACTAAGTGGTGTCCCCCAAAATAGCAGATGAGCCCGGACCCTTTGCCCCTATTAACTCACGAATCGATAGGAAAGTATCTTTCTGAAATACCCAAGCTATGGAGTTAATAGAGCAAGCTAAGTAACTCAAAAAGTTCAAAATAGAATTACTCAAAAGTGCCTTGACTCTGCCCTTACGGGCAAGGTTTACAGTACGCTCTTTCATTATGAGAGAGTTACAATGAACATTAAAAATAGAACAATATTGATAACAGGTGCTTCTTCAGATATCGGTAAAGAGTGTGCCACACAACTTGCAAGTAAAGGGGCAAACTTAATCATTACTGCACGTTCTAAGCACGAGCTTAACGCACTGTCGCAACAGTTAACCACACGTCATAATAATATTTGGGTAAAATTCATGACCTAACCAAGTTGCATTACCTGTTTTTACCCACAATGAAACAAACCCATAGCGGTGGCATCATCAATGTAGCCTCGACGCCTTTACCTTACCAAGCGGTATATGGTGCTTCTAAGGCTTTAACGGGTGAGTTACTAGGGTCGCAGGTAAAAGTGATGCCGTTATACCCAGGTTTCACTGAATCAAATTCTATGTCTAAAGCCAAAGCTGACACCTCGACCATGAAGTTTTCCCCTGCGAGTAAAGTAGTCGAAGATGGATTAACAGCCTTTGCCAAAGGGAAAACATATAAAGTGTCTGGGTTAGCTAGTTACCTCAACTCTTTAGTACCTCGATTATTTTCTCGTAAACAGACTTTACACAATGTCGCTAATATGTTCAAAGACCGGATATTAAGTTAAATGCCCTACTGTTAATTTGCACTAAACATCGTGTTCATTTTTTATAACGAAAAGGGCCTTCATTGGCCCTTTCTTTAACTTACTTTTGTTGTGTTCAAAGTTGACTAATTCACTTTTTTCATCACACAAATTTTATTACCTGCTGGGTCTCTTAGGTAAGCTAAATACAATTTTAAATCGCCTCCTTCTCTAACACCCGGAGGATCTTCACAGGCCGTGCCACCGTTTGCTAGACCCGCTTGGTGCCATGCCAACCCCTGTTCTTCATTTTCAATTGCAAACCCTAGGGTACTGCCATTACCGTGACAAGCTGGCTCACCATTAATGGGTACGCTTAACCCAAACACTCCAGTTTTAGTAAAATAAAAACAACGACCCTTAGGATCTATTGTTCCCTCTTCGTAACCTAATGTACCCAGAATTGCGTCGTAAAATTTTTTAGACTCTTGAATATCATTAGCACCTAACATGACATGGCTAAACATATAACTCTCCTTAAACCAATAACGACTAAAGTAAAATGTAACTAGAGTGTACCTAGAAATTATCCATAGTAGAATTTTTCACAGTGATGATCATATGTAAGTTTCAAAAAGTCTTTTAGTGTTCTGACAAATTAGAAGACCATACTATGACTCGGTTCTTCACTCTGCTTACAGAAACGTATAGTGCATTATCAGCTCTAACGATAAGCTCGTTTTTTTGTAGAAGCACTATCTTCCAGTTCAGCTATACCAACACTACAAGTAGTTTTATTTTCCAAACTTTGAAATTTTTTGAATATCACATACTAAAAGGAAACCTATGAAATGTCGCTTCTCATACAATTGTTTAATTATTCCTTATAGGCATTCAGCCAAACAATAAAATAAATCACTCCATTAAATGAGAGACATTAATGATTTATGTCACCACAGAGCTTGTTAAATAAAGAATTAATAAGCTCCGTAAATATACACAATTAACATTTTCATGGTCTTTATTTTATGTAAAGCCGTCGTAAAAATAATGAGGAAAGACAAATGGACCTAAGCGGTAAGGTTTCGAGGTTTCTAGGTGTAGGCGTCAAGGTTGTAGCTCTGATTTTGATACTAAGTAGCTGTGGCGGTGACTCTGGTGATTCGGGAGGAACAGCGACAGGAGGCTCTACTCAAACGCCTACAACATACACAATTATATCATCTGTGGCTGGAGAGGGGACTATTAACCCGTCTGCTCAGACTGTGGATGCTCAAACTGCATTCTCTTTCACTGTAACACCAGATGAGGGTTACACTATTGACATGATAGATGGGTGTGAAGGCTCATTGGTTGACAACACTTACACTACTAGCGCGATTACAGCAAATTGCACTATCACTGTTAATTTCAAGGCTACTAATTACGAAATTTCAACTTCTTCGTCAACGGGTGGATTGATAACTCCTTCAATAAAAACCCTTAAATCAGGTGAAACAGCATATTTCACATTAACTTCTGATGCAGGTTATGCCATTGATTCTGTATTAGGTTGTACTGGCACATTAGAAGGAAACATTTTTGAAATTGATCAATCTAATAGTGAAGATTGTTCAGTTGATGCGACTTTTACACCTAACGAGCAGGAGCCCACCTCAGACAAGATCGGTGCGCAAAGAACACTGGTTGCACTAATTAACTTTCCTGATAATAAAGATGAGACCATGTCTTTAGAGGATATGAAAAACTTAATTCGCGACAATGACGATTCTTTAAACCAATTCTTGATCAAAAACTCGAACGGAAAAACTTGGATTGAAACTGAATTTGTAGATTGGACTACGTTAGAGCGAAACTCTTCAAGCTACTTCAGCGCAGAGTTTGGTTATTATAAAGACGATTTCCATAATGATTCTATTAGCAAACTGAGCCAAATAACGGATCTGACTAATATTGATAGAATTATGCTTATAGTAAAAGATGGCTACCTTGGAAATCCTGGTTGTTATGCATATAAAACCCCTATTACATTGGGTAACAATGATGAATTTACAGGGTATCTAACTGTAACTGGTGGTTATGACATGAGTTGTAATAGAGCTGGCCGCATAGCTCACGAATTTGGACATACCTTTGGATTTGACCATTCAAGCTCTCATTGGTGTGATGGTGTGAGCCCAGTCAGTTTTCTCGACACGGACTATTTGGGAAAATGTAGTTTCTTCGACTCTTATTCAAATTTTTACGACACTATGGGGGGGGATACCTACAACCCAATGATTGCTAATGTTTGGAGAGACAAGGCTGGGTGGTTTGAGGATTCACAAGTTGTGACTGTAGAAGAATCTGGTATCTATACTATTGAACAGTCCTCGTCGTCTTCATCAGGGGTTAAATTAATTAAAATTCCAATTGGGACAGGGCTACATGAACAGCCGCTTTATTACTATTTGGAATTACGTAATAAATCTGGTGTGTTTGACAATGAAAAGCTAGATACATTTCTTCGTGATTATGAGTTTATAGTTAGATTCTCAGACTTTAATGGCACCGATGATCTAAGAGATTTGTATCAATATGCAACTTTATTCGACGTAGGATTAGATTATGTCGATGAGTATAGAGGGGTCTCTTTTTCTGTAGAGTCTTTGTATGGAAGCGGTAGCTCACTCGCTGCTGACATCAAGATAGATGTACCAAGATTTGCTGTTGCCCCCCAACGTGTTTACGAATTTTCTGACCCTGATGATTTAGAGAAAACGTTTTCTGTTAAAAACGTAAAAGCAGAACAAAGTGAAGTTACTTCAGTACAAGTGACTGGCAGAAATGCTGATGCATTTGAAGTAAAAACCGATGCATGCACTGCTGTCACGTTGGATGTTGGAGATGAATGTTCAATATCAATCGAGCGTGTCGGGTTGACTGGGGTGTATGCTTCTATAATTGTTGAAACTAATTTCGAGAAACAAGTTATTGATTTGTCTGGCCTTAATGTTGCCGTGGTTGAACCATATAACCCAGACGCATTAATAGAATGGGAAGACAACAAGTTATCTGAAGGGCCTGAGATTAATTGGTATAGCGCTGTAACATATTGCGAGGAATTAACGTTAAATGCAAACCAAGACTGGCGTTTACCCCGAATAGAAGAGCTTAGAGCTGCACTGCAGTTTGCTGAAGAACCGTTATTTATGCTCACTGTAGAAGAAAATGTTTCCATAACTCCACTATGGTCAATTACTGAGCCACCTGATAATCCATTAAATGCCTATAAAGTTTATGGTAATGGCACTGCCCATTGGAGTAATGGCTCAAAAGATAATAATGCCCGTGCGCTGTGCGTTAGGTCTTTATAATCGTGAATGAGCAAATGAAATATTAAAGCCCTATAGCCCACCCAAGACTTTATTTTTTATGTGTTAATTTTATTAAAAGCTGTCGTAAAGATAATAAGGAAAGACAAATGGGCCTAAGCGGTATGATTTCGTGACATCTAGATCTGAGCGTCAAGGTTATAGCTCTGATTTTTATTCTAAGCAGCTGTGGTGGAGGCTCTGGTAGTTCAGGGGATAATGCTGGTTCTAGTGACTCAGCGAGGAACCCAATAGTTGAAAATGTTAGCCCTACCGTTTCAGCAGATGATTAAGCACTTGCGAAGAGCAAATGAAGTGGCAAATACAGCAGTTAAAAATGGGCACCATCCTTTCGGAGCTGTACTGATTGATGCAGACAATAAAGCGGTTGTGCTTGAGCAAGGAAATGTAAGCTCTGTGGCTCATGCAGAATCGACCCTAGCACAACGTGCCGCCGAGAAATTTAGCCCTGAGCAATTATGGGGTATGGCCCTCTACTCTACAGCAGAGCCCTGTGTTATGTGCGCAGGCACACAGTATTGGGCGAATATAGGTAGGCTAGTTTATGGCATGTTGGAGCGACAACTTCTTGATTTTACAGGTAATCACGAGCAAAACCCGACACTTGATGTACCCAGCAGATATGTCTTTTCAAAAGGTCAAAAGGCAATCCGTGTTTGGGGCCCTATAGACCAAGTCGTACCTGAAATAGCCGCGCTTCATCAAGCATTCTGGAAATAGTAAATTTTGTTTTGAATTTGGCGCTAACAAACAAGTGACTCAATAATTAAGTAGCCAGCCATAAGACAATCACTTAGTTCAGTATCCTACAGCTCTATCCACTGTGCCTATCATGGCTTGGCCTTTGATATAACGCAGCACATTTTCTACTAACACCTTACCAGCACTTTCATTTTGGGTAATGGCAGCAATATGTGGGGTAACTAATACATTAGGATGTTGCCACAATCTATTTGAATCAGGTAAAGGCTCGGTATCAAACACATCTAATACCGCAAAGCTCAAATGCTCTTCATCAAGTAATGTAAGTAGATCTTCTGATACCAATTGCTCACCGCGCCCCACATTGATAATACTGGCCCCTTGGGGTAATTGACTTAAGGTCTTGTTATTGAGGATACCTTGAGTTTGTTTAGTTAAGGGCAACAAACTAACCAGAACGTCAGTTTGCGATAAAAAATCCTCAAGTTGCTCCATACCGCTAAAGCACCTGAGACCGTCTAGCTGTTTTGCACTTCGACTCCAACCATTAACACTAAAGCCAAGGTTTAATAGGGTATTAGCTGCAGCTTGCCCTAAATTCCCTAAGCCCAGTATTCCTATTCGCCTTTGTGAATTAGCTAATGTAGGCAATTGCTTCCAGGTCGCGGTTGAGTTTGCTTTGATGTACTGGAACGTTCCCCGATGAATATTGAGCACATGTAGCGCAATAAACTCAGACATACCTTTTGCTATCCCAGAGTCAAGCATACGCACTATCTGAATATGCTCAGGTACCGTGGCTAAGTCGAGTTGGTCGACCCCTGCCCCTACTGAAAATATGACTTTTAAATTGGGGTAATCTTGTTGATAATCTCTTGGTAATTTCCAAGCAATCATCAATTCGATAGCGGCCTTGTCTATTACATTAGGCCAGTGTTGCCATACTAAATTAGGTAAAGCATCTGCGAACATTGCCCGCCAACAATCATTACGGTCTTGTGGGCCTCGAAATAGGATATGAGAAGTCAAAAACATACTTCCTTAAAAAATTAACTACGACTTTACGATACAAACATTTTGCACACACCAAGCACCAGTACCAAGCAAAATCTCTCACAGTGAAGTAAAAAGTTTTATTTGGGAGGCCGCCGTGGCGCTTATAATTCAGTTTCGTTAACACCAATTTATTTAGCTGCTTCGTCAACATTAGTTACAAAACTAACGTTTGCCAATGAAACACTTAAACAGCAAGGAAGGGTGAAAAGCGGATTCAACCGTGACAATAATGAATAGCTTTAAAACCCTCAGGAGTTATTCAAAATGGCTGCAGCATATAAGCACGTAATGGGGTCGCAGCGAATGGTTCATGATTTTTCTTCCATTTACTTTATTCATATACAAATCAATGTTAAATTTTGTATACATTTTTAATATTTGAATACAAAATGAAAATTAAAGAGTTGATTTCGGACGTTAGTCTATCTGCAATAAGTGCAGGGTTTATAGCTGTATTAGTGGGTTATGCAAGTGCTTGGGTTATTGTATATACAGCTGCGGTTGCCGCCGGTGCAAGCCAAGCAATGATAAATTCTTGGATATGGGCTTTGGGTATCAGTATGGGCCTAGCCTGCTTAGGGCTATCTTTATATTACAAACGCCCTATTATTATTGCGTGGTCTACTCCGGGAGCGGCATTATTAGCGAGCAGTTTAACGGGAACAACTATCTCTGAATCATTGGGTATTTTTGTTTTTGTTGGCGCTCTAACTTTGTTGACTGGCCTATCTGGTTGGTTTGACGCGCTGACTAAACGTGTCCCTATGCCACTTGCTTCAGCAATGCTAGCGGGTATTTTAGTGCAATTTGGCCTAAATACATTTGTATCCTTGCAAGCCGAACCGCTTATGGTAGGGATCATGATCTTCACCTTATTCATTGCTAAAAGGTGGTTACCTAGATATGCGATTCTAGCGGTGCTTCTCAGTGGCTTTATATGTGCCTACTTTTTTAATTTAGTCGATTTGAATCAAGTAAAATGGGGACTATCTACTCCTATTTGGACTACACCTAGTTTTAATTTAAGCTTACTAATAGGTGTTGGGATCCCCTTATTTATTGTTACTATGACATCACAAAATATGCCCGGTGTTGCTATCTTGCGCTCTGCTAATTATGAGCAAACACCCATATCACCGATACTTAGTTGGACAGGCTTACTTAATATAGTATTTGCACCATTTGGGGCTTTTTCTTTAAACTTAGCAGCGATAACAGCCGCCATTTGTGCCAGCTCTGAATCCCATCTCAACCCAGAAAAACGTTATATTGCAGGGGTATTTGCTGGCCTATTTAATATTTTGTTTGGTGTTTTCGGTGTCACTGTTGTTAGCCTATTTGCAGCGTTTCCCACTGCCATGATTTCTGCTTTAGCCGGTTTAGCATTACTTAGTACAATCAGTGCCAGTTTGCATGGGACGTTTCAAGCGCTCGAATATCGAGATGCGGCACTCATCACATTTTTGGTGACTGCCTCTGGGGTATCATTTTTTGATGTTGCATCGGCATTCTGGGGAATATTAATCGGCTTGGCCGCCTTGGCATTGAGTAATAAAGGATAGTCAGATGATATCTAAACAACCTGCAGAGACTCTCTACATACAGATGAAGCAAGATATTAGAGACAATAAACTGCCCCTTGGAACGCCCCTAAAGCAAGAGCAACTATCAAATCAATATGGGGTAAGTCGAATTCCCATACGAGATGTATTGCAACGATTAAAAAATGAAGGTTGGCTTATTACGAGTGGTAAAAGAGGGGCAATGGTTAATCCACTAAACGCCACTGAAGCTGAAGACCTATATCTAATGCGTAGCCACTTAGAGCCTCTTATTTTGAGCTACGCAATGGCCCATCTCAATCATCAAAAAATTGGCAAAGCAACCGACATATTAGAGCAATTAGAAGAGCCTGGGCTCACAATACAAACCCATGGTGAATTGAATTGGCAGTTTCATGGGGTCTTGTATCAAGCTGCAAACAGGCCCACACTTTTTAATAATATAAACAACTTACATCAATTATGTTCTAGATATATCGGCTTTCAAAATATGGAATTAAACTATCAAAAAAACAGTCAAAAAGAACACTATCAATTATTAAATGCCTTGCAGAAAAAGCAACTAGGTCAAGCCCAACAAATTCTGAAACAACATATTAGTCAGGCAGGCCAGAAATTAGTGGCCTACCTCAACAATCAGATGTGATCCACAAAGCCACTTTTATCTAATGAGCTTTCTAAAGCCGCCATGCCAGCAGGCACATCGAGTTTGTGACCAAGGGCATTAAAACTCGTACCAAAAGCGTGTAGGGTTCGAAACAGATTATGGGCCCTACACTGCTCTCCCATTTGCCCTATACGCACTATATTTGCACCAAAAGAACCTGATATTTCAACCTTGTATCGGTTAGACATAGTACTTAATAGCTGTTTTGCATCTATTCCATTTGGTACAGTGATCCCTACCACTGAGTTGAGTCTGGCAGCGGGTTTAACATATAAGTATAATCCCATTGTTTCTATACCAACCTGCAGGGCTAAAGAACTACGTTGATGTCTATCAAATCTACTTTTTAGAGTCTCAGTGCAAACTAAACGCAACGCTTCATGAATGGCCAAAATACCAGATACGGGTGCGGTATAGTGATAAGACTTTTTGTACCAAAACTGGTCAGCCAACTTAGCATCTAAACACCAATGACGTAATTGATCTGAACGAGATTGGATATGCTCCCACGCTTTATTTGAAAACCCAATAAGTGACACCCCAGGTATGCACGACAAACCCTTTTGCCCTCCGGTAATAACTGCGTCTATTCCCCAAGCGTCCATATCGAACTCCATGGTACTTAGGGTACACACGGCATCAACAATCACTAAGCAATTGTGCTCTTTTGCTGTAGCTGCTATTGCGGCCAACTGAGAATTACATACTGTGCTCGAGGTTTCACCTTGGACTATGGTTAAAACTTGCGGCTGGTGCTTTTCAATATACTTAGCAACGACTTGAGGATCTGCACTTTTCCCCTCTTCTACCACTAAACGAACTACATCTGCTTCGACACGTTCAGCCATCTCAGCTAAACGGCCACTAAAAAAACCATTACACACGCTTAATACTTTACTACCCGGTATCACTAAATTGGCCACAGCCATTTCCATCGCAGCAGACCCCGGGCCAGCCACCCCTAAAATATGCCCAGTTTCGGTTTGGAAAACATATCTAGACATCTGTTTAACTTGCTCGATAATTTGCGCCATGGTATCACCTAAATGATTGATAACAATACCATTAGCCGCCGCAACTCTGGCAGGAATAGGCACAGGTCCGGCTCCCATCATAAGTAGAGGCTCTTCAGGTAAAATATTATCTAACGACAAAATATTATCAGGCGACTTAATACGCACAGTGTTTCCTTGGTACATAAAATGGGGTCATCAGTATACTGAAGTTGCTGCAGAAGAGGTGACTAAAATAATCAATATTCACATCAGTTATTTATATTCGATAAGTAGAATTACTACCTGCAGAGAGGCGAAGAAGTAGAGAGTCTGTAGAGTGTTACAGAAGTTAACACTCTACAAAGTTTAGAATGAACTTAAACTTGCTGAATAAAGTAAGTGATTTCTTTAATCAAATGCCTAAGCACTGGATTTAAACGAGTATTTTTGCCATTCATCACAAACAAGTCATGACTAAATTCGAACATATTACCACCAACTGGCACCAATCCTAATCCGGCGGCTTGATTCGTTAACATATAGTCAGGTAACAAGCCCACATATTCACCAGTCATAACTGCCGATAAACACGCATCATAGGAATCAGAAAATGTTTGTATACCCATACGTATATCATCACTAATATAATTTGCAGATGACAAGCCAGAAATACCTATCGCAGGATAATCACTAATATTAATGCTGGCTGGCAAACCATCTTTATATTTTGCTAGAGGGTGTGACGGCGCACAATACAAGCGGCCTTTACATGCAAGGTCAACAGGATGGAACGTGACCGATTCAGGTTTAACCATATCATAAGTTGACAGTACAAGATGGCACTCACCTGACAGAGCAACATGCTCTACTTCATTATACAATCTAGTCTGAATATTGACATGAATGTCATTAAACTTTTTCATGGTACTTTTAACAGACTTACTAACTGCCAGATGGTATGACAATGGAAAACCAGCCATCATTACCAATGTAATATGGCCAGAATAATCATCGTGCAAGCTCTTTAAGTTAAACACAAAATTATCAAAAGAGTTGAATATGCGTTTGGTTTCTTGGAAAACCACTTCGCCTTCTTTTGTCATTTGAAAGCCACCACGACCGCGGTGACACAATACTAAATCTAAACGTTCTTCTAATTTTTTAATTGCAGCACTAATATTAGGACGCTGCATACGAAGCACTGGCTCAGCAGCAGTAAAACCATTGCATGAGGCTACGGCATAAAAAACTCGTAGTAATTTGATATCTGATTCTTGAAGGCGATTTAACATGGCGCATCCATATATAGGTATGTTTATTGATACTAATACCCATATTAAAAAAGGCTTGAGAGGATTACAACGTAAATTTTAGCTTAATATGTAATCTCTCCTACTTCTAAGTGCCTAAAATCTTACTCAAGTCCCGTTCTATATAGCATTAGAGGAATAAAAAAAATTATGCATTTTTTACAATTTGAGCCCGAAATGCTTCAATTTCATCTCGCAAACTAGCCGCTTTTTCAAATTCTAGCTCTTTAGCAGCCTTAAACATGACTTTCTCTAATTCAGTAATTTTCTGCAAAATCTGTGGCGTACTTAAAGCTTGGTACTTTTTACTAGTTTCGGCAACCAACCTGAGTTTGACTTTGTTATCAGAGGAGCCATCTCCTAAATCCATTATATCGGTAATTGGTTTATTTAATTGTTGCGGCGTAATTCCATTAGCTAGGTTATGAGCAATTTGTTTTTCACGCCTCTCTTCTGTGACTTCAATCGCACGCTGCATTGACCCTGTAATTCTATCTCCGTACAAAATAGCTCGACCATTAATATGCCTAGCGGCCCTTCCCATAGTTTGTATCAGTGATTTATCAGAGCGCAGAAAACCTTCTTTGTCGGCATCAAGTATTGCAACCAATGACACCTCTGGCATATCTAGCCCCTCTCGAAGTAAGTTAATACCCACCAACACGTCAAACTTACCAATACGTAAGTCTCTAATGATCTCAATACGTTCAACTGTATCTATATCTGAATGTAAATAGCGAACTTTCACACCGTGCTCGTCTAAATAATCACTGAGATCTTCGGCCATACGTTTGGTTAACGTGGTTACTAAAACTCGCTCATTCTTAGCAACACAAATATGAATTTCAGAGAGTAAATCATCAACTTGAGTCGCAACTGGACGTATTTCGATTTCGGGATCAATTAACCCAGTAGGCCTTACAACCTGCTCTACAATGTCGTCTGGAGCAGCAGCTAGTTCAAATTTACCTGGGGTAGCAGACACATAAATAGTCTGTGGTGTAATTTGTTCAAACTCTTCAAACTTTAACGGCCGGTTGTCTAAGGCGGATGGCAAACGAAAACCATACTCAACTAATGTTTCCTTGCGTGAGCGGTCACCTTTGTACATAGCTCCAATTTGAGAAACAGTAACGTGAGACTCATCTATAAACATCAAACCATCAGCAGGAAAATAGTCAATTAGTGTAGGAGGAGGATCGCCAGGATTTCTGCCTGACAAATAACGAGAGTAATTTTCAATACCAGAGCAATAACCTAGCTCTTGCATCATTTCCATATCAAATTGACAGCGCTGCGATACTCTTTGCTCTTCCACAAGTTTATTAACAGACTTAAGCTGCTCTTGACGTTCTTTTAGCTCGACTTTTATATGTTTTATAGCATCTAGAATCTTTTCTCTAGGTGTCACATAATGAGTTTTAGGAAACACAGTCGCACGTGTAACTGTTTTTTCTACTGCTCCAGTTAAGGGATCAAAAATACTGATCCTTTCTATTTCTTCATCGAACAATTCAACACGAATACCATGACGTTCAGAATCTGCTGGAAAAACATCAATTACATCACCACGAACACGAAAAGTGCCACGCTCAAAAGCGATATCATTGCGGGTATACTGGATTTCAGCTAAACGTCTTAAGATATCCCTTTGATTCATAATATCGCCTTGACGAAAATGCACTAACATTTTCATATAAGACTCTGGATCACCTAAACCGTAGATCGCAGAAACACTTGACACAATAATGACATCTCGTCTTTCCATTAACGATTTTGTAGCTGACAAACGCATTTGTTCTATATGTTCATTAATGGAGGCATCTTTCTCGATAAAGGTATCACTGGAGGGTACATATGCTTCTGGCTGATAATAATCATAATAAGAGACAAAATATTCTACTGCATTGTTCGGAAAAAACTCTTTCATTTCACCGTATAACTGTGCCGCTAATGTTTTATTGTGGGCTAGGATTAAAGTAGGCCGTTGCACCTTCGCAATAACATTTGCCATGGTGAACGTTTTACCTGACCCAGTTACTCCTAGTAAAATTTGCCGAGCAAGTCCATCTTCCAAACCTTCAACTAACGCTTTTATGGCGGAAGGCTGATCCCCTGCTGGTGAATAGTCTGACGAGATTTCAAATGCTCTGCTCATATTAACTCTCTCTTCATATTTTCAACTGCCATATGTGTTTTTAATACTTTTTTAAACCATATAAACGCAATACATCCAATAATAACATTTGCGGCGACAGCCCCCCAAAATAGCCCAACTAAATCAAAGTAATAACTACCAATAAAAGCAAAAGGTACAATAAATACAAAGAGTCTAATAATGTTGAGAAGAAGAGCAGACATTGGCATATGCATCGCGTTAAAAGACGAATTTGCTAGAATTGTAAGTCCTTGGAAACCATAGCCAAGAGGGACAATAACTAAAAATAAAACTATAATTGTGACGACTTCTGGCTCAGAAGTGAAAATATCAGCGATCATCTTAGACAGTAATGCAATCAATATAAAAATAAGTGCCTGCCAGAGCAACACGAACTTAGCACATACTGAAAAAGCCTCACTTATTCTCTCCAATTTATTCGCCCCTAAATTTTGACTAATGAAAGGAGGCAGTGACATGGACAAAGACAATACAACTATCGATGCTATGGACTCTAACCTCCCCCCTACTCCCCAGGCTGCAACTGCGAAAGGACCATACCCCGCAACAATCGCCGTTACCACGCCCGTTGAAATGGGTGTCAGCATATTAGCACCTGCAGCCGGCAGGCCTATTTTCAAAATATCACCTGAACTACGTTTCAATTCTTGCCAACTAAGCAACCTAGGCTCTACTAGCTGTCGTTGTATCGCCAAAATATAGAGTATGTAAACAACCGCCAGCGCCCACGCTATAAGTGTCGCAAGAGCTGCCCCTTGAATTCCCATTCCTGATATTGGTCCAAAACCAAAAATTAAAATAGGGTCTAAAATCACATTAATAACACCGCTGGTTGCCATAACAATACTTGGAGTTTTTGTATCACCTGCGGCCCTAAGTACACTGTTACCCACCATAGGTATTGATAGAAAGATACCAGCGCCATACCAAACCACCATATACTCTCGAATAAATGTTAATAGAGAATCATCTGCACCCATTAGTCTAAAAATAGGGTCAATAGTGAATACACCGACTAATGCAAGCACAACAGCCATTAACATAGTCAACATCAATGCACCGCTAGCTGTTTCTTTTGCTTGATTTTGCTTCCCTGCTCCTAATAACTTTGCAATCACTGCAGAAGTGCCTATGCCTAGTCCAATATTCAAGCTAATCACAGTAAAAGTAACAGGAAAAGTAAAACTAATCGCAGCAAGCTCCTGGGTGCCCAACATACCGATAAAAAAAGTATCAACTAAACCAAATGTCATCATCACTACCATGCCAATTATCATAGGCGTGGTCATTTTTCGGAGCGTGACAGTAATATTGCTATTTAACAAATCGGGGGGCTGCTTGGTTTGTGTTTTCAAGACTAAAGATACTCACTATATTTTGAATAGGTTTTATATAGAAATAGAACTAAAGATCGGATCATATATATGACAGTAAAATGGCTAGTTAAATTTCAAATCTGTCTAATGACAGCGAGACATGATAATTGTGATTTATAATACGCGATTTAGACTGAATTATTGGCAAATTTAATAGTAAATAATGTTATTTAATTGTTAATTTAAAAAACAACTAAAGTGTAGCAAATGAAAGACATAATTTATGTCTAATTTTTGACACTTTTATACTATTTAGGTTAAGTGGCAGAGGCATATTATAAAATGACCAAAAAAGACACCCCTAATCTCGAATTTTAAAACGCAGATATAACTCAACTTTTATTTTTTTCTTTAAAAACAACACACAAGAAATTGTAAATAAAAATATAATCTTTATTTTTTATTCATACCTGTTTCTTAAAAAAAATTAAACCATTGATTTTAAAGGGTTTTTAAAATAAATAAGATCTTTTTAATTTGATCTATTGACAAGGAATCAGTGATCTAATTCGATCCAGTTACAATTTAATACACAGGCTTATCCACAGGTTAAGTGGATAACTGCCTAGGCTCTTTATATTACGCTGCGTGAAGATAGGTTACCTCAAAATTTAAGTTGGTAATCACTAACCTTTTGCAGTGCCTTCAAAGGTTACAGTTTCGTTAAACACTGTATTTAACTACAGCACTCAACACATTATTAATAACAAATAGCTATAACAAAATAAAAAAATAGTCTTTATGTAAAAACACTTAGAATTTAAACGATTTGCACAAAAATAAAACAATGATTTTGCCATAAAAAATTAATTCATTAAAAACATTAAAATACTTGCCACCGAGTATTGACAGGGAGCGGTATGCTCATTAAGATTCGCCACCGTTGAAAAGCAGCTTGGTTTACTAATCACCTGTTTTGAAGTGGCGATATATGTTCCCCCTTAGCTCAGCTGGTTAGAGCGACGGACTGTTAATCCGCAGGTCCCCCGTTCGAGTCGGGGAGGGGGAGCCAATTATCGCAAACAGAAAATAAATTTTATAATTTGTATTCAACGCAAATTGAATTCCCCCTTAGCTCAGCTGGTTAGAGCGACGGACTGTTAATCCGCAGGTCCCCCGTTCGAGTCGGGGAGGGGGAGCCAATTCAAGTTTCTACACTCCAGTCACAATCGTCTTTATCTTAATAAATTACAATTTTTTCTCACTATTCGACTTTTCCAAATAAACAATTGAATATCAAGTTGTTAATATGCTCTGAAATAAAGATAATGGGTACTAAATAACAACCTCAGGCACATACCATTTAAGATGAGTGAATTTTTACTACTTTTAATCGGCACAGTTCTAGTCAATAACTTTGTATTAGTACAATTTCTCGGCTTATGCCCATTTATGGGAGTGTCAGGAAAGCTAGAGACGGCTATCGGTATGTCCATGGCAACAACATTTGTTCTCACCCTTGCCTCTTTATCTAGTTATTTAGTAGAACATTACGTTTTATTGCCTCTAGGTTTGGGCTATTTACGCACCTTAAGCTTTATTCTTGTTATTGCTGTTGTTGTACAATTTACTGAAATGGTAGTGCATAAAACCAGCCCCACCTTGTATCGTCTACTAGGAATATTTTTACCACTAATTACTACCAATTGTGCCGTGCTTGGGGTGGCCTTGCTTAATATCAATCACGATCACAATTTTGTAGAGTCTATTATTTATGGTTTTGGTGCAGCAGTAGGCTTTTCTTTAGTTCTCATATTATTTTCAGCTATGCGTGAAAGGTTGGCTATAGCAGATGTACCAAAACCTTTTAAGGGAGCATCTATAGGCATGGTAACAGCAGGGTTAATGTCGTTAGCATTTATGGGATTTACTGGCTTGGTGAAATTTTAATGTCATTAAGTTTTGCCATTTTTACCGCATTGTGTGCCATTGGGATCTTAGCCCTGATATTTGGTTTAGTATTAGGATATGCCGCTGTAAAATTTAAAGTGCAGGGGGATCCGTTAGTTGAACAAATAGATGAAATCCTACCACAAACCCAATGTGGGCAATGTGGTTATCCTGGTTGCAAGCCTTATGCAGAAGCTATCGCCAATGGCGATGATATTAACAAGTGTCCACCAGGTGGTGAGGCCACAATTAAAAAACTTGCTGACTTGATGGGAGTTGAGGCTAAATCTCTTGACGAAGCCCATGGCACAGAAGATGTTAAAAAAGTCGCTTTTATCCGTGAAAATGAATGTATAGGGTGTACTAAATGTATTCAAGCTTGCCCGGTTGATGCCATTTTAGGTGCAGCTAAACAAATGCATACGGTTATAGCTGATGAATGTACCGGCTGTGATTTATGCGTTGCCCCCTGCCCTGTAGACTGTATTGATATGGTTCCTGTTCCACCTAGCACTGCAACTTGGCGCTGGGATATCGATAAAAGTATACCCATTAAGCAGGTGAACTAAGTATAAGTATGGAAAATAACTTCGATGATATAGTTAAAAAGTTAGATAAAAACGAGCTCTGGGATTTTCATGGAGGGGTCTTTCCTGCTGAGCAGAAAGAACTTTCGAATCAGACCCCTATTGCACAGTTACCCTTATCTAAATATTTGTATGTGGCGGTTAAACAACATATAGGCATCGAAGGCCAACTGATTGTTTGTGAAGGACAAGTCGTTTTAAAGGGTGAACCACTTACTAAAAGTTCTAACCCCTTTGCGGTGCCAGTACATGCCCCAAGTTCTGGTAAAATAATATCTATAGGTGAACATGTTTCTGCCCACCCTTCTGGGTTGCCTGAATTAACGATAACAATTGAGACTGATCAAAAAGACAAATGGTTGCCACTCAAGCCTATGGTTGATTATCAAAAACAATCTAAGATGGACGTAATTGCTGCCATTTGTAATGCCGGGGTCAACGGCATGGGAGGAGCAGGATTTCCAACTCACATAAAAATAGGCACAACTAAGCCTGTAGAATTTTTAATTATCAATGGTGTCGAGTGTGAACCTTACATTACATCCGATGATAGATTAATGCGAGAACACGCGTGGCAAATTAGGCAAGGGATTGATATTTTGTGTCACCTACTAACGCCAAAATGTGTTGTTATTGCCATAGAAAATAACAAGCCTGAAGCCATAGAAGCAATGGAAGTGGCCTGTAAAGAAAATTCTACTTATCAAGTAGTTACTATTCCCACTAAATATCCTGCTGGTGGCGAAAAGCAACTAATTCAGGTGTTAACCAACAGAGAAGTTCCAGCAAAAGGCTTACCTATTGATGTGGGGGTTCTCATGCATAATGTGGGCACCTGTTTTGCAGTTTCTGATGCGATTTTTTCAGGGAAACCCTTAGTACAAAGAGTCGTAACGGTAACCGGTGGAGCAGCCAAAACCCCGGGGAATTTTTGGGCTCCTATTGGCACACCTGTGTCTCATTTATTTGATGAAGCAAACTACAACAGTAAGGCTCAAGAAGCGACCCAAGCCATTATGGGTGGCCCTATGATGGGCTTTAGTATTACAGATGAAAATGTCCCTGTGGTGAAAACTACTAACTGCATTTTGTTACCTGACGCCAAAGAAAGCCAAACACGAAAGGAGCAAGCCTGTATAAGATGTGGTGCGTGTGCAGACGTTTGTCCAGCAAATTTACTCCCCCAACAGCTATTTTGGCATGCTAAGGGCAAAGAATTAGACAAGGCGCAAGATTACAATTTATTTGATTGTATTGAATGTGGCGCATGTGCCTATGTTTGCCCAAGTGATATCCCTCTAGTTCATTACTACCGAGTGGCGAAATCAGAGATAAAAATAGAACAAGAAGAACGAGTCAAAGCAGACAAGGCCAGAGAGCGCTTTGAAAAACGAGCGGCTAGATTAATCTCTGAACAAAAAGCCAGAGATGAAAAACATCGCCTAGCAGCTGAAGCAAGAAAACAAGCTATGTCTGATAATGGCAATAACGCAAAAGATAAAATTGCTGCCGCTTTGGCAAGAGCCAAAGCCAAAAAATTGGATTCAGCAAACGTAACAATAGAAAATAAGTCGAGTATGGCAGCTGAAACAGAAATGAATGATGTGCCTGAAAGTAAAACTGTCACGCCAGCAAGCTCTAACGAAAGAGTTCAAGCGGCTATTGCTCGAGCTAAGGCTAAAAAAGAGGCTGCTAAACAAGCTTTAGCGTCAACAACACTCACTAAAGACGAGTCAAATGCTGAAACTAAGGAAAAAGAAAGTTTTCCTAAAGGCAAAAATATAGAACGCAGTTCTGATGAAGCAGCTGACGCGAAAGAAATATCGGAAAAAAAAGCTATTGATAAAGAAGCAAAAATTGCAGCTGCTATTGCCAAAACGAAAGCCAAGAAACAAGCCCAAAGAATTGGACAAGACCTACAAGCAACTCAGGTAAATGATTCACCGGTTGAAGAAGTTGAAGATATTGAAGCTCAGCAACTAACACTTAAAAAACAAAGAGTGGCCGCTGCCGTCGCTAAAGCTAAGGCAAAAAAACAGGCAAAGCAACAAATTATAGAAAGCTCAGAATCAAAAGAGATAAAGCCGACATCAAAATCCGTAACACCAGAACAAAGTGAAAATACTCATAGTGAATCACAAGCATTAGCGTTAAAGAAACACAGAATTGCAGCAGCAGTGGCAAAAGCAAAAGCAAAAAAAGCCCTAAAAGATGCTTCACAGAATACAGAAGACGATAAATCATGAATTTTAAATTAGCCAGCTCTCCGCACCAACATGTCCGCAGAAATACCGGTCAGGTAATGCGCTTGGTTATTATTGCCTTGGTGCCAGGGATCTTATTGCAAACTTGGTTTTTTGGTTGGGGAACCCTAATTCAAATAATGTTAGCAATTATTACCGTAGTGGTGACAGAAGCTGCCATTTTGGAGTTACGTAAGAAAGATTTTGAAAGTGCGATTAAAGACTACAGTGCTATTTTAACAGCCGTGTTACTAGCGATAAGCCTCCCTCCATTTGCCCCTTGGTGGGTTGTGATAATTGGTAGTTTTTTTGCAATAGCCATCGTTAAACAGTTATATGGTGGCTTAGGGTTTAATGTATTTAATCCCGCTATGGCAGCTTACGTCATGCTGCTTATTTCGTTTCCGGTTCAAATGACACAATGGATCCCTCCTACAGGGCTGGCACAGTATGGTCACAATTTTCATGATGCCTTATATGTTATTTTTACAAGCTTTAGTGTAGACGGTTTTAGTATTGCGCAACTAAAAACTAATTATGATGGTGTCACCATGGCCACACCATTAGATACAGTAAAAACAGCCATTGCACAGAATTTAACTTACTCTGAAAGTATCGAGCTGCCAATTTTTGATAGCTTAGTCCCTGGCATAGGAGTCGCGTCTAGCTGGATAAGCCTGGGGTATTTATTAGGTGGTTTATATCTTATCAAGCAAAAAGTCATTACTTGGCACATACCTGCGGGTATGTTGGCCGCGACATTAATTTGTGCGGTTATGATGTCAATTTTTGACGCTGATATTTACCCTTCTGGCATATTTCACCTTTTAAATGGCAGTATCATTATTGGTGCATTTTTTATTGCAACAGATCCGGTATCAGCGTGTACAACCAACAAAGGTAGATTAGTATTTGGGGCCGCAATTGGCTTTTGGGTATACGTTATTCGCACCTGGGGCGGATACCCAGATGCAGTGGCTTTTGCCGTTTTGATAATGAATATGGCTGTGCCACTTATCGATTATTACACACGACCTCGTACTTATGGTCATAGCAACACTAAGAAGCGAGGTGCAAATAATGAATGAACATGAAAGTGATCAAGTGGAGGCACAACCAGAAACGCCCACTACTATCAAGAACTCCATGGGGAAAAATGGCATTATTTTAGCGTTATTCGCGCTACTTACTACGGCTTTAATATCTATCACTTATTTTGGGACAGTAGAACAAATTGCCGCTCAAAAACAAAAGAAATTATTAGCTACACTGAATGCTGTAATTGACAGAGATTCTTATGATAACCAGATACAGTTTGATTGCGTTATTGTAAGTTCAGCTCCTTTACTCGGTGATAAGTTACCAAAGCACATCTATCGAGCAACACTAGAAGGTGAGCCTACAGCAGTAGCCATTGAGACTACTGCGCCTGATGGATATAGCGGAAAAATAGAGTTATTGGTAGGCATAAAGGCAGCAACTGTTGCAGGTGAAGCTATGGTGACCGGAGTCCGCGTAATCAAGCACAAAGAAACGCCAGGTTTAGGAGATAAAATTGATTTACGAATAAATGACTGGGTATTGTCTTTTAATGAAAAAGTCTTTTCAGACGAGTTATCGTCAAATTGGGATGTTAAAAAAGACGGTGGTCAATTTGATCAATTTACAGGAGCAACTATCTCCCCAAGAGCAGTTGTTAATGCAGTTAAAAAGAGCGTCGAATATTACCTCGCTAATCAAATAGATATCTCAAGCAAGGTAAATGGCTGCTCAATTACCCAGCAGGCCACTCAAAAGGTTTCTAACGATGAATGAGCTTAAAGAGTTAACTTGGCAAGGCATTTGGAAAAACAACCCGGCCTTGGTGCAATTACTTGGCTTGTGTCCATTGCTTGCGGTTACAGCAACGCTAACCAATGGTTTGGGGTTAGGGCTTGCTACGACCTTAGTGCTAGTTGGTTCCAACACGTGTGTATCTATAATACGAAACTGGGTTCCGAGTGAAATTAGAATACCTATTTTTGTAATGATAATTGCTGCTTTTGTAACCATAGTTCAACTCTTAATGAACGCATACACCTTTAAGTTATATCAAGCTTTAGGGATATTTATCCCCCTTATCGTGACAAACTGCGCCATTATTGGCCGAGCGGAGGCCTACGCATCTAAAAATACTGTTGGTAAATCAGCATTTGATGGTTTAATGATGGGGACGGGGTTTACTTCGGTATTAATATTACTTGGTGGGTTTCGTGAAGTATTGGGCTACGGTACTTTATTTGATGGGGCGAATCTACTTTTGGGTGATTGGGCCACCAGCTTAAAAGTCACCGTGTTTGAAACAGATAGTCCATTTTTATTAGCTATTTTGCCACCAGGGGCGTTCCTAGGTATGGGTTTGTTAATCGCCTTAAAAAATGTACTTGATAGCCATATGGAAAACCTTTTTGCAGTGAACAAAGAAACAAAAGTAGTTGAGCGGGCTAGAGTAACAACAGAAAACTAGACGAAAAGCAGTTAAATATAGACTAAAACATGAATACACAAAAACGCCTAGAAATATTAACTCGCTTGCGAGATGCCAATCCTCACCCTACAACAGAGCTTAACTTCAGCACCCCTTTCGAACTGCTTATAGCAGTGCTTTTATCGGCACAAGCTACCGATGTTGGGGTAAATAAAGCAACAGATAAGCTATACCCGATTGCCAATACTCCTCAAGCCATATTAGATCTTGGGCTAGAGGGCTTAAAGTCCTATATAAAAACCATTGGCTTATTTAACACCAAAGCAGTGAACACCATGAAAACCTGCCAAATGCTTGTAGACTTGCATAATGGTGAAGTGCCCGAGAGCCGAGAAGCCCTAGAAGCTCTGCCTGGTGTGGGACGCAAAACTGCTAATGTCGTTCTGAACACTGCTTTTGGCTGGCCTACCATAGCGGTAGACACCCACATTTTCCGTGTTTCTAACCGTACTAAATTCGCTATGGGTAAAAACGTCGATTTAGTAGAACAAAAACTACTGAAAGTGGTGCCTGCTGAGTTTAAAGTTGACGTTCATCATTGGTTAATATTACATGGTAGGTATACCTGTGTTGCCCGTAAACCACGCTGTGGTAGTTGTATCATAGAAGATTTGTGTGAATTTAAAGATAAAACAAGCGACGATTAAAGGGGTATATAAATGGAAGGTAATAAACGTGCAAATATAAAAATAGGTGATATGGTTTCTATTGTTATGAAACAAGATCAAAGCAGTGGCAAGTTAACAGAAGGTTATGTAGCAAGAATATTAACAATATTCACCACAACACCCCCATGGAATAAAAGTTAAACTTGAAGATGGTGCTGTGGGTCGCGTTCAAGCTATCCACAGCTAAAAATTAGTACTTGTCAGTTAGCAATTCCAACAATATTCATCGCTACCAATACTACCATTGTTGTTTTCGTCCCACGCTCTTCTGCCATCACTATAAAAAACAAGCTTGCCATCTGAAGCCTGAAGGCTACCGGTAACAGGTCGAGCATCTATAACATAAGCACTGCCACTTGCCTCACTAATATATAAGTCATACTGACGGTCATCGTAAGGTTCATTCGATGGTGAATGTTGATGAAAGATCTCTGGTTTACCTGTATCAGCAGATGACTCTGCCGCCGCTTTGTAGGTAAATGATGCTGCTTTATGCCTTTCAAGAGCTGATGCTAAACTCATTAAATCAGCTTGGGCTGCACCTCGGTTAGTGCTTGTTATAAAGCCTTGATAACTAGGAAATGCAATGGCGGTAATGATCCCAACAATTGCAACTGTAATCATCAGCTCTACTAGGGTGAACCCTTTCATTTTTACTTTATTATTTGGTCTCATTTTATTAATTACTCTCTTTCTGTCTCTGTTTTCCAGCTACTTTGCTGCACTCTTTCAAAGTTACTGTATATGTTTTCTGCAAGGCACTCGAAATCTGACCCGCACTTAACTTGATTACCATCTTCATCTAGCTCAATTACAGTGGATGCGCATTCAGTGCCTAAACATATGACGGGATTTATAATGTCTTCTATTAAGATCTTTGTTTCTGGAGCGATACCTGTTTGCTTCAATAATGCATATCTATCTTCGTGCTCTGTATACGTATCATCATTGAGGTCAACAACAGCATTACCATTAGTAAGTTCAACCAAATAGGCTCTGCTATTACCTGTTGGTGGCGCACATGAACTTTCATTAGCTGTAGCTGGCAGATACGTGGTAAACACCACCTGATAGTCGAGTATTAATGGAGATGCTAGTACTTTCTCTCCACCAGAGTCTAGTCGTATATACCAACCATCTAAATCCGCAAACTCGTCTGTAGCCAATTGCTGCGCTGCTGAATCAGAGGAAGTAAGCAAGTGGTCTGTTGCATCATATAAGTCACTTAATCCAATTGCAGTACTTGGATAGGTATAATACCCACTTTCATCGAAATTAAAGATACCTGTATCTTTTACCATGTAAAAATGGTCGTTAATAACGTCATCTAATGGATGAGCTCGGTACCCAGACCCCAACGTTACTGCATAGTATAAATCTGAACTAAGATTAATTTCAGCGACATCTGGACCATAGTAAAAACGCCTATTGTCTTCTTCGGTTTCACCACCAAAGTCAGCAAGTAAGCTGCCGCTAACTAAGTCGCTCACCGACTCGCCGTTCATAATATCCAACCTAAACAACTGCCCGCCTGTATCTACAACATACATATGATCAGCCAATCCATCATTATTTCTATCAATAACTGAAATTCGTGCTGGAATACTATATTCCATATCATCTAGGATGAGGTCAGCATTTTGTTTGCCTGCAGACCAAATCAAATCACCGCTATCAGCATCGACTATAAACACAGAGTTACCTACTGAATCGGCGCTTCGTACAGCTTTGCTGTCCTGGTCTTCATCGTAGCCGCCACCAAATATCAAAACATTCTTTATTGCCGTCCCAACTTTAACTTTAGTAATAGTGGGTTTAGACCAGGTTTGCCCTAAATTAGCAAAGTCACCAACACCACCATCAATTTTGAACATGAGCTTTGGTGAAGTTTTGTTTGTGATATCGAAAGCATAGTAATTGTCACCGCCACGACGCATCCCAACATACAGGTAGATATTTGAACCTTCTGTGCGTAAGACCATATCGCCATCTAAGCCATATATGTGACTAAACGTTGATGAATCTTGGTAGAGGTCATACAAGTTTATTAATAATTCTTTGGGAATAACGGCGAAATTTTCTTCACCTGTATCAGGATCAAATGAGTGCAAGAAACCATGATTAGTAGCCACTAACACTGCACTATCTGTGGTAGAGTAATTAACGATTACAGGTTGAGAATGTATAGGATCGCCCATAGATAATCGAACGTCGGTAGCACTACCGTCATTATCGTCGTCTTTGACATCAACGCCCCGCGCCCATTTCAATAAAACTTCTCGGGTTTCTTCAGGGTTAGCTGTTGTTCCTACAGCCAAATCATCAATCGTAATTTCGTTGTTATCTTCATCTAACACATTAGTTGTTTTAATTATGGTTCCGGTATCTTCAAAGGTATACACATTCCTTGGTAAGTCCATTTGACCCGCCGCACCACCTTCACGTACATCATTACCATCCTCTAGTAATGACCAAAAACTATGTGCATTATCGTTGAAAAAACCTGTCACACTATCAATGGCATTCAAGCCATTTTTATCGAGTATGTCTGAGCCATCTAAACGATAACGTTTAACATTACCAGGCCAAAGCGACCCTTCTGCAGGTTTAAACAAAGCAAAATACAACTCATCATTATGAGTTAGCCTATTTAATTGGTTTACAGCCACACCTGGCGAAACGAAGGTAGCATTAACATCTTTTACGGTTTTTAAAATAGATTGAAAAACAGTGACCAAGTCTTCCGTATTATCGGCAGTATAAAATCCACCATTTCCATGTAGCGCAAGGTCACTCAAAAAGTCATTTGCAGTGTTACTAGCAGCAAACCCAATGGTATGTGTGAACACTCGTGTTTCAATTTTAGAGTCATCACCATCGCCAATATTTTTTATGAGATCTACCCCACACTCCTCACCACCACTACCTGAGCATGATTGCCCCAATAACGACTCAATTTCTCCTACGCTATGGTTATAGTTAGCGACACCATCTGAAAGCAATACTATGTGATTATTAGTCTGACAGACTTTATCCACTACAGGGCTAATATATTTAGCGCCACTTGGAATATATTCATTTATACAATCACTACTACTCAGGTTATCTTCAGTACAGCCATTAGGTAATACAGAATCACTCCCCGCGTATGAAAGACGATGGCTTACTCTAGTGTTTTTTCTAACAGTATTAGAGACACCACTTTGACCTCTGGTTAACCCGTAATAAACATCTAAACCACCATAGTAACTGGCTGCTTCATATAAGGTATCAACAATGGGAGTGAAACCACTGGCAGCTAGAGAGTCTACCTGACTAACTAGATATTCTCTTACAGTAGAGGTGCTACCTGGTGTGGCAGCGCCTTGATATTCTATAATCAAACGAACTGTTCCGGAGGGCTTACCATTGTATGTAAACCCACCTCGCGTTCCAACGAAATCAGAAAAAACAAACATCATGTCATTGCCAGAATTCCATCCTGGGCGACTTACAATAGTTTCGACAATTGAGGCAACAGAAGGGCTTTGATAGCTATAATTTTTTGTCCATTTGGAAATATTTGTCCACGGCACCGATGCTGTTTTACTTTTATTTTTTAATAGATATCTAGAGTAGCTTTTAAAGTTATTAGGATCGTCTTCATCTACACCGGATATATTGAAACTAGCAGTAGTTGAAGAGCTCGTTTGATATGCTGTAAACTCAAGATAAGCATTCGAAACAGTAGCTCCTTGAGGTAGGGTTACATTATTAAAACGCACTCCTATATATGCATTTGAGCTTGATTTAAGTGTGAGCTCGGTTCCCGTAGACTCATAACCATCATTACGTTCTTCAGCATTATCATTTTGTGAAGCCACCTGATAACTTAAACTTCCTGTTACGCAACCTGTCGCCGTATCGTCATCATATACAACAACAAGCTGTGGCCCTAAACCATTCCCCTCTTCAAACGCAGTAGCTAATCTTGCACTACTTGAAGTAAGTCCTTCTCCCTCTACAATAATATTAAGAGAGTTACCACCGCACCAATCAGACTGATTTACAATTTCTTGAATCACACTGCTCAAGTCAGGACTAGAAATGGTTTCGCCTGAAACAGGCCAAGCATTGCCATTTTCCCATATCACTGAGTTACTTGTTTTTGTACGGTTAGAAATATCATTATTCGCAGTAGTAAAGGTCGTTGAATCCCCAACCAACTCCCCACTAAACGTTAAATTAGTTGCACTGCTATCAAAATTTTCAGAGTTGTACCGAATATAAGCGTTGGTAATAGTTGCACCCGCTGGGATATTAAGTGCCTGAAACCTAAGCCCCAAAGTAACTTTATTTAAACCTTCGGACATTTTTAATATGTTACTACTAGTATCAACATATGATGATAGTTCGTATGCATCATCAGTACTTTGAATTATTGACGTAATTATCTCAGGGGATACAGGATCATCTATTGGTCTAACAGGATATAAAACTGGTCCTCCGTAATCTGAAAACCTCATTAGCCCAGCGTTAATATTTGTTACTGAATTCAGAGTTTCTTTAAGAGCATTTTGTACCCGTAACATCCTAGTCTCTGAGGTTCCGTCTTTACCAGTCATACTGCCCGAGGTATCCATTATAAACAAAACATTTGGATCGTACGTCACCTCATTTCCAGCGGTACCCAAGTATATTTCTAAGTCATCCGCCAAAGTTATAAAAGAACAAAATGAACATGTTAACAGCACAACTCCAAGCATTTTATTAAAAGTCATATCGTTCTCCACTTAATTAGTTGCCGGAGCAAAAACAGAAGCATTTACAGAGTTTGCGACTGCATAATTACTATCTTCTAGCTGTCCACATCCTTTGACTATAAACACATGGCAATTAATGTTACTTCCACCTATAACATTACTAGAACCAACACAAGGTTGCTCTCTTACAAATGCAGCTCTAGACCAACTATTTACTTTAGGCGAATCAGAGTAATTGCCTTGAGAAACATGTTGTTGACCTTGAGTTAAGCCATCTTTTGTAAGACTTCTATTTGTCCATGTCGCATCTTCAAAACAACTTAACTCTTGGATTTCTAGGTCAAGCGCTACGCCTGAACGAGCCTCTGAGAGAGGGTCATTTAAATCATCGTCACTGAGAATAACTTCATCTTCTGACTCAAACATGACGCCAGCGATGGCTGATTCTGCGGCGTCAAATGCTAGAGAGCGACTTTGCATAGATGACGCCATTTTACTCTGCATTAAACTACTTGAAACTGAAGAAACGCCTAAAATGGTCATACTCATTAAAATTAAAAGAGCAAAAACCATTACCATGCCAGACTGTTTTTTTAAGGGTACATAATTCATATATTTCTACTTCGAATAAAATTTTTGCTATTACGCAAGGTGATAGTGGTTTCAAATTGTTTATAGAGCCTTTGCTCTGAAGGTTGTATTGAATCTTCACTAAACAGTTTAAAGAGGGGAACCGGATCAATTAACACTTCTGAATCGGCTTTCAACAAAATAGCTAAGCGAATAGCTACAACTTGCGATCCCGCGGCTTTTTCAGCACCTAAGGTGTCAGCGTCAATAAACTTAACAGGACGGGCAGAGTTGTCTTGAGATGTAAGTGTATCAGTCACACCATATTGTACTTGAAAGCTATATACGTCGTCTAAAATTGCATACGAATCATTTGTAGATGCAGAGGCTTTAAGGCCTCTTAAAACTCTACCGTCGTATCCCCGACATTTTAAAGTACTATCTTCAACAAAATATTCATTTACAACATAAAACTCTTCATCAGTTAAATAGCTATGCTTGTTTCCATGACAATCTTGTAATCCCTGAAAGCCAACCATTAGAATGTCACTGGCTCCATCAGCACCTTCAATCGACCCTTTTGTTGCTGCATTTGTAAAGTCACCAACTAAAGGCACAGGGTTGTTCTTAACAAAAGCAGATTCAACTATCGTATCAACATCCGCGTTCAGTGTAGGTTGTAAAGTGTCATAACGCCCTGTCATCAATAGCTCATTTCGCATTCTTGCGATAATGAAACGACCGTTTTCTTGTGCAGATGCAATAGCTCTATTCAAGCGTTCTGTCATATTATTGCTAATCATAATTTGAATGATAGATGAAGATAGAATTAACCCAAGAACAAGGGCTATCATTAACTCAATTAATGTAAAACCAGATTGCTTCCTTTTTTCTCTCACAATGTTACCTCAACCAAAACACACTCATGTGGAGTACTTTTACTGGAGTTACATTCACTATTAACAGTACGGTCTATATTTTGCCAGTTTTCAACAGGCCAAGTTAATTTCACTATATGTTTGGAGCCCACGCTACAAGCTGCCGAATCACCATTATTGTTGTCTTCACAACTTAAAGATATCTCTAGTTCTGGATTAGCTGCGACAGCAGAACATGAAACCTCATATCCATCAAACTCAGCAACTTCCGCTTCAGTACACGTATTATCATTGCAGTTGGGAATGGCTGAAGGCCGCGCGAGACAGTAACACTCATGAGGAAGACCAGAAGTGCAACTTAAGGTCTCAAAGTTGTAGATATCTTGATCAAAGTAGGTGTTGTCAACAATCAATCCATTGCCTATTGCAGAAAAGGTAGCATTAGCCCGCAGCCTTTCTGTAAGTTGCTGTGCAACTAACACAGACTGAGACCGGCTCAGCGCTTCTGAATTTGTAAAAGAGCCAACAAACTGCAAATACGCCACACCTAACAAGCCAACTGATAGTATAAACAAAGTGACTAGCACTTCGATCATACCCAGCCCATATTGAGCACGTTTGGAATTTGTCTTTTGTTTGTTTTTCACAGTCCACTCTCAAAGTAAAATAAAAGACATGCATATCCTGTCTTACTTGAACTATATTATCTAAAATTTTTAAATTTAAGTTATGAGGGACCGTCTAAAGGTATATATTTTTATCTGATCAAAATTTACCTTCATAATAGACATAGCAAAGAAGAGAAGGCTATCTCTTTTAATGAACTAAGGAAGTGCCGTTGAGCTTGATGTTTTGTATAAAGCTTGAAAGCTATTTCCCGGGGCTACAGAGGGTACAACTCCAGAAAGTAGAAATGTTTTTTGCGACCCAGCCAAATCCATCCACTCTATAATTACATCGACAGATTTTAAGTCTGAATACTGCGGCTCAGGATCAGGATAGCCTTGTTCACCACTTTTAACCCACTTATCACAAAAGCCATCAAAATCACTATCTACATAAAAGTATTCGTTTACTTGCCAACTAATATTAAATGAGTGGGCTTGTGCCAGATTAGCCGATAACAATATATCTTTGTCTCCAAACGGTATGCTGCCACCGGTATTATCACCTACTGACCTATAACTTAAACCGGAGCCTCCTAGTTGCTCGAAAAGTTGCAGATCAGAAAGTTTATCCGTAGCAAGTCGAATAGCTATACTTCGTAAATTTAGATTGGAATTGGCAACCACATATTGACTTTGTAACGTAACATAACCTGTCACCCCCAGAACAATTACAAGTGACGCGACCAATACTTCGACCAAAGAAAAGCCCTTATGATTGAACATGTTATCCTCTAAAAGTTGTTCCAACTACCAGGGACATTAGCCAACATTTGCAAACTATCTAAAGTAACTAATGCATTGGCAACCTGAGCATCATAAACAACCCGAGTAGTGGTACTGTGAACGCCTAAGGCATGGTTAGATACAAGTCCTCCACTAATCAATGCACCTGAATGCATATTCACCGATAAACTCAAAACTGAGTTACTGGAACGAAATGAACACACTAGGCCATATATAGTCGCATCATCCAATAAATTAATGTCCCCATCCATCACGATCATCACAACTGGTTTTGAAGGACTTCCCACAGTGGTACTAAAATCCACTTCACAATCTCCTTCTATCCATATCATGCCGTAGCTCATATCAGAGAGATGCTCACACCCAGAAAAAACAAACTTAGCTTGTGATTTTAATTCCAATATATCTGTAGTTTCGATATTAAAAAGATACTCTGACAAACTTCCTGGAAAAGTCACCGAAGACTCAACCAAATCAGTCGTTTGTATCACCTTATTAGAAATACTTGAGCTGCTGCATTGCCCATGATCAAATTCACTTTTTAAGCAAGAGTGATGGTCACTCGATATAAAATCGATGGATAAATCAGACCATATACTCAGAGGCTTTCCAACTCCTAAGCCGTCGGGATTAGCTACGACTTCGATTTCTCCTTCATTTAAAACCCCTCCCTGAACTATGAGCGGTGAAATAAGGTTATTGAACATTAATGGATAAATCAAAATTTGTTGCTGCGTATTTACTGATGCCAAGCCATCTGGAGATGTCCCATAAGAAGTTAAACTTACCAAAAGTCTATTGTTAGTTATTGTTTCTACCGTTCCATAAACAGCTGTAAAACCATCAGAAACTATTGCCGAATTTGAAATTGTTGTAACAATAGCTTTATCAGCATTTAGAAGGGCTATGACTCTTTGCAGGCCTTCCTCTGATTTTGCTTTTGCTAAAACTAGACTCTGTTCATTAAGAGTGATTTTATGTTCAAAGGTTTGAATTTTGCCTGTATAAAGTGTAACCAGACTTACAATTATCAATAACAAAGTAACCGTTAAAAGGACAATTGCACCTCGCTGAAACCTCAAGCTAAACATGGCTGTTGACGTTAGGCGACTAATCATAGTTTTTAACACTGACACTTAGCTTAGCAGAACGAGACAGGTCTGGTTCACTTAGTAGTTCGGCTTCCAATTGAATCGTAACCCTAGTTTGTTCAATGTTATTATGAGCAATTTTGTATGACTCGAAACTCAAAGTATTTATCTTAATGAGAGAAGAATCAGTAAGGTCTTGCCAGCCGCCTTTATCACATCCTAGTCCATCAATTCTCATTTCTATCGCATTATCCCTCAACCGGTAACCATAGTTTTCGTTAGTATTTATGACATCCAATTTTCCATTCTTATTTCTGTCATAAGCAAATGTTATACAGCTGTTAACTGACTCATTCTCATACTCGGACAGCGCCACAGATTTATGGAATGGATTAATAAAGGTATTTGAATCATCTAATAACTCTTTAGTAAAAGCTTGATAACCAGCCCTTCCCAAGTCTTGACTTATAACAGCTAAAACAGCATTTACTTCTGCATTCAATCTAGACTTCGTCATTAATTGACTGTTTAAAGCAATACCATGTCCTACCAACGATGACATTGCTGTCATAGATGCAAATCCCAAAGTAATGGAGATCATTAATTCAACTAGGCTATTGCCGTTTTGTTTAAATTGTTGATTTAACATTTGGCATACCCTCCCCAAGCATTGCCTACTGAACATATTCGAACTCGTCCCATATTGCTTAAAATAACTTTTAATTGATTTATACCATCAGAAAATACCAGTGAACCTGCATGTCCTATCGAAAGTCCTCTCGCGGCATCAAAGGTAGTGAGTTTTAACTTTCCAAACTTAAGCTGCTGCATTGAAATAAAGCCATAATCACTAGCGTTGACTGAATAGTCGATATCATCAACTAAACACTCTGTAGTTATTAAACAATCACACTCTCCAACTTTGCTCAACGCAACGCACCACTCATCCCCTTCTCTAAATGAAATGGAGATATCGATACCTTTAGCGATGGCAAACGAGCGAGCTTTTTGAAAAGCAAAATAAGAAGTTTCAGCAGCCCCTTTTAACTGCAGTCTCTTTTGAGCACTATTAATACTTGGTATCCCAAGTGTCACTAGTAAGGCAAGTATCGAAATAGTAACTAGAAGCTCAAGAAGTGTTAAACCTTGATATTTGAACATAATAAGCATCCATGCATTAGCGCTTATAAAAAATAAGCCTATAATTTAATCAATCCATTGGTTCAACAATAGTTCAATTCTTAAAAAAGGCATAACACAGGAAGGGAAATGTCACTAAAACGAAGAAAAACCTCAAACACGGAAAGTTATTCACTGAACCCGATAATGGGTATGACGTTATTGGAATTAATGTTTGTCGTTGTTATCATTGGGATAATAACAACAATCGCTTATCCATCTTTTCACAGTCAGATACTGACCTCTAGGAGAGGTGATGGCATCACACAATTGTTGCAATTAAAGATTCAACAAGAAGCATTCAGGTTGGAAAACATTCGTTACGCAACCGCAACAGAACTAACCCTGCCTGTCAGTAAGTATTATAAGTTTAGTGTAAGTAATGAGTCAGCAACTGAGTACACATTGACCGCCACTGCCATTGACATGCAAATTGACGATGCTCAATGTATAAATATTAGTATTGATCAGTCTATGCTAAAAACACCCAAGGAATGCTTTTAGTAGGTGGGCTATCTGTATTTAAGTTATTTGTTTTACTCTTAACTCTTTCGGAACTGCAAATTCAATATTCTCTTCTCGCCCGGCTCTTTCGGTAGCACTTCTAGCGCCCCATTGCTTTAATCTATCAACCACGCCTTGGACTAACACTTCAGGTGCCGACGCCCCAGCTGTAATCCCAATATTTTTAGAGTTTTCAAGCCATTCTTTCTGAATACAGTTAGCGTCTGCAATTAGGTGCGCTTTCGCACCAATTTTTTCAGCTAACTCTCTTAATCGATTTGAATTCGAACTATTTTGGGCCCCCACTACTAATAACAAATCACAATCAGAGGCTAACTCTCGAACTGAGTCTTGGCGGTTTTGCGTTGCATAACAGATATCATCCTTACGTGGCCCCTTAATAGCTGGGAACTTAGCGCGTAACGCATCAATCACATCAGCAGTATCGTCTACAGACAAAGTAGTTTGACTGCAATAATACAACTCAGCTTCATTTTTAACGGTTAAACCAACTACATCAGCAGCTGACTCTACTAAGTAAATTCCTCCTTCAGCATTAGCATATTGCCCCATAGTTCCTTCCACTTCAGGGTGACCGTTGTGACCAATCAAAACACATTCAATGCCTTTTTGGCTAGCTCGCATCACTTCCATATGCACTTTTGTCACTAGCGGGCAAGTAGCATCAAACACTTTCAATCCTCTAGAAGCAGCTTCAACTCTGACTGATTGAGAGACACCATGAGCAGAAAAAATGACAATACAATCATCCGGCACTTCTGACAATTCATCAACAAAGACAGCTCCACGCTCTTTTAAGCCATCAACTACAAATTTATTGTGAACAACTTCGTGACGAACAAAAATAGGAGCAGGAAACATTTCTAAGGCGCGCTCTACTATGGTTATCGCCCTGTCAACACCAGCGCAAAATCCCCGAGGGTTAGCTAGATGAATGTGCATGTATATTCCTCAATAAATAATGTAAAAGTGAGTTTCGACTCAATAGAGTTTAGCTAACTGACAATATTTCCACATCAAAAGTGATGACTTGTCCAGCTAATGGATGATTAAAATCAACGGTCACAGAGTCACCCGTCACATCCCTTACAATACCAGGCAGTTCACTGCCATCTGGCTGTGCGAAGGCAATAATCATTCCCTCTTCAGCTGGTGTATCAGAGCCAAATTTGCTCCGCTCTAAATGGTGAATGTTATCTGGATTAGGCATACCAAACGCATCATCAGCTTCTAAAGTGAAAGATTTTTTATCGCCCGTAATCAAGCCTAATAAACACGCCTCGAAACTAGCAGTTAAACTTCCATCCCCCATCACTAGTTTTGCAGGCTTATCATTCACTCTAGTACTATCAGCAGCAGAACCATCGGCTAACTTCAAATCAAAGTGAAGCACAACTTCACTTCCTTGAGTTATCGCACTCTTCGCGCATTCAGTCATCTTTTTCCTCTTTATTTTTGAACATATCAATGAGCAATAACAAAGCTCCCAGACATATTGCACTATCGGCGACATTAAATGCAGGCCACTGCCATTGCTCGTAATACAATACTAAAAAATCTATTACGTAACCCAAAAACAAGCGGTCATAAGCATTTCCTAATGCCCCACCTATAATTAAACTAAATGCTACCGGCAACAGTATCTGCGACTTAGTTGTTTGTTTTAACCACCAAAGAACAAAACCACTTACCGCGAAAGCTATCACCGTAAAAAACCAGCGTTGCCACCCATTAGCATCATGTAAAAAGCTAAAAGCAGCCCCATAGTTATATACATGAGTTAAGTTAAAAAAAGGCAGAACCTGAATAGCCTGATACAACTCTATATCTCTCAGAACTAAAGCTTTGGTAGACTGGTCAACTGCAAATACCAAAGCGGAAATCCATAGAAATCGCCAACCTGTTAGTTTAAACAGTTTAAGCATAAGATCGAACTTCACCCTCTCCTTCTACATTATCAACACAACGAATGCATAATTCTGGATGAGCTTCATCTTGCCCTACATCTTCTCTATGATGCCAGCAACGACTGCACTTCTCAGCAGAAGAGACGGCTACATTTACCCACAAGCCCGGAAGCTCTGTTTTAGATGCCTCGTTTGGTGCTTCAGTCACCTCTTCAACACTTGCGCCTGAAGTGATCAATACAAAACGCAGCTCATCTTCTAACTTTGACAGTGTCGCAAACAAATCACTAGTCACGTATAACGTAACCTCTGCTTGCAATGAGCCTTTTATATTACCTTCTTTACGGGTGGCTTCTATACAACGGTTCACTTCATTTTTTACCGTTAATATTTGCTGCCAGAATTGATTATCAAACTCACCAGATAACTTCACTTCTTGCAACCCTTTATACCACTTGCCAGTAAATACAAACTCTTCTTGCTGCCATGGCATTTCTTGCCATAACTCTTGAGCAGTAAAGCTAGTAATTGGTGCCATCCAACGAACCAAAGCTTCGATAATATGATACAAGGCACTTTGACATGAGCGACGAGCGTGACTGTCACTTTTCGCAGTATATTGTCTATCTTTAATGATATCTAAATAAAAGCTACCAAGTTCTATCGAGCAAAAATGCATTAACTTCTGTGTTACCACTAACATGTCATACTTTTCGTAAGCGCCAATAATATCTTGTTGAATATCATACACCCTGCCCATAACCCACTTATCTAACTCAACCATATCATTAATGGCCACAAGATCTTTCTTAGGGTCAAAGCCGTTTAAATTAGCTAATAAAAAGCGAGCGGTATTGCGGATACGGCGATAAGCATCTGCAGAACGATTTAAAATTTCATCAGAAACAGCAATTTCGCTTCGGTAATCGGTGGAGGCTACCCACAAACGTAAAATATCAGCACCTAACTTACCCGTAACATGTTGAGGCGCTATTGTATTACCTAATGATTTTGACATTTTTTTGCCATCACCATCGACTGTAAAGCCGTGGGTCAACACTTGCTTATAAGGGGCTTTTCCTTTTGTCGCTACAGATGTCATTAAGGAAGACATAAACCAACCTCTGTGCTGATCCGAGCCTTCTAGATATAGATCTGCTGATGCAGGAATATCATCTCGTGCATCTACAACAAAGTAATGGGTAACGCCAGAGTCAAACCATACATCTAGAGTATCTGGAACTTTAACAAACGTTTCTGCGTCTTTTCCAAGTAGCTCTTCGGTGTCTATATCCCACCAAGCTTGTATGCCCTTTTTCTCAACTAACTTTGCAACATGTTCAATTAGTTCATCTGTACGAGGATGTAAGTCCCCAGTGTCTTTGTGCACAAATAAAGCAATGGGAACGCCCCAAGTACGTTGACGAGAGATACACCAATCAGGACGTCCAGCTACCATAGTTTCAATACGGCTTTCTCCCCATTCAGGGATCCACTGAGTATTGTGTATTTCTTTAATAGACTCTTCACGTAAGCCATTTTTATCCATGCTCACAAACCATTGTGGGGTCGCGCGGAAAATAATAGGCGTCTTATGACGCCAGCAGTGGGGGTAACTATGGTTGTACACTTCATGATGCAATAGCGCACCATGCTCTCTTAATACATCAACAACATGATCATTAGCCTTAAAGACATGCTCACCGGCAAACAACTCCGTCCCCTCAAGGTAAACGCCATTCGCACCAACTGGGTTCGCCACTTCTAGGTTGTAGTTTTTACCAACATTAAAATCATCAACACCATGACCTGGCGCGGTATGAACACATCCAGTTCCAGACTCAGTAGTAACGTGATCACCTAAAATGACAGGAACGGTAAAATCGTAAAATGCATGGTTAAGTTTTTGTAATTCTAATGCTTGCCCTTTACATACCCCTAACGTTTCAAAGTTTTCAAAACCAAAGCGTTGCATACAATCCGCAACCAAATCACTTGCAACAATTAATTGTTCTGGGCCGTTTTCGCGCGTGACTTGTACTAAGCTATATTCTAGCTCAGGGTGAACACATACAGCTCGGTTTGCGGGCATGGTCCAAGGGGTGGTCGTCCAAATCACGAAAGATACGTTTCCTTCACCATTTGAGCTTCCAAATAGTTGACTCACAGCTAATGGATCGACGACTTTAAATTTCACGTCGATTGAAGGTGAGTTTTTATCTTGATATTCAACCTCTGCTTCAGCCAATGCCGAGCCACAATCAGTGCACCAATGTACCGGCTTAAAACCTTTCTCTAAATGCCCTGAACGAACAACAAGACCTAACTCACGGATAATGTTGGCTTCTGACATGAAGTCCATAGTTTTATAGGGCTTGTCCCACTCACCTAAGACTCCAAGACGGATAAAGTCAGCTTTTTGACCTGCAATTTGTTTTTCAGCATACTCTCTGCACTTTTGTCTAAACACTGCAGCTGTTACTTTTTTACCTGGTTTGCCTACTTTTTTCTCAACCATTAGTTCGATTGGTAAGCCATGACAATCCCAACCTGGGACATAAGGCGCATCAAAATCGGATAACGTTTTAGATTTAACAATAATGTCTTTTAGTATTTTATTTACAGCATGACCAATATGAATGTCTCCATTTGCATATGGAGGACCATCGTGCAGTATAAAAGGAGTTTTACCTTTTTTGGCTTCACGAATTTGCTGATAAAGCTTTTTATCTGTCCATTCTTTCAGCATTTTAGGTTCTCGTTGAGCTAACCCACCACGCATTGGAAAATCAGTCTCTGGCAAATTCAGGGTATGTTTATAATCACTCATTGTTGGTTAAATCCAAATTGGTCAATGTAGTTAAAAAATTGAAGCTTTTAAGAAAAACCAAGTATTGCTTTGGCTTCTAATGCATCTTTTTGTATTTGTTTATGAAGTAACTCGAAAGAATCAAACTTCATTTCTTGTCTAATTTTGCGAACTAATGCAACAGAAATAAATTTTCCGTATAAATTACCGCTAAATCCAAACAGGTGTACTTCAAGTTGTGAGCGTTGCCCATTTACCGTGGGTCTATGCCCAATATTAGCGACCCCCATAAAACACTTGTCTGCAACTTGTACGTTAACCGCAAACACACCATTGACTGGTGCTTTACACCGCTTTAGTAAAACATTTGCTGTAGGAAAACCTATAGTGCGGCCTTTCTTATCACCATGTAAAACTTTACCTGCAATGCTAAAAGGCCGGTTAAGCATTTGCTGTGCTAAACCAAAATCATCGTGACTTAACGCCTCTCTAATAGCCGTTGAACTTATCCGGTCATCTTCAACCTTAAAGCTTTGCGTGCTCACAACATCAAATTGATGTTGCCTACCTTCTTCTTTCAAAAGTGCAAAATCACCTATTCGATTTTTACCAAATCTAAAATCATCTCCGACGACAAGATATTGAACATTAAGTTTATCGACTAATAGATTCTCAACAAAATGATGAGCACTAAAATTAGCGAAGGTACAGTTAAAATTGACGCACAATAAACGGTCAACACCTAAACGCTTAAGTTGAATGTACTTATCTCGCAATAGACTTAACCTTGCTGGTGCGTGTTCAGGTATAAACAACTCTTCTGGTTGCGGTTCAAAAACCATAACAGTCGCGGGTAAACCAAGGCTTTTAGCTTTCATGATTACCTGACTTAACACGGCTTGATGACCAAGGTGGACACCATCGAACTTGCCAATGGTTAACACACAAGCTTTGTGTTTATCACGTATGTTATGAATACCGCGGATTAGTTCCAATTAACGTCTCTAATTTAAATGCAGTCAAACAATATTGACGGCTGAGTAAATATTAAAAGCGCGGATTATAACCGACTAAGCCATGATTGAAAGTGATAAGGAGCATGAATCAAGTTTTTTGAGCAATACTATTGAAAATATTTCCCCAAATAGGGTTTCATCTACTGTTATTGGTAAAAAACGATGTTTTATTCCGCTACAAAGCTTCTTTTTCTAACACCTAAAACCAATAACGAAATAACAAAAACACTACCACCAGCAACTACCAATTTAGTTAATTCGATGACTTTCAATAATAATGAGAACTCTAGCCATGTAGTAATATCTGGGTTTACTCTGTAAATTGCAAATGCCATAAGGGCGCTCGCAATCAATATTTTGATTAGCAACCACATCGTTTTTGAGGAAGCTTGATAAACCCCCTGTTTATGCAATGTCACATACAACAATAATGCATTCATACAAGCAGACAAAGATGTAGCCATAGCTAAACCAACAAATCCAAAAGGCCAGACTAAAACTAAATTAAACAACATGTTGGCAGCCATACACCAAATACCAAACTTAACAGGCGTTTTAGTGTCTTGCCGAGAATAGAAGCCTGGAGCAAGTACTTTGACTAACATAAAGCTCAACAAACCAAACGAATAAGCCATTAAACTATGTGAAGCGAACGTTGCATCAAGTGGGGTAAACTCACCACGTTGAAAGATGGTTAACAACATAGGCTCTGCCAACATAAACAACCCGGTAGCAGCGGGGATACCTAAAAAACAAACCATCTTAACAGCCCAGTCGATATTATTATTAAAAGATTTGCTGTCTTTGCTGACATGATTTCGAGATAGAGTAGGTAAAATAACCGTAGCGATTGCTATACCAAACAAACCCAAAGGAAACTCTAACAGCCTGTCCGAATAATATAACCACGAAATAGCACCTGTGCCTAAAAAGCTTGCAATCATCGTATCTAATAACAGGTTTATTTGCCCGACAGAAACACCAAACAATGCGGGGATCATCAACGTTCTTACTTTTATCAAATCAGGATCGTTCCAGCCCCACTTTGGCTTAACTAATACGTTTGCTTTAATTAAAAAAGGAATGAGAAATAAAAGTTGCAATAACCCGCCAATAAACACCCCCCATGCTAGGGCAAATGCAGGCTCATCAAAATGAGGAGACAAATATATTGCGCAACTAATAATCGCCACATTCAACAACACAGGCGTAAATGCTGCCATTGCAAATTTATTTAATGTATTGAGAATAGCGCCAGCTAAACCAGTCATTGATACAAACAATAAATACGGAAACGTTATTTTTAACATCATGGAAGCTAGTTCAAATTTGGCACCTTGAGAGCCACCCTGCAAATACTCAATAAACCAACCAGTACCAAATAACGCTGCTAACATCGGTGAGGCAATAACACCCAAAATGGTAACTATGGTTACAATCACTCCGAGAGAGCCACTGACTTTAGCAATAAATTCTCTTAAGTGATTTTCATCACCTTCATTTTTGACATCAGTTAAAACTGGTATAAAGGCTTGAGCAAAAGCTCCTTCTGCGAAAAGTCGTCTTAAGAAGTTGGGGATTTTATTAGCAAATAGAAAAACATCAGCATTCGCTCCTGCTCCCATTAAGTTAGCGATAACAGCATCCCTAACTAAGCCTAGAATTCTGGAAATGAATGTCATAACGCTGACAATAACACCAGATTTTAATAACTTACGTGACAATCACTTAATTCCAATATACAAAATCTTATTATGCGGGAATTAACGGAACCAATCTATAGAGATTCGTGCTCCGATGAATTTATGAAATAATTTAATTTATTCAAATATATACATTCAAAATTTTTATTATTTACAACAAAGAGTTAAATTAAAAAGTAATAACACAAAAAATTTACAATTATAATAATATTTAACTTGATAATGGGTGCAATTGGCAGCCAGAAATACCACAAAAAATATTCATCATTATTTGTATATAAATAGCTCGAAAGTGATTGACATTCGATAGCTTGTTCCCCATAATCCGCACCCTTGAATTTTGACTAGAATTTTTTGGGAGTTCCAACTTGGCTAACATCAAGTCTGCTAAGAAACGTGCAATACAGGCCGAAAAGCGTCGCCAACACAACGCTAGCCGTCGCTCAATGACACGTACATCTTTGAAAAAAGTAATCGCTGCTATCGCCTCAGGTGATAAAGAAGTGGCGCAAGCTGCTTATAATGCAGCTACACCTTTGCTTGACCGTATGGCAACTAAAGGATTGATCCACAAAAACAAGGCAGCTCGTCATAAGAGTCGTCTAGCGGCACAAATCAAAGCTTTAGGCTAGGTTTGTACGTATATTAAATTAAGCGCCATAGGCGCTTTTTTTGTACCTAAAATACAGGTGAACCAGCAAATTAGTTAGTGTTTCAATCAATTATTGAAACTTAGTCATTATGGTTTTTATCCAAGACACCACTTTTATTTCTGGCTCTAATGTTTCACAAGCATCAACTTCTAACATTTCAGCTATGGCGTCAGCTCTTAACTCTGTTAACAGGCTAAATATTTTTTTTCCTGCACCACAATAACTATCACCGTAACTGCTATCACCTAAAGCAACTAAAGCAAATGGCTTGTTCTCTAATTTAATTCTTTGCTCTCTCAAGTCATGTATAAAAAACTCTAAGTTTGGCGGGATGTCCCCCTCTCCAGTAGTTGAAGTGATAAAAAGTAAACTTGATACATCTGAAACAACACTAACACTTGGGTCTAAAAGCACGTCCACCATAAAGCCACTTGACGTTAATATTGCACTAACTTCTTCTGCGACATGTTGTGAATTTCCATATACGGAGCCAACAAAAATCCCTATTTTTTTCATGATATTACCTTTAAAACCTATTTTATAGTTTGTCGAGTTCGCGTTGGTCCACTTGGCACATGCCCCAATTTTCTAAAAGGCTAGAAATATTTCTATCTAATGGACAAATAAGTGACAAACGGCTAAGACTAATTGGATGTTGAAAATGCATAGATTTACAAGTCAACGCTAATTGCTTTAATCCGTAATGCTCGCGGACAAAACGATTATGTTTGCCATCACCATGGGTAGTATCACCTATAATAGGGTGATTAATATGAGCTAAATGACGTCTTAGTTGATGTTTACGCCCAGTCTTAGGGGTTAGCTTAACTAGTGAATAGCGTGCTGATGGGTATCGACCAACGGCAAAAGGCAACTCAAAAGTCTGCAATTTATCAAAGATGGTTACCGCAGCTTGAGCTGGCTTATCTTGTTTTGACATTTTATCTGCGATTTTATCTAGTTTTTCCTTAAGAGCGTAATCAATCTCACCGACAGCTTTAGTATGCCCTCGAACAATAGCTAGATAAGTTTTGTCGACCTTCTGCTGAAAAAATTGCTCCCCTAATTTTCTCGCAACCTCTGACGACAAAGCGAAAATCAACACCCCAGAAGTGGGCCTATCAAGACGGTGTACGGGAAACACATGCTGGCCTATTTGGTCCCGTAACAATTGCATTGCAAACTGTGTTTCATGCTTATCGATTAAACTACGATGCACTAACAAACCGGACGGTTTGTTTATAGCAACTAAAAACTCATCTTGATAAATAATGTCTAACTGCACTTTATACTCTCGACTCTCTTGAAAAACACGAAAACTTTCTATCAATCTCAGCAATCACCAACAATACTCTCGACAAATGTGGTAGCCCATGAAAACACTGCTCAGCCATCGGCATCAAAGACAAACGTTCAGGTAGATTACTTTTTAAGGCTACAATTCCCAGCATTTTAGGAATAAAAATAAACTGTAACCAATTTTCAAATGGCATCTTGTCAAAAGCAAAAGGTACTGTACTTTCGAGCGATAACTCTGGCGGTGAAACATCTGCCCATAAATGAGAGATAATCATTTCCTTTTTTAATTTTTTAAGCAGAATTTCGACTTCTGAGTGTCTACATGGCATGATCAATAATCTAAAGGTTGGGTTACGCATTTTATCAGAGTACTAAGATCTATAGCTAACAAACCAATTCAAATTTTAAATATAAGAATACCATGAGTCACATTAATACTATCAGTGAATTTTTGTTACAAGCTGGCACACAGTGCCATGTGTTTGATATGGCAAGGGGCATAGTAAACATCAATGCCCAAGATTTTTTAAACATAGAAAGTGCTCAAGTGCCAGCTCCAAGGCCAAGGCAGCAACATGCTTGGTTTGGTGTTCTATTCTTTAATAAATTAGCCAGCGCAGAGCATTACATTTGGTTTATAAAATTACCACTTGATGAAAAAGGGCTGATTATAGAGGCGGGAAGGCAACAGTTTCTGCAAATCGTGGTCGAGGCATTAGGAGAGTCACTCAATAATAAAGACAATCCTAATAATCAGCTACCAGAAAATCCATTCACGTTTATTCCAGGTCAGCAGCAACTGGCCGACTTTAATAGTTTATGTAAAATTAGACTAGGGTTGCCTTTTTCTAAACATCTAGCAAGTGCTGTTAACTTCATCGAGTACTCAGAACATAAAGATTGGAAGAATATTCCACTACAAGGTATTGCTGACTTCTGTGCTTCCCTGAATACACTAAATTCAGAACAATTATTGCTAACAAACTTTGCAAATTTACCACCTCAAATGCAAGTAGCCTTATGTGCCTCATTAGAGAATCACCAACTTAGTTTACAACTTAGTAAGTTTTTGATTGATAGGGCGCTACAAGATTTAAACGACCAAGAGCAACTTCAATCAATTATTCGTGCGTTAAGTCAAAGCCAAGCTAGCGAATTAGTACAGGGCTTTGTTTATTCTATTTTGCAAAGTACCTCTGGGAAGAACCCCACAATTTTAATGCTAATAGCTGCAAGACATTGGAAAAGGTTAACAGTTCCAGATATTTTAGCGAAATACATAGATAATTTGGCAGAATCAGATACAAACTATTTTGTGGGCCTTTATTCTGATCTAGTACAGATACCAGAAATCCGTCAGTACATGTTGGCAGTATTACGCTGGACTAATAAAAGCGTGAGGCTTACCAAGGCCATTGGAAAAGTTTTTGAGCAGTAAGTACCTATGAATATTTATGATTTAATTATACTTGTAATAATTTTATGCTTGTTTGCTATGTTTTGGCGGTTTAGGGCGATTTCAGAGCAGGTAAAAGTCTCTTTAGAACAATACTGTGATAAACATAATATACAACTTATCAGTGTAGCCAGAACAAATACACGTATTAGTAGTTATCGAGGAAAGCTTGATTTTCATACAGAGTTTTCTTTTGATTTTTCAGGCAACGGAGAAGATAGTTACCAGGGAAAAGTATTCATGATTGGATTACATACATTGAAGGTAGACACACCGGCATATAAAATCGATGGTAATTTTCTTTAGCATATATCTATAACTGAAAAAGGCATGACTTGAAAATCAAGAAATGCCTTTTGGTAGAATTTTGAAGTTCCATCTCTGCTGTCCTTAGCAAATTGTCCTAGAAAAATCCTTTTTTACCCTTTCCTTTACATCTCATATATCCTAATGAGCCACTCATCCTGAGTGTATCCTTTTTCCTTTCCATCCCAATATCCCTGAGGGGCGCTATCCTAGCGTGTCCATATCCTTTAACTTGCCATCCAAAGCAAATCTACATCACTGTATTCCAATCCTTCAGCTTTGCTTCCATTTAAAGCACTCTTCTTGAGTTCCTATCCCTTGATATTACTCCCTTGTAATATCGGCTTACATCCTTAAGCAATCCAATCTATCCCTATGTCATCCTGACCCGTCGTGTTTCCTTGTGACCAGTTAAAGATAGAGGATTTCAGAGAATTGACTACTAAGGATTTGCAAAAAACACTTATTGAAAAATACCACAATTGACATATGTTATGTTATTTGTATAAAAAACAATAAGTTAGAAATATTGTAAGCTAAACACGCTGGCATCTTTACGATTTATCTTACAGCCCTGTACGAAATATCTTACAAAGAAAGGGCGAAATTCTTACAAGGGTATTTAAGGATTTTTATGGCGAAACATTAAATGCCCTTTAATATTCCCAAATTCTAACTCTTCAATCATAGAATATTTTCCATTTTCAAAAAAAGACAGGCATTTAGGTAAAGTCACATACATTCCTACCCCTTCACTCTTTTTATCTTCTAACATAACTCCTTCGATTGCACTCATTAAAACATGCCCTAACCCTAAGTGTTGTTGATCAGGATGCACTCCAATTAATGACAACATATGAAAATACTTTGCCGGAATATGCTCCCTCACAAGCCTCTCTTTTTCTATCATTTGCTTAGTACCTAAATACCCAGCAGTTAGTAACATTTTCAAACGCCAGTGCCAAAATCTACCTGGAGCCAGTTGATTTGTTGGGCTAACTAAACAAGCCACCGCAACAAGTCTATTAGCATCAAAAAGGCCTATCATTGGCTGTTTTGCTTCCCAAAATGCATATAACTCCTCTCTGATTGCAGAGCGTAAACGGGATTCATACCCCTCTTTATCATATTGAAATATATCAACAAAGAGGGGGTCATCATGATAAGCAAGATATAGTATGGAGGCGGCGATTTTTAGGTCTTCAGCTACTAAATAAATAGCCTTTATATTACTGACACCTTCTAATTTATTATCTATTGACTTACACATATTGTTAACCATTTACGTTTTTCACCACTCTACATCAAGGTTAATGAATTGTTAACAATAAAACGATTAAATATAGTTCAACTCCGTAATACTTATGACTAGTTGTTTATCATTTTATAAGCGCTATCCCCCCAACCTGCTAACGCTCCATTTTTAAAAACCAAAGGCGTACACTCGTCTTTTTTGGTAATACCATCACTTTCTACCCTCTGCGTTCGATAATATAAAACCTGATAACGATCTGCGTTGGTTTTATAGAACTCATTAAAGTCAGCAATTCCCATAGTACTCAATACTTGTTCATAGGTAGTACCTGGTTGTAACTGAGACAGGTGTTTACGATTCTTCTTTGCGTTATCGTGCCATGAGGAAGAGTGATCAAAATCTCCATCTCCGTCTACAGAGATAACACAACCACTCAAAAACAATGAGGTACATAAAGTTGTAGCAGCTAGCAATTTATTCATTTTCAACTCCTTAGTTATTAAATTTATTTAAAATGTTAATTCGATAGTGCTATTCAATAATAAAGCCAAATATATAACCTTTTGTTTTTTATATAAATATTGATAAATCAATGATAGTTAGATATGGTTAACTTAGCGGTTAAAGTAAATATTTGGGAAATTTGACCAACTCTATGAGTAACACTAACTATTTAATTAATCTTTGCTATGACTTGCAGCTAAAAGGTAAAACGCCCACGGTAGCATTAATTCGAAGCTCTGCATCGATGCCTCTACCTATTCCAGAGGTGATTAAAGCAATAAAGCACTTTAAGGCTAATCCAGGACAACGACCTAGCCCCTCAATGGATGAATCAAAAGAAAAACAAGTAACTCCACAATCGTTAGAACAAAGAGTTAATCAGTTGGAGCAACAACTTCTAAGCATCATAAATGAGGTGACGTTGTTGAAAAGTAAAGTTAAATAGAAATATCTGGCTCCAAACTATTTAAAAAATCGGCTAAATTCGGCGCGACAACTTCTTGAGGAATCAAGCCCACTTGCTCAAGCATCACCTCTCCCGATTCATTATTTACCGTAATAATAAAATCATCATCATTAGTTACCCCTACAAACAATGTAATGGGTTGTTTAAGCCTTTGTTTCATTAAGACATGACCCACTAAATTTTGTTGTAAACGAACAAAATCATCATCATTCCACGCCTGTAAAAGCTGCAATTTCCCTTTACTGGCTTGAGCATTTAGGTTGTCACTCCAATACTCACTATAAAAATCAATCAAGTCAGAATGAATACTTATGCCTAGCGCTTTTTCAACGTCAGTAAAATCGCTTTTAAGTAAACGTTTAATTGGTTGCCAAGCTACTAATTCCCCTGGTTGCCCTTCAGACAAGTAACATAGGGATGGCCACTTTGGGTCATACTCAATGTTTAGAGTTTCTGAAAACTCCGTGAGCTTCTTATGAAACCTAAAGATAAACTTATCTAATGCCATTGATACTGAGCTACTCATAACCAACCTAGTTTTTTTATAATTAAACTTCAATTTACCATCTTGAGGAATAAAAAACACATAGAGGTTTAGGAGGTTTACTTCATAGGGTAAACTTATTATCTGAAATTCAAAATTAAAGAGAAAAAGTGAATACACCTATTGATAGAAAAGAGACATTAGCTTCACTAGGTTTGGGCAAAAAAACAGAATACCTAGAGACTTACACTCCTGAATTACTACAATCTGTGCCTCGTAGTATGAACCGAGATGATTTAAATTTACCTGAAAGAGTCCCTTTTCATGGTACTGACCGATGGAATGGATATGAATTATCTTGGCTAAGTTTGAAAGGCAAACCACAAGTCGCAATTCTTCAATGTGAAATACCAGCGACATCTCCTAACATAATAGAATCCAAGTCATTCAAATTGTACTTAAATAGCTTTAATCAAAGTAAATTTGATTCTTTTGAGGCGGTACAAAGAATATTAACTAAAGATCTTTCACACTGCGCAAAAGAAAATGTGTTAGTTAAAGTTATGCCTCTTGAATACTTTTCTAACGTACCTATAAGTAGTTTCTCTGCGCTTAATATAGATGATTTAGATATCGAAATTGATAACTATAAGATGAATAGATCAACGCTATTCTCTGGTGGTGAAATCATAAAAGAAAAGTTATCTAGTAATCTCTTAAAGTCTAATTGCCTTATAACAAACCAACCCGATTGGGGTAGTATCTATATTCATTATTATGGCCCACAAATTAATCATGAAGGACTGCTAAAGTATTTAATTTCATTTAGACAGCACAATGAATTTCACGAACAGTGTGTGGAACGTATTTTCTGGGACATTATGTGTCAATGTAAGCCATCACAACTTACAGTATATGCGCGATATACGAGAAGAGGGGGGTTAGACATCAACCCTTTTAGAAGTAATTTTGAAAATATCTACCCAGAGCAACGACAAGCTAGGCAATAATCAATATTGTAATTATGGCCACTCAAAATAATTAATATAGAGGTGAGTATGAAAAGCATTCAATTAAACCCTGTTGGTGCTATGAGCCAATTGTCCCAGTTAGAAGTGGATATGCTCAATCAATCTGCTGATGGTGAACTCTACCAACTTTTTCGAGATTGTTGTTTAGCGGTTTTATATAGCGGTGCAGAAATTGATAATAGCGACGATATATTTTCACCCCATCATGACTTTAACGTTAATTTAATCATTCGTGAACGTGGAGTTAAAGTTGAGTTAGTCAATCCTCCGCCTCACGCTTTTGTTGATGGCCAATTAATTAAAGGGGTACATGAGCATATCTTTGCTGTGCTCAGAGATTTGTTGCATATGGGGACAAAATATTCAGCTCAATGGTTTAGTGAAAACCTTAGTTCGAATTACATCACCCATAGCGTATTCGATATGTTACGCCACGCACAAGCAATCAAAAATACTGGTGAGTTAGACTTAGTAGTATGTTGGGGGGGCCACTCCATCGGTAGTATAGAGTACCAATATACCAAAGAAGTAGGTTATCAATTAGGGCTTAGAGAATTAAATATATGTACAGGGTGTGGTCCCGGAGCCATGAAAGGGCCAATGAAAGGTGCGACTATTGCGCACGCCAAACAACGGTATAAGAATGGTAGATATTTGGGGTTAACCGAGCCAGGCATTATTGCCGCAGAGCCACCAAACGCCATCGTAAATGAATTAGTCATTATGCCTGACATTGAAAAGCGCCTAGAGGCATTTTTAAGGCTGTCTCATGCTATTGTCATTTTCCCTGGAGGTGCGGGTACGGCCGAAGAGCTACTGTATATTATTGGAGTACTGCTAGCCACTCAAAACTCGAAACAGATACTCCCTATTATTTTAACCGGACCACATGAAAGTAAAGCATACTTTGAAGCAATTGATCATTTTATTGGTAAAACATTAGGGAGTGAGGCGCAGAGTTTATATACAATTGTAGTAGGCGATGCGGCTAAAGTTGCTTTCATGGTAAAGCAAAAACAAAGTGAGGTCAGAGAATATAGAAAAAGCACTGGTGACTCGTATGATTTTAACTGGTCATTAAAAATTGCTTCAGACTTCCAACTTCCTTTTTCTCCAGATCATACAAACATGTCCAACTTAAAGTTATTCTTTGACCAACCAAAGGCTGAGTTAGCCGCAGCTTTAAGAAAAGCATTTTCTGGAATAGTATCAGGTAATGTAAAGTCTGAAGGAGTGCAGCTTATAAGCGAATATGGACCGTTTAAGCTGCATGGTGATACTGAGTTAATGATTCTGATGGATGAGCTATTAAACTCTTTTGTAGAACAACAGCGCATGAAACTTCCAGGTTCAAAATACACGCCATGTTACGAAGTAATCAAATAACAAAGTAATCAAATAACAAAGTATAAATCTTCGGTTTAATTAACTAATATTTAAGTTTAACTATCAGCAAAAGTAATGGAAATTTTATATCATTCGAATGATATAAAAATTAGAAAGAAAAACATGAATAAAAAAATAGTAAATAGAATTGTAATAGGTGTATTTTTATATGGCATATTTGTAGTTGCAGTAATAAACCTTTATCCTGACAAACCAGAAAATATGGGTTGGGAAGACAGAGAAGAATACAATAAAGTCCAAATATCTAAGCTTGAATTAGGGTTACAAAAACAAGCTATTCTAGACCTTCTAGGAAGCCCAGATATTACTGAAGCAAAACGTAATAGTAATAAAGAGCTACAAGTCATGTTTTACAGAACTCAGCATATGCAAGCTGATGGGGTAACGACCCAAGATGAATGCACACCACTTTTATTTGAAAATAATGAATTGATTGCATGGGGTGATAATGCCTACCAGTCATTTATTGATAAATAAAGAGTCGCTCTTCAACTGCTATGGCTAAAAATGAGATTAAACTCCAATATATTGATTTAATTAGCCTTCTTAACCATTACGCAAAAAGCCCTATTAATAAGTACTTACTGCAGAAAACCCATATATTCTGCAGTAACTTGTATGAGCTAGCTCGAATTCAGCCTGATGAAGTGTTCGCACAACCTAATTTATATAAGAAAAAACTGCCTTACATAATTAACATTACTTTTAACGCATGTATTTACACATGTTTAATAGGCGTCCGAAATAAGTTTGACGCGACTCTCACAATACAACTAATGTGCGCTTCAATTAGCTTCTATGCCTTAAATCAAAATAAACTCAATGATTTTTACCAAACGACAAATAGTTTTAAAAAAGCCCCGAAGGAAATAACAGGCCAGATAAATCCAAAGTTTAAGACTCTATTACAACAGGTTAGATTAATCCCTTGGTTAAGCGCCTATGAATTATCTGAAGTGGTCCATCGACAAAATCCTACAGAATTAACTTCTGTAACCTTAGTAGTAAAAGCAACTTATCTAGCAAATAGAATAGCTATTTTCACAACTCCAAATACCCGTTATAAGCCTCTAACATTTAGCTCTACGTTAAAACACTTGATTTCAACATTACCGATGTCTTGGTATACGTTAATATCACCATTAATGACATACCCTAGCCTATACCCGCCAGGGTGCTACATAAAACTAAAAAATGGCAACGTCAATCTTGTTATCGCTATAACTAACTCATCATTAATAACTCGCCTTATAAAGCCTACAAGCGAACCTAGTCATATTAACAATAAAATAAATACTATAGAGAAAGTTAATCTTACGAATGTTAACCGTGTTTATTCTACTCAAACACTTGTAAATTTTAATAAGCTGAATAATTGGTGGGATGATAATATTAAAGCTTATGTAAAAAAACTAATAAGTGAAACTGCAGTAGCAGCTTTTCCTACTATTTTACCAATCCAGCGTGCACCAGCATCTCTATTGATACTACAAGATCAATTAAGTCATAAAGAAAGTAATATATCAGTTATCGAAAAAGCACTAGAAAATGACGTGATTTATTCTGATCAAATATTGAAGTCCGCTAAAGCAAATAATAGACAAAAACAAAAAGTACAGTCTATAAAATATGCACTTGCCATGCTGGGGCTAGAAAATAGTGGTCAACTACTACTACAGTACTCATTAATAACTCGTTTGAATCAACAGCACTTTCCACTACAGCAAAGCTTTTTAAACTTCAGCCAATTAATGGCAAATACCGCAAACGAACTAGCTGCTTTAGCAAAATTGGAATCCCCTGAAATGGTAAAATCTCTTGCCTACTTCGCACTGTCGAGATTATATACTATGCCAACATTCAGATTGTTAACTCAATGGAATGTTGAACGACGCGAAACGTTTAAATTAGATAATTTGATTTCTAATAAAGGGAATAAAAAACTGCAAGAGGATGCAGTCTTGCTCGCAAAATCATGGCAGCAACCAAGTCAATCAGTACATTGTTTACAATCATGGGGTTTTGAAACAAATAAATCTAGCTCACTTCAGAGCAATAAAATTAGCCATATTTTAGGCTTAAGCTTACTCATGGCAAGAGAGCTATATTTTTCAGATGAAGACTCAGATGATGCAACAAATGAATATCGAATAAACGCTTACAGAATATTAGAAGTAACAGAAGACGCGATGATAAAATGCAGAGAAAATATTCTAAGAAATAATGAAGTAACTTGTCAAATTAATGTAAAACTCGCTAGCTAAAAATTGTCCAATCCACGAATCACAAAGCCTCACAACAAAAATAAAATATTTACTTTATGCTAACAATCTTTAATTCATAGAAATTTAAAGTAAAAACTTTACCATTTTTAATGGCTCTACTATGGTTAAAGCGATGTACATACACCTACTATTTAATCTATTACAAGGAATTTAATGATGAATAAATATACGATAGCTTTACTATTTAGCATAAACATTTTGTTTTACCAACCAAGTATGGTTCAGGCAGCCCCTGTTAAAAGTGAAGTCAATGAGGTAAAAAGTTTCAAGGTAAATATAAATACTGCACACTTAGAAGAGCTAATAACATTACCAGGAATTGGGGCAGCAAAAGCAAAATCAATTATTGATTACCGGACAAAATATGGGAAATTTAAAACCCTAGATGAGCTAACAAATGTTAAAGGTATAGGAAATAAAATGGTAAAAAAACTAAAAGGTAGAATAAAGCTAAATAAGTAAAAAACTGAAGGGCCGCCCATTCAAAAGAATGAGCGGCTATCAACTATATCTTCAAAGCCGTCAAGAAATCTCTAAACTCATCCCCTAACTCTGAATGACGTAAAGCATACTCAACATTTGCTGTCATGTAACCAAGCTTACTACCACAATCATGGCTTCTACCTTTCATATAGTAAGCGTCGACTTGCTCAGTTTCCATCAACGAAGCAATAGCATCAGTTAACTGTACTTCATCACCAGCTCCAGGTGGAGTGAGCTCAAGCAGCCCCCAAATCTTCCCAGATAACACATAACGTCCAACAACTGCTAGATCAGAAGGCGCATCTTCTAAAGCTGGTTTCTCAACCATGTCATAAATCTTTCCAGACTCACCCTGCGTTAACTCAAGCCCTTCTAGATCAACTACACCGTATTTACTCACCTCTTCTTGTGGAACTTGCTCCACCATTATTTGACTGACACGGTTGGTATTAAATTTAGCTACCATGTCCGCTAAATTATCTTTTTTCAAGTTACTAGTATATTCGTCAATAATTACATCGGGTAATACTACGGCAAAAGGCGCATCCCCAACCATAGGTCTTGCACATAAGACAGCATGCCCTAACCCTTTAGCGACACCCTGACGCACATGCATAATGGTCACATCTTTTGGGCATATAGCTTGAACGGCCTCTAAAAGCTGACGCTTAACCCTTTTTTCTAGAGTAGCCTCGAGCTCAAAGCTTGTGTCAAAGTGATTTTCGATACTATTTTTACTTGCGTGAGTAACTAATATTATTTCTTTAATCCCAGCTGCAACACACTCAGAAACAACGTATTGAATAAGTGGCTTATCAACCACTGGTAACATTTCCTTGGGAATAGCTTTAGTAGCAGGTAACATTCTTGTACCTAATCCCGCTACTGGAATTACTGCTTTTTTTACTTGACTCATTTTATTGTTCCTTTACTGATAAACCACGACCAATCGCGTAATAATGTAAACCATATTCCATCATACGAGCTGGCTCGAAGAGATTACGTCCGTCGAATAACAACGGCATAGATAATTTTTCTTTCATTAAATCGAAATCTGGAGCCTTAAACACTTGCCATTCTGTACAAATCACTAAAAAGTCTGCGCCTTCTAAAGCGGCTTCTTTCGTTCCCATTAAATCTAGATCTTGACGACTTCCATAAATACGCTGAGTTTCTTCCATTGCTTCAGGATCATAAGCCTTCACTGAAGCTCCGGCAGCCCATAAACTTTCCATCAATACACGACTAGAGGCTTCACGCATGTCATCAGTATTGGGCTTAAATGATAATCCCCACAAAGCAACCGTTTTACCTTTCAAGTCCCCAGAGAAGTGGCGAGAGATGTATTCGAATAATTTTTCTTTTTGAGCGTAATTAACTTCTTCTACAGCTTCTAAAACTCTAGCGGTATATCCAGCAGATGTCGCACTACGAGCGAGCGCCTGCACATCTTTTGGGAAACATGAACCACCATAACCACAACCCGGATAAATAAATTGATAACCGATTCGTGGATCTGATCCTATCCCCCTTCTCACATTTTCAATATCAGCACCAAATACTTCCGCGAGGTTTGACATTTCATTCATGAAACTAATCTTTGTGGCTAACATACAATTAGCTGCATATTTAGTTAACTCAGCACTTCGAATATCCATCACTATAATTTTATCATGATTACGATTGAATGGAGAATACAGCTCTCTGAGTTTTTTTTCTGCTATCTCACTATCAGTACCCAAAACGATACGGTCTGGTCTCATGCAATCATTAACAGCCGCCCCTTCTTTTAAAAACTCTGGATTAGATACTACATCGTAAGATACAGACTTAGATAACTTTGTAAGTGTCTCAGTAATTTTAGCGCTCACTTTATCAGCAGTACCAACAGGTACAGTCGACTTATTAATCACTATTTTGTGTGATTCCATATGAGAAGCAATAGTTTCAGCTACCGCAAGAACGTACTTCAGGTCAGCCGAACCATCTTCATCAGGAGGAGTTCCAACAGCAATAAAAATCACATCTCCATGTTCAATACCTTTAGCCGCATCGGTAGTAAAGTCAACACGGCCAGCTTCATAATTTGACGTGACTAGTGGAGTAAGTCCAGGCTCATAGATAGGGATATGCCCTTCTTTCAATCTATCTACTTTTTTTTGGTCTACATCAATACAGATTACATCATGACCTACTTCAGCCATCACTGCGGCTTGCACTAAGCCAACGTATCCAATTCCAAACACAGTTACTTTCATTATTATTTATTCCCTAAACAGATACCAATACTTATAATTTAAATTTACTACATTTGTATTAAAAATTAACACTTTGAAATATAAACTTCTATATACAATTCACCAGTTATCAGAAAATGCTCCTTGACGCTTCCAAATACCATCCCATAATCCACAAATCATAAACTTTATACGCTGAGTTCTGTTTTTTTGTAAAACTGCATTAGCAAAGAACCTAATAGGTAACACGCCCAAATTTCTGAACTTCCAATACCAGGGGACATAACCTCTTCTTGATAAAATGAAAATATTACGAAACTGGTAATATAACCTAATTGGTGAGCCTACTTTGTAGGTTATACCAGCAAATTTACTTCTTGAATCACCCAACCGATGTACCATTTCAACTTTGTCTGCTATCGCAACTAATAAGTTATGCTGTTTAGCACGCCAACACCATTCATGATCCACGCCATCTATGTATAAAGATTCATCTTTGAAGCCAATATTATCAAGTTTAGCTAAGTCAATCATCATACCAGACGATATAATTTGAGTAACACAGACTAAATCATCATATATAGCTACCTCACGCTGTACTCTTGGTTTAACCGTTTTTTCAGAAAAAGAGCATATGATGCGAGGGCCAATTGCGACTAACGGACGTTTTTGAACTTTTGAGGCTACCAATAGGCTAGATAACCTAAAAGCAAAATCATCATCAAAACGACTGTCTTGATCTAGTAACAACCCGTACATACATCCTGCAGACTTAAGGTCATTAAGGCCAACATTATGGGCTGCTGCCACTCCAATATTGTTTGGAAAGTGATGATAATGAAATGCTGTTTTATCATAAGAAATATCGGTGGGTATCGGAGAGTTATCAATAATACTAACTATATCAACTTGTTCAGTCGTTGCCTCAAGTAAGGCCTTGACCATTTCCAACTCTGGTTTGTATAAGATTATTGTTGCGCCAATCACTCGTTCTTTACCGACTTATTTAGAAAATACCTGTCCACTTGATAGGCCATCTTAACAACTTTTGAGGGCATTAACCTTAAAAACAACACAGCAAAAGCATATGAAATATTACCAAAACTGAAACGTTTTAACAGTTTCATTGTGTAAAAGCGGGCTTTAAATTCATTAATCGACTTACTCAACCCTCGACGTTTGTAAAAATCATTAACCCGTCTAAATTCCAGCAATGGCTCAGACAAGTTGGCAAATTTATACCCAGCAGCACACAGTTCTATCCACAAAAAATAATCTTGAGTGTTTTGTAGCGCCTTGTTGTATCTATGACCGGCTTTAAACACCTCCATTCTAACCACAACTGTTGGATGATTAACTGCACACCGCTTAGGTAAAATACGAAATATATCTGCATGATTTTTAGGCAGCGTACGTTTACCAACCTTTCTTCCGTCCTCGTTTATTTCAACCAAAGAAGTTCCCAATACTTGAGTGTCTTTGTGTTTTTTTAAAAAAGTTATTTGTTTTTCAAAGCGCTCAGGAAGAGAAATATCATCTGCATCCATTCTGAAAAAATATTCTACCCTAGGCAGGTTTTCAATTGTCCAATCGATGACAAAATTCATGCAGGCACTCAACCCCACATTGACTGCAGACTTAATCAATTGCACGTTGTCTCGCTCAGTACTTAGCTGCGAAAGAAAATATAACACATCTTCTTTCACCTCCCCATCTAGCACCAATACCAATTGAAAGTTCTTATAACTTTGAGAAAGGACACTCTCTACCGATTGCACCACCCAATCGAGCTGGTCCTCAATATAAACGCCCATGCCTACTACAGAATCAATTGTCTCTAGCAAATGAATTCTGGATATAGGTGTAAATTGATTATTCAAATGAGGTAACAACCTATTTCATGTGGTATTGATAATTGGATATATCGCTAACCGAGCAGTATATCAAAAATATTGAGCATTACATCAGAGATTGTGCTGACTGATGCACAAATAAACAATCAGGCTAAAAAAAGATCTATTCAGTAAATAGTTTTTGAGGTGTTTACTAAAAGACGCCAGCATATTTAACTTTGCTAGCTCATTTACTACTTACTGATTCTGGTAATGATTGCGATATCCTGCTTAGCGGTTTCAATAAACTCTTGTAGTTTAAATGATGTCGTATCTACGCCTAGCTTCACATTTAAAAACTCAACTAAGATTTCAGGATCTAACATGCTTATTGCAGAGCCGTGGGCTGCTCGGTTATTTTATTCGGAATAAATAGCAAAGGTAATGTCGTAACTTGAGTAAAAAAGTGAGAGGATTTTATCCACAGTTGCAAGATCCATGTATACACTCCCTCACACATTGGACGACGGCCAATTATATAAATGTTTGCATTCAACTCACCTAACAACTCCAATACATGTATGCCTCCGCCATCAGCGAATACAATGTCCGTCGCGCTCTTGTATATATCAAGCTGTTAAAGTAGTGAATGTTGCTGAGGGCGAGAGTTGTGCTGGCAGTGCTTTTCTTGATTTAGATTTTTCAGCTATTCTTTAAGTGAAAAATTTTCGCGATTGAGCGTTAAATTTGGGTTGTAAGCGGGATCATGCTCTATGTAGGCATGCCAAGTCTCCTGTAAATAAACCAATTCACTTTCAAATCTAGCTCTTTTTTGCGCGGTATCATCAAGTCCACGAGATATTGATTCATGGTGATAAAGTTCTGCTTCAGCACAATAGATATTTCTGCGGCCTAGTTCCAAAACTCGTAAGCAAAAATCAACGTCATTAAAGGCAACAGTTAAATCAGTTTCATTAAGTCCGCCTACGGCTAAATAGTCAGATTTCTTAACTAATAAACAAGCCGCGGTTACCGCACTGAAATTATGAGAGGCAATTAAACGGTTTAAATAACCAGGGTGATAACGAGGAAAATATTTGTGAGCATGACCTGCGCCACCTCCGTACCCCATCACAACGCCAGCATGCTGAATACGATTATCGGGATAAAGCAATTTAGCCCCTACACAACCGATATCTTCCCGTAAAACATGACCAACCATAAAATCAAGCCAGTCGGCAGAGATAACCTCAATATCATTATTCACTAACCCAACTACGCTGCCTTGCGCATGCTTCACTGCAAAATTATTGATAGCAGAATAATTAAAGGGGTAAGGGTACTTAAGCACAGTAATTTTAGGGTAAGCAGATAACAGCGCGAAGTATTCTAAACTCTCTTTTTCATCAGAATTATTATCTATTAATAATATTTCATAATTAGAGTAGGTTGTTTTACTTAAGATAGATTCAATACAGTTTTGAACTAAATTTTTAGAATTTTTAGTTGGTATAATTAATGAAACCAGTGGATTTTTATTAATTGGCCACTGGATCTTATTTACTAAGCAACTACGCTCTAACTTAGCACTAGCTCCTATACATTCAATAATATCTACTAACTCTTTGAGATCATTAAGCTTCCGTTTATCGCAGTCTGAATAACTTACAAGAGACAAAGGTAAATGCTTAATAGCTATATCAAATTTATTACCACAAAGGCATGCGACAAAAGCAGTGATAGAAACATGATTGCTAACACGAAATATATCCATAATTTTTGGTAAAATTACGATGGCAGTTTCTATATAACCTGCGGATAACTGATAGTCAGGATTCCATGCCGGCAACATACGCGCATTACACCTTTCTCTTTCATCATTTATCTCATCAGAATCAGTATACAAAACACCTTCCAAGTCTTGCCTCGTTAAAATTGCCAAGGCTTGAGGATGAAGAACATCCCCCTGATTAAGCAGAAGTAATGGAACTGAATTTTCGGTTCTTTGAATCGAACTAATGCCATCAATCACTACAAAGTCACACGCCATATATGAACTTTGAATATAGTGCTTTTTGGGATTCACTAAATATACAGTGTTTATATAATCTACTTGAGTACTTAACGATGCAAGAGTACTTTCAAGCCCTCCTTTCTCTGTAGTAAAAATAACAACATCTATTTTAGGATTAACAATTGCAGAGTCACGAATTATGTTGGTTATTTTTAGGTCTTGGCTTTTAATTATATTGACATAGAGTGCATGCAATTTTCTCTGGCTAGGGAAACCATAAAACAAGCCAGACTTTTGCAACGAACGGCTATAGAGAGAAGTTAGAGCAGGGCTCTTTTTAACAAAATTTCTTACAGGCTTCGGAAAACAACCTATTCCTAACTTAGCCCCCATCATTAGGTATCTTTTAATTGCCATTGTTAGCCTTGAATTCTTCAAACCATTACTTATTTAAATAGCTAGCGACTATTTCATACTCATTAGCAAAAAACTTTTCTAAACGTTTGGCTTCTGCAGGTAAGTCTTTAGCGCTGGTTCGTCTATTTTGATTTTCGACGATTAATGTTTTACCAAGCACATCTGATAGACGCGTAAAATCCTTGTTCATGTTATGCATTGAACCCACAAAATTAAATTTATCTATAGATATTTGCTTAAAATAACTGTGGTAGACAAAAAATGGGGTGCTCAGCTCAACATCTTTCACTACACATTGGAATAGTTTCGCTTTATTTAATATTCCTTTATCAATGTATCGAGATTTTAATAAATTAAAGTGTGGTGTATTCGGCTTCACAGCAAGCAAGTGCCCAAGCAAAGACCAAGCTCGTTCAATAGGGTCTCTAACCCAGACAATATGTTTAGCATTTGGAAAATACTGATAATGATTTCCATGTGTTTTGAAATGTCCATGAATAACTTTAGTCTTATTAGGCAGCCAAATATTATCTCCTCGAGAAAGCTCTTTTGCTCCACTTTCTTTATAAGCCCCATAAACTGAATTAGCATGATAAGCATGGTCTAAAGACAGCCTTAAAGATGTTCCCGCTGTCTTGGGTATATGATATGAAACACATTCAATGTTCTCATGAATACTAGGTTTTCTTTTACTGAAATCAAAAAGCAACTTTTCTATGCTTGTTTTAAAACTTAATTGATTAATTCCGCTCACTGTAAATTGTTTCAAGCCATTAAAAATCTGCATACAGAGATATATTTACCTATAAATAACTTAGTGAATACCTAAACGCTCGCCTTGATAGCTGCCGTCTAACACGGCTTGCCACCACTCGGGGTTGTCGAGGTACCATTGCACGGTTTTACGAATGCCGCTTTCAAAAGTTTCTTTTGGCGTCCATCCGAGCTCTTTGGCAATTTTAGCCGCATCAATGGCGTAACGCATATCGTGCCCTGGACGGTCGGCAACTGTAGTGATCAGTTTTTTGTAACTACCGTTACTGCTTGGCTTAATGTCGTCGAGGATGTCGCAAATAGTGTGTACTACTTCGATATTTTGCTTTTCGTTGTGGCCACCAATGTTATAGGTTTGGCCAATCTCTCCGGTTGTTGCCACCAGCACTAATGCTCGGGCGTGATCTTCGACGTATAACCAATCGCGAATTTGATTGCCTTTGCCATACACCGGCAATGGTTTTTCGGCTAAGGCATTTAAGATAACTAAGGGGATCAGTTTTTCAGGAAAGTGATACGGCCCATAATTATTTGAGCAATTAGTCACAACAGTTGGCAATTTAAAGGTTCGCAACCAAGCGCGCACCAAATGGTCGGATGCTGCTTTTGAGGCTGAATATGGAGAGCTAGGCTCATAAGCGGTTTGTTCAGTAAATAAAGGTAATTCAGTGCCCGCAGCAGCAACATCATCAGGGTGAGGTAAGTCACCATAAACTTCGTCGGTAGAAATATGATGGAAGCGGTAGCCGGCCTTTTTATCGCCCTCAAGAGCGGCATAGAAATGACGGGCCTGCTCAAGAAGTGTGTAAGTACCCACTACATTTGTTTGTATGAATTCACCCGGGCCGTCGATGGAGCGATCCACATGTGACTCGGCCGCGAGGTGCATGATAATATCCGGCTGGTAAGTTTCTAATACCCGTTTAACCTCAGGCCCATCGCAAATATCAACTTGCTCAAAGTAATAACGTTCGTTTTCGGCAACGGTTTTTAACGACTCTAAATTACCGGCGTAGGTAAGCTTGTCGAGGTTAATAACCTTGTGGGAAGTGTCGTTAATAAGGTGGCGAATCACGGCAGAGCCAATAAACCCCGCCCCGCCGGTCACAATAATTGTTTTTGCTGTTGTCATGTTAATCGTCTTTTAATTAGGTACTTAATGTAATTCGTCCATCATGGTGCATAACTGTTCGCGCCAATGAATAAGTGGTGTTTTATAGTTGCTACGCGATAGTGTTTTATCTAACACACTATAATGCGGGCGCTTGGCCGGTGTGGGGTAGGCACTACTTGGAATGGGGTTAATTGGAATACGGCTATCAAGCAAGCCTTTATCAATACCCAATTTCTGAATAGCGAGGGCAAAATCATACCAACTGCAAACGCCTTCGTCAGACCAGTGGAATACACCGGCTAACTGCTGAGTAGCGGCTTCGATACAGGCTTGTGCCAAGCCTTTTGCCCAAGTGGGGCTGCCGATTTGATCGTCAATAACACCTAACTGCGATTTTTCTGCCATTAACCTGAGCATGGTTTTAACAAAGTTATTGCCGTGACTGGAATACACCCATGAGGTGCGAATAATCGCACTTTGCTCAGCGATGATTGCCTTAACTTGGGCTTCACCCGCCGCTTTGGTTTTGCCATACATACCTTGTGGCTCAATGGCATCATCAACGGTATAAGGCGCGCCTTTTTCGCCGTTGAAAACATAATCGGTAGATACATGCACAAAAAAGATCTGCTGCGCTTTACAAAATTGCGCAAGGTTAGCCACTGCCGTTTCGTTTAACGCATACGCATTGGCCTCATCAGTTTCGGCCTTATCTACAGCAGTATACGCAGAAGCATTGATCACCGCCGTCGGTTTAAGCCGCTCAAGAGTGGCGGCAATGCTACTTGCAGATGTAATGTTAATATCATCGCGCCCCAAACAAATTGCCTGTGGATGCAGTTGGGCAATTTCCCAAGCCAACTGCCCGCTTTTGCCAACTACCACTAATTGCGTCATATTCAATCCTTAAAACGTAGGCGCGTCAACAAACGCAGTACCTTCATCATCTTTGCCAGACAATGACGGCGCTTGACCATTTACTAGCGGCCATTGAATACCCAAAGTAGGATCATCGTATTTTACAGAGACTTCTGATGCTGGGTGATAATAGTCGGTGCACTTATACACAAACTCAGCCGACTCACTAGTTACGTAAAAGCCATGAGCAAAACCTGCGGGTACCCACAGTTGGCGTTTGTTTTCAGCTGAAAGTAACACTCCCACCCATTTACCATAGGTTGCCGAATCTTTACGCATATCAACCGCTACGTCATAGACTTCCCCAGCCACTACACGCACCAACTTTCCCTGCGTTTGTTCTAATTGATAATGCAAGCCGCGCAAAATACCTTGCTTAGATTTAGAGTGGTTGTCTTGGACAAAATCAACATCGGCGCATTCGGCTTTAAACCAATCCGTACGAAAGGTTTCCATAAAAAAACCACGCTCGTCACCAAACACACGTGGCTCTATGATTTTAACATCAGCGATGTCAGTTTTAATTATTTGCATTAGAGAATAGTTCCATAAATATTACAGGCAGGAAATTTGAATAGAAAACAGTTATTTAATTCTATCACTAATCACTTTTAGTAAATAACTACCATAACCACTTTTCACCAAAGGCGCTGCTAACATTGAGACTTGCTCGGCATCAATAAATCCTTTTCTAAATGCAACTTCTTCTGGGCAACAAATTTTTAGGCCTTGACGCTTTTCAATTGCAGCTACAAAATTGGCAGCGTCCAAAAGGCTATCGAGTGTGCCTGTATCTAACCATGCTGAACCACGCCCCATTAATTCTACCTTTAACGTACCATCTTGTAGATATAGATTATTTAGGTCAGTAATTTCTAACTCACCACGGTGTGAGGGCTTCACCTCTTTCGCAAAATCTACTACACGATTATCGTAATAATACAAACCGGTTACAGCATAATTGGACTTCGCAATAGTCGGCTTCTCCTCAATAGACAATGCATTCCAACCTTCGTCAAAATCCACCACACCATAGCGTTCAGGATCATTTACATGATAACCAAAAACTGTCGCACCAATTGATTGCTCGTTAGCGTTTTTTAATGATACTTGTAAATCGTGCCCATAATAAATATTGTCACCAAGAACTAAAGTACAACTATCATTACCAATAAATTGCTCACCAATTAAAAAAGCCTGAGCTAATCCATCTGGGGAAGGTTGAGCAGCATACTGAAGATTAATACCCCAGTTTGAGCCATCACCCAATAACTCGATAAACCTCGCTTGTTCTTGCGGAGTTGTAATAATTAAAATATCTTTGATACCCGACATCATTAATGTAGATAACGGATAGTAGATCATCGGCTTATCATAAACCGGCATCAGTTGCTTGCTAACTACTTTAGTCAATGGATGAAGGCGAGTGCCAGAACCTCCAGCCAATATTATTCCTCTTCGCATTATTTCCCTCAACTTTCGACTATGCGAAAGCATATATATGTGCATTAGTTAGGTCGAAGAGTATAAAGGTTTTTTATGCTAAAAATAAAACTATTCTAGTCGATTGAATAATTTCCCCATGACATTGAAGTATGAGATTATTTGAAATAGTGAATAAGATAACAAAAGATCTTTTGCAAAAAAATAGTTTTTAATCTCATATCAAAAATAACAATTGGGGCTAAGTTTAGGGTGTTGGACATAAATGAATATTTATTAGAGAATGGCAGTGATTTTGTATTTCAACGGCTTTAAAAAGCAGTGCTTTTAGCATTAGTTTAATCGATAAGGTTTAATTAAAATGAGTGACGACGATATCATTTTAGATGGTATGGCTAAAGAATTAGCCTCTAAAAATGCAGCAGAAAAAGTAGTATTCCTCCTAGAAAAAATAGCTTGGCTACATGCATTATCTAACAGTCAAAGTAAACAGTTGGCATTACTAGAAAAATCAATTCAGAACAGCGAATTGTTTTTTAGCATGCCTGAAGTTACATTAATAAGTCGCAATAAGTTACCAAGGGTGATAATTAAGGCTGGCGATGTTGTTCCCATAGGAGATAACTTCTATCAATCTGAACCATATGGTGATGGTGGACATATTCGTTGGACCGGGCCTGAGCGTTTAAATAACTTTCACATTCCTATCGATCGCACCAAAGACCGTACGTTACGCCTATTTGTTGTCAAAACAATTAAGCCAGAAATACTCACTTCTATTAAAATTTATATCGACGGAAAACTTGTTGATTATGATGTAGAGCCAAGGGGTGAAGGGGTTGAGTTGATTACGTCATTACCCACTAGTCAAAGAGTACAAGATACTTTGATTAGCATGTTTATACCTCACTTATTTTCTCCTTCAGAATTAGATAATACATCTACAGATAATCGTAAACTGGGAGTTGCGTTCCATCAACTAGAGGTACTTTAGATGTCAATGATATCAGCAATCATTTGTACCTATGCTAGATATGACGTTCTCCGAAAAGCAATTAGAAGCCTAACGTCACAAACCTTAGCAAGCTCACAGTATGAAATTCTCATCATTGATAACACACCTAATGCAGAAAATGGCGAAGGTGCAATATGTAAAAAAGAATTTTCTGACATTGAAAACCTAACCTATGTATTCGAGAAAACCCCAGGATTATCGAACGCAAGAAATGTTGGTTGCAAATTAGCCAAGTCAAATTTCATTTCTTATTTAGATGATGACGCAATTGCTGAACCACAATGGTTGGAAGAAGTTTTAAAGGGGTTTAATAGCTTCGAGAATGTTGGTGTGGTAGGAGGGCGTATATCACCAATTTGGGAAATACCAAGACCTACATGGCTTGGAGATGCCCTAGTTGGAAACGTTTCTGTGGTTGAATGGGGTGGAAACCTAAGAATTGCTGCAAAAGATGAATGGTTTGCCGGTGCCAATATCTCTTTTGCAAAAAATGTATTGATGGAAGCTGGTGGATTTAGCACAAACTTAGGGCGAAAAGGTTCAGGTCAAATTTTACTCTCAAATGAAGAAAATGAAATCTTAGAATTCATAAGACAAAGTAAATACCAAGAAGTATATAACCCCCTTGCAAGCGTGGACCACTTAGTAGAAAAAAATCGTCTGCGCCGTGACTGGTTTAGGAGAAGGGCTGCTTGGCAAGCTGCTTCTGATTTTATGTTGAACCCATCCTCTATTGAAGACCAATTACCTGGCATGTTAGATAACTTCAAAAATTATCTTTGTAGCCTACCGCCTATTTACCGAAATATTCAAGGGCTTTACTTTAAAACCGAAGACTCCGGGTTATTTGAATGGCAACTATCGGCAATATATGCCAATACAGCATTAACATTAGCTGGGTTCGACGGGTTAGAGGATTTGGAAAATGTCGAATAACAGCAAACTAAGAGCATTAATAGTAGCCCCTACTCCTACATGGCCTTTAAATTATGGGAACAGAAAACGTATCTTTAGTGTGTGCTCAAAACTTAAAGAGCTTGGGTTTGAAATTCACTTTGTGCATTATGCTAGCGAAGGTGACTGGCGCGAATATATCCCTACAGAAACTAGAAAAAAAATGGATTCTCAGTGGGATATAGTTGACCATGTATGGCCGTCAAAACCACTACATGACTGGCCTAAAGAAGGCGAAGACCATAAAATAGATGAGTGGTGGGATTGGTCCCTTGAGAATCATTTATCGAAAACCTTTGCAGCCCGTGAGTATGACTTATGCTTAGTCAATTATACCTGGCTAAGCAAAGCACTCTCTTTAGCCCCTAAACAAACATATAAAGTATTAGATACCCACGACAAATTTAGTGGCAGACGTCAACTTTTAGCAAACCAAGGTATTGATAAAGAGTTTTTTCATACGACTGAAGAACAGGAAGTGTTGGCACTGAATCGAGCAGATTTAGTCTGGGCAATAAAGCAGGAAGAAGCTGTAGATTTTATTAATATGGGAACAACTGCTAAAGTTGCAGCATTACTTCATATTGACGAAAAAAGAGAGTCTACTCACCCTGAATTCAATAACGGTACTTTATTTGGGTTTATTGGAGCCAACAATAATATAAATAGAGTAAATATATCTCGATTTATCGAGCAAACCACACCAATATTTACTAAATACTGTGCGCCAATAACGATCAACATAGCCGGCTCAATATGCAACGATATTGAAATTATTGATAACCCATTTTTTAAATCTGTTGGGTACGTGGATAGCATTGATGAGTTCTATGACGGTATCCATGCTGCCATCATTCCTATGGAGTTTTCCACAGGCTTAAAAATAAAAGTAGCGGAAGCCTTATCGCATACAAAACCTATGTTGGCACACGAACATGCGATGGAAGGGTTTACGCCGTGCCATGAATACCATGAGCTCAAATCATTTGAAAAAATGGCAATAAGAATGGTAGAGCTAGGCTACGATAATAAAGAACTTGAAGCACTAAAAGTAGCGTCTTTCGAATCACATCAATCGACAGAAAACGCAATATCCCAAGAACTCATTGAGCTAAAAAAACGTATTGTTAAACAAAAAACAACCTTTGTTTTGATACCTCTACAATATGGTAATCCTAAAGCTTTAGCCCATTACATAGCACAAGCTAAAATCGACGTTATAAACTGGAATTTTGATAACGCTATGTTCATCATACTAGGAAGGCCTAATCAAGCAAGACCTCACGCTAGCTTTATTAGGTTTATGTCTGAACATGAATTAGAAGAAACTTTAGAATATTTCAAACCTAGTTTACTATTAAATTTGATTGAAGAATTCCCCTCGATTAAATTATTAGACGACCTCAAAATTGTCTCGATATGCAAGATTAAGCACTTAGAAGAAACTCGTTATATCAAGTATAACTCTTATTGCACTACGGATGATGAGCTATACTTCCCATCAATCGGCCATATAAATGTTGAAAAACCTGAATTCAACAGTAAAGTTGATGAAGTGTGGATAATTGGCGACATAATTAATGATGTATCTAAAAACCTCTTAAACGTTTTGAGCATTGGGCTTGTTAAGAAAAACGTAAACCTCAAGACACTTAAAGATATTGACAATACCATTACAAAATCGAATGCACTCCCTCGAACAATATTTGTAAACAAACAAGAAAGTGACTTAAATTATTGTGAACAAATTTTTTTAGAAATCGCAGAAAAATACGCAATTGATATCCGTAACATATATCAACCACAACTATTATTCCAAAAAAAGAACAATGTTGTCGGAGATTATGAACATCAATTTTTCCCTGCATGGGAGCGCTTTATTAACAATACCCTGCTGGGCACTTCATTAACTATTTTAGATTGAGAAAGATATGGCAAAACCAGATTTTTTAGTAATTGGGGCTCAAAAAGCTGGAACTACTTGGCTAGATAAGATGTTTAAGAGTCACCCGGACATCTGGACGCCACCAGTTAAAGAATTACAATTTTTTAATTCTTATTACATGTCAGAAGCTTTTAAGTGGACTCGTGCACATAGAAAAAATCACGCTCTAAAAAGCATTGAATACGCAATATCAAACAAAGAAAATATCAATTGGAACAAAGTTCGTTTATCAGTCCATATTGGAGAGCCGGTTAAGGTTGATTATAATTGGTATAATAAAGTTTTTGACTATGCCCTTCCCAATACTTGTAAAGGTGAAATGTCACCTGAATATTCATTATTAAATCAAAAACATATAAATGAAATTTCTAAATTTTATCCAAACTTAAAGATAATACTAGTTATAAGAGATCCCGTTGAAAGAGCGATATCAGGTATACAAATGAGGCTTTTACAAAATAGTTTATCAGAAGCAGACCAAGAGGTAATTGATAGGTTTGTTATTTCAGCTTCCTCAGATTGGGACGTTATAGAAAGAGGAAACTACGCTTCTATAATTGAAAAATACTCTCGCAGCTTTGATTCTAACAATCTGAAAATATACCTGTCTGATGATTTTAAAGCATCACCTCAAAGTTGTCTTGAATCTCTATCGTTATTTTTACAAGTAGACAGCAGCAAATTTAAGGCAGAAGTTAACCAAAGAGTACATGTAGGAAAACAATTTAAAATAAGCAAAGATGCAATTGGTTCAGTTGTAGAGCATCAAAAAGCCAATAGTAGTTGGTATAAAGAAAACAAAGAAAGATTTAGGGTATTATGAAGAAAAACTATTATGAAATATGGAAATCCAATTCTAATTTGGTTCCTTTATCTAGAGAATTATCTATTCAAGAATTTTCAGATAACACAGAAGAAACATTGTTCAAGCACTTGGCTTTGTTTAACAGTGATATAGCGTGGAACAACTATCTATACTCTATCATTAATCGTGGACTACTTTTTGACGCCAAATCATGGACTGGGTTTGCTGACGTATTTTATTTAAATGAAAATTACTATGCGCTGAAAGCTAAGTTCAAAGAAAAAATTTCTCAATTTGAATATAGCACTGCATATACGGAATATTACAAAGCGATAGAACTTTTTTGTGAAGGGAAAACGAATAATAGCTTAGAATTATTTTCAACGCTTGTAAACAAAGACAATTTTGATCTTTATGGTTGGGATATAGGGGCTAGAACTTGCAAACCCTACCATAATAAAGATATGGCTGAGGCTACTTTTCAGTACGATTTGGCACCTTTAAACTTCGTCTTTGACAACAGAATTGAAACTTTAAATCCAACAATACTTGTGACTTGTGACAAACGATATTATCAAGCATTTCACGAAAATATTATTAGCTCTGTCATACAAAGCGCCAACTGTCCCACGAATATCCATTTTCATATTGTTGACCCCGATTATGTAGAATATGAAAGCTACTTATTCAAAGACAGTTATGACAATGTTGGTACCTCAGTTAGCATTGAAAATACACCTATTCGTGACAAAGCTTATTTCGCCTCAGTTAGATTTATAAGAGCAAATGAAATTATTAAAATGCTAAATGATAGTATTCTCATAATGGATGCAGACGCTTACATCAATGAAAAACTTCAGCCTTTATATGATTATCTGGAAGGATATGATATCGGAGTTTTTGACACCAGAGGCCCTTGGGGAATGGTTCCATGGAGGAAGTATTGGGCGGGATGCATGTATATTAGTAACAACAAACCAGGTTATCAATTTGCAGATGTTTTAAGAAATGCTCATTTTTATTTATGGGACTATCAAAGACCAAATTGGTGGATTGATCAAAACGCAATATTTTATGCTATACACTTCATCAATCAAAACGCTGGTAAATTTAAGACTCAGCAACTTAGAGATTTCAAAGATATTACCGGCTCATATTTTCCTATAAAAACCGGTGAGAGCTACAAACGCAAAACCCTTGCGGAATTTGACAAGTAATGAAGCAGTATGACTCTCCATACATAAAAGTTATTGACAATAAATCATCCAATTCAATTGTATACTTTTCAAGCGTTGATGTTCCAGAAGGTAAATTTAATGGCACTAGTGCTGTAGAAGGAATCGATTCAAACATAATATTCGTGAATTGCAAGGGTAATACTTGGTACCTTTCTGGAATACCACATTTAGCAGAAACTGTAAAAGAACTAGCAAATTTCTTAAGAAACTTAACAGACGAATTAAGTATAGGAAAAGATAACCCATTCACTCTTTATTTTGGAGGTTCTATGGGTGGGTATGGAGCCTTGCTTTATGGCTGTCTAAATAATGCGTCAAAGGTAATAGCAACAGGCGTCGAAACAAACTTAACTAAAGCAGGAGGATATGCTGCAAATTTGTCAAGCTTTGACTTCTCTAAAATTGTTCTTCCAAATATTGTTGAAATTGCAAAAAATTCAAGCACTCATATAGTATTAGTGTTTGGTGAAGACTCTCCTAAAGACTACCAAGATCTATTTCCATTTGAAAAGCTAGTTAATGTTTCTATTATCTCTTTGCCTAACTGTGGCCATAAAGTTCCTATTCAATTAGAAAAAAGCCTAGGGATCAAAAAACTGTTATCAAGTACTTTAAAAGGGGAAGCTCTTCTTAAAACAATTAATGGAAAATTAATTCGATACCCACATATTTTAAAAATGCTTTCAGGGTTAATCAATTTCAATGCAAAATTAGTTATTAATATACTTGAGCAAAGGGAAGATATTGACTCAACAGTAAAAGCGATATTGTATGAAAATTTAGGGCGTAATATACATAGTAAAAACCCCGATAAAGCGATAGATTATTATAAGCTCGCTACACTCTTTAACCCTGCCCGTCATGCAACTTATTTGTCTTTAGCTAATGCTTATTTACAAGCAGGTAACGCATATCAATTTAAAATCAATATTGAAGCGGCAATCACCTTAACAAAAATTAACAGGACAGAATCCGTTGAATATCAATACTACTTACTAGCTGATGGTTTAAACCAATTAAAAAAAACTGAAGAATCTTTAGCTACAGTAACTAGCAAACTAAACGATGTTAACGTGAATACCCCTTTGGGGAAATTAATCGTAACATTAAAAGAGAAGATTAATAATGAAAAAAGATTATAGTGATTTCACACTAATTCTTGCGTTTCAACGTTCTGGAACGACTGCTCTAAGAAGTATATTTGAAGCATCAGATAAATATTTCAATTTTGGAGAAATTTTTGCTCCTCAACGCACACAAATGGAACTTGGAGTTTATAACTATTTCGAAAAAGTTATTCAGCAAAATTCAAAATTGGTATATCCACTTTTTGAAAACCGTGTTGCATTTTTTGACTTGTATTTTGAGGCACTAAGAAATGAGTCTAACAGACACAATAAAAAGCCTCTTATAGATGTAAAATATGACGTGCTATATAACTTACATACATTTTTTATGTCGGAGGATGTAGAACCATTCTTTATAAAATACTGCAAAATGAGAAAAGTAAAAATCGTACATCTACTAAGAGAAGATTCATTAGAAATCGCACTATCTTTAGCTATAGCCCGAAAAAACAAACAATATCATTATACTGATAGCGAATCCCCTATTGGCAACTTAACGTTAGACAAGAAAGATGTTTTCAGATTTTATCAAAACCATATAAAACAAAAGAATGATGTTCAAAGTTTTCTCGAAACCTCACCACATTTAGAAATTTCTTACGAAAAGGCTTTTAAAAAAAACTCATTAACAGATGACACAATTTCCTTACTTTCCAGCTTCATTAATATTAATTTAAAGAATATCGAAAGTAATTATGTTAAAAAAGCTAAAAGCAACAAGGAATTAGTTTCTAATTTTCATGAAATACGTAATTTCATATTCAAATAATCAGCAGCATTAACAATTTAGGACATTTATCTTAATGCTACATAAAATCAAAATAACTAATAAACTGCTATCAAAACTGAAGTCTTATGTTATCGGCTCGTTCAGTCCAGGATTAATAGCTAAATCTGAAGTACCATGCTCCCGCTAGATTAGAACTAGAGGAATATTCAAGAGTAGATAATGGTGTTTTATTTACCATTGGTGCTTTTAGTTATTGTGCATCCAGACACGTAATCCCCCCCCAGAAAGTCGGAGGAGTTTTTATGCATAAATCGAGATATACAGACAGCCAGATCCTGGTGTAGTGGTCAAGTCTTTTTGGCCACATGTTTAGAATATTTCCAGTATCTCATTTCCGATTCATTTGGTGTTAAATCACCGTTATATGAATGCGGCCTTAGCTCGCTGTAATATCCAATTATATAATCAGTAATACTGTTTATTGCTTCATTAAAACTTGTGAAGTCAGTTGTTGGTATCCATTCCGTTTTTAAACTTCTAAAAAATCTTTCGATTGGCGCATTATCCCAACAATTACCTCGTCTGCTCATACTTTGAGTTAACCGATAACGCCATATATGCAGTCTAAATTGACGGCTTGTATAATGACTCCCCTGATCGCTATGGAACATGACATTTTTAGGCCTACCACGGCTTTCAAAAGCCATTGTTAAGGCCTGACAAGTTAAATTACTAACGGGCGAATGACTCATGGCCCAGCCAATTGGTTTCCGTGCAAATAAATCTAAAACTACTGCTAAGTACGCCCATCGAGTACCTGTCCATATGTACGTCATATCGCCACACCACGCTTGATTAGGCTCAGTGACAGCGAACTGCCGTTCCAATATATTAGGGATTGCCACGTGCTCCTGAGTGGCTTTTTTGTAAGGATGTTGGGGAAGTTGGCAACTCACCAAACTTAACTTTTTCATAATATTGCCAGCCCGATAACGCGTTAATGTAAAACCATTATTCGTTGCCATGACGGCCACTGTTCTAGCACCGGCCGAGCCGTTGCTTTGTCGATACACTTCTTTCACTTGACAGTGTAGCTTAGCTCGCACGGGTGTAAGCCACTTATCTGGCCCATGCCAATATCTATAGGTGCTGCGGTGAACTCCAAATACTTCACACAGCAACTTTACTGGATAACGGCGCTCATCGCTCTGACTCAGTTCCTCGACTAGCGAGAGTTGTTCATGGAGTCCGACATCAACAGAGCGGTAGCCTTTTTTAATATCTCCTTCTCTAACTTAGCACGCGCGCGACGCTTCTTTAAATCACGAATTTCAATCTGCTCAGGCGTCATCGGTAACTGCTTTGGCTGCTTCTTCCTGGCTGTAATTTTGGTCAACAACTAAGTTCGCCGTTTCCAACCTAAACTCAGGGCTATACGTTGGTCGTTTCTTTGTCTTCATTTTTTTCACCTAATCTTGCTGTGCTACCAGCATAACATTTCTAGTTAGGTGGCCAAATTAACTATGCCACTACATGGCAATATTGAAACAGAATGAAACTGGTGTAGCTGTTGCAGACCTTTGCCGAGAACATGGCATGAGTTCGGCACAGTTTTATAAATGGCGAGCAAAGTTCGGCGGGATGGATGCGTCGATGATGAAGCGACTCAAAGAGCTGGAAGCTGAAAATAATCATCTTAAAAAAATGTATGCTGAGGAATGTCTTAAATCTCAGTTCAGGCAGGATGCACTTGAGGGAAAGTTGTAAAGCCATCCCAGCGCAAGGAGATGGCGATAAGCGCTGTGAAGCATTACAACATTAGTATTCGCGTTGCTTGTGAGAGTCTAGGAATAAGTGCAAGTTGCTATCATTATCAAGCGAAATTGAGTGGTAAAAATGCTCAGGTAGCGGACTGGTTACTGCGACTGATCAAAACTCACAAACGTTGGGGCTTTGGTTTGTGCTTTTTGTATCTGCGTAATGTAAAAGGATTGCGTTGGAACCACAAACGCATGTATCTCATATACCATGAGTTGGAGCTGAATTTACGGATCAAGCCCAAGCGAAGGATCAAGCGGGATAAACCTGACGCGCTGAGTGTGCCTGTGGTAGTCAATCAGGTCTGGTCGATGGACTTTATGTCCGACAACTTAGCGGATGGGCGATCACTGCGTACATTTAATGTCATTGACGATTACAATCGTGAAGGTCTGGCAATCGATGTGGACTTATCGATGCCAAGTACTAGAGTCATACGTTCGCAAGAACAAGTGATTGAATGGCGTGGTAAACTTGCTACTATACGCTGTGACAATGGACCTGAATATATATCGAACGAGATGATAAAGTGGGCTAATGAACATCAGATAACGATACTCTACATTCAACCGGGCAACCCCACACAAAATGCCTATGTTGAACGATTTAATCGAACTGCACGGCATGAATGGTTAGACTTACACATATTTGAAAGTGTTGAACAAGCTAGGATTTAGCCACTAACTGGCTCTGGCTTTACAACAATGAACGACCTAATATGGCTATTGGTGGTGTACCACCTAAACAACTATTGAGAGCGGCTTAAAGAATTTCTACAAATGACTTCTACTTAAAATGGGGGGATTACAATGTGTCTCCAGATGAATATGAAAATACATATTAACAGGCAAGCTAAGTGTCTACAAAACTGGCGGAAGATCAGTTAATTATTCTTTTTTGAAGTGTCTAAAAATTGAAAAGTCTTTAACCGACAAAATCAAAATCTACTTTTTGCCACGAATTAACAAGTTGATATTGCTCGTCAAGTTTTTCTAAATTTATTGGAAAATGCTCACTATTATGGCTCGAAACATGAATTCGCCTATTGAATATCGGTATGTCATTTATTAAATTTACATCTAAAAATCTTTTTAATTCATTAAAAAAGTCACAAGGGGCTTTATTTAATGAATCATAATCACTTATAAACAACTGCTCTCTATCGAAGACAGTTAACCAATTTCTCACTAGCTTATCGTACTCGGAAGAGCGAAATAAAACACTTTCATTTTGGGCGAGAGAAACTAACAACGAATCACTGATATTTGGGCAGCGGCCCTTAATCATTTTTAAGTGTGATTTAATCCTTTCTAATGGGTGTCTTAAGATAAAAATGATTTTTACGTTAGGATTCAAAGCTTTAATCGCGCGTACACCCTCTACAGGCAGCATCATATACTCAGGTGTTATCTCGCCACTAAGCTTTCCGTTAGGACACTTTTTGAAGATATCTGAATACCAATCTAGATCCACTTTTTTCTTACAAAGATGAAAAAGAAAGTCTAACCACTTTTCGTCAACTTTTGGATTCTTAGTAGCTTGATGTAAACGCTTTAATGCCGCTTCACGTCTCCAAACACCGGAATAGGCACTATCGCTTTTAAACGTTAATTGATTAAAAAAATTTAATTCTTTAAGCGGTGGCATCCATATGCCTTTTTGTTGTTTCAACACTTCATATAACCAAGTAGTCCCTGATTTTTGGGCCCCTACGCAAAGAAAATCTGGAGAGTTATGACTAGGACGAATTGAAGCTTTAAAAGCTTTTAAATCAAAAGACTGATGCTTAATAGGAGCCAGTGCATCTAATAGAACTGCATCACCTTCTTGTTCTGCATAGGCTTCTAAGTCCTCAATAGTATCAATGACTTTGCTTTCGGTTTCTGTATAGGAATATTCTTTTCCATAACTTTGAGGCTCAACTTCGTCTTTATCGTTGAAAGCACTGAGGTAGCTAATATCCTGTTTTAACGAAAAGTTACGAGAAGTTTTTTCTCGATGAACCGCCAATAGATATTGCTCAGGATGAATGATACTTAAAGGGAGGTTGATTGGAGTGCCTGTAGGCAAACAGCTCAACTTATCAGTTTTGATAAAAACAATCAGGTTCTGCCTATACCACCAACAAACCTTTTTATTATTCCAAAGCGTAGGCCTCAATAAATCGACGGCAACATATCCATTACTTTTAAATTTGTCTTCCCAATACTCCAGCCAGTTTTCATTAACATGCCCATGTCCACCTTGATAAGGTATAGCAGCTGAAAAAAGAATAAGGTCTGACATGGATGTTATTTTTGTCACAAAATCATCAGCAGCGTCTTCAGGAAGGTGCTCTGCAACCTCTAACGTAATAGCCAAATCACATTTTACTAATGGCAACGCTATACTTGAGGGTTTAGATAAATCGTTAGCAATAAACTCGTGCTTACTTATCATAAGCTTGTCACGAGACACATAGTCACCATCTGTACCTAAAACAGTCTCAAAGCTCACTTGTTTTGCGGCAGCAAGCCAGCTCCCTACCCCGCAACCAAAATCGACCACTGAACTTAACTCTATATTCTCTGCTAACAACTCACGAAGCTTTGTAAGAACAATAAGTGCACTTTCAAAGCTTTCTTGGCATTGCTTATCGTAGAAGTTGTCATTATAAAGTGAGCCACTCATTATAGATTCCTTAAACTAAAAATTGTGCAAATGGAGTTTTACTTCGACTACATTCAATTAAAAATATAGTTTTTCTTTTATTGCATGCTCAAAGAATGGAAGTTGAGATTTTAAATATTGAACTTCTAAGTCAGAAAATGTGCCTGAAAACTCTTGAATAAAGGACTCTAACTTAACCTTAAGTAACGACAGAGAATCTAGTGCATCTGTACTGTATGAAGATATGCTTATACCTGAATTATTTTTAAGCAAAATGTCGACCTTCTCAATATCAAAATAATCTTTAGCTCTAGCTTCATTTTCTGTAAACGTTCGTTTGACTTCACTTATTTTTTTTCGGTTGAAAACTTGGGATTCAAATCTGTTTCTTGCTAATTCAGGATCTACATCTAATAATTTAAAAACTTCTGTAAAATGCTCTTTATCAATTCGAAGTAATCTTTCATAAGAAAAAATATATGTACTATCTGTATTTTTTAATTTAGCAAGAGAAATTAACAATATTACTTGCTCAATAATGCCAATGATCCCTGTCCGCCCCTGCGGCCAGTTTTCTTTAGCTCTAACTCTCTCATTCCATGAGTGAGCAAAAGAAAAACCTTCTCTATAAATACCAATATTCGGGATACAATTGGAGCTAACATCGTCTAAATACCCATAATACCTAGGAAACTTATTTCCAAAACATTTATGCTTAGAAGTAATAATAGCAGCATGCTTAATTGCTCTTTTCTGCCCAACCACATCAGGTTCTAATAGCGACTCAGGGAGAGGTAAGTCAGCAATTGACTTATCAGGAAGAAATGCCTCAATAGCACAAAAAACCTCAGGATGAGAATTCAGTAATTGAGCTAAAGCTGTAGTGCCAGACCGAGCAAGCCCAAAAGCGGTAAATTTCATTTAAACTCTCTATTTATTAAAATTTGGCTAACCTACAATTCTGCTAAAAGCTCGCAAAATTTGCTTAGACCAAACGGTGTAATGGATATATCTCTGTACCTAGGACGGCTCTCAGACTCAACTTCATCAACGTCTGTAATTGCAACATAATTAGCACCCACAGTAGTAGAAACAGCCCAAAAAGCAGGGTTTCCATAACATTTGGGAAATACTTCAAAAATATAAGCACCGGATTTACAATGAACTGTATTAGCCATCGCAGCCCCGTGAGCACCAACAATAACATCAGCGTTTGCAAAACACTTAAATTGTTCCTTAACAGAAATAAAAGCACAATCAATAAGCTCAACAACAAAGCCTAGCTTAACAAGTATATTCTCTAACTCATGGCTATTAACTATTACTCTAGAATCATTCCGCTTAATAACTAAAGCTCGCTTTTGAGAGCCTTGAATACCAGTTATTTCAACATTGGGATTTCGTATAAAATCAATCGAACTACGATGGCATTTATACGAGGGGTGTGGTACCGGTCTACTGTTGTTGCCATCGAGTATAAGGTTTGAAAACGATTTACATTGATTAGGCTCTAAAGGTTCAACCTCAGTTAAAGCAACACCATATAATTGAAGAAGATCTTTTTGCCAAATTTTTACTGGGTTATGACAGATGACCTTCCCAGCTCGGTTAATTAATCTAGGTACCGTATCAAGTAACCAATGAGCATAATTGCGCTCATAAAACCAGTCAGCAATAAAAGTAGCACTCTCTGGTAAATGTGAACACTCCGAAAGTACACCAGTGAGATTAGGATGTAGTTGTAGCAAAGGATAATATTGACTTGATAGCTCTTTCAATACGTTATTGTTTTCGTCAAAAAAAACGAACCCTATATTAAACAAGGCAAATACTTTAGCATTTGTTATTGTGTAACGCTTAATATCAACAGATTTAGAATGCCTATTAACATTAGGAATAAAGTTTGGAAGCGTACCTATAGAATGAGGAGGTCGTATATCTCTTATTGAAGCTTCTTTTATCCCCGTAACAAAACTACTACTTGAGATTGAATCTAACTTTATTGCATCATCAAAAAATAAGACTACACTTTCTGACCAACTTTTCTGTTGCGAATAAGATTTAGGTAAATCAATATTAGTTAGAGTAGTCAGCTTATTTAACTCGGCAGCTCCTTGCTTTGAGTTCCAATTAATTTCGTGTGTACTATTCATTTAAAAATGAGTCTTTTATCAAATCGTGCAGACAAAACTTTTCGTATGTATAATTAACTTCAGAGATAATATCCTCCTTAACTTCCTTAAACTTTTCAACATTTGACAAATCATATTGACTTAAGAACTTCGGAGACTTATCCCACCAATTGCAGCTCATCAAATCAGTAATAGATTCCTCATCAAACCTATATTTAACAATTTTTGCTGGATTTCCTGCAACAATAGCATAAGGGGGAACATCTTTGGTTACTAGAGAGTTGGCGGCAACAATAGCACCATGACCAACCTTTAAATTTCTCTTGAAGGTAACATTATCGGCAATCCAAACGTCATTACCAATACAAATTCCAGATTCATTTGGAACCTTATAATTTTGAATAGGCGTACAACCAAAGTCTTCTAAAATAATATTTTTTATATTGTTTCCATAAGTCCAAGTGGATGATGTGACACGATCCGTAGGATGACTTTGCCCCATAATCCTAACACCGGTTCCTATTGAACAAAAACGTCCGATAGATGAAGCCTCTAAATTACTTCCAGGTACGAGATATGAAAAAGCTCCAATGCTTACTTGACCACTCCAAGATAGACTAGACTCGGGTATTCTTGAGTAAGCCTCAACTTCTACTTTGTTAACAACATTAATTACCTTGCCTAACGCATCCCCGTAATGAAAATGAGGGCGAAAATAAAACCGTTTACTCGCCAAGTAGTCCAATAACCTTTCAGTAATTTTAACCTTCATTTAACTTCTCATACCCAAATAACTCGAAGTCTAATTGATAAAACTCGTTAATCATCTTTTTTGACTTTATTGAAATGCTGTCATAACTCTTTCCACCGGCACTAGAATTTAGCTTTTTCATCTCACTTGAAGTTTTTTTAGGAAGATTTCCATAATCAACTATTTGGCGAATATCTTCATCCAAACTTTCTAACTTACCAACAAAATCAACCAGCAATCCTTTTTTATCACATAACCAATGTGATTGACCGTAAAATATATTATCTGGCCCAGGTCTATTTTTCCAAATTTCTGACTGAACAAAATCATCGAAAGACTGAAAGCTTCCTAACCTCTCTTTCAAATCTACAGGAGTTCCAGACCACTCTCTTAAAAAATTAAAAGTGGATAGTAGCCTGTCTGCTGGATGCCTAACAATTGAAAACTTAAAAAATTTTGACCAGTCTTTTTGTCCCATAATTGCACGAAGTTCTTTAGCTGGTATATGTTTATACAACCCAAATCGATTTCGATACAAAGGCTGTATTTTCTCTCCAAAAGCGGTACCACCAATCTCCAAGTCACAATAATTTGTATATTTTGAAAACTCGTTGGTAACGGATGTTCCTGCAGCCTTAGGTACATGGATAAAAATAAAATTAAACGTATTGTTTATAATTGACATGTATTAATCCATAATCACTGATGTATATATTCCTACTGATTCAAAAATTTTCTTAAACTGCTTAATTCCATGCTCAAAGGAAAAATTTTCTTCTGCTAGCATCAAACTATTTTCAGCAAAGCGCTGCCATAATTTGGAGTCATCATAAAGTCTCATAATGGCTGAGACCCATTCTTGCGGGTCATTGGCAATGAGGGTATTTATACCGTTGCTTAATCCTGTGCCTTCAGCAGCAACGTCAGTTAATATTGTGGGTGAGGAATAAGCCATAGCATCCAGTACCTTACCTTTGATACCTGCGCCAGATAAGAGCGGTGCAACAAATATACGATGGTCGTGATATACCCCATCTAAGGTTTCTGCGAATCCTTTTATCAATACATTTTCAGCTTCGTATTCGTCAAAAGTTTCCGGTATTTTACTTCCGTATACATAAAACTTAATATCAGGACGTTGAGCTAACAATAGTGGCATCACTTGCTTAACCATAAACTCTACAGCTTCTACATTGGGTTTATGGTTATAGCCACCTAAAAATGCAATGCCTTCTCGGGCTTTAAAACTAGGGCCACTATCTTTAACGTCTAATACCCATGGAGTTAAATGTAATTTATCTGATAATAGAGTATGACTAGTAATTACAGCTTGTTCTGTAGTGTTATAAGTTAACACTGCATCAACTTCTTCACATACTTTCAATTCAGCCTCTCGAGTTAAAAGAGCATTATCAATTAACTCTTTATCTTTAGCTGCAATAGCGGCTCGCATTTCTCTCAGAAAATGCAAATCTGCATTATTGAATATTATTGGTTTTTGTTTGGCTTGAATTGCTTCGATATATTTTCTGGCAACGTCATATCGCGTGATATATACAGCATCCATTTCATCCAACCGGGTATCTAAAATATGTTGAAGAGAGTAATAAAAAGGAGCAAGTAGTACTTCAACTCCTAAGTTTTGAAGAATTTTTGTATATTTACCCATTGGAGCGAGGTTTTCGGGCACAAAAGTAACTTTGAAGCCAAGTGCCACCATTAACTTAACCTCTTGAACAGCCGCATAGCTACCCGCATCCATGCCCATCATAGGTGTAGCATAATCTATGACAAGAATACGTTGCTCTGCTTTACGGTCTTTTTCAATCGATAATTCTTTTAAGTCGGGTTTAGGATAGTGTTTAAATACACTAAACCACTTACGCCTAAATGTTGCTTCATTGACTGTCTGGTATTGTTTAAGTCCTTTAGTAACATCAGTACCGTTAGACCGCCCCTCTAGATGTGTCACTTCAGAATGAGGCACATATAGAACTTTGTAACCCGCAGCCGCCACTTTAAAGGCCAAGTCAGCGTCTTCGTAATAACAAGGGATAAATTCCTCACTAAATTTCCCGACTTCTATCCAAACATCTTTTCGAATGCACATAGCGGCGCCAGTAACATAATCGACCTGGCGAACATAATTCCATTCTGGGGCGTAAGGAGATTGATTACGACCAACATTCCACGGCTCACCATTGCCCCAAACTATGCCGCCAGCTTCTTGTAAAGTACCATCGCTGTTCAGTAATTTCGATCCAGTTAAGCCTACAATTGAGTCCATGTCATGTTGATGAATTAATTCATCTAACCAATAACTAGTGACTTCAGTATCATTATTAAGAAATACTATATATTCGCCTTTAGCTTTGGCGGATGCAGCATTGCAATTAAGCAAAAAACGTAAATTTTCTTTATTACGAGAAACCACCAAATTATCAATGTATTTTTCAGCATCAACAGTCTCATCTACAGAACAATCATCTGCCAAGATAACTTCATAGGTCACACGATTATAAGCTAATGCGATTGAGGCGATGCAATGGAATGTCATAGCGAACTTGTTATAAGCAGGCACAATGATAGAGACTAAGGGCTTTTTGTAATTTGGCAAACTAAATTTAGGGAAGCTTTTGCGTTTTTCACTCCCCTCTATTAATACGTTATGTACAGTAATAATATCTTGTACATCCATAGCTGATTGTTCAACATTTGCTAATTGCAAAGTCAAAGACTCATAGCGGCTATCAGCAATTAAGGGTTTAGATATAAGACCAGGCTGATTGAAGCTATGTGATAAAAGCGCCATTGGAGTTAATATTGGATCACCTTTTACCACCCCATATCCGATAAGGAAAGGCTCGCCAGGGCAGCGACATTCAACCAAGTGTTGTTTATTATCTAAATATTTAGCTGGCAACCAAATGTGTCCATAAAAAACATCACTAATTGACTCTACTTTAACAACACCTATTGTTTCATCTCCAATAGTAAAAGTAAGCGTTTTTTCCCACTCAGTTTGCGTACTCTTGGCCACAAACTCCAAACGATTGTTAATAAGTGAAGTTACCGACACATGTACGGTATTCTCTGGAGTTAAAATCTCGATTTCAGGTACATTGAGTGCGGAGTTAGTCTGCTTGTCACGCAGCTCTATAGTTGCAGAATCTAACAGTAAATCATGATTTAACTGAATAACAAACCCATGATTGCCTTCGTTAATATCATTGTCTTTTAAGTCAGCCCGAAATAAATCGGCGACACTGCTGCCTAAAAAGGCACCTTGCTCATTATATGCCGCCATCTCTAAAGGTGAATTATCACCAATAACTGCAGCCCATCCCGTTAAATAACCACCTTCGACGTGATCAACAAACCCTGAGATAACTCTACTTTCTGTCATTCCCTATTATCCTAATTCGTAACAACTGTTTGTTGTTTAACACCTACTCAGCTTTTAAAACAACCCCTTATATGTGCATTCTAGGTTAACATAGTTAAATCAAAAAAGTGTTTGCTGGGTTAGATTTTTTGTGTGCTGAACACAGCTAGAATCCCCAAAGGCAAAAATTAAATGAAGATTAAACGGTAGTTTTACAACTTCACTAATTGTTTTAACTTAGCTAGCCAACCGCGGTCTTCTTTTTTACTTTGTATTTCATCGTGCAAACATTTCACTGTAGCTTGAACATGTTGGTCTTGAGCCGTTAACAATTTACCCATTAGTGTTGTCGCAATTTCACAAAATAGGCGTGAATTTTGATTGGCAATAAAACTCAATACTTGCTTAGCGGCTCCTTTGCCAAGTGCTTGATGGCGGTACGGCTTTCGCGTCATATTATTAAGTGAGCTAGTTAGCTTATCTTTATTGATTATGGGCACTAACTGAGCAATACAGGCTATCTCTGCTAAGGATTGCTTTTTGTAATCGTCAAAAGTACTTTGCGGTAATAAACTAAAGTTATGCTCGCCGCCCTCGTATTGTTGTAATAGCGGGTCTAGTTCGCTATCCAATTGCGTTCCAAAATAACGGTTTAAATATCGCTTTAGCTCCAGCGCGTCGAAGCAGTAACTGCGATTAACATATTTACTGTTGGTTTGAATTAAAGTTGTATCAACATTTAGAACTTGGGCAAAATCTTCCACTAGGCTCTTGCCCAGAACCGAGTGCCCTCCAAAACCGCGAACAATAAAGTTATTCGCTCCATATTTGCCAAGATACCGTGTAAGCATCGTATGAAATGGATTTTCGATGTTAGCGCGGATTGCGATTGGTGCGTCGTTGCCATTTCTCTTAACACTTTGGTTATATATTGACTCTACAAAGGCAATTGCTGGCCTTAGGTACACTACAAACTCGTAGTTATAGTTATATTGCTTAAACGTTGGAATTTGCTTAAAAAAATATTCAGAACTCAATAACAATGTATGAGCGTCGCTTTGTTCAAACTTGGCCATTAGGATCAAAAACTTATCTTCGCAAAAGGTCACCTTCTTTTTCTCGTCAACCTCTAGCACTTCAGAAAAATTTCCCGAACTGATTTGGTTGCGGTCTAAATCATGACTTGGATAGTAAATTCCATGCGCCGCTAAACTACTAACATTGTTATTCAGCCATAATTGAATAACCGAAGTGCCCGTTTTAGGAGGCCCAGCATGAATAATAATTTTCTTGCTAGGCATATTATTGACTCAATATTTCTCGGTATTTACGATTTACATTGAGAGGGTAAACTTGGCTATTGTGATTTGACTGCACCGCAATTTCAAAGGTAGTTGCGTTACCAAAAGACGCCGGCAATACTCCTTGAGCTTCAATACCAATGAGCGTATTGCCTAAGTTAAGCATGTCGGCAACATCCTTGCGGGCAACGCGCTTAACAACGGTGAACTCAATGGGCTTTTCCTTGTCGATTAACAACAATAACCGCTCCACTGAAACACTGCGCTGAAACACAGCCCAGCCTTTTACTGTGAGCGCTTTAGTGCTTTTGGTGTATTCAATGTTATCGATACTACCTTGCAGATATTCGGTAATATTACTAAATCCATCCAGCTCATTGACGAGCTCGTTGTGGTTACGCGATTCTTGCAAGCTTTCTTCATAAGGCCATGACAAACCTAACTCATTAAACTTATATCGCAACGCCACCGAATGTATATGAACTTGCTTAAGTTGATTATTAACATAACTGGTTTCACTTTGATTAAAAAAGCGCACCAAATGCAACCCTGGGCCTTGGTAGTTATTCAAGGTTTTTGGTTCAAAGTCTTTCACTCTATTCACCAGTTTTTCACGTGCGTGTTCTTTGCCAATAGAAAAGGGCTTATTGTGAAAATGGAATTGAATGAGCCGAGTGCGTTGTTCTTTGTCTGAGTTTTTAACCTTACCCCAGTGAAACCCTACATCTAGGCTTGCAATTGTATTTTTGTAAAATAAGCACTTGCGATAAGGTTGTTTGTTAAACAATACGTCGCTTACCGAACTGTTGTAATATTGGCTATCGAATAGCAGTAGATCCTGTTGGTCTATGTATTGAGTTAACAGCGCATCAAGGCCTGTTTTGTCGCACGAGACATTTCCCTCGTCATCCAAAAAGCCAATAAACTCGTCACAGTCTAAAGGGATATAAAAGTCGTAATCTGACCGCTCACTCTGTAGCTGACTAATTTTATTTAAAAACAAACTCCCTTTGTTTTCAAAATCTATTTTTTGGTTGTGCTCGAGATCCACATTAACACCTAGTGGCTGGTAGTCTTGTAGAGTTTCACGAATGGCTTTGTCTTCGCTACCGTTGTCATACACATACAGATTGTCAAAGCCAAATAAATAGCCGTGATATCTGAGCCACTTATCGAGCAACTCAGATTCATTTTTCTGCATCATTAAAATTGCCACTTTCATTTACAGCAAATCTCCATTTTTATTCGCCAAAATATGGGTAACGTCCAAAATTACTAATCAATTTACCCCACTTGATAATGGCGGTTTCATCATCAAAAGCCGGTATTTCAAAACCGGCAATACGCCATTTATCTATAGGGTTGAGGATATGCATATTTTGCAAGCCAAAATCACCGCATATTTGTGCGTCAGAGCGCACATTGTCGCCTATATGTATAAAACTTTGACCACTTTCATCAACTAATTTTTTTATGTGGACCCACATTGTCCCAGCATCCTTGCGCTTTTTAATATCTGCGCTGACAAAGAGTTTATACGGTATAGAAATACCTATTTTTCGTAACATCTTTGTAATCTGCGCTTTGCTGTAATAAATATCTGTTACAAACCAAATTTCTCTGCCCATAGCATCTAGTTCATGCACAATTTTAACCATTTCATCTTTCGGCAACGTCATTGCTAGGTCGTAGTAAAACTCTTTTTCAGCCCATTGTTTCGTAAGTGTTGCGGATAAACCTTTGTTATTAGCTATCTGTTGATAAGTATCATAAATACTGATATCACCTTCAAAATTCACTATTTTTCGACAAACTAATTCAGCTTCGTTGCGTTGCTCAATAAAGTCCTGCGGTGTCTCAAAATAACCGTGACTTACCAGCTCTTTACCAAGTTTCAATTTTGCATAGTCGGGCTCGTTAAACTCGCGCCTGAGTACTGTATCGAAAATATCGAAAGACACTATATCAAAATTGCTTATCTCGCTAAGCAACTGCTCTGGTGGTTTATTATAGCTCGACGATATCTGGGTTTTATCTGTAGTAAACCGCCCCAATGGTGGGTAATAGAAAAATTGTTTAAAACCTTGTTTTTCAGACAACAAACCAATTACGCGTTCCAAGGCGTGTAACCAGCTGCCATCATTGGGCAACGGCTCTGCGGGAAAATCGTCATAGCTAAAACTTTGGTTAAGTAATGGCTCAAGCGCTTTAGGCCGAGCCCAGAACATCCCTCCAACCGGATAATTAACAAAATTATCGCTAATATCTATCCCCCAGTCATCAATAAACCTGTTCGCAAAAGGTTTATTACACGTCCAATGGTTGACCCACGATGGCATCATCCAAAATGACGAAGGGTAATAGATGCCTAGGTCTTGATGCTCGTCAAACAACCGCAATACTGATTTCACTGCGTGTTTATCTTTCAATAAAAAATTATGTAGATAATCAAACCACTGCGTTTGCTCTCGGCCACTATACAAAGATTTTTTAGAGTGCATATGGCACATTAAGTCGTAATTAAGCAGCTCTTTACTAAAGTTAACTAAGAAAGGACCAAAATTTCTACCGCGGTTTTCGCACAAGGCGGTTTTTAATCGGTTAACGTTGCTTAGTTTGCTAAAGGTGTTTGTCGCATCGCGCTCAATTTGTGGCGTAGCCGCTGTTACAAATACATCTACAGATGTAGGGAATTGGCGTAGAGTCTCGGCGAACTTAGCCACAAAATCTACATAAAATATATGTAACACTATCGCAATTTTTTGGTCTTTCCAGTTCGCTGAATCTCGAGGGACTAGTTCTGTAGCGGGTAACCAACGGTTAATCACACCGGAGCTTATGCGACCTTCGTGCCGGCCGTGATACATATAGTGAATAAGCGGGCTAATCCCATTGAGGTAAATATCAACATTGCACCGCAAATACAGTTCGGTATCAAAATTGGCAGAAGGGTTAACGTTTGATGATTTTGACTTTTCGAGGTAATCCTCAAACGCAGCCAATTCGTGAGGGAAAGTGCCATAGTGCGCTTGATACCACTCGATATCAAAAAGCCCAAGACGCTTAGCCTCTTCAAAGGCTTTCGCAACTTTTGGCTTGGTGGCCATTTCAAAGGATTGTTGCGTCCTTCTGACCGCATTTCTGATATTATTTTTCATATTACAGCCCAAAAAAATCTAGTGGGTTTAGGTTACCTTCCCCTGAAATGGCGTCGTCTAACACAAACAAGGGCCATGAAGCACGAGGCAATAAATTGCGTTTGGTAACATAAGATTCAAGTAAAACTTCCACTTCACTAGGCGTAAAACTAAAGTTGTTGTTGGCCGCCGATTGCACGCATTCTAACGCGCCCTTGTGAAGGGTATTTAAGTCAACAAAACACTCTTGGGTATGGGTGCGCTTGCCGTAACAAAAATGAAACTCTTTGGTATTCACATCTTCAAGAATATCAACAAATTGTCCATTAGGTGCTGTCAGTAAAGCCTCTAAAAACATCGAGCGGTCTAGCATAGTATAGCCCTCGCCCATTTTTACGCCTGACTTAAACACATAGTCGATAGTAGCGGTGTATTCTTCGATAGTGAGTTTACCCACTTTAGTAGCGATCATATATATACCACTGACATCCCTGCCAACGAGCAAGCACAGTAGTTTTTGAATCGTCCCAGAATAGCCCACATCAGTCACTACTGGTGTGGTTTGTGGATCTGTGAATCCTACTGACTCGAGATAGCGTAGATAGATCTCTCTTAATGGCTGAGTGATAGCAGCGATTAGCGATTGTTGCTCTATCAGTATCTCGCATACTCGCGAAAAGTCTTCAGGTAGGGATATATCTTCGTCGCGAATTTCGGCAGGTAAAATACGTTCTATTTCATCGCGTGAAAAAGAAAAACGAGCATGAAAAAATGCCGCTAACTTACCAACATATTTGTGCTTTACACTAAATTCCCACGAGGTATTAATATCAGCAAGAATTCTAAACAAAAACGTCCTTGAAACAGTTAAGTATTCCGAATCAATATTGTTTTGGTTTTTCATTGCAAAGGCTTGCTTTAACACATGCCCTTCACGCGCGAGATGAAATACTTTAACAGATTCTAATATTGAGGCTTTGTTGTGTACTTCATCAATATAAGCAGTGAGGACTGGTCCGAGAAAGTTATAACCAAATTCTTCTAATGATGTATTTTTTAACATTAATCTTTTCTTTTATTTTTTAATCTATAAATTCTGGGATTCACATTGCGATAGCGCGTTGCCACAATCGTGAATAGATAAAACACCCGCTTTACGCATTTGTACTATGGTAACTATTTATAAAGGTTCGCTGAAACGTTCGACTTTACTTCAGTCTCGTTAATTACCTTTACGCCACTGGACGCCAGGAACGCACCTAATTCAGTAAATTTATTGGGGTTTGAGAGGTCGAAGTGATGAACCGATGCCAATTTCAATGTGTCGATGTCAAAATAAGTGTCATACTCTAAATCGGCGTTATAATCAGCACCTAGATTTGCGTGCAAGCGCTTAGCAAAACTGCCGTTATCGTGCTTTGTACGACTTGCTCTCCAATCCTTTTTATCGCGTCGATTAACAATATACAACGCATCCGGGTATTGCTCCGCAATAAAAAACCTTAATAACAACGGTGAAACATATATGCCCTGCGTTACCCAATAAAAGTCTAAAAAACACGTAAAATTTTCGTACCCAGTTAGTATATCCAAACCTGCGGATACATTACTTACCATGCGCTTTGCTAACAAGCCATCATCCCAATGCACAGACTTTAAACCATTATTTTTAAAGTATTGATACAGGCTTCCAGTGGCACATTTATTTGGACCTATTACAAAAATTTTTGGCACTTAACACCTCGATGTAATCTTTAGCGCTTTACTGTGCTTTGCACTGAATCGCCATAATAAAAAAGTTATACCTATAAAAAATCAATCGTTATTTTTTTGTAGGACCGTCGGTCATTTTAACAGTCAGCGCATTGCTCAACAAACAGTTTTCAAACATCCCAGCCACTAATAAAGTAATGGTTAATTCTAAGTTATATTTTATTACTCAAAGCTACTGCAACAAATAATGTGAGGTTTTAAATAATGTTAACGATTGACACCTATCGTAACTCCTCAACCGTTGCGAAGATAACTTTAGCAACGCCAAAAAGCATCAATAAAATCGTCAAAAATAAAGCTAGGTTGTAGAAAACCTTTGGGTAAGTATAATCCTCAGGAAGTGTTGATTCTTCTACGACTATTAGATATTTCAGTTGTTTGTAAGCCTCTATTCGAGACTTTTCTAAAGAGATTTGCGAAGCGGTATACGCTTGTAATGTCAATTCTAGGTTGATTTTGTAATCACTAAACTTAGCAAGCACTTCACCAACACCTAAACTATCTGTTTCTGGTAAATTTGATTTATTGTTATTCGATTGGTTGGTTAGGCGTTCTCTTTCAACCTCTAACTGCCTTTTCAAACTATCAAGCTCAGCTCTGGCTTGTAATGCTAAAGGGGCATCTTCACTCATGCTGCTTAACAACATTCTTAAAGCTGACGTCTTAGAGGCTATTTCCCCCTCTAACGTGTAGGTTATTTGTTGTAATGCTAAACCTTCAGCTTCAGGGTCTAGTAAGTTATAACGTCGCTGAAACTCAAGTAATTGCGATTTTGCGGTTTGCAGTTTTTGAACAACTAGCTCATGCTCTTGCTGTACAAATTTTAACTGTTCTTTAGCCAGATTTTGACCTATCTCATTGATATACCATTCAGCCCTTTCCACTATGGCTGAATTTAATTGGTGGGCTATAGCTTGGTCGAAAGCTTGTACATACAACGCGATTACTTGTGATTTCTCATCAATCTCAACTTTTACTCTATCTAAATAGTATTTCAGTTTTGCTTCTTTAGTAGAATCTGTCCCCAACTTACTAAACATATCGTTTTGACTATCACTATAGTGCTCACTAATGTTATGGCTAGTTTCAAGGTAGTTGAGCATATCGTTTGAATAAATAAACGCCTTTACAAGTTCAACATCTGAATTACCACTGGACACACCAAACCCTGACATAATAGCCATAGCAGGATCTAGTGTACTTATACCATTCGGCTCCTTTACGATAAGTTTTGCTTGGCTTTCATAACGAGGACTGGCGAGTAAAACTTGATAAAAAGCAAAAACAATGAATGGAACAATCACAAACACCACAAAAGGTCGGCGTACAGCTCTTTGCTCTTTATTCCAAACTTTTTCTTTAATAACAGTTATCAAATGATTAAATCTCTACTTAAAATAATTGTATTTAGCTAATTTCAACAGTGGTGCTAAGGGTTTAAAGGCTCTGATAAACCTCAATTCCTTGCTCTATATCAGAATAGAAAGTTAACTCCCCTTTATCTAATACAATCGCACTATCACAAAACTGCCTAAGTTCATCCATCTCATGACTCACCATAATCACTGTTGCATCTTTCGCTCTTTCTAACAATGCTTGCTTAGCCTTACGTCTAAATTTAGCATCTCCAACAGAGGTCACTTCATCAATTAAGTAAACATCAAAATCAATGGCGATTGAGCATGCAAACGCTAATCTAGGTTTCATACCTGTAGAGTAGGTGCGTACTGGCAAATCAAATTTATTACCCAACTCTGCAAAAGCAATCACTTTTTTTTCATATGCTTTTAAATCAGATACACCGTTAACTCGACCAATAAACCGAGTGTTTTCTCGTCCTGTCATTAGTGGGTGAATCCCAGTAGCTAATGCGACTGGCCACGACAAGCTAAGGTTAGTAATAACCTTCCCCTTATTTGGGTATTCACTTCCTGCCAAAAGTCTAAAAAGAGTAGATTTACCTGCACCATTAGCACCTAAAATCGCTATATTGTGTCCACTAGGTATCTCAAAAGTAATGTCCTTAAAAATATATTGGTTACCCATTTTTGATGGATAGTACTTTGAGACATTCTCTAATTTAATCATCTACTAATTGCCTGACGCCAAAAGCCTTTGTAAACGACTATTCCGAGAAACACAAAACTCAAAGTAGTTAAACTCAAAAACTCAAGACTAACACCACTTTGCCCATATGTTGTGTAAGCGGCATATCTTGATAACTCAATCGCATGTAAAATAGGATTCCAGTCCAAAAAATGCCAATACTCTTTTGGAAAGTCTTGAAGTGAAAAGAACACACCTGAAATAAAAAACATTGGCCTAGAGGCAAGCTCTCTAAATTTTTTCACTTCTTTCACATATAGTTCTAGGATCCCGAATATTAAACCAATATTCATAGAGAACAGCCAAAGTAATACAAAGCAAGACAGTAAAAGAAGAGGATTATCTACTCGTATCTCTAACCCTAAAAAATACATTATCAATACGATCCCTAAAGCCACAAACACTTTTACCAATAGCTCAAACAAGCTAGCAGCAATAACAGCACTAATAGGCTGTACTTGTCGAAATGCGAATAAAGTTTTAGCTTTTGCAATTGATTGTGCTGATGAAGAAAGAGTCTGTAAAAAACTTTGAATTAAGATTAAACCATAAGCCATATAAACAAATGTAGGGATAGTATGAGAATCTCCACCATCCATCCGTCCTCGAACAAATGACAATATAAAAATAAATGCTACTGGATTTATAACAGACCAACTAATACCAAACTTATCATTAAACCCGGTACGTATTTCTCTTACAAATAGGGCAAATATGACATCTCGCCATATTTCCCACTTGTTGCGTTTAATAACTGTTGTCATAAACTAATATTTTGCAATTAGATTAAGTTGCGACATTGGCGGCCACAGCTATTTGGTAAATGATTTGGGTAACGTCTTTGATAGACTGCATAACCTTAGCATCTACTTTTGGCAGCACTAAAATCTGATCTCCAGCTTCTAATGGAGTGAGCTCTTCTGAGCTATACCAACGCTCACCTGAACTTGAAGAAACAAAACGAGTTATACCGCTTGCATGAACAATAGCAATACGGTCATCATCTGCTCGTTCACTAAACCCACCAGCCCACGCGATGTAATCCGATACGGTAGCTTTAGGGTTATAAACAATAGCTTGAGGCATTAACACTTCGCCGCCTATTTGAATCAAGTCAGTTTGGGCAGGGATGACAATTTCATCTCCTTGCTCGAGACGAATATTCGCAACTTTGCTATTTTCAGACACAATCACTTTGCCTAAGGGCTCAATTCTTCTGGCACGAGCAATAAATTGTGAAACTAACTGGGCTTCTTGAGCTCGAATCGAGGCTTCACCACTTGATGAAGCTGGAGCAGTGAATAAACTACGCTCCAAGCGATCTAATGACTCATTGATCAACAACTTTTGCTGATCCATGACGCTTTCGCGCTTAATGTAAATTGAACCATAATTGGCTTGTTCTGGGTCAACTTCTATGTAGCTCAACAAGTCTAACAACCGAGTATCTTTTTCAACAGCATAAAAAGATGGGCCTTCATAGCTACCTGATATCTGCACACTAATAACTTGAGGGCGAATGTCATCGTTAAATAATACCGTGTCACCATCGGCCATGGTAAATTGATCAAATTCATTTACGGGTAAATAAACCGAAATTGGGCCAGAAGCGCGGCTGCCGGTAATTGCTACATGGCTAGTTTTAGAAAGTGGACGGGCATAAATCATTAATGCCGTACCAGAGCGTTTTGAAGGTTCAAGCTCAAATCTGAAAGGATATCGCGCTGCGCCTTCTACATTAACCATAGCACCCTGTTCGCCCACAAAAATCACGTCTTCATCTTTAAACGAGAATGCAGGTAATCTACCCAACTTAAGAAAATCATATAGATCGTAACTTAAGACGGTTTCACCTTGACGTTTTACTGTGATGGTTCGATAACTACCCCGATGAGGGTCGATGCCGCCGGCACGTTTGAGATAAAACAATACTGAGTCTGAAGCTAAACCCGCGTATTGTCCTGGTCTCAATACTGGCCCTGCTACAAATACACTCACAGGAGTAGCAGTAAGAAGGTTAACGTACACACTCACGTTGTTGGTGTATATGGATTTAATTCCTTGTGTTACCACAGAATTCACGCTGCTGGCAGGAACATCTTGAACTTTAATTGGCCCCACATCAGGAATGAAAATATTACCTTGATTATCTACAGTTACGACCTCAGAGCTATTTACTGTCCCCCACATTTGGATGGCAATTTTATCGCCAGGCGCAACTAAATAAGCAGAGTTCAAGCCATCACTGCGCTCAGTTTCAAAGCCACCTTTGAACAAGTTTGCGCCGTAAGGAGGTGGCAACCCTTCTTCACCTGCAGGCATAGGCCCTGACTCTGAAGGTAGGTTAATGCTCCCCCCTCGCCCTGTACTGTTGCCGCCAGATTGAATATATTGGGATAAATCAACTCGTTGACTTTGACTAGCCTGCTGAGCTTGTTGTAATTGTTCTTCAGTCGGGGCTTGTTGAGAATAAGATGGCACTATCAATAAAGAGCTAGTACTAAAAATGATTAACTTCAATACCATAAGAGAAAAGAAACGATAATTGAATGACATTATTGATTGCCTCCTGCATCAGCTTCATTGTAACTGGCTAAAACAGGGCTAACAGCATACCAACTCCCCTTATCGGTTTTACAATATACCCGTTGACCATCCACCAAAAACTGAACCTTACGGCAGATTTTCCCACTTGCAGCAAAAAATACCTGTCCTAGCTCGGCTTGCTTACCGTTTATTTGTACTTTGCGAGTATTTCTATCTTTGGAAAATACAAGTTGTTGTTCAGAAGATAAAAGCACGATATCGGGACCAAACTCATGTTCAACGAGAGCAAGGCTCGCGATAGGTTGATCAATTGAACTGCACCCTTGTAAAAGGGTGCCCAGTAAAAGAAGACTGCTCAGTATTTTCATAAATTATACGATCTGGAATATTGAAAAGGATAATAACGCGTGATGGGACACATTCAAAGGTTACTAACGAAATAACCCTGAGTTAATTTTTAGGATCAGACTCAGCTCTTAAAATAGTTAGAATTCGCCAAACATGCTGAATCACTAAGCTATAGATAATTAATAATGCAATAAAAGCCCAAAACATAATATATTCTGGAACAAGTAATATCTCACCTATAACGCCAATAGTTGCGTAAAAACACCCGAGCAACAAAATAGCCACTAATGCTCTTCTTGATGATAGTCCTGCACGCATAAATATATTATGAAGATGCTGTCTATCAGGTTGTAACATTGACTTACCTTTTCTAGCTCTTCTATACATAATTGCAGCCATATCCATCAAAGGTAATCCAATTAACCAAACAGCGGTTATAGGTCTCATAGCAGCTTCACCACCTTGAGAGTATTCAACTAACAACCACACTATAGTTAGGCCAACAAACATACTACCGCTATCGCCCATGAATATCTTATTACCTTTAAATCCCTTTACACTCAGATTAAAAGCTAAAAATGGAACAATTGCAGCAATCACAACTAGAGGCCCCATGGCGGCTTCACCATTTTGAGCAATTAAAAGCAACAAAACAAAGCTGCCTAATACAATTAGACTCATGCCACCTGCTAACCCATCAATACCGTCGATCATATTAAAAGCGTTAATAACACCAACCACACATACAAGAGTAAAAAAATAACCAAAAAAACCAAAATCTACAACTCCAAATCCAAGTATGTCGCCGAGAGATGTGAGATAGTTTTGTGCGCTGTACGCCATAATGGCTGCCACACCGAATTGACAAACAAGCCGACCTTTAGCACTCAAATCGAATTTGTCATCTAGCATACCTAAAAGAACAATAAATGCTGAAGCAGTAAAAAATAAAGTGCCATTTTTAAACCAAACATCAGTAGCGAAACATGCAAAGAACACCGCTCCAAATATGCACACCCCCCCTGTAAGGGGTATCATGCCAATGTGCGTTTTTCTATCATCGGGGGAATCAACTAAACCTAGTTGATGTGCTAATGGTGTCATAATCACCAACAAAATAGTTGCCACCATAAACGCAGTAAACAAAGGTGCAAACTCTAGGTGATTCAGCATTAATAATTTCCTTTATTTTTTCTATCTAAATACAAAGCAATAATTAAGCCTCTTTGTATTAAATCCTAAACTAAAAATAGTGCTAGCTTGTATCTCATTTAAAATCACCTCAAATACCATACTAGGTAATTTGGCATGTACCTTAAGTGAACCAAAAGAAAAATATATAGAAGGCTAACGACTCATTGCAGTGCATAGTAACAAATTAGATTGCTGCAATACCAGCAATATAATGTTAAAAATAAACGGCCTAATGTAAACAGAATGATAATAACAAAAGTACTGTTGCTTTTATACATAAACAATTGAATTATAAATATTTATTATCTTAAAACTTACTAACGTTAACTTTTAATACTCAACTTATAAAGCGACATTTGCGGCTAGTAAGAGCACCACTTGAGTGCAATGTGAAGATTCCAATCTATTGTGCTGTCAGCAATTTTGTATAAGTTCATGGTGATTATATTGTTTTCAAGCTAGTGCTCTAGTATAAACACGTTGAACATTTCAAATTTAACAGGGAATTGTTTAGATATAGCCATAATTAAATAAAATTATAAATAAAATGCATATCTAAACTTAATCATCAAATAAATACAAAAAAGGTAAAATAGATGACGACAGAACAACCTAATAGTAACCAATTAGATACAAGCTTTTTTGGGCATCCCAAAGGCTTATCTACTCTATTCTTTACAGAGATGTGGGAACGTTTCAGTTACTACGGAATGCGTGCTCTACTCATTTTATTTATGACGGCAAGTATCCAAGAGGGAGGCTTGTTTATTACAGTAGCATCTGCATCAGCTATTTATGGGTTATATACTGGCTCAGTATATTTAATGGGCCTGCCTGGAGGTTGGATAGCAGATAGGCTCTTGGGGTGTCAAAAAACAGTATGGTATGGCGGAATTATCATATTCGCGGGTCACGTCGTGTTGGCTATTCCATCTGATAAAACATTTTTTATTGGACTGGTGTTAGTTGTACTTGGAACAGGTCTTCTTAAACCCAACATTGGCGCTATGGTCGGTCAGTTGTATAGTAAAGACGACAAACGTAGAGATGCAGGCTATACCCTGTATTATATGGGTATTAATATAGGTTCTTTCTTAGCTTATCTAACAGTTGGCCCTTTAAAGGAACAGGGTTGGTGGCATTTAGCCTTTGGTTTAGCGGCAATTGGTATGGCAGCAGGCTTGATTCAATACAGGAAAACACTTTACAAATTAAATGGCGCAGGGGCAGAACCTACTGTAGAAAGTAGCCCCAAAATGATTAAAGTTAGTTGGTCAATAATTACTGCTTTCCTTATTGGCTTAACTTTAGTTATTACTGCAATAATGGCTGGGTCGTTGGTTATTGATCCTGTATCAATAGCAGAGTCAGCTGCAGTTATTATAACGGCTATATTTATTCTATATTTCATAGGTATATTTTTTCTAGGCAACCTTGATGGCAATGAAAAACGTGGTCTAGCTGCTTTATTTTTAGTATGTGTAGCATCAGCTTGTTTTTGGGCTGGATTTGAACAAGCTGGCTCATCTCTAAATTTGTTTGCCCAAGATTATACGAATCGTATTATGGGTTCTTTTGAAATTCCTACAATTTGGTTTCAACTATCAAACTCAGCTTTTATTATTATCTTAGCCCCGTTTATAGCAGCACTATGGATTAACCTAGCTAAAAAAATGATCACGCCTTCTTACGGTATAAAATGTGCGATAGGTCTTATTATTATGGCCTTAGGCTTCCTAGTAATGTTTTTTGCTGCTCAGTACGCCGCTTCTGGGATGAAAGTTGCACCTTATTGGTTAGTGTCTACTTACTTTCTACATACGGTAGGGGAGCTATGCTTAAGCCCTGTTGCATTAAGTGCTGTAAGTAAATTATCACCTAAAAGGTTTGCAGGACAAATGATGGGCGTATTTGTATTAACCTACTCTATTGGTAATGTTGTTGCGGGCCTACTCGCTGGTAATCTTGATCCAAATAACCTGAACGAAATGCCTGAGCTGTTTATGCATATTTGTCTCATAACAATTGCTGTTGGCGTGGTGGTGGCGATACTCACTCTCAAAACTAAAAAGTGGGAGTTATTAGTAGATAAGTCCGCTAGCTAATTTATAGCGAAGCATTAAAACGTAACATGTAAGCAATGCCCAACTAATTTAGATATTTAGTTGGGCTTTTATGTCTATTTAGAGTTAAATATCATTATGAAGTTATATTTCTCGACAAAAAGCATCCCGAAATTACAGCACTTACCTCTAACTAAACGTTTAGAAGTAATACAAGCTGCCCAAAAGAAATTAATTGGCCCAGAAAAATTACTACTCAATATTTTAAAACTAATAGTAGTGATACCCATATTTGTGTTGATATTGCAGACATCAACAAACTGGGTATCAATAATTTGGGCATTATTATTAACCTTACTTTACCCTTTATTCATTAAACCATTTCAATATGGGTTATGTGCTAAATATATTCCATCACATAAATTTCAAGGAGAATAAAATGCAAACAATTTTAGTAACCGGTGGAGCCGGTTATATTGGTAGCCATACTGTCTTACAGCTATTAGAAGCTGGAAATCAAGTTATTGTGCTGGATAATTTATGTAACTCTTCAGAAGAGTCACTCAAACGAGTTGAAGAGTTAACAGGCAAAAAAACGATATTTGTTCAGGGTGATATCCGTGACCATACTATTTTAGAATTACTATTTTCCAAGCATAAAATTAATGCGGTCATCCATTTTGCAGGTTTAAAAGCTGTTGGTGAGTCTGTCGAAAAGCCTCTTAACTACTATAACAATAATGTCTACGGTACGTTAACCTTATGCGAAGCCATGAAAAAGTTTGGTGTCAAAAATCTAGTATTTAGTTCGTCGGCAACTGTTTACGGAGACCCAGTGGAGCTTCCATTACGCGAAGACATGCCAACGGGTCAACCAACAAACCCTTACGGCATGTCTAAGCTTATGGTTGAGCTGGTATTAAAAGATTTATATAAATCAGATAACGACTGGAATATTGCCCTGCTACGGTATTTCAATCCAGCAGGAGCTCACCCATCAGGACGTATTGGCGAAGATCCAAATGGGATCCCTAACAACCTAATGCCATTTATAACGCAAGTGGCAACCGGCAAGCGGGAACAATTATCTATCTATGGCAATGACTACGATACACCAGACGGTACAGGTGTAAGAGACTATATACATGTAGAAGATTTAGCTGCAGGCCATCTAAAAGCCTTAGAAAAGCTACAAACTAATGTGGGAATAGTGACTTATAATTTAGGAACAGGGCAAGGTTATAGCGTACTAGACATGGTTAAAGAGTTTGAAAAACAAAGCGGTCAAAATATCCCTTATCAATTTGTACCTCGTCGCAGCGGTGACGTTGCATCATGCTATGCAGATCCTAAAACCGCATTTGACGCATTAGGGTGGGAAGCAACGAGAGGTTTAGCAGATATGTGCAGAGATTCATGGAAATGGCAGGCTGATAACCCTGAAGGTTATTAACAAGTACTTCAGGATTGAAGCAATAAATCCCCGTTTACAAAGACAAGCGGGGCTTTATTTTTAAATATGAATATTAGAAGTCATCTAAAAACGCATCAATATCGTCATCCAGAGCCTCTTCCTCTTCTGATACTAAAACTTTTCCGTCTAGTACCTTGTATTCTAGGTTTTGGAAATAGGCACTTTTAACAAAGCTATAAGGATCTGCAGAAGAGTTTAGTTGTTGCTCTTGTGAGATAACCGCGGCTCTGCTTTCCAACACTTTGATTCCTGTTCTAAAGAATGAAACATAAAAATTCAAACTATCTAATGGTGAATAAGAAGAATCCACAACATCTCCTACTCCCGAACGAATATCAGTTGGCCCCCACGCTGGGATCATAAGATATGGGCCAGTACCAACCCCCCATTTACCAAGCACTTCACCAAACTCCTCTTCTTCAGCTTCTATGCCTAGCTCACTTGCTACATCAATCAAACCGAGCAGCCCGACCGTAGAGTTAAGTACAAAACGCCCTAAACTAATGAAAGTACCTTCGATTTTTCCTTGCAGTAAATTATTTAAAGAATTAGATGGTTCCTCCAAGTTTTCCGCCATATTTAACAACCCTGTACGTGCAAACTGTGGCATAACCCCAACGTAAGCAACAGCTGCTGGTCGTAAAAGATAAGCATCTAATACATCGTAGTTAAAGTCCCACATAGCACGGTTAAATGGCTCAATAGGATCTTTGGGATCGTTATATTGTTGCGCCTTCGCATCAAAACCTTGGGTCGATGTACAGCCTCCCAATAATAAAAAAAGAGATATCAGGCTTAGTATTGCTTTGTTATTTGTCATAAGATTCTGTCTATCTGTATAGTTTCGTTAGTTTGTTTTTCATTACTCAAAGTGATGAGACGTTCTCCCTGAAGATCTCCTTGAGACTGAGTGACATCTTCATCAGCCGATATACGAGCAACTATTTTTACGTCGTTAAGTTGAGATAAAGTATAGTTAGGCAACATGGCATTTTCATTCGATAATTCAATAGTCACTGGGAACTCCCCTAAAGGTATTTTGACAACCGCCGCAGGCATTTTCATGGTGCCATTGTTTTCTTGTGCAAAAACAAATAAAAAGCCTTTTTTGGGTAACTCTATGTCACTATTTAAATCTACAGTAATCGCTACACTCGGGATTAATTGCTCAGACTGAGTATCATCAGTTGCTGACAACTCAAACTTCAATTGATTAATACGTTGCTCAATTAACTTATAATTCGAATCTGTATTTGGAATAAAAGCTAACAAGCTTTGCCAGTTTTCTAGAGCTAGCTGTTTATCGTTAAGTTGTGTAGCCACAACAGCCAGTACCCCCATGGCGTTGGTATTCTTGGGCTCTATAGACAACAAATGCAATAAAACCTGTTTGGACCTTAACACTTGCCCTTCTTGTCCAGTCATCAACAACGCCTGAGCGTAACTTGCCATAGTACTGGTATTCGTAGCGTCAAGCTCTAGCGACTTTTCAAATGATTGAATGGCATTATCTATACTGTTCATAGCTCCATAAACACGTCCTAATAACATCCAACCAACTGGATCATCGGGGTTATCAATTAACTTAGTACGTAAGCCTAACGAAAAGTCTTTCAAATCATCTAACTGCAAACTAGCATCCCCTTGGATCATTCTTTGCCCAAGGTCGCTTGTTTTTTGTTTTACATTTTGCCAGTATTCAATTTGTGAAATCTGATTAGCCTGCCAATAAACAGCCACCCCAACGCCAATACTTAACAATGCACCTAGCAAAATAATAGATGTTACTTTTGGTGATTGCTGATACTGAGCCGATACCTCATCAAGCATAGCAAGGGTAAGCTCTTCTTTAGACTCCTCGGTATCTGTACTATCCAACAAACCTTGTTCTTGCTCACTATCAAGCTCGTTTAATCTCTGTTTAATCAATACCTTGTTATTAATGACATTGGTTTTAGGCTTTTGTACTCTAATCCATGGAAGGCAACACAGCACTGCAGCAAAGAAAATAAAACATGCTCCCCATATATAAAAAATACTCACTCGTCAGACTCCAGTAGGGCTTTCGCTTTCTTCAATTTTTCATCATCTAAATGAGACACTTGTCTTTTACGGCCCAATACAATACCTGCAATAGCGATACATATAAAAAATAGTGGTAATAACCATAACCAAATTGTCATTGAGTTGACAGGGGGCTGATAATAAACAAAGTCACCGTAACGCTGCTTCATAAAATCAATGACTTCTTCTTTAGTTTGACCCTGTTGTAATAACTGGTAAACCTTCCGCTTTAAGTCAATAGCGATCATAGCATCCGAATCAGCAATATTTTGGTTTTGACATTTAGGACAGCGTAACTCTTTAGTTAATTCAAAAAATAACGCTTGTTGTTCGGGAGCCTCAAAGTAAAATTTATCTTCAGTTGCGAATACCGACAAACTCAGCCCAAATAAAAAACTAAAAAGAAAAAATCTAAAACCTTTCATTAGTTAGCCACCAACTTGTTGTAAATAGGGGCAAACTTAGAATTCCAGACTCTAGGATTAATATCCCCAATGTGGTGTAGCCTAATCTTCCCTGTCTGGTCAATTAAGAACGTCTCAGGCGCTCCGGTCACCCCTAAATCAAGTGACAAATCCCGCTTTACATCAAAAATATTAAACGCATAGGGATTCCCCAACTGAGCAAGTTTGTCTTTTACTTCTTGTTGCACTCTTGCAACGGTTTTAATACCAAAATCAGGATCAATATCTTGGTCGTAATACAAACCAACAATATGTTTTCCATCTTGCTTTAGCTGCTGTAGATAAGGTAATTCAACGGCGCAAGTTACGCACCAAACTCCCCAAACATTTAAAAGCGTAACCTTACCCTCGAAAATTGTCTGACTATACGATTTCTGTGTCTCCATTAAATCAGGCAACACAAACTCTGGCATTGATTGTTCAAGCAAAGTTGATTCGTGTTCTCTAGGATCTGAAAATAACCCCTGGTATAAAAATGCCAGCACCCCCAAAAACACAACTAAAGGTAAAAGAAAGATCATAAATTTTTTCATGAGGCTTGCTCCATCAAGTTCTTAGGATTTTCTTTAGCAGAGCTAGCAGTACGTGCAAGATTTCCCATTCGATAACGTTTGTCAGAAATCGAGAATACCCCACCTATCGCCATAATAAATGCGCCAGCCCATATCCAATTAATAAAAGGTTTCACATAAATCCGTAATGACCAGTCGCCATTTTTAAGCTGCTCCCCTAATGCAACGAACAAATCTCGACTGAAACCTGAATCAATTCCAGCTTCTGTCATCACATTTCTTTGCACAGGGTAAAAACGTTTTTCAGCTTTAAGCGTACTAACCAATTGTGAATTTTGGTACACATCAACGTGAGCAACGTCAGCTGAATAATTAGGGCCCTGTAATTGAGATATGCCTTTAAACACAAATTCATAACCCTGCAAATTAACGCTATCACCTTCTGCCATTCTAACGTTACGCTCAGTGTTATAAGCACTCACCAATGTAATACCAATTAATGTTACAGCAAAACCTAGGTGACCTAATACCATGCCCCAATGACTTGCCGTTAGCTTTTGTAAACTTTGCCATGTGGAATATTTACCCGCTGTGACTTGTTGCTCAATACGCTGCCGCACCTCCATAACAGTAGTAATTATGACCCAAAAACTCATTACCAATCCAAGGTCTGCCATATAAGTGGATTGCTCAAAACCAGCGTTGACTAATAAGCCGGCAGACAGACTTAAACCAAGAGCTATCATTATTTGTTTTGAAAGAGCTTGTAAAGACTGATTTTTCCACCTAGATAAAGGACCAATTCCCAGCAATAAAACAAAAGGCACAATCAAATAAGTAAACATCTGGTCAAAAAATGGAGCCCCGATAGAGATAGATCCCATCCCCAATTCTTTGTGAACCAATGGAAATAACGTCCCTAGCAAGACAACCAAGGTTGCGGCTGTCAAAAAGATATTATTTCCCATTAGGAATACTTCTCTCGACACTAAGCCATAACGGCCATTACTTTTGATTTGTGACGCCCTAAGAGCATACAAAAACAAAGACCCACCAATAATCACTACCAACAAACCTAGAATAAATAGGCCTCTGCTAGGGTCGCTTGCAAATGAATGCACAGATACCAAGACACCAGAACGAATTAAAAAGGTCCCTAACAAGCTTAAAGAAAAAGCAGCAATAGCTAAAAACACCGTCCAGGACTTAAATACTTTACGTTTTTCAGTTACCGCAAGGCTATGCACTAATGCAGTACCAATAATCCAAGGCATAAAGGCGGCATTTTCTGATGGATCCCAGAACCACCATCCGCCCCAACCAAGCTCGTAGTAGGCCCACCAACTTCCCAATGCCACACCAACAGTCAAAAATGACCAGGCAGCTAATGTCCAAGGGCGAGACCAGCGAGCCCATGTTGAGTCGAGTTGCCCAGAAATAAGAGCCGCAATAGCAAATGCAAACGCGACAGAAAACCCCACATACCCCATGTACAACATGGGCGGATGAATGATCATCCCAAAGTCTTGCAGTAAAGGGTTTAAGTCTTTGCCGTCGATTGGGTAAAATGGTAGCAGGCGATCAAAGGGGTTAGAAGTAAGTAACATAAATAGGTAAAAACCAATGCCAACCATTCCTAAAATAGCTAATACCCTTGCCAATACTTTTACCGGAATCGCTTTACTAAAAAGCGCGACGGCTAAAGTCCATACACAAAGGATCAAAGTCCATAGTAAAAAAGAGCCTTCATGACCTCCCCATACAGCAGTGTATTTATAATGAATAGGCAAGGTGCTATTAGAAGTATTAGCAACATAAGCCACACTAAAGTCATCATGTACAAACGCATAAGTTAGACAAAAATAAGCGAATGCAGTAAATAAAAACATACCAATGGCCAGAGGCTTTGCCATGGCCATCATTTTTTGATGACCTTTATAGGCCCCCCACATGGGATAAACAGACAACAATATGGCTACCATAAGAGCCATAATTAATGAGAAATTACCTAGTTCAGCCAACATAATATTTAGTAGGCCCCACTTTCGTAATCAGAACTTTCAGAAGGTTTAACATGCTTAATACCTTTCATTTTTTCAGCAAGCTCAGGAGGCATATATTCTTCATCGTGTTTAGCTAACACCTCATGAGCGTCAATATGATTTGGGCTGGTTAAAATTCCAGTAGCGACTATGCCCTGTCCCTCTCTAAATAAATCGGGCAAAATACCTTGATAGCTAACTGTCACAACTGGTCCGGTATCCATCAGATCAAAACTTACTGCTAAGGTTTCTTGATCACGCTTCACTGAACCTTCGACTACCATGCCACCGATCCTTAAACGTTGACCCACTTCTGGAATGTTTCCTTCCTTTCCCTGAATCACTTCAGATGGAGTATAAAACAAATCAATATTTTGATTTAGGGCATATAGCATCAAGCCAACTGCAGCAGAAATGACTAATACGATGGCAGATACCACCATCAAACGTTTTTGGCGTCTTGGATTCATACTTGTACCCCATTATTTTCTGAGTTTTTAGAAGCGACTCTAATTCTTGCTAATCGAGCTTGTTCTACATGAACATTTTTAAACAAGGCTCTTTTGCTAAAAAAAGAATCCAGCCATAACCAAGCTAGGCTTAAAAAGCTCACTCCAAAAGACAACCAAACATATAGGCCATAACCGCCCATATCCCAAAAACTCTTAAAATCATCAAAATACATTATTCTTTATCACCCGAAACATGCTCATTCATAGCCAATTTCACCACCCAAGGGCGCTTCAAATCTCTTTGTAAAATTTCATTTTGTAAGCGCTGAATAGATATTGCACCACAAACCAATATCCACCCTAAAATACTTAACAATAAAGGCCATAGCATTTCAGGAGGCATAGAAGGCTTATCTAGTTTCATGATAGTTGCGCCTTGATGGAGGGTATTCCACCACTCAACGGAGTAATGAATTATTGGCAAGTTAATGATACCTACCACAGCCATTACCCCAGCCGCCTTGCCTGCTTGTTGTTTATCATCGAAGGCTTTATATAGAGAAATCACACCAAGAAACAAAAACAACAGAATAAGCTGCGATGTCAGTCTTGCGTCCCACTCCCACCAAGTACCCCACATAGGTTTACCCCAAGCAGCACCTGTCACGAGCGAGACAAAAGTGACGGTAGCACCAACTGGCGCGAATGCCATCATAGCCATAAAAGAAGTTTTCACCTGCCACACCAAGCCCACAAAAGCTGCAACAGCCATAGCAATATACAAACTCTTTGAGAGAACAGCAGTTGGTACATGTACGTAAATAATTCTATAAGCATCACTCTGCTGGTAATCAGTGGGCGCAAAAGCTAAGCCCCACACTGCTGCCAAGATTATAATAAATAAGCCAAATACAGAAAACCAAGGCAACAAAAGTTGGCAAAGTTGGTAGGTGCGTTCGGTCTTAGCGTAAGGATGTAACCATTTCCACATCAGTTTTGGCTCACTCTAAGTGCATAAGCAATGGCAAAGGGTGCCAAAGCAAGAGAAAAAAGTAACATGGCACCTATAATGGCCAGTTGCGCGTTATACTGTAACCCCATTGATGCAGCTTCAACCGCAGAAGTTGCAAAAATTAACAAGGGAACAAATACCGGTAATAATAAAAGGGCAAGTAACATTCCACCTTTGTTTAACCCTACAGTCAATCCTACGGCAATAGCACCAATAAGGCTCAATAGAGGTGTACCTAACAGCAGAGTTTTGAGCAATGCCCAATACATAGGTTCAGTCAAATGTAAAAACAATGCCAAGAGAGGGGATAAAATAATAAGTGGAAAAATACTCGTTATCCAATGGGCATACACTTTTACCAGCGCAGCACCGGATAAAGAAGCCCCCGACAATATCAATTGCTCTAGGGAGCCGTCACTAAAATCATCTCTAAACATTCTTTCTAAGCCTAATAAAGATGACAAAATTGCAGCAACCCAAATAACACCAGGCCCTATTAACTGCAGAGTTTTAGGCTCTGGCCCTACACCTAATGGAAACAAGCTGATAACCAATACAAAAAACAATAATGGCTGCATCAATTCGGCCCTTTGCCGATAGGCTAAAGACAAATCTCTTTTTAAAAGGGAAACCAGTGCCTGCATTAAATATTGTATTCCAAAGTGACTTCAGTAGTAGGGTATTCTATTTGTAAAGACTGATGAGAGGTCATCACAACTGCGCCACCTTTTTCCAAAAAACTTATAATCTGTTGATTGAGTAATGCGATTCCTTGTACATCTAATGCAGTAAAAGGCTCATCCAAAATCCATAGTTTGGCATTTTTTTTAAACCAAAACCTTGCAAGCGCCACCCTTCGCTGCTGTCCTGCGGATAAATTAGCAACAGGGATATCTTCTAATCCAACCAAGTTTAATTGTGCCAAAATTTTATAAACCTGTTCAGTAGTAGTAATAACCTGATGAAGATCACACCAAAACAATATATTTTCTACGGCAGTTAGGGTTTGGTTAACACCTAATTTATGCCCAAAGTAGACCAAGCTTAAAGCATAGTCATTGCGACAATCTTGAATTTTTTCACCTTGAAACAAAACCTCACCAGACTCAGGCTCAACTAAACCAGCCAATACCCTAAGCATGCTTGTTTTACCGGCACCGTTAACGCCTCTCAAATACGTCAAACTGCCAGCAACAACGTTAAATTTCACCTTAGAAAATAATAACCTATCTCTTTTAACTATCGACAAATTATTAACTGAAAGTACTGACAAAGCTATCCCATTTAGATCACAAAATAGTTGGGAATAATATCATAGCGGATATCAACTACGACAGAAAATAGTCGTTAAAATTGCAGCAATCGTCTTAATAATTATAAAACTACGTAACGAACCATTAGTAAAACCTAAATTTGCGGTAAACTCATTTTTATTAAACCTTTACGCTAGGTGCCGATACAGTAAATATGTCAGATATCCCTCTCCCCTCTCAAGTGGCCGCTTCACAAGCATTAATGCAGCTTAGTCAGCTATCAGCTAGTTCTGACATAGCCAAACAAGGTGTTGAGGTTCTTGTAAAGCATTTAGGTGATAACCTAGTATCACTCAACAAAGACACCAACTTTTTTAGCAAAACCGTCACCCTAACCGCCGATAACGTTAAAACAGCTTTAGCTGACGGGCAAAAATACCAATTAAGATTATCTTCTAAATCCCCTTTAACCCTTGAGTTTTACTCAGCGAATACGACCCAATCAAAAACATCTCCAGAAGTATCAAAAAGTAGTTTTTTACTAACTGAACAACAAATCAATAATTTACTTAAGTTACCTGCAAAACAACTTCTCTCGGGACTTAATTTACATAAAATAGAAAACGCTGTTAGCTCTCTACAATTACAAGCCACTGTGTTATCCACTAAAAACCAGGGGCAGTTAAATGATGCATTTAAGCATACTCAGCAAACGGCAAACACAGCTGAAAACGGATCAGTCGTAACAACAGCGAATAATAAACAAGCAAACATTTTACCTTTGCGAATTAGTAGTCACGGCACTCAAAGCGAAATATCGTTATCGCTAAAACAAACGAATCCATTTCAAAGTGGTGAAAAAGTCACGATTACCCTTACCCCCAAAGGGAATAACTGGCAGGTGACCCTAGCAAAATTGACGAGTAATGGTGTGAATGATTCTGTTCAATTAAGTCTAAAGCATTTAGAAAAACAACCAGCAAACCAGCATTTGTCTCAGCCGTTACAAGCATCCCCTAAACTTGAGCAAACCAATCTACAAACTATTATCCCAGCATCAAAAGCACAGGACATCATTAAGCAAGCCTTGCAACAAGACAGTCTCAACACTACTAACAAACTTGTTGAAGTCAGTTTGCCTATAAAACAGGTATTGCAGCAATTAGTTAAATCTAATCAGCCTGAAAGCCTCGCGATTATTCAAAAAATTAAAACATCACCTATACAAAATATAAACTTACAATTGACTCCATCAGGAGATGCAAAGCTCAGCATACAAAGCCAAAAGCCCGTAGTTAGTATTCCTGTTAGCCCTGAAATAGCCAAAAGCATAATGCCCCTTAAAATTCCCGGACAAGAAGCAACCTTAAAAACTGTGAGCCAATCTATTGTAACTAGCGGTGAAACAGCTAGCCCAACCAAATTAAATAAAGAACCATCTATTGCCAAGACAAACATGGAAGCTGTAGTTGTTACTAAACCGATTGATTCAAAACCTGTGGTGAGCAATACCAACAAACCTGAATCGAATCCAGAAATTAAGGTATCTTTGAAAGATGCGGCACTAAACCTTGCAAAAGAAGTGCAAGAAAAGCCCATTGCCAGCAGTGTTATTACACCGCAATTATTAAACAACAAGCCACAACAGGCTAATTTATTGCAAAGCTTACTGCGAATAGTACAAGCTAAAGCTGACGCGCCCGCAGCCAGTTTACAAGGATTAGACAAAGCTCTGGTAGATACCGAGTTCTTAAAAGCTCCAACAGAAACATCAACTAAACAAGTTCTTGAACAACTACTTAACCAAGTAAAGCAGGCCTTACCCCAAGGTAAAGAACTAGACCATCAGAATATAAAACAACTACTAACCGCACCAATATTAAATTTATCAAGCACACAATTAACAAACCCTGCTGCTAGCCAAGGGTTGTTTAGCGGTTTGGTTACTATGCTACAAATATCTTTAAGCGCTAGATTAGCGAGAGGCCAAGCCCAACGCTCTGAATTTGTAGCTGAAACATTAAACAAAGTAATACGCGCTTCCGGAAAAACCGGTTCAACTACTCATAAAGGGTTACAAGAGTTTTCTCAACTTGAACAAAAACACCAATTAATACGCAATATAACCCGGTTAATGTCAGGGCATCAAGCCAATAAACTATCTAGCGCAGAACAATCAATACAAGGCCAAGAAACCTTTTATTATAACCTTCCTTCAATTATGGGAGGCACCATGAGAGATGTAGAGTTATTAATTAAAAGAGAGAGTGAGCAACAAGAAGGTAATGAAAAAGAACAAAGCGATAATAAAACTTGGCAACTTACAATGAAGTTATCAGTAGGTGAAATGGGCGAGTTGCTAACCAAAGCTAAATTACGACCTGACAATATAGACTTAAATTTTTACGTTTCAAATGACGAAGTTAAAATTCAAGTTATGAATTACCTACCTTTACTTAAACGTAAGCTTGACTCTTTAGGGATAAAAGTAAATAAATCTGAATGCCAGCTAGGAAAAATCCCTGACACCTTGGCGCAGCGCCCATACCATGTATTTCAAACCCAAGCCTGATGGAGTAGTAAAGATGAAAGACACCTCTACATCTAACAAAAAGCAAAAAAGTGCAGTTGGGCTAAAATACAACCAAGAGAATGCTAAATCTACACCTACAGTGGTGGCTAAAGGGTTTGGAGACTTAGCAGAAGAAATAATCGCTCTAGCGCGAGACAATGGCGTGCTAGTTCATGAAGATCCATACCTTAGTGACTTTTTAGGCACCTTAGATTTAGGTCAAGAAATTCCTGATCAACTTTATCATGTCATAGCTGAACTCATTGCATTCTCATATGTTCTACAAGGTAAATTTCCAGATAGTTGGGCCAAATCGCACGGTAAGGTTTCTAAAAAGGTATAACGATTTCTGGTGATTCAAAAACAAAAAAGCCCTAATAGATAGAGCTTAATAAGAACATTTACGAAAAGCTAAAGAATACGACTAGCTTTCAGCTTCTTCTGCAGGAACAGGCTTAGATAACAACAAAGCACGTAAACGAGTATCTATGTCTTTTGCCATTTCTGGATGCTCTTTTAAATACTTAATAGAGTTAGCCTTACCTTGTCCAATACGCTCGCCATTGTAACTGTACCAAGCACCTGCTTTTTCAACCATTTTATGGGCCACACCAAGGTCGATTAGCTCACCATGACTGTTGATCCCTTCACCATAGGTAATTTGGAATTCAGCTTGTTTGAAAGGAGGAGAAATTTTGTTTTTAACGACTTTAACTCGCGTTTCGTTACCTACAATTTCATCACCGGCTTTAACAGAGCCAATACGACGAATATCTAAACGTACAGATGCATAGAATTTCAAAGCGTTACCGCCAGTGGTTGTTTCTGGCGACCCAAACATCACACCAATTTTCATACGAATTTGGTTAATGAAAATCAGCATAGTATTGGACTGCTTAAGATTACCAGTTAGCTTACGCATGGCTTGGCTCATCATTCGAGCGGCTAACCCCATATGCGAATCACCAATATCCCCTTCGATTTCAGCTTTAGGCGTAAGGGCTGCTACAGAATCCACAACAATCACATCAACCGCGCCAGAACGTGTCAACATGTCACAAATTTCCAAGGCTTGCTCACCGGTATCAGGCTGAGAGACTAAAAGTTCGTTAACATCTACGCCCAGCTTTTCTGCATAAATAGGATCAAGTGCATGCTCAGCATCTATAAAGGCACAAACCTTACCGTTACGTTGCGCTTCAGCTATTACTTCTAGTGTTAATGTTGTTTTACCACTCGACTCTGGACCATATATTTCAACAATTCGACCTAGCGGTAAACCACCAGCACCCAAAGCAACATCTAAACCTAATGAGCCCGTTGAAATAGTTTCAACGTCCATGGTTTTGTTATCGCCTAGTTTCATGATAGAGCCCTTACCAAATTGTTTTTCAATCTGGCCAAGAGCAGCACTTAACGCTCTGTTTTTATTGTCATCCATCAGAATGTCCTTCGTAATTGTCAGCATTGGTATGACTTAACAATGAGTCATTCACAATGTAATTTGTTATACAGTAGTTATGGGCAAAGTATACTGTATGGTTATACAGTTACAAGTAAAAATAACAATTTATTTTTAAGCACACATAGAATTGTTTATTTTGTCACCATCTTTAAAATAGTAGATAGAGCAAACTCAACGGCTTTCATTCTAATAGTTTGCCTATCACCACTGAATTTTAGCTTGTGGGTGACCACCTCACCACACACACCAAAACCAAACCACACAGTACCAACTGGTTTTTCAGGCGAACCACCGTCTGGCCCGGCTATACCACTCACACTTATAGCCAGTTCTGCATTAGCTGCGATAGCGGCACCTAATGCCATTTCTTTTACAGTCTCAGCAGACACTGCCCCATATGCAGTTAACGTTTTTGAGCTTACATTTAACATCTCTTGCTTTGCGTCATTCGAATAGGTAATAAAACCTTTTCTAAACCAAGCAGAGCTACCAGGGGTACTAGTGATGGCATACCCTACTCCTCCGCCAGTACAAGATTCAGCACATGTTATCTGCCATCCTCTGTCTAAAAGTGTTTTCCCTATTAGTGCGGCTAGTTCAAGGGTTTCATCGGGCATATCTACAACCTGCTCTGTAGTAAGATTAAACAAATATCAAGAACATCAATTATGACATCTAATAAATTTTAAGGGCAACAAAACAAAAAGCCCCCTACGATTAATCATCTTAAACTTAAAATGCATAAGCAATTCTGTCACTAGTCCTTTATAATCTGCAGCAATTCCCAAGCCCACGGAAAAACAAGGCTTAAACATACATGTTTGAACAATTAGAATTAGACGATGACCTCATCCACGCAGTGGTAGATTTAGGGTATAAAGAACCCACTAGCATCCAAAAGTTAGTTATACCCGAGGCCATGAATGGCAAAGATATATTAGCATCAGCGCCAACAGGTACAGGTAAAACTGCAGCGTTTTTATTACCTGCCTGTCAATTTTTACTAGACTATCCGAGACGAAATCCTGGCTCTACCCGTATTCTTATATTAACGCCAACCCGTGAGCTGGCGTTACAAATATTTGAACAAGCTAAAGCCATTTGTAAATACCTACCCCATATAAATTGTGGCGTGATTACCGGCGGCATTAACTATGGTACCGACCGTGACTTATTAGAAAAGAACTTAGATATTCTTGTTGCCACACCGGGGCGCTTATTCGAACACATCGAAAAAGAAAGCTTTGATTGCCGTGATATCGAATGCCTAATTTTAGATGAAGCTGACCGCATGTTAGACATGGGATTCTCGGCAGTCGTCAATCAAATAGCTGCAGAGGCACGCTGGCGTAAGCAAAGTATGTTGTTTTCAGCAACGTTAGAAGGCGCTGGCATTGCTCGCTTTGCAGGAGATTTACTAGACGACCCAGTTGAATTAGAGGCCGACTCTAGCCGTAAAGAAAAAGGCGTGATCCATCAATGGATCCACCTAGCTGATAACGCTCATCATAAATTAGCATTACTGACACACATTTTAAGTAATCAAGTCGAAACAGCGATTGTATTTGTAAAAACTAGAGAGCGTTTAGCCACACTAGTAGGGCAACTGCAATCTGTAGATATTGATTGTTGCTGGTTACAAGGTGAAATGCCACAAGACAAACGTAACGCCGCCATGGAAAGATTTAGAAGTGGCGAAGTTAAAATTTTGGTTGCCACAGATGTAGCCGCCCGCGGTATAGACGTAGACAACATTAGCCATGTCATAAATTACGATATGCCACGTACCGCAGATGTTTACGTACACAGAATTGGCCGTACTGGCCGCGCCGGAAATAAAGGCACTGCCATATCTTTAGTAGAAGCACATGATATAGCCATAGTGCCTAAAATTGAGCGCTATACAGAACAGAAGCTAAAGCGTAGAGTCATTGCAAAACTAAGACCGCAAAATAAAGAAGCCAGACCACCCACTAAGAAAAAGGTCAGCACCAAAACAAAAAAAGCATTATTAAAAGCTAAACGTGTAGCAAAAGGTAAAAAGAAAAAGGCCAAAGGCAGAGGACCAAGAAGCTAACGTTATGAACTATCCAGATATTGAAAACGTGGTACTTGCCACAGGCAACCAAGGCAAAGTCAAAGAGCTAGCCAATATGTTGTCTGGCTTGAATATTAAGGTGTTGCCTCAAAGTGAATTTGCTGTAAATGACGTGGCCGAAACCGGCACTACATTTGTAGAAAACGCCATAATTAAAGCGCGCCATGCAGCCAAAGTAACAGGCTTACCTGCAATAGCAGATGACTCTGGTTTAGCGGTAGACGCACTTGGCGGCGCACCAGGTGTATACTCAGCTCGTTACTCTGGCGACAATGCCACAGACCAAAGCAATATTATCAAGTTGCTTGACAACTTAAACGATACACCAAAAGAAAAACGCCAAGCCAAATTCTTATGTGTATTGGTATTTATGCGCCATGCTGAAGATCCAACTCCTATTATTTGCCAAGGAGAATGGAGCGGTCACATCACCACCGAGCAAGGTGGTAAAAACGGCTTTGGCTATGACCCTATTTTTTGGGTGCAAGAGCAAAACTGCACCTCTGCAGAGCTTACCCCAGAACAAAAAAATGCACTTAGTCATAGAGGCAAAGCACTAAAACAGTTATTGGCACAGTTACAGCAAAAAGTAGGCTAGAGTATTGAGTTCGATACCGGTATTAAAATACCCCCCACTTTCTTTATATATTCATATTCCTTGGTGCGTGCAAAAATGCCCTTATTGTGACTTCAATTCACATGGACAAAAAGGGCAAGTATTGCCAGAAACTGAGTACATCAGTCATTTACTAGATGATTTAGCCGAAGATGCAGTACTAGTGGGTAAACGGCCGATTCATAGTATTTTTATCGGTGGCGGTACTCCGAGTTTATTTTCTGCAAAAGGAATAGGCATATTACTCAAAGGCGTGAAAGAGAGAGTTAACCTACTCCCGGATGCTGAAGTCACAATGGAAGCCAACCCCGGCACCATCGAAGCGCAGCGATTCGCAGATTATGTATCTGCAGGTGTAAACCGTATTTCTATTGGTATACAGAGCTTTCAACCGAGTAAGCTCAAAGCGCTAGGGCGAATTCACGATGAAAAACAAGCGCAAAATGCTGCAGTAATGTCAAAACAGATAGGACTTAATAGCTTTAATTTAGACTTAATGCACGGCTTACCCAAGCAATCTTTAGATGACGCCTTATTCGACCTAAGCACCGCCATTGAACAAAAGCCACCACACCTTTCATGGTATCAACTCACCATTGAACCCAACACTCAGTTTCATTCCAAGCCCCCTAAACTGCCAGAAGATGAGCTACTATGGGATATTCAAGAAAAAGGGGATGCACTGTTACAAGCAGCAGGGTTTCAACAATATGAAATATCCGCTTATAGCCAAGCTGGCCAACAATGCCAGCACAACCTTAACTATTGGCGCTTTGGTGATTACCTTGGTATTGGCTGTGGCGCTCATGGTAAAATAACGCAGCTTGATAACAATCACATCATTCGAACAGTAAAAGTCAAACATCCGAAAGGCTATATGGACTTGACCCGCAGCTACACCTACGAGTCAAAAGAAGTCACCAAAGAAGACTTACCCTTTGAGTTTTTTATGAACCGATTTCGCTTAATAGAGCCATGCCCTAAACAAGACTTTATAGACTTTACAGGGCAAAACTTAGATAAAGCAACCGCTGGTAACCTACAAAAAGCAATTTACAAAGGGTTACTTAAAGATACACCTGCTCACTGGCAAGTAACGACGCTAGGTAGGCGTTATCTCAATACTCTTCTAGAGACAATGGTTTAATGACAGCATTAAACCTTCCAACACAACTCATTCACCAAAAAATTAAAAAGCTCATTTGTTAGAAATTTGTGATTTTTTTTATGCATTAAAAAGGGTAATCTGATACCCATCAGAGTTAGTAGAGTTTTATTTAATGATGTACAAATGTAGTGCTTTTTTATCTATCTTTTTTATTATTTTAGTTTACTCCTCAACATCAAAAGGAATAGAGCTTGATCTCAAGTCAGTCCGCACCACATTGTCTATTCCTAAAACCAGTCACTCTCTTATATTTGATGACCTATTAACTAACGATCAGAAAACACTTTTTACATTATCACCTTTGCATAATGAACGAATAGGGGTGTATTTTGATGTTAATGGCATAGAAATAGGATATGCAGTAGATGCTTTCGACCAATCAACAGAAACAAAAACACAAGATTTATTGTTTTCGTATCGTAAATTTAAACATTCAAAAATTACCTTAAACTATCAAACCCTTGAAGGACTGCAAAAAACAGCTAAAGAGCTTAATGGTAACCATACAAATGAAATTTTTGGCTCACTAACTAAGTCTACTAAAATAGAATTGTTTGGACAACACAACTTATACACATTCAAGAATAAGACTTCTTTGTTCCAACACTTTTTTCTCAATAAACCTCAACTCAGTAATCAATTTGATTTGTCATTAAGTTTAGTAGGGGGATGGTCGTTTAAGCATTTAACTCTAGAAAGTGAAGAAAGCATCGTCTTTCAAGCCGAATTTTTAAGGTCACCAGCGCCTAAAGTCACAAAGCTAACGTCTAATTCTATCGGCGTAAATATAGGTCCATTTATTTCTTTTCATTTTCCTTACAACATTCACGGCTTTGCTGAATACAAATTAGGCAAAGGGCATATTCGCAACGAAGACCCGCGACTTGGATTAAAAGACTCGGGCGATGAAAAAACAGAAGCTATCGGTGCTGGGATCTCTTGGACATCAGATGATAAAAAGTTATTACTCGTACTGAGAGCATGGCAACAAAAAGGTAGGCATATTGATACTTCTTTTGGAGACTTGTCACTCGTTAAGTTTTTCTAATGATGAATATGCTTTAACAAAAGCCGAGTGGATAAACCCAACTAAATTAAACTTAACTCAATGAATAACCGGCAAACATGTGTTTAACTAACAGGGTTATTAAAATATTTTTACCGTAAGTTTTCTGTATTTACTTCGATTACAAATTACTAATATATCAGCGGGCTTAGATGTTATATAAAAGTCAGTTGGATTAAATGAATTTCGTTTGAAAAGTAGGGGCTATATAAGCAAAGTGTATTAAAGCGACTAAGTCATAATCTATATGCGACCGCCAAGGATAACAGAAGATAAGGGTGGACCAAGTGCAGGCAATGTCGTTTAGTAATAAGCTGTTAGCAAAGCCCTCCCGCCTCAACGTAAAGGATTCAAGAAAAGCAACTACTTATCGTACACCGCATTCCCTGTAATTAAAACATCATAAGGTTGCAGCTCTGGAATAGACGCCCTTAAACGGTCTTCTAAATTATCTAGTTTTTTAAACTTATGACAAAACCATTTAGCCTTTAGTTTTAACGTCTCAACTTTTGGGCCAACACTTTGTTCGATATCAGCTCCAACACCTTCAAGATTACGCACAATTTCTTCAATTTTTTCTTCAGAGGTTTGATCACTAGCAACCAAACCACCAATAGCAGACAAGATCCCCCCAACGGAAGTGCTAATGGCATTCTCTATCTGTTCTTCTAACTCCCTATCAACCAAATCGTTTACTTGTTCTAACTTACCAGGTCCCATATAAAACGTGTCATTAGAGCGAATAAATTTTTCTTTAACACTAGATTGAACTCGTTCTAGGGACTTTTGTAGTTTTTTCTGACTTTTATCATCTTTTACTAAGCCGCCATAAACTTGTTCTATGGTTTCTATGGCTAACTCAACCCCTTCATTGGCTAGCAAAATCATCTTTGGCACAACTTTGTGAATACCATGTGAAAGGTTAGCTAAATCTGCTTCCTGCTCTGGTGTGAGATCAATCCATTCGCCACGCACAAAAAGTTGTGCCGGCTCATTAACCTGGTAAACCACTCTACCGTGCTCGCCTAATACTCTTATTTGTTCATCAGTTACTACCACTCCATAGTTGAGAGACACCTCGCAACTATCTCCAGCATGTGAGTCAATACTTAAAATAAGTAGTAATATAAAGACAAGAAAACGCATTCTATTCCAATAACAATTAGCACGGGTTAAGTGTGCCTTTATGTGGATAAAATGCAAGGAGGGATAAGATAAGACAGATAAAACATAGGTTAATCTGCAGTTCGCACTAGGCGCGTGAACACCGTTAAGTTTTTATCTTTTAAGGCATTACTGCTATTAAAAAATGCGATAACCCAAGCCCTTTGAGGATCAATAACTGAGGGGGTTGACGTCCAATAATCATCTGAATAAGTATTGGGGAAAAACAACTCGTTAATAGCAGGGCGAACACAACTACGTTCAGTTAAACTCGCTAACTCTTTCATATTGGGCAAACGCCACCCTAGGGAATCGGCATACTCGTAACCATGTGCAATAAGTAAAGCCTCTTGCCAAGTGAGCTCTAAGCCGTCACCAGTGCAGGTTTCATTCTCCCACGTTTGTCCGATACTACAACGCATCCAGATCAAACCTAAGCCTTTATCTGTTGCCGTACCGTCACTATTATCGGTAAATTCAGTTTCTTGAATGCTGCTATCAAAATCACTCAAACAAGTTTGCGCCATGGCCCAACAAGGAATTAAGAAGCTCAATATTATTAGGGTTTTCATATTATCTTCCCGCTCTGACAAGACGAATACGTGCAGCTGTCGATTTAGGTAAAAAGTTATCGTTTCCTGAAGCAAAGTCTATTGCCCATGATGCATGGGCGACATTGTCAGACATGCCATCAGCACTTGATTCTGTGGTCCAATACCACACCTCTGTGCCTAGGGAGTCTGTAGCGTTAGGAAAATACTCGCCATCGACCATCAAACCATCACCTTTCCCATAATGTACAATAGATAACAATTCATCATGGGTAGGTAAGCGCCAATCTTTGAAGTTACATAATCCCGCTTCATTAACGTCCTCTACGAATTCCGTGGTATTACAATTTGTGCTTGAGCAACTAGTTTCGCCTACAGATTCTTCTCCAGAAAACGTTCCATCACCTTCAAGCTGATACCAGCTATAACTATGGTTACTGCTGTGCAAGTCGGTCTCGGAGACAGTGGTTTTTACTTCCCATATTAATCCTGTAATATTATCTCTAACGCAGCGCCATCCCAAACTGATGTCATCCACCTCGTCACCAATTTCATCTAACGCAGTAAAATCAAACCCCTGTTGACCTCGCCCTGCTTTCGTCGAAACATCGTTACTGTTAATTATGTCTTGTCCCCTTTGCCCATCTTGTCCAGGGTATTCGCCTTGATGGTCTGTACCTATGGTGGAACTGGAGCCTTGTAAAATTACACCTGTATCGTTTATTGGTTGAATAGGAAGAGGTAAAACATTTACAGTCATGCTGTCTTCAACTTGATTGGCAACTGCATCTTCTACTTCCATAGTAAAAGTTAGGGTTAGATTACTGTTTACTAAGGGTGCTACAGCAAACGTTTGTAAAGAACTAGCGTTATCTATATGCACAGTGTTTAAGCTATCGCTAACCCAATTTATGATTAAGGGGTTTGACGAGTCTACTGTGGTACCTGCTATACCATTTAATAAAATGGTTTCGCCCGAAAACACTTCATGGTCAACCCCTGCATTAGCTGTAGGTAGAGTTTGCTGAATACTTTGAATATTTAATGAAATGCTTTCAGTATCGGTAGCCCCTTCCTCATCTGTCACGGTTAAAACGAAGGTAATAGTGTTCGCACTCGATAAAATAGGGGTATTAAAAGTTAAGGTGTCACCTAAGGTACTAATGTTATCAATCACTGACTCTCCGGCAGTTTGTTGCCACGAATATGCCGCGATAGGGTGTGATTCATCCGCACTATCAGGATCACCACTTTTAGAGCCATCTAATACTATGTTGTAACCTGCAGGATACAAACTAGTGCTGAAGTCGTCTGTGGTCACAATGTCTATATGTGCTGTTGGCAAAACATTGATAGGGTTGACTTGATACAAAACAATATCAGAACCTGTGTTACCTTCACCGTCAGTGGCAGTTAAAGTGAAGGTATAAGTCACTATTTCGGTTGTTACTGGTGCCGTAAAAGTAGCGATAGCCACACTAGTGTCATCATGAATGATAGATAGGCTGGGTACCACACTCCAAGAATACGTTAAATCATCAGTTTTACCCGAGGCTTGGCCACTTAAGGTGACGTCAGTTTGTTCACTTACCGACTGCTTAGCTCCGGCATTTACGAGTACAGTATCATCTGCCACACTGTCACCGTCAGAACTGCCAGAGCAGCCTTGTAGAACAATTATGCCAGTTAGTAATAGCAAATGAACACGAGCATGTTTCATAAAGACATTTAACACTTTTAAAATATTCATAAATACCGCGTATGCACTAAATATACCAGCCATAAGAATCTAAACTAAAGTCAAATATCTAAGCTTACTTTAAGTGCCAAATAAATAAAAAAACAAAGGTAAAACAATGGCTGTCACTACGCCGTTGACACACAAAGCCATGCTAGAGTACGCACCAGTTTTCTGACTTAATCGTAAAGCATGGGAGGTACCTATTGCATGAGCAATAGTACCTAGTGTTAATCCTTGTCCTCTTTCATCTTGGTTTTTGGTTATTTTAAATACCAATTTACTGAGTAATACACCCAATAGCCCAGTCATTATCACTATCGCAGCTGCCAATTCAGTAACACCACCTATAAGGTTGGCGGTATCAATAGCTAGTGGAGTGGTAATGGACTTGGTAAGGCTCGAAAGTTTAACTTCATCTGTGAAATCTCCAAAGCTCATAATTAGAATCGCACATACTGGGGCTAACATTCCACCGCATACCACCACCAAAAAACCTCGCCACCCGGTATCAACTAAATACCGTAGTTGCTGATATACGGGCACCGCTAATGCCACAGTAATAGGGCCTAACAACCAAATCAATGGACTAGAATACACAACATAGTCTGAAAGACTCGTTTGGCTGATTAAGCAAACACCAAACACCATTATGGACCCAGTAACTACAGGGTGAAACACTAAATTATATCTAGAAAAACGAAAAATAAACAAGGCGCTAATATAAGCTACCAATGTGAAAAAGATCCATAAACCAGAGTTAATATATTCCCAGGTATGACCATCAATTATCATTATTCGTCTCTTTGTTTGCGTCATTTTTAGTACCATCTGCAGGTAACAAACACCTAGCAAGCCAAGACGTTATTAACATACTTAAAAATGTACTGAATAAAATCGCCAATAAAAACAACCATAAGTTTTGTTGTAAGGTTTTGATATATACCCAAGCAGCGATGATAGGAGGAATAAAAAATAAAGAGAAATGGCCGAGTAAGTAATGACTCAGCTCAAATAAGGCTTTGGGGACACGGCCTAAAAATGCAAGTACAACGAATAGTATAAACAAACCTAACAATGCAGGAGGTAATGCAATATATACACTTAGTCTAGCCCCCAATAGCCAGATCAGTATTAAAGCCGCACAAGATAATGTTAACTTGAAAACTGCCGCTGTCCTCGATTTAATCAACTCGGTAAACCTTAATTAACTATTTAGCAGAAGTTTTAATATCTTCCATATGATACTTATCAATTAAGGAATATAAGGTTGGACGTGTCACTCCTAACAATTCAGCTGTTTTCGACATGTTATGCTCTGCAACTTGATAAGCATTTCGAATGGCACGGCTTTCAGCGTGCTCTCTGACTTCACGTAAATTTAATGAGTTGATAGTCGGTTCATCATCTTTGACAAATAAACTTAGATCATCTGCTTGAATATGCGTGCCCTCAGCCATAATAACCGACGACTTTAATTTATTTTGCAATTCACGAATGTTTCCTGGCCACTTATGTTGTTTCATTGCTTTAATAGCTGAGTCACTGAAACCTTTCAATTTAGTTTTGAACTCTTCGTTATATTGCGTTAAAAATGTTTTAGCCAGCAAGATCACGTCGTTGTCTCGCTCTCTAAGTGGAGGAATAAGTATGCTAATTTCACCTACTCTATAAAACAAATCTTCCCGGAAAGTTTCCTCAGCAACCATGGTTTGCACATCTCTATGAGTGGCACATATCACCCGAATATTAACAGGAATTTCTGACCTTCCACCTACTCGCTCAATGACTCGCTCTTGTAAAAAGCGTAACATTTTTGCTTGTAAGCCAATGGGCATATCACCAATCTCGTCTAAAAATAAAGTACCGTTTTGTGCAGACTCAATTTTACCTGGTGTGGTTTTATTAGCTCCAGTAAAGGCACCTTTTTCATATCCAAACAACTCGCTTTCTAACAAATTTTCAGGAATCGAGGCACAGTTAATGGCAATAAAAGGTTTATCTTTTCGTAGGCTATGCTCATGAATACTGCGAGCAAAGACCTCTTTACCTGTGCCACTTTCACCTAACAGCAGGGTACTGATATCTGTTTGTGCAATACGTTCTGCTTTTTTACTGGCGGCTAAAATACCTTCACTCTGACCAATGATTCGGTCCATAGCTGGCGCAACTTGCGCTAGGTGCTTATTTTCCATTTCTAGATTGAAAAGGTTTAAGGCTCGGCCCACTAAAATTTGAATTGTGTCAGAATCTATGGGCTTTTGATAGAAGTCATAAGCCCCTAAACTAATTGCTTTTAAAGCATTTGTCTTGTCATTATTTCCGGTAACAACTATGACTTTGGTATAGGGCGCTAAAGCTAAAATTTCTTCAAGCGTCGCTAACCCTTCACTGGCATTGCTCGGGTCAGGGGGTAAGCCTAAATCTAATGTGACAACCTTAGGTTCAAATCGCCTCAATTGTGCAATGGCTGAAGTTCGGTCTTCTGCAAACACTACATCATAGCCAGAAAAGCTCCATTTTAATTGCTTTTGAATACCTAAGTCGTCATCCACCACAAGTATCTTATCCATGAGTCTTACCCTTTTTAGTCTTAATTCGTTGGAATACGTAGCGTAAATGTAGTGCCTATATTTAGCTCACTGTCTACGAGTAACTGCCCGCCTAATTTATCCAGGTAAGCCTTAGCATCAAACGCACCGATGCCCATACCAGCATTTCCTTTGGTTGTATCAAACGGTTTAAACAACCTAGTTCGAATGAAATCTTCACTCATCCCTGAACCAGTATCAATAATTTTAATCAACATGTAGCGTTCATCTACGGAGATTTCAATTACTACATCTACGGTACCATCATCGTCAGTTGCTTGCTGAGCGTTACTAATCAAGTGATACATTACATTACTAAATTTGTCGTTATCTAACACTACAGGCTTTTCATTACCAACGTCCATGCTAGGTGTAGGAAAATATGATGCACATCTATTTTCAATAACCTCACCAATAGACTCTGATAAAAAAATTAAACTATCACCGCTTTCTTTTGCGGTATTTTTTTCGGTCAGTTGCCTTAACATTTTATCCATTCTGGCTTTGGTATGGTGCAATGTCTCAAAGGTGTCATCAATAAACTCTGGATTATCTTTATGTTGTTCGGCGTTACAGAGAATTAAATCAATTTGCGCCAATACATTTTTTAAATCGTGAACCACAAATGCTGACATTCGACTGAAAGCTGCAAACTGTGCATTTTCAGCGAGCTCTTCCGCCGCTTGATGATGAAACAAGTAATTTGAAACCTGAGCAGTCACAGCTTTTAAATAGTCTCTAAGTTCCCAGTTCAGCTTTATTGAAGTTTCAGCAGAACCTAAAAGCGTCGCCATTCCCCATAACTCGTCTCCATTATAAATAGGAATTACAAGCTGAAAAGACACTTCATTTAACAATGCATGATTAATTCTAAGACCTTCGTATACAAAAGGTTTGGTTCTTAATTCTTCTATATCAATGATCCAGTTTTTAGATTTGAAAAACGTACAAAATATATCTAAGACTTGCTCTTCTTCAAGCGTCAAACTGGGGTGGTTTATGTTAGCGAGTAATTTTAAGTTGGTATGTTTTACCTGAATAAAACAGCCACTATCATAATCAATTGCTTCAATTAAGCCTTTAAGTGCAGTTGCATGGATGTTGCCATCGGCACTATCTCCGCTAAGAGAATGGGTGAGTTCTAACCATTCTTGTCGATAATCGAATTGGTTTGCGAAAAAATGTTTAGTAATAAAGACTTTGATACGTGTTTTAAATCTGAGCGATAAAAACAGAGTCACTAATAGCCCAAGTGATAAGGCGATTAGAATAATTTGTATAGTTGAGCCCCACTCAATTCCCATATATTTTACTATGTAACCAATCAGTGCCATCACAAACAGGTAGCCACCAGCTACCATTAACAAAGTGCTATGCATGACCACTTCACGGGAAATATATATTTCAACTCCCCAGTTTTTCACCCGCCTTATAGCTAAAATCAAAAATGGAATTAGAGCCACATGAATGTATCCGCGTGCAGCAATGTAATTAATATGTATTTTCTCTACCATTAGTGCATTAGCGAAGGTAACAAAGTCAAACACACTTATAACCGCTAAGTACAATATCAATGGCTTAATCGCCCACCCATTATCACCAGATTGGCGAAAAATCACCTCTAGCAGTATTAAAAACTGTAGCGGGATCATGGTTTGCAATAAAAATTGCCAAGTGGAATTTTCTAACCCGAAATAAGGAAGGCATAATGCGAGTATAGGTAGGAATAAAATAAACCAAGTTTCTTTACGAGATAAAATTTCTCCTATATTGATAAAATTATCTTTTAAACAAGATGCTAAAAACAACAACCAAATAATATTTTTTATATTGTCAAAAAATAACAAGCTTTCCAGAGACATAGGTGAGGTGACAAAAGGCGTTACAGACCACAAAAAAGTCGTAAGCGTCGCTAAAATCAATAAGTATTTAGCCAAACCCGACTTTCTTACAGTCAATAACAACAATAATAAAAACGCGTAACCTGTAGCACTTAACGCGTATCCAATTGTTGCTAACATCTAAATTCTCTCTCTTATTTCAGCTGAGCGGTGCATACTCTGATAATAAAAACTTGCCAATTCTTACTATTTTTTGCGCAATACTAGGCTACCAATGGAATATCCTGCCCCAAAAGAACATAACAAGCCTACATCTCCAGATTGAAGATCTTGGTGATGTAAGTGAAATGCAATTATCGACCCAGCCGAAGCTGCGTTGGCAAATGTATCTAAAACAATAGGCGCTTCTTCTGGGGAAGGCTGCCTGTCTAATAATTTTCGGGTTATAAAAGTATTCATATTAATATTAGCTTGATGTAACCACCACCTAGATACCTGGGTCGAACTTAAATCATGTCGCTGCAAATGCTCAGAGATATGTTCTACGGCCATAGGACATACATCTTTAAACACTTTACGCCCTTCTTGATGAAAGAGCTTATCTGCCGCAAAAGGATCAACATCATTTACTCTACTAATATAACCGAAGTTAGAGCGGATATTGTTAGAAAATTGGGTTACTGCTTTGGTGCTTAGAATGTCATAAACATGATCTGAAGTTGCTGTCTCAGCACTTTCTACAACCATAGCTGTTGCTACATCTCCGAAAATAAAGTGGCTGTCACGATCGCAATAGTTGATTTGAGGGGATATCATCTCCGGGTTTATCAATAAAACTGACTTAGCTGTTCCTGCAGCAATCATTTCATAGGCTCGATGTAACGCAAATGTCGCTGCTGAGCATGCAACTAACATATCAAACCCAAACCCTTTAATACCTAACGCATCTTGTACCTCAATGGCCACAGCTGGATAAGAGCGTTGAGTATAAGCACAAGAAACAATTACAGCATCAATATCTTCAGCCGTTTTATTAGCAGATTTTAAAGCATCTTTAGCGGCGTAAATGGCAATTTCAGCTTGATTAGAAAGTTCACCGTCAGCCCTTTCTGGAATATTAGGTCGCATCCGATTAATGTCTAACACACCGTCCTTTACATAAACATAACGACTGCGAATACCCGATGCTTTTTCGATAAACTCGGCGCTTGAAAAAGGTTTTGCGGTCATTTCCCCCTTCCCTATCGCGTCCAAATTCTGTTCGTTGAACTGAGTTGCATAAGCATTATATGCCGTAACCAGTTCTTCGTTTGAAATACTATGATCAGGTTTCCATAAACCAGAACCGCTAATTACTACTGAAGATTTCATGCAAGATCCTAACAGAAAACCAATTTAAGCCATTGTTGGCTAAGATCCTGTTAGCTTAGCGGTTTGTTAGCTAAATGTCATGAAATTACCCTAGCTGAATACTTCTCTATTAAAATAGAGAAGTATTCACAACAGTTAATAGTTGCTCCTTACTTATGGTGCCCTTTACACAAGACTTCACATCTTCATGCTTAAATACATACACTTTATTGCGAATATCAATCACATTATTATCTTCAGCTTGTATAAAGTCAGATAATAAAAATGTGATGTTTTCATCAATGATAATTGCTGCATTGTATTAATGAGCTGTCTATTTTCTTGATGGCAATGTATTGCATCAGCCGCACTGATTTCTTCACTTTCCACATCTGGCACATCATCTAAGCCTTGCATTGGATTTTTACGTCGACAACCCTCAATACATCTAAAATGGGCAATACGGTATAACCAACTCTTGAAGCTCCCTTCATTTAGATAATTTGATAAATTTCGGAATACTGAAACAAACACCTCATGCATTAAGTCCAAGGTATCTTCAGTTTTACCCATCATACGCATACTATAGTGATAAATTCTTTTTCATAACGCTTCAACAAAGTTAATCAAGCTTTTTTATTACCCTGCAAAGCCCTTGCTATTGACTGTTCAATGAATAATAGTTTTACTATGAATATCACTCAACCTTCCCTAACACTGCAAACAGCTTGCACCTTTAAGTACTGAAACTAGCCGCTATATGAAAAAGAGGCATAAAATTGCCCCATATTAAATATCTCAAAAATTACGTCGAACAAAACTATAAGCTTGGTTGGTTTGCAATATGGTATCGGTCACTTGGGTTACTGTATTTTCTATACTTTCTTGCTCTGCATCACTAAACAAAAAATCACTGATATTTTCATAAATAGACTTTCCAGATATTGACTCAATTGCTAAGTCTGCAGCTGAATAAGCAAGACCTACAGGCCCGCCAAAGGCGTACCCCCCCACCAACTCTGAAATAGGTGAGATTTCATGCTCGATTTCGTTTTGGTAAACATCTGAAATAAGCGGTACATGATTCAATATATTGACTGAATCAAATACATCTGCAAAGGCGAGCCCATCTGCACCGGTTAGATAATCAGAAACGTCATCAATAGCATTCCAAGTATTACTAAAAGAATCAAACTCCTCGACACCTTTAACTATGCTTGTAGTTTCACCAACAAATGACGATGCACTTTCAGTTGCGCTACTAAATAAGCTAGCTTGAAGGCTACTTAATAAAGATGACTGCATATTAGCGATAGAAGATAGTGACGAAAGTTTCGACACTCCATCTCCTACGGCATTAGTAAACCCCATGGCCGACATCAAACTTTGTTGAATGCTATCAATGACAGCCTCCGTACCTAGCTGTGCGTCACCAGACTCACCATCACTGTTTTCTCCTTGAAGCATTGAGAATAGTCCGCTAAAGCCTTGATTTAGCGCTTCATTCTCACTTGTCTCAGCGGCTACTGTTTCTTCAGTTTGGCTAGACGAACCTGTGTCCCATAAGCTTTGTAAGTTATCAATAATAGTCATAGAAAAATAGGCCTCTTACATCACCTGTCGATATTGCAGGATATAAATTTAAACTTACTAAGCGAAATATGGACCAAGTTACTCTTTGAAATAAGGAAAAAATAAGGAAGAAACAAGGAAGAAACAAGGAAGAAATGTGGATGCCTGAAATCCACTTGAAATACAAAAATTTCTTGAGTAGTTTGAGCCGAGAATTTGGTTGTGAGAGGCGATTCTAAAATTAATTTAAGTGATTATCGAAAGATAACACAAAGGTAAAATTGCCATATGAGAAACCAAGTTGTTCTGCCAGTTTTGATGATAGCTTTAGGTGCTTGCACACAAACACCAAGTGTAGAGCAAGAAGTAGTAAAAGAGATCTATACCAACCCTGAAGTTAGCCAACGAGCGATTTCAACAAAAAATGCAGAGATAAAACCTAATGAACCAGGATTTCGACCGGTGCGAACAGAACAAGTTGATTCGATTCATGTTCCCAATGGCTCATTATTTCACTCTGAAAACGCCTCCAGTCTGTACAAGCTCCATAAGAATTATCGCGTAGGCGATATGATTTTAGTGCAGCTTAGTGAGTCTACGACATCTAAGAAGTCACTCGATTATTCATCAGATAAAAGTAGCAATTTTGATTTAGGGCCACTCAGTGTGAATGCAGGGCCTATCAATATCAATGAAGGTGATATAGCTATTGAGCATAGTCAAGGTAGTGACTTTGATTCGTCATCTGAGTCTAAGCAATCTAATTCATTAAATGGCGATATCACTGTTTACGTAATGGAGATCCTGCCGAACCGTAACCTTATAGTAGGAGGTGAAAAATGGATCACTCTCAACTCAGGTGAAGAATTTGTGCGCTTTTCCGGAGAAATTCGAACCACGGATATTGATGCATCAAACACTATCATTTCTTCCAAGGTTGGCAATGCTCGTATTGAATACAGTGGTAAGGGAAAGCTCCATAAGAATCAAGAAGACTCGGTGTTAGACAAGCTATTCACTGTATTCAAATAAGGCTCTGCTAAAAATGTTATCTATATTTTCAAAGGCGCTAATTGCCATTTTATGCTTTTCTATCAGCCAATTTACCTTAGCAAATTGGCAGCAAGGTGAAGCCAGTATCGCTATTAAGGGTGCCGACTTAACCGATGTTCGTATTCAAGCGATTAAAAATGCAGTAGCCGATGCATCATTTAAGAATGGTAGTTTTATCGCGGCCGAAGATATGGTGTTAGATGGTTTACTGATAAGCAGTAAATCGGTGATTACTACCCAAGGCCAAATCCAACGAGTTGAAGTGATAAGTGAAACAGTCACAAATGACACGTTAACTGTAAACGTAAAAGTTAACTTCACTCCTTTATTTGATTGTGCTCATGATGGTTACAACCGATCTATGTTGGTAGCGCAATTTCAAGTTTTAAAGCCTCAACAAGCTAAATACGGAGGTATTTTTGACCTAGGCAAGCAAATTAGTAAACGCTTTGAGCGACAACTCAGTGTTGAACAAAATAGTCCAAAGGTTTTACTAATAGATAAAGCCTTCACCGACGTACACTCATATGACAAAATTGACTTACAAGAAATCACCAAGAAAGCAATTTTTATGACTAGAGAATATGGTCGACAATTTGTGCTTTTTGGGTTTATTCGCGACATCAGCTTATTTGAACAAGTAACAGAAGAGGTGTTGTCAGATGATGTGGCACTGCGTCGTAACTTTACTATTCACGTGTATCTACTCGATGCTTACAGACACAATATCATCTACAAAGAAACCTACCATAGTGAAGCAAACTGGGATTACAGTAGTGATTATAGTGTCGATACTAATAACAGTTTGTTTTGGCGAAGTGACTATGGCCGAGTTGTTTTAAACACTATTAATACCGCGGTTTCTGATGTTTCCAACCTTCTGCAATGCGAGCGCAGCTTTGCACAAATTATTAATACAGAACTAGAGCAACTTACAATTAATATGGGTAGTGAAAACGGCATTAAAAAAGGCGACGAGTTTACCTTATATAAAAAACGTTTACCTATTGGCGTAAATGGTATGAGTCACTCAACACTTAGGGGCTATCCAGAAGTCAAACTAGTAGTAAAGCAAGTAGATAGCAGCAGTGCTGTCTTAAATATATATAACCCTAACCAATTTATTAATGCTGAATTATTAGATTTGGTTAGCCCTGTTCTTTAATACAAAATAAACTGGGATTATGCATCATTGCTTTTACAAAAAAGCGTGTAGTTCTTGTCAACTTACCAACATATTTTAAGACCGAACACTAAAGCTTCGTAAAAGGAGAAACCAGCTCTTTTAATTATGCTTGGTTTATGGAAATTGTCGCTCTGTTCCTTCCAAGCTTAACTATAACTCAAAACCTTAATCACCCTGTTTACGTAAAAAGTCACGAATAAACATACGGATCTCTCTGGCCGCACTGGTATCTAGCTCATCACATAACTCAACAAATGCATCCCGCTCTTCTTTTTTAATACGAATAATCAACTGACTATTCTTTTTATTTTCTTGGTCTTTCTTACTTGATGCTTTTTTATCTATTGATTTAGTCATGAACAAACTGCTTTTAGGTAGGGGAGTTTTTCAAAGAACTCGCTATATAATGTATGTTATTTGTATATACATAAACCCCATCTTATACCGGATATATATTACAGTTTTATGACATTTTCGAAATATAGTTGACGAAAAACAACAAATGTATATACTTTGAATATACCTAGGAAATACATTGTTACTACGTTTTAATTTTCCTTGGTAATTTATAACAATTCCGGAGGAAGTATGAAAAAATTTTTATCGCTAGTATCCATTATGTCAGTTTCTTGGAGTATCAATGCTACCACCATAAATGCTTCTGATTTAGCCGCTTCGGATACACAAATTGTTGCCGTCGACCAAGTCGTACCAAATTACCCAAATGCGCAATTACTTGATAAACGCTCAGGTAATGTCACCCTAGCTTATGACTTAAACAAACAGGGTGAACCAATAAATATTAGCGTAGTTGAAAACAGCGGGCCTAAGCAATTTGTTCATACATCAATGAAAGCTCTTAAAAAGTCGCGCTTTCAACCTATACAACTAGATTCTGAAACAGTAGCTGTTCAAGGTCTGTTATTGCAATATGATTATAATTTCGAATCTGATACTGACACTTCGATAACTGATCTAATCGCACTTAGTAGATAGCCAGTTAAACAAGCTGTAATTGAAAAAAAACCTGCTTAGTGCAGGTTTTTTATTTAAACGTAACGTAACGTAAAAGTGTAAAGTTAGAACTTGTACTTAACGCTCACACTATAACCTTGGCCTACTGCTTGCTCAAAGCGCGTGACATCAATACCATCATTATCTTTTTGGGTAATCTGATTCTTAGCATCAAGTAAGTTCTTTGCTTTAAACTTAACAGATAAGTCCTCTTGAACGTAATAAGTATAAGTGAAATCTAATGAGTCAAAAGGTTGCTCATAAGAATCTGCAAAACCACTTGCACCAGAAACATATAAACGCTCTGAGAATGTATTAAACGCTAGTCCGGCAGAATGGTTTCCATCTTCTGAGTCGAAACCTACCATAACGTTTGCGATGAAGTCAGAAGCTTGTGTCAAAGGGCGCACAGCATTCGTTACATCACTTTCTACACCAGAAGCGTCAATTTCATTACTAAACAAATTAGTAATATTACCCTGTACAAAAAATAACGAGCCAATGTCACCAAGAAATTCTAAATTCACCATCCACTCTACTTCTAAACCACTAATTTCTGCCGAGCCGGCGTTCAATACTTCTGCTCGCAGTTCATTACCAGTTGCTGTTTGTGAAAATAGCTCAATTGGGTTTTCAATATCTTTATGGAACACACTAACAGTAAAATTGTTGCCTGATTCGAAGAACCATTCTGCACGTAAATCAATATTAGTAATATCTGATGGCGTAACACTAGAGTTACCTGAAATGATAAAGTCAGTCACAGGATCACGGAACGAAGTGTCAACGATTTCACGCATATCAGGACGAATAACGTTCTCACTCCACATGAGATTTAACTTGAAAGTTTCTGCCCAAAAATCATACATCTTGTAAACTACAGAAGCTGATGGATAAATGCCATCGTCTTGGAAAACACCGTCTGCTAGCTCACCTTCAACAAAACTACTTGAATCTAGGTTAGGTAATATAGGACTAGACACCGCAAGTGGATCAAATATAGCACTTAGTTGGCGGTAGTCCTCAAAACGACTGCCAACCACCACTGTTAGTTCGTCATTCCAATCAATATTCACCTGACCAAAAATCGCTTCAACCTTAGTTGCAGCGAGACTAGGACTAAATTCAGATGTTTCTAGTGATAATTCAAAACCATTGTCAGGATTTGAAATCGCCTCATCTGAAAAACGTGTAGATATTGAATCTGTTACATTCGAATTAACCACTGAGCTACCATCTATAGTTAGGGTTAATTGATCAGAAATGCGTCCTCGTTTGTCAATTCGGGCACCACCAGACAACTCAAACGCCCAATCACCTGCGTACAGAGGCAGTTTCATTTCAAAGCCAGAGCTTTCAAGCTGATCGTCAAGATCTAAGTTATCAAGTTGCAAACCGTTACTGACTATTCCACCAAGAGAGATGTTTACATTACTAAACTCATTGGTTGCCGTATCACGGCTAAACGTTGCAACAGACGTAAAAGCATTCGGTATTTGAGTAGTTGCATTTGAATCAGAGAAGAACCAAGTTAGCTCTAAGTCATCCAAAAAAGTGCTACCTAACCCTATTAGATCACGGCTGTCTTCACCTAAGATATGTCTTCCAGACATTTGATTTATTTGTAATTCTCTTTGCTCAAAAATACCTTCAAAAATACGGAAGCCACCACCACTGCTATACCCAGAAGTATCGTTATACTCATTAGACAAAAAGGTTTCATCATCTGTATTACGAATAAAGAAATTCTTAGATTCGATTGCATGGTCATATCCCCACTTTAGGGCAATGCCAGCGGTAATGGTAACACTCGTATCTTGAGTACTTTTTGTGGTCTCAGTAAACTCTTCTTCAGGCTCTTCTAGTCTGCGACTAATACGGTCTTGGGTACGCACTGACTCATCATAATTAAGAGTCAGCAAGCCACCAATAGTAAATTCACCACCTATATCGTAAGTATCGCCAATCCCGACTTCGAAACCAAGATCCTGAACAACTCTATCTTTTTCAGATAGGTCTAGATCTCGGTTAAAACTCAATGCCAACTCTCTATTTAAAGCCTCTGCTTCTTCGAAGGTAATATTAGTACCATTTCTATTTGCAGTTGCCTGAATAGCCGTTGGGCTAATATCTAAATCACCATCGTCAATAAAAGAACTACCTAAGGTAGAACTTACAATCGAAGGGAATGCACGAGACCCATCTTCTTCACCAAAATCGTTTCCACCGGGGTAGTCCAAATAGGTATCAGATAAGTTATTAATACCGCCACTCGCACCAATGTAAGCCATGAAACTATCAGGAATAGAATTCGTTCTGATATCAATAGCACCACCGCCAAAGACGGCACTTTTGTCTGCCGAGTATCCTTTCTGTACGGCAATGTCTGCAACGATAGAAGTTGGAAATATATCTAGTGGGATTACATTGCGAGTCAAATCTGGAGAAGGTACTGCCGCTCCATTTAGAGTCACATTTTGATACCTTTCGCCTAAGCCGCGGATATAAATAAACTTACCATCGACTAAGGTTAGACCAGGTACACGGCGTAAAGCGTCGGCAATATTAGAGTCACCAGCCCGCGATATTTGGTCTATACCAAGAATATCTACTACTTTGTCTGCTTCAATACGCTCGGCGACAATGGACTCAGCAGCAGTTTGTAATCTACCTCTTACTAATACTCTTTCAATCTCTTGCCCTATTTGCTTGTTCAATTCAGATTCATTCTCAGTCTGGGCTATAACTGATGAAGATATTAATGCTGAAAGTAAGCATAGCGGGAATGCTGCTAAACCTGCCTTCGAAAAAGTTTTATTGATTGTCATCGGTGTTCACTCTTAATTAATCGTTACAATGCCATTTACGAGAAAGGGCGCCGTAAAGCGCCCTATCACAAAGGCTACGCCAATAAATCAGCGCCTTCGGTACTAACGATCGCCAGGAGTTTGGCCGTCTTCAAACCAAAGTGCTTGACCGCGAGCACCATCAATAAGACCGTAAGTCCAACCTAAGTCACTAGCAGTAAAAGTAGAACCTGCTGCGAAACTAACGGAGGTGCCGTCTACTAACATTTCAGTTTGAGTGATGGTGTAAAAACCATCTAGGATATTAGTCGTTACCCCTTCATCGGCACGAACAGTCACTTCAGAGGTTAAATTCCCAGTATCATCCAGAAAGGCGTCAACTGTTCCAGAGAATGGACCAGCAGATTCATCTGAACGACGAGAAACAGAAGTAGTGTACTGTGCACTCGTTGTGTCAACTGTTCCCAGATCTAAATCATCTGCTACCATGTCAGGACAAGCAAAGATGTTTTCAGAGAACGTAAGTAAACCAGCAGCTAATTGAATAGCGTCGATGTCATCTTCTGCTTGAAAACAATAGTTATCATTTGCAGCTTCATCATCACCTGCATAGGCAGTTGTAATGATAGAGTTAGTTACGGTTAAGATATGACCTTCTTCGAAGTTAATACCTGCGCCTGGGTCACCATTACCTGCTGTATCTTCATTTTTGGCAGAACTAATGCAAGTTAGGTTAGTGATAGTGCCACGGCTTAAATAATCTTCATCAAATACAGTATCTTCATTTCGAGTTGAAGCACCATCAGATTCTACACAGTGAGCACCAGTACGAGTACCGATAGCTGCATCTATGCCGCCACCTTGAATAACTAAAGCGTTGGTGATAGTTCCATAATAGCCATCATCAATATCGATTGAATCGTCTTGTATATAAAGTGCAACATAGTTTTCAACATCTACACCACCACCGAAAAACTCTATTCCATCATCGATGTTAGCGTAAATCTCTAAATTAGAAACTGTTGTCTCACTGCCTACCGCACCAAAAGTAATACCATTTAATTCATTACCAGGAGAAAGTGCTGAACCTGCATGTTTAACGATTACATAGCTAAGCTCTCCTGAGTTATCTTCAGGTAGTTCGCCACCATAAGTTGTTTCGTCATTACCGATTAACCCTTCAACAGCGATTGAACAGTCAGCATCAGTAACCAGCGCTAATGCACTACCTTCATCTAACGCAGAATTCGGCTCAAACTCCCAACCAGATTCATATTCACAGCCGTTGGTAAAGCCAAAACCATTTATTACCATGCCACCCCAAGCGCCAGTCTCTTCTGGTGTGATATTGCCGTCTATGTCAGTTTCAGACGTAAAAGTAATAGGAGCATCTGAGGTACCTTCAGCTCGAATTTGTGAGCCACGATTAATAACAACAGCCGTACCTGATTGAAATGCTAGAGTTGCACCCGCTTCAATAAATAAACTCGCACCGTCACCACCACTTGTAATGCCTGCGTCTGCAGCTTCACTTAAGCTACTGTAATTTTGACCTATATATAAGCTTTCGTTGAAAATATGAGCGCCGCCATTTTCTAACGCTGAAAAAGTGATGTTTGTAAGAATTGGATTTGAAGAGCTAACAAACTGAGAAGTGTAACGGCAGTTATCATCTTCTTCGGTTCCCTGTTGAGTTACACCAGACTCATCAGTGTAAGAAGCACAAACATTGGCGTCGCCGCTACCATCAAGACCACCAGTTACGCTGTTGTCACTGTTATCTGTGTAAACACTATTATCACTAGCATCTAAAATGATATCACCGCCACCACAGCCAGCCAGCGCCATTGCTAAAACAAGTGCACTAACTTTGAAAGTATTATTGAATTCCATTGTGTTCTCCGAATGCGAGTAAAATTGTTAGAATTAAAAAACGCGAGCAGAGTAACCAAGGATCATGACAGTTTTGTTACATAAAATTAATGTCACAAAAGTTTAATGTTGGGGAGAGGCCAAAATAAATTGAGGATTGAAAAACAAAGAAAGCTGGTGACAAGGAGCCACCAATAAAACAGCAACGTTAAGAAAATAAACCTTTGATGATTAAAGTGCGATTTGCAAACGAGCTCGAAACTCACTCCCATCGTCTTCACTTACATTATCTTGTGCCTCTGTATAGGATACACCTACACGAATAAACTTACTTAAATAGTAATTAACACCCATTCCATATGAAGTAGCGTCAGTATTTCCTAGCTCTTCATCAGAATATGCTCCATCACCATCTTCAAAACGCAATACTACCTCCCATGCCCCAGATGAACTTCCGGGTTTTACACGTTTAAACACACCATTTTTATAAGGGCGCGATTCGCCAGTAATGATCCAACCAGCTTGCAGGTATAACCCATCTCGACTTATCATGCCATTTTCTGATGAAACAAATTCAGACTGAAGGTGAATTGGGCCATGTGAATACGCAAGCTCAACACCTGTCATATCAACATCAGCCGCACGATTGCTATGGGCTAAACCTACATGTAATACTTGCTCTTTAGAGTGTATTGGAGAATAGGTAACACGACCAGTAATGGCTGAACCATCACCAACAGTATCATCTTCAAACACACCGATAGCATACGTAAACTTTCCTTGAATACCACTAAACTGAATACCTTCATTACGCCCTGCTGCATAGGCTTCTGTAATCGCTGAACGCTCTAAAAATGTTATGTCTTTTGAAGAAGTTAAAGATTCAAAACCAAAGGGTTCTTTTTGATTTCCTACTGTAAGAACTGCTTTTTTACCCCAACCATTATAACGAATAAAAACGTCTTCCGGGGTGCCACCATTGCTGTCACCAACATTGAATTGTAACTTATAAGACCAATCATTCACCTCTCCAGAAAAATATAACCTTGCACGACGAATACTAAAATCATCTTCGTCAGCTTCACCATTCAATTCGGCATAGTTATAATCCCATTGCAATCTTCCCCCCAATTTTGCAGAGTATTTCAAGTCTGACGTTATTAATTCAATTGGGCCATTAAGCGTTAACTTTAGACCAGAAGGTTCCGTTGACACAGACTCTGCCAATACACAACTAGGGATAATGGACAAAACAAAAAGTAATAATGTTGGACGAATAAGCATAATATTTACCATCAAAAAGTAGATTTAAAGTGTCTATTTCATTGGGCGATACATTATGACGTTTTTATTACAGTTATATGACAGTGTGACATTTTTATGTCTTTAATATGAATGTTATATGAATTATTTATTTCATTTGGACATAAAAAAGCCAGCTAAATAAACTAGCTGGCTTTGGATAAATTCGTATTAATACCGATCACTTATATAATTGCTAAGGCGCAAAAATACCTTTAATCATGAAGAAGAATACGATTGATAAACCTGCGCCGGCCGGCAATGTAATCACCCAAGAAACCACAATGTTTCTTACTACACCAAGGTTAAGTGCTGCTATCCCTCTTGCCATGCCAACACCTAGTACAGCACCAACTAAAGTCTGAGTAGTAGAAATGGGCAATCCAGTTCCTGATGCAATAACAACCGTAGTAGCGGCAGCTAACTCAGCAGCAAAACCTCTACTTGGCGTCAAATGCGTTATCCCTTTACCAATAGTCTTAATCACTCGGTGGCCGAACAATGCAAGACCAGCAACAATACCAATCCCACCCAAAGGAAGTATCCACCATACCAATGCTGCTTTTTTACCTATCTCACCCCCACTTTCCACAATACTAACCACCGCAGCTAAAGGACCAATTGCATTCGCGACATCGTTAGAGCCATGTGCAAACGCCATACAGCAAGCAGTAACGACCATAAGAACAGCAAATACTTTTTCAACATTAGCAAACTGCGCTTCTTTCTGAGCTTTAGGGTCAATTTTAATACGGTTAATGAAGAGCTTTCCTGCTATACCAACCAAAACAGCGAGGCCTAAAGCCATAAAGTAGCCCTGATCAGCAGGAATATCTAATCCAACATGCTTAAGTCCTTTTTTGATAGTTACCAATGCCATAACAAAGCCGGCTGCAGCCATATAAAAAGGCACATATTTTTTAGCGTTTGCAAAAGGATTATCGGTATCAAAAATTAACTTTTGTGCCGACTGAAAAATTAGATATGCAATAAAACCCGAAATAGCAGGCGTTATAATCCAACTCCCAACGATACCTCCAACTTTACCCCACTCTACTGCATCGGCACTCACACCTACAGCAGCAAAACCAACAATGGCCCCCACAATAGAGTGAGTTGTTGATACAGGCCACCCCAAATAAGAAGCAAAAGCTAGCCAAATTCCCGCTGCCAATAGAGCTGAAATCATACCAAACACCAATAACTCTGGTGTATCAATAAAGTAAGCTGAATCAATAATACCTTTGCGAATAGTAGAGGTTACTTCACCACCAGCCAAATAAGCACCAGCAAACTCAAAAATCATTGCAATAAAAATAGCTTGTTTAATCGTTAATGCTTTCGAACCGACTGACGTTCCCATCGCATTAGCAACATCGTTAGCCCCAATACCCCAAGCCATTAAAAAACCAACCGCAGCGGCAACTACGATCAAAATAAAACCGTAACTAGTAATTATATCCATTGTCAAAATCTCTTAATTAGCTAACATCAATTCGAGGCGAGAACCGACTCGTTCGGAAATATCAGCCAACTCGCCGACCCATTCAATAATGCTATACAAAAACATTACATCCACTGGATTTAGATCCTTTTCCAATGCTAATAAATTTCTACGCAGACTAACTTGTAAGGTATCGGTGTCATCTTCTATAGCGTCTAAGCGCTCAATCATATCTTCAACTAAACGTAGTTCACGACCTTTAAAACCAGTCTCTAACAAGTCGTCTAACTCATTGATAACTTTTTTAGCTTGATCTGTCGCATCTAGACAGCGCTTAAGATAATCCATAAAGCTACTGCGAAGCGCTTGAGGGATCGTCAATTGACGACCTAAAACACGACCCGATATATCTTTTGCCTTATTAGCAATTTTATCTTGTTGAGTAAGAAGATCGAGAACATCCTGTCTTTGAATAGGCATGAATATTCCGGTTGGAAGACTCACACGAAGTTCTCGTTTAATAACATCCGCATCTTTCTCTAGCTTGGAGATAATCTGCTGAGTATCTTGCGCTTCCTTCCAATCTTCAGCATATACCGCTTCAAAAAAAGGCAATAACCCTTGACCACATTTGTATACAAGATTGATATGATCTTCAAGGGGCTTAAGAGGTGACTTAGCGAACACCCCTAAAAATGAATTCATAGGCATAACATTTCTCTTCAATTTAAAACATCATTAATGATAAACAATCTAGGCAAACCAAAGAATTTACATTTATCATGAAACCACAAACAAAATAGCAATTGAATGTGACATTTGGGTGACATTAAACTTTAAAACACCCACTCAATTTGACCGATACTATTTTCGCTTTTATTTCATTTACCCACTAATATCTGATATTAATTAAGGTAAATTACAGAGCGTGTTACTCTATCGCCAGCACTTTATTACAGATATGTGACAGTTTTATGAAACCGATGATATTTACTTTAGTTGGGCAAGATAAACCCGGCTTAATAAGCGACTTAGCAAAAACAGTGTTTGAAATGGGGGGGAATTGGTTAGGAAGTAACTTTTCTCATATGGCTGGACATTTTGCTGGATTTGTTGAGGTTAATTTACCTCAAGATAAACACTTAATTTTAATTGAGCGTTTTTCACAACATCCCGATCTAAAGATCCACTTATTGGCTGGAGAAGTAGAGTCAACCACCCAGCTAAAAACAGCTAAAATTGAAATTATGGGGAACGATAAAGCTGGTATTGTTCAGGAGCTAACTCAGGTTCTGAGTCAGTTTAATTTAAACATCATAAAGTTCGACTCAAACTTAGAAAGCGCGCCAAATTGGGGAGGTTTGCTTTTCAAAGCTCAAGCGACCGTTACAATCGCAGAAAATTTTGATTTAGACAGTTTTCGGGAAACCTTAGAAGCTGTTGCCAATGATTTAACGGTAGATATAGAGATTGAATAAAATTTAACGATAATTGTCATCTAATTGTCACAATCTCATTAGACGATGACGACAATAAAATAATCAATAAGAATTAAGATGCCCGACAATAAAAATAATTATTATCCCCGCGAGTTAAGTTGGTTAGCTTTCAATCAACGAGTTCTTCAAGAAGCTGCAGACAAAACTAATCCAATTATTGAGCGTATCCGCTTTCTTGGGATTTACTCAAACAACATGGATGAGTTTTACCGAGTTCGGGTAGCTGATGTAAAGCGTAAAATTTTTATTCACATGAACGAAGATGAATCTGAACAAGCAGATCAAACTAAGGAGTTGATGGAAGGGATTCAAGAGAAAGTACTAGGAATGACGGAAGACTTTGACCGAGTTCATCTAGATATAGTAAAAGGATTAGCCAGATACAATATATTTTTATTGGGTGAAGAAGATTTAAATGACTATCACACAGGGTGGCTAACCAATTACTTTAAAAATAAAATTCTTCGTCATATCGCCCCGGTTCTTTTGAACAAAAAAGTAAAGTTGGTTTCTCGTTTAAATGACTCTGCCACGTATTTATACGTCAGCATCCATAAAAATGATAGGGCCATTGCTTATTCTATCATTGAAGTTCCAAGTCAAAATATGTCTCGATTTGTGGTTATTCCACCAGAGAAAAGTCGTAAAAAGAAATACATCATTTTATTAGATGACATCATTCGTTTAAATTTAGAAAGTATATTTAAAGGGTTTATTGAGTTTGACCACCTAGAAGCCTATTCATTTAAAATGACTCGAGATTCTGAATACTCAATCAACGATGAAATTGATGAGAGCTATGTTGATAAAATGTCAGATAGCATGAAACAAAGACTCATAGCTGAACCTGTCCGAGTAGTACATGATGCTAGAATGCCGATGGAAATGCTTAAAGATTTAAAAAAACGACTCAAAATATCCTCTTACGATAGTTTAATTCCCAGTGGAGCTTATCGTAACTTTAAAGACTTTATTAGTTTTCCAAATATTGGCCGAGACTACCTCGAAAACCCCAAATTACCAGCACTAACTTCTAAAGATTTTTCTGAGTATGATACTGTTTTTGATGCTATTACAGCCAAAGACATCCTACTTTACTACCCATACTATCGCTTTCTACATGTGACTGAGTTTTTAAGACAAGCTGCTTTTGATCCAAATGTGAAACACATACGCTTAAATATTTATAGAGTAGCAAGTAAATCACGAGTGATTAGTTCCTTAATCGATGCGGTAGATAACGGCAAGAAAGTTACGGTAGTGATTGAACTGCGTGCTCGATTCGATGAAGAAAACAACATTGAATGGGCGAAGACCCTTACAGATTCGGGTGTTAAGGTGGTATTTGGGGTGCCATCACTTAAAATTCATAGTAAATTGTGTGTGGTTACTCGCGAAGAAAAAGGTGAGTTAGTGAATTACACTCACTTTGGTACCGGCAACTTCAACGAAAAGACGGCAAAAATCTATACTGATTTTAGTTTATTCACTCGTAATCAAGAGTTAGCAAATGAAGCTAGAGCGGTATTTACCTTTATTGAACAGCCATATAGAAGACAAAAATTTCAGCATTTACAAGTGTCTCCCCTCAACGCTCGAACAAAAATTCAATTGTTAGTGCGTCAAGAAATTCAAAATGCGAATGAAGGGCTAAAATCGGGGATAATCCTCAAGATTAATAATTTAGATGATAGATTATTGATTGATGATTTGTATAAAGCCAGCCAAGCTGGTGTAAAAATTAAAGCCATTATCAGGGGCATGTGTTCATTAGTGCCTGGCATTAAAGGTGTGAGTGAAAATATAAGTATTATAAGTGTAGTAGATCGTTTTTTAGAACATCCAAGAGTGATGTTGTTTGAAAATGGTGGAGATCCTAAAATGTTTATCTCTTCGGCAGATTGGATGACTCGTAACATGGACTTTAGGATTGAAGTGGGTTGCCCTATTTACGACCCAGATTTGAAATCTAAGATTATGAATATTCTAAACTTACAACTCAAAGATACATTAAAAGCACGGATAATAAATGAAAAACAGACTAACCCTTATGTAGCCCGTGGTAATCGCAAAAAACTACGCTCACAAATAGAAACATATAAATTCTTAAAAAACATTGAAAAGGGTGACAATGCCTAACGTAAATTCAGCTTTCGACAGTGTAGAAGTTCGTGACAGCAGCAAAGTAGCCGCATTAGACATAGGCTCAAATAGCTTTCATTTGGTTGTGGCTCGTATTGTTGCAGGCTCAGTTCAAATTCTTCATAAAGTTAAGCAAAAAGTCCGCTTAGCTGATGGCCTCGGTAAAGATGGCACTTTATCTGATGAAGCCATACAAAGAGGGCTGAGTACGCTAGAGGTAATCGCAGAAAGTCTACAAGGATTCGAGCCAGACAAGGTTCGAGTGGTAGCAACCTATACGTTGAGAAAAGCCAATAATGCCAAAGACTTTTTAAAGGCTGCTAAAGCTGTATTTCCGTTTCCTATTGAAGTCATATCAGGGGTTGAAGAAGCAAGATTAATTTACCAAGGGGTGGCCCATACCAACCATCAACAAGGGCAACGTTTAATTGTCGACATAGGCGGCGGCTCAACTGAGTTCATTATTGGCGAGGCATTTGAACCTAACATTCTACGTAGTTTACAAATGGGTTGTGTTAGTTACACCAATCGCTACTTTAAACATGGCGAGCTAAAACCTAAGAACTTTGAAAAAGCCATCACCAGTGCTCAGCAAGAGCTAGAAATGATCGATAAACAATATCGACATATAGGTTGGAAAACCTGCATAGGCACATCAGGCACGATTAAAGTGATCATCGAACTAGCATCAAAGTTAGAAGGTACTAGAGCTGAAAATACTGTATCTAAAGAAGATTTATACATATTAATGGAACTATGTTGCAAAGCAGGAAACAGCGATAATTTAAAGCTAGACGGGCTTTCAATTGATAGGCAACCTGTTTTAGCAGCAGGCTTATCTATTTTAATAGGTATCTTTAACAGCTTGAAGATTGATGCAATGGAGTTTTCAACCGCTGCTTTAAGAGAAGGTGTACTCTATGAAATGGAAGACAACCTACAACAACTTGACATCCGTGAGCGCAGTGCACAAAGCTTAGCGACACGTTACGATGTAGACGTAGATCACGCTAAACGTGTGCTCGCTACAACGATGAACTTATATCAGCAAAGTAAAAAAACGTGGAAAATTGAAAGCAAAGAACTAAAAAGCTTACTTGAATGGTCAGCGTTACTTCATGAGGTCGGATTGCAAATCAACACGCGGGGTATTCAGCGACATTCCGCCTACATTTTACAAAACATAGAACTACCAGGTTTTGGACAAGAGCAACAAAGCTTATTAGCAACGCTGGTTAGGTTTCATCGTAAAAAAATTAGAGTTGCTGAAATTCCAGAATTCTCCATTATTGGTCACGAACATGTACACAAACTTATGGTGTTGCTAAGACTTGGTGTTTTACTAAACATCAAACGCCAAGATGATATTTTACCGGACTATAGCATTATCGCTAAAGGACAAAACATCACCTTAGGTCTTCCTGAGAACTGGCTGCAAACCAAACCTGTATTTAGTGCCGATATCGAACGAGAACGTGACTATCTACAAGAGCTCAATTTCACTTTTGAATACAATTGAGCCTATCAAGTTTAAATCTGGATAAGATGTGTATCGCCTTGTTTCTAGCACCATAAAAAAGTTTGTAGGGAATTCTTGTTTACATTCACAAGTTATTGACAATCGCTGAAATTAAAGAGGCTATGGTAGCGTGGGCATTATATCTAATCTATTTATTAAATTTATACTCGCTCGATATCAAGCTTATATCCAACTCCGTAAACCGATTGAATCCAATCTTGGTTACCAATCACCGCAATTTTCTTTCTTAACTTTTTAATGTGACTATCAATCGTTCTATCGCTGACGATACGATGATCGCTATAGCAGGTTGTCATCAGCTGATCCCTTGAAAATATCCTGCCAGGCTCAGAACTGAGTAATGCCATCATTTCAAATTCAACAGTTGTTAATGCGATTGATTGTTGTCCAATTGACATCACTAAGCGGTGGTTATCAAGCTTAAAAGGTAATGCACTTGCAGTGTGAGGGTTAGTTCGCCTTAACACAGCCTTTACTCTAGCAACGACCTCTTTAGGGCTAAAGGGCTTACAAATATAATCATCAGCCCCAATTTCTAACCCTATTAGTCGATCCACTTCTTCAACTTTGGCTGTGACCATTAGAATTGGCACTTGACTGTTAGTGCGAATGGCTTTGCAAATGTCTACCCCGCTTTTACCTGGCAACATCAGATCCAATAAAATCACGTCTATGTCATTTTCTTCTAGCCAAGGCTCCACAGAAGAGCCATCATGCAAACAAGTCGTTTGAAAATTAGATAAAGTCAAGTAGTCTGCTAGAAGGGATGCTAACTTTTTTTCATCCTCAACGATAAGTACATGGGGTTGTGTTTCCATGAGTTGTATTACTCCAATGGTAAAATAATTTGAATGCCTAGTCCGCCTAACTTGGATGAAAAAGCCTTAACTTTGCCATGATGTGCTTCGACAATTTTTTTACAGATTGACAAACCTAAACCACTTCCACCGGTTTCTCTATTTCTTGAGTTTTCTACTCTAAATAGGTGTTCAAATAGTTGTGGTAAATCTGAATCTGTTACCCCTTGCCCATTATCTTCAAACAGAATGTGCACTTCTTTTGGAGTCGTGTTCTCCACATTGCTAATCGTTATTTTTAAAAGGTCACCGTCAACAGCATATTTTCCTACATTGCTTAGCAGGTTACTGAACAGTTGTTTCAAGCGAGTCACGTCCGCATAGACATCAAGAACAGAGGCACTAACAGCTAAGTCAACTTGGATGCCTTTCTCAGACAATATCGTTTTAAACTGATTCACAACTTCTTCAATTAATGGTGTCAATTTCACCCAATTTTTACGGTAGTGTAAAGTGCCGAGGTCACTTCTAGTAAGTTCATGAAGGTCATTAAGCAACTGCTCTAGCTGATTCACCTCTTCAAGAGATGATTGAATCCGCTCCATAGATAAAGGCCTTACGCCATCAACCATTGATTCCATCTCGCCTTTAAGCACAGCAACAGGTGTACGTAGCTCATGAGAAATATCTGCCAGCCAACGTTTACGTGCTTGCTCGTTTTGCTCAAGAGTCGCGGCAAGATCGTTAAAGTCTCTAGTTAACTGTGCAAATTCATCCTTACGCTTCAGGTTAATACGCTGATCGTATTGCCCAGATGTTAATGTACTCATTGCCGAGGTAAGCGTTTTTATAGGGCTAACAAAATGATTCGCCAAAGGTAAAGCAACGAGTATTGCAATGATAATCAAACCCAACGCGATAAGAAGTATGTATCGTTGCTGCTGCTCTACAAAGTTGAGTTCGTAGCCAGCAGTCAATTCGTTATGACGAGACACAGCTAAATACCCTACAATTTCTTTATTCATAACAATATCAAGATATCCAAACTTTGACTTCTTACTATAGATACCAGCAATCAGCTCTTTGTTCTTATCTAATATCGCGTATGTAACATCGGGGATACTACCTTCTGGGGGGCGGTCAAAGTCACGCCTAAAAGATCGAGGGCCGCCTCCTCTAGCACCCATATCTGGAGGTCTTCTATCTTGAGACCTCGGTATATCAGGCCTTCCCAAAGAAAAAGGGGCTTCATCTACTTGAATATGTTGGTCAACAATATTTTTAAAAAAACGATTACGTCCTTTTATGTGCTCCCATTCTTTATCTTCGTCATATAAATCTTGTAAAGCGAAAACTAAACTATCAAGCGCATCCAACTCCTTTTTATTTACATAATCGATCATCCCCTTTCCAATACTCCATTGCATGACCAATACTTGCGCAGCAACTAACACCGCACTAGTCACAAAAAATATCGCAAAAAGTTTATTCTGGATACGCATACAGCTGGACTACCCCTAAAAAATACATAAAAAACACTCGATTAACGAATGACGATATCCCGTAAAATATCTTGAGTCACCTGCAAACACATGAATCCTTTTTATTTGCACAATGAGGGGAAAGTAATACCCATGCCGATTAAATAATTAATAGATATGGTGTTCCATAACAAACACGTGTTGATAGATGGTTAAGTTACCTGCCATGAAACTCATCAATAAGAATCGACAACTTGTCTTGCAAATGCTCTTCAAAATCATCGAGTTCTTTGCCAAAAATGGTTAAATATTTTTCTGCTTTGTCATAGTCTAAGCGCTTATTATTGGTTTTGTATTCTGTTTCAGGCAATGACTTGTCATAGCGAGGAGTAATAACCCAACGAACAAAATCAGAATCAAGCTCAGCTACTTCTTTTTTTGCAAACTTACAAAATTTCTCTATATGGTCAATCCCATCAGGGCCTAAACAACCGGGTTCAACCCGAAACGTGACAGTTAGTTTTTTATACAAAGGTAAAGGTAAATCTAAACTCATAACAAGGGTCCTTTAATTACACTAAAAACTTAACAAATTCCCGAGTGCTTAGCTACAAAAAAGGCCGGTAAAAACCGACCTTTAATTTAAATTATGCTATCAAAACAGCTTAACTTTTAGAAGCTTGATAAATGCTTTCAATTGAAGCGTCCATAGTCGCGTCAAAATCAGCATCACTTTGTTTTGCACTTAGCCCTTCAGATAATGCACGAGAGAAACTAGCAATCATACCAATATTACCAGTTAGCTTGTCATTCGCATCTTCTCTCGAGTAACCACCAGATAAAGCAACAACTTTCAGTACTTTAGGGTGTTTCACAAGATCTTCATAGAAGTTTGCTTCATTTGGCAAGGTCAGTTTTAACATCACTTGTTGATCAGCATCTAATTTATCTAAGTGAGATAATATAGACGCCTTTAACAGAGCTTCTGCTTCTGTTTTTTCAGGACTATGAATATCAACTTCTGGCTCAATAATTGGCATAAGGCCAGCAGCCAAAATTTGTTTAGCTACATCAAATTGCTGTGCAATAACGGCTTCAATGCCTTCTTCATTAGCTAGCTTAACAACTGAACGCATCTTTGTACCAAATACATTTTGAGCATTGGCTTTAGTAAGTAAGTTATCTAAATCAGCAATAGGTTTTAAAAGTTGAGCACCATTAACTTCAGCTTCGAGTCCTTTATCAACTTTCAAGAATGGAACAACTTGTTTGACATTCCATAGGTAACTAGCAGTACTTTGGCTTTCAATTTCTCTATCAAGTGTATTTTCAAACAAAATAGCACCTAATACTCTTTCTCCATTAAAAACGCTAGATGTAATTATTCGAGTGCGCATTTCATGCACCTTAGTAAACATCTCTTCGTCACCTTCGTATTCTGATGGCTCTACACCATAAATAGCTAAGGCTTTTGGCGTACTACCACCACTTTGATCCAAAGCTGCAATAAATCCTGTTTCTGCGTCAATCTTTGCAAGCATGTCTAATTGAACTTGTGATGCCATATGTGACACTCCTTTTAGTACTGTTTTAACCAACATTTAGTTGATTTGTAGGGTTTATATTACTGGGCATCATTGCCCTGAACTGAAAGCTTTATTGCTTTTCTATTTGTTCTTATTTATAGGCCTATTTTAAGAGGCTCTTGATTCTAACATAGCTACCGCTGGTAAAACTTTACCTTCAACAAACTCAAGGAACGCACCACCACCAGTAGAAATATAAGAAATTTTATCACTTAGGTCCCATTTATCAATTGCCGCTAGTGTGTCACCACCACCAGCGATTGAAAATGCCTGACTTTCAGCGATTGCATTAGCGACAACTTCTGTCCCTTTGGCGAAATTATCAAACTCAAATACACCACATGGGCCATTCCATAATATCGTTTTTGCGCCAGCTAATACAGCAGCAACATTAGCAGCTGTTTGAGGGCCGTAATCCATGATTTCTTCATCATCTTGAACTTGACCCACATCTTTTATAACAGCGGGTTCGGTGTCAGAAAAGTTTTTACCCACTCTAACGTCTACTGTTTCAGGTATATCTAACGACTCCATTAGTCGTTTCGCTTCAGGGATCAGGTCTTTCTCATAAAGTGACAAACCTACGTTGTTTCCCCTTGCGGCAACAAACGTGTTAGAAATACCTCCGCCTACAACTAGTTGATCCGCTATTTTAGATAAGGCATCTAATACCGTAAGCTTAGTTGACACTTTAGAGCCACCAACAATCGCCACCAAAGGACGCTCTGGGTTATGTAAAGCTTTGCCTAATGCTGTTAACTCACCATCTAATAAGGGGCCGGCACACGCGATGGGAGCAAACAAACCAACACCATGTGTAGAAGCTTGGGCTCGGTGAGCGGTTCCAAATGCATCCATCACATATACATCACAAAGTGCAGCATATTGTTTTGCCAAGGCTTCATCGTCTTTCTTCTCACCTGAATTAAAACGCACATTTTCTAAAACAACAACTTCACCCGCATCAAGCTCTACACCGCTAAGGTAATCTTTTTCCAAACTCACTTTTAGGTCAGTCTTGGCTTGTAAATAATTAACAACGGGTAGCAGAGAAAACTCATCAGCGTATTCGCCTTCTGTTGGACGTCCTAGATGAGACATAACCATAACTTTCGCACCGGCGGCAACAGCTGCTTTTATCGTAGGTAATGACGCGCGAATACGTGCATCAGACGTAACTACACCATCTTTGATGGGCACATTTAAATCTTGACGAATAAGAACTCTTTTACCAGCTAAATCTAGCTCAGACATTTTTAATATGGACATACTTTACCTTTAATTTACAAAATTGAATTACTGTATTAATAAACCCTAAGCTTTTTTGAACATAGCCTCCGCGGTGTCTATCATTCTATTCGCAAACCCCCATTCGTTATCACACCAAACTAGGGTTTTGACTAACTGTTTATGGCTGACTCGAGTCTGACTTCCATCCACTATACAAGAATGGGGGTCGTGATTGAAATCAACAGATACGAGTGGCTCTTCCGTATAATCTAAAATTCCTTTTAAATGCCTATTTTTAGCTGCTTTAAACGCCTGATTTACATCCTTAACGTTTAAACACTTTTCAACAGTAACACTTAAATCCATTGCACTAACATTGATAGTAGGTACTCGCACAGCTATGGCTTCGAATTTACCCGCGAACTTTGGAAGAATACGTTCTATACCTACCGCCAATTTAGTATCAACCGGTATAATCGATTGACTGGCAGCTCGGGTTCTACGCAAATCAGTATGATAAGCATCTATAACCTGTTGATCATGCATAGATGAATGGATTGTAGTCACTGTGCCACTTTGTACTCCAAATGCATCATCTAATACCTGAATAACAGGTACGATACAGTTAGTGGTACAAGAGCCGCATGAAACAATACTATCATTATCAGTCAATTCAACATCATTAACACCAAAAATTACAGTGGCATCCATATCTGGACCACAGGGTTGAGAAAACAAAACCTTTTTGGCCCCTTGATTTAGATGGGCTTGGCCATCTGTGCGGTCATTATGAATACCTGTGCACTCAAGTACCAAATCAATACCTAGTTGTTCCCAAGGTAAATCTTTAATATTTTCATACTGTAATAATTGGATGCTGTCATTCCCCACTTTCAATACTTCACCATCTAAGGTAACAGGAAATCCAAATCTACCATGGGAAGTATCATACTTAAGTAAGTGAGCTATACCTTCAGGCTCAGCGATTTCATTAATCGCAACAACTTGAATACTTTGATTACGTTTAGTTTCATAAAGTGCACGCACTACATTGCGGCCAATTCGTCCAAAACCATTTATTGCGATACGTAACATAACACCCTTTTAAAATAGACTTAAACCAACAACAAAGGCGCATAAATGCGCCTTAAAGTTTAAATACTTAGCAAATAAAACAAGAGCTTATATTAAAGTTCTTGGGCAGCTTTAACGACTGCCTCAGTAGTTATACCAAACAATTTTAATAAAGCTGCACCCGGCGCAGACTCACCGAACGTAGACATACCCACCACTGCGCCATCAAAGCCAACATATTTATACCAAAAATCAACATGTGCCGCTTCAACTGCCACACGTTTTGTCACAGCACGCGGTAATACAGACTCTTTATACTCAGCATCCTGCTTATCGAAGACACTTGTTGATGGCATAGAGACTACACGTACAGCTTTACCTGTTGCAGTTAATTGTTCAGCAGCTTCAACAGTAATACCTACTTCAGAGCCAGTAGCAATCAAGATAACATCTGGTGAGCCTTCGCAATCTTTTAAGACATATCCACCTTTAGCAATATTAGCTAACTGCGCTGCATCACGTGCTTGAGCGGGTAAACCTTGACGACTAAACACCAATGCTGACGGGCCATCTTTACGCTCAAGTGATGACTTCCAAGCCACAGCTGTTTCAGCACCATCACATGGACGCCAAGTATTGAGGTTAGGTGTTAAACGCAGGTTAGCTACCTGCTCAATAGGCTGGTGTGTAGGACCATCTTCACCTTGACCAATAGAATCATGGGTATAAACAAAAATATTAGGAATGCCCATCAAAGACGCCATACGTACAGCATTTCTGGCGTATTCCATAAACATTAAAAAGGTCGCGCCAAAGGGTCTAAACCCACCATGTAGGCCGATACCATTCATGATACCGCTCATACCAAATTCACGAACCCCGTAATATAGATAATTACCGCTAGCATCATCTGCAGAGATCCCTTTGGTACCAGACCATATTGTTAAATTTGAACCAGCTAAATCAGCAGACCCCCCTAGTACTTCAGGTAACAAGGTAGCGAAGGCTTCAATAGAGTTTTGAGATGCTTTACGACTTGCAACATTTTCAGCTTTGTCTTGAGATGCCTGAATAAATGCATCCGCTTTTTCAGCAAAATCTGCTGGTAAGTCACCCGCCAAACGACGAGTTAGCTCCGCAGCTAGCTCAGGATGAGCACTTTCATAGGCGCTGAAACTCTCGTTCCAAGCCTGTTCTTTCTCTGCGCCAGACGCTTTTGCATCCCAGCCTTCGTAAACATCAGCAGGAATTTCGAAAGGCGCATGTGGCCACTTTAAGAATTCGCGAGCAGCTTTGATTTCATCATCACCTAGTGGTGCACCATGACAATCGTGACTACCTGACTTATTAGGTGAGCCAAAACCAATAATAGTTTTACAACAAATCAAAGTAGGTTTGGTCGTTTCTGCTTTTGCAGCATCAATTGCAGCGGCGATTGCGTCTGGATCATGACCATCAACACCTGCAATAACGTGCCATCCGTAAGATTCAAAACGAGCAGGCGTATTATCTGTAAACCAACCTTCAACATGACCATCTATAGAAATTCCGTTGTCATCCCAAAACGCGACTAACTTGCCCAAGCCAAGGGTACCTGCCAATGAACACGCTTCATGAGAAATACCTTCCATTAAACACCCATCGCCTAAGAAGCAATATGTGAAATGGTCAACAATATCGAAATCAGGTTTATTAAATTGAGCCGCTAAGGTTTTTTCAGCAATAGCCATACCTACAGCATTACTGATCCCTTGCCCCAATGGGCCCGTAGTAGTTTCTACACCGGGAGCATAACCATATTCTGGATGACCAGGGGTTTTTGAGTGTAATTGGCGAAAGTTCTTTAGCTCTTCAATCGGAAGAGCGTAACCTGATAGATGTAACAGCGAGTAAATCAACATCGAACCATGGCCATTTGAAAGCACAAACCTGTCTCTATTTGCCCAATCTGGATTGCTAGGGTTATGTTGCAAATAGTCACCCCAAAGCACTTCTGCAATATCAGCCATACCTAATGGCGCCCCAGGATGACCTGAGTTGGCTTGTTGTACAGCATCCATACTTAAAGCACGAATGGCATTGGCAAGATTTTGGCGTGTTGACATGTTGTCTCCTGACTAACGTTTTGATGTAGGGGGAATAATTTAAAACTAAAGCTTATTCCAAATATAATAATCCATTTTGTATTAGGCTGACATTAACTGCAACGGCAAATCGTGTATGAATCGTCATTTATATATGAATTTTATTTACACCTTAGTAGAATAAAATTCATGGACGTTTGGACGTCTAGATGTAAAGACTGGTATTTGTTAAAAATATTGTTAGAATAGCAAAATCAAATAAAGGCTTTAACACTGATCAAACGAGGCAGTTCTATGACATCACACCTTTTTACTTCAGAGTCTGTTTCTGAAGGACACCCGGATAAAATTGCAGATCAAATATCCGATGCAGTACTCGATGCTATCTTAACCCAAGATCCAAAAGCTAGAGTTGCTTGTGAAACCTTCGTTAAGACAGGTATGGTTTTAGTCGGTGGCGAAGTCACGACTTCAGCTTGGGTAGACATCGAAGAAATTACCAGAAAGACAGTAAGAGAGATTGGCTATGTTCACTCTGATATGGGCTTTGATGCCGATTCGTGTGCCATTCTTAATGCAATCGGTAAACAATCTCCAGATATCAACCAAGGAGTTGACCGCACGTCACCTGAAGAACAAGGTGCAGGTGACCAAGGTCTGATGTTCGGCTATGCAAGCAACGAAACAGATGTACTCATGCCTGCGCCGATTACTTATTCTCACCGCTTGGTAAAACGCCAAGCTGAAGTTCGTAAAAATGGCACTTTGGCCTGGTTACGCCCAGATGCTAAAAGCCAAGTTACTTTTGTATATGAAAATAACAAACCGGTTGGTATTGATGCCGTGGTGTTATCCACTCAACATGATGAGAGTATAAGCACTGCAGATCTTAGAGAAGCGGTTATGGAAGAAATAATCAAACCAGTTCTGCCAGAAAAGTGGCTATCAAAAGATACCAAGTTCTTTATCAATCCCACAGGTCGCTTTGTGATTGGCGGACCAATGGGCGATTGTGGCTTAACAGGTCGTAAAATTATTGTTGATACCTATGGAGGTATGGCAAGGCATGGTGGCGGAGCGTTTTCAGGAAAAGATCCATCAAAAGTAGATAGATCTGCCGCATACGCCGGTCGTTATGTTGCTAAAAACATAGTTGCAGCGGGTTTAGCTGATAAGTGCGAAATTCAAATTTCTTATGCAATCGGTGTTGCCGAACCCACTTCAATTAATATTGAAACTTTTGGTACAGGGAAGGTATCAGATACTTTGCTCGCTAAGTTAATCCGTGACCATTTTGAATTAAGACCTCATGGTCTTATTCAAATGTTAGACCTAGAACGCCCTATCTACCAAGCGACAGCCGCTTATGGCCACTTTGGCCGAGATGAGTTTCCTTGGGAACAAACAGATTTGGCTGAAAAGCTTAAAGCTAGCATCTAATCAGCGACTCATTAAAGCCTCCCGTAACTGCCTCAGCTTTTACTGGGGGCTTTTAATTACTTTCTCATAGCCATCAAAAGCAAGAATTTTGCCTCTGGCATTAATAGCAAAGTAACCTCTTTGACATCCCGTATTCACTAGCATTCTAAATAGACAGGTAACATGCAGTGAAAATCAATGTATGATCTTATTTTATTCATCTAAAGCACCAAAGGAGCGACCTTGTCATGTTACGCACCTATAACAAACTTTGTATTTTAACCTGTTTAATTTTAAGCACTGCCTGCGCCAAATCCCCTACTGGTAGAAACCAGTTGAAACTTTACTCGAGCTCTCAACTAGCAGGGATGGGAGAACAAGCTTTTGACAGCATGAAATCCGAGCAAAACGTTTCAAACCAAATAGTGTCTAACCAATATGTCCAATGTATTGCAGACGCCATTACGCAGCATGTACCAAACTCAGTGTTTGCAGGAGAGTGGGAGTTAGTCGTATTTGATGAGCCACAAATCAATGCTTTTGCTTTACCAGGTGGAAAGATAGGGGTTTATACAGGTTTAATGGGAGTGGCAACAAACCAAGATCAACTAGCCGCAGTCATAGGGCACGAAGTCGGTCATGTTATCGCAGAACATGGTAATGAAAGAATGTCTAGCAGTGCCTTAATAGGTGTTGGCTTAGAAGTGACCAATCAGTTATTGCAGACAAACAAAATTGCCAGTAGTAATGTCATCATGGCAGGCTTAGGCCTTGGTGTACAAGTTGGGGTGCAATTACCTTTTGGTAGAACTCACGAAACAGAGGCAGATTTAATAGGGTTAGAACTTATGGCCAGAGCCGGATTTGATCCTAAAGAGTCAATTACGCTTTGGGAAAATATGGCAAAAGCGAGTGGCGATAACAGACAACCAGAGCTCTTATCAACCCATCCATTACCCACTACGCGCATCAGTAACCTAAGCAAAAACATGGCTAATGCAATGCTATTTTACAATGCCGCCACAACTAAACCCAAGTGTAGTTAAAATTATCAGGTAAAGCTTAGGTACAAAAAAGCCGCTAAAAAAAGCGGCTTTTTTAATCCAACTAAAAATTAGTCGTCTTTGTGCACATGTACATCCATTTGAGGGAATGGGATAGAAATACCTTCTTCATCAAAACGTAATTTAACAGCTTCTGTAAAGTCAAACTTCACTGGCCAGAAGTCACCTGAGGCAACCCAAGGACGAACCACAAAATTAACACTACTATCAGCTAATTCTGCAACTGCAACTGTTGGTGCAGGATCTTTTAATATACGATCGTCAGCAGCAACCATTTCATTAAGAATTGCTTTAGCTTTCTTTAAATCGCTGTCATAACCAATACCAACAACCATGTCTACTCGACGAGTTTCTTTTGCAGAGTAGTTAGTAATGTTGCCACCATAAATTGAACCATTAGGAACGATAATTTCTTTATTATCACCAGTGGTCATAACAGTAGTGAAGATACTGATACTTTTAACCACACCTACAGCACCGCCAGCTTCGATAAAATCTCCCGCTTTAAATGGTCGGAATACAAGTAGCATTACACCGGCAGCAAAGTTTTGCAAAGATCCCTGTAAAGACAAACCAATAGCTAAACCTGCAGCACCTAAAATGGCAACAAGCGAAGTTGTATCAACACCTAGTCGGTCTAATGACGCAACTATTACAAATAGCATTAATATCGCTCTGAGGATTGCTTTAATAAAATCGATAAGCATGTCGTCATATTTAGAACGAGCCATCACTTTACCAAAGACGCCAATTAATACGCCAACAACCATCTTACCTATAATATAAATAAGTAAAGCAAAAACGATATTAATACCCCATGGAATGATATAGGTATCAACCATTTGGGAAATTTTATCCGCTTCAAAATCAAACATATGTTTCTCCATTTTTTATAATAATCAGAACTTGTTTAAAGCCAAGCTCAAAAACTGCCGCAAGCATAAATATTCAACAATGCAAAAGCCAGAAGAATAGTGATTTATTATACTAAAATACTAATTTTATAAACTTGATTTGACAACCCTGTGAAATTTCAACACTTAAAATTTAACTGGAGTAAGCCAAGTCATTGAATACTTTTTAAACACAAAAAAATAATGTTACACTATCAAAAGATGTATTATTAGATGCTCTTAATATTTTTAAAGGAATTGAGAATGTTATTAATTTATATATTAGCTATATGTTTGATGTCACTTTTCGTTTTTTCCTTCTCAAGGGATAAAGGCAAGCATACTAAATATGCTCGAAAAAACGCATCTGTGATAACCTCAAAAGAAGGGCCAAAACAATCGTTTTCTAGTCATTATGCGATTGAAATAAACTAAAGCCAACCACCACGTAGGTCAAACAAAAGCTTGTTTAACATTATTATTTTTAATACTCAGTTTTGCTTTACACTACTACTTGATAACATTTGTAAAAAATTGAGTATCCCCCATGCGTATCATCAGAGTTTTTTATCCCAATCAATTGTCAGTAGAAAGTCAAATAATACTCACAGACGATGCAACAAATCATTTATGCAATGTACTTAGAGCCAAAGAGGGTCAAGCCGTAGTTTTATTTAACGGTGATGGTAATGAATATTGCGCACACCTTGTAGAAGTTACCAAGCGTAAAGTAGTTGCCTGTATTGACTCTAAGTTATCAATTAGTATTGAATCGTCATTAGATATTCATTTAGCCCAAGGAGTATCCCGCGGGGATCGTATGGAGTGGGTTATTCAAAAATCTGTCGAGTTAGGCGTTAAAGAAATCACTCCACTAATTACAGAACGTTGCGGTGTTAAACTTAACCAACAACGTTGGATGAAAAAGCATGAGCAATGGATGAAAGTGGCGATTGGAGCATGTGAACAAAGTGGCAGAAATGTTCTGCCTATACTCAACCCTCCAACACTTTTTTCAGATTGGGTAACTATGTCAACCAACCAATTAAGGCTGACATTACACCCAAGAGCAGAGCAAGCTTTCAGACATATTTCAATGCCTACAGCAGGAGTAAGGTTACTAATTGGACCTGAAGGTGGCTTTACTGATCAAGAAATTTATAAGACCGAACAGAACGGCTTTCAAACTGTGCAGTTGGGTCCTAGAGTTTTACGTACAGAAACAGCTGCATTAACGTCCATATCAGCGTTACAAGCAATTCACGGCGACTTATAGAAACCATTGAGATTAAATATTAAACTAAGTTCAGTGATGTCACTTGAAGATGTTTGATGACAGCCAAGACTCAGCTGTCATCAAAACTATTTAATTAATGCAATATTCTAGTTTTAATAGTGCCGTCAATTTTTAATAACTGCTCAAACGCCTCGCCGGCATCATCCGCTTCAACATCAATGACCACATAACCAATATTTTCATTAGTTTGTAAGTATTGCGCGGCGATATTTAAGCCTTTTTCAGCAAACGCTTGGTTTATTTGTGTCAAAACACCCGGTGCATTCTTATGAATATGCAATAAACGAGAGCGACCAGTGTGCTCCGGTAATGATGCTTCTGGAAAATTAACAGCTGACAATGTAGAGCCATTATCACTATATTTAGCCAGTTTACCGGCAACTTCAATGCCGATATTTTGCTGGGCTTCCTGAGTGCTACCACCCACATGTGGTGTTAAAATAACATTTTCAAATTTAGTCAGTGGCGATTCAAAAAGCTCTTTGTTTGATTTTGGCTCAACAGGAAAAACGTCGATAGCAGCTCCTGAAAGCTTGCCACTCTCTAACGCAGCAACTAACGCTTCAATGTCAATAATGGTACCTCGAGCTGCATTCATCAAAATTGCGCCGTCTTTCATCATGGCAAACTCTTTGGAACCAAACATATTTTGAGTTTGCACAGTTTCCGGTACATGTAGGCTCACCACATCTGATGTATTTAATAAATCTTCTAAGGTTTTAACCTGAGTCGAATTACCTAAAACCAGTTTACTTTCAATATCAAAAAATTGTACTCGCATACCTAAGTGCTCAGCCAAAATACTTAACTGGGTACCAATGTGACCATAACCAATAATGCCTAGGGTTTTACTTCTTGCTTCATAAGAGCCAACAGCACTCTTGTCCCACACGCCACGATGGGCTTTAGCATTCTTCGCTGGGATATCTCGCAGTAAAAGGATCATTTGCCCTAAAGCCAACTCAGCCACAGAGCGAGTATTTGAAAATGGAGCATTAAACACAGGAATACCGCGCTTTTGTGTGGCATTTAAATCTACTTGGTTAGTACCTATACAAAAGCAGCCCACTGCCACTAACTTATTAGCAGCATTAATAACCGCTTCGGTTAACTGAGTACGAGAGCGAATACCAATAAAGTGAACATCTTTAATTTTTTCAATTAATTCATCTTCAGGAAGCGACGTTTTTAGGTACTCAATGTTTTCGTAGCCGTTAGCATGCAGAGTATCAACCGCGCTCTGATGTAAGCCTTCTAATAACAATATTTTAATTTTTTCTTTAGGTAATGACACTTTGCTCATAAGGGTTCCCACTTAAGAATGGCAATTAAAGACATCTGGACGTCTATTTGGATGAGAAAATAACAGAAACTTACGCATTTAGAAAGGTAAAAGATAGGATTAGTTAGACCAATTTATTCATTAGATATTCTTCTAAAAGCCCTTTAACCTGAGAACTTGAATAAACAACTAGCCAACGTTAAAAAAAGCCTAATTTACAATAGGAGTCCCCTCACTTAACTAAGAACTAAAGCGACATTCTCAATAAACTTTAAGGCATCCAAATTATCGAGAGCCAATTGGCAGCCACTGTCGTAAAGTGCATAATCTTGGGAGCAATCAACCTGCCATTGACGTAAGACATAAGCCGCAACAGCAGCACGTTGTTGAACCTTTAAGACCCCTTCACTCATACTATAATCCATTTCAATTGCTGTAGATTGTTTCAGGTTGGGATGAGGAATAAGTACTAGCTCTATTAATTGGTTCCATTGTTCATCATAAGGACTGGCTTCATGAACATGCAGAGAGTCTTCCATCACGTCAACAAAAGTAAAACGAGTACAAACAAAATCTCTAAATTTATTGTTTTTTCTATCATATGCACGAACATGCCATCTATGCCCATTGTTAACTAACGAATGAGGAACAATTGCTCTTATTGTTTCTCCAGAACTTACCGATACGTAACCACACTTGATTGCTTTCTTGTTGTGTATGGCTCGCATCAAACCACTGATGATCTGAGTACTGGGGTGGATCAAGCGCACAGCATCAAAGCATTGTTCTGTCGGCTGAACACCTGTAGATATACCATTACCAAAACCACGGCTTAAGGATGACAGTATAACTTCGGGATCATGTTTAAAGAGAGCTTGGAACTTTTCAGTCCGGTGATAGCTTTTAGTCTGATGTTGTAGCACAAGATTGTCTGTAGCTAATGCTTTATAGGTACTAAAATCTCGAGTACTCGCCGCCAATCCAGTTTTAAAGCGTTGTATAAGATCGGTACGCGCAACATGCCCAAAAAACTGTAAACTAAAGTCGATAAAAGCTAAACGGTCACGTTGTGCATGGGGCAGATCAGCTAAAGTTTGTTTAGTTTCAGTATTCTCGGTCATTTCTCACACCTTCATAGTAAGACTCATTATGAGTCGATATCTAGAGATTAAATCACCACATCAGAAAATGCAATCATTTTGATTACATCTAAATTCATTAGACTTTTTTCACTATGGATTATTCAAATTTCTATAAGTCTATTTAAGTCTGCGTATGTAATCTAAATCCACTTACCCCGTATAATACAGGCAACTAGTCGTACCAAAGGAATTATAAAATGCTTATGCAACTAACGCCTCTTCAAGCTCGGATTATTGGTGTGTTACTCGAAAAAGAAATCACCACACCAGATCAATATCCTTTGTCTTTGAACGGCCTAACGTTAGGCTGTAACCAAAAAAGTAACCGTGACCCCGTTATGCATTTAACTGAGTCTGAGGTTCAAAATACCTTAGATGAACTTCGTGTTAAGAAGTTAATTTTTGAGCAAACCAGCTCTGGCAGCAGGGTGACTAAGTATAAACACAGGTTTTGCAATACCGAATTTAGTGACCTTAAATTTAGTCGCCAACAGCTCGCCATTATATGCGTGATGTTATTGCGCGGGCCACAAACTCCAGGTGAATTAAGAACTCGCACAAACCGATTAGCAGAATTCGCTAATGTGGATGAGGTTGAAACCTCGCTTAATACGTTACAAGCATTAAATGATTTACAACTGGTTACCAAGCTAGAACGAGAGCCAGGTAAACGAGAATCTCGTTATGCGCATTTATTCTGCGGACCGGTTGAAACCTCAATTAATATTTCGATACAATCATCAACCTCATTGCCAGCATCAGAGAAAAGCAATGACGCTATAATTCGCAAAGAAACTAAGCAACGAATGAGTCGTATCGTTATTCACCAAGGTACCGTTTACTTATGTGGACAAGTTTGTGCAGATGCAACTCAAGGAATCGAACAGCAAACTCAAACTATGCTTGGTAAAGTAGAGCAATTATTAGTAGACGCAGGAAGTGATAAGGAGCATATGCTCAGTGCCACCCTCTACATTAAAGATATGCAGGACTTCGCCGTCATGAATCAAGTTTGGGACAACTGGGTTCCAGAAGGATACGCTCCCGCTAGAGCCTGTGTACAAGCTTCGATGGCAAGACCTGAACTATTGGTAGAAATATCAGTTATAGCAGCGCTGAAATAACTACTTACATAGAGTTTTTACATAGTTAAGTTGCTGCCGACAAATAAAACCTTGGCAGCAATAGTAAAATGGACGATTTATTTTTCTGCAGTCATTACCGTTAATTAAGTTTTTGCACACATTTCATAACCCATGCTTTTAACTGTTGTTCACTCAAGCCACCAGAGAGCCTATCAATCTCTTTTCCATGATGAAAAAATATTAAAGTCGGAATACTTCTTATGGTAGCCGCTGTAGAAACCTGTTGAGCTAATTCAGTGTTAACCTTTGCAAATAAAATTGAATCAGACTGCTTAGCTACATTTTCAAAAGCGGGAGCCATTGCTTTACAAGGTCCACACCAGCTTGCCCAAAAATCAACAATAACAGGTAAGTCATTCTTTTCGATATAACGATAAAAATTAAGATCCGTTAATTCAACAGTCGTAATGGGCACTGCTAGACTTTTGCACTTTCCACACTTTGCTAAAGCGTGATCTTTGTCTTCTGGTATGCGATTAATAGCAAAACAATGAGAGCAAACTAAATGCATTTATAATCCTATTGATGAAATATCTGTGTTAGAAAAAGTGAGCTGATTGTTTTTCCTGATTATCCAATTTTTAATATGTAGCTGCATACACTCTAAACCTCCAATATTTGTCAAAAAGTCATCTACTGAAGGCTTCTCAGCTCCATTAAATTGATAATAACATTTCAACACCCGCTGTACTTTCCACTGATGAAACGTAGCAATAGCACGCTTTTCGGTGGTATTACCTATAGTAAAGGTATGCTCACCAATGGTCCTAGGTATGCTCGTACTTTGAGGGTTATCCTGGTCCCACTTTTCAAGATGTTCAACTGTGCTTTGTAACACAGGCCATTGCTCTTTAAACATTCTTTCTAATAAGGGGATTAAAGTTGTAGGTATCTCATCATTACTTAAATATGCTCCTTCTGAAACATCTTTTTGGTTCATTCTCAGCACCCATTTAGCAACATTGGGCGCTATAGCTTTCATAATTTTACCCGAAGCTGGGTCGCGGAATAAATGCGCATAAAAAGGCCCCATTAATGAAAAGTCACCAATGCAAGGCTTACCCCCAAGTAAATAATCATGTTCAGCAAAATGTTCATTTAGCAGTTTCAGTACATGATTTTCATACCAATCTTCGATAGCAGGAATAGTTTTATCCGTAATTCCCAACATAGGTACAAAACCTTTAAATTTAGCCCCTATTTTTTTACCAACAAACGCGCGAATAAAGCTTGGCATATTAGGTAAAACCACCTTACCAAACTCTTCGTAGATGAAGGGGAAATTTTCTTTATTCCATCGATAATGCATAGCTGGTATCACTAACCATTCATCCCCCCAGGTTTCAAACAAATAGGATACAAGTTTTTGCCGGGCCGTAACAGGGATCACAGAACGGCCGGGATGCGCCTTTTCAAGTGTATCGATAATGTAAGCGGTGTCTTGTAAATATTCGTCTGAAGGGGTTTTTAATACAGGAACAAAACGCACCCCAGTATTGGGTACAATGATATTTTTATAAACGTTTAAAGATGAAAAAACCTCTTGATAAGGTAACTGCTTATAATTTAAATATGCTCTGGCTTTACCAGTATATAAAGACATAGGCGCACCATAGAGGGTGTATTCATTAGACATTATATTTGCTCAACGTTACTTAAAGGACAGTTTCTTAAACCGCCTTTAGCCTAAATACCTTTCAAACAAACGCCATTTATTTTACGAATACATAACAATAAATCACCTTACTGACTAAAGGCGCTTCTAAAAACAGAAGGTTATTGGGTCTCTACAAAACTTAATAGTTTACTTACTGTATTCCAATTTCGAGCGGTGGTAGCCACCCCAAGGCAGCGTTCAATTTTAGCAGTAAGCTTAGAGCGGCCAATTCCATCAGGAGCATGTAAATACAGCACAGTTCCAAGTAACGCGAAGGACTCACTTTCAGCCTTTACAGCTTCTAAACTTTGTAAATCTGGAGAAGACGCAGTTTTTTCTAGAAAGTATAGATGCAGAGTTTTTGGCTCACGCTCAGAATGCTTAAAAGGGTTGGCATTAACCAGCTGTTCAAAGGTTTCAAACGTAAAAGCCATCACAGAAATGGTAAAGCCAAATTTTGACATAATATTGGTAGCAATATCTGCAGCCAGCTTAGCTGCAGACTTACTCGGATGAAACAACGACACATTGCCACTTTGAATATAGGTGTTAACAGCACTACAGCCCATCGACACTAGAAGTTCTGATAACTGCTTCATAGGCAAAACGTTGTTGCCGCCAACATTTACACCTCTTAATAAAACGACGAAGTGGCTCATTAATTCGTTGCCAAAAAGACCATTAAACTATCTAGCATTTCAGTATGCTTAGGGTTAGCTTGAGGTACATCACAGGGCATAACTTCTTCAAGTAGTGAGCCATCAACATCGATTTCAGATACTTGTTGTGAGTTAATAACCACATCAGCATGACAAACATCTAGCTCTTTCGGTAACTCATACAAAACACTATTAGCTTGATTCTGCTCTATCAAATTTTTAACGCCAACAATTGGTGTCGTTCTATCGGCAACAGAGTGAGCCGCAAAAATAGGTAAGTCAACTGTTCCCCCCCGCTCTATTAACTCTCTAACCGAAAAAATCACTTCAACCAACTCAAACGCAGCAAAACGGGCCACATAGGGGTATTTATATAGATTGGCATTTTCGGATTGATAATCACCATCTAAGAATTTTGCAAATAACTGTATTCCCCATATTTTAGCCATAAACTCCACGTTTGGATCTAATGCTAAAGCCCCTGAAAATAACACTAACCCACTAATCTTTTCTGGGTTTTGTAAAATATGCTCCGAAGCTAATGCCCCTCCCGTAGAGAAGCCTCCCAAATAAATTTTTTCACCCAACTTTTCAGACACATTAGTAACGTCAGTAATATGTGCTCGCCACCTATCTGCAAGCGCAGAATCTTCCATATCAGCATCAGGAGCTTTTTTTCCATGCCCAGGTAACAAGGCCACTACTACGTTAAAGCCTTGTTTGTGGATAGATTTAGCAATAGAACGAAAATAAAAAGGCGAGTCACTTAACCCATGGAACAACACCATCACTTTTTCAGTTTTAGCACCATGATGCAAAATATAAGGTGCATTTTTGTCATTCCTTAATACACTCGAGCAAACTCTAAATACATTTACCTCAGGACTTAAGCAGCCTTGGGTCGATCCAAGCTCGGTCTGATAAATGTCATCAAATCTATCCAAAACCGGCTCAATACCTTGCGCAAAAACAAAGTTAGTAAAAGTAGTGGTAACAAACAGCACGAAAATAAAAGATTTCATTGCAAGTATTTCTTGTTTTAAATTGAGATCATACTAATCCTTGTCACTACAAAGATTCAACCTTAACCTAGGAATATAATTAGCTTTTTCTCAAGTGATTAATCAAAGGTCTCAGACATGAAGATGAGACTTCGGTTAAAGGAGTGAACTCTCGCCCTTTGAATAGTTGTGAAGGTGTAATAGTAATTTCCCAACCAAAATGAGTAGTTATTTAGCCCTTAAGTACCATAAATTCCAGATACAAAAATGGCGCTATTAAAGCGCCATTTTTTACGTTACATAAGACTATGAAAAGTAAGCTTCTAAATCGTCTGAACCACCAATCAGCTTGCCACCAATAAATACCTGAGGCCATGACTCATTACCCGACAACGCTTTCAGACCAGTAAACGAAATGTCTCGTCCCATAACAAACTCTTCGTAAGCCAAACCTTTTTCGTCTAGTAAGTTTTTAGCTTTTGCACAAAAAGGGCAACCTGGCTTAGTTAACACAGCCACTGGCTCAGGCTTAACTGCACTTGGTGCAACATAGTCAAGCATAGTGTCAGCGTCTGATACTTCAAACGGGTCGCCTGGTAAGTCTGGTTCAATAAACATTTTGTCTACTACGCCATCTTTAACCAGCATTGAATAGCGCCAACTACGCTTTCCAAAACCAAGGTCAGCCTTATCTACTAGTAAGCCCATTCCTTCTGTGAACTCTCCGTTACCATCAGGAATAAGGGTTACGTTTTCTGACTCTTGATCTTCAGCCCATGCGTTCATTACAAATGTGTCATTTACAGACATACATACGATTTCATCTACGCCATTAGCTTTAAATACATTCGCTAATTCGTTGTAACGTGGTAAATGAGTAGAAGAGCATGTTGGTGTAAATGCACCAGGCAAAGAAAATACAGCAACGGTTTTACCTTTAAATAATTCATCAGTCGTTAAGTTTACCCACTCATCATTAACACGAGCTGGAAAAGTACAACTAGGAACGGCTTGGCCTTCTTTGTTTTCAAAATTTGGGTTAGACATAATATATTATCCTTACATGTTTAGTTTGAATGGGGTGACTGCCTCAAAGTGAAATTATAATAGCGAGATAACGTGCATATTAAAAATGATTAAAATAGATAGTTATAATCAATTTAATAGATTAAAGATTGCTCATTACCTATTTAGTCTTTGAAAAAGCCCCTGTCTTGTTGGCTTAACATAGCTTCGATATCCTCAATATCAGGAAGCTCTGTAATTTCAGCATCTTTACCACCACCACAAGGGATCGACTTTCCTTCATCAGCCCATTCACCTAAATCAATTAATTGACATTGTTTACTACAAAAAGGACGAAATTTACTAAGTGTTGTCCATTTGACCTTAGCTTTACAGTGGGGGCAATTAACAATTGTAGACATAATAATATTGCTCTTTAAAAGCCGTTAACAACAAGCTAATTTAAAATTGACTGTAGAATCTACAGCCGAACTACCATTCATATTAGATATAAACAAAGTAAAACGAATGGCATATCGATATTTATTGCCCGATAACATAGGGTAATACCCTTGATCGGTAGAGGCCAACACTCGTATTAATTCATTTTTATCTTCGGCTATTCCTTGGTAAAAACCTTTTTCTGCCTCAACGTTTGTAAACCGCCCTCTTTCTCTTAAAAAAGATAAAGTCACCTCCATTGACTGTTGAATAGGCATTAATTCATTCAACCAAGCAGAAACATGTTGCTTCTTAAAGGCTATAGGCTGTTGTAACCAGTAGTGTAAATTTGGTAGGTCGAAACTACATGTACCACCTGGTATTGAAAACCGCTGCCGGATAGAGGACAACAAACGATCTTCCTTAAGCTCCGAACCTATTTTTTTATTAGTTCTTAAGGATTCACGCAGACGTAATATTTTTTGGAGTGCAAACTGCAATGCATCATTGTCAATATTGGGATGTTTTGACCAAATGACTAAGTTTTTCTCATGTATCTCAATATCTTTGAGTACATCATTGCGTAAATCTATGCGGTCGGTTAGGTCTAGTAAGGTAAACAAACAGTCTAGAAAGTTAATATATTCCCAATCTTCAACCGCGTCTTTGCCCTGTTCAAGCTGCTTAAATAACTGCTCAAGTCTGAGGTAAATTCGTACCTTTTCATTGAGTGGAAATTCATAAATTGCTTGAGACATTTTGACCTTTAAATTAGCTACGCGGTAAATCACGACTTTGAGTAATACTTACCATTGTAAAGAATTTTTAGTCAAATCAATAGGCTAAAATTATCTCCTCTTTTTATTTTTGGCTAACTGCAAAAAGGTCTGATGGAGTAATTCTACCTGAATTAACAGCTTTTCAGGGCTATCATTATTGTCAATTACGTCATCTGCAACCGCTAAACGCTGTTCTCTGCTGGCTTGAGAGTCCATAATCGCTTGAATTTGTTGAGTATTAGTTTTGTCTCTAAGTAAGGTACGCTTTAACTGGTTGGTTTCGCTAACATCAACTATTAATACTCGATCAACCATCTCAAACAATTTATTTTCTACCAGTAATGGCACACTCAACAAACAATAGTCTGACTTGGTTTGTTGTACCTGAGCGTGCATTTCAGCTCTTATCACTGGGTGTAGTAATTGATTCAGCCATATTTTGTTATCTGGTTCATTAAAAACTAACTGTCTTAATTTTCCTCTGTTTAACTTGCCTTTATCATCTAAGATATTAATCCCAAACTTTTCAACTATTGCCTTTAACCCTTCAGTACCGTGCTCAACCACCTGCCTGGCAACAATGTCAGCATCAACCACGTCAACATCAAATTGTTTAAAACAATCCGTTACTGTAGTTTTACCACTACCAATCCCTCCACTTACGCCAACTACATATTGACTCATGGCAACATCCAAGCCCAATACTGTGCGACTAATCCATCGCCAAAGATAAGTGTTAACCAGCCAGCAGCCGCTAAATAAGGACCAAAAGGAATAGGCTGGCTTTTGTCTTTACCTTGTAACGACAATAAACTTATCCCCACTAATGCCCCCACAAGTGAAGATAACAGAATAACAACAGGTAGATGTTGCCATCCCACCCAAGCGCCAATGGCAGCTAATAATTTAAAATCACCATATCCCATACCTTCTTTACCGGTCAGCAACTTAAACGCCCAATAAATCGACCACAAACTCAAATAACCAACAGCCCCTCCTATTATGGCATCAGCGGGCGTCACAAACGTTGTATTAATACTGAGCAGTAATCCCATCCAAAGCAATGGTAAAGTTAATTGGTCGGGTAACAACATAGTATCTAGGTCAATAAAGGTCATAGCCACTAACAACCAAGTAGCAACGACTGCAGCTACAGCCGCTAAACCACACCCAAAGTGCCAAGCAACAAGGGCAGATAACAAACCCGTTGCTAGTTCAACTAAGGGATAACGAATCGGTATAGGTGATTTACATTGACTACATTTACCACCTAAAGCCAACCAACTAATAACGGGGATGTTTTCCCACGCTCTAATTTTATGTTGGCATTTAGGACAAGTAGAATCAGGCTTTACTAAGTTAAATGTTTCTGGGGTACTTGTGTTAGCATCGACTGCTTGAGAGGCATTAGCTTGATTAGTCTCATTTTGAGACAAAAGGTACTCATCAATTTCTGCTTTCCAACCCTTTTCCATCATAACTGGCAAGCGATAAATCACCACATTTAAAAAACTTCCGACCAGTAAACTAATAACGAAAACTACAGAGATAAAAACAGCAGGATAATCCGCCATAAGTTGTAAGGATGAGTACATAGAAAAACTTAATAAGTAGAGTTATGGGATAGCTTGCCAGAAATTAAATAGGCAAGCTATCAGAACAGAAAAATCTTATAAAATAGCTTATTGATTAAGGGATATTTAAACAACATTACCCATTTCAAATATTGGTAAATACATGGCAACAATTAAGCCACCAATCACTACACCTAATACCGCCATAATCATAGGCTCTAGCAAACTGGTAAGGCCATCAACCATATCATCTACTTCTGCCTCATAAATGTTTGCGACTTTACCTAACATTTCATCCACCGAACCCGACTCCTCACCTATGGCAATCATTTGTATCACCATTTCAGGAAAGGTACCGGTTGAGCGCATGGCTGCATTCATTTGAATCCCGCCCGCCACTTCTTTTTTTACAAATAAAATGGCATCTCTAAATACCGCATTACCAGCGGCCCCCGCTGCAGAGTCTAAGGCACCAATTAAGGGTACACCTGCCGCAAAGGTGGTAGATAAGGTTCGGGTAAAGCGGGCCACCGATGCTTTTTTAAGTATTTCACCAATAACAGGTATTTTTAAAATCTTCTTATCTACCGAGTCCCGCAAATTTCGCGATTTACTATGGGCCTTTTTAAACAAATAACCTGCGGCAAACACCCCTGCACCAACAAACACACCATAGTCTTGCATAAACCTAGATATACCTAATACAAACTGGGTAAAGGCCGGCAGCTCGGCGCCAAAACTTGAGAATATCTCTTCAAATTGTGGCACTACAAAAATGAGTAATATAGTAGTTACAATCACTGCCACAACAATAACTGCAATGGGGTAAAACATAGCTTTCTTAATTTTTGACTTTAATGCTTCGGCCTTTTCTTTATAAAGCGCAATTCGGTCGTAAATGGTCTCTAAAGCCCCAGATTGTTCACCGGTTTCAACTAAGTCACAATACAAATCATCAAAATATTTAGGGTGCTTACGTAAGGTACTCGATAACGGATTACCAGCACTTACCTCAGCAGTAATTTCTACCAAGAGCTTGCGCATGCTCACGTTGGCATGACCTGTGGCAATCATCTCTAGAGTTTGAATTAAGCTCACTCCAGCGGTTAACATAGTAGCAATTTGACGAGATAACATGGCTATATCAGCTGGTGTAATTTTTTCACCACCCTTACCAAATAAAGGCTTAGCTAGCTTTTTGACTCGCTTAGCTGCAATGCCTTGCCTGCGAAGCTGATTTTTAGCCTCTAGTACAGTCATGGCCGAAATTTCGCCTTTTACAGCGTGACCATTTTTGTTGTTACCTTGATAAGTAAAAGTCGTTGGGGTCGTAGATGCCATAATTATTAAACTCTAGGTTGTAAAATCAAAAAAGCCCGGATATTCCGGGCTCACTTTATGAAATGAATAACTTAGCAAAGAGTAGTTGGGTCACATACCGCTGCCCATGATATAGCTTTAGTCGTTGCATTCTGAGTTGGAGTCAATGTGTAAGTACCTGCACCAGTGATTTCTGAATCAGTCGCTTTGGTAGCAGTAATAACACCACTAGCGGCTGTTGTTACACCAGTAACACCAGCAGCAGCTGTAATATCTGCTGGGATACCATTAGTGTTACCAGTGCAACTTGCAATAGCTGTTCCCATTTGCACACATATTTCTACAGCTGTTTTAGCAGCTGATGTTGCATTAGTTACTTCGGTAAAACGCGCTTTTTCTGTATAAGACTGATAAGCAGGCAAAGCGATAGCAGCCAAAATACCGATAATAGCAACAACAATCATCAATTCGATAAGTGTGAAGCCGTTTTGTTTTTTCATAGTAGTAGTTTGAGTCATGTTCATGGTGTATCTCCAATATAAAAGTAAAGTAAGTTGTTTTCTGTTTAAGTTTTACAGCGTTGTTTTTGAATTCCTATTCAGTATAGATCCGGATCCCTTTCTAGCAAGTATCCAAAAACATACTTAAGTCTTGGCTTTAAAACGGTTACAAAATAACTCTAACTATTTACTTTTAACGAACTCCTTAACTAACTTATCAAATTACACGTAATGAAAGGTCAATTGCCTTAACATCTTTAGTTAGGGCACCAGACGAAATATAGTCTACCCCTAACTGTGAAAGGGCTTTCAGCCTAGATTTAGTGATATTTCCAGATACTTCTAACTTACACTTTCCAGCATTAATTGCGACAGCTTGTTGAATCATTTGGTTGTCAAAATTATCCAACATTATAATATCAGCCTTAGCTAAAATAGCCTGATTTAACTCTTCAATATTTTCTACTTCTACTTCTACATTTAACTGAGAATTAGCTTGACGAGCTTGTTTTACTGCGTTCTCTATCGACCCACAGGCTAAAATGTGATTTTCTTTTATTAGGTATGCATCATACAACCCAATACGGTGATTAATGCCGCCGCCACAGCGCACTGCGTACTTCTGTGCCAAACGCATTCCTGGTAACGTTTTGCGGGTATCTAATAATTTAGTATTAGTACCAACAAGCTCTGCCACACAATCAGCAACAGCCGTTGCGGTACCCGATAACGTTTGTAAAAAGTTTAACGCTGTACGTTCGCCCGTTAATATATGCCTTGCATTACCTGTAAGCTTTACAATGGTTTGATTAGCAGCCAACTGATCACCGTCTTTTGCATACCATTGCAGTTTTATACCCACATTTAATTGTGCAAAGGTTTCTGTTACCCAAGCAGCTCCGGCTAAAATACAACTCTCTCGGGTTATAACCTCTGCAGTTATTTGTTGCTCAGCAGGAATTAGGTTTGCGGTAATATCACCTAAATCTGCATTTTGACCATCTAAGTCTTCTGATAGAGCCAATTTCACGGCTAATGGAATATCAATATTATGCATAATGTCTCTGTATATTAAGTAGAAAATGTAAACAGCTTAAAGGTGTTTCAAGGTAAGCCATTCACCTTTTTGAGTAAATTCTAATTGCTTCAGGGCACTCATACCTAGCAAAATTTCGTTAGAGCTAACAGCAGGGTTCAAATGTGCAGCTACATTTAACAATTGAATATCACCAATAGACAAACGCTCTATATTTGTCTGCGCCACTTGTACACTACCATTCGCAGTTTGCACCCTAGCTCCCCTGCCTTTTCGTAAGCTTAGTTGCTGAGCTAAATGCATAGGAATAGATACTTGAGTAGCTCCAGTATCAAGTAGAAATACCACTGGCTGACCATTTATAGCACCACCAGTCACATAATGCCCTGACCTGTTTTGTTTTAGCCTAACCTCAGTACCATTGTTTAGAGTCGACGAGATAGGCTCAGAATTTGGATTAAATTGCTTTTCAAGTTGTTCTTCAAACATAAATGTCAATAAAGCTAAGCCAATCACCCAAGCGACAATCAACATACCTTTGCCTAATTTACTTTGCTGCATAACAACCTCTTGATTTTGATTAGCGGCACAGCTACATTTTTGGCCATTAAAATAATGCGATAGCGGCCTTTCACTTTGTTATGATAATAACAACAGAACAATCAAAACAGCCAATACATTGATTAAACAAGCAATTTTAACACAAGCTGAATATTACCCAAGTACACACTGCGACGAACGGCCAGAAAACGCTGATATTTCATTACTGGTCATTCACAATATCTCATTGCCTCCAAATGAATTTGGTGGCGACTATATCAAGTACTTTTTTACTGGTCAGCTTAACCCTGAATTGCACCCCTATTTTACTAGTATTTACCAAATGCGCGTATCTGCACACTGCCTAATACAAAGAGATGGGCATATAGTGCAATTTGTTCCTTTTAGTAAAAGAGCATGGCACGCAGGTATATCTAGCTTTCAAGGTCAAAATAGGTGTAATGACTATAGTATTGGTGTTGAACTTGAGGGAGCTGATCATATCCCTTATACCGATCTGCAATATAAAAGCTTGCAACAACTTACCCTTGCATTGCAGGAAAATTACCCAGCAATTAATTTAGCCCGGATTGTGGGTCATAATGATATTGCTCCCGGCAGAAAAACCGATCCAGGTATTTCTTTTGATTGGACACGATACAGGCAACTATTAATTTGCAAATAGAGAGTGATATAATTTATCTGCTATTATCCAACCATTAAAAAAGGCTATCGACATGACACTAATCAGTTTATTACTGGTTCTATTAATAGAAAGAGTGACGACTCAATCTAAATACTGGCAAGCCGAATTCTATTCTAATAAATACCTAGAAGTCATCAAATCAAAAGATTGGTTAAATTCCTCATCAAAGTCTTGGGTGTTAGCCACCATTATTTGTTTACCTGTATTATGTACCTACTTATTAGTACAACAATTCACAGGTGGGTTAATAGAGCTCGTACTAAGTACAGCCATTCTTATGGTGTGTGTGGGCTGCCCAGTTATTCGCGCAACATATAAATGCTTTTTACAAGCGGCAAGCAGAGGCGATATGCAAGCATGTAGCATGTACGAACAACAAATAAAGAACAATACCACCGATGATTTATCAATTGGTCAAACCTTAATTTGGCAAAACTACCGCCACTACGCTGCTGTTATTTTATGGTTTGTGGCATTAGGTGCAGCTGGCGCTGTTTTATATATATTAATAAGAGAGTTAGCTTCTAAACTCGAAGTTGATAATCAACAAGCGGCGGCCCAAGCTAACCGGTTGTTAAACATTTTAGATTGGATACCAGTAAGAATTACTGCATTAGGCTTTTTAGTGGTAGGGCATTTCTCTCGTGCACTACCAACATGGCTTAGCTATTTACCAGACCCCTCAATCTCAGCTAAAACATTACTGCTAAATGTATCAAAAAAGGCGGAAGAAATAGAAGCTGACCAAAAAGATTGTACTGAAGAGCCTTGTACGTTAGTTAAATTAGCCAAACGAAATGTGATGTTTTTGTTGGTAGTTATTGCAATTTTGTCAATTTCCGGTTGGATCAACTAACAGGTCTGACCACATACTCAATACCTCCTACCCCTTAATATACATGGTGTTAAGGGCGTTTCTCACATCTTGGTATTAGTTAAATTAAAATTAACATTTACCCCAGCGCAAATGTTTACTAAGCTATTGCACCAAATGGTCTTACCAATTTACCAAAGACTTAAGCTTTGGGTTAAATGGAAATATTAAATGCGCCGAGTGCAATCAAGAAAAATATCAGATGACATTATGGAACAATTAGAGTCCATGATGCTCGATGGTAGATTAGCAGCGGGCCAAAAACTTCCTCCAGAAAGAACACTAACAGAACAGTTTGAAGTATCACGACCATCAGTACGAGAAGCGATACAAAAACTAGAAGCAAAAGGCCTTGTAACACGAAAACAAGGGGGAGGAACTTTTGTATGCGACAACCAATTGAAAGGGTTAGCTGACCCATTATTCGACCTAATGTCGAAAACTCCAAGCACACAGTTTGACTTATTAGAATTCAGATTAGGTGTTGAAGGCATGGCTGCATATTACGCTGCAATGCGCGGCACCCCTAGCGACTTGAAAAAAATACAAAACAAATTTGAAGGCATCGGGCTCGCACAAATTGAAAACGACCCTCGTTTAGAAGCAGAGGCCGTATTTGATTTTTTTATTGCTATTTGCGTGGCATCACAAAATAGCATCTTTTTACATTTAGTTAGAAGTATGGCGAGCCTCATCACTGATAACTTAGAGCGACATATCATTATGCTTACCCGAAGCCCTGATATGTTTGAAAGAATGCGTAATTATCATAAAAAATTATTAGCAGCGATATTGAGTGGTAAGCCACAAAAGGCGTGGAATGAAAGTCACACCCACTTAACATTTGTTGAAAAAGAATTATTGTTACAGACACAAGAACAGAGCGCTATAAGGCGTTCAAGAAGTGGCATGCAACGATACGCATAAGTAATTTAACTTGTGCATTAGTAAAATACACCTTGGCTAATTTTTATATTTTAGTCATTTATTTATTTTTACCCTACAACATTGGAGACTAAGTAAATACTATGTCTGAGCTCCCTAACATCGATTTAGATTCAGCTGAAACGCAAGAATGGCTTGAATCATTGGAAGCCGTTTTGGAAAATGAAGGTCCAGAGCGTGCTCACTTCCTTTTAGAGAAGTTAATAGATCAAGCTCGCCGCAGTGGTACTCACTTACCATTTGATGCGAAAACAGCTTACGTAAATACTATTCCACCATCACAAGAGCCAAAAATGCCTGGTGACCAAACGATTGAAGCCCGTATACGTGCTGCAATTCGTTGGAACGCCTTAATGATTGTTTTACGAGCTTCTAAGAAAGACTTAGAGCTAGGCGGACATATAGGTAGTTTTGCTTCATCTGCAATGTTGTACGATGTGGGCTTTAACCACTTCTTTAAAGCGCCTAATGAAAAAGATAGCGGCGACTTTATCTTCTCACAAGGTCATATTTCTCCAGGTATTTATGCACGCTCTTTCGTTGAAGGTGCGTTAACCGAAGAGCAATTAAATAACTTCCGTCAAGAATGTGATGGCGAAGGCTTATCGTCTTATCCTCACCCACACTTGATGAAAGACTACTGGCAGTTCCCTACTGTATCTATGGGCTTGGGTCCATTACAGGCTATTTATACTGCTCGTTTCTTAAAATATTTGACTGACCGTGGTATCAAAGACTGTTCAGGCCAACGTGTATATTGCTACATGGGTGACGGTGAATGTGATGAGCCAGAATCATTAGGTGCAATTGGTTTAGCGACTCGCGAAGGCCTAGATAACTTAACGTTTGTGATTAACTGTAACTTGCAGCGCTTAGATGGTCCTGTACGTGGTAACGGTAAAATTATCCAAGAGCTTGAAGGTACATTCCGTGGCGCTGGCTGGGAAGTAGTAAAAGTTATCTGGGGTAGTTACTGGGATGCATTAATCGCCCGTGATACATCAGGTAAACTTTTACAACTTATGAGCGAAACGGTTGATGGTGAATACCAAAACTGTAAAGCTAAAGGCGGTAAATACACTCGCGAGAACTTCTTCAACAAGTACCCAGAAACTGCAGCGCTTGTTGCCAATATGTCTGATGAAGATATTTTCCGGTTAAATCGTGGAGGACATGATCCAGTTAAGGTATTTGCAGCTTACCAAAAAGCAATGGATACCAAAGGCCGTCCTACTGTTATTCTTGCTAAAACAGTAAAAGGATTTGGTTTAGGTGCATCAGGTGAAGCATTAAACATTGCTCATAACGTTAAGAAAATGGACGTTGATTCAATTAAGCAATTCCGTGACCGCTTTAACATTCCAGTTGCTGACGAAACGATTCCAGACTTACCTTACTTCAAGTTTGCTGAAGACAGCGTTGAATACAAATACATGAAGGAGCGCCGTGAAGCACTAGGAGGCACTTTACCTCAACGTCGTATGCAAGCTGAAGAACAGCTTGAAATGCCAGAGCTATCCATTTTTGATGCGATACTGAAAGGCTCTGGTGACCGTCAAGTGTCATCAACTATGACATTCGTTCGTGTACTAAACAGCCTATTGAAAGACAAGAAAATCGGTAAGCGTATCGTGCCTATCATTCCTGACGAAGCCCGTACTTTTGGTATGGAAGGCTTATTCCGTCAAGTTGGTATCTATGCAAGCGAAGGACAGAAATATGTTCCTCAAGATGCTGACCAAGTTGCTTATTATCGTGAAGATAAAAAAGGTCAAGTTTTACAAGAAGGTATTAATGAACTAGGCGCAATGGCGTCTTGGGTTGCTTCTGGTACGTCTTACTCAACCTGTAATGCTACGACTATTCCATTCTATATTTACTACTCAATGTTTGGATTCCAACGTGTGGGTGATTTAGCATGGGCAGCGGGAGATAGCCAAGCACGTGGTTTCTTACTAGGTGCTACGGCAGGCCGTACAACTCTAAATGGTGAAGGCTTACAACACCAAGATGGACATTCACATGTTCAAGCTAACTTAATTCCTAACTGCGTAACTTACGACCCAACTTATGGCTACGAAGTAGCAGTGATCGTTCAAGACGGTTTACGCCGCATGTACGGTGAAAACGAAAATGTTTTCTATTACCTAACATTGATGAATGAAAACTATCAGCATCCTGCGATGCCTGAAGGTGAAGATGTTGCGGCAGATATCATCAAAGGTATTTATAAGTTAGAGCGTGTTGAAGCGAAAAAAGCTAAATCTAACGTTCAGCTAATGGGCTCAGGTACTATCTTAAATGAAGTACGTAAAGCAGCTCAAATCTTAAGTGCTGATTACAATGTATCTTCTGATGTTTACTCAGTAACCTCTTTCAATGAATTAGCCCGTGAAGGCCAAGACGTTGTGCGCTGGAATATGCTTAACCCAGAAGCAGAACCTCTTACCGCTCACATTGGTCAGGTTATTACGAAAGAAGCAGGCCCTGCAATTGCGGCAACGGATTATGTTAAAGGTTATTCTGATCAAGTTCGTGCATTCATTGAAACTGATTATCGTTGTTTAGGTACTGACGGTTTTGGACGCAGTGATAGCCGTGAAAACTTACGTACTCACTTTGAAGTCAATGCAGCTTACGTAGTAGTCGCTTCGTTGTACGAACTATCTAAACGTGGCGAAGTAGAAAAGAGTGTTGTAACCGAAGCCATTAAACGTTTCGATATCAACACAGATAAACTTAATCCACTTTACGCTTAATAGCGACTAGATAAGGAATCTTATATATGTCTGATATTCAAAAAATTCTAGTCCCTGATGTAGGCGGCGAAGAAGTTGAAATCATTGAAATTTGTGTTGCCGTTGGTGATGCGCTAGAAGCTGATGAAGGTATAGTTACCGTTGAAACTGATAAAGCTTCAATGGATATCCCTGCACCGTTTGCAGGTGAATTAGCGAGCCTAGCTGTTGCCGTTGGTGACAAAATTAAAGAAGGTGACGTAATTGGCGAAATCAAAGCCGCCGGAGCAGATGCTCCAGCAGCTGAAGAGCCAGCAGCACCGATAGCTGAAGCTCCTGCTCCAGAAGCGGCACCTGCACCAGCAGAAGCTCCGGCACCTGCAACATCAGGCGCAAGCGAAGTCATTGAAGTTGTCGTACCAGATATTGGCGAAGACGGTGAAGTTGATGTAATCGACGTACTTGTCGCGGTTGGTGATGTCATTGAAGAAGAAGATGGCCTAATCACACTAGAAACTGACAAAGCCACTATGGATGTGCCATCTACGCATGCTGGTACAGTTAAAGAAGTATTTATCAAAAACGGCGATAAAGTAAAGCAAGGTACTCTTGTGATTACGCTAGAAACGGCAGGGTCAGCGTCTGAAGCACCAGCAGCTGAATCAGCTCCTGTTACAGCTGCAGCGCCGGCAGCGGCTCCAACTGCAAGTGAAACACTTGAAGTAGCTGTACCAGATATTGGCGAAGACGGTGAAGTTGATGTTATTGACGTACTCGTTGCTGTAGGCGATGAAATCGAAGAAGAAGACGGTTTAATCACCTTAGAAACTGATAAAGCGACTATGGATGTCCCTTCAACTCACGCAGGAACAGTGAAAGAAGTATTTATCAAAACCGGTGACAAAGTTAAGCAAGGCTCAGTTGTAATTAAACTTGAAACTAAAGGCGGTGCAGCAGCTCCAGCTCCTGTGGCCGCTCCGGCACCTGCTCCAGCTGCTCCAGTAGCTCCGGCACCTCAAGCAAAACCAGCACCTGTTGCAGCTGCGCCAAGTGACTTCAAGTCATCAGGTTCTGTTTATACTTCTCCAGCTATTCGTCGTTTAGGTCGTGAATTTGGTGTTGATTTAAGCTTAGTTAAAGGTACAGGCCGTAAAGGACGTATCTTAAAAGAAGACGTTCAAGCCTATGTAAAAGCAGCCCTTGCTGCACCTAAAGCGGCTACTGGCGGCAGTGCCATAGTAGGCGACAATGTATTACAAATCGTCCCTGTTAAACCTGTGGATCACAGTAAGTTTGGTGAAATTGAAGAAGTGGCTCTTGGTCGTATTCAGAAAATCTCTGGTCCATTCTTACACCGTAACTGGGCAACTATCCCACACGTTACTCAGTTCGATGAAGCGGATATCACCGATATCGAAGACTTCCGTAAAGAACAAAATGCATACCATGCAAAGAAAAAGACTGGCTTAAAAATTACGCCTCTTGTGTTCGTTATGAAAGCAGTAGCTCGTGCGTTAGAGAAGTTCCCAAATATGAACTCTACATTGTCTGACGACGGTGCAAGTTTAATCCTTAAGAAATTCGTCAACATAGGTATTGCAGTAGCAACACCTGGCGGCTTAGTTGTTCCAGTTATTAAAGACGTGAACAAAAAAGGCATCGAAGAGCTATCTAAAGAACTCATCGTTATTTCTGGCAAAGCACGTGACGGCAAGCTTAAAGCTGCAGATATGCAAGGTGGTACATTTACTATATCTAGCTTAGGGGGCATTGGTGGCACAGCATTTACACCAATCGTAAATGCACCAGAAGTGGGTATATTAGGGGTATCTAAGTCAGATATGAAACCTAAGTGGAACGGTAAAGAGTTTGTTCCACGCTTAATGGTGCCGTTAAGTTTATCTTACGACCATAGAGTAATTGATGGCGCTGAAGGTGCTGCATTCTCTACTGAGATTGCTAACAACCTAACAGACTTGCGCCGCCTAGTACTTTAAGTTAGATGCGTTAAAAAATATAAATCGATAGCATTAAATTGTTATCGATTTTTAATTAACCCCAAAATTGGGGTTAAAAATATTTATTCACAGTGTATGGTTTACACAATTTATAAATGTAACCAGACATACTGTCATAACAGGATAATTTGAGGTTCAAATGAGCGAAATTAAAACTCAAGTAGTGGTATTAGGTGCAGGCCCTGGTGGTTATTCAGCAGCGTTCCGTGCAGCAGATTTAGGTTTAGATGTAGTATTAATAGAAAGCCGTGAAACACTAGGTGGTGTTTGTCTAAATGTTGGCTGTATCCCATCTAAAGCTTTGTTACATGTAGCTAAAGTCATTGACGATGCAAAAGCTATGGCTTCTCACGGTGTGACATTTGGTAAGCCAGAAATCGACCTAGATAAAATTCGTGGTTGGAAAGAAAGCGTAATCGGTCAGTTAACTGGCGGTTTAGGCGGTATGGCAAAAGCCCGTAAAGTTACTACTGTATATGGATTAGGTAAATTTACCTCTGACAAAACAATTGTAGTAGCAGGTAACGACGGTAAAGAGACCACAGTTACATTTGACAACGCTATTATTGCGGCAGGTTCATCTGTTGTTGACTTACCATTTATCCCAACTGACGACCCTCGCGTTATCGACTCTACTGGCGCTTTAGAACTTAAAGATGTTCCAGAACAAATGTTAGTACTAGGTGGCGGTATTATCGGCCTAGAAATGGGTACAGTATATAACGCCCTTGGCTCTAATGTTTCTGTTGTTGAATTTGCAGACCAATTAGTGCCTGCGGCTGATGCAGATATAGTTAAAGTGTACACCAACTACAACAAGAAAAAATTCAACATTATGTTGTCTACTAAAGTTGTGGCTGTAGATGCTAAAGATGACGGCTTATACGTTACTTTTGAAGGTAAAAATGCACCTGAAGGACAAGTTCGTTACGACAAAATCCTAGTTGCTGTTGGTCGTAAGCCAAATGGTAAACTTATTGATGCCGATAAAGCTGGCGTTGCAGTAGATGAGCGTGGCTTCATCAACGTAACTAACGAGTTACGTACTAACGTTAATCATATCTTTGCTATCGGTGATGTTGTAGGTCAACCTATGCTTGCTCACAAAGCAGTACACGAAGCACATTGTGCAGCTGAAGTTATCTCTGGTAAGAAACACGTGTTCGACCCTCGTTGTATTCCATCTATCGCTTATACTGATCCAGAAATGGCTTGGGTAGGCGTTACAGAGCGTGAAGCTAAAGAGCAAGGTTTAAAAATTGAAGTGGCTAACTTCCCATGGGCTGCATCTGGTCGTGCAATTGCATCTGCGCGTACTGAAGGTAAAACCAAAATGATCTTCGACAAAGAAACTGGCCGAGTGTTAGGTGGCGCTATTGTGGGTATCAACGCTGGCGAAATGTTAGGTGAAGTTTGCCTAGCAGTAGAGATGGGCGCTGATGCAGAAGATGTAGGTTTAACTATTCATGCTCACCCAACACTTAATGAATCTATAGGCTTAGCGGCTGAGATTTATGAAGGGTCAATTACAGACTTACCGAATGCAAAAGCGGTAAAAAAGAAGAAATAATTTCCTACCGTTTTTGAAAATTAAAAAAGGACCTTGCGGTCCTTTTTTGTTTTTTACTGATAGCCTTAAACAGACATAGCTAAAGGTAGAATTCATTCACTTTGCAAAAATAACTAAGCCCAAACAATTCAATGATTTTTCTTATAGTTTTAATGGTAAGTAAAGTAATTGACTTTCTGTGGCAAATAACGCTTCACGCACTAGTGCAATATCTTCATCTTTAACTTCAGGGAGATAAACATTAACCGCCTTGGAGGTTTGGGCTAAAGTATCGACACCTATTCCATCGTGGCATGCATTACTGCTCTCACCGCGAGCTCGGCTAATAATTCTAGGGCAATTGCTTAAGACATTGGGAGAGCCATTAGCTTCTACTTCAACAACCTCTTGAAAAATAAGTCGTCCAGCATAATAGGCTTGTCCAGCCGTCAAGTTTATAGGTGCAATCTTGTCGTTTAGCAAGTCGAGTGTTTGTGCATTTTCTTTATTCATGCAAATGACATCGCCAAACTCATAAGCTCCAGAAGGCAGCTCAACGGCAGAATAAGCACTAGACTCAAATCTAATATTTTCGTGGGTATTATCGGCTCGTGAAATAAGTTCTATGTCTAAGGTTTCACAGCTTAAATTGCTGGTAACTTGCATAATAAATATGGCCGGGGAAGCCTCTGTAATTGAGGGTGTTGCCGAAACGGGTCCAAAAACAAATAACAAAGGAAGTAAAATTGAACGGTCCATGTGAATACCTATTAGCTATATTAAGTTGGTTGTTTCTAACACAGCACTTCGAAAAATAAAAGACTCTAAGTTAGATTAACTAAATCAGTCATTATTATTAGATTAATAAAACATCCGAGGCAGTACGGCCACTGAATCGTGCCCTCTGAGGCTGCCGCATAGTCAGTTCCTAATCCCAAAATCATTTGGAGGTCAGAGTATATTAAAGTAAAGATTGAACTTAATGACTAAGTAACAATGAAGGTTCAACTTCAAATTGATCTAAGCATAGAGTGGCTAATGAAAAGAAATAACCTTTGAGTTACTTGTTTTGAAAAGGACCTTATGGTCCTTTTTTATTTTTACAAAAAACGATTTACCAATTACAGCAAACGTTATCGGTAGTAACTACTGGAAATACTTCTAACGTTTTCAATCGCATCTATCATGCCCACAAAGTATGGAATGAATTGAAAAAACAAATAAAATGATAATAAAGGCCAGTCGTACCAACACAAATAACTAGCACCATGTTTTAGTATCTGATAATGCAAAATCAGAAACTAATACAACACTTGATCGGCATTTAAATGGTATAGAAACAATTCCACACACATAATCTTCTGCTTACTTTGCAGTTAGTGATTACTATTAGTAGACTAAGAAGCTGATTATTCAAATAAAAAATGAGAGCAGCGAAGATTGCTCCACATTCCAGTGTGTTTCAAATAAGGCAGGTAAATGAATAAATTTAATATATTAGCGTTAGGTATCAGCTTCGCGTTAGGACTGAGTGCATGCACTCCCCCAGAAACCAAAAAAGAGTCAGTACCAAGCGTAACAGAAGTGCAAACGCCACTCACCTCAGGTATTGATTTAACGGCTATTGATAACACAGTTCGTATTCAAGATGATCTGTTCAGACATGTAAACGGTACCTGGCTAAAGACAACAGAGATCCCATCAGATAAATCAGGATACGGTGTCTTCAATGTTCTTTATGACGACACACAAGAAAATCTTAAAACCCTGATCCAAAACGCAGCAAAAAGTAATGCAGAGAAAGGCTCAAACCCTCAAAAATTAGGAGACATGTACAACAGCTACATGGGTGTTGAGTTGGCAAATATCTTGGGACTAACACCATTGCAACCGATATTAGATGACATAAATGCTATAGAAAACATGGAACAGTTATCTAAAATTTTTGGGGAGCTTTATGTTTTAGGAGTAGCTGGCCCATTTGGCTACTACAATACCCCAGACGCCAAAAATCCTACTATCGAGGCACTGTATTTATATCAAAGTGGTTTAACTCTGCCTGATAGAGACTATTACAGTAAAGAAGATGAAAAGTTTGTTAATTTCCGAGCGGCAACACAAACCTACATGGCTGACTTATTAGCAAAAACAGGGCTCTCGTCTGCTACTGATGCAGCCAGTCAACTAATGGCGTTAGAAAAAGACATAGCAGCCAGCCATATTTCTAGTGTTGAACGCCGTGACGCAGAAAAAAATTACAACAAGCAAACTGCGACTCAAGTTAATGCTTTACTTGGCAGCTTTGATTGGAACGCATACGCAGAGGTCGGTGGTATAGGGCAAGTACAAGACGTAATTGTCAGAAACATGCCTTATTTCGAAAAAGTAGCCAATATCTTTGCTTCTCATAGTCTACAAACCTGGAAAGACTACCTAACCTACAATTTAGTGGATACTTACGCCCCTCGTTTAAGTCAAGATTTTGTGGATTTACATTTTGCTTTTCACTCCACCACTCTAAATGGCATTCCAGAACAACAACCTCGCTGGAAACGTGCAGTAGCCTCTACTAGTAGTGTACTTGGTGAAGTATTAGGGCAACAATATGTAGACAAGCATTTCACGCCTGAGGCAAAAGCCAAAATGGATGCGTTAGTTACTAACCTAACGAAAGCATATGGAGAAAGCATTCAACAACTAGATTGGATGACCGCAGAAACAAAAAAAGCGGCGCTGCAAAAATTAGAAGCCTTTACTCCTAAAATTGGCTACCCAGACAAATGGCGCGATTATTCTGAACTAGAAATACGCGCAGATGACTTAGTAGGCAACTATTTACGCTACTCACGCTTTGATCACTTTCATGAAGTAAACAAAATTGGCAAAGCTGTTGATACATCAGAATGGGGCATGACGCCCCAAACCATTAATGCTTATTATCACCCAATACGGAATGAAATTGTATTCCCAGCCGGTATTTTACAACCGCCCTTCTTTAACATGGACGCCGATGATGCCGTTAATTATGGTGCCATTGGTGCCGTAATTGGTCATGAAATGGGGCATGGTTTTGATGACCAAGGCTCAAAATATGATGGCGACGGTAATCTACGTAGTTGGTGGACAGACCAAGACAGAGAAGCTTTTGATGCATTAGGTAAAAACCTAGTAGCCCAGTTTGACAAGTTTGAGCCAATCGAAGGACAGCACGTAAATGGCTCGCTAACATTAGGTGAAAACATAGGCGATTTATCAGGTGTTACTATAGGATACAAAGCCTATCAGATGTCGCTTCAGAACCAAGAGGCGCCTGTTATCGACGGATTAACCGGTGACCAGCGTTTCTTCATGGGTTATGCCCAAGTATGGCGTAGCAAATACCGCGAAGATGCATTAAGAGCAAGATTGTTGAGTGACCCCCACTCACCTGGCGAATATCGTGTAAACGGCATCGCCAGCAATGTTGATGCTTTTTATAGGGCTTTTGATGTCAAAGAAGGTGACGCTATGTACATTAAGTCAGAAGACAGAGTGAAAATTTGGTAATTTAACTCCTGTATTTTTTGTAAATAATAAAGGCTGCATAGTGCAGCCTTTTCTTTCTAGGAAACAAATGAAATTTTGGCGCAAAGTACATAAATGGATAGCCTATTTAGTCGCTATACAGATTTTATTATGGATAAGTGGCGGACTGGTGATGAGCGCATTTCCCATAGAAAAAGTACGAGGTAAGCACCTTGTATTGCCTCCCAAGATAGACCAAATTATAAAGCCTTCACTATCAAACGATATTACCCTTACAAACTGGCAGCAACTAAGTTGGGTTCAAAGAGGAACAGACTGGTTAATTAAAGCTCAAAATTCTCACCAGCAAACCTACTGGTTACACCCTTCAACAGGGGCAGAGGTCAAGCTTTTAACGCCCTCAGCCACTCTAAAGTTAGCTGAATACCGCCATGCCAACAGAGCTAATGCTCTAACGGTTGAGAACCTAGAAACCATTCCTTTTGAGGTTAGACATTTAAATCTGCCAATGTATCAAGTCAATTTTGATGACTGGATACACACAAGTTTTTATATCAACCCACAATCAGGAAAAATAGCCTCGGTACGCAGTGACATATGGCGCCTGTATGATTTTTTCTGGATGTTACACATTATGGATTACCAAGACCGTGAAGACTTTAATCATCCCTTGTTGATTGGAGCAGCAGGCTTATCTCTGCTGTTTACCTTTACTGGTTTAATACTTGTGTATTTTTCAGTCTTAAAACCTTGGTATGCTAGACTCAAATACCGTAAACGTTTTTGACCGATAACACCTGAGGCCATCGTGAAGCAGATTGAAATCTTTGAAATTACTAGCCCATGTATTGGCGTTTGCCAATCAGGGCCAAAGGGATTTTGTTTAGGTTGCTATCGCTCCAGAGACGAACGTTTACACTGGACAAAACTAGAACAAGACGTGCAAAGTAAAATCGTCAAAGCCTGTGGCATTCGAAAAAAACGCGCTCGACAAAACACAAGGCGTAAAAAATCAGGGGAAACCCCTTCACCACAACTAAACTTACTAGGTGATGCGTCAGAAGATATATAAGTTGTTATTGATCTTATTAACTAGTACCCCCTATTAGTTCCAGAATATCGTTCGCTATCTCTGGCAGTAACTCATCGGGCAATGTATGCCCCATTCCCGAGTAAACCTTTATTTTTGAATGGGGAATAGCCTGGGCTGTGGCATGTCCACACGCGACAGGTATCAGCGGGTCGCTATCTCCATGTAGAATTAAGCTTGGGATTTTGACTGCTTTTAATGCCTCCGTTCTATCCTTTGAGCTTAATATGGCAGCAAGCTGACGAACATTACTTTTAGGGTTAAGCCCTCGATGTACCGACAACCTAAGTAACTCTGACACCTTTTCTTTTTGAAATCCATAAGTGTTGCCATGCAAGGCTTTCCATAAAGACAACCCAAATGCCACAAATTGATCAGCTTGTTTAGGGGGCCGTTTAAACAAATTAGAAAGAAAAGTAATCTTAGGTTTAGGAAGTTGTCTATTTCCTGTGGTAGACATAATAGACGTTAAAGATTTAACTCTCTCTGGTGACCGTATCGCTAAAGCTTGAGCGATCATTCCTCCCATTGAAGCCCCAACTACATGAGCTTGATCTATCTGAAGTCCATCCATTAAGCCTAACGTGTCTTTAGCCATATCATTTAAACTGTAAGGCGCTTTTAACGTTCGTTTTAATAAAATATTTGCCAACAACGCTAAATGAGAAGGAACATTCAGATCATCACACCAGGTGCTTTTACCCACATCTCGATTATCAAATCGAATCACGCGAAATCCTTTTGAGGCCAAAAGTTCACAAAACTTGGTTTCCCAAAAAATCATTTGTGTGGCTAGCCCCATTATTAATATTATTACAGGCGCGTCCTCATTACCAAAACTATCAAAGTTCACATTAATTCCATTTGTATTGATAAGGCATTCAGGTATGTGTTTGGGCGTCATTACGTAAATTCTAATTTCTAAAGAGTTAAGGCAACTGACTATAAAGTTAGTGAGCTATTATTTTCAATTAAATTCTTAATTTCTATCAAAATCACAATACAAAAATGCTGAAACAACCTTCTATCACTATGTTTGCAGACACGTTTTTAGACGCTAGATTATGATTTTTATGAGATTCATCACATTGCCACGATATTTACGTTTTATATATCTTTACTCATACCTATTACGCTAAGAAGAGACGCTGATTTCTCAAGCACTGGTTTAATATAGATTCATATTAAATGCAGAAGGATAAAACATGCCCCCCATTCAACCAACCGATATTGCGAAAGTAGCGAGTCAATCATTTGCGCTGCCGGATGTTTGTTTGCGACTAAGGGCCATGTTAGATGACAAGCAATCCTCATTAAATGACCTAGGAAGCTTAATAGCATTAGACCCCCTGCTCTCATCAAAATTACTCAAGCTTGCAAATAGCCCATTGTTTAGGTTTGAATCTCAAATCGACTCTTTATCAAAAGCAATTAATGTGATTGGTGGTGAAGCTTTGTACAACCTGGTGATGGCTGAAACAGCCAGCTCCGCATTTAAACACTTTAGCAGTGATGTCATTGATTTAAAAAGGTTTTGGTTACAAAGCATTTATGCTGCATTAGTTGCTAAACATCTAGCAAAAATAGTAAAAATTAGAGGAAGTGAACGCTTCTTCTTATTAGGATTACTTCATAACATTGGAGAACTGTTAGTTGCCATGCACGCGCCTAACCTAGCAATTCAGTGCGGTAGTTATGATAAGCAAACTTCCCCTTGGAATTTACAACAAAAAATATTGGGATTTAATTATGCAAACTGTAGTTCTAACCTACTGGAGTTATGGCAGATACCTCCTCAACTTTATTTGCCAGTGATGCATGCCCATAATGAAGATAAAGCTTTAGAAGATATAGATGTAGCTGTTATCTACACATCAGCTAGAGCTGCTGTAGCTATGACAAATGACGACTATTACTCTACAAGCGATTTAGTCACCCCAGAAATACTCAATTATTTAAATGTCGATACAGAAGATTTAGAAGATGCAATCAAATTTGCCCTTATGGAATCTGAAAATATATTGAACATTATGAAACCATCACTGTCCTAGGGTGAAAATAAAGTGAGTGCTTGATAAAAATAGTTATAGTTTATTATAATACTGACTATCTACTTAAGCCTTTCTTTTCGATATACTTTTCACAAACTATTTACATTAAACACAATACCCAATTAATCAATGCGACAGTTTTTAATTTTTTTATTATTACTAGCTTCTCAATGCAGTTACGCTAGGCCAGATATCATGAAGTCAATGTACTTGACTGAAAGACCAAATCTTAATGAAGAAGAGTTATCAGTCGTCAGTGAACTCGGTTTTTTACTCATCAATGGCAATACCAATACCTCAACCACTATAGCCAAATTAAATATTAGCCAAGAACTAAAAGCTTGGAGTTATCAACTCGTGGGGGACTTTTTATATACCCAGAGTGAATCTAAAGTGGATGGAAAAACCAAAGATGTCGCAAGTGCTCAAAAGCTATTTTTATCAAGTCAATTCGATTACAAGTTAACAGATCCTAATAACCGTTTTTTTGTTTATGGTGATTTTGAAAAAGATCGTTTTAATGATTACAACTATCAAGCTGCTATAGCTGCAGGCTGGTCCTCTAGGTTATGGAACAACGAACAAAGCGAACTAAGATATAGCATAGGACCTGGCTACAGTATTTCTGACGAAATACCAGACACTATTACTGAAAACCAAAATGGTTTTATAGTAAGAGCGGCAATGGAATATAAATGTAAAATATCTCCTCAAGCAACCTTTAGACAATTTCTCAGTACCGAAGCTGATGCTGAATATACTAAAACTAAATCAGAAAGTTCTTTATCTGCACGCCTTTCAGGTGCGTTAGCGATGAAACTCAGTATAATACTCAATCATGACTCTGGGATTAACGATCAGGATGAAGAGCTCGATACTGAAGCTGCCGTCACCTTAGTTTACCAATTTCTTTAAAATCAATGGTATTAACCAGTTCAACAAGTTTTGTTGGGCCCGTAAAGTTATGAAAATACAGGCTTTACTAATACCGATATATACAACAGGACATAACAATGAAAAAACATCTTTTTTTATTAGCACTTAGTGCAGCGGGTAATGCCTACGCAGCGGATGAAGTTAAGCCATTTACTATGGATGGTGAATTTGGTTATATCGCTACTACTGGAAACACCGAAACTAGCACAATTAAAGGTAAGCTATCTGCACACCAAGAGCTAACAATGTGGAGCAACGACTTTGTACTTGAGGCTTTATATAAGAAAGACAAATTAGAAGACGAAGAGGGAGTACTTCAACCTTCTGAAACCACCGCACAGCAGTTTTTCTTATCAGGACAAGGGAATTACAAACTAGAAAACCCTGACCACAGATTGTTTGCCTTTGCTTCATATTCAGACAATAGGTTCAGTAGTTATAACTATCAATCAACGTTAGCAGCTGGTTGGTCTCAAAAAGTATGGGAAAATGACAGCAGCCAATTCAATTACAGTATTGGTCCTGGTTACTCATTTAATGAAACGATTGAAGATGTTGAACAAAATAGCTTGATCGTTAGGGGGGCTTTTGATTACCAATGGAAAATTTCTGATACCTCTACATTCAAGCAAATATTTAGTACGGAAGTTGGTAGTGATAACACTAAATCGAAGTCAGAGACTTCAGTTTCAGCACAAGTTAGCGGTGCACTGTCTATGAAAGTATCTTTGATTATGGACCACAACACTGACGTGACTGAAGGAACCGAAAAGCTAGATACACAAACTTCACTTACATTAGTTTATAGCTTCTTCTAAATACAAGCTGCTAGCAGGCATAATACTTATGCCTGCTAGCATGCTTACTCTTTTAGCTACACGACTTGCAATGCATTTTTTTATACATAGCAGGTGACACGCCAAACATTGCAACAAAACTCTTCCGAAAACCCAACTCAGATTGATAACCCACTTTTTGATGAATGACTTTTACAACCTCCCCTTGCTCCAATAACAACTTAGCTCTATTTAAACGCCTTTTCTCTAAAAATTTAGAAGGACTAGTCCCTATCTCATCAGTAAATTTCCGATAGAAAGTTCTCTCTGTCAAGCACGCTTTTGCAGCCATATCGTAGACTTTTATAGGCTTAGATAAGTTATCTTCTAACCATAATAAAACATCAGAAAATTTATGGTTATTTTGCACTGCAAGTAACTCACTAAATTGCGATTGATGTCCAGGACGGTGCACATAAACCACCAACCATTTGGCAATCTCGTGCATTATTTTATGATGATGATCTTGGCCCACCATTGCCAAGGCCATGTCAATTCCTGTTGTTACTCCAGCTGAAGTCCAAATATTATGATCGATACAATACAAAGCATCTGGCTCAACATTAACAGCGGGAAACTCATCAGCCATTTGAGCGACATCAGCCCAATGGGTGGTTGCTCTTTTATTATCTAAAAAGCCAAATGCCGCTAACACTAGTGCTCCAGAGCAAATTGAACCGATACGTTCAGCCTTGGGCTTATTATTTATTAGCCAATCTTGTAACAAGGTATCAGATATTACTTTTTTGATAGCATCACGGCTCCCTCCCACCACTATAACAGTGTCATGATCACTAACTGTAATAGATGCTAACTTTTGACTATTCACTTCAATACCAGAGCGAGACTTTATAAGCCCACCAGATGAAGATACGGGTAACACTTTATATGAAGGGCTTTTCAACAATCCTTGAGCGCCATTAAATACTGAAGATGGACCTGATAAGTCTAATAGTTCGAATTGCTCAAATATCACAAATAGCACCCGACGACTTACAGTTTCGAGAGTGTTACTTTTCATTATTTTCTCTATCACAAACACAATAATGGCATAAAAATATATTTTTATGTCATTTATGTCAATTAACTTAATGGTTAATCTTACCTGCATTATTACTCATAAGGGCAATCCATGAAATTTGGTTTTATCGTCTATGGACAGGTCACAGCAATTGATTTTACTGCTCCAGCTCAGGTATTCAGCCAGCTTCCTAACGCTGAAGTTCACTTAATTGGTGCAACTTATGATGCCGTAAAAACCGATGCAGGTTTTTCAGTAAACCCAACTTGCACCATTCAAGACGCGCCACAAATGGACCTGCTATGTATACCTGGCGGCCTTGGACAAAAAGTAGTATCTGATGACCCAGTCTTCATGAGCTTTATTTCGCGACAAGGTAACCATGCAAGTTATGTAACATCAGTCTGCTCAGGCTCACTCATTCTTGCTAAAGCTGGGCTGCTTGATGGATTTAAGGCGACGAGCCACTGGGCAACCTTGAGCATATTAAAGAGGTTCAATGTAACACCTACTAAGAAAAGAGTCGTCATTGACGGTAATCGTATAACGGGAGGAGGAGCAACCGCTGGTCTTGATTTTGGACTAACGGTGGTGGCACAGCTCTTTGGCGAGAACCTAGCGAAAATGATTCAATTAGGGCTAGAGTACAATCCAGCTCCGCCTTTTACATCAGGCTCACCAGAACTAGCAGGAGCAAAGCTAACAGAGCAAGTATTAAAGATATTCTCAAAAGCAGAAATAATATAATGCAGTTATCAAGCCGCTCAATAAATATAGGAATTTATCTTTACGATAATGCCGAAGTATTAGACTTTTCAGGGCCTTTTGAAGTTTTCTCTACGGCCGCTCATTTGCAAACGCAATCAGAAATTAGCAACGTTTTTCTGATAGGTGAAACAGTAAGATGTATTAACGCTAGAGCAGGATTTAAGGTTTTACCTAAATTTACTATTCATAATCATCCTCAGCTCAATGTACTGATTATATCTGGCGGTATTCACGCCAATGAATTAACTAAGCCACATGTCATAGAATGGATCTCCCGGCAGGCAAAAACAGTCACTATTATTGCTTCTGTGTGTACAGGTGCATTTCTACTAGCGAAAGCTGGAGTTTTGCAAGGCCTTACATGCACTACACACTGGGAGAATATAGATGAATTTAAAGATGCTTTTCCAAATAGTCCCATTATTGAGAATGTACCTTGGGTTGATCACGTTCAAGTTATCACCTCCGCCGGTATTTCTGCTGGTATAGATATGAGTTTACATATAGTCGAAAAGTTGTTCGGCGCTTCCCTTGTACTAAAAACAGCCACGCAAATGGAATATCACTGGTGTAATAAAAGAGAAACAAAATGTTAGATATTAAACCTAATTGCGAGTGCTGTGATTGTGATTTACCAGCTCACTCAGAACAAGCATATATTTGCTCTTACGAATGTACCTTCTGTCTCGACTGTGTCAGCACCCTACTTGAAAATGTTTGCCCAAATTGTGGGGGTGGTTTTACACCAAGGCCCATACGCCCATCGACTGCTTACAGACCGGGAGTTAGTTTACAACATCACCCAGCATCAACTCAGCGTGTCCATACCGAATATTCGAGAACTGAATTATGTGACTTTAGCCTGAACATCAAAGATATAGCACCGGAAAAAAGATGAATGAAATCATTAGAGGAAAGTCCTTTACGGCAGAAAAATCATGGGCAGCAAAAACGATTGCTAATATGAATGGCATCACCACACGTTTGCATTGGACTGAAAAGGCTTATCAATGGCACGTGAATGATGGTCAAGAGGTGTTTGTAGTTCTAGATGGCGAAGTGACTATGCATTATGAAAAAGCCGAAGTGAAAACGTCAGCACTTTTAACACCAGGTGACATATTTTATGGAGCTAAAGGAACCAAACATAGTGCCGTCCCAAAGGGTGAAGCCAGAATATTAGTAATCGAAAAGCAAGGAAGTATTTGACTCTATTCCAATATTAACTGTGGCTCACCAACGATACTGAATCACGGCTAAGCTCTGTTGTTGATCAATACTTACATCTTGACCAACTGTAGCCCTTATGTCAGAAGAGTTTTCATTAAAGTGCTGTTCAATTCCCACTTGCCAATGCTTGTTTAAATCATAACGCCACGCTAGTGTAATAGCCTTACCATCGCTATTGTTAGGATCCCATAGAAAAATATCATCTTCCCTAACCTGAAAATCATCTAACCTAGCTGTGAATCTATGTTTCTTTAGTTTATGGCTAAACATGATATACCAAGCATCAAAGTTAATATAAACAAATCTTTGCCCCATGTTCGAGCTTCCAGACATCCATTGAGCGATTACTCGTGTATTGGACGTAAATTTATGTTGTATTGACAAAGAATGGAACTTAGTACGCCAAGCGTATAGTCTCTGAGAGTTAACAACCAATGGATCGGCTTGATTATCATAAAAATAGTACCGCAAACTTGATTGTTTAAAATAATCCAGATGAGCACCTAAGTAAAACCCCAACCTACCATCTAGTTCGTGGTAAGGCTCAACGTAATTGGGGTGGAATATCCGATCTTCCTGAACGACCGATGGATAGGCCGCAAAAGGAACCTTATCGTTATTCAGACTTTGTCTATCATGAAGAGTAAAGCCTCTCCAACTGATTGCAGTCCCTAATGGATCATTCCCTTTAAATACAGCCCCATGCAACTCCCAAGACAATGGGCTTTTTCTACTACGACCTGGGCTAAATAACGTGAATTCAGCTCCAGCTACTCTTAACTCTTCACCAATCCAACTATTGATTGCTGATTGGGTATAGGTAAATGGTGATAACCATCCAGTATCTACATTTTCCAGAGACATCTTAGGATAGAAAAAACCAGCTCTTGCTCGCCATCTAAGTTTACTGTTACTTAACGGTTTATATGCGAGTTGTGCTTGAGATATACCTAGGTTTTGAGATCCTAATTGGTAATAATTTGCGACTAAATCAAAACCGAATCCGTTTGAGTAACTATCAGAAACCTTAACCAGCGCTTGTTGTATATTAAAACCGTTCTCAGAGTACGCCAAAATACCAGTACCATGTTCAAACCAAGAAGCATGACCATCAGCAACAACAAAATTGGCCTGAATGACACCCTTAACTTCTAAAGCTAAAGCCTTCGAAGAACACACTAAAAGCATTAATAGACAAAGGCCCTTACAAGAATAGAACAGACTTTTAACCAAGATTAAAACTTGAATCTGTTTTAACCTTGATCTATTCATATTCAGAAAATTCGTCGTTACCTTCTTCATAGTCACTCAAATCCGGTAATAAAGAATTCACCAATTTAACGGTAAGAGAGTTCTGACTGGGAATCGATAATTGGAAAGATAAAACGTCTTCTTCTTCTTGAAACCTTGGATTCCAGACTCTAACAAGGTAATCGCCTTCCGGTACATCTAGGTTAACCTTTCCTTGAATTCCGGTTTTTGCAAAATAAGGTGTATCAGCAACAAAGATATACCCCAACATCCAGTCATGAATATTACAACCTAACTCAACGATACCAGGATTAGAGAACAGTAAAGGTTCTGCTTCTAGGTCTTTGTAGAGTTGTAATTCAAATGTTTTAGCTGATGAAAAAGAGTACACATGATGTTTAATAGAATCTGAATTAGGAAAAATTACCTTACTATCTTGCTGAACAATCAAAACATGAGGGAGAAATTGAGTATCAACTTGATCCATAACCGCTAGGACTTTTGGAGCCTCATATGTTTTAATCTCTTTAGACGTAAGCGTAACGACTACATTCGATATGGCCTCGTTATTATTACTTACGACTGAAATAGACGTTTCTGCAGAAAAAACACTACCACTCAAAAGCACACTAAAAACAATATAATAAAATTTCACTTAAGCATCCAATTTGACTAAACATTAATGGTAATCAACTCTAACTTGATAGAAGTCTAGTTGACATTCGTTCCTATGAATTAAAGAGACAGATAAAATACCAAAATTCATTCAATCAGTACTAATTTCAGCTTAAAAGAACTTTAATCTAGGTCTTCTAGTAATTTTTTAGCTTCGGCAACTTGTTTTGGTGTTCCGTTAGCAACAACATCATCTATCAATTCTTTGGCAGAGTCATTCTCTCCAATCTCAATATATGCTTGCACCAAATCTAACTTAGCACCTAAACCATCATCAGCATCAACGTCGATCATTTCTAAACTATCTTGTTCAGAAACAAATGGCTCAAGATCTACATCGAGATCAAAATCATTTTCAGTAAGCTCGTCAGCCTCAGCATTTACACTATCACTTAGTAACGACTCAACATCTAAAAAGTCATCATCATTTTCTTCGTCTAACAGAGTTATAGACTCTTCTGCTTTACTGTCACTTGTATTTTCATCTAACAAAGCAGGGATATCGAACCCTAAATCATCATCTTTATCTAAATCAATAGCTTCAAGCATCTCATCAAAACTTGATTCTTCAAGCTCGTCAATAGCTTGAGTACCATCTTTATTATCTGCCTGAGGCTGTTCATCCTCTGTTAACCAATCACCTAAACCAGGCATATCTTCAAGTTCGCTATTATCCTCAACAGGAGACAATTGAGCATCATCTTCTAACGCGTCTTCAAGTATCGAATCATCAAAGTCCGGATTTGACGCAATATCATTCAAGTCAGGTAATTCATTAAGAGAATCTTGCAATACTTTATCAATAGACTTTTCATCACCACCTAAAAAGTCATCAGAAGCCATGGAAAACTCTAGGTCATCAAGAGAACTGATTGAAGAGTTTTCATTGGATGTCAGATCTTCTAAAACCTCATCTAGCTCTTCATTCTCAAAATCTTCTAACGCCTTTTCAAGCTGGTCCTCATTTAAGGTATTGTGGTCGCCAAGTTCTTGTTCGAATGTGGAATCGAACTCCAAGTCCGTATCCAGATCAGGCTCTAATTCAGCCTCAAGTTCTGGTTCTGGTTCTAATTCAGCTTCAAGTTCTGGCTCTAATTCAGCTTCAAGCTCTGGTTCTAGTTCAGATTCAACTTCTGGCTCTAATTCTGCTTCAAGTTCTGGCTCTAATTCTGCTTCAAGTTCTGGCTCTAGTTCAGCTTCAAGCTCTGGTTCTAGTTCAGCTTCAACTTCTTGCTCTAATTCAGCTTCAAGCTCTGGTTCAAGTTCAGATTCAACTTCTGGCTCTAGTTCAGCTTCAAGTTCTGGCTCTAATTCAGTCTCAACTTCTTGCTCTAGTTCAGCTTGAACTTCTTGCTCTAATTCAGCTTCAACTTCTGGTTCTAATTCAGTCTCAACTTCTGGCTCTAGTTCTGCTTCAAGTTCTGGCTCTAGTTCAGATTTAACTTCTGGCTCAAGTTCAACGTCTGGTTCTAGTTCAGCTTCAGCTTCTGGCTCTAATTCAGCTTCAACTTCTGGTTCGAGTTCAGCTTCAACTTCTGGTTCGAGTTCAGCTTCAACTTCTGGCTCTAATTCTGCTTCAAGTTCTGGTTCGAGTTCAGTCTCAACTTCTGGTTCTAATTCAGCTTCAACTTCTGGCTCTAATTCAGCTTCAAGTTCTGGCTCAAATTCAGCTTCAACTTCTGGTTCTAGTTCAGCTTCAAGTTCTGGTTCGAGTTCAGCTTCAACGTCTGGTTCTAGTTCAGCTTCAAGTTCTGGCTCTAATTCTGCTTCAAGTTCTGGCTCTAGTTCAGCTTCAACTTCTGGTTCTAGTTCAGCTTCAAGTTCTGGCTCTAATTCTGCTTCAAGTTCTGGCTCTAGTTCAGATTCAACTTCTGGCTCAAGTTCAACTTCTGGTTCTAGTTCAGCTTCAGCTTCTGGCTCTAGTTCAGATTCAAGCTCTGGCTCTAATTCAGCTTCAACTTCTGGCTCTAATTCAGCTTCAACTTCTGGCTCTAATTCAGTCTCAACTTCTGGCTCTAATTCAGTCTCAACTTCTGGCTCTAATTCAGCTTCTGGTTCGAGTTCAGCTTCAAGTTCTGGCTCTAGTTCAGCTTCAAGCTCTGGCTCTAATTCTGCTTCAACTTCTGGTTCTAGTTCAGCTTCAAGTTCTGGCTCTAATTCTGCTTCAAGTTCTGGCTCTAGTTCAGCTTCAAGCTCTGGCTCTAATTCAGCTTCAAGTTCTGGCTCTAATTCAGTCTCAACTTCTGGCTCTAATTCAGCTTCAACTTCTGGTTCGAGTTCAGCTTCAACTTCTGGTTCGAGTTCAGCTTCAAGTTCTGGCTCTAGTTCAGGTTCAGGTTCAGGATTAGAGCTTTGATCTAAAATATCATCGATATCTATTTCTGTATCATCAGAATCAAGCAACATATCATCGTCAAGGCTCACAGCTAACTCATCTAGGGTCTTAATTCCAAGTTGTGTTTCTTCGCTCCCATCAAGACCATCTTCCCCTGACGCATCATCCATCTGCTCGACTTGCTCTAAGTCGTCCATCAAGCTACTAGTAACTGCATCCAGCTCTTCATTTTGACTATTAATTTCTTTATCTAAATTGTCTAAGATATCTTCGTTAATTTCTTCGGACTCATCCAATAAAGAACCCCCTTCATCTACCGCTGAAGGTTCGTTCAATAAGTCGTCAATACTTATCTCAGGTTGTTCATTTTCGTCATCTACAGGCTCAATTGAAGGAGTTTCCCCCAAATCGTCCTCAATATCGGAAAGTAATTCGTCTTCAAGTAAATCTTCTATTTCATCTTTTGAACTAGTATTTTCAGCTACATCGGTTGAACTTTCAGTTTCTTCAGTACTACCAATTTCACCTAGTAAGTCATCTCCACCAATGCCATCATCACTAACCTCAGTTAACAAATCTTCATCTGAATCAAATAAACTATCTAAATCTTCTTGTTCAAGGGTGTCAGAACCAATCTCAAAATCATCATCTAAAACTTCATCACCTAAGTCGTCAAATACATCTGAACTATCATCAATTAAGGTATCGTCACCAAGCTCATCTATGGAGTCATCGAGAGACTCTTCTAACTCTTCAGCCAGAACATCGTCTAAAATATCATCATCGCCAAACAAGTTATCATCATCTAACTCATCATCTGAATCACCTTCCAATTCAGCACTAAGAGCATCAGATAAATCATCCATTTCTGCAGCATGCAAATCTAAAGGAAGATTTTCTAGTTCATCCTCTGCATCAGGTTTAGGCTCGCTTCCCTTACGTTTAATCAGCCAAACAGCAACGCCTACAAGCAACATAAATACAAACAGCACTGAGCTTAATATTAGGTTGATAGGTTCATCAAACCATGACGTATTAGATGCCTTCATTTGAGCATCTCGTTCAGCTTCTTCTTGACGGGCTTTAGCTAATAGCTCTTCAATACTCTCACCCATAGTTTCCATTTGTTGGGCTTTTTGCTCTTCTTTACTTTTTATCTCATCAATATCACTGTTAACTTTTTCGAGACGCTCAAATAGCTTTTGGTTTTCATCCAATATGCTCTGAACGTTACTGATTGACTCGGCAAATTGTTTCCTAATCGCCATAAACTGGCGAGTTTGTTCCTCGTCAATTGCGCCAAGTTTTTTCTCTAATAACTGTTTTGTTTCATCTAAAGCTTCAGCACTAAGGGTTTCTTGTTTCGTAGAAAGATCTTCTGACTCAGATGGCTCTCGTAATCTATTCGCGTCCAACTCTGCTCGTTGCTTTGCTTGCTCCTTATCAATCCTTGAAATATATCGTTGCGACGGGAGTTGTAGCATTGCCCCGTCCATCATTAGGTTAATATTTTCGTTTTCAAAGGCCCCTTCATTTAGCTCATATATAGCTAACATGATTTGATAAATGCTATTCGCAGAATTAGTTCTAGAACGGGTAGCGATTTGCCATAAGGTATCGGTTGATTCAATTGGTCCATAAACAACACCAGAAAGGTGTGCAGTAGAGTCCTTAGGGCCTCTGAGCTTTACTTGTTCGAAGTCTGCAGCATAAACAGCCGTTATGAAGTTCAGCAATATCAAAAGTGGCAATGCACTCAGTCGCAAATTCATATGGTTCCTTCTTGCTTAATGATATTTATTTTATTAATCAGATGTTGCACTACAAATTAACGCTCAATGTTTACAACTCGAATTAGTTTGTTAAAAACCTTTAAATTAAGGTTCTACCGTTGATTGTTTTACAATTTACATTGTATCGCCCGGCGTCATTTTACTGGCTTTAAGTAGGCATAACAGCAGGGATTAGCAATTCATATTCCAAGTTCGAAATATAAACATAAATATTATACAACTATAAACTAGATGCTCTATATGATCTAGATTGCCAAGCTTTTGATTATCCGAGATAAAACACTACACCCCTCTAAAAAAAGCTATGGTTTATTAGACATCGGCAAAAATTCAGGGATCATGAGGGCCAGAACAACCAGAACAGGTTTAGCCCTCAATACAAACAATTATTAACTTAAAAAACTACATGTAGTCTTTAATTAAAGCCTCAGCAATCTGAACACTATTGGTAGCAGCACCTTTACGCACATTATCAGATACAACCCATAAATTAATTCCATTTGGATGTGAAATGTCATTTCTAACACGGCCCACATGCGTATCATCATTACCACTAGCACTGCTTACTTGAGTAGGAAACGCTTCTCTTTCTCTGTGAAGAACAATACCAGGCGCATTTTCTAGTAAATCCTTTACTTCTTCTGCATCAATTGGAGAGCGCGTTTCAATATGGATAGCTTCACCATGACCATAGAATACCGGTACACGTACAGCCGTTGGGTTTACTAAAATAGTATCGTCACCCATGATTTTTTTAGTTTCCCACACCATTTTCATTTCTTCTTTGGTGTAGTCATTATCCATAAACACATCAATCTGAGGAATAACGTTAAAAGCGATTTGACGGCTAAACGCTTCTGGCTTAGCTTCTTTACCACTTAATAAAGCTGCAGTTTGATGAGCAAGCTCATCAATAGCTGCTTTACCGCCGCCAGATACAGATTGATAAGTTGACACATTAATACGCTCAATACCAACAGCATCATGAATTGGCTTAAGTGCTACCATCATTTGAATAGTAGAACAGTTAGGGTTAGCTATGATGTTACGATTACGGAAATCAGCTAATGCATGGGCGTTAACCTCAGGCACAACTAAAGGAATATCAGCTTCATAACGGTATTGAGAGGTATTATCAATCACCACACAACCAGCTTCTGCTGCTATCGGTGCAAATTTTTCAGAAACACTACCACCAGCAGAAAAGAACCCAAGTTGTACTTGGCTCCAATCAAACTCATCAGCATTTAGAACGGTAATCTCTTTTCCCTTGAAGGTCACCTTTCCACCAGCTGAACGTGCGCTGGCTAATGGATAAAGTTTGTTGATCGGAAAGTTTCTCTGTTCAAGAATTTCGATCATATGTTGTCCTACTAATCCAGTAGCGCCCAACACTGCGACATCAAAGGCCCGAGACATGGTTCTAATACTCCTAAAAAATTAAAATAAATAGTTTATATACAGTTTTTCTAGCACTTATTGTGGCGCTAAAAATCCAAGGCCGTAGATTGCCTTTGAATGAACAGAATTTCCAGCATTTACGGTCATTGCAGAAAACTCTCTTCTTATAGGATAGTGCTTTCGGATATATCTAAATGATTCAGCCCCATCATGTTTCTGTTTAAATTGCTTATCATCAACAGATATATCATACACGTCCAACACTAAATCTTTGATCACTTCCCAAAAACCTTCTGATTTTGGCAATGGTTTTTGACTATCTGCAGCAGTAGGTAAATAGTCTGACAACTTTTTAGTAGGCTTCACGCCAAGTTGCTTACACAATGCAAAATATAGCATTTCGGTACCACGAGCTTTCCCTTCAATGGTATGTCCTGCAATATGGGCCGTTGCCAGCGCCGTAAAAGAAACCAGTTCTAACTCGATATTTGGCTCATTGTCCCAAACATCTAAGACTAAATTTAACTGTTTGCCCTGTTTAAACAAAGTTAGTGCTTCTTTATTATTTACAACTTCACCGCGACACGCGTTAATCAACAACTGATTTTCGTTTAGTTGTGACAATCGAGTAGTGCCAAACAAATCCAGCGTTGCGTAAGGTCCGTCAGCAACAAAAGGTACATGTAAAGTAATGACATCACACCCCATAATCTCATTCATATCGACCATTTCACGGCTATCTCCGCCATCTTTAAGAGGCGGGTCGCACAACATATGTTTAATCCCCAAAACAGCTAAAACGTTTGAAAGCACAGTGCCCACATGACCCGCCCCCACAATACCAACCGTTTTATCTGCAACTTGCCAATCTAGGCGCTCCGCCATCACAAACATTGCGCTAAGCACATACTCAGCTACCGCCACAGCATTGCAACCACCAGCGGAAGTAAAAGGAATACCTTTTGCGGTTAAGTATGCTTTATCAACATGATCAGTTCCCGCAGTAGCGGTGCCGACAAACTTCAACCGATCATTTTTTTCCAGTAAGACATGGTTAACCTTAGTGGTTGAGCGAGTGAGTAAAACATCTGCGTCACTTAAGGTTTCAGCATTAACAGTTTTATGAGAAAACACCTGACACTCGCCAAGCTCAGCAAAAAACTCATTAGCATAAGGCATACTGTCTTCATAATAGATTTTCATGTTTTATTTAACTCTTATCAAAATAGGTTAACGTCTAAACACGCATTATGTCATGGCTGGCCTTCGTTCAAAAAGCCAAGAGAGCATTAGTTATAATTATGGCTCTGTAATTTAATGCAAGTTTGCTAAATAACCCGTGTATGGCGATTATTGTTCGTAACCTGGATTAACCCTTTTTTATTGGTAAAAAAAGTATTTAGAAAAATAACCTCAAGTATTAGGGCAATATATAAGATAAGGTATTAGGGGCGTTTATTAGTATCTAGTATCGCAAGAATTTTCAGCATATACCTAGCATTCCAATCCACTATTCAGGGTTAGTTTACTTTAAGTACTTAGCTTTAATGACCCACTTATAAAAATAACTTCTCAACCACTTTTAACTGTAGGACTAATTTGGCATGAAACGTTGGCTATCTAAACACTTATCAAAATTAACACTCATCCCATCACTTGTTCTGGTCATTTTTATGAGCTTAGAATTAACGAGAGAATACCACCAGTTTGAGCAAGCACAAGATAACGTAGCAGATGCCGAGTTAACCAAATTTACAAGTCAGTTAGTGCATGAATTACAAAAAGAGAGGGGGATGTCTGCGGGTTACATCGGTTCTAAAGGAAGTAACTTTAAATCCGAGCTTCAGCAACAAAGGCAATTGACTGACAAAAGCTTACAAGCTTTGAAAAATTTTTACCAAGAAGGCAACTACCACACATCAACTAACCAAACCATTAGTCAATTAATTACCAATTTAAGCCAATTACTAAACACTCGGAGCAAAATCAATTCGCTAACTATATCTTTACCTGATGCTCTAGCTTTTTATACTAACAATAATAAGCTAATTCTAGATCTAAATGGAATTTTGGCAGCTGAATTAGAAGAGACTAAATCTGCAGAACGTTTTCTAACCTTATATAACCTCGCGTATGCAAAAGAACAAGCCGGTATTGAACGTGCCGTTCTTAGTAACGTATTCTCGCAGGACGCGTTTACACCACAACTATTCTTAAAGTTTGCAGAGCTTATAAGCAAACAAGACGTCTACATCCAATCAGCATACGCAGTTTCAACTGCGGATTTTAAAATTGAAATAGAGCAGTTTATCAATGCTAAAGCCAATAAAGATGTTGAGCGCTATCGAGAAATTGCAAGAAAAAATCAAAACAATTTTGGTGTAAATCCAACAGAGTGGTTTAGTACCGCAACTGTTAGGTTAAACACCTTGAGAAATTCTGAACAGGTATTACTTGATGAAATTTCAAGCTATTCAAAATCAAAAATTGCAGGAGAGCGCTTTTTTATCATTGCTGAATTAGTCATTCTATTATTAATGCTTTTAGTAACTTATGCAGTATTTAGCACTATAAAGCTGCGAGCCTCCCAGTCAAACGAAATCAATAGAATCATGAATAAAGTTCATAGTCAGAAAGACTTAACTGATTCAATACAAGTTATCTCTGAAGATGAACTAGGAGCAATAGCCTCGTTGATTAATCAAACCTTTTTAGAAATAAAACAAGATTTAATGAGTTTTCAAGAAGCAGCTAATCAAATAACATCAGCCACAAATGAAGCCGCAGCAGCGACCAATCAAAGCCAAACCAACTTGACTCAGCTGCAACGAGAGATCTCTGACATTGCCAACTCAACTGAAGAAATGAGCGACAGCGTTAAGTCAGTAATGGAAAATATGCACGTTGCGTCTACGGGTGCAGAAAACGCAGCAAAAGAAACAGTCAACGGTGAAAAAGCAGTAGAAACATCCATAAGTGGGATCACAGTCACGGCTAAAGAAGTTGCCAACGTTGGCGAAACAATTACAGAGCTCAACAATCGAGTAAATGATATTTTAGGTATGGTAGATGTCATTAAATCAGTAGCAGATCAAACCAATTTACTCGCCCTTAATGCTGCAATTGAGGCAGCTCGAGCTGGAGAGCAAGGCCGAGGCTTTGCTGTAGTCGCAGACGAAGTTCGCTCTTTAGCCAAACGCACCCAACAATCCACACAAGAAATATCAGATGTTGTTGATGTGCTTAAACAAAGTTCAGAAAAAGCATTTTCTAGTATTGAGAGTGGTAATAAACAAGCCAAGGAAGCAGTCTCTAATGCTAACCAAATATCTTCGGTATTAGCAAAAATAGTTGAAAACTGTCAATCGGTGGACAAAGTTACACAGACCATTTCCGTTTCAACAAAAGAGCAAAATATAGTCATACAGAGTATTAATAAAAATATCTCTAGTATTGAGACTCAAGCCAGAGAAAACGTGGTAGGCGCTGAACAGTTATCAGCTTCAAGTTTACAATTATCTTCTGTAGCTCAAGATATGAGCAGAAGAATTGAGGTGTATAAAGTGTAAAGACCTATTTTGAATTTGGTTCGTTAGGTAATAACATTTACTAATAAGATCAAAGTCGCTATCAAGCCTAAAACAAATAAAATTCCCACTATTGCAAAGGGTATAAAAGATGGTTGTTCAAAGTCACTTTCATAGTTGGAGTGGCTTTGCACCCCTAACATACTCGCTGCAACACCTTTAAATACTTGCCATAAATTACTTTTGTTTTTAGACATTTATCCATTCCTAAAAGTACAAAACCCAAACAATAAAAAAGCCAGCATAAGCTGGCTTTTGTCATTTTGCACGTTTGATAAACGATTATTTTTGGTATTTTTGCATGACTAATGTGGCATTAGTGCCACCAAAACCAAAACTGTTAGACATTACAGTAGTTAAAGCACCTTCACGGGTCTCAGTAACAACATCCATGCCTTCAGCTTTTTCATCTAAGTTTTCTACATTGATAGACGGAGCGATAAAGTCGTTTTCCATCATTAAAATACTATAGATGGCTTCGTTGACGCCCGCCGCACCCAAAGCGTGACCTGTCATCGCTTTAGTTGCACTCAATGGTGGGGTTGTATCACCGAACACTTCGCGGATTGCCCATAATTCTTTCACATCACCAACCGGAGTAGAAGTACCATGAGTATTGATGTAGTCAATTGGCTTATCTAAACCTTGCATAGCTTGTTGCATACAACGCGCCGCCCCTTCACCCGATGGAGCAACCATATCGGCACCATCTGATGTCGCACCATAACCTACAATTTCAGCATAGATTTTAGCGCCACGAGCCAAAGCATGTTCTAGCTCTTCAACTACAACCATGCCACCGCCACCAGCACCTACAAAACCATCACGGTCAGCATCATAAGTGCGAGACGCTTTAGTGGGGTCATCGTTATATTTAGTAGACATAGCACCCATAGCATCAAATTCAGCAGACAAAGTGTAATGAAGCTCTTCACCACCACCAGCAAAAATAATATCTTGCTTACCTAGCTGAATTTGCTCTAACGCATTGCCAATACAGTGTGCACTAGTTGAACATGCTGAACTAATTGAATAATTCACACCTTTAATTTTAAAAGGGGTTGCCAAACAAGCTGACACTGTACTTCCCATACAACGAGTAACCATATACGGGCCAATACGCTTCACACCTTTAGTACGCAGAATATCTATTGCTTCAACTTGGTTTTTAGACGATGCTCCACCAGAACCAGCAATAATACCCGTTCTTAAGTTAGACACCATATCCTCTGTTAGCCCAGAGTCTGTGATGGCTTGTTCCATAGCGATGTAAGCATAACCTGCTGCCTCGCCCATGAAACGCAAAGTTTTACGATCAATATGATCTTTTATGTCTAAATCAACTTTGCCCCAAACTTGGCTACGCATGCCCGCTTGTTCAAATTCTTCTGAAAATGTAATGCCCGAACGTCCTTCTCTAAGTGAGTCAGTGACTTCTTCTGCATTATTACCAATACTAGAGACTATACCAAGCCCAGTAATTACCGCTCTTCTCATGATTAACCCTTCAAGGAAATTTTTGTATATGTTAATGATTTTCACTAACAAAGTGGTCTGCTTTCAGCGTACAAGTGTTAGCTTAAATAAAAATCACTCAATTAGCTAGCCAAACCATCAACCTGTGACACTAGAAATGACTACATTTAGATTCGATTTCTGTTTATTTTTGATTGTCGAAGCAATCACGTATAGTCAATTTATAAACCAAGATGACTAATAAAATGATCACAAAACTTGAAAATTCAAATGAAGAAGTTGCTAATCAAATCCGCCGTGTTTTTCAACGTTCATATAAAATTGAAGCTGAACTAATCGGTGTTTGTGACTTTCCACCTTTAGCACGAAGTATTAAGCAGATAGTCAATGCACCAACAGATTTTTATGGTTTTATTGACAATCATTTTTTAGCAGCAATCCTTGAGATAGATATAAAAGAAAAACAATTAGACATTCATAGTCTTACGGTAGACCCAACATTTTTTAGAAAAGGCATCGCAGACAAGTTGATTAGTTTTGTTTTAAAATTATTCGATATAAATACTGCAACAGTCGAAACGGCAGAAGTAAACCAGCCCGCGATAAATCTTTATAAGAAACATGGCTTTATTGAATTCAAGCGATGGACGCCATCACATGGTATTCCTAAAGTAGCTATGTCGATTAATCCTTTATCTTGTAACGTTTAGAAAGATTCTATATCAATGATTGTTGCTTTAATGCGAGTACCTTAAACTACTTCTTTATTTTCCTTGTAGCAGCTTTAGGACATTCATCACTTTGACCATTAACCATGCCGATATTCACTTTAATGAGAATGGCACACCTTACGCCAAACAATTTGATGATTTGTATTTCTCTGATGCAAAAGGTCTAGGTGAAACTGAGCATGTTTTTTTAAAGAATAATCAAATATTAGAACGTTGGGAGTGTTGGCAGGAGCAAAATTTTGTTATTGCTGAAACAGGATTTGGTACGGGGCTGAATTTTTTAGTGACCTTAATGCATTTTGATCTTTTCCAAAAAAGATCAACAGCCCAGCAGTTTCAATTAAACTTTACCTCTATTGAAAAATACCCCATCAATATTAAAGATTTAACCCAAGCCTTATCTCTGTATCCGCAACTAAGTCAGTATTCAGAAGCGTTACTAGCACAATATCCATTGTTGATAGCAGGCTGTCATAGGTTGTCTTTTTTAAATGGAGCGGCCACCTTAGATTTATGGTTTGGCGATGTGAAACAGGTGTTGCCACAAATTGAAGTGCCACAAACCGGCTTAATCGATGCTTGGTATCTAGATGGCTTTGCGCCAAGTAAAAACCCAGACATGTGGGACCAATTTCTATTTGAGCATATGGCGATGCTCGCTAAAAATGAATGTAGTTTTTCTACCTTTACGGCAGCAGGGTTTGTAAAAAGAGGCCTTCGAGAAGCTGGATTTGACGTACAAAAACGCCCCGGTCATGGTAGAAAGCGGGATATGTTGGCAGGAATTTATAGTCGCCCTGCTGATGAGCCTTTGCGTATCCCTTACTTTAAGAGAGCCAAAGCTACTGCGCCTGCGCCTAGAGTAGCAATTATTGGTGGCGGTTTAGCAGGGGCAAATTGTGCTTATGCCTTAAGTAAAAGAGGCATAACCGCAAGCTTATATTGTAAAGATGCAGGTATCGCTCAAGGGGCATCAGGCAATATCCAGGGAGGTTTTTACCCTCAGTTAAATGCAGATGCAGGCAATGCCAGTCAAATACATGCTACAGCCTTTACCTATGCCAGTCGTATGTATAGAGAGTTGCTAAGATCAGGAGCTAACTTTACTCACCAATGGTGCGGTACCTTACAAGTGGCATTTAACGACAAAGTTACCCAGCGTTATCAAAAATTGGTCCATAACAAAACGTGGCCTGAGTCACTTATCCGTTGGGTAGACTCACAAGACGCCAGCAACTTAGCAAACGTGCCACTCCCCTACCCTGGACTTTTCATTGAACAAGGTGGTTGGTTACATTTACCTGAACTAATTGCAGCCCTTGTAATGCAGTCTAAAGCCGATGTAAAAGTGAATCATCAGCTAGTTTCTACCGAGCTAAAAGGTGATACATGGCAACTTAATTGGCAAGATGGCACTCACAGCGAAGCTGATATTATTATTTTTGCCATTGGAAGTGACAGCCCAAACCTAGACCCATTAAAGCCACTACCTTTTAGGTTAGTTAGAGGCCAAGTTGAAAATCTAAATAGTGAAAATGAACTAGCAGAGTTAACGACTGTGTTATGCCATAAGGGTTACTTAACCCCAAGCTTCGATAATATGAACACAATAGGCTCAACCTATGTAAAAGAAGATACCAGCTGTGAGCATCGCTTATCAGAACAACAACAAAACATTGATACTCAACAAAAAGCATTACAAAAGTGTGACTGGATAAACTCAATTTCAGCAACTCAAAACGGTAGAGCAGGTGTTCGTTGCAGTACCCCCGACCATTTACCTATGGTAGGTGCGGTTCCCAATATTGCGGCTCAAAGCGAGCAGTACCAAGATTTGTACAAAGCCTTACCCGTTAATCGTTACCCAGTAGCAACAGAGCAACCCAATTGTTTTATATTGTGTGGGTTAGGCTCCAGAGGTTTAAGCACAGCGCCTTTATGTGCGGAAATACTGGTCAGCCAAGTTTTGGGAGAGCCTTTGCCTTTAGCCAATCACTTATTAGATGCCCTTAACCCAAACCGCTTTTTAATCAGAAGTTTAATACGTAGGCAAAATTAACTTTATTGCAAAAAAGTATTCCAAAGTGACCACACTTGCTTTTGGTCATCCGCTTCTAGCTCATTGGCAGCAAACGCTTTATTTAAGCTTTGCTCCATCAATTCTTTAAATTGCATTATGGTTTCAAACCCCTCTAGTGAGCTTTGGCCCGCAACAACAGCAAAGTGTCCTTGCAGATAGCTGGCAGTAAAAAGCTGCTCGTCAGTGCCATGCTGCACAACATTATCTAGATAATGTTCAACTTGCTGGGTAAATTCTGCTAAATCCGAACTAAAATTTGTTGTCACTTGGCTCACACGTGTTCCTCATTTTCATCTTTAAAATTAGCCACAGGATATAACACTTGGTCATGATACCCAGTCACTATGGGTATTAACCCTGCCAGTTGTTCATCTAAACTAGGCTCACCCGAATCCACAATTAATGGACGACCCGACAGGTTATTCAATTTACTTTTACTTGCCACTAAAATTATATTTTCTTTGCCTAAGGCTTGTAAAAAATCTGCACTGAGTTGCTGATTACCCCGCCCAATAATATGTCCTTGGCCACCAATTAACGTAATCACCAATTTACAGGGTTTGTTTGCGGTCAGACTTAACAACTGTTGTGCGGTCAGATCTTTTGCAAGCAGCTTTTGATTTTGCACAAGGTCAACCCCTAACAGAGTATTGTCTAAATTCAGTTCTTCCATAATAGCATTCACGGTCGACCCAGAACCCATCACAAAAAGATGTTCTGGGTGGTCATCCATTACTTCAATTAAATGTGCACCAATATCAGCAAGCACTAACTCATCAGACTCTTTACCGCCCATTTTAACGGCTTGAATATAGCGCAATTCAGTGGGTACTAACATCTCGCCATATTGACGGGCGTTTACCCTGCCTTTTCGAAAGAGCTCTTCGTCAATGTCCATCACTTCTGAGTCACTTACACTTACTAGGTCACCAGCAACCACTTGCTTTAATACTCTACCTGCTGCTTGTGGGGTAACTGCATATACGGCCGAGTGAATTTTGCACCCAGCAGGCACACCAAGCACAGGCACCCTATTACCAATCACAGCGCACAAATTACGTGCTGTACCATCACCACCAGCAAACAAAATTAAATCCACTTTGTTTGCTACCAGCACCGCCGCTGCCGCTTCTGTATCTTGGCCTTCTGTTTGCGCTTGCTTGGGTTCATAAACGACTATGTATTGAAACCCCATTTGCTTAACGACTTGCTCACCCATTTCGCCACCGGCAACATATAAGGTCACCTTATCTTTTAGTGGCAGTAAACATTCAAGAGCTAAGCTTGTTTTATACATGGCTTTTTTTTCAGCGCCTAGCGCGAGTGCTTTATCGCGCACATCTTTACCATCACTGCCTTTTAAAGCAACAGCCCCACCAATCCCCGCAAAAGGATTGATTAAAAGTCCTAGCTTAAAATTACTGTCAATATGACTAGATGGCATTCACTACCTCCAAGCGCTTAATATCAGTCGTACCATAAAATGTTTGTAACACCTCGATAAACTGTTGTGCTCGAGGTGGAAACCCAAGGTCTATATATTGTGTCAATTGTTGCTTTACCGCAGCCTGAAATTTCTCAGCGTTAACTGGGGCACCATTCAAATTGTCTGTACTGACTCTAAATGACTTACCCGCTGCCAGCGAAAATGCCCATTCAATGGCTTGAGGTTTAACTTCTACCTTTTCAAACTCAGCTTGTTGCTCTGCATCACGGCCATCTGGGCAATACCAATATCCATAATCTTCTAATAACCGCCTAGCCTTGCCAGCTATGCACCAATGGGCGATTTCATGAAGTGCACTTGCAAAATAACCATGGGCAAAAACAATTTGATGCTTATTGTCTGCGGTTTTAGCTGGGATATAAATAGGTTCGTCTTCCCCTTTAACTAACAGGGTTCTTTCACTTTCAGAAAAAGTCTTATGGAAAAGCTCAATCAAGTCTTGGTAACGATGGCACCTAGCTTGACCATCCTTAAAATCAGGCATAGTTTGAGGTGTATATTTCTGTGTGGGGGCTTTCTGCATCATAGGGCCGGCATTTTACCCGTAAATACCAACAAAGTGTAATGGGCCGGTACAACTTTACTATTGTTTTCGTTTGCGGTTTACGCCAAGCTATTGCAAAAATACCCCAAAATTAGAGAGCCCAACTTGCTTAGTAAATATCTATTGTTAACCAGTTTAATATGTACTCCCCTTGCCGCGAATGAGATCGCCTTTACGTCAACTAAAATTGAAATAGACGGCATAGCAGAGTCAACCTGGGATCAAGCCAAGTGGCATAACATGTCACACCTAATTCAAGGCGAAAAACCGACTAGTGACGATTTTTCGGGCCGCTACAAAGTGTTATGGGATAACCAATACTTATACCTACAAGCTGAGCTAGTAGATGATGTACTAATAGATAAAATAGCCGATCCATTAGACCGTTACTGGGATGACGATGCCCTAGAAATTTTTATAGATAGTGACGCATCAGGTGGAAACCACCAATTTAACCATACTGCCATGGCCTATCATATTGCCCTAGACAACCAAGCCATTGATATTGCTGAAGACAAAAGCCCGCGAGATTTTAATGATCACCTTATTAGTCAATGGAAACGCAGTAGCACCGAGCCTAACCATATTATTTGGGAAGTAGCGATTAGGCTTTACCCCAATGACTTTACCGATGCCAAGCCACTACCAGCCATACCTTTGGTTGCCGGGCAAAAAATAGGCTTTATGTTGGCCTATTGTGACAATGATGGTAGCGATATCAGGGAGCACTTTGTGGGTTCACACGGGATTAAACCCGTAAATGGTGACAAAAACCGAGGTTGGATAGACGCTGGGGTATTTGGCCAATATACGCTCAAAAACCAATAACTCCGATGAATTGGCTGCACCCTAATCCATTTTTGCACACCTGGGCAATTGGCCCAGAGCACATTGATCACTATCATCATGTCAATAATGTGGCCTATGTAAAGCAGCTAGAGGTCACTTCATGGTCACATTCAAATCAACTAGGCCTGACCATAGAACAATATCAAGAAATTGATAGAGGCATGGCCATAAGTCGGCACGAGATAAACTATTTGGCGGCCGCCCATGAAGGTGATGTCATAGACTGCGCAACTTGGATAGTGTCTTGTGATAGTAAAATAAAGTTGTCGAGGCAATTTCAATTTATGAGACGTCGCGACAACGCTACCTTACTCACAGCCCAAACCGACTTTGTATGCATTGAATTATCTACAGGCTTGCCCAAAAGAATGCCTAAAGCGTTTTCATCTGTTTATGGCCCTGCTTGTATCTCTGCTGCGCCGGAGCTCAAGAAGTGAACCGGTGGCACACCATACTAGTGTTGTTGCTAACCCTATCCATTAGCTTAAACGTATACCTATTCTTTTCTATTTTTACTGAAAAAACCTTAAGCTCTACCCTCAGCCTAACAGAAAACACCGAGCAGCAACCCATCACTCAGCCAATCGTTAGGCAGTCAGATGCAGACCAAAGCCATTCTATTAAACGTTTTAAAAACCAAGCAAATGACCAGGCCACCTCTGACCACATTACAGACAGAGAACAATTACTAGAGCAAGCCAATGAATGGCTACAGAATAAAGAGTTTGCGCCGCTTATTCCTTTTCTGCAGAATTACTTAAAGGCCCACCCTCAAGATATGGCGTTTTTGCTGATTGAAGCCAAAATGAAAGTAGAAACCGAATTACTCAGCGACGCCATTAGTCACTATTACGACCTACTACGCAGCCCCATGACGGCGGCACAGCAAACCGAAGTACAACAACAAATTACTAAACTCACCCAAACCACCATCACCCAGTTAGAGCGCAACTACTCTTGGGATATTTTGGCCATGTTTGTTGAGCCTTTATTACAACTAGAACCCACCAGCAGATTATATATTTTGTCTTTAGCCACAGCCTATGCCCAGCAACTACAAGCCGGGTTAATGGAAAACGTCTTAGGGGCATTAGACTATTACGACCCAGACGCACAAAAAGTCAGACAAATAGTATTAGCACAGCTGCCTGCAGAGCAAGCGACAACACCAGAAGAGCAAACACAACCCCCACAAAATGAAGTAATTGCCCCTTCAATTCCCCTTAAACAAGTCAGAGACCAATACCTAGTTAGTGGCGCATTAAGTGGTAACCCAGTGAACCTGTTAATAGACACAGGAGCATCTATCACGGCTATTTCTGAGCAGTACTTTGACAAGCTAAGTAATCGCATTAAAATCAATCATCTAGGGCGTTTTACCATTGGCACCGCAGGGGGCAGTGTGATGGCAAGCATCTATGAATTTCGAGAATTGACACTACAACATGTCACAGTCAAAAACCTACCCGTAGTAGTATTGCCAATGGAAGGGATCAGCAATGCAGACGGCTTACTAGGAATGAATTTTCTGCGGGAGTTTGATTTTAAAATTGATCAAAAAAATGCACTAATGTTTATTGAGTAACGCTAATCAAATAGAGCAGTATCAAGCAGGCTTAGATGTACCAATAATGGTCATTGCGGGTCTTAAATTGTAACCTCATCTCCCCCCAAAAGCGGACTAAATAACTTAACAAGTTTAACGTTAGACTTAGTGAAAAATGATACGTTTCAGCAAACCCGACGAAAAAATTGTAGCGATTTAAGGTCGGATTAATTAGATTGTTATGAGTTTTTATGCTCATTACTTCATCGCTGTACCAACAGTAGCCCGAACCGGAATACCTTCAGAGTTAAAACCTTCAAGGCAGAACACATTTACACCATAATAGTCAGGTGTAACTCGTTTTCTGTGAAATGGATAAATGCCGCACGTTTTACAAAAATAGTGTTCAGCTGTATTTGTATGAAACTGATAAGTGCTTAGGTTTTCTTCACCAGAAATAATTCTCATGAAATTTTCATGAACTTTAACCATAAGCGCATTTTTCTTTACGCAGATTGAACAGTCACATGTAGTTAATTCGGGAAAGTCACTATCAATTTCGAATTGGACGGCATTGCAGTGACAAGATCCTTTATATGTTTTCATTTGCTCCCCATTTTACTACTCATAGCAAGGGTGTAAAACAGCCCTCACCTTGAAATTTATTATCAATAATTAGCCTAATTTGAAGAACTTACATACCCCCCAAATAATAACATAGCAAAGGTAGTGCACTTCAACCTTGAAGCAGGAGTAGATGGCTAAATCAGAAAATCAATGTCTCTGCCCCCAATTGCTACTCATGGTGTATCTAACTATTTTGTTTAAAGTATTTATCTATATCATCGGCAACAGATACGTCTCCTGCAAACCAAGGATGCAGCTTGAGCAAAATATTAGTGTGATTAATCGCTTGGTCGTAGAGTACAGTTTTGTGCTTAATATTAAATTGCTTTAAGCCTTGCGCCATTATTTCAAGATTAAACAAACCAACAGTTGTGTCGCCCGCGCCATATAGCATAATCATAGGTGGCTCATTGCCATTTACATGGTTAGCAATACGCATAGTATCGAAGTTTTCTGGACCAAAAATATCAATATACTCTTGTTCTTTGGGGGTGAAGTTATACGGCCCAGCCACACCGCCCACGCCTTTGATAACATCGGTTGTTAGCCCTAGTTGATTTAGGTATTGGTCATCTGTGGCCAACATGACACTGATATAGGCTCCAGCAGAGTGGCCGACTAAATGAATTTGCTCAGCATCACCACCATGCTGACGTATGTTGTCTGCAACCCATTTAATGGTTGATGCGCCATCATGCACAAATTCGGGAAACCTTCCTTCTGGAAATAGCACATAATTTGGAATGACTACCGTGTAGCCTTTTCGCACAAAGCTATCGGCAACAAACTCAAAATATACTTTGTCTCCCCAGCTCCAACCGCCGCCAAAAAAGAACACTATAACAGGTGCATTTTGGTCCCCGTTGGTTGCCTTATATATATCCAATTTTTGCCATGGTTTAATACCGTAAGATATATCCCGCTCTACATCATATGAGCGAGTAATCGCAATACTGCTATTGATTATTCTAAGCCAAGTCGCAGCTGAATCATGCACCAAGCTAATGCCCAAGGCCAAAAAGGGTAAGGCAATCAGTGCTACGTAAATTTTTTTCATATGGTTTGAAATTGCCTTTGTAGGTTTGAATAGTTATGAGCAGATATAGGGCTAACCCCGTTGCAATTGAGCTGACATTAATCTAATGAAAACTGACAAGCTCAAGCCTCAATATAATTACATAGACACCCTAAATAACAACTTAATAAGGAGTATCTACAAGACTAATTTGGCTTTAGGAGACTGAGGCACAACACACAATCCTTGGGTGTTTGAATGCCTTGAGGATTGGAATAAAACTAAGGTTTAGCTAACTTTAAAAATGTAATTTTTTTTACTACTTATTTGTACACATCTGGTTGATGCAATTCCATAAAAGATTCTGGAGAGCTTAAAGCTTTAAAACCAAATTGCTCGTAAAGGCCATGTGCATCACTTGTAGCAAGTGCCATACGTCGAATACCTTGTAAGTCTGGATGAGCAACAATGACTTGCATAAGCAACTTACTTAAACCTTTGCCTCTATGCTCTTCTAATACGAAAACGTCAGCTAAGTATGCAAACGTTGCCGAATCAGTCACCATACGAGCAAAAGCTACTTGATTACCGCACTCAGTAAAAACACCAAAGCATAAAGAATTATTTATAGCTTTTTCCATTAACATAAATGGAATACCTTTAGCCCAATAAGAGTTAGATATATAACCATGTATTACAGCTAAATCCATATCTTTTAAATCTGAGCTAGTTCTATAACCTGAAACCAATGCAAACTCCTTGATAAGCATAACGAGGCTGTAGATTAACCCCTTTAAACTTTTTAATTTTATTCACTAACTTACATAGACACCGAAAATAATAAATTACTTAAATACTTTCCAATCAACAAGCATAAAGTGGTTTGAATAAGCTCTTCCGTGGTTGTCTACAGTTGGGTTTGAGAATAATTTGGCTTTTTCGCGATTGAGGCATAACACACCATTCTTGGTTGTTTGAATGTCTTAAGGATTGGAATAAAACTAGTAGAGAGGGCTAAATCAGAAAATCAACATCTCTGACCCCATTGATTAAACATCTCTGACCCCATTGATTAATTACTTTCCAATCAACAAGCATAAAGTCGTTTGAATAAGCTCTTTCGTGGTTGTCTACAGTTGGGTTTGAGAATAATTTGGCTTTTTCAAGACTGAGGCATAACACACCATTCTTGGTTGTTTATATACCTTAAGGCTTAGAAAAAACGGTGGAGATGGCTAAATCAGAAAATCAACGTCTCTAATCCCATTGTTTGGTCAACAGCGGTCATTGCGCATTTTTGATTGTTACTTCAACTATACGTCCAAAACGGACTTAATAATTTAACATGTTAAAAGGGATACTTGATGACAAATGGTTCATTGCAGCGAACCTGTCCCTGCAGGTTTTCAACATTGACACATAAAGAGATAGTCGATAAATATTAATTCAATCGACCATTTCTCTGGGGTTTTTCTTTTGGAATTTCAAACTTTTTCAATATTTCCAATATCAGTTCATGTGTGTTTATTGGGTAAGAGTCTGTATTCTCTTTAGAGAAATTTTTAGGGCCAAAAATTCTTTTAGCAATGTCAATTTTTAACAGGTGTTGCTTGTCTTCAGGAAGTGATGCCAAATATGGAGTAATAGATTTTAAATCTAATGATGTTTGTAAGTGGATATATTGCTGTTCTCTATGTTTTGCAGACTCTCTTGCTAGATACGCTGCGGGAACAGAAAGAAATATCGCAAGAACAACTCTAAATAATGAATTAAACAAATTAAAAGAGTCGGTTGTTGTTTCCCAAAAAGAATAGCCAACAACTAGTACAATTAATGTCATGCAAAAGATAGCCGCAAATCTAAGGTTGTCAGCCATACTTTTTTCATCTACAGCACTTTTGTCGAAATCTCCAGCCACCGTTTTGCCTGACGCATGACTCAGTAAGCTGTCTATTTGTTCTTGCTTTTCACTTATGATATTTATTGAATCATCATAAGCTTTTTGAATTGCGTCCAATTTCTCTTCGACATTTTGTTCGACCTCTTTAGCTTTTTCTCCAATTAGCGAAATTCTAGACTCATTTTCACTTAAAAGCTTTTTTATGCGATTATCATGTTGTTTCTGATTATCCATAATAAGTTTAAGTTCATTTTGAATATCAATAGGTAATCCATTGGAATTTAAAGAGTCTTCATTTTTTATGGAACGCGTAAATACCTGTTTTAGATTATCATCAAACTCGCCAAGAGTAGCCGGACGTGCATTTATTCTTTTAATTATTTCTCTTGTAGTTTGCTTTATGTGATCTGCGAGTTCTTTTATCTCATCAGTGATGTTTTGCGTCCTACTGACTATACTGCCAATATTTCCTGCATGCACTAGTAGGTTTTTAGCGCTTCTAAAAACATTTTCATCAATTTGACTTGTAGCAGCAACCTTTTCAAATACAGGGATGATACTGTCATACCTGTCAAACGAATCCTTAATTCCGGCTGTAATCTCAATCGTACTTAAAAGCTCGCGTAACAAGGCAATATCTTTAACTATTGCATTTATTCCGTTAAAAATTTCTTCTAATGATTCATTCATAATAAATTATTCACCTGCATTGGTTTTTGATTCTCATTAGATTGAGATAGCGAAAGATAATAAAAATAGAGTAAAAAATATTACACTGCAATCTACACTTTTACTCACAATGAGTTACACGGACAGCTATGTTAGCTTTATTCATTGGGGAATGGTATTACATGAAGATTTTCAATTCCTTATGCCGAAAACAAAAAAACTCGTAATTGTTTACGAAAACCTGTGGGTGCAAGTTCGCTGAAACATCTCATTTGTCACCAAGTATACCGTTTAACCTGTTGGGTTATTTAGTACACTTTGGGTCGAAAACTGACCTTAACCCAGACTATCAGACAATTTCTAATATGTCTGCAAATCGCTCATAGCAGAGCCTAGTAAATGCTTACATGGACATATATGGTCACTCCCGTTTGATCAACAGGTTTTAATTTTTTCTTTTCAAACGTTCTAAGGTTACGTTGTCATATCAAGTCTCTTCCTCACACAAACAGTGTTGGCATACGATAAAATACGGTCTTGTGACATATATCCGGCACCTTTTATGGCGACTTTCTGCTCGCCGTGCCCTCATGAGTTTCAATTGAAGTCTTATAAGCCTATGCACCCATATTGCCTCGAAGGCAGCTGTCCAGCTGAGGTTCCAAATAAGACATAACCGTTTAAATCATCAATGCTCGTTACCGATTGTGGTGCTGTGTTTAATCTGTATATTGCGTTTTATGCGCAGGCTTTTTTAACGTCGAATTCAACTTCTTTAGCCATGACTACCCAAATTATCCTTGCTAGCTTATTGGCCAAAGCGACGACCGCTTTACAGCCGTGCATACGCTTTTTAATGTGTTGTGCCCAGCGTCTCAGGTTATCATCGGTTTTGTTGCACCAGTTCAACACCGCACGGGCCCCTAAAATCAACATTTTGCGTAAGCTCTGATTGCCTCGTTTGGTTATGCCTCCCATACGGGATTTATCACCGCTGGCAAAAAGGCTTACAGGCTTACATGGACACCCATGATAATTAACTGCTTAACAACCTAAGGTTTTAAATCAGCGCAGTTGATTTAGCAGGTAAAGGTTAGTGCTAAGCGAGCTGATGGGCTCAAGCTCAACCTACAAATTACCCACCTATTAGTTGGCTTGTTGAATGTTCGACCATTTAATAAAGAGGCTACAGTTGATTTAGCAGCTAAAGGTCACTGCTAGACAAGCTGATGGCCTCAAGCCCAACCTACAAATTACTCACCCAATAGTTGGCTTATTGAATGTTCGACCATTTAATAAAGAGGCCACAGTTGATTTAGCAGTTAAAGGTCACTGCTAGGCAAGCTGATGGGCTCAAGCCCAACCTACAAATTACCCACCCATTAGTTGGCTTGTTGAATGTTTAAGGCAAGGCATTCTAAAATAGGGCTATGGTGATTTGAAATTAAACTTATTCATAAAAAAGGGCCTTTCGGCCCTTCTTAACATACTTTCTACAATCATTAAGTTACATTCAAGAGGCCTTTTTACAAAGATGGATGTGATACTAATCTAAAGCTATCAACATAAACTTCTGAACCGTCTTCTGGTGTCCCTTGTGAGGTTAAACTAAAGTCATCTATGCGGATATCGTCACCTAAGGTAGATTGATATTTTGCAAAAATGGTAATGCTTGAGTTAGCACCTGAGTTAAACGTTAGGGTGTCTGGCCTAAAGTCATCATCGCCTTCATTTTCGTCTGACAGATTGCCAAAAACAGAGTCTTTTGACGCGATAACATTGCTGCTGTCAAAGTCTCCATCCACTACGGCATCACCAGTATGGGCACCAAATAACACAGTTGCATCTTGCTCATCACTGCTTTTGAGTAAAATATACATAGTTAAGGTGTATTCAGTATTAGGTTCAACCGTTACCGTTTGAGCTATGTATGGGTCGTAAGGTGTACCACTATCATCATCATTGTATTTGAATTTAATAGAGCCATTATTACCTGACGCAGAGTTATCTGAATCTTGAACTTGACCAATCCCCGTGCCTTCATTCACTACCCAATCGTCTTGATCATTATCAAAGTTAGGGTTTTCAATATCTGTGCTCAATAACACTGAGTCATCAATTGAAGCAGAAATTTCTACACTGGTAGCCGTACCTGAATTAAAGCTGACTGTCGTGAAGTTATAATTATCAGAGTTTGATTCAGCTGAGTACATCACACCACCCACATCAGCACTCAGTTTACCCGGGCCAGAAATATAAGCCGACAAAGTATAATTGGTGTTCTCTTCGGTGGTAAGGGTTTGTGTTATTGAGTCTGTGGCACTGTCAAATTTGACACTGCTTCCCCTTGAGAATACTTCATCAGTATCTGTGGTTATTTCTGCGCCTGTGTTAGTCCAACCAGTAAAGTTTTGAGAGTCAAAGTCATCATTACTAATGGTTACCTGAGCAATATAAGGCGTACCGACAGGTGCGGTATAACTTAGCGGCCCAACTAAATCAGGTGTTAACAAGCCCCGCATATCTGTTGCAGCTAGCACTTCTGATAGTATTTCATCAGCACCAGATACAGTACTGTCAGAACGAGTCTGCCCGTCCATATCTTTTGTAGGTAGTGCAAAGCTGCCAATATCCGCTGTTAAATCAGCAGACAAGTCTGCGCTATTTTCGGTGGGGCGATATAAACCATCACTGTCTGCACTTAACATGGGGTCAGCAAAGGTAAACCCGTCAACACTGACTACGTCTTCGTCATCAGCAAGGCTCTGCCCGTATATATAGTTGCCAGCAAATATTGAGTTATTAGGCATTTCGTCAGCATTTCTAAACACTGGGCCAATAGCATCAGCAACTACATTATTCACAAAATAAACACTATCAGGATTGTCATCTTGGTTGCCAGCAAACAGATTAATACTATTAACGCTGTCAACCACTGTGTTGTTGGCAACTAATACATTTTCTACATCTTGGTAACCATTTGAGGTTGAGCCATCTGATGCACTTATTAAAATACCACCATAAAAACCTGAACTAGGATTACGGGCACCTTGAATATAGTTGTTGGTTACGCTGTGGTTAGCATCGACTATTCTTACGCCACCCGCAAATGGGTTGCCGTCACCAATAATATAATTATTATCGATAGTGGTACCTTCGCCGTGGCGACTGACGATTGAGCCTCGGCTGTTACGAATAGTGTTATGTGCAACCGTTACACCACCCGCTTTCACTGAGATAACTTCAGCTTCGCCATCTATACGTTCAAAATAGTTATGTTCAACCACCGCAAATGAATCACTAGTATGGGTAGAGCTGGTGCCAATTCGAATACCTTCATATTCGTTGTCGCTATTATCAGCATAAGCTACGCCGCCAATAGGTGGGCGGTCTGCAAAATAGTTGTGGTCAATTTGCGTTCTGTCTTCTGTGCCAGGATCATCACCTCGTTCTACAATAAACAGTGCTCCGCGGGTTTCTTTGCCTGATACCCAGTTATGGTCAAAGCGGTTACCACTGCCATAAATTTGGAACCATTTGGTGCTGTTGTCTTGGCCAGCATCCATATTCACAAAGGTGTTTTCAGTGATGCGACAGTTATTACATGCTGTATTACTGTTAGCTCGGGTCTGCAATAAACTGCTATCCATGTTGCCATCTTTAAATACAAAGCCTTGAAAAACAGCATACGAACCTGTCATTCCAATTGAAGATTCACCATTAATGATGACTTCACCTGGTACTTCTGCAGCGACAGTAATGGGCAAGGCTTCTGTTCCTGCGCCACCAAAGCTCAGCTCGAAGTCGCCGTAAGTGCCTGAAGCTAAACATACGGTTTCGCCCGGTGTCATATCATAACTAACCGCATCTTCTAATGCGCCTGTAGAGCTTACGGTGACAGTACAGTTAACGGCAGGTACGCTATCGTTGTCACCAATACTTCCCTTCGTTAACTCGGTAGTTGTACTGCTAACACCAGAAATGGTAATTGAAATAGTAGCACTACTACCATCAGCTGAACTTACGGTAATCTCATCGACCACACTATCAGAATCAGACGCCAAACCTAACACTGTGGTATTGGTGGTATCTAAGGTGTACGTCCACATGCCATCGGCGGCTATCGAAAATGTACCGTAGTTGGTTGCCACTGAAGTCTGCGGGGTAAAAACAGCTTCATCTGTATCTTCGTCAGTGATAGTTAACCCACCACTAATAGCAGAGCTCTCATTATTACTGATTGACGAGCTGTCTACGCCATTACCTGTGCCAAAAGTAGGGTCATCATTTACCCCGCTTATGGTAATAGTCAAAGTAATCGCCGTACCATCCACAGAGCTGACGGTGATGGTGTCATCTACACTGTCGTTGGCACCTAAAGCAATTAACGTAGCATTGGTATTGTCTACTGTGTATGTCCACTGTCCGCCAGCGCTTACAGTGAAGCTACCATACGACGTAGCCACTGCACTTTGGGCCACCGCCTCATCTTCTCCTGAGTCTGGGTCGGTAACCACTATCGTTCCGGTGGTAGTGGTGCCATCTGCATTCAGGCTCCCGGTGCTATCACCAGTAAATTCAGCAGGCGTATTTGTGCTATCCACTCCAGAAATGGAAATAGCAATGGTGGTAGTGGTGCCATCAACCGAGGTCACAGTAATTGCTTCAGATAAGTTGCTAGTACTGCCAACTAGGGCTAATACATCTGAATTAGTAGCGTCTAGAGTGTAAGTCCATTGACCTACAGCACTGATGGTAAAGGTTCCATATGAAGTAACAGTATCAGCTTGAGCAAGGGCTGCATCTTCGCCATCATCAGGATCTGAGACAGACAAGGCACCAGAAGTAGTTGTGTCTACAGATGTTAATGAGCCACTCAGATCCCCAGAAAAGGTGGCACTGCTATTTGCTGGAGAGTCATCATCATTACTACTACCACCGCATGCAGATAACGCAGTAACAATTGCTATTGCTAATAATTTTTTGTTCATTATTCATCCTTTGTTTTCAGTATTTAGTCTAGCTTTTCTGAGATCCAAGTTCTCTTATCGCTGTCGACATCTAGATATCAGTAAGTGGTACCTTAACAAAGGATGTTACCAAAATCACACAAAATACATACATTTAAAACAAAAAATTAACACAAATTGGTAATACCAATCCTGATATAGAATTAATATTCATTAAAATCAATTAGATAATATAAATTATTTGGAATAATAACTCTTAAGCAAACGATTTCATTTAGGCAAAAAATTGACCGGATAACAGCACACCTATATAACCAATTTGTAGAAAAATCTAACATCTACAACAACAGCTACTCGTTCATATTGGTAATACTATTACTCAGAAATAACCAACCATGTTCGCTGCTAGCAAACAAAACGTGAAAAATAACTAACTAAAATGAAGTAACCTGAATACTGGATAAGAAGTATCGTTTAAACTTAACTTAACAATATAATTCAATAACTTATTACTATCCGTTCAAGTTTCTTCTTTTAAAGCTTCAATCGATGACGAAATTTTTCGTGTATAGCAAGGCGGATTGTCTTACGTAATAACGTGTTATAACTAGACAATCAAACGCCGCTAGGCACAAAAAGAGCGTTAACGAGAGGTTTGGCTTATCCAGTATTCAGATTAAGTAGGCCTAGTGCATAATGAAAACGCAGAATAGAGGGCAACCTATATTTATCAATAAGGTAAATCAATTGAGTTAAACCGAATATCTTGTTGCAACTTAAACGCAACCTGAAGCTTGTGGCTCAAAGCTACAGGTTAAATTGACAGAGTAATTGGTAAGGGTTTGCTCTGGAGCTATGCTTCGTTAGCGTCTTTAATACGTTCTTGACGAGCTTGCTCTTCAGCAAAAGCGGCTTTGATTTCTTCAAGCACTGAGTCCACATTGGCAGCTTCACCAGAGTCTTCAAAGCTTCCAGTTAGTTGCGTCTCATGGGTCAGCTCTCCGGCTTCAAATATGGCCCACATTTCATCGGCATAACGGGTATGAATTAATTCAGGAGCATACTGGCCATAATACTCGTTCATATTACGCACATCACGTTGCAACATACTAAAAGCATTATTATTTGCGGCAGCATCGACTACTTGTGGCAGGTCAATAATCACGGGGCCGTAATCATCAACTAACACATTAAACTCTGATAAATCGCCATGCACTAAACCCGCACATAACATTCTCATCACATACACCATCATAAGTGCATGATCTTCCTTGGCTTGCTCTGCATCCATAGAGACATCGTTCAATCTAGGCGCAACTTCACCTTCGTCGTCTGTGACTAGCTCCATTAACAGTACACCATCATAACAGCCATATGGCTCGGGTACTCTTACATCAGCTTTAGCCAATTTAAAAAGCGCATCAACTTCAGTGTTTTGCCACGCTTCTTCTTGTTGCTTACGACCAAACTTAGAGCCTTTTTCCATAGCACGAGCTCGGCGAGTATTACGTACTTTTCTGCCCTCTTGATACTGGGCTGCTTTTTTGAAGCTACGCTTCATTGCTTCTTTATAGACCTTGGCGCATCGGACTTCTTTACCACAACGCACTGCATAAACAGTTGCTTCTTTGCCACTCATCAATTGATATAAAACCTCATCAATTAAGCCATCAGCAACCAAAGGTTGTAGTCTTTTAGGTATTTTCATCTGGTCCTATAATTAAGCGACACCAGTCGCTGCAATAATTTCTGCGTAAACGTTGAGGTTATGACATAAATCCTCACACTCCATATTCACCATAGTAACAAAATCAGCAGCCTAATTGGCAAATTAACTTAACCATATACCTCAGTTATTTATATTTTATGGTTATTTCCATAAATTTATTTAGTTAGACTAACCCAAGAATAATAATCCTTTATAGTAAGCACATAAAACTTAAAAAGTAGGCCTAACTAGTAATGAGCGCCCATAGCGACGTCACCAAACGATTTTTATTAGCCACTAAACGCGCTGAAATTAATGCTCTACAATTAGTTGCCTCTAATTGCCAAGTGGTGACAACGGTTTCTGAACTCATCCATCAACTGCAAAAAGAAAGAGGGATCAGTAACATCTTTATAAGCAGTGCAAATAGAAGGTTTGAACAAGAGTATAAAGATCAAATTGATAAGGGAATTCGAGCAGAAGAGTTATTGCGAAGCCAATTAAAAGCTAAATATCTGCACTCAGATGATATATCCAACAATATGCGTTTGTTGAACACCATTACCTTAGCCCTACAAGGGTTAGATTATATTTCAACCCTGAGATACAAGGTACAAAAGCAAGAGCTGACGGCCATAGAGTCAATGCAAGCTTACAACCAACTTATTAAAGGCTTGCTGTCAGTGGTTTTTGAAGCGGCTGATGTAGGCAGTGACCCAAGTATTACCAAAATATTAGTGGCGTTATTTAATTTCATTCAAGGTAAAGAATACGCAGGGCAAGAGCGAGCTTGCGGCGCATTAGGGTTTTCAAAAAGCATGTTCGACCAGTCTCTGTGTGAGAGTTTGATTCAGCTACAACAAGCCCAGACCGATAGTTTTACAACCTTTGAAGAATTTGCTTCGAATCAAGAAAATACCTTATGGCACTCATTACAAGGCAAAGATACAAACAAGCAGTTGCAACAAATGCGTACCATGATTCAACAACTGGCTGATGGCTCAGCGATTTCGTCAGAAATTAGCGAAGTATGGTACGAGCTTACCACCCAGCGTATTGATGGTATGCGAGCAATTGAAGAACAGCTTACTTCAAGGCTATTACAGGTGGCAAAACAACGGGTTGAGCAGGCAGATAAAGAATTATTAGAACATAAAAAACGCGTTAAAAAGTTGAGGCCCAAGTCAACTCTTTCTCCTGAACTCACCTTGGATATGGTGCTCGACATATCCGCTGACAATATCCCTAAAGCCTATAACTCTCAGTTAAATGATCTTGCAGATAACTCCCTATACGATTTACTTCGTGAGCAATCTGAAAATATTAAAAAGATGACAAACGAACTAGAACTTGCGAAACAAGCAATTGCCGAACAGAAAACCATTAACCGCGCCAAACTATTGCTTATGCAACAGCTAAACTACAATGAGTCTCAGGCTCACAGAGCATTGCAAAAACAGGCAATGGATAAAAAGGTAAGCCTAGCTGAAATGGCAAGTTTAATAATAAAAGCAAGTGGTGGAAAATAAATGGCAACAAACAAAGTAGCCATAATTACCGGCGCCAGCCGTGGGATAGGCTCGGCGACGGCGAAGTTGTTTGCCAAGCAAGGTTATGCTGTATGCATCAACTATAAATCTAATAAGCTAGCCGCTGAGTCAATCGCTCAGGCTATCACCTCTGATGGAGGAAGGTGTATCACCATTCAAGCTGATGTGTCCAATGAAACTGACGTGACTAGCATGTTCGCAACAGTAGATAAAACCCTAGGGACTGTATCGGTTTTAATAAACAATGCAGCAATGTTAAAAACGCAATCTCGCCTAGAAAATATGACAGCTGTCCGTATCAACCAAGTACTCACAACCAACATCACAGGATATTTTTTATGTTGCCGCGAAGCGGTAAAAAGAATGTCTACTGCCTATGGTGGCGATGGCGGGGTTATTGTAAACGTATCATCGGCAGCCGCTAGAACTGGCTCACCTAATGAATATATAGATTATGCGGCATCTAAAGGTGCAATTGATACGCTAACAAAAGGGCTATCATTAGAAGTTGCTGCGGAGGGCATACGAGTAAACTGTGTTCGACCAGGATTGATTTATACTGATATGCACGGCGATGGTGGTGAGCCCAAAAGAGTAGAACGTTTAAAAAATGCCATTCCCATGAAACGAGGCGGACAACCCGCAGAAGTAGCTGAAGCTATTTATTGGCTAGCCTCAGACAAATCTTCTTTTGCAACGGGTAACTTTTTAGATTTAGCAGGCGGTTTATAATCAACAGGAATGCTAAACCCTGTTGCAAAAACCTGCTATTTAGCCAACAACACCACTATTTGTTTATGAAGCTCTTCAGCATCGAGTTGCCCATAGTGAATGACTAAATCTGACTTCCCGTCTTTGTTTAAATCTACAGAATCTATAGATGACGCATTTTGTGGCATGGTCATTTTCTGTCTCAAAGAGCGCCTAGCATACGGTTTTTTACCATCTGGGGTGGCAAAGAGTACGCGAATAGCAGAGTCCCCATCAGAAAACAGTATGTCTTTAAATGTATCACCATTTACATCTACCACTTTGATAAGGGGCTCCCCAGTGGCACCTTGAGATAAACTAAAGGTCATTTCTACTTCTTGGCTAACTAAAGGTTTTTTCTGGTATTGGCCATTTTCATCCATGGCAAACACCAATACATCTTGATCGATGCCTCCAGATAAAAGTGCACCTATAATCTGAGAAATACCAATATCAAATGAGGATACAAAGACCTCTTGAATACCATCATCTTCTAAGTCAACAAATGCCAATCCAGATAAAGTTTCATCCCACTCAACACTAGTATTAGCCTCTTCTAAGTACTTAAGTTTTTGTTCTTGTTTCTGCCCAAAATAAAATTCAAATTCGATATTCTTGTCTAATACACCTGAGCTCTGGGTAAACTGTACGGCTAGGTCTGGAATACCATCACCATTGAGATCTGTAATCTCTTTAACAGTACGATGTTCTAAATCGCTTTGATTTAGCCCCCTACCATTAGGACCTTTCATATCCCACCAGTTCAAGCCATGTATAGTTTGTGCCAATGGTATGAATGTTGGCTCTATTGAAAACTGCATATCTGACTGTTGCAGAAAAACCTTAAGGGCGCCTTGCTCCACAATGATTAAATCGCTTTTACCATCGAAGTTCATATCTTCAAAAAAAAGCTCGTTCTCATAAAATGAAACTCGGTCTTCTTCCATTTCTATTCTTGAATCGATAGGCAATTGTTGGGGGTGCCTTAGTCCGCAGCAATCCGACAACCATAAATTAAGAGACTCAAAGCTCTGTAACACTAAGTCGTTTAACCCATCATTATTAATATCCTGAATAAAATTTTGATGAATAAAAACGTCAGCAACATTAACCAAATACAAAGAAGATACTCGCTCTTCCTCAAGCATTTTTGCTGGATGTGACATGTGGGTAGGAATATATCTAGTGACTAAGTCTTTTGATAAAAAATAAAGGCTTTGTAAACCAGTATGATCGACCTCTCCCACATCATAAGCGAATGCTTTAGGGTCAATAGCGATGCTTTCATGTGCAATATATTGCCCTGTCTCAGGGTTTGATTTTAAGATCAACAAAGTACGCTGTTGCTGTTCATCTACCCCCACTACAATTAATTCAATCCCCTCATCAACTAATACATCAGCGGCTAAGACGGGCTGAGTTACTGTAAAGTCTAACGGAATAACTTGTTGCTTAAAAAGTTCGGTATATTTGGCGTGGCTCGGCCAAGCAAACGTCCACAATAACGTGACGAAAACTATAAAGGGCAATGTAAATTTAGACATCTAACTCTGCTACTCCATGTGTATGATTTTAATAATCAGTAATTTACCAAATTCCACTGACAGGTATATGACAATACTGTAAGGGATTAATTCAAACCCCATAACCATGATAATGATTATTTAAAACAACCATACTACTTTTTTTGACATAAAATTCGCAACACTCAGTTACCCAAGCTGCAGGGAACACTATTGCCTGATAAGCTAACCTCAAGTTCATTTGTAGAGTCCAGCAGTATGAAAATTGGAGCTATTAGTAAAGCCACAGGTTTAGGCATTCACACCATTCGATTTTATGAAAAAAAAGGCCTTATCCATCGGGCAAAAAAAGATGATAGTGGTCATAGAGTGTATAACTCTAAAGATGTGGAACTTTTAAATTGGATTGCCTGTATGAAAAACTCTGGCATGCCATTAAGCCGAATCGAAAATTATGCTCACGCCTTTTATAGTGATAACAACCTCGCCAGCTTAAATATTTTAGAAGACCATCTAAACAACCTTTACCAACAACAAGCTGATCTGCAACATTACATCGATGTGACCAGTGAAAAAGTCGCACGGTTAAAAAAGTCTTGACCTAGAGTATGGTCTAGGTAATTACCATGGCATTCCAATCACACAGGAGAAATTAAAATGAACATTAATGTCGCGGTTATGAATTCCTTTACTGATGGTACTACAGGGGGCAACCCAGCGGGTGTAGTGCTTAATGCAGACGCCTTAAATTCGACCCAAAAGCTCACTATCGCACAACGAGTTGGTTTATCAGAAACTGCTTTTGTCTCGGAATCTAGCAGTGCTGATTTCAAACTTGATTTTTTTACACCTGAAAAACAAATCGCCCATTGCGGTCACGCAACCATAGCGACGTTTAGCTATTTATCTCAACTTAATTTAATTGCTAACCCCAAAACATCAAAAGAGACTATCGAAGGTAACAGAGAGATCGAAATAAAAGGCAACTTCGCCTATATGGAACAACTAGCCCCAACATATCAAAATGTAGATTCAGACCATCACGGTATTTTGGAAGCCCTTGGGATCACTCAAAATCAGCTGTTAAACGCTCCAATGATTGCTAACACCGGTAACAGCTTTCTGATTGTTGGGGTCAAAAGTAAAGGTGATTTAACCGCTATAAAACCAAATCAAACACTGATAGCTAACCTTTCAAAAAAATATAATTTAATTGGATTTTATGTTTTTACGACCGAAACCAATCAAGGGAAAAGAGACGCATCAAGCCGAATGTTTGCGCCATTCTATGGCATAGATGAAGAATCGGCCACGGGTATGGCTGCTGGTCCTTTAGCTTGTTACCTACATGATCACTTGGAGATTAACAAAAACACCTTCGTTATAGAACAGGGTTACGCTATGCAACCAGCATCACCGAGTTGTATTGAGGTACTGCTTACACTAAAAAATGACAGAATCACTAAGGTGACAGCAGGTGGAACTGCAACTGTTTCAAAGATGCTAAATATAGAAATAGACTAAATCTAGCCGCTAGCAGACAGACTTAAGTCTGTTAGCGAATACTGCGTTTCCTTGAATCACAATATCCAGTATTCAAACTTCGTCAATTTTAATGTTACTCTAACTTAAATTGCAGATTAAAGGTCCAAAACCTTGTTAAGAATACTCATACTAGTTTCCGCATTATTGACGATAGTAGCCCAAGCGACACCTCATCCATTCGAAACATTAAGTGGTTTAAAACGTTTTGATAAAAACGCTACCCTGCCAAAAGCTGCTATAAACACGTCTACACTGTTTGATATTAAAGGGGTGAAAATTGGAGATAATGTACTATCACAAGCCATTAATCTAGACTCCCAAGGGGGCGACTTAGGTAGGATTCGAGGGGGCTATCGTAGCGATAAAATTCAATTTAGCTTTGACCAAGCTTACTTGGGAACCCGCCTTAATCAGCAGCTATCTCTTTACTTCAACAAAGATAGTGGCTTTATAAATCGTGTTAGTATGAATTATTTATTAAAAGATAGTTATTTCGATATTACCCCAGTAAAAGAGCAAACACTGCAAGCTGTCATCCAAAAATATGGTGCGCCGTTTTCAATGGCGCAAGCCAATGCAATCAGTAATCAACAAAAGGAGAGTGTCTCCTTAGAGCAGTTTATTGATGAGCTGCAAGATGGCGAATCGATACACCCACTCGCTCTTGAATATTTAGAAAATAAAAACATATCTAAAAGTGCAAAGCTTGTAAAAGATGAAGAAGGGTATGCACTCATGCATACCGGTTTTGACCGCTGCTACCTATGGCAACATAACAATTTCACCCAAGTATTAAGCTTTTGCTTTTTTGATAAAAGTGGCGCAAATATGAACGGCAGAGGAGTTGAACTAGAATTGTATAATTTTGCAATTACAGAGGTCATAGCTAAGACACCAGCGAAAAAAGTTACACCTCCACTATTAACCCTTTAAACCTAAAGCAAAACCTCTATTTGGCTACCTTGCAGAATATGCAAGGTGAATAATAGGTTTGGCATAACCTATAAACAAAAATAGGCTGCGAACAAGGTCAATAAAAGGGATAATTGCCCAATAATTAAATCCCTTTTTAGGACAATAGTATGACAATCACTCGTAATGGTCATCGATACCTCGATGTAGAAAGTGGCAAAACCTTAGATGTATGGTTTCCTCGTAGTAATAAATATATTTCTCGTAACTGTTTAGCGAGTAAAGTCGGACTGATCAAAGGTGAGTATGTTGAAATCACTATCGACATAGACGCAAAACCAGAGTCAGCAGAAGACGCATATCTACGTTTACACCTTTTATCAGAATGTGCCGTACAACCTAACCAAATTAACCTTGAAGGTGTGTTTGGTTTATTAACAAATGTAGCCTGGACCTCAGCTGGCCCGGTATTACCTGCAAAAGTTGAAATTTTACGCGAGCTTATTGCTGAAGAAGAACATCACTTAGCAGTGACTTCTATCGACAAGTTCCCAAGAATGACTGACTACGTTATCCCTGAAGGCGTGCGTATTGGCGATGCCGACAGAGTGCGCATGGGTGCTCATTTGGCGTCTGGCAGCACAGTGATGCATGAAGGGTTTGTAAACTTTAATGCTGGTACATTAGGTAGCTCTATGGTCGAAGGGCGTATTTCACAAGGTGTAGTGGTTGGTGATGGCTCTGATATTGGTGGCGGCGCATCAACTATGGGGACGTTGTCTGGTGGCGGTAAAACCATTAACTCTATCGGCAAAAGCAGTATGGTTGGTGCAAACGCCGGTATTGGTATCTCTTTAGGTGACGACTGCATCGTAGAAGCAGGCTTATACGTAACAGCCGGAACTAAAGTCACTACACCTGATGGTGAAGTAGTGGCAGCGCGCCAATTATCAGGTATGGACGGTTTGTTATTCCGCCGAAATAGTCAAACAGGTGTGGTTGAAGCGGTAGTGGCTGACTCATCTAAATGGGGTGGTTTAAACGCTAGCCTACATAGTAACGACTAATTTCGATGTAACTAAGCCCTTAAATCTGAGGGCTTAGTTTTCTCTTACATCGGGCGTTTAATACTGAGACTCCACCCAGCTTTCAAAAATCAAACAAGCAGAGACACTATCTACTTTTTGTTTATCTAGCTTTTTATAACCGCCTAATTCGAATAACCTCGCTTTAGCATCCACTGTGGTTAATCGTTCATCACAAGTTTCTACTTTAACTCGATACTTGGCATTGAGTCTGTTAGCGAACTTTTTAGCAGCAAACGTGACTTGTTGATTTGTGCCATCCATATTTAACGGTAAACCCACCACAGCCAATTGTGGCGACCAGTCATCAAACACTTTAGCAACCAAGTCCCAATTAGGAATACCATCTACGGCCTTCAACGCGTCTAATGGAGAGGCGGTTCCTGTAATTTCTTGACCAACAGCAACACCAATACTCTTGGTACCAAAATCAAATGCCAGTACTGTGCGTTGTCCTTGCTTAGCCACTTATGCGTGGCCTACGTCTGGCCCTAGTTGCCAAACATCTACCCCAAGACGATGCACTGCAGTCTCCCACTTTTTATGGATTGGCACATCAAAAAGTAGTTCTGTATCAGCTTCTACCATTAACCAAGAGTTAGTTTGGATCTCTTCTTCTAATTGACCCGCAGACCAACCTGCATAGCCTAGAATCACTAAAGACTTTTCAGGTGCCTGTGCATTCCCCAGAGACGAAATAATATCTTTAGACGTAGTGACCATAATCTCAGGCGTCATAGTTAAGCTAGAGCTCCAACCGGGTTGCGAGGTGTGCAAAATAAACCCTCGATCTTGACTGACTGGGCCACCAGCAAGCACAATTTCATTTGCTTTAGCATCAATTACTTCGGCATTTTCATCTACCTGGTTAACCAACTCTTTTAACTCCATACCTACAGGCTGATTTATCACCAATCCCATCGCCCCACTTTCGTTGTGTTCACAAATATAGGTTACTGTTCTTGTAAAGTAAGGATCTTCCATCGAAGGAGTCGCTATCAACAGATAATTTTGCAAACTTTGCATTAGGTCTTAACCTTCTTTAGTAGAGCTGTTACGAATAGCTGCAACTCGTTTTTCGATAGCGTCAAACAACATACCAGTAATATTGACATCATAAGCCGCTTCAATTTCTCGAACACAAGTAGGACTCGTCACATTTATTTCCGTCACTCTGTCGCCAATTACGTCAAGCCCAACAAAAATAAGCCCTTTTTCTACCAGTAACGGCGCTATAGTTTCAGCAATTCTTAAATCAGATTCAGATAGAGGTTGAGGACGACCGGTTCCACCAGCAGCTAAATTGCCACGGTTTTCACCTTTTGTGGGTAATCGAGCCAAAGCATATGGCACTACTTGTCCGTCTACAATTAGAATACGTTTATCGCCATCTTTGATTTCAGGTAAAAACTTTTGAAACATAGCATAACGAGAACCCAGCTCTGTTAATGTCTCAATAATAACTCCTAAGTTATTGCCGTCTTCTTTAACCCTAAAGATTGACGTTCCGCCCATACCGTCTAATGGCTTACAGATAATATCTTGGTGCGTTTTATGGAATTCACGGATAAGTTTTGAATCACGTGTAACTAAAGTATCGGCGACTAAATCTGGAAACCAAGACGTAAATAACTTTTCATTAAAATCCCGTAGACTTTGTGCTTTATTCACAATCAAAGTACCGCTTTGCTCAGCCAACTCAAACATGTGTGTGGCATAGATAAACTCGTTATCAACGGGAGGGTCTTTACGCATTAAAATCACGTCAAGATCAGCCAAGCTCAAATACTGTTCTTGCTGTAACGTAAACCAATTACTTACATCTTGCTGCACTGACAAGCCCTGCATACGAGCCATCGGTTTACCGTTTTGCAAATATAGGTCGCTCATTTCCATATAAAACAACTCATACCCACGTTGTTGTGCATCTAACAACATGGCAAAACTAGTATCTTTCTTTATATTAATTGAAGTGATGGGGTCCATCACTATACCGAGTTTAATAGTCAACATGGTTCCTTTAAGGCGCTGTAAGGGAATGCTATTATTCGCCTTATCATAGATGAGTTTGATCTTGAGGGTATTATTGCAAAATTCAAGGACGATTGTTCACAAAAACCACGCCCAAAGCCATCCAAGTATGAAGCGACACCTAAATCGAAAATCAATTTCAGCGTTACAGACTTCTTTAAGCCAGCTTTCAGCTTCTTCTATAGTAGCCATTATAAGATTATTTGCTTATACACTGCATAAAAAAAGGGCTGTGCCTTACAGCAGCAGCCCTTTTAAATCCAAGGAACAATACATGTTTTAGGTTTCCCTAATAAATCATGTATTCATCGGTCACTACTCCGACAATTTAAGTGTAGAAGCGTTATATTACTAAGGAACGAAAACGTGACGAAATACCCAGTAAGTAAGACAAACTTCACAAAAAACTGAACGAGACATATTTAGTTACTAGCTTGAAATCAACTGCAACATTTGGCCACATCTTCACTTCCTTTATCGAAATAGGCTATGTCAGGGTTGTAATGAGTATGTGTGAAACTAAAAAGCCCTGATAACAGGGCTTTAATAAATACTCATTTGGCAATGCTTTAAAAAGCATTCTCTTGATGGATTTTGATAAACAAGGGAGTGCCATATTTACTATAATCAACCTTGTACTCTTTACCATTAATAGTTTGAACGAAGACTAAAATCTTCTCTTCGCCAAATACATCTATACTACTAATGTCTACTTTTTCGAGGTCTAGAGACTTGGCTTCTCGTTTATTCTCAGGAATAGGCCCAGAGTATTCTTTAATTCCTTTATGGCTTACAATTACTGGCGGGTGGTCATCTCCGTTTACAATCAATAAATCTAATTTTCTGATTTTATGGATAATGGTATTACGACCACTTACTAAAAAAGGTTTTTCTGTCACTTTAATCTCCAATTCAATGCGTGAAATGCATCTAGTACAGAGAAGATACCAAAGTTTATTTGGCCTTGCACCTGTTAGTTATAGGGCAATAAAATCTGACTGGTGTTCTTTTTCTATACAAAACTTTACCATTACAAGGTTATTTCTAACTAAACTTACATTTCTAGGTAACTTAAGAGTTTAAATGAAGGTTAGATCAACTCACCATTTTAAGGAGATCTAAAAGAATAAAAATAACTACATTAGGCTTAGCTGATGAAAAATCCAGCAACCAAACTTTTTTATATAACAAGTAAGATGACAACCCCGAAAAAACTGATTATACTGCGGCTCGATTTTGGTTAGCGTAGCTTTTCAAAATCATTATGTTAGATGTGGCCCTTTAGCTCAGTTGGTTAGAGCATACGACTCATAATCGTCAGGTCCCCTGTTCGAGTCAGGGAAGGGCCACCATTTCTTTAATGCTATTCAAGCATAGTATCTTTTAACAATAATTTGTCATCCGCTTTAAAAGCTTACCCATTTAACTCTAAAGCCAAGCAATCGTTATCCTTAGCAGGCCGACTCAAAAAGAAGCTAATACTTATACTTTCTAAAATGTGGTTGTACTAAACACAAACTTAAAAACACTCAAGTAAATAGAAAACTCTCTGAAAACAAACGGTTTAGTTGCCTACATCTATGAATGTAAACCAACTCTTGTGATAAACGGCAAAAGTCGTGGCAAATTGTCTCAAATAGCCCCTCTAATCCTTCTAGTTTAATTTTAATGTCATGCTTAACGCTTTACATCAATCGTTCTAATTTGGGAGACCTTACATTTACAAATGTAAGTAACCGTTGTATGGCCTAGTAGAACTGTAAATTTACTATTTTATGAAAGTTATGTTAGGTAGACGCTTACATTCTACTTTTATATCACTCTAATGCCCTTTAAGAATTGATGGGGTGTTTTTCTATGGCGTTTTACGTTTTAATAACCCAATAATTTTTAACCTAATTCTGGCTTAAAGTGGCATAACACTTTTCCAAAGGGGCAAAGTATTAAATACTTTTCAACTACGGCGTTGGCCAAACGACAAAACTTAGAGCCTAAAGTTTTATTCTCAAAACTCCTTGAGGTGAACTTTATTATTCGGGAGTCTGATAAATGGCAACTCACAGCTAAAGGTAAACTTGCCGGAGGTAAAATCAAAACTTCAGTCAAGCTTGGCAACTATATCGAATGGCCAGAGAGTTTCGATCTAAGTAAACTGCCAGCCCATCAAACGCCAGATACCCCAGTAGCAATAATCACCTCCACTAAACTAGCGGGATACTTAGGCATAACTGCGAATAAGCTCAATCATATTTTTTCAGAGCTGGGCTGGCTTAAAAAAAGCTTAAAAGGTTGGGTTGCAACTGAACATGGCCTACATCAAGGAGCGCGTCAAAATGAAGACTCACGTACCGGTATCCCATTTGTGAAGTGGCCCGAAACACTTACTGATTCATCGGTACTGTTAGGCTCAATTAATGCACTGTCAGAATGCCAAGCTAACATTCGTGATAACAACCAAGAAACATCAAAAAATTACTGCTCTGTAGATGGTCATTGGGTAAAATCTAAAACAGATATGCTCATAGACAACTGGCTTTATATGGCAGACATTACTCATGCTTATAATCGCAAATTACCTATTGAAGAAGAAATATGGTGTGCTTTTTATATCCCAATTGAAAATGTGTATATTGAACACTGGGAAAGTAAACTAGATGTAAAGTTACAAGCAAAAAAAAATAAGAAACTCGCAATTTATAAGAAAAACAAATTCAAACTCATAGAGCTAACTGACAAAGATATACAAAACCTTGACGAAGTTTTACCACGCCAATTACTTAAATTTGGCATACAAGCTTATTAATACAAGCTATATATATAGACACAGCGTGGTTTATTTAACTCAACCAATGGCAACCTATACAATGAAACACACAGCGTTATTACAACAAGTGCTCACTACATTGATATTGTTATCACTGTCTTTTGATTCATTTAGCCTTGATAAAATTAAAGTTCTTAGGCCCCTATTAAAGTCTGATAAACGAACTCAGCATAAAGACGAAGTAATTTATAGAGCACTTGAAGCAACTACGCCTGAATTTGGCCCATTTACATTTGAAACAGTTGATGTGGATATGACTCCGGGCAGAGCATTTTCTTCAATGAAAACGGGGGAGTTAATCAACACCTATGTCGCACCTGCAAACCGACTTTGGGATCGAAGTACTATCCCAATCAAAATACCAATAAGAAAAGGATTACTCAGTTATAGGTTACTCCTGATAAACCAATTAGATTTGCCAAAATTTGAAAAGGTGAAAACCCTAGATGACTTAAATCACTTGACGGCAGGGCTACAGAAAAACTGGGCAACAACCAAAGTATTTAATGACTCCAATATTAATATGACAGTATCTCATACCTTTGAAGGGCTATTTTTAATGCTAGAAAAACAGCGCTTTAATTACATTCCACGAGCAATATATGAAGTATTTGATGAGTTAAATAACCGAAAGTCACAGTTAAAAAATATTATAGTTGAACCAAACTTAGCTCTTCACATTCCTATGGCAACCTTTGTCTATGTTTCTAAAGATTACCCTGAAATCGCAAAACGAATAGAAGCTGGCCTAAAAAAAATGGTAGCTAACGGTGAATTACAGGCCATTTTAAACAAATATTATGCTGAAGACATTGATAGAGCTAATTTAGAAACTAGACGGATAATTGAAATCAAAAACCCATATTTTGATGAAGAAAACCAATCCATCATTGAAGATAAAGACCTTTGGCATGGACATTAAGTTTCAGCAAAAGTGAGAAGATAGTTTGAAAAAAATTGTAATATTTGGAAATTCGGGCTCAGGTAAATCTACACTTGCAAAACACCTATCTAAGAAAGAAGGTCTGGCACATCTAGATTTAGATACCATAGCTTGGTTACCTACCAATCCACCCCAACGAAAACCACTAACTGACGCCGAATATGAAATTTATAATTTCACAAATAATCATGATAGCTGGGTTATTGAAGGCTGTTATAGCGACCTACTTGAGCTAACATTAGATTCAGCCACAGAAATTATTTTTATGAAGCTATCTATTCAAGACTGTATTGCCAACGCTAAACAACGCCCTTGGGAATCACATAAATATGCATCAATAGAAGACCAGGACGCAAATTTAAATATGTTAATCGAATGGATTTCTGAATATACAAACAGGCGTGACAGTTTTTCATATACAGCTCATCAGGCTCTCTTTCAGAAATTTATGGGTAATAAGACCATGTTCACTAATAATGAAGAATCTTCTATCAGGATAAAATAAAACAACTTCAGAAAAAATCGTATTGAAACATATATACTCAAACTCAAAATACAACCTAACCATTTGATTTTGTTATTAAAAGTAAAAACACCACCAATACCTTGGTATTCAAGGACATACCTACAAACACCTGAACAGGTATTACTCTAATCCTAACGTATCTATGCACAATGTGCATCACCGACCAAGTTAGGAGAATGACCTTGTCCACCATGACAGCTTTAGAAACTAAATTTAGATTAGTGACCCGCAGTGATTTTGATGGTTTAGTTTGTGCCGTTTTATTGCAAGAATTAGACTTAATTGATGACATAAAATTTGTGCACCCCAAAGATATGCAAGATGGTGCAATTGATATAACGGCCAATGACATTACAACCAACCTACCCTATGTCGACGGCTGCCATGTCGCCTTTGATCATCATTTAAGCGAAATTTCACGAAGAGATGGTAAAGCTAAAAGTAATCACATTATCAACCCAGACGCCCCTTCTGCTGCGAGAGTAGTGTATGAATACTATGGCGGGCATGATGTTTTCCCTGAAGCATGGGACGAAATGATGGAAGCAGTAGATAAAGCAGATGCTGCACAATTTAGTAAAGACGAAATATTGAATCCCAAAGGGTGGGTACTCCTAAATTACCTAATGGACAGTCGCACAGGTCTTGGGCGTTTCAAAGACTTTAGAATTTCTAACTATCAGTTGATGATGGAATTAATAGATTGTTGCCGTAATCAATCTATAGAAGAAATCATTGCATTACCTGATGTTCAAGAACGTGTGGCCCTTTACAAAGAGCACACAGAATTATTTACAGAGCAAGTTAAACGCTGTGCAACTGTTTTCCAAAATGCCGTTGTTTTAGATCTCCGTGATGAAGATACTATCTATGCTGGAAATCGCTTTATGATTTACGCACTATTTCCAGAATGTAATATCTCAATACATCAAATATGGGGCTTTCAAAAACAAAATATCGTATTTGCAATAGGAAAATCAATTTTAGATAGAAGCTCTAAAACTAATGTGGGTGGGCTATGTCTTCAGTTTGGAGGTGGTGGTCACAATGCAGCAGGAACCTGCCAAGTGCCTGAAACTAAAGTCAACGAAACCAAAGCAGCATTAATACAACAAATCACTACAGACGGTTAATACCTTAAAGTAGACACATCAACTATTACAATAATAGCGGCATAACAAGCCGCTTTTTTTAACGTTATTTTTCAGCTGAATACGGATCTTCAGCAAGAAGGTAAGCTCTTAAATCAGACTTTTGCTCTTGAGATAATAGCCAAGTTCGTATCTCTTTAATCTTATTGTAGTTATCGCTACCAAACTTAGTTTCGTAAATATCCGCAAAGTTTTGCTTTGAACTATCTTTTCGAATATTTTTTTGCCAATGCTGGGTAATAACGGCATTTAAACAACCAGCTAATCCCTCAGATTTAAGTAGCTCCCATTCACCTTTATCTAACCAGAGCCCACCAATAAGAGCACTGTAATCGAGCTTATGTTCACTTTTAGCAGAAACCCTAAACTTGCGCATAATAGTTTGAGTAACCGGGCAAAGTAAGGCATTTTTACTGTCAGAGGTGTCTAACTCAGAAACATCTATATTTTCAGAAAATTTATAATCTGGGTTTCGCTCTTTCCAAGACACATAGTCTTCAATCAACACCCAATTACCACCACAATTTGAGCAAGTATGAGCTCGAAATTGACCATCAATAAAACTAGGATTTAACTTCCCATCTTTACAACTTGTACACTTCATAACAATCCTTTTGCACTCAAGTTAAATTAAATAATACCAACCAATACACGTTAAGTCACTACTCGTCAAAAAGTTGTCATGAAAGTACATTCAAAAAAACCAAGTCGTATGTAGTTGATATTTAAGAAAATTAAATGCATGGTACAAAGTATGCTATTTAGGCGTAGTGGTACATTTTATTCAGGCGATGCCTTAAGTGACAGTACAAAACTCAACACCTATAATCATAAATACGTTAACTCCCCCTTCTCATCAGAGACTGGTCACGAGTGTCTTAGCAAACACCTCTGTATTAGATTATTTACTCCCCGAATTAACTAGTTGGCAAACAGTTAAACAAGAAGCACTAAAGAAAGTTGACGACTATATATTGCTAGAAACAAAACAGGTGTTGCAGCGTATATCTACAGCTATTTCCCAAATAGTTTTAAGCGACCAATGCCACTTTACTATCAAGATAAGGCCAATGGGCGCAACGAGTACTTTAGAAATAAAAGCAAATCTTGCAGAAAAACCAATGCTACTGAAGCATATAAACCATGATAAATGGTTAGTGGGGGCAATGGCATGGCTATGCCCTAACTACATAGCATTGGCCCATTCTCAGGAGTTATTGTCATTTTCGTATCTATATGAGAAAAGCAAACAAGAGGCACACAGACATTACCAACACTTTTCACTGAAAGACCAAGGCATATACTGCTATCTAGATTGCAGCGTGGTAAATGGGAAGCCCAATTTGAGTTGGTGCGTAAAATCACCAAAAACAAACTTTACCATAGAAGAACCGTAGCCTTGCACTTATCACTCCATTAAAGGGCTACTTTAAGCGACTCAATTCTATCAAACGACTATAGGTTCGCCTAAACTCAAACAACAAGGCCCCTTCTTGATAAAGCTCAGCGAGTGGTACGTCTGAACTCATATATAAAGTTACATTTTGATCGTATAACTCATCAATCAAACTAATAAAACGTCTTGCGCTATTATCAGAGCTAGCATATTCCACCTTTCGCCCCCCAGTGCTTAGGGCTTGATTCTCGCCAACTCCATCTTCGGTACCTCTTGCTTTAATCCACCCTCTAACTTCACCACCAAGATAAGGCACATCACTTAGCAAGACTGTTGTAAAACGATTAGCGATTTCCATATAATCTAATTGAGACCTGTGGCCATCACATAGCGTTTTAAAATCAAACCACACAACAGGTTTGATCCCTCGAGTTTCTACACAACGCACCACCGGAATACTCCGGTTACACACTATTATTTGCCTAACACTCGCCTTCTCATCGTTAAGGTTTTGGGTTAAATCCGTAAAGGTTTTCTGAAAATCTAACTCACCAACCAAACCTATATTTGTAGAAGGCTTACGAGTGTCCATATTTTTAAATGAAGTTAAACGATGATCTTGCTGACCATCAAGGTGTATAGCTTGAGTATATTGCTGTAACAAAGCAATAAACGGCAAGAACTTATGACGGGCTAAACCATTTTCATATAAACGCTCTATTGGAATATTTGACGTTGCCACCAAGACGACGCCCAATGCAAACAAGCGCTCAAATAAGCCAGCTAAAATCATTGCATCCCCTATGTCAGACACAAAAAACTCATCAAAACATAATACTCGGCAATTTTTCGCTAAATTTTCGACGATGCTATTTAAAGGATTTTCTTCACCTGAGAGCTCATGCAAATCTTGATGTACCCTTGCCATAAAATGATGAAAATGCAGCCTTTGTTTACCTTCACCCGGTAGACATTGATAAAACAAATCCATCAGAAACGTTTTACCTCGACCAACATCCCCCCAAAGGTATACACCTCTAACAACTCCTCTAGTTTGAGGTGTTGGGCTTGTCACTTGTCCAAATAATTCATCTAATGCCTGAATAGCTGCAAACTGAGAAAGGTCCGACACTAACGTCTTCCCCAACAGAGATTGATACACTTGAAAGGGCGATTGTTTTTTTTGGGAGTTAATAATTATTACACCATTAAACTGAGAGGTAATTGACATAAGAAACACAAGTAAGATGAAGGTTGTAAACGCAAACTATTTATTTATTAGAAATAAATTAACCCGCGATTGAACTAAATCTTATTTTATCTCTCTGATTATATAGTTTTTATGTGTGTGTTCTTTTAAAGCCTGATTTGTCATCAGGCTTTTTTTTTGCAGACAACTCTTCTTTCAGCCACTCAGTAAAAACCTTAACCCGAGTAATACGTGGCGACTCCTCGTCATATAATAATGAAAACTTTAAGCCTGGTTCAATTTGAATATCAAACGGTTTAATTAACGCACCTGAATCAATTAAGTCTTGGGCCATACTGCCGGCGGTTAAAAATACTCCATGGCCACTTAATACTGCATTGATACCCATTTCCCAAGTGGTCACTTCCATCCACTTAAAATAGGTAGGATCAATATCAACCTTGGCGAGCTTAAACCAGTCATTCCAACTAAATCCATCTCGCCCTACACCTATCGCCTCTACCAACCAACATTGACTGATTCGCTCTGGGCAAGTTAATTTATGGTCTTCATATACCTTAGGCGAGCAAATTGGAAAGACAGGGTCTATAAACAACGTCTCCTGATGCACATTATCAATCACCTTCTCACCTTGACGGATAGCCACATCGATATCTGAATGGCGTACATCTTCGTATTGCGCCGAAGCGACAGCTCGAACTTGAATATCTGGATGTACAGCAGAAAACTTCCACAACCTTGGCACTAACCATCGAGAGCAAAATGAAGGAGAAGCAGTAACCGTTAATAAGCCATTCTCTGGCTCGGTTTGAATACGATCAAAACCATAAGACAGCTCACTGAACGCTTTAGCGACAGACTCAGCCAGAGTGTTACCTTGCTTAGTTAAACCCATAGAGCGACCTTGGCGACTAAACAGTTTAACCTGAAAATGTTCCTCAAGGTTTCTAATTTGTTGGCTAACAGCAGCCTGAGTAATAGACAACTCATCAGCCGCCAAACTGTAACTTTGATGCCGAGCAGCTGCATCAAAGCAGCGTAATAACGCAATATGTCTTAAACGCCTATCCATTAGTTTAACTTATATTAAAGGTAAATTTTGATTGTTCGTAATATTGCCACAAAAAATACAAGATGTACTCCATAAACAGGAGAATAAACATGTCAGAAAAAAGACTTAAGACCACTACAAACAAAGAGCCCAAGCTAAATAACAGTTCAGCCACAAAGTTTAAAAAGTTAAACTTATGGCTAAATAAAATAGGAAAGGCTTTAAACACTCAACAGCAAGCAAAATATAAGTAATCATTAACTCTAATATTAATAGGTGGTTAAGTTAAAATTACCTACCTGTGTAAGTACGAATAAATCGACAAAAGAGTGTGCTTAATAGCACCACGCAAAGCAAGCTATTATCGAACAAGCGCAAATCTAAAGTGGTATGTGGCAAATTACTCTAAGAAATAAAACAATCGCACAAAATCGGCCCTTGCATCGCACCAGAAAAGTGCGGGTAAATTTTAAACCAAACTAGTTTTGCACCATAATTTACCCCAATACTTTGTAAGGTATTAATGTGTAAAAATTAAACATTTAAATGTTAACCCTTTAAAATCTGCATTTTTTCTGTGTACCTCAATAGATACAGCACGCTGAAAAACCCAAAGGGTTTGGTGAAATACAAGTATAAAATAATCATAAACATCAATAGCTAATGTATCCTCACCTTTGCAACAAAGGTAGCATTAAAAACATAAGAGCAATGTCTCTATTTGGTATCTAACAATGCCCAATTTAAAAGCGAGAAACTAGATAAAAACCAATAAAACAACAATAATTGGCATAAGTTATGCTGAGTGACAATCATAATTGAGCTTTGCAACATGATGTAACACATGCGCAATAAAGCTAATTTAAGATTAATGAAGGAACGCTCTATAGCAGAGCAGTAAATGCACAAGGAAGCAAAATTAATGAATAAAAAATCAAGCAAGTTAAGCTTTCGGACAATGATTTGCGAAGCAATAATAAAAAATACCAAACCCACTTTTAAAGAAAAAGGGCTCACACTCATTCTAAAGGCATTCAGCTCCTTATTTCTGATGACTAATTCATATTTACCTGTGAGATCGTGTATCTTTAAGCAAAATATAACATTTCATAAAACCTATTTATCTTAAATAATACACATTCGACAACTCACTTGTTTAATGAATATCGATTAATAAAGAAAATATAAAAGGAATAATGATAAGTGAAATATTTAGTGACAGGCGCAGCAGGGTTTATCGGCAACTTTGTAGCAGAACAATTGTGCGACAAAGGGCATACCGTAATAGGGTTAGATAATCTAAATGATTATTACGACCCAAACTTAAAACTTGCACGACTCAAACGATTAGAGCACCTAGACAACTTTACCTTCGTCAAAATGGACCTTGCGGACCGCGAAGGTATAGCTAAATTATTTTCTGAAGAAAAATTTCAACGAGTTATTCACCTAGCTGCACAAGCCGGGGTACGTTATTCAATCGAAAATCCAATGGCTTATATCGATTCAAATTTAGTTGGCATGGCCACTATTCTTGAAGGATGCAGGCACAATAAGGTTGAGCACTTAGTTTATGCTTCATCAAGCTCTGTATATGGCATGAATGAAAAAATGCCTTTCTCTACCGACGATGCAGTGGATCACCCTGTTTCACTCTATGCCGCGACTAAAAAATCAAATGAATTAATGGCACACAGCTATAGCCATTTGTATGATTTACCAACAACAGGTTTACGTTTTTTCACTGTTTATGGTCCTTGGGGTCGCCCAGATATGGCGCCGTACCTATTCACTGATGCGATTTTAAATGACAGAGAAATAAAAGTATTTAACCACGGCAAAATGAAGCGTGATTTCACCTATATTGACGATATTGTTGAAGGTATCATTCGTATTCAAGATGTTGTTCCTAAAAGGAATATTGATGATCTAAATACCTCACCATCATCAAGTAAAGCGCCTTATAAAGTATTTAATATTGGTAATAATGAGCCAATACCTTTAATGCAGTTCATTGGGGCGATTGAGAAAGCTGCGGGTAAACAAGCAACTAAAAACTTTATGCCAATGCAGCCAGGAGATGTTCCAGCGACCTTTGCTGATATTGACAGTTTACAAAAAGAGGTTGGGTTTAAACCTGACACAAGTATTGAATATGGAATGCAGCAATTTGTTGATTGGTTCAATTTATATAATTTAGGTGAAAACAAGTGAAGTGTATTTTTATAGGTGGAGCTGATCGTAGCGGCACTACAATGCTTGCAAGCTTGTTGAGAGGTATTCATGGCAGCGTTGTAACTCCGGAGTCTTTGTTTAAGACAGACGTTGGTTTTCCTCAACCATTTTCCTCAGAAAAATATTGTGACAAATTGAATACTCATCCGAAATTTAAACACTGGAATGTAGATCTAGACGGAATTAGTACACATAAATATTCTTCGTACAAAGATTTCTATGAATGTCTATTAAAACGTTATAACTCGAACAAACAAGTAGACTACTGGATTGATCATTCTCCAAATAACTTGGTGTATTCGAAATTGCTAAATTCGATATTTAATGATTGTTATTTCATTCGTATTGTAAGAGATGGACGTGCTGTCGCCCGCTCTCAAATACCATTAGAGTGGGGTGAAAACACATATCTGCAGTCATCAAAAGCTTGGCTAAATAAAATACTATATGGTTTTATAACGCAAAGCTTGTTTCCTGATAGAACTATTTTAGTTAAATATGAAGACCTACTTTCGAACCATTCCAATGAAATAGGAAGGTTATTACAGTTTTTAGGAAAACCTAAAATGGCTAACGGAGAAGCAACATCTCAAGAGTTTGTTCCTGAATTTTCTAAAAAACAACATACTCTTGTTGGAAAGCCTCCAAATACCAATCGAGCTGATGCTTGGAAAAAAGAGCTCACTCAGCAAAATATTGCCGACTTCCAATATTATGCATCAGAAGCCTTAAACGCATTAGGTTACGAGCTGGTAAATGTTAAAGAGGTTAAAATTACAAAAGCGCATATATTCGCTGAGTATTTGAAAGAGTTATTGTTTAAAAAAATAGTAAACCCAAGTAAATATAAGAAAGCTCGAAGTAAATGAGTTTTTCAAGCAAGATACTTAAAGGGTCAGCGTGGAGCTTAATTGGTAATGCAACTTACCAACTATCAGGCCTACTCATTTTCATTCTTTTATCTAGAATGTTAGCGCCTGTAGATTTTGGAACTGCAGCTTTAGCCATCGTTTTTGTCGAATTGACGAATATAATTGTGAAATACGGATTAGTTCAAGTTATTGTTCGTTCTTCAAAACAAGATAATTCAGAAATAGAAAACAATGTATTTAACACTACATTATTAATTGGCCTATTTACCACAATACTCTTCTTAGTACTCGGACCGTATATTGAACTGTTGTTTGAAGCACCGGGCCTTTCCATTTCATTGCAAATACTGTCAGTTGTACCATTGATGCAAGCTCTAGCTACAACTCCAGAAGGTATTTTACATCGAGATTTTAAGTTCAAACCGTTAGCTTTAATGCTTCTACTTTCCTCGATCTTGGCAGGTACTATTGCTATTTTTTGTGCTTACAATAACTTTGGATTTTACAGTTTAATTATTCAAAAAGTCATTTCAACCGTACTATATTTAATATTGGTTTGGAGGACCATTTCATGGCGTCCACATATACGCATAACTTATTCTGAAGTCATTCAGACTTTAAAACAAGGAAACCCAATTGTTACTAGCGCCCTTATTGGTCAGGGAACCCTCAGGTTTGTTGAGCTAATAGTTGGTTATTTTTTAGGTGTTGTTGCTCTTGGCTACTTAAAAATAGCTAACAAACTTCTCAACACTATAGTTCAATTTACTATAAAGCCCATAGTGGATGTTTCGTTACCAGCCTTTGCTACCTTAAAAAATGATCTATATAAACTTAACGAGTGTTATTTAAATTTTATAAGCATTTGCTTAACCTTTGCTATACCAACGTTCGTTGGGGGATATGTTATTGGCGCAGATTTGACCGATTTAGTTTTCGGTTCTAACTGGCTACCAAGTGGTCATCTTTTATCGATATTATGTTTAGGAGGGATGAGCGCAACACTGAATTATTTCTTTGGCCCTATTTGTCACGCAACAAACAACTCACATATTCCACTAAAAATACGTATTTTCGAGCTTATTGCTGTTGTTATAGTAATCAGTGTATCCGCTCAATATTCTATTGAATATGTCGTTTACTCTACGGTTCTCATTTCAACTGCTATTACATTCGTCATGTTTATTGTCTTACGACAAGTTTTTTCATTCTCAATTCGTCAGATAGCCTTAAAACTTTGTCCTCCTGTTATATGTTCCATTTTAATGGGGTTCTCCATTAATCAATATCAGACACTGCTTACACCAGAATTTAGTACAACCTTAAAAGTCCTGAGTTGTGGATTTTTAGGAGGCATTCTTTATTTTCTTTTCTATCAATTGGTATTTCCTCAAAAATTGAAAGAATTAATTTTAAAAGTGAAAACTATAAAAAACCAATAACAACATCAGCGATAAGACAGTGAAAGTTTAGGAGAATTACCAATAACTAAACTAATTAGCCAATACAAAAGTGAAGTTTTAATTAAATGGGTTAGGCACGTGTTTTTGTATGAATTAATTACAGTATCTCTAGCTATTATCAATAAGGTGTATATTTAATTGAAAATACAAACAATACAATTACTTCGAGGTTACGCTGCAGTTATTGTGGTTCTTTACCATGCCCACGGATTGATAACCAAACGCGCTTCTGAGTTTGGGGCTGAGCACATTTTTTGGCTATCAGAAAATCCATTTGTAAAAATTGGGGTTGTAGGAGTAGATATATTCTTTGTACTTTCTGGCTTTATCATTTTTTATGCTTCTAGAAATTCTAGCAACTTAGTGCTTTATGCTAAAAAGCGCATTGTACGTATATATCCTATCTGGTTTGTTGCTATTTTTTTTATGGTTGTTATAGCCCTTATCCCAGGAACATCAGCTGTATTTGACTTACAACATATACTCTACTCTGCATTACTTGTTCCACATTACTATGATGGGCGATTGGTGCCATTCTTGCCAATTGGTTGGACCCTCAATTACGAGATTTTATTTTACACCCTGTTTGGCGCCACTTTATTAATAACTAAAACTAAACGGTTAGAGTTAATTACAGGGAGTATATTTTTTCTATGGTTGATTTCTTCTTACTTGGACTCCCGTCTTGCTATTTTTAAATTATTAGAAAATCCAGTTCTATTTGAGTTTGTAATTGGTGGTTGGCTAGCTCGTGTTTATCTACTTGGTTGGACAGTATCAAAAAAGCACATGCTTATTATTGTTACATTTGCACTTCTTTGGTTATCAATATTTTTCTTGTCAGATTGGTTATGGAAATTACCCTCTTTAATAGCAAGAGCTCCGATTGCCATTTCTTTATTTGCCATTGCCGTTTTTTATATGCCCATTCGCGAGAGTAAAGTCCATCCAGTATTCATTTATTTGGGGGATGCGTCCTATTCTATATATTTATTTCACATGTTTCCTATTATGGTTTTAAGTGGGGTTGTCAGCAAACTCACTATCCCTTTCTTAAATGAAATACCTGTTCTAGTAAGTTGGCTACTAATTACATTTACCTCTGTTGTATTTGGTTGCTTAACATATTCTATTATAGAAAAAAGGTTAAACCGTTATTTAAAAGGATATATTAAATAATGAAGATTTTAATGCTTACCTGTCAGTACATGCCCGACGTATTTGGGGGAGCCGAGAAACAATGCGGTCGAATCTCTAAAGGTATTAAGGCTAGCGGTCAAACCGTTAAAATATTAACCTCGCGTCAAAAGCTATCGGGAAAAGCGCAAGAAACACTTAATGATGTCGAAGTGGAAAGGTTATATTCTCCAATCCCTCCGGATCTACTTGGCCGCTGGCTGCCATTTTCAATTTATTGGCTATTCAGAGTGATTATATGGGCTGCCTTAAATAAAAGAGACTTTGATATTATTCACTGCCACCAAGGTAAATTTGGTGCATTTGTAGGCTGCTGCATAGCACGACTACTTAATAAGCCTATATTAATAAAAGTTGGTAATTCTAATCAGTTTATGGACTTCACGGCTCTTAAAGCCAAAAAAATCATTGGTCCTCCCATGGCTTCGTTTGTACTAAAAACCAATCCTACTGTCATTGCAATATCAGATGTTATTGCGCAAAACTGTAAGGACTTCGGCTTTAAAAACATAATTAATATACCTAATAGTATCGATATAAAGTTAACCCAAAATACAATAACAAAACCTATAAATTGTACTAAAAATACAAACTCAACTATTAACCTTTTTTACCATGGCAGGTTAGAGGGCATCAAAAAAATTGATGTGCTTTTACAATCTTTTAAGCTTTTAGCCAAAGACTATGAAAACGTTCATTTTCATTTAATTGGTAGCGGTACTGCATTGGCTCCAGCTAAAAACTATATAAGTGATAACAAGCTAAACAGTCGAGTGACCTTTTACGGTGAAGTTCCAAACCCTGTAGAGTTTATCCAACAGTTCGATATTTTTGTGAACGCCTCAGAAGCAGAAGGGTTTTCAAACTCTCTACTAGAAGCACTTTTAACAGGTAAAATTTTAGTTTCGACCCCAGTCAGTGGAGCTAGCGATGCAATTTTCACAAACAAAAATGGATTCATTGCCGCAAGTTTCGATGCTGAAGATATTTACAAAAGTGCAAAACAAGCTATTGCAATGTATTTAGCTGATACAGGTGAAGCCCAAGATTTTTCAACAAAGCTAATAGCAAAAAACTTTACCGTCGAAGTGATAGCCGAGCAATATATAAACCTATATAAGACGTTATCCACAACGTTTAGATGAGATTTACCAATTAAGAAATACTAAAAATATAACTATAAAAATCGAAGCAAGGGAGTAGCAACATGAAAGTTTTAATAGGAATGACACGCTCAGACACAATTGTTTCTGGCTCTTTCAAACATATCTGTCAAATTGGCGAGAAGTTTCGTGAAGAGGCGGCAGAAGTTGTTTATGTCTTAGGTGGCAATGGAGAAGCTATCACAAAGTTACGCTCGGCGGGTTTTAAGGTATATGCCATGCCCAACTTAAAAAGAGAAGTTAGCTTTTTAAGTGATTTTTGCTCTTTATTTAAATTAATTTGGTTAATACTCTCCGAAAAGCCGCAAGTGGTATCTTGGCATACAGCCAAAATAGGCGCGTTAGGTCGCATTGCCGCTATGCTCACTTTTAAAAAGTCTTACTATGTGCCTCACGGAGTCCCCTTTGTTAATACCCCAGAAAACGTTGGATTTGAAAGATATCAAGTAATAGAAAAGGCGCTTTCTTATTTACCATCCAAAATAATAGGGGTATGTGAGTTTGATAAAAATGAATACTTGCGGATTGGTGTCTCAGAAAAAAAAGTATTAGTTATTAGAAATGGCATGCTTGGTAAAACTAGCGAGGGGTGGAAATTAACAGACGGGCCAGTAAATTTCATCACGGCAGCACGCTTTGAAGATCAAAAAGACTATGTCACCTTAGCTGCGGCGTGCCACAAACTACATAAAGAAAATAAACCCTTCACCTTAAGTATCTATGGCGACGGACAAAACGAAGAAAAAGTAAGATCCTATTTTGCTAACATCCCTGATGGCATAATCAATTTTTGTGGTGTTGTTAGCAACTTTGCAGATAAATTAATCGAAGCAGACGTATTTGTATTATCAAGTTTTTGGGAAGGTTTACCTCGCAGCATAATTGAAGCTATGGCCTGTAAAAAAGCCTGCATAGCGTCTGATGTAGGTGGCTGCAATGAGTTAATAGACCAAGAAAAATCAGGGTACTTAGTCCCTATCCATGATATCGATGTTATGTACAATGCAATGACCCAATACATAGATAACAAACAAAACATTGTTGAACACGGACTAGCAGCATACGAAATATATACTCATCAATACTCCTTGCCTGTTATGTTAGACTCTTATGCAAAAGAATACGGCATTATAAATGAGCAACTCAAAGCGAATATGAGACAGGAAGCCTGATATGTCGGTGAAAGTATCTCTAATTTGCCCCGTTTACAAGGTAACAAAGTATATACCTGATTTAATGAACAGCCTGTTACAAGGGGTTAATACCGAAGATGTAGAAATTATATTTGTGGATGATTGCTGCCCAGAAAAATCAATCGAGCTATGCGAAAAATTTATCAAAGACAACCAAACTATAGTTAAGTTTACATCCATTATTTTACGGCAAACCAAAAATCAGGGCCAAGCAGCTGCACGTAATGTGGCATTAAAAAAAGCCCAAGGCGTTTACATAGGCTTTATTGATTCAGACGATGCAATAGCACCTCACTATTGGGAAACCTTATCACCTTACGTTGCATCGGCTACCGCCGACATCATAGAGTTTAAATTTAACGAGTTTACGAGCACTTTACCTGTCACAATAGAAACAACTACATCTCAACTACCATCAAGCAAAATGAACCCTTTTTATAATGGTTTTTTTGTGTGGACTCGCCTGTATAAGAAAGACTTAGTAAAAAATATCACTTTTCCAGAAGGACTAATATACGAAGATATTTTCTATAACATTGAGGCTTTTGCAAAAGCTAAAACTAGTATTTCTCTATCCAATTGCTTGGTTTTTTACCGCAAACGAACTGAGTCTACCACCTCTGGGAGAAACTCTAATTACTCCAATTTATTACTGAATATGATTAATGCGGTTCAGTCAAATATAGGCCTATTTACATCTAAAAGCGCCGTAGTCGAGCAAGTAGTACGCTACTCAGTATTGGTTAGTCTTAAAGGCTTTACCATAAAAGATCCAAAAGATAGGCGCTTGTTTTTTCAAAAGTGCAAAGTAATTAACGCCACATTTACCCCTATTTTTAAACAATTTAATAAACGTTCTGTAACCTATATTAAGTTTAAATTTTCAAAACTAACCTGCGTTATCGGGGCTATGTCATGATTCAACCCTTATCTATAAAGAACCTAATAAAAACAGACTTATATCGATATAGTTCTGATTGTTCATTTAGCTCATTTGCAAAATTGTTTTTGAAAAATAGTTATTTTAGATTCCAAGTGTATTTAAGGTTGGCCAAGGTTAATAATCGTTTTTTTGCATCGCTGTTTAAACTTCTAAAAGCCAGATTAGGTAAAAAAGTTAATGTTCAATTAAGCCCTAAAGTGCCGATTGGTTACGGCCTTTACATTCCCCATGGCAATATAGTCGTTAATGCTAAAACTGTTATTGGTAATAATTGTAGCCTTTTACAGTTTGCTTCTATCGGCGCCATCAATAATGGAAAGGCAGCTAATGTTGGTAACAATGTATATATAGGGCCAAACTCCAATATTGTGGGTGATATTGCTATTGGTGATAACTCCGTTATCGGTGCTGGAGCCGTTGTAGTCAAAAATGTAGACAATAACGAGGTAGTGGCTGGTATTCCTGCAAAATTAATTAAAAAAGTAATAGAAATTAATGACTATAGCGAAAACCTGTGCCCCATTGAGTTAGTAAGTGAGATGAATAAATGAAAAAAATTATTCATATTACAAACGACTTACAGCGACTAGGTGGCGTTCAGAGGTTATTAGTCGATTTAATGACATTACAAAAAGACGATTTTAAATTTGAAGTTATTCTAACTAGAGGAGAAAACGAGTATACCGAAGAACTAGATAAATTAGGCATTAGTGTTTTCCACAAGCGAGACATAGGCCTGTTTGGAGTCATAAAGCGTTTAAATAATGCAGATCTAGTACATGCACATTTATTCCCATCAATTTATATCGCTTTGCTAACTAAGACTCCTATAGTTGCGACTGAGCATAATCCACACTACCGACGTAGAGATTTACTATTTGTAAAAACTCTAGAAAGCATTCTATTTCGTAAGTACCGAAAGACGGCCTGTATATCAGAAGGAGTCGAATCAGCCTTATTAAGAGATTTAAACTGGCCTCAAGATAAAACCCAAGTTATATGTAATGGTATTGACCTAAGTCGTTTTTCTAATAAAGTCAAAGCACCACCTAGCCATAACAACTCAATTAAAATAGGGATGGTTGGTAGATTACATCCCCAAAAAGACATTGATACATTAATCAATAGTCTTAAATTACTAAACACCTTTAATTGTGAACTACATATTGCTGGTGATGGCGAGTTAAGACATCAATTACAAAATACCGCAAAATCAATAGGTCTAGAAGACAAGGTACACTTTTATGGACAAGTAAACGACATTCCTGCGTTTTTAGACTCTTTAGATCTTTACGTACAGTCATCCAATTGGGAAGGTTTTGGGCTAGCAGTAGTAGAGGCAATGGCCGCAGGCCTCCCCTGTTTTGCCACAAACGTTGATGGATTAAACAATGTAATTGACTCTAAATATTTATTTGAAGTCGGTGACAAAGAGCAGTTAGCAGCTAAGATATCTAAAATATTGGAGTCAAACCAACTCTACACAAATATGTCTCAATACTCAGTAGAACAAGCAAAAATGTTTTCTATTGGCAGAGCAGCAACCATGTATCGTAGCTTGTACAACGAGATTATAGAATGAGAGCGAATATTACTTTTCAGGATATCTACACTGAGACAACTGAAATGCTTAGGTACAAGCGATTATTAATTATTTTATCCGCGAGTATTTTACCTTGTTATTTATCTATGTTTCGTTACAAGGTTTTTGGTGCAACCTTAAGACTTGCAGATCTAATATGTGCATCTGTGTTAATGCTAACACTATTGATTTTCCCTAAATTTTATTTGAAATTTTTACAGGTAAAATATTTACCGCTATGGATGATGGTTACATATATTTTAGTGCAAGGCTTACTGCTTAATAATACCTCTAGCTCCATAAAAGAAACCATCCAACTTCTTTGGGTATGCGCTTGTATTGTAATTGCATCAACTTATACACAATGGGACAGTAAATTATTTTTTAAATGGCTATTAATCTTTTTAGCAATCTCGGCGGCATTTACAATTCTTGTACACTTTTCTCAAGGACAGTTTACCCGCTACAAACTTGCCAGTGATGGTAAATATGCATTTGGGCTATTGTCGGTATTGCTTTTATTAGGTGCCGAGCAACTAAAAAGCAGAAAACATTACATTTTATTTTTTATAAGTTTAATACCTTTATTTATGTCAATGGAACGAAAGGGTATCTTAGGGGTTTTACTCATTATAATTATCTTGTGGTGCGTAAAGTTAATAAAATCAAAGCCCTTATTAAAAGGAGTCCCCTATATTATTTTAATAAGTAGTTTGGTGTTTTTACCATACTTAATGAATGTAGCAGGAGAATTCTTAACTGAAAAAATTTATAGCAATTATTTCATTGATGAAAAGTTAACCTATTACACATCTAACATGCACAGAGAAAACTTATTAATTAATTCTTACCATATTATCAACGACAATTTCTTTTTGGGAATAGGAGCAGATAACATAACAGAGTACATGCAACGTTTTTATTTTGACAAACGATTAGGTAACGGAGCTCACAATTTTTATGTAGATAACTTAGTAAAATATGGGTTAATAGGGTCGTTAATACTTTTCGGCATTCCTTTAGTACACTTTTTAAGCAACAAATTCTCCAACGCTTTCTCCAATAACTTGATTCTATTTAATTGCTATTGCCTGTTCGTCATAACATTTATGGCTGATGGACAAGCTGTACTTCTTATCTATTTATTTTCTTTCTTAAATCCATATTTGTTTATTAATAATGATTAAATCAATTCAATATTTACGTGGTCTAGCAGCAATTTTAGTTGTGTTTTATCACTCAACAATTAAAGCTGTTCAAAATAACTTTAGTGATGCTCAAATCCTATATTTTGGGCAATCTGGAGTTGACTTATTTTTTATAATTTCTGGTTTTATTATTTGTTATGTATGTAATAACAAGGAATTTAACTTCCCAAAGTTCATCAAAGCCAGGATTATACGAATTATTCCTTTATATTGGTTTTTTACTTTTTTCGCACTTATTGCCTATATTACTCTACCATCACTTGTTAACAGTAGCGGCGGAGAAACTAAGATATTACAGTCTATTTTTCTCATTCCAACCAACGAGAAATACCTCGTCCAAAATGGGTGGACGTTATCCTATGAATTTTACTTTTATTTTCTATTTTCTATTATTTGTCTACTTAAGTTGCAACTTAAGTGGTTATTTATAATTTTATGTATATTACCCATTGTAGGTAATACTTTAATTAACAATTTCCTTTTTGATACCTTTCTCTTAGAGTTTGCAATGGGAGTTATTTCTTTCCAAATATACACAGCAAATAAACTTTTATGGAAACAAACAACCATTATGGTTTTGCTTTTATTATCGATTACCGTGTTTTTGGGAGGACGTGTACTAGAGTATGGATTAATTATGTGGTTTTTATTTCAATGTGGACTTTGGTTAAACCCAATAATTGATAGGTATATCAGTCCAATAATTAACAATCTTTTAGGCTTTTTAGGTGACTCCTCATACTCCCTATATCTTTCACACACATTTAGTTTAGTTTTACTAAATAAGATTTTTTTAACTTTTTTAGGCCAGTTCCACCTTTATTTCTATTTAACATTTCTAACTGTCTCCTCATTAATAATTGGCGGTATTGTTTATAAATTGATCGAGGTACCTTTAACGAAATATTCGAAGATACTTTTTAAATAAAAAGTTTATGCATGCTTTTATAATATTCATAGACTGTTCTAACATATTAAAATTGAACTTTAGATACATTATGAAAGTATACAGTTTAATGTCAGCGATATTGATTGGCAGCGTTCCCCAAAATTTTTTCCCAATCAAAGAGGCATATGCTTCAGAATTACAAAACAGTCTAAATTCAGACTCCACCAGCTTTAATAGTAGAAATGAAGATGTGCTATATGATGAATTTGAACGTAAAAAATTACTTATGCAACTTCAAAAGATAAGCCCTGAGACAAAAGCTAACTACGATGCTAATAATGACGGCAAAGTAACAATTTTAGAACAAACAAAAGGCCGAGACCCACTTTCTCAAATTGCCAACAGCGAAAAAATTGTTGCGAGTAACATCAAAATACCTTGGTCGCCTTACATCTATCCAGAGTGGATATCAGCCTCGTACTTTCAAGAAGATGTAAGTTTAGGGAAAGTCGCTCATATAGGTAGTCGTGGCACAGTAAGCGATGTTGATTTCACTCAAAATCAGAATCAGGCACAACCTCAAAAAATCAGCAACAAAGATGGCATCGAGTTTTTAGCCAACTCTGGAGAATTTTTAACATCTAATGGTCAACAGGATGCTCGTTGGAATTACCGTTGGTACCTAATGACATTTCGCATAGATAGTAATACTGGATCCTCAAATACCACAGTATTACTAGACGTCAACCAAGGTAATTCAGCTGGGCAATCATCTCCTAAAATTTGGTTTAATAAAAAGACAGGTTTAAATATTCAATACTTAGGGCAAGCTAAACATGGTTTAGACAAACGCCTAATCACCTCTAAACACCTTTTTACTGACGGCATTCAATGGAATGTAGTGGTGTTGGGCACAAGATATGGCAGGGTTTACGCTTCGCTAAACGGTGTTAATATTCCTATTGAGCAAGGTGACTATTACGCATCACCTCGCTCACCCAAAAGCCGAACCTTTATTGGTAGTAACAGCAGTAGAAACAGTAAATGGGCACTAGATGCTTTATTGATAGGCACAACTGAGCCTTCAGAAACCATGGTTAAAAAACTAACAGGCTGGGCCGCCCAGAGATTAGGTTTTCAATCTAAACTGCCTAAAAACCACCCCTACTATGCTCAAGCCCCAGTAATTGATGCAGAAGATCACCCTCACCGTTACACCCATGACGACAAAACTTGGAGCGATTGGGGAAAATCCCTCAAAGATACAGGCTTTAAGTTAAGTAATGCCGGTAAAAAACCAATAAATACAGATAGCTTTGAAAGGGTGTTTTACGACGACTTTAGAAATAACCGTATAACTCGGAGTTTCACTAACGAAGGTAATTTGTGGCAAGCCCCGGGCTTTAACACGGCTGTAGGGGCATCTGCTAAACTGGCCCTCCCTAACACCTTCCCCAATGTTTATAAGCATGAAGCAGAAATTAAACAGCAAACACTATCTTTGGCTAAAAAGGGGAGAAGCTGGCTAGCCAGTGCCTTTTATTCGGTGAACGACATGGGGCATGGGTACAGCTGGGAAGGGCCTAAAGTTTTTAGAATTCGCGCAAAATTTCCTAAAATCCCACAAAGTCAGCTATCACCTGGTTTATGGCCAGCATTTTGGTCTTATGGAACCGAATGGCTGTTTTGGAGAACATCAAACCGAATAGAAGTAGACTGGTTTGAGTTCGATGGCAAAAACAGCCAGTGGTTGAATGGAATAGCAAGTCACGTACATTACAGCCACTTTAAAAATAATATTTTTGCTAAAAATAGTAATAGCTATAAATCTTACAAAGTATATGGCGGCGAATTAACAGAAGAAAAGTCCAATATTAAAGGGGGCTTATATTTTTGGGACGGTCAATTTCACACATGGGAATTTGTGGTTGATAATGAGTTAACCTATATCAACGTGACCGTTAAAGATGACGCAGGCCAAGAACATTGGGTAGAAGTTGGCCGGAGCAAAACAGCTCCAACCTATCTTGAACGCTTAGACATTCAATTAGATTACGCACTCAAAAAAGCAAATAAAGAGCCTACTACAGAGCAACCATTTATTGTCGACTTTATAGAGGTCTTACAAAAAAAAGAGCAAATCAACAGCTTTCATCCGCCCTTTCAAGCAAGACCTGAGATCACAGGCGAGTTACAAGTTGGTAGCACTTTAACTTGTCAAGACAACCTACAGAACATCAAGGATGTTCGTTACTATTGGTTCTCAGATGGCTACCCACTCACCTATTCATCAAAAAGTACTTACACACTAAAAGCAAAACAAGCAGGTACTGCTATGCGTTGTATGGTAAAGGCCGTTGGGGCGTTAAATATGCCCGAGGCTTGGTCTAAGAGTGTCAACATAAAAGCCCCCTTTTAATTTACTCTTTACCAATAAAAACTAGACTTCTGGTTTTCGCCCTATATTCTCTGGCTCAGATGTGCCATATATATAATCATTGTAGTAACCTTGATATTCATCTGACTTCATATTTTTAACGTTAGCTTGATTCAATACCACACCTGCAACTTTTGCATTGGCCTGCACCAATCGCCCTAATGCTTTTTGAGCGACATTGGTTTTAGTGCTTTCTGCTTTTACTACAAACACAACCGAGTCAACCTGCTGAGCAATAATTAATGGGTCGCTTACAACCTGTACCGGAGGAGAATCAATAATAATTCTATCGAAAGACTGTTTTAATTCATTTAACACTTGAGAAAACTCATTTGAAGATAGTAACTCTAACGGCCCAGGTGAAAGCTGACCACAAGGGATAACACTTAACCCAGATAACTCATCTTCAAATATACATTTAGTTAAATCAGCAGTGCCTGCTATTAAATTGGATAACCCTGGGTGATAAGAAGGAAGACCAAACTTCTTCCCTACACTCGGTTTTCGCATATCAGCATCAATTAAAATAGTTCGCTCAACCTGTGCTAGAGCAAACGCTAAATTAATTGCAACGGTTGTTTTTCCTTCACTAGGTAAAGACGATGTTACCTCAATGGTTTGAATATTTTGGTCTGCATTTTTCAACAAAAAGCTTGACCGAATTGTTCGCATCGACTCAGAGAACATTTTGCCACTGTCATCAAAGAAATAATGCACGGCTAACTCCACTTTTTTCTTTAGGGCGACCAAAGGTAACAAGCCTAATATTGGTTGTGACAACTTGTTCTCAACCTGTATTGCGCTCTTAAAAGTATTATTTGCTGACTCAACTACAAAAGCGCAAACAACCCCAAAGACTAAGGTTGCCATAAACGCCATCATTACAATCAAAGGTTTGTTTGGTTTTATGGGGTTAGCAGCCCTAAAGGCTCGGTCTGTGAACCTAGCAACAGCTGCATCAAAGTCACTGGTTACTTCTGTTTCTTTAGATCGCGATAAAAAGGTATCGTAAATTTCACTGTTTGTTTCTACTTCACGAGACAGCTTTTTGTACTCGTATTCTTTAGTGGTAATTTCTTGATATTTAGACTTTAACTGCACTAATTCCTGCTCTAGGGCCGCTATATTTCTCTCACTTGTGGTCAGCTCTTTTTCTACTCCCGTTACAAGTCGGCGGATCTGATTAGTAAGGTTTTCTTGTACCGTTGCATATTCTGCTTGAGCAGATATCATTTTGGGGTGTTTAGGCCCATACACTTGGCTTAACTCAGACACTTTACGCTCAACATCTACTAAGGTTTGCTTTATGTTTTGAATTGCACTGTGTGAGGTTATTTCATTAATTGAACTCAGCAATTCAATATTATCACGGCCATACTCATTAATGACCCTTACGATACTTAACAACTTGTTACGCTCTAAACGGGCCACCACTAATTGTTGTGATGTTTGTTCAAGCTCATTAGACACTAGCCCTAATACACCTGACACATCAACTAGATTTTCACGCTCGCGGTATTGTTGAAGCTTTTCTTCAGAGGCATCTAGTTGTATGCGCAAGTCAGATAGCCTTGTAGTTAACCAGCCAGTAGCTTTTTGAGACATACCCATTTTAGCTGCAAGGTTTTGTTCAATATAAACTTCCCCTACCGTATTAGCCACTAATGCCGCTAACTTTGCATCACTACTTTCGTAAGAAATATTCACCAACTGAGTTGTATACACAGGCGTGACAGTTAAACGCCCCAAAAATGCTGCGACGAGTGATTGTAAAGCCATTTCTTCTTGCTCAGCAATAGACAAGGTAGATTTGGTTTCACCAGTATTAACTGGCAGTAAACTCTTTAGATCTGCTACTAAACCTTTTACAAAAGAAGGCTTACCTATAAAGTCAGGGTGATCTTTTAAATTTAATCTTTGAACAACGGTTTCGGCTATGCCTCTAGATTTTAAGATCTCAAATTGAGTAGCGTAATACTCTTTACGATTAGAGTCTAGACCGTAGATTTCCTCAAAAGATACCGCTTTTGCTTGGTCAGCCTCAATTAATATAGTAGCGGTTGCCCGGTAAATGGGCGTTACAGTGGTAGAGACATATGCTGCAACTAATGCAATGAAGCAGGCAAAGAAAAAAATTCGCCATTTAAATTTATTTATGGATGCTATGTATTGAGATAAATCAATAATCTCACTAGAAAAGTGATTAACAGCGCTATTTTTGATGTTAGCTGCCGTGTCTATGGATAGATGTGTATTATTTAGCTTTTCTTGTGTATTCATAATCAAATCCTTTTAAAAAAATCGTCGTTCAATGACAACAGTATCGCCAGCATTTACCTTGTAATTTAGGGTTGCTTGTTGCTTGTTAGCTTTATCTCCTTCTTTGAACAAAGATATTTTATCTGTATCTGCTCGCTCGGTTAACCCACCAGCTAATGCTACTGCTTGATTAACTGTCATATCAGGTTGGTAAGGGTAGCCACCTGGTGTTTTAACTTCTCCATGGATATAAAAAGGCCTGTGCTCAACAACCTGAACAGATACGTTAGGGCTAATCAAATAATCTCCTTTTAGTCCCTTCTCTATAAGTTGTTCAACTTGTTTAATCGTTAAGCCTGCAAGGGTAACTTCTCCTAAAAATGGATAATTAATATTCCCACTGTTACTAAGTAAAGTTTCAATGGCAAGATCATCTTGACCAAACACTTTAATTGACACTTTATCGCCGGCCCCTAATACATAGGACTCTTGCGCAAATAGGCTAAAACTAAAGATTAAAAATAATATCGAGAACCAATATCTATACACTGTAAATCCCTTATTTTGTTATTTTGTTATTTTGTTATTTTGTAACTAATTTAAATACTTTGTCTAATCAAATGAAACAGACACACTCAAACCTAAAATAGAGGCATCATAATTATATATTTCAAAGCTAGAACTTCTTTTATTGACTATGCCTTCAGCAATCAGCTGTAACCAATAATTAAGCTTGTAGCTTAGTTGTGCAGAATAGGTTTGTACTTCGTCTTTTCGAGCCAAAGAGTCATCAAAGTCACTTTTAGCAAAAGAGTAATTAACGTTAAACTTGATATCATTAGTAAAGTCATATTCCAAACCAATGTTATAATCAGTTCCAATAAACCCACCTATGGATTGAACGGCACTTTCTCTAACTGAACGACTAGCACCGAGCTTTAATAAAGAATAGGTACTTGGCTTCCAATTCATATCTAAGTTGTAAGACAAAGCAGACAGATCAACCAAGCTTTCTATGTCATAATTTACCTTTTCATAACCTACTTTAAATGAGTTAGTCGTCGTATCAGTTAAGCTCCATTCAACGCCAGCCAAATATATACTGTCAGTACTTGACCTATCAATAATTAAGTTATTTGTAGACTTGAGTTTAGATTGCCCTGTTTCTAAAAGTAATCGGGTTACTGGTGAAATTCGATATAAAAACGTGCCATCTAATGAATCTTTTTTATAACTTCTAAACTCTTGGCCGTTATTATCATATTCCAGTTCCTGATGCACATAACTCGCAATGAGCTGGCCTGTACTATTGACTGTTCCATATAATAATTTTGCCGATATATCAAAACCACTGCGCTGGGTAAACTCGCTTACTTGTATAGCTAACGCATTATTTTCTTCTGGTAGCTCTATTTCACTCAAATAATTAAGGTTAATTTCACTACTGAAAGCATAACTATGAACTAATGAATGTTTTAAAAAGATATTGTGCTCGGAGAAACTTAAATCACTGTATTCTTTAAAATAGCTGTAACTACCTTGATATGAAGCTTGTAACTTAGATACGCCATCTGAGTTGACATAACCGACTGTAGGCTCTACGGACAAAATGCTATCGCCAACACTATTATTAGTTTTAAAGATATTGCTATCGTGTAAGTAAGTTACTTTTGCATTAGTATCAAACCCTACTTCTTGACTGAAAACAGAACAATTAAGCAATATTAAACAACTCCCGAAGAATAGGAGTAACTTGTTTTTTTTAAATATTCTGGTTATTTGAAATACCATCACTTCATCCCTCTAAACTCATCCTAAATTACCTTGAGCTTTAGCTTCTCCAAATTTCAAATACCTAAGAAATACATTACCCGCACTTAATTCATTAAAAATTAACAAGATAGCGATTAGATATTACAAACTAAAGAAGTAATAATATTTAACTCTAAGCTACCTCATATATACCAAAACGTCACTCATAAAGATGCTTTAAATATGTACTTTATAAGATCTCAATTAAAGTAGCTTTGTATCTTTATTCTATTCCTAACAAACAATTCCGTAAGGTTCAATTTCTGCGTGATTTAACTCAAAACGCAACAGTATTTTCACGGTCAGGCTTTAGGACAGCAGATTAATAACGCTGATTTAATTCAATCAGAAAACTTCTATTTGCCTCTAACGAAACACACTTTTAAACCAACTCCAAATTCCTAAAGAAAAGTTTTCAAACAAATTAATACCTAGCGCTGATTTAATTAGATATAAAATGAGTAAACCTAATAGGATACAAAAAAGTATGAAGATGCTGCTTAGTAGAGTGAAGGTAAATGCTGAAACGGCTTTTTCATTACGAGAAAGCTCTCTATGGTTTTTACCAATGAGAAACACATAGTAAATTTTACTGCGTACAAAAGGAAACGGGAAGGTGCCACGAATATCTATTTTGTGTTTGCCCCATTTGCGAGCGCCTAAAGCAATCTTTAGATGAAGTAATTGATCTTCAGTAAAACTATTAGCAACAGAATTTGGCATTCTACTAATCAGTTTTTTAATGGCGGCTTCTTCTTTTATATTACTACTTTTGGCCACTTGTATATCCCTTGTTCAAGCGAATCTCCACTCCAACATAGTGAGTTAAGTTTGATAAATAAAGCTTGGTTTTAACTACACTAATAGAAATTAAACATACCACTTAGCCTAAACAAAAACACGATAATTATTGTATTTTTATTGTGCAACGCCCAAAAATATTGGCAGAGTAATCAACCACTTGTAATACAACAGTAAATAAAACTCAAGACTTTAAAGTTTAATGTTAACTACTAGTTAATAGCTGTAGTGCCATCCAAATATTTGAGGCTATGAACACCTGGCCTTTGCATCAAGTCATTAACATAGCATTTAATAAAAATAAAAAGCGGGAAACCTAGGTAGCTTGTGAACTTACCTAGTTAGTTTTCAGGACTTAAAGAGTAGATGATTAAATCAAACCAGCGGTTAACGTACTGGTTTGATTGATCGACTTTGCTTAAGTTAATTATTCATCAGGTGGATATTGCCCACTCAACCAAACTTGAATGGGCAATAACACTCTACTCATATTCCCAATTGACAGTACCATTTAGCGTTAAAGAAGGATTGCTATCGTAATCTACAACCGCATCGTTAAATGTCACAGTTTGGTTTTCTAAATCTATAATAGTGTTGCAGACATCACAAACATAGTCGTATTCTATTGAGTCTTTCACAATAGTCATCGAGATAACGATACCGCCACCGAATAGTGATAAATCACCCACCACAATTATAAACCCATCAGTAGCCGTGGCGAAATCAAAGAGAACGTTATCACCCCTTTCACCTAGTGTAATACCCATACTTGTCATGACCACAGAGGTCTCTAAATTGGTTAGGTCATCGCGCCCATAAACAGCGGACCCAACAACTAATGGAGAACCTATGGTAGCTGCGTCGCTACCAGAAATGGCAATGCTTCCGTAATCACCATCATCTTCTACTACATCATCTTCTACAACATCGTCTTCTACGACATCATCAACTACGACATCATCTTCTACGACGTCATCTTCTACGACATCATCCTCTACGACATCATCCTCTACGACGTCATCTTCTACGACGTCATCTTCTACGACATCATCTTCGACTTCAATTCCAAGGCTAACTTGTAGGTGGGTCAACGCATCTTCGGCAGAAATAAGTGCCCGTGGGCCAGCATTACTTACAGAGGTCAAAAGACTAACAGCTGTTTGCACAGCTGCATCATATTCAAAGTCAAAAGTACTGAGTTCAAAGTTAATGGTTAGGGCAGTTGCTTCAGTAAGCTGCATCTCAGTAATAGTAATGCCATTTTCCGGATCACCATCATCGTCTAATGTTTGTAAAAATGTAGCAATGTTAACAACGGTAGGGTCTGTCTCGTCTAGCGCCCCACCAACTAATGATAGAGGAGTTATTGTTGCAGCCCCTGTGGCACTTCCAATTACGATATCCCCGATACTAAAAGTGATCTCCTCCCCCACCTCATAGGTAAAAACACCATTAGCATCGGTTGTACCTTCAATATCCCCCGATACATAGCTTAAGCCCTCGACAGGGCTATCAATAAATATACCTTCGGCGGTTGCCACCGAATTTGAGGAATCCTTATTAGATGAGCCACCACATGCAACTAAAAAACCTAAGGGAACCACACAAGCTAATTTTAAGAAGTGAACACGTTTAATCATTACCATATCCTTTTAAATAAAATCCATTCTTTTAGATACCGCGTTCACTTTATTAGTGAAAAAATAAAAGAAAATTTTGAACTATAAACTCTCTATATTCTTCACGAATTGAAAAATCGTGATTGATCAATTTATAACCAATCTAATTTTTTGTCTACTGTTAATTTAACTAAAATGATGTTGTTATAAAGGGGCTATCTGTGCCCCTCAATGCAATTAGAATTTAGCCTGCAAGCTCAGGCTTATCTGGCGTGAGCGGCCTAGTTGATGATCTCCGTAGGCGTCAACTGCATCTGAGTCTTGAGCATCAGAGAAGTACTGGCTAATGTATTCTTCGTCTAACAAGTTTCGCACATCTACTCTCACCAAAAACGAGCCAAAGTCGTACCCTGCTTGAGCGTTAATTAGCATCCTGCCATCATTTGTAGGATCAAAATTCTCTACTCCTAATGAGCGCTCCGGATCTAAATAAGCTGTTGATTTATCTTGATAGCTGGCATTGATGTTAGTAAACACACCTGATTCAAATTCATATTCTACGGCTAGGTTGGCAGTCCACTTTGGCGCGTCAGCAAAAGAACGCCCAGATAAGTCTCTCTCTATACCCGTTCCCGCAATAGTGTAAGTAAAGTCTACAAATTCTGACTCTGCGTATCCTAACCCCGCGTTAACCGACAAACGATTGTTAGGATAATAATATGCTTCAAGCTCAAATCCTCTAACTTCAGACTCACCGGCATTTTGAGTCACTACATCATACTGACGGATAGACAATTGGTTCTGAACTTGTTGGTCTGTCCATTTTGTATAGAAGGCATTGGCATTTAACATCAAGCTCCCTTCTAGCCATACTGAGCGGTAAGAAAGCTCAAGGTTATCGGTATATTCTGCATCATAAGTATACAAGTAATTGTCAGCAGTATTGGTTCCTACACCACCAGAGCGGTAACCCTTCTGATAAATTAAACTCGCGGTTATGTTGTCATTTATATGATAACTAACACCTAACTTCGGCAAAAACGCATCGAAGTCTGCTGAAGATGGAGGCTCAATCCCCGAAGCTGCGTCAGCAAAGCTGGTCAAATAAGCATTAATTCCACTGACAAGCTGTCCTGTTTGCGCGTCAAATACACTTGGGTCTGGCATAGCGTTGTTAATGAGGTAAATGGTATCTGATGCATTAGTCTGCTCTTCATTGTCAAAACGCAGTCCAGCGAGTATATCGATTGAATCGGTCAGTGAGTATTTAACATCTGAGAACAGAGATATGGAATCAACATCTTGAGCAAGGCTGGCGTTTAACGATAAAACAATAGGATCAATATCAGGGTAAAGTGGAACAACTTGCCCTGCAAGGGCTGTAGAGGTAGCTAGGTCAAAGCCATTTTGCATTAAAAAGCCCACTACCGCAGTTGGGAAGTCCACACCTACTGCGTTTTCTAGCCCAATGTAGCGTTCACCCGTTGCTAAATCAGATACCGCTAACTGTGATGCGTAAAGCCCCACTACTGCTTCTAATTTATCACCGTCATAAGTCAAACGTAGCTCTTGGCTATTTGTTTTATCTAAACGTGTATATTCATTATCTGCAACTAATTGCTCAGCAGTTAAATCGCCATCCCAGTTGTATCCATATTCAGATTCGTTTGTAGTTAACACTGTCACTAAAGAAAGTGCATCTGAGATATCCCAGGTGACTTCTAACGTAGTTATATCGGTGTCTGTTCTTGACCAAATATCTGAGTTATACCAAGTTTCTCGGTCGTAAACGGACTCCCCGTAATTAAATGTAGCCCACTGCGGCCCTAACCCACTTTCGGTATTCGTCAGGGTAAGTAAAGCTGTTATGTCATCGGTTGGTTGAAAAAGTAACTTGCCGCGAATAGTTGAAGACTCTTCATAGTTTGACTCTTCATTTCGGGTAATATTATCTATATCGCCGTCTAGAGTTTTATCTTCTATTGACACTCTAAACGCCAACATGTCATCAATTAACGCACCGCCACCAGCAAATGCATATTCTTTTTGGCCCAGATTCCCAAGCGTTAACTTAGCTTTACCTTGCCAGTCATAGCTTGGATCTTGAGTTCTTAAATGTACCGCTCCCGCTAAAGCATTACGCCCTTGAAGGGTTGATTGTGGACCTCGAAAGACTTCTACTTGACTCAAATCCCAAACAGGAACCGCACCACTGTTTGCAACGCGATAAGGTAATGGTGCACCATCTAAATACATAGTCATAAGATAACTATTACCACCACCAGACACATTAAATGCATCAATGCCTCTAATATTAAACCCTTGACCTATCTCTCCTGTAACGTTTGCCATACCCGTAAATACATCAGTAATATTTTGTGCATTCTGATTTTCTAATTGCGCAGTCGTGACCACAACTACACTATTTGGTGTTTCTTTAAGCGTTCTATCAATTTTTTGCCCAGTCACTATAATTTTTTCTAAATTCACAGGCTCATCAGCTAAAGCATTACAGGAAACTGCTAAAAGTGCAGCATTAATCCCTAGTGTTAATCTCTTTATTCTCATTACTTTTCCATAGTTTTGTATTGGCAATTTTGGTGCAATTTAACACCAAATGATAACCATTATCAACAACAATAGTAATGATTGCTATTTGCATTACACTTCAACATAAGGTATTTTGCCGTATTAATAGTTAATACTTGTAATTCTCCTATGGACCGTAAAAATACTACTTTTAATGGATTTAAAAACCGCACTTTTTTGGCGATTGTTCTCACTTTAGTCACATCAGTTGTGATGATCCCAGGCATGGCGACTTACCTGCCCTTGCACAAAAACGATGCCATTGGACTTCCAACTCTGTTTTTCCCATTTATATGGACCGCCCTATTCATCTATAGCTATATGGCAAAATCTATCACCAAAGTTTGGTTGGTGATGGCTTCTTTAATTCTCATTCACATAGCGTGCATTTACTTTGCGTTAAGCGGGGAGTAACCCAAAAATGAAAAGCATCACAATTAAAAAGCTCTATACACTTCACTCTTGGGTAGGACTAATCACCGGGATATTATTATTTGTTATCGCATTTACCGGTGCAGTGGCAGTGTTTACTCGTCCTGAATTAAAAATATGGGCGAACGAAGAAATTAGAGCAGAAATCCCTATTCAATCCCACAAAATAGCAAACACAATTGAACAATACGCTCAAAAGGTCGGGCCTGACTATCTAGAAGAAGTACATATTCGCCTGCCAAGCACACGAAATTCAGAAACTGCAAGAGTGATTTACGAAGGTCATTTTGACACGCCAAACGGCGGTGAAGAGCACAAAGGGACAGTGTATGAATTTCACCCACTCAACTGGAGCTTAGTCACCGAAAATGACATGGAAACATTTTTCAATATAGAAAAATATGACATGTCTACTTTCCTTGCTCATTTTCATGCTGATTTACATTTAGGTAGGCCGCTAGGATTTATTCTAACTGGGTTGCTTGGACTGACTTTAATGGTATCCATTGTTACTGGGCTATTTATCCATAGAAAGATTCTAGCGCAATTATTTACCTTTCGAATATCCAAGACATTTTCGCTTATGTTAAACGATGGCCATAAAGTCATGAGTGTTTGGGCTGTTTTGTTTCATTCTGTTATCGCATTTACCGGCGCATTTTTAGGGTTAGCCACTGTTATTTTGGTCCCTGCAGCGGCTTATGTAGGTTTCAACGGCGATCAAGAAAAGCTACTTGAAACCTTCACCGCGATAAAAGCCCCTATCATTGCCAATGTTGCCCAACCAACAAAGCTTGCTGACATCATAGATATTAGCATTCAACAAAGGCCAGACTTAACCTTCGATAATGTGTCCATTATGGGATACGGCGATCAAAATGCACTGGTTTATATTTCTGGTGATGGCAGTGATCAGCTAGGAGGTGAAACCTTAGTTTACCATGGTGCTACTGCTGAATATATTCGCACACAAGCCAACTTTGGCCGTTTAGAAGGTATCACGGGTAAGATACTGGATGCCATGTTCCCACTGCACTTTGGAAACTTTGGAGGCTTATTGGTAAAAAGTATTTGGGCAATACTGGGGTTATCTACTGCTTTGGTGCCAATTACTGGATTAATGCTGTGGATTGAGCGTGGCTTAAACGCTCAAAACCCCACACATAGTAAACGTACCTACCAGAACTTTAATAAGCTACTTATTGGAAGCTGTGGCGGAGTGGTTTTAGCAACCGTAGCCTTGTTCATAGCCCAATTACTATTCGATAAAGCGATGCCCAACAAAGACCATACAGATATGATATTCATTACGTTTTTTGGTATCTGGTTTGGGGCCCTAATACTGCCATTTATCATCAACCAAGCTTTGGCTTTAAAAGCCATAGTCTTGGGAAGTGGCCTGTTGATGGTACTCATTATGCCACTCGACGCACTGCTAACAGGCAGTCATGTATTCAATGTATTTGATACCCAGCACTATGTGTCGGTGTCAGTCGACTTAACTATGTTATTTTTAGGCACATTGTTACTCGTTGTGTATAGCAAAATGACTCAAAAATACCACGCGCTAAATAGTATGCCCATCTCTACAACAGCAATTGAAGGGGGAGCCTAAGATGTTAGCTGTCGCAATTATTCTAACAACTCTAGGAATATACTTACTTAACAATCATGGCGCATTAACCCGTAAGATGAAAAATCAAATACTTGGTATAAGCACTAATATTGTTGCAGCTTCGCTTTTTTGTAACCTTTATGGCGTAACCCGAGGGCTATTTATATACCTAGCGATGTTTGCTCTATTAGGAATGTTGCTGACATTTTTACTAGGCTCGAAAAAGCGCGTTTAGTCTAATACCCCAATCCTTGCTGGTTAGACACTTTCTACCAGCAAGCACTTCTCCCACCTCCCCCTTGTTAAATTGATAAAAAGTGTATTAATCTGAGTGATAATATTCGACAGATGACACCTTTTCGGTGCATTAAGTAGTACATACAAAAGGCTGTTTATGCTAAAAAAAATATTAACCTTATCCTTATTGGCTTTATTGAGTGCTAAATCGGCAGCCAATGCAGACCAAGACCTATCAGAAATAATTGAGCAACACTGGCAGTTCGCCACCCAAGAAAAAGTATTTTTTCGAACGGACCCAGACGGCTGGAAACCCAATGGAAAGTTAGCTGAGTTTAGTCCCAAAGCTATAAAGCGCCGAGAAGATTACAACAGCAAAGTATTAGCGCAACTTAACGAACTTGACCCAAATAAACTTAGCACTGAACAACTAATGAATTACCGTTTATTCAAATATGAACGAGAAACAGAAGCCTCAAGCTACCGCTACCAAGATAAATATTTTCCCATTAATTTTTTAAGTGGATGGCATACCTATTTTGCCGAAGCACCGGCTAACATGGCCTTTTTGAACAACAGCGACTACGACAACTTTCTCATTAGCTTGGATGATTATCCCCGTTTTAATCAAGAAAACATCAACTTGATGAAAGCAGGGGTTGCAGCAGGCTATGTTCATTACTGCGAGAGTTTTAAAAACTATCATCAAACCATTAGTAAGCATATTGTAGAAGATGCGAAAACCAGTGCCCTATACGAACCTTTCACCCGCTACCCTGCTAAATTTACGGCACAACAAAAAGCCCAATATAGTCAACAAGCCGCGAGCCTAATTGCAGAGAAGGTCATCCCCGCTTATCAAGATTTTTATGATTTTTTTGTCAATGAGTACATGCCAAACTGCCGTCAGAAAGCAGGAATAGTCAGTGTTAAAGGCGGTGTAAATTATTATAAATATGCGGCTAACTATTACACAACCACAGATGCCACCCCCAAGGAGATACACGAACTAGGCTTACGTGAAGTAAAGCGCATTTATCTTGAAATGCAGGCCATTATTGACCAAGTAGGGTTCAAAGGCAGCACTCCAGAGAATCGCTATGCTGAGTTTTTAAATTTTTTGGCAACGGATCCTCAATTCTATGGGGCTTCCCCACAAGACGTGTTAGAAAAAACAGCCTTTATCACCCAAAAAATGTATGGAAAACTTCCAAGCTTTTTTGGACACCTTCCTCGTAATACGTTTGCCATAAAAGGCTCAGCCACACGTGGGGCTTTTTACATGCCGCCTCCAGATAATCGCTCACCGGGTACTTACTTTTTAACATCAGTACCTTCACAACAGCCCTTATACAATTTAGAAGCCCTAAGTTTACATGAGGCCGTGCCCGGGCATCATCTACAAAATGCGATAGCTATGGAACTAAACGTACCTAATTTTAGACGCACCTTGAGCCACTCTGCGTTTGGTGAAGGATGGGGATTGTATTCAGAGCGCTTAGGAAAAGAGGCAGGGTTTTATGAAGATCCCTACAGTGACTTTGGACGTTTAGGATACGAGATGTGGCGTGCAGTTCGTTTGGTTGTAGACACGGGAATTCACGCCTTTGGATGGAGCCGCCAACAAGCCAATGACTATTTATCGAAGTACACTGCCCTAACAGAGAAATCGGTTTCTGATCAAATTGACCGGTATATTTCATGGCCCGGACAAGCCTTATCTTACAAAATGGGTGAGATTAAGATTCGAGAGTTAAGAGCAAAAGCAGAAGCAAAGCTTGGCGCTAAATTCGATATACGCAGCTTTCACGATACCGTGATAGGTCAAGGTTCATTGCCTATGGCAGTATTAGAAGACGTGATAAATGACTGGATAGCATTACAACAAAGCTTATGAGTGAACACCTTTCTGTTATCCCAGTAGCGCGGTCAGAAGACTGGTGGCAATTACGCCACCAGCATAAATGCCAAGAAGTTAAAACAGTCAACAAAAAAGCTAAAATACTATTTTTAGGAGACTCGATCACTCACGCTTGGGAGGTAGAAGGCGAGCAAGCTTGGCAAGAACATTTCGCCTCAAAACACGCTATTAACCTTGGATTTTCGGGTGACCGAACAGAACACTTATTGTGGCGCATACAAAATGGTGAGTTGGCCGGATTATCGCCTGATTGGGTCGTACTTTTGATTGGCACTAACAACCCAGGTCACAGACATGATACTCCAGCCCAAACGGCTGCCGGCATTGCATCAATACTGAAAGAAGTCACAACGCGATTAACTAGGAGTAAAGTGATTCTAATGGCTATTTTTCCTAGAAGCCGAAACCAAACAAAACGCATGCGTAAAGCAGTAGATGAGACAAATGCGCTTATTCGTCACTATTGCAATAGACAACATGTATTGTGGCTCAATATTAATCACCACTTTCTGACCAATAAAGGCGTACTCTTAGAATCAGTTATGCCAGATTTACTTCACCCCAACGAAGCCCAGTACGCAATTTGGGCAAAAGAAGTAAACGCAAAGATTGCAAACGAATAAATAAGACTTAACCTGATAAGACTTTAACATGAGCCACTACACTTCTGGCTAAAGCACTCAAAGCATATCCTCCTTCAAGCACTGATACAATTCGCCCTTTGCAGTGTTTTTCAGCTAGTTTTTTGAGGTGCTCGGTTATCCACGCATAATCACTTTCAACTAGTCGCAAATGCCCCATATCATCCTCAGCATGTGAATCAAATCCGGCGGATATAAATATCAACTGGGGTCTAAAATTATCAATAGCAGTAAACCAATGTTTAATCAGCTCTCTGTAGTCTTCTGGGCTAGTACCTGCTGGCACAGGTACATTAATAATTCCTTCTCGACTGGGCTCATCACCACAAAAAGGGAAAAAAGGATGCTGAAAAGATGAGCCGAACAGAACGCGCTCATCATCTTCTATTATATTTTGGGTACCATCACCATGATGCACGTCAAAATCGATAATGGCGACTCGATCCAAGTCATACTTTTCTAGGGCATGCATAGCGCCAATTGCGACATTGTTAAATATACAAAAACCTGAAGAATTAGCGCGTCCCGCATGATGACCCGGTGGACGAACCGCACAAAATACACTTTTAGTTTGTCCTGACATGACTAAATCAACGGCGTCAACCACTGCACCTGCCGCATGCAAAGCAGCATCTAAACTTCTGTGCATCATGATAGTGTCATCGTCTAACCAAACCCTTTCATCAGGATCTTTAGGCGCTTTATCGAATACATTTTTAATAAAGTCTTTATCATGAGCCCGCTCTAATGCAGATATAGAGGCGGCTTTGGCGTATACAAAATGCACCACAGGCTCCAAACCAGATGAAATAATTTGGTCATTGATTTTATGCATTCTGGCTGGTTCTTCAGGGTGTTCTGGCCCCATATTATGCAGATTGCATTTAGGACTACGCATAATAGTCACAGTCATAACACGTCACCATTTTTAATGTCAGGAGCAAGTTCAACAGCATCAATATTTAAACGTTTTACCAATTCAATCTCTCCGGGCTCTGAATCAAACTTCCGCACAAAGCCAAATTGTTCGAAGACAGAAATCATCGGTAAATTATTATTTTTTACTAACGCAAACATGCTCGTTAAACCACGTTTTTCTGCAATATCTATCATGGCTCTCAACAAGCGACTTGCCATACCTTTACCTTGATTAGTTTCACGGGTTACAAAGGCCACTTCACATGAATTTTGCTGCTCGTAAAGATAATAACGCCCCACCGCTTCAATTCGAACTTTAGAACCGTCATCTTGAACAATTGTCAAAGCAACATCTTTACTTTGATCAACACTCACCAAGTCACAGGACTTTTCTCGGGTCATTTGGCCGGGTGTAAAGTTGTAACGCATACGGATGGTTTCTTTAGTATGAGAATAAAAAAACTCTTGCAGGCGACGTTCATCTGAAGGGTTTAATGGCCGCATATAAAATTGCTGATCCTTAAACTGAATACGTGAAATCTGCACTTCACCTAATTCTGGGATATCTGTTGGTGTACGGGTTTGATAGTCTGGGACCCAGTACTTTTCTCGAATTTTAGCTAATAATTCATCTCTAAATTTAGGGTGTGCAACACGTATTAACTCAAGTGCGCGCTCTCGAACACTTTTGCCCTGTAGGCTGGCTATTCCAAACTCAGTAATCACATAATGCACATTACCCCTTGATGTGACCACCCCAGAACCTTCGGATAAGGTAGCTACAATTCTAGAAACCTCACCATTTTTCGCGGTAGATGGTAGCGCTATAATGGGTCTGCCGTTTTTACTTTTTGACGCCCCGGTTACAAAATCAACTTGCCCTCCAATGCCACTGTAAAAGTCGTAACCAATTGAATCAGCCACAACTTGTCCACTAAGATCAACTTGCAACGCGCTATTGATAGACACCATATTGTCATTTTTTGCAATGTTTGCTGGTTTATTTACGTAACCAGACGGATAAAATTCAACATGGGGGTTTAAATCTACAAAGTCATACAGATTTTTAGATCCAAAACAAAAACTCACTACCGTCTTACCTGGGTGAAAAGTCTTGTACCTGTTGGTTACGACTCCCCTTTTCATTAAATCAACTAAACCATCACACAATAATTCAGAATGAATTCCGAGGTTTTTATGTTGATACAAATATCGGGTTACTGCATCTGGTATTTTGCCAATACCTAACTGTAAAGTGGCCCCGTCATCGATAAGAATGGCTGTGTATTGACCGATGCGATCAACAATTTTTGATGTTTCCGACATGTCTACTTCAGGTAGTGGCTGCTCTGCTTCGATACAAGCACTGAATTCACTAATATGTAGAAATGTTTGGCCACATGTTCTGGGCATTGACGGGTTAACTTGGGCAATAATATGCTTAGCCGCCCGCGCTGCTGACATAACTACGTCTACCGACACACCCAAGGAGCAATACCCTAGCTCGTCTGGAGGTGACACCATAATCAATGCAGCATCTAAGGGTAAGGTGTCACTGGTAAATAACCCTGACACCTCTGATAAAAAACATGGGGTGTAATCAGCCCGTCCTTCATCTACCGCCTGCCTTATTGTGTCACCATGAATAAAAAAGGTATTCACTTTAAATCTAGAGGCGTATTCGGGTAAGGCCCATTTGTCATCAGACAAGGTCCCCATATGGGTAAGCTCAATATCGTTCAGCCCTTTTGCATCTTCAATCAAGCTATCAATTAATGCATTAGGCACTGCAGCATAAGAGCCAATGAATATGCGATTACCTGAGTCAAGTAAGCTATGCCAATCAACTTTACTATCGAATTGATGTTTAACAAGGGCCATAAAAAATCACCTAATGTAAAAATTTAAACACTATGTTAACAATATTCTTGGGCAAATTATTTGATCTACAGCAGTTATTTTTAAAGCCAATAAATTAATAGAAGCTTAAAACTGTGACATTTTCATACCATGCTCTGTTTTTCTATGTAAAACACGCTTAACGCTTCTTAAAAATCCTTACAAAAATTTAAATTTATATTTTTAAGTTATATGCTTTAGGCCTATTTCGGTTGACCTGCGCGCGCTAACGGGTTACAAATACGCCTCAAATTTGTTACATACAATTTTAAAGAATTTAAAACATGAATAACGCAATTTTTTCTACATTACTCCTGCTGGCAGCAAGACTGCACGGGTAGGTTGTAAGCAAGCGTTAACCAGTTTACAGAACCCGTGCTCAGCACGGGTTTTTTGTATGTGTTTTAAATATTAATAAAAGTGAATTTAAAGACCAATTAGGAGAAAGGTATGTCTAACGGGGTTAATACTAGCCAAGTCAAGATTTTCGACACCACCTTGCGGGACGGCGAACAAGCGCTTCCAGCTAGTTTGAGCGTTAAAGAGAAATTAAAGATTGCTCTGGCACTGGAACGTCTTGGTGTAGATATAATCGAAGCTGGTTTCCCGGTATCTTCTCCTGGTGACTTTCAATCTGTGCAAACCATTGCCCGAGAAATCAAAACGGCCACTGTTTGTGGTTTGTCGCGGGCCTTGGCTAAAGACATTGATGCCTGTGGCGAATCACTAAACGTTGCAGAGCGCTTTCGTATTCACACCTTTATCGCCACATCAGATATTCACGTGAACACCAAGTTACGTAAATCACAGGATGAAGTAGTAGAAATGGCCGTTAAGGCCGTACAACACGCACGTAAATATACTGACGATGTGGAGTTTTCTTGTGAAGACGCTGGTCGTACACACATTGATTATTTGTGCCGTATGGTTGAAGCAGCCATCAATGCTGGTGCAACCACAGTGAATATTCCAGATACAGTTGGTTACACCACTCCCACCGAATTTGGGGGCATTATCCAAAACTTGTATAACCGCGTGCCTAACATAGACAAAGCGACTATCTCCGTTCACTGTCACAATGACTTAGGTTTAGCTGTTGCTAATTCACTCGCTGCCGTTGAACAAGGTGCAAGACAAGTAGAAGCCACTATTAATGGCTTAGGTGAACGTGCAGGTAATTGCTCACTTGAAGAAATAGCTATGATTTTGCAAACCCGAGAAGCAATCTTAGGTTTGAAAACCAATATCAAAAGTGAAGAAATATCTCGTACTTCTAAATTAGTCAGTAATCTTTGCAATATGCCAGTACAGGCAAACAAAGCAATTGTAGGCGCCAATGCCTTTAGTCACTCGTCGGGCATTCACCAAGATGGCGTGTTAAAAGGGCAAAACACTTATGAAATCATGACACCTGAAAGTGTCGGCATAAACAAGAACAACCTAAACTTAACGTCTCGTTCTGGGCGCCATGTTATCAAACACAGATTGCTTGAATTAGGTTACAAGGAATCTGATTTCGACCTAGAAACGGTTTACGAGGCATTTGTTAAACTAGCCGACAAAAAAGGCCAAGTTTTCGATTACGACCTAGAAGCCTTGTTATTCTTCAGCCAACAGAAGCAAGAAGAAGAACATTACAAACTTAAATATTTACAGGCTAATTCTGGTAAAGAAATCATTCCTAGCGCCACAGTTTGTATGCAAGTTGGCGAAATAGAGATCACCGAATCCGCCATCGGAAACGGCCCAGTCGACGCAGCTTACAATGCAATCACCAAAGTGCTTGGCCATGAAAACGTAGATATAGTTGACTTTAAACTAGACTCTAAAGGCGAAGGCGCAAACGCCCTTGCTCAGGTATCTGTCATAGCCGAGTACAATGGCAGACGTTTCAATGGTATTGGTTTGGCCACTGATATAGTTGAATCTGGCGTAAAAGCCCTTATTTACGTACTCAACAATACACATTTAGCTGACCAAATCGATCAGCAAAAGCAACAACACATTAAAAATTCAGAGGTATAAAAAATAATGTCTGACTATAAATTAGCAGTATTGGCAGGCGATGGTATCGGACCAGAAGTCATGGTCGAAGCCAAAAAAGTATTAGCCGCAGTAAGCAAAAAATTCGACATTAACTTTGAACTTAACGATTTTGATGTAGGTGGTATTGCTATCGATAACCACGGCCAAGCCTTACCACCAGAAACTCTTAAAGGGTGTGAAGACGCCAACGCCATATTATTTGGTTCTATCGGTGGTCCTAAGTGGGACAGCCTACCTTTAGAAGAAAGACCAGAACGTGCAGCTTTATTAGCCTTGCGTGGCCATTTTGATTTATTTAGTAATTTACGTCCGGCCAAGATTTATCCCGGTCTTGAAAATCTTTCACCTTTACGTGCAGACATTGCCTCTAGTGGCTTTGATGTATTAGTTATGCGTGAGTTAACCAGTGGTATTTATTTTGGGCAACCAAAAGGGTTAGAAGGCTCTGGCGAAGAAGAGTTTGCGTATGACACCATGCGTTATAGCCGTAAAGAGATCCGCCGTATTGCTATTACTGCATTTGAAGCTGCGATGAAGCGTGGCAAAAAGGTGACCTCAGTTGATAAAGCAAACGTGTTAGTTTGCAGTCGCTTATGGCGCGAAGTGACAGAAGAAGTCGCTAAAGACTACCCAGAAGTAGAGCTAGAACACATCTACATTGATAATGCGACTATGCAACTCATTCGTGAGCCCAGCCAATACGATGTGATGTTATGTTCAAACTTGTTTGGCGACATTATCTCTGACGAATGCGCCATGATTACAGGCTCTATGGGCTTACTTCCTTCAGCAAGTATTAATGGTGATGGCTACGGAATGTACGAACCCGCTGGCGGTTCAGCCCCAGATATTGCAGGTAAAGGCATAGCTAACCCCATTGCTCAAATCTTATCATTGTCAATGTTACTCCGTTATAGTTTGAACGAAGTTGCAGCTGCAGATGTTATTGACGCTGCAGTGCAGAAAACCTTAAGTGACGGCATATTAACGGGCGAATTATTAGCCCCGGAAAACCGCGACCAAGCTAAGAGCACCAGTGCCGTAGGCGATTACGTAGTGGCACAAATTGTATAAGCAATTCAATGCCTAATTAAAGTGTGGCCTTCCTATAAAAGGCCCCATAGTAACAAACAACCAAAAGAGTACGCATAATGGCGACAACCTTATACGACAAAATATGGCAAGACCATGCCATCGATAAAAACACCTCTTCAGCCGTCGGCAGTGAAGGACTAATGTATATCGACCGTCACTTAATTCATGAAGTGACCTCTCCTCAAGCCTTTGCAGGCCTTGATGACAAAAACAGAAAAGTACGCTGTCCGCAGCGCACCTTCGCCACTATGGATCACAGTATATCTACACGCTCTTTAGCAATCGATGCTTGTGGACCAACCAATCAGTTACAGCTACAAACCCTTGCCAATAACTGTGAGAAACACGGTATTTCTTTATTCCCTGTCGGTCACCAGAAGCAAGGTATTGTCCATGTTATGGGGCCTGAACTTGGCTTAATTCAGCCCGGTATGACAGTAGTGTGTGGTGATTCACACACTGCGACCCATGGTGCATTTGGCGCACTCGCTTTTGGTATTGGTACTTCACAAGTAGAGCATGTGTTTGCCACTCAAACTTTGAAGCAAAGCAAAGCTAAAAGCATGCTAGTGAAAGTGAACGGCAGCCTACCCATTGGTATTACTGCTAAAGATATTATCTTAGCTATCATAGGCGCTATTGGTCACGCTGGCGCAACAGGTCACGTTATTGAATATAGCGGTGAAGCGATTTCAGCTTTAACTATGGAAGAGCGCATGACAGTCTGTAACATGAGTATCGAAGCCGGTGCTAAAGCAGGGCTGATCGCACCAGACCAAACTACTTTTGATTACCTAGAAGGACGTGAGTACGCACCTAAAGGTGATGACTGGACCCAAGCTGTTGCTTACTGGAAAGGCCTAGTGACTGATGAAGGCGCAAGCTTTGACTCGATTATTGAACTAAATGCAGCTGATATTACCCCGCAAGTCACTTGGGGAACGAACCCAGGTCAAGTTATAGGCGTAAACACACCTGTACCAGCAGTGGCTGACTTTAGCGACCCTATCGACCAAGACTCAGCTGTAAAAGCCTTAAAATATATGGACTTAACACCGGGTCAAAAACTATCTGACTTAGCAGTTAATAATGTATTTATTGGTTCTTGTACTAATGGCCGTATTGAAGATATGCGTGCGGCAGCTGCCATTGCCAAGCAAGGTAAAGTTGCCGAAGGTGTTACTGCGATTGTTGTACCTGGCTCAGTATCGGTAAAACAACAAGCAGAGCAAGAGCAGTTAGATAAAATATTTATCGAAGCTGGATTTGAATGGCGCTTACCGGGTTGTTCAATGTGCTTAGGCATGAACGATGATATTTTACAAAATGGCGATCGCTGTGCATCCACTAGTAACCGTAACTTTGAAGGTCGTCAAGGCCGTGGGGCCCGTACTCACTTAGTGAGCCCTGCTATGGCTGCAGCGGCAGCATTAGCTGGCCGTTTCGCTGATGTACGTGACTACCAATAACCCAAAAGGATAGACTTATGACGACTCAAACGACTCCTGCTGGGATCAACATACACACAGGTACTGCAGCGCCTTTAAATCAGGCCAATGTTGATACCGATCAGATTATCCCAAAGCAATTTTTAACCGCCGTTACTCGAAGTGGATACGGTAAACACTTATTTCATGATTGGCGCTACTTAGATCAGCATGAGCAAGTACTTAACCCTGACTTTTCTTTGAATAAACCAGAGCATCAAGACGCCAGTATTTTATTGGTTCGTGAAAACTTTGGCTGTGGCTCAAGTCGTGAACATGCACCTTGGTCTTTAGATGATTATGGTTTTAAAGTACTGATTGCCACTAGCTTCGCTGATATTTTTTATGGCAACTGTATTAATAACCAATTATTACCAGTTCAGCTTGAAAGTGAGCAAATGGACCAGCTGTTCGCATTAGTAGAACAAGATCCAACGACTAGCATTACCGTGAACTTAGAAAACCAAGCCGTTACTATAGGTGATTTAAGTTTCTCATTTGATATTGCTCAGCAACATAAAACCAATCTCATTAAGGGGCTTGATGCGATTGGTCAAACTTTAGAGTTAGACGCTCAGATAAGTGCTTTTGAAAACAGCCGTCCGTCTTGGCAGCAAGCTTAGTTATAAATAATTAGAGGTGATACTAGTGGTATCACCTCTAAAATTTGATCTGCCATTTTTTCTTTAGTGCAGATAACTCGCCGCTTTGTTTTAATTCAATAAATGCTTTTTCGAAAGCCTCTAGTACCTTAGGATCAGAATTAACATTCATTGCGATCCCTAAATCACTACTTAAATTATCAAAACTATGTACCGCAGTGATATCTCTAAAATCAAACCCCTGCGACGCTAGCCTGTAACGCATGACCTCTTCTCCACTGGCCACAAAATCAACCCTATGTTTATAAAGCATGCCAACCAGCTGTTGTTCTGTGGAGACTCTAATGATTTGAGAAAACCCTAGTTCGGTGAGTACATCATCAGGATTAGTATTACGAATCACCACGAAGTGAAAGGGTTTTAAATCTTCTTGCAGTTTAATTTTATGAGGAAACCTCTCTTTTAACCCCCACACAAACTGGGGCTCACGACTTAAAATACCTATCCATTTAAAGTGTTTTTGACGAGCCTGAGTTCGTGCGATTGAGAAAATCAGCGTATTTTTTTCTTCTTTAGCCGTTTTAAGTGCGCGCCCCCAAGGTAAGACATGAATATCGGCAGTAAACTCAGTTTTTTCAAATATTTCATTAACCACTTCCACAGCAAACCCGCTTAAGTAACCATCTTCTGTTTTGAATTGATAATTTTGAAAATACTCTGTGACGACTTGAATATTTTTAGCTTTAGCATGGGATAAATTTGCACACATAAAAGTAAGAGTATAGATCCCCAAAAGACATAAAAAGTCTTTAAAAAGAGCAGTGAGGTTAATTAATTTAATTTTAAGAGGACACATTAAGAAAAAGAAGACTCAAGTCAATTGGTTAAAATTATTCTATGGGTGAGTTTAGTTCAGCTTATTAGAATTTAATAGTGGTGCTTTACGGTTATCTTAAACAATAGGAACTTTAAAGGGTTATAGACAACCCAATAAAAACAACGCGGCGAGTTCTCGCCACGTCTCATAATCATGCAACCACTACTGAATAGGTAACACCACCTTGACTTGATAGATTTGCGCTGATTCGAATTCATCAATGCAATAACCATCTAGTAATTCTTCATTTACCCATACCTGTATCTGTTGACAACTTTGCTCGCGAACATACTCAATAACAAACGTCGCACCTCTAAAGGATCGTGCAATTTTGGCAGAGCTCCAGTGACTAGGTAACTGTGGATTGATTTTTAAGCCCTGTTTACAGCCCGCTACCCCAAATAAGTTTTCAATCAAACATCTATAGAACCAAGAAATGGTACCCGTGTTAAATAGTTGGCTTGATTTTCCGGCTTCGGCAGGATGTTGATAATAAGCCCCGCGGTAATAGTTAGGAATAAATAAGGGCAACTGCCCTCGCCTTTGCATATCCTCGCTATTTGGCAACATATTTTTAAGCTGTGTGAATGCCATGTCACCTTCACCCAATGTATATAAACTATAAACATAGAAAGCATTCGCATGGTTATACACAGAACCGTTTTCAGCGGTGCCAGCAAACTTTTGAGTTACCCTGCCAACATCTTCTACCATCTGGGTATAACTTGGGGCAAGCATCATGCACCCGTATGGAGTTTCTAAGTTGTCAGAGATAGCACGTAACATTAAAGGTACCTGCTCATTACTGGCTGCACCACTTAAAAACGCCCAACTTTGAGGATTAAGAAATATCTGGCCTTGGCTATCTTTTTCTGTTCCAAAGACTCTGCCGTCATCAGTAATGCCGCGAGCAAAGCGATCTTTGGCCCAACAATGCTGGTTTACCTTTTGATTCATTTCGATTGCATTTGCCAGTAGTACACGAGTTCTAGCGGAGTGCTCATTCTTTGCAGTGTGTTCAATCTCCCCCCAAACATTTATGGCATAAGCAGAAGCAAGGGTCAGCCAAGCAGACACACCTTTACCTTTGTAGCCCACCATGTTCATCGGATCGCACCAATCCCCTTGATTGATGTAACTTAACCCACGCTCATCGCGGCTTTTTTCTAACCATTGCATGGCTCGAATAATATGCTCTGCCACTGTTGCTTGTTCTATATTGTCGCTAAAACTAACCATCTCATCTAACATGGCATAATCTGCCGTTTCATCAAGATAGGCTTTCAAGCATATAGGTAACCAAACGCAATGGTCGGTATGAGGAACTTGATTGATATATTTAAGCTCTGCCCCTTCAGCAATCAAGACTCCGTCGGGCATCTCACCGGTTGCGGCCTGTTGACTTAGCGCTCGGATAAATGCACTGCGGCTTACTTCAGGCAATATATAACTCATGCCCATATTGTCTTGTAAGTAATTACGAGTTTGGGGATCCGTAGTTAAACGATTAACATCTCCATGGTAGTAAAGCTGCCTTGCTAACCAATGGTTAACGTAGGCATCAAACTCAGCATCAGGCGTCTCGACTTGCAACACTCCTTGCCCTTTTTGCAGGTAATTCTTGTACTGTGTAGCAAAACTATCGAAACAGTCCACACCAAGAAGTGATGCCCTGTACTCACTAATTTGTTTATGATCCTTGGCAGGGCCAAATAACATATTAATATCTTTTGATTGCCCCTCACCTAAAACCATATTGAATTGCATCACTGCCGTTGGTGTACAGTAATTTGCAACACTATTACTTAAACTTGGCGCTGATATAGCACTAGGCTGATGTAAACCGCCTTCTCCTTCAAACACATGTTGGCTGGTTTCCCAACCATCTGCTTTCACATCGGATGTTAGGAAGGTTAATTCATGTAGACACTGATTTTTGAAATAGTCTTGCACCTTTTGATAGGGCTCTATACTTCTGCAGACCACAGCATTTAATTCTTCTTCAAACTGTCCAGACTGATTCATCCATGAACGATACCCCACTGGAAAATAAGGATAGACACTAATGTCGCGCTCAACACTCGATAGGTTCTCAACCTTTATTTGCCAACATTCAACTGCGGTTTCGGTTGGTAAACGTAAACACAACGTCACTCTGATTTGCTTATATTCTGAAACCCAGCTTATTTGATGGGGCTCAGTAATAAATTCAAAATGTGTTAATGGAGCACGTACCGGCTCATAAGGTGCAGAAAATACCGCGCCATCTTCGTTATCTTTAATATATACAAAACGCCCGGGATGGTGGGCATAATAAGGTTGCTCTGGCTGCATAAATGTTTTTGCTTCTAATGCAGGACCTGAAACGTATTTTCCCGCTTCAGGTTGCATAAATTGTGCAATAGCATAGCCGCGGCAATTCGCCTGAATTAACATTTTTTTATTCCATAAAAATGCACTGGCGTTAGGAAGAACGGTTGGACTTTTTAAGCTGTATTTTACGCCTTTTTCGTGACGTTCAAGTACAGATGAATCAATTACTGACACTATCTACCTCTCGTGTTTCATTCAATTTAAGTTCTTTATGTAGAGTTTTCATTTGCGCTTCGTCTAATGTGTAAAACCGTACAACAAATACAGCTAAAACGGCAAACCCTGCTGGGATAAGTGTCATTAACAATACTATCCCGTGTTCAGACCCAGCATTTTGACTTTGGTTGGCAACATAACCCAAGGAGCCCAGCATCCAACCAATCATAGCGCCTGCTAGGGCACCGCCAAGTTTTTGTGCAAAAGCAGCGGCAGAAAAAACCATAGCTGTCGCTCTTCTTCCCGTTTTCCACTGGGAGTAGTCAGCGGTGTCAGCATACATAGAAAAAACTAAAGGAGATTTTGGGCCTAAACACAAGCCAATTGCCCCCTGTAAAACATACATTAACCAAATTTGATCCCTGGGCACAAAATAGAATATTACGGATAAAACAGCGACAATTGCCATAAGTAACATTAACAGTGTCTTTTTATCCAAAAACTTCGTTAACAAAGGCGTACTTGCTGCACCCACGGCCAGAGAAACCATGTAAATAGTTAGAAAAGTGCCAATCAATTCTTCATGGTTGACGTAATATTTAAAGTAGAAAGTGCCTACGCTACCTCGCAATGAAATCGTCATCATAATCACTAAAGCTAACGAAAAAAGCACTATCCAAGGCTTATTCGATAACAAATCTCTTATATCTTGAATAACCGGCGTTTTTTGCCCTACAGGCGGGCTGATACGTTCTTTAGTTGAGAGAAATGTAGCCACAAATAACATCAATGCCACAAAGCCATAAGCCGTCATGGTGAGTTGCCACCCTAATGCTTCATTACCTTGGCCCAACCAAGCAACTAGCTTAGGTGTCAGATAAGCCACTAAAGTACCACCTGAAAAGGCACCTATAAATCTAAAGCTTGTTAAGGTGGTGCGTTGCTGGCTGTCTGCCGTTACAACCCCTAACAGAGCGCCATAAGGCACATTAATAAAGGTGTACGCCAACATCATAAAAATATAAGTGCAATATGCCCAAATTAGCTTACCGCCCTCATCTAAGTCCGGAACAGTGAATGTCAAAATACCCGCGGCTGCAATTGGAATGATGCCCCACAATAGATAAGGTCGAAACTTACCAAATCGAGTATGCGTTCGGTCAGCCACGGCCCCCATAATAGGATCGGAAAACGCATCAATTAAGCGAGTCACCAACATCATGGTACCCACAGCGGCTGGAGATAAACCAAACACATCGGTATAAAAAATAAACAAGAAAACATCAAATACACGCCAATAAAAATTAGACGCAACGTCTCCCATGGCATAACCCACTTTTTCAAAAACTGTTAATTTTTGATTCGAAGGTTGATCATTCATAAAGCAAACCCCAGTTTAATAAACAATTTTAAAACATAATAACCACAATGCTATTACACAACTGAAAACGTTTACAGTTTTATTTAGACTATAAAACGAAACCCACTAGACGTTACAGATTTTGCATGTGTAGTTTATCAATAGTTGATTTTTTACCAGACGACTCAAGCAACTTGAGTCCATGATTAAACTCCTCAATCCACTTTTGACCTTGAGGATATTGTTTACTGATAACTAAATAGAGGGGAATATTGCCGAGTAGCTCATCAAATACTCTAATTGAATCTTCTTTTTCGTCAGACCCAGCGTTTATTCTTGTAGCGTCAATATAACCGTTGGTGATCCCAGCATCACTCCAGCCTTTGTTCACATGTTGAATACAAGCAAAACCGTCTTTAGCTCGATTAACATTCATATTAAACCTTTCAATAATTATTTTTTCAATAGCCCCGATACTATAATCAAACGGGAAACAAAGTCGCTTTCCCTTAAGTTGCTCAATAAATAAAAAGTCTGAATTTTGAGCAACATACATGTGCACAGGGACATAATTTATGGGGTTAGAATATAAAAATTGTTGTGCACGCGCCTCAGAATACACAAATGGAAATGCCGCAAGTACATGCTTGTCTTGGGTCCATTTTAACGCGCGTTCCCAAGGCACAACCTCAAGTTCCATATCTAGTTTTAATTGCTTAAAGGTTTGTTTAACAACATCAACTGACCATCCACCCTCAAGTAAATTTTCACCCACAAATGGCGCATACCCTTCACCTGTTGCTAATTTTACAGCGCCTTTTTCTGATAACTCTTGAGCCTCACTACTAGCTAATCCCTGATACAGTAAGATGAGAAATAACCATTTAAAAGTAGTTGAAAAAAATCCATTGAACACATGCATCATTAGCCCTTTAAATCCTTTATTTATGGGTATCAGTGTAAAAGTTTTACTTAGATTGAATTATCTTTCGTTAAAAATATCACCAGTCCGTCAATGCATCCATCGAAAATTCATGACCTTGGTAACTTAACACAACCCTTTGCGGAGAAATGCTAATAATTTCAACAGTACTTTCTATCATATCTCCCTCAACCATTCTGGCACCATTTACTCTGACCCATCGTTCCGCGTCATCTGAAGCATACATATGGGCAGAAAATGACATATTTGGTAACTCTGTCAATACCCACACAGGTAACTGGTCTATTCTAGACACGTCACTATCCTCAGAATTATTCTGAACAGTGGCCTCAGCGGGCTCATCCCCGACTTCTGACACCGCCTCTCTAAATTTTGCTAACAGATCTGCAGATATGGGCAGCTCTTCTAATGGTATAGTTTTAGGTTCTGGATCTGATTCAGAGGCAGTATCCACAGTAAAGGGGATTTTATCAGAGTCATCTTGAGGGAGTTGAGTCACAGTATTTTGATTAGTCAGACTTTGAGGAGGGGTAACGTCATTGGTTTTAACTACCTCTTCTGAAGATAACATGTCGCCCGCTTCATTAAATTGTGAAGAAGCTTCGTCTGTCATTGCTTGATCAAGGTTAGGCTCGATAACAGGAGCTGAAACAAACACTTGTTTAACCCCTTCATAATGAGATCCTGCCCAGCCCAGCCCGAAGCCTCCAATAGCAATTAACACAGCTAAGCCGTATCGTTTAGTATAAAACAACCAAGCTGAAGGAATATCTTGCACTGAAGGTAGAAACAAGCTGCGATGGAATTGATCAGACAAGCCATCATCTATTCGTGTATTAGTAACGTGATTACTTTCAAGCATTTTCTGGGTGGCAGACTTGTTAGCCTGAATGGGCTCAACTTCAACGGTTTGCTCTGGGTCTATTTCAACTTCTTGAATACCCATTTCAATCAAGCCTTGCACCATAGCTTGACTGCTTACTAAGCCTGTCTTTCGTATCCTCACAGGGCCATTCTGTTGAGTAACACGAATAATTACCATGCCAGGTGTTAGCGCTTGTATATTAATTATTTTACCCATTTAGCTACCCTACCCAAAACCCTGCAGCCACAGAGGCTGCAAAAATTGCTAACAAGGTATACGTCCAAAGCTTACCTCGTCTTTGTTTAACAACATCAGCGCCTAAAATTTGCTCCGCTGCCACTATAAAAATATGTTGTGGTACCGCGGGGAGCTGTTTGGTAAACGTCAAAGTCAGTGCTCTATCACATAAAAGATTGATCACTCTGGGAATGCCACCACTAATATGAAAAGCAGTTTTGAGCGTGGCTTTTGAAAACACACTCACATCACCATTTGCCACACCTAGCCTATGGCCGATATATGCACCAACCTCAACAGAGGTCAACGGCAATAAATGATAACGGGCAGTAATACGCTGGGCTAGCTGGCGTAACTCATTACGCTTTAACAATTGTTGTAACTCTGGCTGCCCAATTAGCACCACTTTAAGCAGCTTTTCTCGATTTGTTTCTAAGTTCGTTAATAACCTTAATTGTTCTAACACCTCAGGCAAAAGGTGTTGCGCCTCATCAACAATCAGCACAGTATTTATACCTGACTCATGGTTACTGGCTAATTTATTTAAAATTTTGTCTGTGAAATACTTCAAACTCGCCCGCTCGCTTGAATATTCAATGCCTAATTCATCGCAAATAGTAGCTAACAATTCTAAAGCCGATAAGGTTGGGTTTAATATCATTGCAACCTGGGTGTTTTCAGGCAACTGCTGCATTAATTTTCGTGAGACTGTGGTTTTTCCAGTGCCTACTTCACCGGTTAACATCACAAAACCGCCGCTTTCACGTAGTCCAAAAATCAAATGGGCCAAGGCCTCTTTATGCCTAGGACTCATGTATAAATAATCTGGGTTGGGTGCGATTGAAAAGGGATTATCAGATAATCCAAAATAGCTTAAGTACATTAGTTTGGCAGCTGCTCGTATGTTAGATATAACCCATTTAAACTAACCAGTTAACAAGATATTGTCAAAGAGACTATCGTAATTTTTAATTGAACTTTTAGACAAAGTTGGCTTCTGCAATGCACTGGGCTAAGGCATAATACGCAGAATGAAAAAGATGAGCTTAATATGCAAACTTATTTAGTCGGCGGTGCAGTACGTGACCAACTATTGGCGCGCCCAATCAAAGACAAAGACTGGGTAGTGGTAGGCGCTACGCCAGAGCAAATGTTACAGCAAGGGTATGTAGCTGTTGGCGCTGACTTTCCTGTTTTTTTGCATCCTAAAAGTAAAGAAGAATACGCATTAGCTCGCATAGAAAGAAAAATTAGCGCAGGTTACACAGGTTTTAGCTGCGACGCTTCAAGCAAAGTTACATTAGAAGAAGATTTACTGCGCAGAGACCTCACCATCAATGCCATGGCCATGGATGAAACAGGCAAAGTTATTGATCCTTTTAAAGGCCAAGAAGATCTAGATAAAAAATTACTACGTCATGTCTCCGATGCGTTTGTAGAAGATCCCTTAAGGGTATTGAGAGTAGCTAGGTTTGCCGCGCGATATCACTACTTAGGCTTTAGCATTGCCCCAGAAACATTGTCGTTAATGAAATCAATTGTTGCATCTGGAGAATTAAAAGCCTTAAGTGCCGAAAGAGTCTGGCAAGAAACCGCCCGAGCACTTATTGAGGACCACCCAGAAGTATACTTTGAAACCTTAAAAGCATGCGGGGCATTAGCACAATGGTTCACCGAATTAGATGTGTTATGGGGCATACCCAACCCTCCTAAATGGCACCCAGAAATAGACACTGGCGTTCATATTATGATGGTTTTACAGCAAGTAACTCGGCTTTCTAAAACCTTATCTGTGCGTTACGCAGCGCTAGTTCATGATTTAGGTAAAGGCTTAACGCCCCCAGAAAAATGGCCATCACATAGGGGCCACGAAAAACTAGGGCTAGATTCAATTAAAGCTCTCAGTTCTCGATTAAAAGTGCCCAATGAATGCCGAGATCTAGGCTTGATGGTAAGTGAATACCATACCCATGTACACAAAGCTTATGAGCTTAAAGCCAGCACTATTTTATCCATGTTAAATGCATGTGATGTATGGCGTAAACCAGAGCGCTTTGCTGACTTTTTGTTAGCATGTAAAGCCGATGCGAGAGGACGAACCACCTTTGAAGACATCCCATATGCAAATGCCGACTACATTTGGCAAGCGTACTCTCGGGCGGCTAAGGTGGATATCAAAGCCATAGTGACAAAAGGTTACAAAGGCTCGGCCATAAAAGAACAACTAAACCAAGAACGTATACGCGTTATTAAAGAACTCAAAAATAGCGACAACAAATAAGGATTTGCACCACTATGCTAACACCCACCCAATTAGCCACAATGTTAACGTTACAAGGCAATATGAATGCAAAAGTGAACCCTGACTGGTTAAACGCTGGTTATGCTTACTTGCGTGCCGCCATGATAGAGTCAGTTGAGGGTATTGAACACCACGGCTGGAAGTGGTGGAAGGCACAACATAAAGACTTGCCACAATTGCAAATGGAGTTAGTAGATATCTGGCACTTTGCCTTATCAGAAATACTCATTGGCTTTAAAGGTGACGTACAACAATCAGCCACCACTATTGCCGAACAACTTACATCAACTAAAAAAACGGTTACCTTTGATGGCAAAAATTACGATTTTAGTGCGTTAAACATTTTAGATAACTTAGAATTGATGACGGGGTTATGTGCTGCCAAACGTTTTGACGTGCCATTATTTTTAAAAATAGTAGAACAAGCAGAGATGGACTCAAACGAGTTGTATCGCCAATACGTTGGTAAAAACGTTCTAAACTTTTTCCGCCAAGATAATGGTTACAAAGAAGGTAGCTACATCAAGGTATGGAATGGCCAAGAAGACAACGAACACTTAGTAGAGGTGCTTGACAGTTTGGATATCAGCCTAGCAGACTACAGCGACCAAGTTTATACGGGCTTAAAACAAAGATACCCAGTAATGTAATAAATTGTTCATTTACTCAAATATTACCTTTGACAACAAAAAAATTGTTACAAGGAGAAAGTAATGCATTTGAAACGAAATAAATACCAAACGAAAAGTAAGCGGATATTCCAAATTATCGCGAGCTTAACGCTAACAGTAGCTTTCAACAGTGCATCGGCTGTAGAAAACGACAACAAACCTTCGAAGCGGTTCACTGCAGAGCGTGTATTCGATATGGAATATGCAAATGAACCGCAGATTTCCCCTGACGGAAAGTCGATTGTTTACCTGCGTCAAAGCATGGATAAAACCACCGACAAAGATGCCGGTAAACTATGGATATTAGACGTAGAGTCGGGTCAAAACCGACCACTTATAGCAGATCAATATGCCTCCTCACCACGTTGGGCTCCAGATGGAAAAAGTATTGTATTCACTAGTTACCACAAAGGCACACCAGAACTTAGACGCGTTTTTATTGATTCGGGGGTGAGCTTTTCATTGGCGCAATTGTATAAAGGGGCATCTAGCATAGTTTGGTCACCAGACGGTACTCACCTAGCCTTTAATATGTTTGTGGAAGCCGAAAAAACGTCGTTCGCGACACCAGTGAAACAACCAAAAGGCGCAAAATGGAACAAACCTTTTAATGTAATAGATGAGCTAACTTTTCGCTTTGATGGCGCAGGTTACATTCCAGAAGGCTCAACTCAAACCTTCACACTTCCTGTAAATGGAGGAACCCCAAGGCAAGTGACATTTGAAGAATCTGGACTATCAAGCCCAGAATGGCTCGACAATAATACTCTGTTGGTAACCGGTAACTTAGCTGAAGATAGAGACCTAGATTTCATCGAAAGCGAAATTTACAAACTAGATTTAAGTACCCTAGACATTACACCATTAACTAGCAGAGATGGACCAGATCACTCACCAGTGGTTTCACCCAATGGCAAAACTATCGCATTTTTAGGGTACGACGACAAAGTCTTGTCTTATCAACAGACCGATCTGTATTTAATGGATGCTGCTGGCAAAAACCTAAAGCCACTAGCAGAAGACTTCGCTGGTAGCATAGGTCAAACACTTTGGAATCCAGATGGTAAAAGCTTATTAGTGCTATCTGAAGATCATGGTGTATTAAGCCTGTTCAACATTAGCTTAAAAGGCAAAGTAACCAAGCTAATCACAAATATAGGTGGCACATCTATTGGCCGCCCATATGCCGCAGGCAGTTTTTCAGTCAGTCAGAATAAAAAACCTATGGTGGCCTTTACTGCAGGTTTTAGCGATCGCCCTGCTGAAGTAGGCGTCGCGACTATCAAAGGTCAGAAACAACAGATACTGACTGCGTTAAATGACGATATACTGCCCTACCTAGATATGGCTCCCGTAGAAGAAATTAAAGTTAAATCTTCACACGATGGCTTAGAAATAGAAGCATGGGTGGCTTTTCCCCCTGACTTTAAAGCTGATGGAAGCTACCCAATGATTTTGGAAATTCATGGCGGCCCTTATGCCATGTATGGACCCTTCTTTGCCAGTGAAATACAACGTTATGCGGCCGAAGGTTATGTCACTGTTTGGGTTAACCCTAGGGGTTCAACGGGTTATGGTGAAGATTTTGCACTAACTATCGACTTAGCTTATCCGGGTTACGATTATGATGACCTGATGACAGTAGTTGATGAAGTAGTAGCCAAAAAATATGCAGACCCAGAGCGCTTATTTGTAACAGGCGGCTCAGGTGGAGGTATTCTAACTGCTTGGATCACCACTAAAACCAAACGCTTTGCCGCGGCAGCATCTATAAAGCCAGTGATTAATTGGATGACAATGGCATTAGCAGCTGACATTGGACAATTTGTTCGAAGACATTGGGTTCGAGCAGATCCTTGGTCTGAACCAGAGGTATTTCTAAAACGCTCACCTATTAGTTATGTAGACCAAGTTACCACTCCAACTATGCTGATGGTAGGAGAAGAAGATTATCGAACACCCGCTTGGGAAGCAGAGCAATTTTATACTGCATTAAAAATGCTAGAAGTAGATACGGCATTAATACGTGTACCTAGTTCACCTCATTATATTGCCTCTCGCCCTAGCCGCTTAATAAGTAAAACTGATAATATTATGGGCTGGTTTGCTAAATACGATCCCGCGAAACAAAAATCGGCTGAGGCTGATTAACTAGTGCATTTGAAAAGGCATCATTTAATGATGCCTTTTTTTACGACCACTTTACTTTAGGTAACCGTTCTAAGGTTGTAATTAAAGCCCAAGCTTCAGTTCAATTAATGAGTTTTAAAGTGACACTTTAGCCATGCATAGTCAAAACTATGTTATTTACTTTGCAGAGTAAGAGGAATCTGACTCAAACCAACTACTATCGACAAATAGTTTGTCTAAAAATCAAGTTGGCAGTTACTGTATTATCATTCCACCTACACGCTTAGTGGCATCAAATAAACGCCTTAACCTTAGAGGTAATTTTTAACTTCATATCAATTTATGATATGAACTTTAGCCCTTATTATTTTGAATTATTTAGCTTTTAAGGTTAGTGTTTCAAACATATCTTAAGGTTATATAGATTACCCCCTCTAACACCATACAAAAATAGACTGCCATGCTAAAAATTTACTTATCATCATCCTTAATCAAGTACCTATGCTGTTTTCTATGCTTGCTATCAATTAGTCACCTCTCTTATGCACAGCTAAATGGGGACTTACAAAAACGCTTAATTCAGATGGCACAACAATCAACTCAATTAAAACTGCAGAAAAGAGCTACAAATAAAGACTCCAATGCCAAAGTGTTACAGCAACTACAAACCGACATAGTTAAAGTACATACACTGACTTTGCAAGAAATAGTGTCTCTACATGGCTGGCCAAGTAAGTCTTTAGTGGGTAAATCAGGTGTTAATGCAGCCACTGTAATAGTTCAACATGCAGAAGATGTCGCTTTTCAACAAGACATGCTGCCATTGATTATTAAGTCTTATCTAGATAACCAGGGCGTTAGTGGCACCAATGTGGCTATCACAACCGATATCATTGCAATCAATCAAGGAAACAAACAGGTATTCGGTACTCAATTTGAAATTATAAATAATAAAGTATCCTTTAAACCAATAGATAATATTCAAACCGTTGACGACTTAAGAGCAGAACTAGACTTAAAACCTTTGCTTGATTTTAAACAGCAGATAGCAGACCAATATATCTATAAAAACAAGTAAATCAATTTAAGCTTTGAAGCGCCCAATGAGAAGGCAAATAACCACCTACAGCCTGTGTTGGTTCTAAACCATTGTTTTTTGTCGTCCAAACAACTAACCCATATTTTTCTGCTTGTGCTGATAACCTAGGATATTCGATGGTTTGCTGATGGCCTTCTATCACCTGTTGTTTATATCCTAAGACTACGAAATTATCAGATAGCGTTCTGTTGGCATTTTCTCCGGCTTGAATTTGAGTTATCAAGTCAAACCCTAGAATTGCAATATGCACTTGCCCTTCGTTTGTCTGGTATTGGTCAGCAAAAGTATAACTCACTTCTACGTTATCTTGTTTAGCACTAGTAGCTAAGCCAATATTAGACGATCGATTAAACTTGTATGGGTCGATTGCTTGACCTCTGAACCATCCCTTCCATTCATGCCCGTTAACAACAAACCCTGGGGTGTAAATTGAATTTACTAAACCTTCAAGACCAAAGCTTCTTTGCCTTTTTGAAAATGCTGGAGATGAAAAGGGGTCTTTCCAACCGATGTAATCCCAATAATCTACGTGAAACACAATTGGAATGAACTTACTCCACAAACCATCTGATTCAGTAAAACGATTCACCCACTTTTGAGCAGGAGGGCAGCTACTACAACCTTGAGAAGAATATAATTCAAGTAAGACTGGTCGCACTCCTGTTGAAGTAAATACAATTTTGTCTGCACTGACCACATTGCTACTGCACAAAACAATCACTGCTACGCACATAGCTTTGAGAGTGGTTGGTGCACAAACCATTGAAGAAAATTGAAAGCTCATAAATATGTTACTCCTGAAAAGACAATCAGAGTGAACATCATAAACTCTAGTCATCACAAAACCGTCACAGCAATTGTCACATTTTTAAATCATTTACTGACTAATAGGAGACTTCAAGGCCAGCGTTTTAGCAAATAGCCTAGCATCATCAATGTCATCCAACATACTCTGGCTAGGCAAGCAATCATCATCCACATAATCAGCAAAATCAGAGCTCGCATCAAAAACAAGTATGTCCCAAGCTAACCTTTCTAACCCATATAAGCCGCGATGTATCATGTCTGCTGAAAACACTAATAGGTCGCCTGCTGCCAAAGGAATAGTTGCACTGTCAGGCAAGCTATCATTACTCAGTTTGCCGTTGAGCTCTTCACGCACCTCTAGCTCTTGTTGAGTATCCCAACGCTTATGAGTACCAGGAATCAGCTCCATACCCAACTCATCAAATAGTGGTACCCGCAGGTGCACCACTTGCGTCTCTTGAATTGCTTTTTGTTGCCCCACAAGATCATGGTCGTATTGACAGTCTCGATGCCAAAAATCTTTTAATTCAGGATTTACCGGATTGAAAAACAATTGGGTATTCATAAAAGCAGCATGAGTTGGGATCAAAGACTCAATCACACGCATCATTTTTGGTGAACTAATAAAATTAAACAGCTTAACCCTGTCTTTAGCTTTAAGGTATTGGCTACCGGTAATCAAAGAGGAATTAAACGCCACTTCTTTATAAAACTCAGGGTTATCTTGTTTCCATCTTTCATGAAACATTAAGATAACCTCTCTAAGTGCAGACATTTCAGCAGCAGTGAAATAACCACGAATAACAAAGTATCCCAGCTCTTCGTATTGGGCAGCCCATTGATTTTGGTCGCTATGCATTACCTAAGCACCACACTAGAGTATAAAATCCGTTACTGAACATGGATCTCGCCTGTCTCATCATTTATAAACCCGTGGCAAATATACCCAACTAACAATCTAGGCTTTTTGTTTAAATATAAAAAGTGTTCAAAACCAACAGAAAAAGCAAACGGGTTGGCATTGTAGTCAGCGTAATACTGGTCTCGACCTAAGCGGGCTTCGTTCACCCCCGAAGCAAAACCGCTTAAAAAATCATCTCGATTATTCATGATGAGGCAACTTAACCCATCAGTATCGTCTACCAGCTCTAACAAACCAGCATCAATAAATTTATTGACTACAGCTTGATTGAAATACCCCGTGTACTGCTCGGTTTCAATATCATAAGTAACGGGGGTACCTTCACTTTGTGCCTCCATCATAGACGTAAAAAGTTCACGGACTTTTTTAGAAATCATATGTTACGTTTGCCTTAATCAATATTTTTTGCAGGGCTTGGGGCGAGTTGATGCCTTAAAGAATAAACACCTAATGATATGATAATGCCTAATATGAAGGAACTCATTTGAATACAAAAAGAATCAATAAATATCGTTAGCAAATACTATTTTGTTTTTCACATTCACCTATATAATAAGCGAACACTACTGACTGGTAGTGTAAAAACAACCTTTAAAGGAACCAAAATGAACAAACAAAAAAAGCAATTAGCAAAAGCTAATAATAAAACTGACTTGGGGCGAGGAAAAATTAAAGATAATTTTTTAGCGGCGTTAGTCACATCTAACGTTTACAAGATGCAAGTTGTCAAACCTAAAAAAGGTAAAGGCTCTTACCAACGTAAAGCTAAAAACGTAAGACAAGAGTCTTATTTAATAGCTGCTTGAAGCATGGCTTGTAGCAGTTATCAAATAAGGTTTTTGTCTTTAAATTTTACCATAAGACACACCAATTAGGCCGACACCACATGGCTAAGCCTAATAAAAAAGCTCCTAGCTCCTCAGTCGATATCTATTGTAGCCAATGCAAAACTCAACTCTTTAAATATCGTAAGGGCGGCAAAGGTGCCTTAGTGAAATGCTTTAAAGAACGAATAACCAAAGACTTTACCAGTACAGCCTGTACTTGCCCAAATTGTCACGCCATTTTTGCCAGAGAGACTCTCATACGCGGCACTCCGGCTTTTAAAATTATTAGCGGTAAAGTATTTAGCAAATAAAACCTAGCGACATCCTCTTCAAGAAGTAACAGCCATGCTCGAAGCTATGAGGAAACAAGAAAGCGAAGTTGAATAAAGAAAAAACTATCACTAATAGGTCTAATGTTTGTGACCTAGTAATGATTTTTAAATCACAAAAAAAGAGGCCGAGCAACCTAACGGTAGCTCAGCCTCCAGATATTTAATTTAACTTAAAGTACATAACGTTGTACTTGATTGAGTTCGGCTCAAATTTTAAGCTTTAACACTTAAACAACCAATTTCAGGTTAAGTATCTTGTTATGTAAATTTAACTTAAAGGGCGATAACTTTGTTAGCGCATGGACCTTTTTGACCTTGGCCAACTTCAAACTCAACAGCTTGACCGTCGGCTAAAGTAGCGTATCCGCCACCAGCTTGGATCTCTGAGTGATGTACGAACAAATCTTTGCCGCCATCTTCTGGAGTTATAAAACCAAAACCTTTGTCAGCGTTAAACCACTTAACTGTACCTTTACTCATATTAATGTCTTCTTTAATCGGTGAATTTTAATGACTAAACTCGCTATCACCATTACGAGCTTAGTTTTTTGAATTCCTATATAGACTTTCTCATTGAGCCAAACCTTGCGCTTTATAATAAGGCATGAGTTGACTATTCATTCACTAATCGAAAACATGAAATAAATATCTATTTAAGTGCGCAGAGACTAACAGATAAAATACAAATTCAACACCTAGTATTGATTTAAAACCCAAAAGAGTTGGGTATTTACACTTAATGGGCCTTAAATCACCCCTTAATATGTTATTACTAGTTCAAGTTAAGACAGAAATAAAGCTAATTTAAGAGAGGCAAATAGTGCCACAAGAATGAAACTGTTTGGTGTATGTCACATTCAATTATAATTTTTCAGCTAACTGCTCGGCTAATTCATAGTTGCCTTGGCTAAGTGCGATATCAACTAGGCTATTTCCAGAGCTATCTTTAGCACCTAAATCAGCACCCGCTTCTGTTAGCGCAGCAATCGTTTCTGTGCGATTAAACAGTGTGGCGAACATTGCGGCGGTCTGACCGTTTTCATTGATTTGATCAATATCACAATCAGCACCAATTAACGCTTTTATCGCGCCAAAGTTACCTTTAAAAATTGCGCCCATTAACGCGGTGTTTCCAGAGTTGTCTTCTTGACAAGCGTTAGCATTAACCTCATTAAGCAAATAATTAACGGCATCTGTTTCACCGTGATAAGCCGCTAAAATCAAAGCTGTGTAGCCTTTATTATCTGCAACATTTGGGTTTAATCCTGCAGCGTAATAAGCGGTGAGTGTCGATACGTCGCCTTTTCTAGCAGCATTAAAGTAAATGGTTTTTAATTGCTCACTATCAACGGGCTCTGCTTGGCCTGAAAACGCCAAAGTAAGCACAATAAGTGTCATCATGCTTTTAATGGATAGTTGAAAAACTGTCTTCATGATTGCGTCCTCTTTGCATAAAGAAGGCGTGCGATGACTTAACCACTGCACGCCTTAATGTTAATTTTTTCCTGCCACTGTGTTTCTTAATACGTGGCAGGCGACATACTTGAGTTATAAATCAGCTTTGTAAGAAATACGGCTGAAACCCTCTGCAACTTTCTTAGCGCGCTTTTCACGCTCAGCTTGCACATCCATTAATTGCTTAGCCGTAGTTTTTACGTTGCTTAATGGCGCATTCGCAAGCTTGGCAACACCTGTACCGTAGTTTTTATCAGCGTTATACATATAGGCACTGATAATGACGCGGATTTCTTCTTCAGGCACACCTGCTAGTGTTGTCCCTAAGTTTTCAATTAAGTGCTGCTGCTCAACCTTTGTGAAAGAGCGAAATTTCTCACCTGCTTGTGCAAAGTTACGCTGCTTGTAAAAAGGGGCTTGTTGAGTCGTACCAGCTAAAGGCGTTTGTGCGTATTTGTACTGGTTGTCATCATCTAAAGCAATACGGCGACTTGGTTGATAGTTCACATCACGAGAGCTGCTTGTTGTGCGTAACTTGCCGTGTTGTTCATGGTTATCAATTCCTGTATTGCGAGGAGCATTAATTGGAATGCGGTAAGCATTCACGCCAATTCTGTAACGCTGTGTATCAGCATATGAAAACAAACGACCTTGTAACATTCTGTCTTCAGACGGCTCGATACCTGGAATTAGGTTACTTGGAGCAAAGGCAGCTTGCTCTGTTTCTTCAAAGAAATTGTTAGGTACGCGGTTAAGGGTCAACTTGCCAATTTTCTTCGTAGGAACAAGAGATACCGGCCAAATCTTAGTGGTATCTAATGGGTTAAAATCAAAATCATCAAGTTGTTCAGGATCCATGGTTTGTAAGTATAACTCCCATGATGCAGTTTCACCTTTTTCACCGATACGTGTATAGATATCAGTAGTCATAGGTTGGAAATCTTTACCTTGCATAGCTTGTGCTTCTGCAGCAGTGAAGTTTTTCTCACCTTGGTTAGTTTTCCAAGTTAGCTTAAAGTATTTTACTTGGCCTTTAGCATTCACAAATTTAAAGGCGTGAACACTAGAACCATCCATGTTTAAGTAACTTTTTGGCGTACCCATGTCAGAGAATAAGTGCGTCAACATGTGAGTTGATTCTGGCACGTGAGAGAAAAAGTCAAACAATCGTGCTGCACTTTGCGCATTAGTCACAGGCGAAGGCTTTAAACTATGAACCATATCAGGGAACTTAATTGCATCACGAATGAAAAAAATCGGGAAGTTGTTGCCCACTAAATCCCAGTTACCTTGTTCAGTATAAAACTTAACAGCAAAGCCACGAGGATCACGCAATGTTTCTGGTGATTGGTGACCATGTATTACAGCTGAAAAACGTACAAAAACATCAGTCTTTTTATTTTCGCCTTGGAAAGGTGCAGCCACAGTAATGTCTGACAAATCCACATAGTTTTCATAGTAACCATGCACACCGGTACCACGAGCATGCACAACACGCTCTGGGACACGTTCACGATCAAATGCAGCTAGTTTTTCAATTAAGTGACTGTCTTGCAGTAAGACAGGTCCCCAAGGGCCTGCAGTTTGAGAATTTTGGTTGTCGCCCACTGGCGCGCCATTCTGGCGTGTAAGCGTATCAGCACTCGACATAGTCGCTACGCTAAAAAGCGTTGCTGCAATCATAATTGATGCTTTGATTTTCATAATAAGTCTCCAATAAAGTCTTTCATATGCCCCAAGCTCGCTAATATTTATGGGACGCAATTCATTGTTATAATTAGTTATAAACTGTCACGGTCCGAATGGTTGGATGTCGCTAACATGCAATAACTGAAAACGTGCGCTAGCGTATCTGCAGCTCTTTCAGGCCTGTCCTATGGCTTGAAAGAAGTATGCTGAGAAAGGTAGAACGAATAAATTGATTTAAATCGAAGGTGATGTTCTAAATTTATGAAGTAAGGAGACAAAACATAGTGCAATCAAAGGAACTTGGGCTGACCTTTTAACCAAACAAACACGGGGAAAAGTTAGAGTTTAGGTTTGTAATTAGAATACTCTTGAATTAAGTCTTGAATTTGTTGCAAGCTATCCTCGATAGCTTGGTTGAATACCTCCAACTGTTGCTCATTCATTAACCCTTTCCTCAACATGTAATATACGGGCTCATTGAATACCACTATTTGAGAATTAACGATATGATCATAATAATTTGCATCGGCCATCAAGAAAACACCGGCTAATTGATCTTCAATAGCAATGTCAACTCTACCTTTTTTCAGCAAATCAAAACGCTGTCTAGCAAAGGTAGTACTAATTGTATTACCTTTAAAATCAGCTAAAAATTGATTGAACTTTTTACCGTAATGACTCCCTCGGTGCACAGCAATAATCATGTTTTCTTGATTAATATAATCTTCATAGTTGGGTTTTGTGGCTAGGGTTTGTACAAGTGATTTATTATGTTTGTTTTCAAACATAACCATTTTTTCATCACGATACGATTTACTATAATGTGAAAACGTAGCTCTATCTTCACTAAAGCTTGATGCTACAAGTAAATCCACTCGCTTATGTCTTAGTTCTTCAACAGCTCGGCTTAGAGACGGCATAGATACAAACTCTAGACAGAAAGGTGTTTTTTCTAACACTGTATGTAATATATCAACTTCTAGACCTGCCTCTTCTTCGTAGGCTTTAAAAAAATACGGAGGCCAATCATCGCTACTGGCAGCCTTAATGACTAATTCGCATGCTTGAGATGAAAACCCTACCACTAATATACAAGTTAAAAAAATCGGATAAAAATAACGAAACACTTTTAACATATGAAACTTTAAGACCATAAGTGTAATTGAACAGACGATTTAATATCACTTTCCGACACTAATTCGCAAACAAGACTAAATATCTTACAATTAATTTATAAATAAAACAGCTTTAGTTATCGACAAGAAATGAGTTTACTTAAAAGGCTCCGCCCACGCATACTTAGGTCTATTATCGCACTCCCAAACTTAATAAAAAGTGACCTGTTACTTCACGACTCAAAATTAATAAGAGCAGCGCCATGTCGATGTTTCAGATTCCATCAGACCAATATAAAACTAACAAAGAAAAATACCTTGCCAAAAACAAGGATGCCACATCCCTAAAGTTGTGAGTTGCTTTTTCAACACGATTGATGTTTTGTTTAAAAGAAATCTAAATAGATATTAATAACTTAGCGCTCTTGCGTTAAAAACTGAATTGTTACAATATAACTACTACAGCAACAAGAGTTATTGCTGAACTCATCATGTTTTTAGGTGAGTTCATCATAAAAAAATGACGAACTGTTTCGCTTTAAACATCCTTTGTAAGTCTAAATTAAATGGTTACCTATTATGAATAACAAACTAAAAGTTTTGCCTCTTGTTCTGGCTTCTTTGCTTGCAGCCTGCTCTTCAGAGTCAGATCCTAAAGCACAGGTGACCCCTGCAGAAACCGAACAAGCACTTATTGCTCGCGCACTAGAAATACATGACCGTGTTTTAACATTTGATTCTCATGCGGATACACCGCTAAGAATGATTGAGCCTGGATTTGATATGTCACAGCGACATAACCCTAAAGAAACAGGTTCAAAAGTCGATTATCCAAGAATGAAAGAGGGTGGACTAGACGCCATTTTCTTCGCGGCGTTTGTTGCTCAAGACATCCGTGATGATGAGGGCAACAGTCGAGCTAAGAAACTAGGTATTCAAATGCTTGATGCCGTCATTGAATCAACCGAGAAAAACTCAGATATTGTAGGCTTAGCACTTACACCAGAGGATGCATACAAATTAGAAGATGAAGGTAAGCGAGCTATTTATCTTGCCATAGAAAATGGTTACCCCATCGGCAATGACATTTCTAATATTGAATTATATTATGATAAAGGCGTACGCTACATCACTTTAGTACACTCAACTAATAACGATTTGGCGGACTCTGCAACTGATTCAAAAGGCCCTGAGCATCAAGGTATCAGTGAATTTGGAGAAAAGGTAGTAGCAGAGATGAATCGCCTTGGCATTATGGTTGATGTCTCTCATGGCAGCGAAGAGGTATTTTATGATGCTATTGCTGTGTCAAAAGCCCCTATCATTGCGAGTCATTCGAATGCACGAGCAGTGACAGATCACGACCGTAATATGTCAGATGATATGCTTAGACTTATGGCTAAGAATGGCGGTGTAGTACAACTCACTATGCTTGCAGATTACCTTCGAAAAGCACCAGAGAACCCAGAGCGCACAGCGGCTATAAAAGAGTTTAGAGCAAATCTAAAACCTACCAGTGAAATGACTGATGAAGAGCGCAAAACTGCGAGAGCCGCCTTCAATGCACTAGCAGAAAAATTTCCTGCAGCGCCAGCAACCGTTCAACATGTTGTTGACCATATTGACCACATTGTCAAAATAGCAGGCATCAATCACGTGGGCATAGGATGTGACTTTGATGGCGGTGGCGGTATTGAAGGCATATTTGATGCGAGTGAAGTAATGAACATAACCATTGAATTAGTGAAGCGCGGATACACCGAAGAAGAGATAGAAAAAATATGGAGCGGTAATTTAATGCGTGTCTTCCGAGAGGTACAAGATATCGCTACTGAAATACAAGCAGTAACCGCGTAATTTATAACACTATGCGGGTCAAATCTTTTTTTATTACATGTATTGTCCCGCTGATTTTGATGTTAATCCATCAAAATTCAGCGGCCCACCCTCTCAGACTTTCTTTAAGCCAAATTGAGTATTCTTCAAAAGATAAACAGCTTTCAGTTAGCCTAAGGTTATTTGTCATGGATGTGAATGAGGCAATAGTTTTTGACCCAGAAAGCAAAGAGTTAAATCTAGGTCTTCCCTCTGAGTCAAAGAATGCAGAGAGATTATTACTTCAATATCTCAATCAACATTTTCACATCAAAGTAAATGGTCAAGTTCAACCCTTAAACATTAAAAGTAAAGAGCTTCATGGCGAAGGGATCAACACGGCACTTGGCCTTGTTTTTGAGTTCAGTAATTTGCAAGCTTTAACATCACTTGAAATAAAAAACTCCGTATTCACCGATCTATTTTTTGATCAGAATAATATTGTCTACCTTCACATAGATGGAGATTCAGACAGCTTTATGCTTAGCAAAGACACACCTATACATCACTTGGAGTTCTAAAATGGGATCATTTGATCTATATATAAAACTAGGCTTCGAACATATTTCAGACCTGGCGGGGTTTGACCACATTCTGTTTCTTGTAGCCCTCTGTGCTGTTTACAGAATTGAACAGTTTAAAAGTCTACTAATACTGGTAACCGCATTTACGGTAGGGCACAGTGTAACCTTGGGGTTATCTTCGATTGGCACCATTAATATCCCTTCACAGATAATTGAGTTTCTTATCCCCACCACAATTTTAATCACAGCGTTACACAACGTAATGAGCCATTCTTCTGGTGATACACATTCAAGAATGACAAAAAACTACATAGTGGCGCTATTTTTTGGCTTTATCCACGGTATGGGTTTTTCTAACTTCTTTAAAGCTTTACTCATGGGCGATGATTCAATCCTAATGCCTCTATTAGGCTTTAACATTGGCTTAGAACTTGGCCAACTGATGATTGTAGCTGTGATAATTGGGCTTGCTTATGTATTTTTGAATGTGATTAAAGTCAAATATCGAGACTGGAATGTATTTATATCTGGAGCTGCAGCCGGCCTTGCTATATACCTCATGTTCGAAACCAAGTTTTGGTAAGGCTCTTTTAGCTAACCTAAAAAAGTGATCAATACCACTACTGTAAGTTTAAAATCTACTCATAAAGAGTCACCTCGACTGTAGTATTAGGAGTAGAATATGGCTACAAATAGCAGATTCATTTGTCTAGTGAGTGAAAACAACGAAGGTTCCTCGCCAGTTATGCTAATCTCACCTAGCAAATAAAAACAACACTTGCTTATACATACTCCATAGGGAAGGCATAACCATGCAAATTTTTTCTTACTTTATTTCAGCTACGGTACTACTGCTATCCACGAGCTTGTCGAACCACGTAAAAGCAGAGAAAGTATGGCCAAATAACAATAAAGTTGCTATCAGCCTTTCCTATGATGACGCATTGTCAAGCCAACTCGACAACGCCTTACCAGCATTAAATAAGCGAAAACTCAAAGCTTCGTTTTACGTTGTACCCTTATCCAAAACGTTCAAGAATCGAATGAATGAGTGGGCACAGCTTGCTAAGACTGGCCACGAGCTGGGAAATCACACCTTATTTCATGCATGTAAAAAGTCTAAACCCAACCGAGACTGGGTCTTATTGCATAATAATTTAGATGATAAGTTGGTACTTTCTATGGTGAATGAAATTACCGTAGCCAACACACTTTTAAATGCAATTGACGGTCAATCTGTTCGCACTCTTACTCCCCCCTGTGGTGATAGAATTGCTAAAGATGGAGATTATATAGAGGCGGTAAAAGAACAATTTGTTGGTATTAAAGGCCTCGAAGATCCGAGCTTTGCTAGACTCATTATCCCTAATCAACTAAACGCTCAGGATATTATCGACTTTTTAGAGCGCCAACCTAAAAACATAAAACTAATCAATGTATTATTTCATGGAGTGGGTGGAGACTACCTATCTATAAGCAAGTCAGAGCATGACAAGTTTCTTGATTACTTACAGGCTAATCAAGATAGATACTGGGTAGATACTTACCGCAAAATTATGCAGGCAATGCCCAAACAACAGTGACCCAATCAATAGATACAAAGATTGCCCTCCAAAAAACATAAAGTGACGTAGAGCAAAATTCCGATTAATATGTCAAAAGCAAACTACTTGGTTTAGTTATTTTTCGATGGTATGTGGCCTGTACATATGCCATGGCATAGAAAAACATTGTTATAGAGCTAATTAATGGAATTAATCGTTCGCTGTAAGTCATTCTTTTCACTTTTAAATACAATTGTATTTAGTGTAATGGTAGTAAGCTATTTCGCTATGATACATATAAGTATTACATACTTCATGGTTGCTAATATTGCGATCCTTTGGCTAGGAAATGGCATAGCAACCGCTCTATTTTTAGTTTGTTCTGTAAAGCGTAAAGTACCTTTAATTCTCGGCCTTATAGTAGGCTATTTCTTAGCGATTTATTCACATAGAGGAGGCTTTGATAGTTCAGAATTTGGTTTTCTAATAGCAAATGTACTTAGCGTAACTCTTGCTATGAGTTTATTTAAACGACTATGTAAAGAGACAATAACGCTAATTGATCTACGCCAAAACATCTTATTTTTAACCGTTTTATGTATTTTAACTTCCATAATTAACGTTTCTATTGGCTCGGTATCTTTATGGGTTATTTCAGGAATCACACCTAACGTAAATAACCTACTTATATGGCTTGTTGGAAATACAGTAAGCATCTTTGCGTCTACACTGACAGCCTTCCATATTTTTAACGCCATAAAACATAAAAAACTTTCTCTACAAATGAGCAAACACCAAGCCATTGAACTTGTAATAATGTGCGCTACAACTGCGGTACTCCTCGTCGAAGTATTTGGAAGAGAGCATTATAATAAATTTACTATAAGTTTGATTTTTTTACTCTTTCCTTTGGCTATGTGGGTGGCATTAAGATTCAACCGTTATATCACATCAGTTTGGATTACAACTGTGTTTTTAACTTGCGCTTTTTATAGCACAGCAAAACTCGGTCCCTTTATTTTTATGTTTAACGACCTAAGTAATGCCATTTTTTACATGCAAATATATATCTTTACAGCGTGTAGCACTGCACTAGTGATCGCTACTGTAAATACAGAGAAAGAAAAAAAGAATCAAATGATTGCTCAATTGAATAAGCAATTAGATAACCTAACTAAGGTTGACCCTCTTACCCAAATTGCCAACCGCCGTAAATACGATGACTCAATAAAAGAAGCACTGGCAAAATCAAACTCAGAAGGTACGCTGCTAACACTTGTCGCTATAGACATAGATTACTTTAAGTTATTTAATGACGAATACGGCCATTTAATGGGTGATGAATGTTTAATATCTGTGGCAAATGCCATCAATAAAAATTTACTACGAACGAACGATATAGTCGCAAGGGTGGGGGGAGAAGAGTTTTTTTGTATTTTACCCAATACAGACGCGATAGCCGCTAAAGATATCATGCAAAAAATACAATCATCAATTAGTGAGCTTAATATACCCCATCAAGCTTCACCTATCGAACCATACTTAACGGTTAGTATGGGCGCTTGTACCAAAACATCTAAAGATAATATTGATGCAATGCGGTTATACCAGCTTGCAGATACCGCCTTGTATGCAGCTAAAGAGCAAGGACGAAACACCTTTGTAATTGCCGATTACACTAACCTTTCAGCTTGAATAGATTGACCATAGTTTAAGATATAGCTAGATAGCATTTTGTGAGGTTAGGGCGGCCAGTTTGATATCAGCCCCCCCCCTTTACATCCATGGCCTAACATATCCCTCTTAGCTAGTTTTTATAACTAGGGTCTAACCGCTCTAACTTTCTGAGCCAAGCCTGCCAAACTGTTTGGCGTTCATGCTCAACTTTTTTAAATTGAGAACTGACATACTGAGACAGCTCATTGGAGATTGTATTCATTTTTGACAAGCTCCCCATTTGTGCCGCCGCTAGCTGAATTTCACAAGCCCTATTCAAGTAATACATAATTTGAAAAGCATCAGCGACACTCTCACCAACTGTTAACAAACCATGACTACGCAAAACCAAGCCAATATTACTGCCTAATGAGTGTTGAATACGTTTACGCTCTTCTAGATTCCACGCTACGCCTTCATAGTCATGATAACCAAGACAGTCGTAAAACTCGGTACTAATTTGATTCAACATCAACAACCCATCATCACAGGCAGCCACTGCCATACCAGCGGTAGTGTGGGTATGCATAACACAATGGGCATCATCGCGGGCCATATGCACAGCACTATGGATAGTAAAGCCTGCTAGGTTGTAATCAGCATTGCCTTCTAATATTTTGCCCTCAGCATCAACCACCACTAAATCACTGGCACAAATTTCATCAAACATCAGACCAAATGGGTTAATTAAAAACCGGGGGGTACCTGCTCCTGGCAAACGAACGGAAAAATGGGTATACAATGTGTCTTCCCACCCGAGCATAGCCGCCAACCGATACGCTGCAGCCAAATCACGGCGTAATTCAGTTTCAGTTTGGATACTTCTACTACTCATAATCTCAATCTCAATCTCAATCTCAAATAACGTAAAAAATGACGCTAATAATGTCCTGAAAAATGAATAAAAGAAAGAACTAGCTACTATCTATAACCTCTAAATTCACTAACTCTAATTAAGCTAACGCTTTTCTATGTAACGTTATTGCAAACAATGAATGAGCCAATATTTACTGCATTATTGAGTTGCAATACTAAAATATGACTCATTAAACACGACTACGAACAGACCCATCGATGACCATACCAAACTGGCTACGTGTCCCAAGAACAGAAATCTTGCCCTTTTCTGACAAACTATCTAACTGGTTTTGGCTCATACATAAATCACCACTTTCAAAGTTAGTAGACTCCAAAATCTCTACTCGATACCTGCAATACTTTCTGCCACTTCGCTTACGGTAGTCCATATAATACTGAACTTGCTCTTGCGTAGATAAAATATGAAAGTAGTAAGGTAATGACTTATCAACAAACAACCAGTTGAATGTAACGAGCAACATAGGCATAACAACCATACCTAGTTTGCCACGCCAACTTGCCATTACACGCTGGCGATACTTTACATCCAGGTAGAGACTCGCAAACCACCCAGCAACAAGTAATAGTGCCATAATCCAAGTTACCCAGCTGCTTTGGTTGGTCCAGTCTTTACTGGTCATGAACTCATAAAACATGGTTGGTAAAATGGCTACTACCAAAACCGTAAAAACCACTATCACTATGCGAGTAATAACATGTAGTTCAGACCACTTTGGTTTGGGAGCTAAGACAATTTGTGTCTGCTCTTGAGGAGTAGGTAATGCTTTTTGAATTTCTAATTTATTGGCAAGCAGAGCTTTCGCATTTGCATAGCGCTCTGGATACTTCACTTGGTCAATATGAGCTAAAATATCTTCAAGTTCTGCAATGTTATACTCAGAATAATCTGGAGAGTTACTATTTATAGGTGCCACTTTTGAATCATTGCTTTACTACAACAAAATGTTCGTAAGAACAGTAGACCTTAATACCCACAAAAAAGTTTATTGCTCATAGTCATTTAATAGGTGTATTAGTTAAAAGGGTCGCAATAGTATGCATGGTTGAACTTATCTGACGAAAATTACTAACGCTATCGTAATCACAAAAAAAACTCACTAGAGAGCACCCAAAACCACTATCTTGGGTATTAACCTAAATACCCCATCAGCCAGAATTTGCACTACAATAGTGACTAACCTGCTCACTGACACTTCATTAGATCCTGATTGATTTTGGGGTTTTGACTAGTCAGGTTTAGGCCAAATAATTAAAAACATTTAATTATTTGAAATATTTACCCTAATAGAACGGTTAATACAGATATGAGACATCATTCACTAAAGGGATACACATGAGACATTTATTTAAATACTTAGCAGTTATCGTTATTACGTTTTTTACAATACCCGCTTTTGCATTAGACGACGCAGTAAACACTGGTCGTTTTAACAATATTGCCATTGATGGTTACGACACGGTTGCATATTTTACAGAAAGCAAGCCGGTTAAAGGCAATAAAAAAATTACTGCGGTGTGGCATGACGCAACATGGCAGTTTTCTAGTGAAGAGAACCTAGCCTTGTTTAATGAAAACCCAGAAAAATATGCTGCACAATATGGAGGCTGGTGTGCTTATGGCATGTCGAATGAAGCAACAGTGCGTATCGACCCTGAAGCATGGCACATAACAGACGGTAAACTTTACTTAAACTACAGTAAAAGTATTCAGAAAAAATGGTTAGCAGATAAAATGTATAGAATTGAAGATGCTGACTTATATTACCCTGAAGTCACTAATGTAAATACTTTTTCTAAGAATTAAGGATTTAGAAAGCTCGGATTGTTAAAGTCGATAGGGTCAAAGTTTGACTCTGTCGACTCAATAACAAAACAGCATACATCTTGGGCCCTCTCCCAAACTTGTCATTTTCTACATAACCTCTGAACAAAGTAAAATAGACACCTCCTGATACACCCCAAAAACAAAACCATTTAAAATAGCACTACCAAGTATTTCTTCATGTGCTCCAAACGGTTAGAGACTGATCTCAGTATTAAACAGACGAATTCTTAATCCCCTATTAAACAACAAGCTGAAGATCTAGTGGCTGTTCTCTGCTCTAAATTCATAATAGGCTTCTAGTGCTTTAGGTACGGAAACATAAGGGTTTTCTATATGTTCAGCATCTTCACTGAAACTAAATGCAGAATAAAAATTATCTGGTGCGTTTGACTGGATCGCCGACAGCAAACCTTTAAATGAAGCGGTAATAATATTGTTTTCGGCGCCACCTAAACTTAAATATAAAAACAGAGGGTCGCCAGTAGTACTGCTTAAGCTATTCTTAAACTCACGAACCACAACAGACTCGTCGTACCAAGCGGCTGGGCTAAATGCAAAATACCCCGTAAATAATTTTGGCTTAGTCACAATGGCATATAGAACAAAGCTCCCCCCCGCAGAAAAGCCACTTAGAACTCGGTTGTCATTGATAGCATAAGTTGTTTCAATAAAAGGTAAAACTTCAGTCTCAATAAACGCCAAAAACAAATTAGCCTGACCAAATATTGAAGGATCATTATCAGATGCTAGCCGCGCTTCTATCTTTACATCTTTTCTCGCGTAAGGCGGAACCAGATCCCTATTTCTTGCGTCAACCCAAAATAGATTAGGAATTGCCACAATAATTGAATCTTCAACCTTATTTTGACGAGACAACTCTGCTACTGACTCATCCCAACGGCTCAAATTGAAATTACCATCTGATTTAACAATTAATGGATAAGCTTTACGTTTATCATAATTTTCAGGTAATCGAATAAAGACTTTTCTGTGCTCACCAAGCACCGAGGAATAAATATTGTGATCAATAAAATCAGAGGTGTAATCGTCTAAATATCTTTTATAAACCAACAAGCTAGTGCATAGGAATAGAGCTAAAAGAACCGCAAAAATTAATTTATATGGAACCTTCATTCGCTATAACCTCGTAAATTTGTTCTTATTCAATTCAGCAACTTTCAACGGGCCTGCTCGCATCCTATAAATCGCTCAACAAGAATGTTGAGGTGTCTGCTGATTATCAGGGTGTATGATTTACTAATTCAAAGCAATTTAATTCGCCGCTTTGGCATCGTTTATGAAATCCCCCTTTCGCCTCACACTGTTCACAAAGGCTAACTTGTTGGTGTCCCTGCAACCACCACACGTCTCTTTTTGTTAAGCTTATTGAATAAACGCTGCTATTTAAGTTTATAATGACGGCCAAATAGTTGTCGCAATTGATGAACCCACGAGAGCAGAAAATGGCCCATAAAGTACGTTATAAGTTTAAAGGTGTGGCAAAAGAAATTAGTTTTTCTTACAGCCTACATCAAAATATGCATGAGGCAGTGGCCGCTGCTGAAGGAATAGATCTCACCCACTTTTTGCAAACTGAGCAGCAAATTGCCTCTATCAGTAAAGGCAAAGCTACAGTAAGAAATTTTAGAGATGCCGAATTTGTAAAAATGGGGTTTACTGAATTATATTTCTTAAAAAATGGCCAAGAATGATCGTCGTTTTGGGTCATTCGCTTAATAGCATCGTTCTTAAGTCAAGATTATAGCGACATCAACAAATCGACGGGAAAGCCGATTGGCATAGGGCGTGCGTAATGCGTATCTATTGCTAGTCGAAATCTGATCTCAGAATACATATCTTTGGTTCAAGACCGCTGACCTTTATATCGAATCATTCCAACTTTATTCTTGTTTTACACTATATATCAAGATTTTGTGATCTGAATCTGCATTTGGCACATAACCTAGATATGAACTTAAAATGTACCACCGGATTATTTTGGTTTAGGCATGACTTACGCTTAGAAGACAATCAGACCCTAAATCTATTATGTACCACAGTCGATAGGCTGATATGCGTGTATGCGTTTGACTCATACTCGGATAGACAAGATTCCTTGTTAGAAGGAGAGGTAAGCGCTCATCGAAAAAACTTTGAGTGGCAAAGCGTAGCACTGCTAGATAAAGCATTACGTAGTAGAGGCCAGCATTTACATGTAATTAAAACAGACAGTGTAGCGAATATTACGAAGCTTGCTGTTGAGCATAATGTGACGCATATTGGAGTCACAAGTCACGCTGGTGTCTACGAACAACAAGACTGCGCAGCATTGAGAAAAGCACTGCCCCAGGTAAGCTTTATTTCAGAAAATGGACATAGCTTATTTGATATTGAACAACTACCTTTTTCTCTTGCCGATTTATCTCCCAGTTTTACTCCGTTTCGCAAGCAGGTTGAAAACCTAAGTATATCTGCCCCCACTAGTGCTTGTGCTGACTTACCAGAAAGAGTGTTATCTACGCCTGGTGAGCCTAGGTGGACAACCATTATTAACAAGGTACAAGGAGGTGAATTTGCAGCAGTAGAACAGTTGCAACGGTATTTGTTTGAAAGCGACGCTATCAAACACTATAAACAAACCCGCAATGAGTTGGATGATTGGTATAGCTCGAGTAAATTGTCGTTCTGGTTAGCTAACGGCTGTATATCGGCCAAAACGGTTTATAGGGAAATTAAACAATACGAGCTTTTGAGAGGGGCAAATGAGTCCACTTATTGGTTATATTTCGAGTTACTGTGGCGTGAATATTTCCATTGGAATTTAACCTTGCATCAATCTAGGCTCTTTACTTTTGACGGCGTGAAACAAGTAAAACCCGAAACCACTTTTGAACAACCAAAGTTTACCCGCTGGTGCCAAGGCACAACAGGGTACCCTATTGTTGATGCATGTATGCGCCAGCTTAATCAGACTGGGTATATGTCGAACCGAGGACGGCAACTTGTCGCCAGTTGTTTGATACATGAGTTGGCGTTGGACTGGCGTTATGGGGCAGCCTATTTTGAACAACAGCTCATTGACTATGACGTGGCCAGTAATTGGGGAAATTGGCAATACTTGGCTGGGGTGGGCGCAGATCCTAGAAAAGATCGTCGCTTTAATTTACAAAAACAAACCGAATTTTATGATCCGAATGGCACCTTCAGGAAAAAATGGTTGATAGACGCAAAGTGAAAACATCCATAATCACTAATTTAAAAGCATCTTCTTGAGTTGGCGAAGCCATGCTTTTAATTTGCCCAAGACTCAAAGTTCACCCAGTAACGCAGACAAAATAAGAGCGCACTTTAGTGCGACCCGCAAGGTGACATATAAGGTTGTATTTCGTAAAAGAAGTATACCGAGTAGCAGACCTCTGGTCCCAAAACGCTTTTAGTCGTCCCTTAAATTCGTAATATTAGCTCACATTTTTTACTCACTAAATTAGATGCAGTATAATGAACGTCCATTTTTAGGTAGTAAATGAATGTCGATTAACCTGCGTAAAACCAGCCGCAATTTTCACTTGTGGCTTTCATTAGCCATCTTTATTCCTGTCGTTGTTGTGATTGGCAGTGGCCTTTTGCTGCAGGTGAAAAAAGAGTTTGATTGGCTACAACCTCCTACCCAAAAAGCCGCTGGTAGTGTGCCCTCTATTAGCTTCGATAGTATTTTAGAAGCGGTACAACACGCTCCCGAAGCTGAACTGAATAGTTGGGATGATATCGACCGTTTAGATGTTCGCCCGGACAAAGGCATCATAAAAGTTCGCGGAAAAAATCATTGGGAAGTACAGTTAAATGCAACCAACGGCGAAGTGCTGCAAGTTGCTTACCGGCGTACCGATACCATTGAAGCTATTCACGATGGCAGCTGGTTTTTTGAAGGGGCAAAACTATGGCTGTTTTTGCCCGCTGCCATTTTGCTTTTCATTTTATGGCTGACAGGCTTAGTAATGTTATTTACTACCTTAAATAGCAAATATCGAAAACGTTACTATCGTTCACAACAAAAAGGTTAATGCTAGCTGTACGCTTTCACCTTGGGCAAACGCTGCTTTGTCATCGGCGCTCACATAATAGTGTTGATTGGTAAGATTACGCCAACTTGCTTGCACTGAAGTACGTTGGTTGAATTGCCATGCCGCGCCAATATCTAAGGTGGTTACATTACCGAGTGCTTTTTCACCATCTGCAATATCTTGCTTGCTGGCACGATAAACCAGCGTTGAAAATAGCCGTAACTCACTCACTTCATACCCTAGTGTTAATCGCTGACTATTAGGCGAAATATCGGCAATGGCACTACCATGGTTATCTTCGCCATCAATCCATGCGCCATTTAACTGCGCAAACCAATGCCCCTTTTCTGGTACATTGTTATGGGATTTAATTGCAGCTTGTGATTGCTGCCAGTCTAGTTGATAGCTAATTCCGAAAATCGTCGCACTGTCTGAATTACTATAAATTTCCACATCTTCAGATACCCTAGTACGTTCAATGTAGTGATGTATTTTCTGATGAAATAGTTCCAGTGAGCCCTTTAAACCATTGCTGTTGTAAGATAAAGAAGCCTGTAAATTTGTGGCCTGCTCTGTGTCTAGATTGGCATCACCTAACACTGTGCCCCTAGGGGTTTCTCCTGAAAAATAACGTTCGGTTAATGATGGGTTCCGAAACGCGCTAGACAAATAAACACTTGCCGCCCATTGGGTTGAAAGCGTATGGCTCGCCCCAATAAAGCCACTTACGTTAGTACTTGTGACATCATCAGTATTATTAGACTGTTGCTGCCAATCAAGCCTGCCTCCAAACGCTAACGAAGTAGCACCAAAGGTACGCGATGCATCAGCAATACCTGCAACTGTGGTTTCACTGGCATCCAATGTACGAAGCTCGTAGGCCAATTCAGAAATAAAAGATCTTTTGGTCGAGTCTGAAGACTCATCTATAAGCAATTCATTAGCAGAGGAGACTAAGGTTAACTCTCTTTCATCAATAATAACCCCTTCTCGTCTCATCAACTGAGCTTGCCAATTTACTTGCCAGTTATTAATGCGTGCATTACGGCCCACATTAAACCCTAGGTCTAATGCCTCACTTTCACTTTCATTTATCCGGTCTTCGGGCCTTAATATGTGAGTGTCCAATGTGGATTGATGCCACCAAAGATTACTCACTATGTCATTGCTAGATGTGTCGCTACTAAATATATTAGTGAATGCAAACGTCATTTTGCCTAACCAGTGGTTATTTTCTGGGTAGGTAGTCACTCTATCTTCTGGAAAATCACTGCTGGATTTACCAATATCACTGTTGTCTGAATATAATGTCCACGCTTCTTTCAGCACCCCATTTTCTGGTCGATGTCTTATAAACAACGCGGTTTGTTCAAACTGATCAAACAAGGTATTACCTTGTGCGTCAGAGCCATTATTGCCTTTACGGTACGAAAGGTTCCAATCGGTATTCCCTGCGTAATCGGCATAACTATAATCTTGGGCCTCTTGGTTACTACTCCAGCCTACTTGAAGGTTTGCTTGTGTATTGTATGAAAGTAGCAAATCTACCGCGCCCCCCATAGCGCCCGACCCTAAGTAGGTAGACGCAGCACCCGGAGTTACGGCAACACCTTGAATAAACGAGGGAGGGACAAACCCAACACTGGCCCCTGCTCGGCGGTCGCTAACAATAGGTACGCCATCAAGGAGCGATTGAATTCGCCAGCGAGAAAAGCCGCGAATATTGATGTTTTGAATTTGCCCACCTTGCCCATTTAAGTTAACAGAGGGCGCTTGCAGCAAAATATCATTGATATGGGGGCTACCTACAAGGTTTGACTTATCGTAGCTATGTTGAGGAAAAATACTGTTTAAGGTTTGATTGTAATACGGGCGCTCTGCTTTGACAGTGAACCGCTCTAGCTCATCAGCACTTTTAGTGTCAGCGCTCATACCATCGGCCGTCGCACAAAAAACGGGGGCAGTTACAAATAAAACGGTTGAAAATAACGTAAACATTACTAGTTCAAAACTCGATAACTTAGCAAAGGGTATAACACAACAAAGATACAACTGGGTTTTCATTAAGTATTGCTACGGTAATCAAGTTAAAAAGGAAGGATAAAAAAATGCGGCAGCTTAACGCTACCGCATCTATCTTCACTATCGCAGGTTAGTTTGCAATAACAGGAATGCCAGCAGTCCAAGGACCACCTTCATTCACAACGGCTTGCTGTAGCGCAGGCACAGTGGTTTCATGCAGGGTTTTAATCCGTGCACTTACTTGGTTTAACTCATCAACAGCATAACCAAGTTGGTCTTTATGCTGTTGAGTAGGCCCATAAGATGAGTTTAATGCCGAACTTGCATAGCGTAAACGGCTCAAAATATTAGCTGGCTTAATACCTTTACGATCTCGTGATTCTAACCCACTAAACGCCTGATTAATGTCGTTTAATTCACTTTGAATACTGGCAAAATCAGCTTCAAGCTGGGCTATATCGCTAGGGGTACGGTCAATAGCAATACGTAGTAACGTCAAGGTTTCTTTCACTTGCTTAAGCACAGTGGTTGAAGACATTGCACGTTTCTGGGCTTGTGTTACGGCATTTCCATAGGCTGTAATGTCATCCGCAGATGCCCCTTTCAGTGCGCCTTCGTAGATAGACTCCAATGTAAAATCAACAGGCTCAGCTAATTGAGTAACCGTCGCACCTTCACGCTTGAATAACGTAGCGCTGTAAGTACCAGGCAATGCCATTAAGCCATTACTTCTGCGGCCTTTTTTAGCAGTTGACGTGGTATTCGCATACTTCATATCCCACGTAATTCGGTGAAGCCCTTTTTTAGTTCCACCCGCTACGCGATTTATAACATCTCCCGCTTTATCACGAATTTCGATATAAACTGCTGGCTTTGGCTCTTGGTTTTCAGCTTCTATTGCCTCCCAACTTGGATACTTAGGATACTTTTCATCTTCAACTAGCTTTTTCTCAGCTTCTTGACGTGTTTCCTTCGCCGTTAGCAAACTGTCTTTTAGATAATAAGTTAACGTTGCACCATGGGCAGGGTTCTCAGCCACATAGCGGTCATCGCCGTCTGAGTCAGAGTGATTAGTATCTAACTTAAACCATTTCACAGGGCGGCTAGGTGCGAACAACAAAGCATCTTGCTGCATCGATTTTTCAGTTAATTCACGAAGCGGTGCGTAGTCATCTAAGATATAGATACCACGACCAAACGTACCGGCCACTAAGTCGTTTTCTCTGCGCTGAATTTTTACATCGCGAGTTGAAATAGTTGGCATACCGCCTTCAAGCTCAAGCCATTTTTTACCGCCGTTAACCGTAAAGAATATGCCAAACTCGGTACCGATGAACATCAAATCTTTGTTCACATGATCTTGAACAATACGCCAAACCAGATGTTTTTCAGGTAGGTCATCAGCAAGTGATGTCCATTTTTTACCTAGGTTAGTCGATTTGATTAAGTAGGGTTTGTAATCGCCATATTTATGGTTATCCAAAGCCACATACACGGTATTCGGATCGTATAAATCAGCACGAATATCATTTACATAAGCGGTAGCGGGAATACCTCTAATATCATCTAATTCAATCTTTTTCCAAGACTCACCGCCATTGGTGGTTACTTGAATAATGCCATCGTCGGTACCTGCCCACAGAATGTTTTCATCCACAGGGCTTTCAGAGAAGTTAGCAATGGTATGGAACTCTGTCATAGCGTACAAATCCCAACCGGCTTCAACTGACCACGTTCTGCCCATCATGGGCATATGCATGCGATTTCCGTCTTGGGTAAGGTCGCCAGAAACGGCTGTCCAGCTATCGCCACGATTGTCTGAACGCCATACTCGCTGCGAAGCAAAGTAAATACGAGCAGGGTCATGGCTCGACACATTAATGGGTGCATCCCAGTTATAGCGCTCAGCTGGGTCGCCAGGCAATGGTTGCGGCTTAACATACACACCTTCTTTGGTGGTCATATCTATGCGGGTAAGGTTACCCTGCTGCCACTGAGAATACATAATGTCTGGGTTACCAGGCTCAATTGCTGGCTGATGCCCATCGCCGCCTAGTGTTAAAAACCAGTCTTTGTTCTTAATGCCATCTTTGCGTTTAGTACGTGATGGCCCGCCTTGGGTAGAGTTGTCCTGTGCACCAGCATAAATCGTGTAGAAAGGTTTTGAATCGTCCGGCGCAACTTTGTAAAACTGAGTTAATGGCAAGTTAGCCATAAAACGCCAGTTATCCATTCTATCATGAGACATATAAATGCCGCCGTCTGAACCCATCAAAACAAAATCAGGATCAGTTGGATGGAATGCCATTGCATGATCATCTACGTGTTTACGCTTGGTGTTAATTGGCGTCCAGGTTTTACCACCATCGTCAGACACTTTACTGTAGTTACTGGCAATATAAACACGATCGAATTTATGTTGGTCTGCAAATATTTCTTGGTAATAGTGAGGGCCCGTACCTGCACCTACTTCATCAGATACCTTAGTCCAACTTGTGCCTTGGTTAGCCGAACGATAAAAGCCACCTTTGCGATTATCAGTTTCGATAGTGGCATAAAGCACGTCGGGGTTAATAGGCGATATCGCCATGCCTATTTTACCCATGTTGCCTTTTGGCAAGCCGGTTTTAAGTTCGGTCCACGTTTCGCCGCCATCGTCAGACGTATGAATGCCAGCACCTTCGTTAGTCCCTACATATACAGCAATAGTACGCTGACGAGCCCATGTGGCAGCGTAAAGTTTATCAGGGTTGCGCGGGTCAATAAGTAAAGAAGTTACGCCCGTCCACTTGTCAGCAGGTGTAAGTACTTGCTTCCACGTATCGCCACCATCAGTGGTTTTATAAAGCCCACGCTCGCCGCCGCCAGTCCACAACGGACCTTGAGCCGACACCCACACAATATCAGGGTTGGTTGGGTGAATAATAATGTCAGAAATATGCTCCGATTTCTCCAGCCCCATATTCTTCCATGTTTGACCGCCATCTACAGACTTGTAAACACCGTCACCAAAGCTAATATGACGCCCACCGTTGTTCTCGCCTGTCCCCACCCAAATGATATTTGAGTTACTCGGTGCAATGGTCACGTCGCCAATAGAATATACATCTTGTTTATCAAAAATGGGCGTCCAGGTATTACCTGCGTTAGTGGTTTTCCATACGCCACCAGAACCTACTGCGGTGAACCATGTTGAAGGATTATTTTGATCAATAGCAATGTCGGCAATTCGGCCAGACATATAAGCAGGGCCAATATTTCTAAGTTCCATTGCTTTAAATGTTGAACTACTAAAAATAGGTTTGTCGTCGTTAGATTTTTCTGCAAAAACAGTCGAGCATGAGAGTGCAAGAGATACAGCTACTGCGGCTTTAAGAAGCTTTTTCATTATTATTATCCACGGATTAATTGTTATGTTTTCACACCAAGTAAATGTGACCTCTTAGAACTACTAACAAACCTGTAAAGATTCAATGAACACGCGACCAAATACCGAATATAGAAGTTAAACAAAGGCGATTATTTTTTGTGGCTTATTCACCGGCTGCCTCCACAAAAACTTTTGCCATATGACTTACAACAACGCAATATATGTACTTCTACCTTTAAAAATAATAAACACAATACAGGGCACTCGACTATGATTTCACGAAGAATGTTTGCGGCTATTGCTATTTGCATTAGCGCACTTTCTAGCGTCTCAAATACGGCTTATGCACTCAAAGATACGGTTAACCCAGCGCTTTTCGATAAACTGCAATATCGCTTTATTGGCCCCTACAGAGGTGGGCGCTCGACTGCGGTAACTGGGGTTGCAGGCAATACCAATCTTTATTTCATGGGGACGGCAGGGGGCGGTGTTTGGAAAACTGAAAACGCGGGCTTATCTTGGACAGCCATTTCAGATAAAGAGTTCGCAGTGGGCACCATTGGTTCAATTGCTGTTGCCCCTTCTGACCCTAACGTTATATACGTGGGCACAGGTGAAGGCCCTATTCGCGGCGTAACCACAAGCCATGGTAAAGGCGTTTACAAGTCAACTGACGGTGGTGAAAACTGGAAGCTAGTAGGCTTAGATAAACGCGGTCAAATCCCTAAAATTCGCATACATCCTACAAACCCTGATATAGCGTGGGCTGCTGTACAAGGCAATATTTGGGGAGCAAACGAAGAGCGTGGTATTTTTAAAACCACCGACGGCGGAAAAAGCTGGCAACATGTATTAAAAGTTAACGCCGACACTGGCGCTGCCGACTTAACTATCGACCCAACTAACCCGAGAATTCTTTACGCCAGCATGTGGAACCAAGGCAGAACGCCATGGTTTATTAAATCTGGCGGAGACGGTGGCGGCCTTTATAAATCAACAGATGGTGGCGAGAGTTGGGACAAGTTAGAAAAAGGGTTGCCTAAGCTAATTGGTAAAGTGGGCGTGGATATCGCGGCCTCAAACCCGAAACGTCTTTACGCCATTATTGAAGCTGATGAAGGTGGCTTGTATCGTAGTGATGATGCAGGAAAGTCTTGGTCGTTAATGAACGGCGACAACATTCTTAAAGCACGTGCGTGGTATTACAACCACATTAAGGTTGATCCTAACGACCAAAATACCCTTTACGTAATGAATGTGCAGCTTCATAAATCTATTGATGGTGGCAAAACATTCGAGATCAAATCGTTACCTCACGGTGATACTCACGACATGTGGATTAACGCAGACAACAGCTTAAACATGATTAACGCCAATGATGGTGGCGCAACCGTTACTTTTGACGGAGGCAAGTCTTGGTCGAGTATTTACAACCAACCAACGGCACAGTTTTATCGAGTCATTACCGACAACTTAGACCCTTACTATGTCTATGGCGGCCAGCAGGACAACTCAACAATGGCAACGCCTTCTAAAACGTGGGATCGCGGAATTGGCATTGAAGATCAGTTCTCGGTAGGCGGTGGCGAAAGTGCTCACATTGCGTTTAATGCAGATGATCCCAAACTGATTTATGCAACTACTATCAACGGTACACTCACAGAGTTTAATCGAGATACAGGGCTAACCCGCCCCATTATGCCCTACCCTGAATATGTGTTTGGCAGAAACGCACGAGATCAAAAATATCGCACCAACTGGAATGCACCAGTGTTAGTGTCAAAGCACAATCCAGATACCGTGTACTACGGTACTCAGATGATTTTGAAAACCACCGACCGCGGCGTGAACTGGCAGGAAATTAGCCCAGACTTAACCCGTAACGACCCTGCAAAGCAAGGGCTTAACGGCGGGCCAATTACCAATGAACAAGCGGGCGCTGAATACTACAACACGGTTTTCTATATTGCCGAATCTGCGGTAAACAAAGGCGAGCTTTGGGTAGGTGCAGACGACGGTAAACTTCATATTACTCGTGATGAAGGCAAAAACTGGAGAGACATTACCCCCCACAAGAAAGAAGCACAGGTCAATGCCATTGAGCTTAGCCCTCATGCCCAAGGCAAAGCCTACGTAGCGGTAACAGGGTATAAACTTAACGACTATACACCCTACATTTATAAAACCGTTAACTACGGCAAAAGCTGGAAGCGTATAGACAAAGGCTTACCCGATGATGCATTTGTACGTGTGGTTCGCGAAGACACAGAGCGAGAAGGTTTACTGTTTGCAGGTACTGAAAGCGGTATGTTCACTAGTTTTGACAACGGCGAGAACTGGCAGAAATTAGAGTTAAACCTACCGCCAGTTGCTATTACCGACATGCAAGTAAAAGACAATGACTTAGTGGTAGCCACCCAAGGCAGAGGCTTTTGGATTTTAGATGACATCAGCCCGCTAAGAGAAGTACATAAGTCACTAGATAACGAAGCGCTTTTCCAGTTTGAACCCGTTGATGGTGTGCGTTTATTATCTGGCGGTGGTATGACAGATCAGCCCCAAGCGAAAAACCCACCACGGGGTGCAAGCTTCCGTTATTACCTAAAAGATGCGCTAGAAGATCAGCCCCTGCGCATTGATATTTTTAACGCCGATAATGACTTGGTTCGTTCGTTGTACTCAACTCCTAGCGCGTTTGAGATGTGCGCAAAAAGCAACCAAGACAAGCGCAGCCCTATTTCGTTTAAGCACCCTTCTACCCACAAAGGTTACAACACCTTTGTATGGGATCTCCGCCGACAGCCGCTCGACTGTATTGAGAACGTAAAACTGTTTGGTGGCTGGGAAGGCGCTAGGGTGATGCCGGGTGACTACAAAGCCAAAATAACCATAGGTAATTTATCGCAAACACGGGCGTTTAAAGTACTACCCGACCCAAGAGAAGAAGCCGACAAAGCTCAACTTCAAGTGGTTGAAAAAAGCATTCAAGCAACTGAAACACTGCTAAATGATTTGTTTTTCAACTTGCAGAAAGCACGTGACGTTCGTAGCCAATTAAATAATGCAACAGCAACCAACTTAATGCTGGCAAGTGATGTTTCTGCATCTATTGAACGAATTGTTAGCGCTATTGATGATTGGGAAGCACTGGTTATTCAACCAAAACATCAAACTTTTGAGGACGATATTAACTGGCCTAATATGCTTGATAGGCAAGTACGCTTCTTAATGGACAACTTTGATAGAACAGGCGCACCTGCGCAAGCCGGCGCACTCAAACGTTTAGAAGATTTAGAAACTAAATGGCAGCAGTACAAAGTACAGCTAGAAATATTGTTTAGTGAAGAAGTAAAACCCCTAAACGAAAAGCTATCTAGACAGGGGGCGTTTGACTTAGAGCAGTTGTAAATGCGTTAACGTTTTCGGACATGAATAGCCTCGCCTTTAGCGGGGCTTTTTATTGATGTAAGCGAAGGAATTCGCCCACTTTAACTTATATCACGTGTTAAAATTTTGAGTACGTTGCACATCGCTTGTGCCACCCAAGTAACCAGTTTTTTTCAATGTCTCGCTGGGGTGAGTTTTCTATACGATTTGACAAGACTCTTTTACATGATTCGCTAAAGGCCATATGAATATTTGTCTCATCGGCAGTATCGATACCCAACAACACTTGCAGTAAACCCCAACCTTGGTTTTGGTAGCGCTCACTCTGTGATACCCCCTCCCCTTTAAAGTTGATGTAATCTATCAATGTGTACAAACCAAGTTCCGTTTGGCTTAAATCAGCAAACTCTTTTGCCACTAAGGCTTTTTGTTGTTCGCTGTCGATAGTAGCTAATATTTTTGGAAGCGCCGCTTGCATGCGTAAATGAATAAAGCTTATCTGAAATTCAAACGTCGAAAGTAATAAGGCCTGTAAATCACGCCATTGTTGAGTTTCTTTGGCTTTAGCTTCTGCGAAACTTTTTTTACTGCTCCACGGGCAATTTCGGTTAAATAACATCCAATAAGGCACCTCTACCTTTTGTTCGATTAAATACTCAATAAAATCAGGAAACGTCTCAGTAAATCTACTTTGATGCCCATCAGCAAACCAAATAAAGTGACCTATACCTGCGCTGACAAAAGATTCGCCATTATTCCAAGCTATTAGGTTTTCGGGCTTAGCGCCCGTTTCATTTTGATAAATTTTGTCTGCAATATGAAGGAGTTGAGCTTGGGTTAAATCCATTCCTGAATCTTGTGCTTTAATATTCTGCGAATAAAAGACATGTAACAAAGCAATCAAAAAGTAAACTACACCAAGAGGTTTTAAAGTAAGCACATTAACCCGCCACAGTAATTAAGAGTGGCAGTATTATACTCAATTGACACTCATCTTATAAAGGGGCGTTCGTCACGCTAGCTTGCCACCGCCCCTACAAACTTTACGAATGAGCACCTTGTTGTTCTTTATAAAAGGGATGGCATAGAGCATGAATCATTTAATTTCACTCTGGCCTTCTATTACTGCTCTTATTACGGCAATGAAAAATAGGTATCGATAAATACCTGGGATGTGGCGTATTTTGTGCTAGTTCTTCATCTGTTTAGCGAAATTGCTTTGTCACTCTATGTTATTGCAATCTATTACTAGATTAATGAAGCAACGAAGCCAAGCGCTGCACTATTTTGCGTCAATACTTATATTGACCCTTCGCCGTAAAAGCGAGTTTACACCGCTCACGCCACCTTGGTTGAGCTCACAGTTATTGTGATAGTTAACGATGAGAAGTAACCAATACTATGTCGACACAACACGCCACACCCGCGCTCCCTACGCTACGCCAAATTTTGCTTCTTGCTATAACCATCATTGGATGCATAGTGTCGTTTTCTGTTGTTAACAATGTGCCTGTTCAAGTGCCATTAGTGTTTAGCTGGTTTAGTATTATCGGGCTGGGCATTCTACTTGGCCACTCCTATCATGCTCTTCAAAAAGGCCTGATTGATGGCATTACACAAGGGGGAGACGCTATTTTGGTACTCATTGCCGTTGGCGCGCTCATTGGTAGTTGGATCTCTGGTGGAGTGGTACCCAATATCATCTATTACGGATTATCGGTAATGAGCCCCGAGTATTTTCTTGTAGGCGCTTTCTTTGTTTGTAGTATCACCTCACTGGCAACCGGCACATCTTTTGGTACTGCGGGTACCGCTGGCGTAGCCATGATGGGTATTGGCGCCTCGTTCGGCCTGCCATTACCTTTGGTGGCTGGCGCGGTTATAAGTGGTGCCTATGTCGGAGACAAACTCTCGCCTTTATCAGACACCACAGTGATGGCAGCCTCTTTGTGTGAGGTCAATATAGTTGAACATATTAAATCAATGCTAACGGTAAGCTTTCCAGCAATTATAGTAGCTGCAAGCCTCTTTTTAGCGGTAGGGCTATTTTATGATTTTGACCCATCCAATAATCAAACTGACGTTGTGCTTATGGCTTTGGAGCAAAACTTTTCTATTGGCTGGTACATGCTATTACCAGCGGCTATCGTCATTGCCCTACTGGTATTAAAACTACCCTCTATACCCGTTATTTTCTTCGGTGCATTACTGGGTGTGATATGGGCAATGCTATTTGAAGCAAACAGCTTCGATACCGCATTTGGAAGCCTAGTTAACGGCAATACCATTGAATCAGACCTTCCCTTTTTAAATATATTGCTTAACCGCGGTGGAATACAGTCAATGGCAAGCGTGGTAGTGATCATCATTCTTGCCTTGGGTTTAGGCGGCTTAATGCAAACCGTGGGGGTGCTGGATACAGTATCAAAGCGCATCAAAAAATGGGCAACATCCATAGGCCGCTTAACATCAGCAACCATGATTGCAGGCATTATGGGCAATGTGATTGGCGGTGCAGCCTACGTGGCAATCATTACAGCCAGCACACTAACTAGGGAGAATTACCGACACCTTAATATTGATAAACGTGTTTTATCTCGCAACACCGAAGCGGGGGCAACCATTCCCACGCCCATGGTCCCTTGGTCTGACGGGGGGATTTTCATGGCGTCGACTCTAGGTGTCGCTACGGTATCGTATTTGCCATTCTTGTGGTATCACCTATTGGTGATTGCCATCACACTCATTTACGGAAAATTAGGCTGGTTCAATTTTAACAAAAATGAAGGGTAATCAGCCACAAACGCAATTCGGACATAATCAAAATGGTATGTCCCCCTTAGCTGCTGGTTTCTGGAAATGTCACACCCTGTCACTAAATGTTGAAAAATAAACTGCGGCAACAAGGCAAGAAAAAACACATAAAAATCGATAGGGTCACAAAATCATCGTCTCTGGACCCTTTTATTTTTGATAGGTTACCTCCACAATTCAAAGGTTTGTTGTATCTATTTAACATTTTATGAATGATTTACAGTTCATCTACTTGAAAATTTCCCGAGCCATCATTCCAAAAAATTAGATTGTTGGTTTCTGAGTCGGCGGAACCAAGCACCAATTCTGGGTAACCATCTTTATTTAAATCGATAAGCAGGCTTGATGTCCAAAGATGTTGTGTAATTAGATCTTTAGTTGCGCTAAAAAATCTTTTTGTAAAATTTCCAGCGCCATCATTCTCTAATATACGAATGGAATTGGTGCCATCAAATCCACTCCAGCCATATTCGGCATACACTATATCAACATCACCATCATTATCGATATCACCCACTGTAGTTGAATGCGTAAACCCATAATAATCATGGCTATTAGCATCACCAATATCTTCTATAAAAGTACCGTCTCCTAAGTTTTTTAATACGGCATTATTTTCTCCTGGCCAAGGATGAGAGTCATAACCGTGGTTAGCGACAATAACACTCAGATTTCCACTGTTATCGATATCAGCTAAAGCGAGTTCTCGTAAATGTGTAAAGGTAGGTATACCTGAGGGAAACACAGTTGCAGTAGACTCAATTAAGGAATTTTCACCAGAATTCAAAAAGGCATATATTGGCGCTCTTTCTTCGACAAAGCCACCTTTCCATTTAGGGCCACTCATAAGTAGGTCATCTAAGCCGTCATTATTAATATCAAAAACAACAGGAGCATAAGCAAAGGTACTATTATCAATTCCAACTAATTTATTATCATTAATCGGCTCACTGATAGGTTCGAATTCAAGTACATTGTCTACATCTGTTATGTTTGTTAATAGCATGATGTCATGCTTTTGCCCGTTAATTGGGTCATGGTTAATTGTTCTGCGAAGCAAATCTATATCACCATCAGCATCGATATCAATTGGTATAAATCCACCAAGGTCGTCTCTTTGCAGCGTGCCTGAAAAGATTTCAAAACTACCATCTTGTTTTCTAACTAATGGAGGAAGAACTTCAAATCCTAGATCAACATGACCAACAAGATCTTCTAAGCCGTCATTATTTAAATCCACCGTATACACTTTCTCTACCCATTTCCATGAAGAGTTACTGATATTGGGAAAATAAGTATTGCTTTGGTCAATAAACGAGCCATCACCTTTGTTGATGAGTGCTTGAATATAAACTCCAGTATAAATAGGCTCTACATCTGATGTACTGAAAATCACTAAGTCTTCAAGACCATCATCATTAAGATCTAGATTAACTATATCACTTACAATACCGTAGCCCTCTATTTGGGGCAAAGTTAATAATGGTTCTGTCGAGGCAAATGAACCATCTACATTTTTAATTTCTATGCTGACTATATCTGTCGTACTGCCTCCTTCATTATCAGAAACGCTTAGTTGAAAAGCATAAGTTGCATTAGCATTAAGAGAGGGAGCTGTAAAAATTGTGGAAGCACTTGATGAATCACTTAACGAGACATTATCACCACTGGTCTGTAGCCATTTATATGAGGTAACTGTACCGTCAGAGTCATTCCCTGAACCAGATAAGGTCACAACCATATTCTCATCTACAGACTGATCAATACCAGCATTTGCTATAGGAGCTGAGTTAACAGGATTGATAACAACTTCAACAATGTCCTTGTCCGTAGCCCCATCATCATCCGTTATAGAAAATTCAAAGGTTAATGTAGTAGCATCAATCAAAGTAGGGGAAGTAAATGTAGTTGATACACTTGTAGATTCAGCTAACGACACTGTTGTACCAGATGTTTGCGACCATTGATAAGATGAAATTGAACCATCTGGATCAGTGCCACTGCCTGATAGAGTTACAACTTCTTCTTCGTTAACCGACTGATCATCACCAGCATTTGCTGTGGGAGCTAAATTTACAGGAGTGGTGGTGGTATCAGAACCTCCTCCCCCTCCACATGCCGTCATTAAAACTGATAAAAACAAAAGTGATAAAATATTACAATTTTTCATAGAAAGTCCTTTTAAAATGACTAGCAAACCACGCTAACGTTATGCCAGTTGTTTATTATTAATATTCAATCAAGACTAAACCCAAAAATACAAAAATACAAAAATACAAAAATAGTTAAATGGTATTTTTAATAAACTTTCGGGGTCACCCATTAGCCAGCCGGTGTCAATAGAGCGTCAGATGAACATTAAATTAATAAATCTTGAAGTGATTTAGATGTAATTTTCTACACTAACGTTTTTAGGGAATCAAAATCAATGGGGCCGCCCATAAATCAGCCGTTGTCAACAGTGCGATAAAAGTCGGAGCGCTTTTTAGTAAACATTTAAATTTGTGCTTCCTTACCAAACATCTATCAGGACATCCATAATAATTATTTGCATATCAACTCCCTGAGTCGACGCAGTTATGCTTTTGACTTACCCGCGACTCCAAATTCCCCATCAATTTATTGGCTTTTCGAATGTTCGAACAAGGCAATCTTTTATAGCAGGGAGCGGCTTATTGCCGCTTAGACATCAAAGCCAATAATTTTATGGAAAAGGAACTTGGTTGGAGGCCGGCCTCTTTCTGGTTACTCTTTCTTGGCTGTTGAAGAAAGAGTCACTGGCTCTCACGGATGTGAGTCATAAACTGCATGGATGCAGGTGAACGAAGTGAATAGTCCCAGTGTGCGCAGCACATACCCTGTGCACAAAGTGCATGCCATGTAAGCGAAGCTTATGCCCTATGGCGCAGCCATGCTTTAAATTATACCGCGACGCCAAATTCCCCATCAATTTATTGGCTTGTCGAATGTCCAAACAAGGACGTTCGGACAAGGTGGACATTATCAGGACATCCATAATAATTATTTGCATATCAACACCCTGAGTCGACGCAGTTATGCTTTTGATTTACCCGCGACTCTGTAATTATCATGACTCTCCTATTAGTAATGAGTTGGCATGTCTCTGTGAGCGAAATGCTCTATGAACTCTGTGGTTCACGAGCTTCTATATAGGTCTTCTGGCTTACATGAACATCCCCGATAATTAATCTATAGCTTCACGCAAGTAACACTGGTTTTCAATCGCAAAAATGCCCATCCGACCTCTCTAGTGCTTTGACTTAAATGACTATTTTTTGATTTGTTACAATGGGTGTCTTGTTTGTGATGAAGCAACTCCTTAAGTAGACGCAGTCATGCTCTTGATTTTACCGCGACTCCAAATTCCCCATCAATTTATTGGCTTGTCGAATGTCCGAACAAGGACGTTCGGACAAGGCAATCTCTTATAGCAGGGAGCGGCTTATTGCCGCTTCGACATCAAAGCCAATAAATTTATGGAAAAGGAATTTGGCTAGAGCGCAGCCTCTTTCTGGTTACTCTTTCTTGGCTGTTGACCAAATTTTTACTGGATAAAAATAGAACAGCTTTAGCTGGCCCGAAGGGTGAAATACATGGATGTAGTTCATAAGAAAGAGTCACTGGCTCTCACGGATGTGAGTCATAAACTGCATGGATGCAGGTGAACGAAGAGAATAATCTCAGTGTGCGCAGTACATACCCTGTGCACAAAGTGCATGCCTAGTAAGCGAAGCTTATGCCCTATGGCGCAGCCATGCTTTTGACTTACCCGCGACTCTGTAATTCTCATGACTGTCCTGTTAGTAGTGTTAACGGTGGATTACATGGGGAACAGACGTTTTTGTGGTGTACCTTGTACGTGGAAAATTGGCCTTCACAGGCCAAGGACTAGAGCCAGATGAGTGACTGTTGCGGATAAATCATCCAGCATAACCAATAGAAAAACATATTAAGCGAATAAAACCGGAACACACTCTAAGGAAACACAAATTTTAATGTGGTTTTGAGTTCAACAAGCTCTTAAAATCGTCATATTTGTGGGAGTAATGCTTTTTGTCGTGAAAAATTAATTGCTCAAGTTTTGGGTGTTCAAGAGCCATGGCTAACTGCCCATCAACTAAATCTGCCCCACAAAAACTAAACCAGCTTAATTGCTTCATATTGTGAATAAAATTCAAGTTAGGAATAGATGCGACTTTACCTAGTTTCAACTTATTCAAAGTGGCAATATCACCAATAGACCCAAAGTCAGATACCTTTGAGCAGTGATCTATAGTTAACTGCTGGAGTTTGGTATTTGAAATACTTGATACATCATGTAAATTTCTTAAATAATGCAAATCCAATTTTTTTAAAGAGAGGAGTTTTTCAATATGAGTTAAGGCAGAAACATTACCTTGAACCAATTGCAAAGACTCCAATTGCTCCATTAACATTAGCTCTGACAAGTCTTTTGACTTTGGTTTGTATTTCCAGAGTGATAAGTTTTTCAGATTAACTGCACCATGTAAATTTTTTAGCTTATTCGACCATTCACCAGACAATGACGTTACATTAGAAAGTTTACTTACATCTAATGGGTGTGATAACTCCCCAAAAGACAGTGATTCTAATCCTGTTAGGCGATAGACTGAGCTGTAATTCACATCGTATAACCTCAACGATAGATGCGTCACTCCTTTTAGCTCTGAAATAAAATCAATATTATCTAACTCGTACCCTAAAGATACTTTTAAGCTAACAGCATATTCATTAGGGTGATTATTAAAGAATGCAATATACTCCTCCAGTCGACTGGATTCAAAATGCAATATATCTTTATGTCCATCTATTTCATAAATGTTTAGGTCACTTTTCATCAGTTACATCCTCAATTTCCTATCCCTAAGAATTCTTACGTCGACACTCATGATAACTACATTATCAGGACATCCATAATAATTATTTGTAAAGCAACTCCTTAAGTAGACGCAGCCATGCTTTTGATTTTACCGCGACTCCAAATTCCCCATCAATTTATTGGCTTGTCGAATGTCCGAACAAGGACGTTCGGACAAGGCAATCCTTTATAGCAGGGAGCGGCTTATTGCCGCTTCGACATCAAAGCCAATAACTTCATGGAAAAGGAACTTGGTTGGAGCGCGGCCTTTCTTGGATACTTCTTTTGGCTGTTGAAAAGAAGTATCTCGAACAGCAAGGATGCTGCTTGAAAACCGCAATGGATTGCGGTGAACGAAGTGAATAATCTCAGTGCGCGCAGCACATACCCTGTGCACAAAGTGCATGCCTTGTAAGCGAAGCTTATGCCCTATGGCGCAGGCATAAAAAAGGCGAGCTAAATGCTCGCCTTTTTTAATTTTTTAAAAATCCCTAATCTTGATAACTCTCAATACTCGGGCATTCACAAAATAAATTCCTGTCTCCGTATACATCATCTATACGATTCACACTTGGCCAGAATTTATTACGCTTCACTGATTCAACCGGGTATGCGGCAAGTTGCCTGTCGTAACTGCGGGTCCACTCGCTATCGCAGATGTCATCTAAGGTATGCGGGGCATTATGTAATGGGTTGTCGGTTGCGTTCCACTCGCCGCTTTCTACTTTAGCGATTTCGTAGCGGATATTCACCATAGCTTCGATAAACCTATCTAGCTCAGCTTTTGCTTCTGACTCGGTAGGCTCAATCATCAACGTACCTGCTACTGGGAAACTCATAGTCGGTGCATGAAAGCCGTAGTCGTTTAAGCGTTTGGCTACGTCCATTTCGGTTACACCACTGGCTTCTTTAAGTGGGCGTAAATCGATAATACATTCGTGAGCCACGCGGTTATTGCGGCCTCGGTATAACACTGGATAATGAGCTGACAGTTTTTCAGCAACATAATTGGCATTTAACATAGCGACTTCGGTGGCTTTTTTAAGGCCTGCGCTGCCCATCATTTTAATGTACATATAGCTAATAGGTAAAATAGATGCACTACCCCATGGCGCAGCCGATACCGCACCGTGCTCGCGCACTTGGCCGTCACCTACGTTTTCTACACCGATGATTTTGTGGTTAGGTAAAAATGGCGCTAAATGCGCTTTTACACCTATTGGCCCCATACCTGGGCCGCCACCACCGTGTGGAATACAAAAGGTTTTGTGTAGGTTAAGGTGCGATACATCTGAGCCAATAAAGCCTGGCGATGTTACCCCTACTTGGGCGTTCATGTTGGCACCGTCCATGTACACTTGGCCACCAAACTCGTGCACTATGTCGCACATTTCTTTGATGGTTTCTTCGTATACACCGTGGGTAGACGGGTAAGTGATCATGGCACAAGATAGGTTATCGGCGACTTCTTCAGCTTTTGCTCTAAGGTCGGCCAAATCCACATTGCCGTCTTTATCGCAGTTTACTACGACCACTTTCATGCTAACCATTTGTGCCGAAGCAGGGTTGGTACCATGGGCAGAGCTTGGAATTAAACAAATATTACGGTGCCCTTCGCCGCGGCTTTCGTGATACTTCTGGATGGTGATAAGGCCCGCGTATTCACCTTGTGCCCCTGAGTTGGGTTGCATTGATAGCGCATCGTAGCCTGTAATATCAATTAACCATTCGCTTAGCTCGTCCATCATTTGTTTGTAACCTTGCGCTTGCTCAATAGGTGCAAACGGGTGTAACTGACCAAACTCAGGCCAAGTAACAGGTATCATTTCGGCGGTGGCGTTTAGCTTCATGGTGCAAGAGCCAAGTGAAATCATAGAGTGATTTAAGGCTAAATCTTTGTCTTCTAATGATTTGATATAGCGCAGCATTTCGGTTTCGCTGTGATAGCTATTGAACACCGGGTGCGTCATAAACTCAGTTGTTCTTTGTAAGTTTGCTGGGATAGATTGGCTATCATTTTCAACAATATCTTTGTCAAAAGCATCAATGTCTAACTCTACATTGGCCCCTACAAAAGCTTGATACAAAGCTTGTAAGTCATCACGGCTAGTGGTTTCGTCTAAGCTAATAGCTAACGCGCCTTCAATGTCGGTGCGTAGGTTTAAGTTACTGGCTAAGGCTGCCGCCACAATTTTATCTTTGTTAGCGCTTACTTTCACGCTTAGGGTATCAAACCAAGTGTTATTTACTAACTCAAACCCCGATTTTTGTAGGCCAGCTGCTAGAATATCTGCGAATCTGTGTACGCGAGATGCGATGGTTTTAAGGCCTTCAGGGCCATGATATACCGCATAAAACGACGCCATATTGGCGAGTAATACTTGGGCTGTACATATGTTTGAGTTGGCTTTTTCGCGGCGAATATGTTGCTCACGAGTTTGCAATGCCATACGCAGAGCTGGGCGACCACGGGTGTCTTTAGACACACCAATAATACGCCCGGGTAATGAACGCTTGTAACTATCGCGAGTAGCAAAAAATGCTGCGTGTGGCCCACCATATCCCATAGGTACACCAAAACGCTGGGCACTTCCTAACACGACATCTGCCCCGAGTTCACCCGGCGGCGTCAATAAGGTTAAGCTTAATAAGTCGGCAGCAACGGCAACTATGCCTTTATTGCTTTGAACAGCGGCGATTATCTCTGAAATATCGTTAATGGCACCTGATGTTCCTGGATATTGCAGTAAGGCACCAAATATATTGTGCTCGCTGGCAGCGCTTGCTGGGCCAATAATAATATCAAAACCAAACATATCGGCACGGGTTTGCACCACGTCTATTGTTTGTGGATGTACATCGTCGGCCACAAAAAAGCTGTTGGCTTTGCGATTTTTAGACATACGCTTGGCTAAACCCATAGCTTCGGCAGCGGCTGTGGCTTCATCTAATAATGATGCAGAGGCAAGCTCCATACCTGTGAGGTCAATGGTCACTTGTTGAAAGTTTAGTAGGGCTTCTAATCGACCCTGGGCTATCTCTGGTTGGTACGGCGTGTAAGCGGTGTACCAACCTGGATTTTCAAGCACATTTCGCAAAATAACGTTGGGGGTTAGGGTGTCGTAGTAACCCATACCAATAAACGAGCGCATTACTTTGTTTTTGCTAGCTACATCTTTTAAATAGGCTAATGCGTTGGCTTCTGTTTCGGCCTCTCCTACTTTTAAAGATTCTGGTAAACGTATGCCTTCAGGCACAGTTTGTTGCATTAGGTCATCTAGTGATGTGGCACCGATGTCAGACAACATAGCGGCCATTTCTGTGTCACTTGGGCCTATGTGACGACGGACAAAATCTTGGGTTTGTTCAAGTTGAGATAGAGAGTGATTGACAGACATGGCTAACTAATAATTCCTAATAAAAGCAGGTGACCAAAGTATGTGAACTACTCTGGCCTCAGGACTAAAAACGTTTAAAACAGAACAGCAGTATTAGGTGCGCTAAAATACGCACCCAAACAGAAACCAAATGACTATTCTTCGATGTTGCCTTCGTATGCTTCGGCATCTAGCAAGGCATTCGCTTCTTCTGGGTCTTCAGCTTTGATTTTAAACAACCAACCATCGCCGTAGGCATCAGAGTTTACAAGCTCTGGTGAGTCTTCTAATTCTTCGTTAACAGCTACCACTTCACCACTAATTGGCGCATATACATCAGAGGCTGCTTTGACAGACTCAGCAACGGCAACATCGTCTCCAGAACCTACTTCTGAGCCAACATCTGGTAATTCAACAAATACCATATCACCTAGTAATGACTGTGCGTGGTCACTAATACCTACAGTAAACACACCATCGCCGTCTGGACGAACCCATTCGTGGGTGCTTGCGTAACGTAAATCTGTTGGGATATTGCTCATCTTAGTTCCTAATTTTTATTTGATTTTATAAATATTTTGCTTGTTATTAATGACAGTTATAAGACACTTTTACCATTTCTGACGAAGCTGGGTTTGACCACTTTCACTGTCACCCACTTTTTACGGATTTCAACTTCTGCGGTATCAGTAACACTTGCAGACACTCTGGCCATAGCAATGCTATGACCTAATGTTGGTGAGAAACTACCCGAGGTGATAATACCTTCACCACCAGCTACTTTTACATTCTGGCCGGTTCGTAATACGCCTTTGTCGGTCATCACTAAGCCCACTAGTTTTTCAGTACCTTGGGCTTTTTGTTGCTCAAGCGCACTACGGCCAACAAAGTCTCTATCACTTGGCTCCCAAGTGATTGTCCACGCCATATTGGCAGCAAGTGGCGATATAGTTTCGTCCATATCTTGACCGTATAAGTTCATGCCCGCTTCTAGTCGCAAAGTATCTCTCGCTCCTAACCCACAAGGCACTACACCGGCATCTAACAGTTTCTGCCAGAAATCAGCGGCATCATCAACTGGCACCATGATTTCGTAACCTGCTTCGCCTGTATATCCTGTGGTGGCAATAAATAAGTCTTCAGCTTGCACACCGTAAAATGGCTTCATGCCTGCAACCGCTTCTTTTTGGGCTGCCGAAAAGAGTTCGCCAGCTTTCTCTTTAGCTTGTGGCCCTTGAACAGCAATCATTGCAAACTCTGGGCGCTCTGTAATAGTGACCTCAAAGCCGGCTGCTTGAGCATGCAACCAATCCATATCTTTTTCGCGGGTAGCCGAGTTAACCACTAGGCGATAATTGGTCACGTCAAAATAGTAAACGATTAAGTCATCTACCACGCCACCAGCTTGGTTTAACATACCGCTATATAATGCTTTGCCTTTGTCTTGTAGCTTAGCGACATCGTTGGCTAACAAAAAACGTAAATATGCTTGAGCTTGGCTACCAGTTACGTCAACGATTGTCATATGAGACACATCAAACATGCCTGAGTTTTGTCTTACAGCGTGATGTTCTTCAATTTGTGAACCATAATTGATTGGCATTTCCCATCCATGAAAATCTACCATCTTGGCACCAGATGCTAAGTGCTTTGCATGTAAAACTGTTTTATTTGGCATGTAAATTTATGTCCAATGTAAAAAGATTAAATCGAGTATATGCACTGAGAATATTCACAACAAATTGAAAGTTTTAATCTATACATTAATATTTTTAATGTATTATCACAAAACCATTTGAAACTCTTATTTATTAAGGGCTGGCCATGAGACAACTATCTTTAGATAACTTACGTACATTTGTAACTGTTGTAGATTTAGGAGGTTATGCTAAAGCGGGTGAAATGTTGGGTCGCTCTCAACCAGCAATCAGTTTGCAAATAAAACGTTTAGAGCAGCAGCTCACAAAACGCTTATTTCAAAAACAAGGGCAACGCCAAGTTGTTAACCAAGATGGCTTAGCTTTGTATCAACAAGCACGCACCATGTTGGCGTTAAACGACAACATATTTAAACAGTTTCAACCCACAGGTATAAAAGGGCGCTTGCGATTAGGTATTCCTAGTGAGTTTGCGACAACATTATTACCTAATATTATTGGTGAGTTTGGAAAACTATACCCAGATGTATCCCTTGAGGTGACTTCTGCATTGAGTAAGTCTTTGTTAGCAAAGGATACCTCGGAGTCATTTGATTTAATCATGGCATTAGTCGACCCTAACGAGTCCTTTGACGGCCAAATATTGTTGCACGATGATTTAGTATGGGTGGGGGATAAAACATTGGGTATTCATTCTGACGCACTTTCTTTAGTACTTGCTCCCGATGGCTGTGTTTACAGAAGCCGAGTCATAAACAAACTAAAACAACAAACTCAAAAATGGCGTATTAGCTACACCAATGCAGACTTAACGGGGATTACGGCAGCGATAAAACAAGGCCTTGGGATCACTGCGCTTGCTAAAAGTAGTGTCCCTGAGCAACTAGACATCATTAAACATAAAAGCTTGCCGACACTAGGTAAAATCAAAATTTGTTTATTTAGTGGTAACTCTGCTCACCCTCAAGCGAGTGCTAAACTGGCCGAATTTATTCAATCTCGACTCACTCACTAATTGCTAGGGTACTAAAAATAAAAAAACCGATTACTAAATTTTAGCAATCGGTTTTTTTATTTTATTTCTATACAAAATGGGCATTAACCATTTTGTTGCAACAGAAAAATCAACGCACATGTTATGCAAACTAAAAGAACTAACTCTCTTCTATGATACTTGCCATGGTAATAAGCTTTTCGTCGTTCCTTGATAACAAAATTACTGGGAGCTCCATCTGACGATCCTCGTCTATCCCCAATTAAGTTTTTCATAGAACACTCCTAACTTAAATTAAAGACATCAATACCACTGTTCTTTGAGCTTAAGCAGTATAAAAAATACCTGCGTATAATATCTTATCCCATTCGTTAAAGTTATTCATCGACTTTTGTCATAAAAGCTTAACTATTTTGTGTACTAATTCAATTTTATGGACTATGGCTACCAAAAACTAATCATCAGACTTCATTCTGACGTAAGTTTTATATTTTTTCTGTAATAAACGGTCTATGTAACGAGTTAATTTTAACTTCTGGCTCAGCGCATTATCTAATGCGTCAACTAGCTCAGTTAACATCGTTTTATAATAATCAACGTCCTTAATTTGCCCATCTTCGGTTGTTGCATCAAGAATACCAGAAGCGCTTTTGACATTTGATGGAGAAACAGTTTGGTTCTCTGGCTGAAACATTTCTACTGACACTTCTTTTATGACGTTTTCGACCGCGTTTTCATCCAAGGTTTCTAACTCTTCAAGAAAACCATACAAAAGTATTCTGTCCATGAGCGTATTAATTTTACGAGGTACACCATGGGTAAATTGGTAAATTCGATCGTAAGCCCCAGCTGAAAATAAATTCGCGCCACTCCAGCCAGCCTGTTGCATACGATATTCAATATAAGCTTGGCATTCTGTATCTGTTAATGGCGCTAAATGGCAAGAGGCAACAATTCGCTGCCTAAACTGCTCCATGTTAGGTGCCCGTAATATTGGCTGCAGTTCTTCTTGACCTAGTAAAAAGCTTTGCAATAAAGGTTTACCTGCCGCTTGAAAATTAGAAAGCATACGTAACTCTTCAATGGTCTCTAATGGTAAATTTTGCGCTTCGTCTACTAGTAATAATGCCCGTTTTCCCTGCTTGTGTAGCTCCATCAAAAATGATTCGAGATCATTTAAAATATCGGTTTTGGTACTGCCTTTAACAGGCACGCTAAATTTGCTGGCTACCATTTTGACTAATTCATCTGGCGATAATTTCGGAGATACAATTTGCGCAGCCACAATGTCTTCTTGCATGTCGTCTAACAAACTATTAGCGATAGTCGTTTTACCTGTCCCAATATCACCGGTAATGACGATAAACCCTTCAGCTTGCGATAAACCATATTGAAGGTATGACATGGCTCTTTTATGCCACTTACTCCCAAAAAAGAAACTTGGGTCAGGTGTTAACTGAAACGGTTTGGACACTAGGCCATAATAACTTTCATACATAAATAAAAATCACTCATTCCGATATAAGGAAAAGATAGTTAACGGTTAGCTTAAGCGATGTCACTAAGGCATAGCAATTAAATACCAACAGAAATGTTATCCTTGATTACAATCAGGTATGTATAATTATGAGCTGATTAAATGACGTATTGGTAAATTGACCAAAAGTGACACAGGCAACCTGCGATCACAAAAACATGCCAAACAACATGGGTAAACTGGAATTGTTTAGCCGCATAAAACACCGCACCAAAGGTATAGCATAGACCACCAGCGAGTAGTAGCCAAAACCCATCTGCTTGTAAGGAGTTGTACAAAGGAAAAGTAAAAAATACCGCCAGCCACCCCATCAATAAGTAGGTAATCAAAGACAATTTGGGAAAACGGCTGCTCACAAAACATTTGCAGTAAATGCCAATAGCAGCCAACGCCCAAATTAAACACGTTGCCAACAGCCCTGTTTTCCCACCCACAGCAAAAACTGTATATGGAGTGTAAGTGCCCGCTATCAAAAAATAAATTGCCACATGGTCAAATATTTTTAACCTAGCCTTAAGGGGAGGACGACTTGCCCAATGATACATAGTTGAAGATAAAAACATTAACATCATGGATAAACCATACGTTACACATACAAACTGGGCCATTACCCCATCGACTTTAAGTAGCATTAAGATCAACCCAATACATGCAGCAAGAAACCCTAAACCATGGGTCAGCGCATTTAAGGCTTCTTCTAGTGTTGAATAAGTAGAGGTTGTATTAGGTACTAAGGGCGTCATGGAATTTGCTGAAGTTTTGTAGACCCTTATCATAATGTTTGTAAACCTATTTGCACACTGAATATTTATGCAAATTAAATTCAAGACAACGTACACTTAACCTTTAGCGTTTTTTAGATGAAGGTGCCCAGTGGCAGTTTGGTACGTATATATAATTGAGAATAAGCTCAAGCAGTATTACACCGGTATATCCACCGACTTAGCGCGTCGCTTCAATGAACATCAAACAAATGGCCCTAAATGTGCTAAAGCGTTAAAAGGTAAAGGGCCGTTAACTTTAAAATTTTACTGCAAAACTCAAACCCATTCAGATGCGTTGAAAACAGAAATTTGGATTAAAAAACTAAAAAAAGTAAATAAAATAAAACTAGTGAATAATCAGTTGTGTAACTCACCTATTCAGAATTTAAGGACATCTGAAACAGACTCTTTACCTGGTAAAGAGGTTATTACCCAATGAACCAAACCTCTTGTAACCTTCCTCCTGAACTGAAGATATTAGCACAACAAAGGTGGCTGGAATTTAGTGCTTTAGAAAATTTCAACTCTAACCTTGACGCCTTTAAGCCTGCTATAGAAACCGCTTTTGCGTTAAGTGATTTCATTACTAAGTATTGTCTGAAGTACCCACATTGGCTTGAGACCTTTTTAATTGAGCAGCAAGGTCAGATTGAGATTAACCAATTTCAAACTGTACTGTGTGAAATATTAAAAGACACTCATGATGAAGTTAGGTTACATAAAGCTTTGCGTGAATTTCGCAACTTTCACATGCTGTGTATTTGTTGGAATGACTTGTTAAACCTGCAAAGCATTGAGGTTTCGTTACAACAGGTATCTGAGCTCGCACAACAACTTATAGTGCAAGCCAATGACTGGTTTTACAACGCCTTACAAGCCCGTTTTGGCACCCCTATGGGGAACAACACCCCTCAACCTATGCTTATATTAGGTATGGGAAAGTTAGGTGGGCGAGAGTTAAACTTCTCGTCTGACATCGATCTTATTTTTACCTACCCTTCTCAAGGCAACACTCAGGGCGGACAAAAATCAATTGAACACCAACAGTTCTTCACTAAGCTTGCACAGAAACTAATCAAGGCGTTAGACCAAATCACAGCTGAGGGGCAAGTATATCGAGTAGATATGAGGCTGAGACCATTTGGTGATAGTGGACCTTTAGTGATGCATTTTGATGCCCTTGAAGACTACTACCAAGAACAAGGCCGCGAGTGGGAACGATATGCCATGCTTAAGGCTCGAATACTCAACTCAGAATCAAATTACAGCCGAGAACTTTGGACTATTCTGAAACCTTTTATCTATCGCCGATATCTAGACTACAGCGCAATTGATTCATTACGAAGTATGAAATCAATGATTGAGCAAGAAGTACGAAGGCGAGGTCTTAGTAACAATATAAAACTTGGTGAGGGGGGAATTCGTGAGGCTGAATTTGTAGTACAAAGTATGCAGTTAATAAATGGCGGACGAATATCTAGCTTGCAAGATCAAGGTTTACAATTAGCGTTGACAGCCTTAACCCAGGAGTCACTTCTCCCTAAAGATAGCGCTGCAGAGTTAAGGCAAAGTTATTTGTGGCTGCGAAAAGTAGAACACTGTTTACAACAATTTGCAGACAAACAAACGCAACTATTACCCACAAATACCGAGGACCAAAAACGTTTGATTTGGGTCATGAATATTGAAAGCTACTTACAGTTTCAGCAACAAGTTCAGCAGCATTGTCAACAAATCCATCGGCAGTTTTCCTTATTGATAAGAGATACCAGCCAAACCGAACCAACCAAAATAGACGAGCACCAACAAGCGGCTGAAGATTTGTGGTTACTTGAGCTTAATGCCGAAGAAATCCAACGTTTATTGGTTCATTGGGACGTGACTAATGGCGCACAGCTTTCAACCACTGAATTTGGTTTATCTATACATAAACAACTAATAGATTTTAAACATAATTTAGTAAAGAAACGAGTAGGACAAAGGGGGCTACAGACATTAAACACGCTTATGCCCACCGTCATTAGCCTTATACTTTCGAAAACTGAAGACACCTCACCAAAACAATTGTTAGAGCGGGTGTTGATTGTTTTCACATCAATACTCGGGCGTACAGCATACTTACAATTGTTATCCGAAAACTTGGGGGCATTAAAGCACCTCATTAAGTTGTGTGCAGCTAGCCCCTGGGTAACAGCACAAATAGCTAGGTTTCCTTTGTTGCTTGATGAGCTTATTAATCCTGCGGATCTATACCAACCGATAGCACTTCACGAATATCATGATCAGCTAAGGCCACTATTATTAAGAGTAGAGCCAGAAGATTTAGAGCAACAACTTGAGACACTCAGACAATTTAAACTAAGCCAACAATTAAAGGTTGCAGCAGCAGACATTACAGGTGTCCTCCCCATCAAAGAAGTAAGCAATCATCTCACGGAGTTAGCTGAATCTATTTTACATCAAGCGGTAGACTTAGCTTGGGTACAAATGGAAGCGAAATTTGGTGTTCCGATTTGTGAAAATCAAGGCCCTCTGAGCATTCAGAATAAAGGGTTTGCAGTGATAGGCTTTGGTAAATTAGGCGGTTGGGAACTTGGTTATGGCTCAGATTTAGATTTAGTGTTTGTACACAATTGCATCGGAAACCAAGATACCTCAGGAAATAAACCAACTGAGTCTATTAAATTTTATATAAAATTAGCCCAGCGCATCATGCATATTCTGACCATAAAAACAGGCTTAGGCTTATTATATGAAGTTGATATGCGGTTACGCCCAGCTGGAAACGCAGGGCTTTTGGTGTGCCATATTGATGGTTTTGCTAGTTACCAAATAGACAATGCTTGGACGTGGGAGCACCAAGCTTTATGCCGGGCTCGCTTTATATCTGGAGATAAATCCTTAAAAATCCAATATGACAAAATTCGCTTTGATACTCTTTCAAAACCTAGAGTGCTTATAGACCTTGCCATTGAAGTGGTAGAAATGCGTGAAAAAATGCGTAAACACTTGATGACAGGCGACGCGACGCATTTGGATTTAAAGCAACACAGAGGAGGCATAGCTGATATAGAATTTATTACCCAGTTTATGGTACTTGCCTACACCCAAAAATATCCAGCGTTAGCGAACAGAACAGACAACATTAGGATACTTGAGGACTTAGCCAAGTTTGAATTGCTCTCTAATCAAGAAACAATTTTACTGACCCAAGCTTATTTAACATTTCGTAATAAAATGCATAGGTTAGCGTTACAAAATGAAAAGTGGGCTCAAGCAAACCCACAACTCATTACACACCAAACAAATGTAGATACTATTTGGGATAAGTATCTTCAAAGTATTATTACTTAACTGCTTTTAAATTATCTAGCTTGGGTACATTGGCGGGTCAAATAGTCGCTGGATTGAGCAGTAATAACCAAAGATCTTTGTTTGGGACACATGTATGTTTTTACCTCACCATCAAACTCAGTATCAATGGCATTGGCAATCATTTGTAAACTGCCCAAAATCGAATCATCTAACTGAAAATGATGTTTTACAATAAAGTCTCGATCTAACTCCCAAATGACCTGCATTCCTTCAGACTGAGCAAAATTAGTAATGGCAGTTCTAAGTGTACTTCCCACCTTGAAAGTGCGGTGTTTGTGCTCACCAACCCAACGCCCAGAAATAGGCTTTTGAAGGCTTTCCATTTTTTTTAGACGTTCACTTAGCGGGGTTTCAGACGTATTGACCTCAATAACAAAGTCACCCAAACCTTCTTCTCTAGGGTGGCGTGAAGACAAACGGTAATCCGCATAAAAGTTACTCATATTTTCTTCAATTGACTTGCGTCCAGTATCACCTTCAGGCCTAACCGTATTCAAGTTAGTCTGCTGTAAATACAGTACGATGCTGGCAATCACTATAATACTAAGGGCAAGCATTAGATGCTTAACCCAAAACAATGAACTTGAACCATTTTTAGTTTTACTCATGACTCTCACAAACTCTTACGTTTTCTTAATCGTATAAAGATGGGTCATCTTTACTGGGGCGTGTTTTAAAACGTTTATGCATCCATAAGTATTGCTCTGGCGCTAATAAAATCATTTTTTCAACCATCTCATTTATACGGGTGACATCATACTTATCGTCACCTGATGGGAAATTCTCCAGTCCTGGCAACACTTTTACTTTGTAACCAGTTTTAGTTTTTAGAGAAACAAAGAACACAGTTTCACAGTCTGCCTGCTTTGCAAATAACAAAGACCCCGTTGTAGTTGCGGTTTGAGGCACACCAAAAAAAGGCGTGAACTCACATTTTTTGCGCCCATAATCTTGATCGGGTAAATACAAACAGAGCTCTTTCTGGTCTAACGCCTGTATTAGACCTTTCACATTGCGCTTGTGTATCATGTATTTGTTGGCTCGGTTTCTTCCATGATATTGCATATATTCCATTAAAGGGTTGTTATGTTTACGGTAGAAAACTACTGATGGCTTTTCAATACCTAACAATCGGCATCCAAATTCAATATTCATGTTATGGATAGCGTATCCAAGTACACCTTTGCCTTTAGCTTGGATGTCTTCGATCAATTCTAGCCCTTCATACTCAACCATATTCTTAACGCGCCAATCTGGCCACCACCAGCCCATACCCGTTTCAAGTAGCGCCATACCTGCATTGTCTAAGTTTTCTTCAAGCATTTGAGCACGCTGCTCAGTACTTAAGTGTTGAAAACACAAATCAATATTGCGTTTTGCAACTAAGTAACGTTTTTTAGCAACCACTTTTAATATTTTCCCAATTACCTTTCCAATTGGTCTTTGTATGGAATAAGGTAGCCAAGAAATACTATACAAAAAAATGACACTAACCCAAGTAGGCCAATATCTAGGCCCTAAAAAAGACAACTCAAATTTTGGGGCAACGACTTTTTTTTGCTGCAAACCTAACCTCTTTAAATAGTGCTCAATAGCGTATCAAGGTATTTTAACCTACTTCTAAAGCTCTGGTGAAAACAAATAATTATATTTATGCTACCAACCTATACAAAATGCCCAAGGATATGGGTGTTGGGCTAACGAAGCTTTATTAAGATGGGACCTACATGGACAGATTATTGGATCCGATGTTTTATTCCTTTGGCAGAAAAGTCCGGTTTAATAAAAGAGATTGGGGATTGGGTACTAAATCGCGCTTGCATGGACGCTGTTCATTGGCATGAAACCTCAAACTTAGCGGTGTCTGTGAATGTTTCAGTCATTCAACTCATGGATAAAGGATTTATACACCTTCTAGACAAGTGTTTACAAAGCAGTGGGCTGCCTCCTGACAGATTACATTGAGAAGTCACTGAGTCTACCTTTGTTGAAAAGCAGGCATTTATTCTGCAACAGCTTGAACAAATTCGCGCTCCAAATATTGCTGTCTCAATTGATGATTTTGGTACGGGTTATTCATCACTATCGCAACTACAAGCTTTCCAGTTAACGTTGTAAAAATTGATAAAACCTTTGTAGATAATATTGGCGGTAAAGGAGAAGCAATTATAAGAGCCACCCTATTCATTGCTAGAGAGTTAGGGTGTAAAACCATAGCTGAAGGTGTTGAAACTAAAGAGCAAGCTATGGCTCTATCGGCTATGGGTGTGGATTATTTGCAAGGTTACTATTTTGGTAAGCCTATGAAAAATAACGTTTTAGCTAATTGGCAAAAAACAACAATAAAAACATTAATCTCCAAATAACACTGAAGTTTTGCAATAACAGTAACAATATCAATTGCATACGGGTAACATTAGGCACTTCCTGTTATTAGCCTGTACACATTCCGCTTTATTTCAGTCATAAATAACACAACAGTTCCTACCGAAGAGAGCATCATATGGCCCAACTTTATTTTTATTATTCAGCAATGAATGCTGGTAAATCAACGTCGTTGCTACAATCAGCTTATAACTACACTGAAAGAGGCATGCACCCAGAGATATTCACAGCCGCGCTAGATGATAGATTCGGTAAAGGTAAAGTTGCCTCAAGAATTGGCTTAGAGTCCAGCGCCAACCTGTTTACGCCACAAACTAATATTAAAGAAACAATTCAAACTCTAAATCAAGAAAAGCCAATAGATTGCCTTTTTATCGATGAGGCACAATTTTTAACTAAACAACAAGTTCAACACCTTATTTATGTTGTAGACAATATGAATATCCCAGTTTTAGCCTATGGCCTAAGAACAGACTTTCTAGCTGAAACCTTTGAAGGTAGCCAATATTTACTAGCCTGGGCTGATAAACTGATTGAGTTGAAAACCATTTGTCACTGTGGTCGAAAAGCAGCGTTTGTTGTGAGAATTGATGAAAATGGCAATGCTGTAAAAGAAGGTGAACAAGTAGAGGTAGGTGGCAATGACAGGTATGAATCTATGTGCAGAAAACACTTTGCAGAGCTAGTTTGGTAGTCATTAACATTTCATTTAATGTAAAAAAGCAAACAGCTCTCACTGTTTGCTTGTCAAAAACCCAACCTGTCAATATGTAAAGGCCTTATCAAAAATAACTAAGGTCGAAGTGCTTTTTCACCTCTGGCTAAACCACACACACCCGATCTAGATACTTCTATAATTTCGGTACATTGCCCCAATGTATGAGCAAATGCATCTAACTTATCGCTGGTTCCAGTAATTTGAATTGTGTAGTTGTATGCATCTACGTCAACAACCTGAGCTCTAAATATGTCTACATTACGCTTTATCTCAGCTCGCACTGACTCGTTACGAGTGGCAACTTTAATTAACATAAGTTCACGTTCAATATGTACGCCATCAGACAAGTCTGACACTTTTAATACATCAATAAGCTTATTGACTTGTTTAGTAATTTGTTCAATTACTTTGTCATCAGCTTCTGTGACTATCGTCAACCTAGATAAACTTTTATCATCAGTTGGTGCAACACTCAATGAATCAACGTTATAACCTCGTTGAGAAAAAACACCAACCAATCGAGACAAAGCACCTGGTTCGTTTTCCATCAATACCGATAAAATTCTTCTCATTAGGTTCGCTCCGTCTTACTTAAACGCATATCATCCATAGCACCATACTTAATTTGCATTGGATAAACGTGTTCATTTTGGTCTACTCTAATGTCCATAAACACTAATTTGTCTTTTTCAGCAAAACAGCGCTTCATTGCATCATCCAACTCTTCTGGTCTATCTACTCTAATCCCGATATGACCATAAGCTTCAGCCAGTTTTACAAAATCAGGTAATGAATCCATATAAGAATGAGAATGACGACCTTTGTAGATCATATCTTGCCATTGGCGAACCATACCTAAAGCACGGTTATTAATAGAAATAATTTTTACTGGGATGTTGTATTGTAAACAGGTCGCTAACTCTTGAATATTCATTTGAATACTACCATCGCCTGTAACACAAGCTACCACAGATTCAGGATGAGCCATTTGTACACCCATCGCTGCTGGAAAACCAAACCCCATTGTTCCAGCACCGCCTGAATTTATCCAACGTCGGGGCTTAGCGAATGGATAGTAAAGTGCAGCAAACATCTGATGTTGACCTACATCAGAGGTAATGTACGCATCGCCACCTGTATGCTTATAAAGTGATTGCACCACTTCTTGAGGCTTTATCTCAGTATCACTTGTTTTATATTCAAGGCATTTCTTAGCACGCCATTGGTTAATCTCTTGCCACCAATCAGCTAAACGTTCTGTTTGAGCTTGGGTATCAAAGCCTTCAAGCTTTTCAAAAAACTGCTCTAATACTCTATCGATAGAGCCGACCACAGGAATATGTGCAGCAACTGTTTTAGAAATTGAAGTAGGGTCAATATCAACGTGTACTATGGTTGCATTCGGACAAAACTTAGCAACATTATTTGTTACCCTGTCATCAAAGCGCGCACCTAAGGCAATAATACAGTCAGCATTATGCATTGTTTTATTCGCTTCAAAAGTACCGTGCATACCTAACATACCAACTGATTGTTGATGAACTCCTGAAAATGCACCTAACCCCATCAAAGTAGATGTGACTGGGCAACCTAACGTTTCAGCGAGTTTAGTGACAGCATCAGATGCTTCACACGCTACCGCTCCACCACCGACATACATAACTGGGCGTTTCGCGGCTTTTATCACTTCAATTGCTTTCTTAACCTGCTTATTATGCCCCTTCAGTGTAGGGTTATAAGAACGTAACTCTACTGTACTTGGAAATTCGTAAGGGTGTGACTCTTGTGGATTCACAATGTCTTTTGGTAAATCAACCACTACAGGGCCGGGTCGCCCTGTATTAGCAATATGATAAGCCTTTGCAATAGCCGCAGGAATATCCACTGCTCGTTTAACTAAAAAGCTATGCTTCACTATAGGTCGAGAACAACCAATCATATCTGTTTCTTGGAATGCGTCTTCGCCAATATGCATAGTAGGGACTTGACCTGAAAGCACTACTAGTGGAATTGAGTCCATATATGCAGTTGCAATACCTGTAATGGTATTGGTTGCACCCGGACCAGAAGTTACTAAAACAGTTCCAGTTTCACCTGTAGCTCTAGCATATCCGTCTGCCATATGGGCAGCAGCTTGCTCATGCCTGACTAGTATATGTTCAACATCATCTTGAACATATAAAGCATCGTAAATATCGAGTACAGAACCACCAGGGTAACCAAATACATGTTTAACTCCAGCGTCTTTAAGCGCTCGCACAACCATTGCAGCGCCTGACATCATTTCCATAACGAAATCTCCTAAAGAAGGTTATTAAATAAGGACGGGCACTATACGTGAGCAGTTAGAAAGAATAAACAGTTAGAGCCATAAAAGTGAGACACATATCCCTATATACAACAATATTAGGATGAAACCACCAATTAAAAATAAAACAACCTGAATTTTAGGATAAAAAACCACAAAATACAGAATGAAGAGTTAAGACATCCTATTCTTCATCTAATTCTATAGAAATATCGTCATCTTCACCGGTACTCTCACCGTCAATCTCTATAGAGGCCTTGTGAGAACCATAGATACTTCCCATTTTAGGACGGTTAATTCGCTTTTGATATTTAACCCAAGCCTTTTCAGCAATACTTTGTGGGTCTTGCTTGCCAAATGCGGCGGCTAAGAAGTTTTCGTCTTCAGGTGTTGATGGTGAGATTTCACCATCAACTAAGGCGGCGATGAGTACCCCATACTGGGACAAAGCTTTACTTTCATTTATTGAAAAATCACCTGAACGGGAAAAACCATATGGATAGTTTTTAGGATCGTTGAATAATCGACTGACTAAAGATTCTCTGGTAAGTTTTGTCATAGCAACACCTATCAAAATCATTTAAATTATTGGTTTAAAAGAAACAAGGTAAAGCCAAGGTTGTACACTTAACCTTGTATATTGTTTTATAATTTAAATCAGAAATCTGTCAACTAATAAAATCGTCTTTAGAATGAAGTTTTTATGACATTTTTCAAAGTAGCCATACGCAGAATTAGCGCTTAGGTACCCAAGCCCAAATCATTTCACAAATTAACGGTTCAATACCTGTTTCATCCAGCACCGAAATTTTTACATTTACTTCGCCTTTATCGGTACTTTGCATTAACTCAATTTGCTCATCGGTAAGGCTCGAAACAGCAGTCATGTCACCCGTGGCGCGTTTGACGTAATGTAAGTCCATCCTTTTGATAAGTGGAAGTTTATCGCCGGGCAAATTAATTCCAACAATAAATCCTGTGCATGATTCTGCCAATAATGCCATTGCAGCTGCATGGACACTACCAATATGGTTTTGAGCTTTGGTTTTATTTTTTTGCCGGTAGGTCGCCGATTTACCATCGGTGCGCAGCACTTCAATCCCAGTTGTTCCTGCTAGTTTAACTTTATGCCTGAATACCCAAGTCATAAGTTTTGAACTCAACCAAGTTGGATATTGATTAACTCGATCAACAAATTGTCTTAATGGATTAATACTAGTCATGACGCCACCTCTGGTTAGACCAGTTTAATTATGTGTTTGTATCACAACAAAAGCAATCATTTTACACAGTGGCAAGTATTAGGATTTCAAAAGATGCATGACTGATCGAATACAAGATGAAGCGGTTGACTTAAAAACTTATGCATATATGAAAAACATACAACACCAAACGACTACACTCGCTAGATGCTGCAATTAATGCAGTTAAGATTTAAGTACGCCCTTCTCTCGAAGTAATGTTTCTAAAGGAGCTGTATGTGGTTGGAACTTTTTCCAACGACCAACAGATTTAGCATTAATGGGCTCTCTTACTTGCACTTTACTAGCAGTAGAAACTGGAGCCGTGTTTGTTTCAGCATGAAGGCACTGCTCTTGCCACTCAAGATCACAAAAATCTAATAGTTCAGCTACCTTTTCTCTCGGCTCTGCCACCAGCGCTTGATAATCCAATAGCATAACATTGTCGCTATTTTCTTTTGCTTTTTGATGGGCTAATTTAAAAAACGCTGTATAAAATAGACCTATCGTATTCAAATTGTACGCGTAATGATAATAAGGGCTATTGATTGAAAATAATTGTCGATAGTTACCGATACAGGTGTCCATAGGGTCACGCAAAAGACAAATTATTTTTGCTTTAGGTAACGCCTTACGAATTAGGTCAATATAGAAAAAATTAAATGGTAGTTTATCAATAAAGTGAGTTGTTCCTCCTGATACCGCTTGAGTTCGTTCTAAATAACGCTCTCCTAAGGCTTTAAAATCTAAGTGTTGTGCCGCTTTTAAGGTTTCGACATCAAGCACTTTAGCTGAGTTGGTGTGAGTAAGCTCTTTAACTGCCACCCCAAAATCTTGAAGCTCTCCACATGAGTGAACCTGAGTATGGTTGCTTAAAATACGCTCCACTAAGGTGGTACCTGAACGAGGCATACCGACAATAAAAATAGGCTGTGTAGACGGACTGCCGCTACTTTCATTACTGTTAATTACTAAAGACGCTAAATAATCAAACAAAGCTTTATCATCAGAAAACGAATAATTAATAGATTCAACTTTATGACGCTTTACCTGATCTAAAATTTGAAAACTTTTATCAAAACTCCCTATCGCCTCGTACTCTTTAGATAACGCATGACCTATGTGAAGTAGGTCATCTGAATGGTTGTTACCATCGATCAGACTTTCTAATCGCGCGATATGATTTGACTCTTGAGTCATGCCTCCAATATCTGACAGCGCAAAATGTGCTTGGTAATACTTAGGGTTTAACTTTATTGCTGCTTCAAACGCTTCAATCGCTTGTTGAAATAGCCCTGCAAACTTTAACGAAACTCCAAAGTTGTAATAGAAAACAGGGTTGTTTTTTTCGGTACGTAAAGACTTTTCGAAATAAGGTAGCGCTTTGGCATGGTCTCCTACGTGACTCAGAGATACCCCTATGGTGTCTAACGTTAATGGGTTTGAAATTACTGATACAGGAATATGCTCTACCACTTTAACAACCGCAGACATATCACCGAGCAGGCTATAACACTTAGCTAAATGCGCAAAATATTCGGCTACGCCTCTAAAAGAGATGGCTTTTTCAATCAACTTAACTGCTTTCTTAATTTGGCCAACTTCAAAGTTGATCATTCCTAATAAAAAATACGCATCGGCATGATCAGCCTGCTGCTCTATTATTTTTACACACAACCCATGGGCTTTTGCATAGTCTCTTTGATTAAGCGCCACTTGAGCATTATGGTGTAGGATTTGAATAGTATTTTCAGTCATAGAAATCGAATTTTGTACTTTTAAAGGAATTAAAAAAGGGTACACGATGTACCCTTTTTAGTTAACGTTTTTGTTAAAACTTACATTTCGAAATTATAGGTAAACTTGATACCTACTTTACGTGGGTTGATTACATAATGACCGTAGCTTCGTAATAAATCGGTGCCATTAGTAGAGTATACGGACGAATCTCCGTCACCATTCACGTAATACTCCACTCCCTCATATAAACCTTCGCCAATACTAGATACATTACTTCGAGTAGATGAATACGCATATTTATTGAACATATTGTCAATATACAAAGTAACTGCCCAATCATCATCCGAAATAGATGCACTAATATTACTTAACCCATAGCCAGCAAGCGACTCACCGTCAGCACGTGACCCCACTTTTGTTAACACATCACTTTGTGCTGTAAAACCATAAGTAATATCTAACAATTTGTCAGAAAACACTTCTTGGGTGTACTTCAAACCAAGAGAAAACTGTTGCTCTGGAGAGCCTGGCAATCTGTCACCATCTTTACCGTCGTAATTATCTTGAATAGGTAAGATTGCGTTTCCATCATCATCAACAAAGATATCAAACAAGAATAGCGCGTCGTCCGTTAATTTTGCTTCAGTGTAAGAATACGTAGCATAAGCCGACAAATTATCAGTGAGTATGGCTCGGCTAGAAATTTCTACCCCTTTAGAATTAGCGGTTGCAGCGTTAGATGTAATTGGTTGTTGTCCATTAACTGTTGCACCCGATACTTGGGCATTATCCCAATCAACGTTAAATAAAGCTGCATTAAAATGAAACTGATTCTTTAACCATGTGCTTTTAAACCCTAACTCATAGTTAGTGGTAGTATCAGGCGTATAAAGCACCTCATTTGGTAAGGCACATACGATCTGAGTGGCTATTTCATCAATGTTGTCTGGACATGCCGCAACACCATTTGACCCACCAATTCTAAAACCTTCGCTAACAGTGAAGTAACCCATAAAATCATCTGAAAACTGGTAGCTGGTATTGAATTTAAACAAGTCGCCAGAGTCACCAGCCGTTTCGGTCGATAAATCGATTTCTAAAGAGTCAGAGTCTCTTCCATCAAACACTGTGTAAAATAATGGCAAATCAACCGCTGAAGATGACGTCACATCATAGTTGTATTTTCTTAGTCCAACAGTAACGTCCCACTTTTCGGTGATTTGGTAACTTAGCTCACCAAAAATTGCCTTTTCTGTTGTATCTGTATAACCGACGGAATAGTACTCAAGGGAATCAGGTCTTAAATTACCGTCCACTCCCCATACATTTATCGCGTACTCATCAAACCCCGGAGTAAACTCACTACTTTCCCCAAAGCTCTCAACTTTGTTATAAAAGCCGCCCACAATCCAAGATAATGCAGAATCACTGGTTGATACTAATCTAAGCTCTTGGGTCAAGATCTCCACATCATCAACTTCTCGTGTAAAGGCCGAAAAAGCAGGAAATTCTTCATAACTATAGTCTAAGCGGATCAACAAATCTGTTTGATCTCGCTGCCCGAGAGCATTGTATTGTGATTTACCCGTCGCAGAAACAAGCTCAGCAAACCCTAAATCAACTTTCATTTCTAGGCTAAGCAACGAATCTTCTTTTTCTCTAGGCTCTTCATAACGATAAGCTGACTCATACTTTCCAATAAGTCCAGAAAGAGGGTTGTCTTCTGACAGCGCACCATAATGTGTTATTGAACGGCCTTCAACTTCTTGATTTTGATAGTAGTAAGATAACGTCGCATCAAACTTATCGTTTGGCTGCCAGCGAAGGGCAACTTTAGCTGATAACGTGTCTTCGCCATTAGCATCTTCAACTTGCTTTAGGTTTTCTTCAATTGCTGTTTGATCTGTCCAATCTGGATCAGGTAAAGACACACCACTTTCTCTAACTACATAATTGTAATCAATAAAGCCTGGGTTGTGGTATTTATTAAGAGATACTCTTAGACCTAATTCATCTTCAATTAACGGGGTGTTAAATACAAAACCAGCTTCACCACCTAAACTAGCGCTTTCAGACTGAGAGAACAAATCACCGTAAACTTGACCTTCTGTTATGTCTAGCTCAACTTGTTTAGGAATATAACGAATTGCACCACCTAATGTACCTGCACCGTATAAAGTACCTTGTGGTCCAATTAAGACTTCAACTCGATCAACATCATTTAATCTTAAATTAATGAATAGAGGAATTTCACCAACATAAGTAGCAACCGTTCCGCCATCTGAGCCGGGGCCGGAAGAGTTAGTATTAAGACCGCGAACAATAATAGGTGAGTCACTGCGCCCACCTTGATCAGTCACTGTAAGGCCCGGTACCCAGCGTGCAACATCATCTAAATCTGAAATATTTTGTTCTGATAAAGTATCAGATGTCAACGCAGTGATGTTTAGAGGGGCATCCTGTACAGTTCCCGTTCTTCTGGTTGCTGTAATTTGAATGGTTTCAATTTGTGCCTCTTCTTCTTGTGCAACCGCAACGTTTGGTAAAAGGTTAACAGAAACTGCTAATGCAATAGCCGAGTAGCTAAAAGCTTTATTATGTGTTTTATGTGTCATGTAAATCTCTTTGTTCGTAACTATTTTGGAGTGGACTAAAATGTAATTAGGTTGTTGCGCGATCCGATGCGGCTCTAAACAATACATAGCATGTTTTATGCCGTCTTTGATTAAATTAATAAGTTAGAAGTAGCATGTTGACAATAAAATATGAATAATTATTCACATTACATTGAAATTAGTTAAAGCCCTAAAAGAAACAACAACAACAGAGCCCAACCACGGTGCAAAAAAAAACATATATCCAATAATAAAATCAGCCTTAGCACCATATTAAACCAACCACGCACCACCCCAAAGCATAGAGAAAACAATAAATATGCACTTCTGATAAATTGTATGTATCAATGCATGGGTCTAATCAAAATAGGAGTATAATATTTCACAATGCATACTAAAGATTGAAATCTAGGATTCTAAATGGTGTCAGCACAGAGTCATAAGGTTAACCATAAGATTGAAAATTTGGAGCGGGAAACGAGATTCGAACTCGCGACCCCAACCTTGGCAAGGTTGTGCTCTACCACTGAGCTATTCCCGCTTAATTTTTTATGCTTGTTTTAAGTTGTGGTTACCTAAAACGGAGGCGCATTTTACAAAAATTAGATTGTGATGCAAGCTTAAAAATGATTTTTTTTTGTTTTTTTGTTTATTTGCATAAATACTCGACAGATGATTCAAGAATTGTACAGTTACGATAAAGTAATAATTAAATATTAAAAACATGTTGGCGGTAATAAGCCATTTCAGCGATGGATTCACGAATATCGTCAAGTGCTAAGTGAACACCTTTTTTATGAAAACCATCAAGTACTTCGGGTTTCCAGCGGCGGACTAATTCTTTTATGGTACTCACATCAACATTCCTATAATGAAAATATGCTTCTAACTCAGCCATATACTTCACCAGAAAACGACGGTCTTGCCCAATAGTATTTCCACATAAAGGAGATATACCTTTAGGAACATAAAGCGCCAAAAATTCAATGGTTTGTTCAACAGCCTGCTCAATAGTAATAGTACTCTGCTGACATCTAGCGGTTAATCCAGATTTTCCATGGGTATTGGTACACCATTCATCCATACCATTCAAAACATTGTCTGGCTGATGGACTGCCAACACCGGCCCTTCAGCTAGAATGTTGAGATCTTTGTCTGTCACTATAGTGGCGATCTCTAATACAACATCAGTCTCAGGATCAAGTCCTGTCATTTCCATATCAATCCAAACTAAATTTTCGTTATTTACTGACATTGTCGCCCCTGAGTTAAGAAGAATGCTGGATAATATTTGGTTTAAAGGCAACCAAACGGTAACATGATACTAGAAATCGTATTAATTACAGCAAAGAATCACGTGGCAAAAAAACCAAAGCTAACTCATCGTCAAAAACGTCAAGTATCAGTAAACCGCACTAAACGCTTGTCTGAGCCTTCAAAAAAGTCTGAAATTGAAGATAACCAACTAGGTGAGCAGCAAACGGGTCGGGTTATTGGACGCTTTGGGAAACACGCTGACGTTGAAGATGATATGGGCACCATTCACAGGTGCCATATGAGGCGCACTATAGGTAGTGTAGTTTGCGGCGATGAAGTATTATTTCGACCCGGCAAAGATCAAACCCTCACCATAAGCGGTATAATAGAGGCTGTTCAAGATAGACAATCAGTCCTTACACGCCCAGACTTTTACGACGGTGTTAAACCTATTGCTGCAAATATCGATCAAATCATTATTGTAAGCTCGGTATTGCCTACCTTGTCTTTAAATATAATAGACAGGTATCTAGTTGCTTCTGAAGATGTTGAAATTACACCTGTTATCTTGCTCAATAAAATTGAGTTACTTAACGACCAGCAAAGAGGTGAAGTTGAAGGGCAACTCAATATTTATCGAGATATTGGTTATCAAATTGTGTATACCAGCTGCAAAACAAAAACTGGAATTGAGCAATTAGCTGCATGCTTAAAAGATAAAGTAAGCGTTTTCGTGGGTCAATCAGGTGTTGGCAAGTCAAGTTTGATTAATGCCTTATTGCCTGATGCCGATGAAGTAATTGGTGATATCTCCGACAACTCAGGTTTGGGACAACACACTACTACAACGGCAAAACTGTTACATTTCCCTGCAGGGGGTGACCTTATTGATTCGCCAGGTGTTCGAGAGTTTGCACTTTGGCATTTACCAACTGAACGGTTAACCCATGGGTTTAAAGAGTTCAGAGAGTATTTAGGCGGTTGTAAATTTAGAGATTGTAAACATGGTAACGACCCTGGGTGTCTAATAAAGCAAGCTGTACAAAACAACCAAATTAGTGAGCAGCGTTATCAGAGTTATCACAAAATATTAGCAAATATGGACGAACTTCGACCATCTCACGCAAAATAACCTTATAAAAATCAAAACGATAAATTCTACTAGCATATAGCCTATTGAACTTAGCGAAGATCACACTAGTTTAATTATTCAGGTACACTTTTAAGTAGATTATAGGTTAGGATTCCATTTTGTTAGATTCATTAAAAATTGCGCTGCAATATATCACCCCAAAACACTTACTTTCTCGACTCATAGGGAAGTTGGCAGCGGCAGAAGCTGGAGCTCTCACTACGGGTATCATTAAGCTTTTTATAAAACAATATAAAGTGGATATGTCCGAAGCGTTAGAATCAGATCCAGAGTCATACCCATCTTTTAATGCTTTTTTTACGCGATTACTGAAAGATGATGCCAGAACAATTTGCGCCGATGAAAACCAGTTGGCCCTTCCAGTTGATGGAGCTGTAAGCCAATTAGGCGATATTAACTTTGACTCGATTTTTCAGGCTAAAGGTCATAATTATAGTTTGACTACATTACTAGGCGGAAAGCCTGAAATAGCCGAACCTTTCTTAGGTGGTAAATTTGCTACTATTTATTTATCGCCCAAAGACTATCACCGTATTCATATGCCTATTGATGGTCAACTAACCGATATGATTTATATCCCTGGAGAGTTATTTTCAGTTAGTCCATTAACCGCAGAACGAGTGCCAGGTTTGTTTGCTAGAAATGAACGTGTAGTGGCCATCTTCGATACAGAAATTGGAAAAATGGCCATGGTTTTAGTGGGTGCAACGATAGTCGCTAGTATTGAAACAAAATGGGCCGGTACTATTTCTCCACCTACAGGCAAAAACGTACAACATTGGCAGTACCCTGTTCAAGGCGAAAATTCAGTCGCCATCAAAAAAGGGGAAGAAATGGGCCTCTTCAAATTAGGTTCAACAATTGTTGCTTGTTTTGAAGCTGATTCACTAGATTTCACAGACTTACAAGCAGGAGACGTTACGCGCCTCGGCGACGTTTTTGCAACGATTAAGAACTAACTAAGTGGATCCCGTTAAAAAGAGCTTAATATCTCTGCACTTCACCGTAGTTTTATTAGGAGCTACTGCACTTTTCTCAAAAATAATCCCTTTATCTGCAATCGACATTACCTTTGGACGTTCAATAGTCGCCTGCGTGATGTTAGTTGCTATTCTAAAATTTACGGGGCGTAAATTTAGGCTGCTCAATACTAAAGATTATGTTGTTGCACTAATATTAGGCTTACTAATGGCCGCACATTGGGTAACTTATTTCGCGGCGATGCAATACTCTTCTGTGTCAGTGGGAATGATAGCTTTGTTTACTTTCCCCGTCATAACAGTATTGCTTGAACCTTTTTTTGAAAAAATAAGCTTAGTTTGGCAAGACATATTTAGTGCATTAGTCGTATTACTTGGTATTTGTCTCATTGTTCCAGAGATTTCTTTAGATAATGATGTCACCTTGGGCATTTTAATCGGGGTAATTTCAGCACTGTTATATTCACTTAGAAATCTAATCCATAGAAAGCACTTTTCCCATTATTCTGGGGCTCAAGCTATGGCTTACCAAACACTTGTTATATTTGTATGCCTGAGCTTTTTCTCTTCAGAGCAATTGTTCACTGCCGATAGGCATACTTATATTTGGCTATTAGTGCTGGGCACTTTTTTAACCGCGCTACCTCACGCCCTTATTGCCGCCAGTTTACGGCATTTACGCGCAAAAACCTTTTCACTTGTAGCATGTATGCAACCATTTTGGGGGACGACAATGGCGATAATCATTTTGAATGAACAACCCAATTGGCAAACGTTTCTAGGAGGAGTATTAGTTATCTCAGCTGCTATATATGAAACAATTAGTGCTCAAAAACTTCACAGAAAACAACCCTGAACACGTCAAGGTCGACAAGCAACAAGAAAATGCTCTTAAGCTATTCATGACGAACAAACAGTGTTTTAGCCGGCAATATTGCTACTTCTTAGTCTTGGCTAGATTGTCCTTATAAATGAACTGTACGAAGAAAAAAGGTTAGAAATGGCAATGATTTAATTTGCTGTAAACATGGGTGCAGTTCTTATTGCACATTGCTTAGGTATAAAGTTATTGACTCTCAAGAGCCATTTTTGAAGTTTTAAACGAACAAACTGATTTACTGCAATTTTGCTGAACCTTACATAATAATGATGTTCTTTCTTATTAAGTTAGCTATTTAGCTCTACAAATAATAGGGGAAGTGCACCATCAAGTGCAGCCAAAAAGAATGATTTACGAACTTGCACAACCTGATTTACAATCCTGACAACTTTTGCATAGTTTCAAGTTAACAATGTGTGCTCCAACAATCAGTATTGCACCAGTTGTGACGATGAAAGGTTCGTAAGGCTCACCAAACATATCTTTGTTCCAGTAAATTACCCCGCCTAACGCTAAACTATATAGAGGGTAAAGTTGCCTATGATAACGATAAAAACCTGAAAACAAGGCCAAAAAACCAACGAACATTGAAAAAGACAAAATACTTCTTTCGAACCACCCTTGGGCAAAAAATGACGCCCCTACAAAAGGAATAATAGGGATTAAGACTGGTAACAACAAGCAATGCAGCGCACATAAACTTGAGGCCCATATACCTACTTTGTCCAGTAAGCTTCTATCATTATTAACTTGCATTGAAACACCACGTCATTTTTCGGGGCATTATGGTATAACATTTCGAAAAAGATACAAGAGACTCAACAAGTAATTGTGAGCAATTTCCAATCGTTAGTCTGAGTTATTCCTTCACTTTATTTATAGCTGTAAAAGCAACTAACACGAGAACTCCAGCAGCTACACCAACTAAACCTTCAAGTAAAATAGGGGCTAATACAGAAATAAACGCTACTCCTTCAAAAATATGAAGTATTGGCTCTAACATATGGTGAATACTTGAAATACTATGAACTAGAATTCCACCTCCAACCAAAAACATAGCGGCTGTCCCTACTATAGATAGAGTTTTCATTAACAATGGCGCAATAATTAAAAGACTGCGACCACATGCTCTTTGAATGGAATTGAATCCACCAGATACTGACTTTCTTAATAAATATAAGCCCGCATCATCTAATTTAACAATACCTGCAACTAACCCATATACCCCGACAGTTATTGCAATGGCTAATAATGAAACCACAGATACTTGAGTCATAAAAGGTTCGGCTTGTACCGTACCTAATACAATCACAACAATTTCTGCTGATAGAATAAAATCTGTACGAATTGCTCCTTTTATTTTGTTTTTTTCTAGTGCAACTAAATCGGTTTGCGGGTCAGCAACAGCTTTTAATTTTTGTTTGTGCACTTCATCTCGTTCATCTTTTGAGTGCAAAAATTTATGAGCAAGCTTTTCAGCGCCTTCAAAACATAAATATAGACCTCCGATTACTAAAAGAACCGTTATAAGCCAGGGTAAGAATGCACTAATTAGCAAAGCCGAAGGTACTAAGAGCAGTTTATTTAAAAATGAGCCTTTTGCTACAGCCCAGACAACTGGTAACTCTCTCTCAGCTTTAACTCCAGAAACCTGTTCAGCATTTAACGCTAAATCATCGCCTAGCACTCCAGCCGTTTTTTTTGCGGCAACTTTTGAAAGCACAGCAACATCATCTAAAATAGTCGCGATATCGTCAATTAAAGCCAATAAATTTGCGGTAGCCATTAAGTTAATCCTTAAATAAAAGAGGTATAGAAGCAGTGTATTTTGGAAAAAGATCACTCAACTTTGACAATGTTATCTGCTGTTTCTCAAGTGCAGGTAAATGCCCTTGCAGGAAGTGTAACGTTTCTGGATGGGGGTGCGCTATTCCTACTGCATAGCCGTTTTTTTTTGCTAGCTCTATTAATCGATTAAATTGAATTTCAATTTCTTCTAATTCAACCACATGGTCAAGAAATACATGTCTCATAGTATTTGGTACACCAGTTTGCTGAGCGATGCGTTGAGCTTTACTATATCGGGTAGTTCGACTATCAACAAAAAACAAGCCTTTCTCTAATAAGAACTCCATTGTCACGGATAAAGGAAAAGACAGTTGTGTAAACTTACTTCCCATATGATTATTCAGCCCAATTGCATTAGGTACAGTGTCCAATGCCTTTTGTAGTCTTCCAATAATAGCTGTAGCAGACATTGTAGACAATAAAACGCCTTCTTCTTGATTTACCCCCCCAAGGGATTCCATGGGCATATGTAAAATGACTTCTCTTTGTTGTTTTGCTGCTTTTTCCGAAAAACTTTTAGATAGAGCTTTATTAGGAAGAATAGCAAAGGCAATATTCTCAGGTAATGAAAACGCTTCTGCGTCTTGGGGTTTATTTCCCATATCATCCATAATCAAAACAATCTGCGATGATTGCACTGAAACGGAGGCGACCAATAATAAAAAATTTATAAGAAAACGCATTAAATAGTAATTAATCTCTCATTTAGTTAAGGGAAGATTCAAGTTCACAAAATTCGAAATAACTCGTAACCATATCAGGTGTGAATAATTAAAACGTTTAAAGTTTCAACCATGAAACTGGATTAACAGGTTTACCTTTATGGCGAATTTCAAAATACAGATTAGGTCGACTCTGACCACCACTTTGCCCTAAAAGAGCAATGGATTCGCCAGCGGATACCGAATCACCGACTTGTTTTAGTAGCGCTTGGTTATGTCCGTACAAGCTCATAAAACCATCACCGTGGTCTAAGACGGTGACTAACCCAAAGCCTCTTAACCAATCGGCGTATAAAACTTTTCCATCGTGAATAGCAACTACGTCATCGCCAGAATCACCGTAAATAACGACACCTTTCCATTTGATTTGCCCCTGCCGAAATCTTCCAAACATCTTACGCAGATTGCCTTTAGCAGGCACCAATAAGTTACCTCTTAAATTACTTAATCCTACTAAGCTCACATTTTCTTGCTCAATCTTTTGTTGCGCTCTAACTAACGCTTCCATAAGGTTCTTTTCGTTTATTTGTAACTGCGCAATTTTTGCTTCATCTGACTCGATAGAGCTTTGAAGTTTGAGCATTGTCGACTGTCTATTAGACAACTGACTCTTCAACATTGACTGTTGTGATATTTGTTCTGATTTGAGTTTTTTTAATTCTGACTGACTATCGATTAATTGTGAATTAACAAGCGTCAATTCTTTAACCAAATGATTAAAACTATCAATTTGTTCCTTTCTAGCTTTATTTAAATATTGGTAGTAAGTAATAGTACGCTCAAAATTTGCCGCATCTTTTTGATTCAACAGCATTTTTGCAAAGTCATAATTTCCTGTCATATATGCACTTCGAATTTGCTTTGCGAGCTGCGATTTTTGTTGATTTAATGCTTTTTGATATTCTTGCTGCTGCTTCAGTAACTTGATTTGTTGTTTTTGATTATTAACTATTTGGGAATCTGTGTGATTCAAACTTTTAGCGGTTTTAGCAACATTTAGCTCTATTTTTTTTAAATTCTCGTGGAGCTTTTTGGCTTCGTTTAACTGTTTTGCTATTTGTTTCTTTTTATCTTCTATTTGTTTTTGAATTAACTCTAAATCACTTTTGTCTTGAGCCAAAAGCTGTGGAGTAGTCGCTACAAATAAAAACACTACCGAAACTAAGCTGTAGATAAAGCAGCTTAGTTTCGAAGGTTGTTTAATGACAAACTGTTTCAAAAGCCTAAGCCAAAGTCACAATAGGTGTTCCTGTCATTTCGCTAGGTTGTGGTACGCCCATTAAATGCAGCATGGTAGGCGCAACATCACTTAATGTCCCTCCCTCTCTAACAATTGATTTTTTTCCAACATGAATGAAAGGTACCAACTCACTAGTGTGTGCAGTATGAGCTTGGCCTGTTTGCTCATCTTGCATTTTTTCGGCATTACCGTGATCAGCCGTAATTAAACAGTCACCACCATTTTCTTTAATAGCTTCTACTATTCTTGCAATACACGAATCTACCGCTTCACAAGCCTTTACAGCGGCGTCAAAGTTACCAGTATGCCCAACCATGTCACCATTTGGATAATTGCATATTATGGCATCAAACTTTCCAGATTTAATTGCATCCACCAATTTATCTGTTAGTTCCTCAGAGTTCATTTCTGGTTGCAAATCGTAAGTGGCCACTTTAGGTGAAGGGATCAAAATACGCTCTTCACCTTCATAAAGATCTTCACGGCCACCACTATAGAAAAACGTCACATGAGCATATTTTTCGGTTTCTGAAATGCGCAGCTGAGTTTTATGGTTTTGTGCAAGCCAATCACCCATAACGTTAACCAATGGCACAGGTGGGTATGCTGAAGGAGCATCAATGCTCTCTGCGTATTGTGTCAATGTAACAAATGCACTTAAGTTAGTATGTTTACTTTTTGAAAATTCACTAAAGTTTGACTCAACAAATGGACGACTAATCTCACGAGCTCTATCGGCTCTAAAATTCATAAAAAAGACTGAGTCACCTTCTTCAATAGGACAAGCTTCACCAATAACGGTGGCTTGCATAAACTCATCATTCTCATCTCTTGCATAAGATGCATCTAGGGCTTCAATTGCATTTTCAGCACTACAGCTACCTGTCGCATTTGCAATGAGGTTGTAAGCTTTCTCTACGCGGTCCCAACGAGCGTCACGGTCCATCGCATAATACCGGCCAATCAATGTTGCTGTTTTCCCCACGCCTAAATCTTTAAACAAGGCATCTGCTGCTTCAAGGGGCTTTTTAGCGCTTCTTGGCGGAGTATCTCGCCCATCTAAGAAAGCATGAAGATATATCTTCTTAGCACCACGTTTTGCGGCCATTGTTAATAAAGCAAAAATATGGTCTTGATGACTATGGACACCACCTGCAGACAATAGCCCCATTACGTGAATCGCTTTATCTTGAGTAATCGCTTTATCAAGATTGTGAGTTAAGATTGGATTTTCATAAAAATCACCATCATCTATTGCTTTGGTCACACGCGTAAAGTCTTGATAAACCACTCTTCCAGCACCTAAATTTACATGGCCTACTTCAGAGTTTCCCATTTGACCTGGCGGTAAACCAACATCCATACCAGAACCTGAAATCAAGGTATTAGTGTAAGAATCACATAAACCATCTAACACAGGGGTGTTAGCATGTGCAATTGCATTGCTAGTTAGGTCTTCACGATGGCCCCAGCCGTCTAATATAATTAACGCTGTGGTTTTTTTCTTCTCGGTCATTATCTAATCCTCTTGAATAAACTATGCATTTAAAGTTGATGTGTGCTTACACGCTAATTTCAACGTTTATTTGAATACCGCTAATGGTATCTTTACTGGCGGTGCTCGTCACGACCATTTCGACTAAAAAACTAAATGGATAACAATAAGTTATTCATTGCTCATGATATCAAAGTATTATTGGGCTAGTTTCTATCAACAAATTCTATATACTTTCCCATCATTTTTTTAAGTAATTACGTAAAGAGACTCAATCCATATGGATCAATTAATAGAATTTGTTACTAACCACTACATATTGTCTGGTTTATTTGCTGCAATATCAGTGGCATTAGTTTATTCAATCGTCGCTGGACAACTCTCTTCTGTAAAGGACTTAGGTACGCACGACGCTACTTTATTGATGAATAAAGAGGACGCATATATATTAGATATTCGTCCTGCAGCTGAATTTAAAAAAGGTCACATATTGGGCTCGAAACAAATTAAAGCTGAACTAGTAAACAAGGCAGACTTTAGTCCCCTTGAAAAACTAAAAGACACACCCATTATTGTTATCTGTGCCATGGGCATGACATCAAAGCGTACGGCTTCACAAATGTTGAAAGCAGGGTTTACCAATGTCGTGACATTGAAAGGTGGCTTTAATACTTGGCAAAGTGCCAACTTACCAATTACTAAGTAATGTCAGGAACAACTATGAGTAATGTTATTATTTATACCAAGGGATATTGCCCCTATTGCCATAAAGCAAAAGCCTTATTGACTAACAAACAAGTCAGTTTCAAAGAAATTGATATTGAAGTACAGCCAGACTTACGTGATGAGATGATAACTCTTGCCGAAGGTCGTTCAACGGTTCCTCAAATATTCATCAATGACAAACATGTGGGCGGTTGCGATGACCTGTTTGCATTAGAAGCAACCAATAAACTAGATAGCCTATTAGCTAACTAATCAACTAAGTGGAAGGACATTACAATGGCTGACGAAAATCAACCTAACGAAGCTGCAGAACAGCCTACGGCTCAAGGCCCTCAGTTTGCAATTCAAAGAATTTATACAAAAGATATTTCATTTGAGACACCCAATTCGCCTGCTATGTTCCAAAAAGAATGGAAGCCTGAGGTAAAACTAGATTTAGATACCAAAAGCAACCCAATCAGTGAAGGGCTGTATGAAGTTGTTTTATCAGTCACAGTAACTGCATCGATTGGTGAAGAAACCGCATTCTTATGCGAGGTACAACAAGCAGGTATTTTCAGTATCGGCAAAATGCCAGAACAAAATCTTGCACAGATGATTGGCGCGTTTTGCCCAAATACATTATTCCCTTATGCACGTGAAGCAATTTCAAATTTAGTTAATAGAGGTACTTTTCCTCCACTAAATTTAGCGCCTGTAGATTTCAATCAGGTATTTGCTGCATACATGCAAAAACGAGCTCAGCAAGAGCAAGCTCCTCAAAAGCTTGATGCTTAAGCGGACACCTTCATATTGAATTCTGTATGTGTATTGGGGGCTGGGTCTTATGGCACAGCCCTAGCATTCTGCCTTTCTCGCAATAAAGTAACAACTACGTTGTGGGGTCGAGATAAAAGTCACGTATGCAACATGTCTACAACTAGATCAAATGAAAAGTATCTACCTGGCTTTACATTTCCTGATTCTTTATCAATAGAACATAACCTACAAAAAGCAGTGGCATCTAGTCACGACATTTTGGTCGTCGTACCAAGCAGTGGGTTTTCTGACACATTAAAAAACATCCAACCTTATCTAACCCAAAAACATCGTATTATTTGGGCAACGAAAGGCTTAGAGCCGGAAACAGGAAGACTGCTACATGAAGTAGCAGTTGATGTATTAGGCCAAAATTTACCTTTTGCAGCCTTATCAGGACCTACTTTCGCTAAAGAGATGGCTGCGGGCTTACCTACTGCTATATCTTTAAGCTCTACTGATGAAACCTTAGCAGCAGAGTTTTCTGATAAACTACACTGTTCTTCAACATTTCGAGTTTATAAAAATAATGATTTCATTGGCATCCAGTTAGGTGGGGCAGTTAAAAATGTCATAGCAATTGGAGCTGGCCTAGCTGATGGCTTAGGGTTTGGATCTAATGCTAGAACAGCCCTAATCACACGAGGACTAGCGGAACTGACCAGACTGGGCATCCAAATGGGTGCAAAGCCAGAAACCTTCACTGGTATGGCAGGCTTGGGTGATTTGGTATTAACTTGCACAGACAACCAGTCACGAAATCGAAGGTTTGGCTTAGCGCTAGGTAAAGGAGCATCAATAGAGGATGCTATATCTGAAATCGGCCAAGTGGTTGAAGGCTATAAGAATACTAAAGAAGTCCATATTTTAAGTCAGCGCATTGGTGTTGAAATGCCTATATGCGAACAAATTTATTTAGTTTTGTATCATAACAAATTAGTCAAAGAAGCAGCAATTACGCTCCTGGCGAGAGATAAAACAACAGAGTAGTGTACCTTCGATTAGCCCAACTTGAGATAAGGTTAAACCTACACTTCACAAATAGCATCCCATTACAATTGCATTTAGCATCAAGACATACATTTTACTTGATCATCTAATATCAACATCCTCATTTAAAGCTTTGAACTTTGCTGATTAATTATAGAAATATAACTTAACCTGATGGTTGACCCATTACTAAAGTATGCTGTTTGAAAACAAGCATTTGTAATAGACGGGAAGTTAATTGATCTAAGCTCAGCTAAAGTAAACCCTCAATAATAAACCTTAATATTAAACCACGATAGTTTCACTGAAGGCAGTCACGGATGTAGGTAGAGCCGTAAAATATCTGAAACATTCTATGTCTACTTTCCTATGGGGGATAACTGGTCTTTTTAGGACCGCCGTTCCGCTCCATTTTTCAACGAGGCATAGACGTGTATTTCACTACTCTAGGTTTATTTCTGTTCATTAAGTA
>NZ_JBDUZQ010000022.1:0-187826 GCF_039943935.1 Paraglaciecola sp.
TATATTAGCCAGACCGCACGTTTAAGCCACTTTAGGAATAAACGGAATAATGATTCTGGCAATTAATTTATTTCATCTTTTCATATACTTATTAGCTTTTAAAGGTAAATTTTTTATTAGCGAACCATGTAGAAATCACGAATCTGGATAAATACAGAATATTATATTTTCACTTAGAGTATTAACTTCAACAAAAACAATGAGATAAAATTAATTGGTCTACTTTCAATTATATTTTTTCACAAATAATAACAGTGAAAAATGGAAAATTTTAAAATACGCATTATAACTGTATAAACAAACAGTATAACAATGAGTAAATTATGTCAGCTTTTATCGAGGCAATTTGAACAGAAATTAGAACAAAACAATACAGTTTGAAAACTGAGAAAAGTTATTTGTATTAGGCGAGATACTTATTCGTTAACAATATGAGACATCCACGGTAATTAAATGTTTACAACCTAGTGGATTTAATCGGCGAAGTTGATTTAGCCGTTAATGGTCACCGCTAGGCAAGCTGATAGGCTAAAGCCTAAGCCAGAGGCTCTGTCACAAACGATGCCTTGTAAGCATCGCCCATCAACAAAGCATCCCAACACCCTACGCTTGCAACTTAATGACTGGCTCAACCCATTTTCGATTTACGCCATTAATCAGTGCTTTAACTGCACTAAGCATTATGTTGCTGTCTTGGGCTACTCCAAAGCTTGCGGCTTGCCCTGCGACCTTCATCTCGATATAACATACTGCAGCGACACCAGAGCCGCTGCCTATAGAGTGCTCATGGTAATCAACTACTTCTAATGTTTGATAAGTTAGACTTCGAATTGCTTCTACTGCTGCGTCTATCGGGCCGTTACCTGTGCCATGAACATGCTGTTTACAGCCTTGGTAATTAATTTCAATATCTATTCTTTGTTGACCATTATCTAAACTCGAAACGGTACTACTTACTAGTTCTATGGGCGCGCATTGTTGTAAATACTCTTGATTAAACAAGTCTACAATCGCCTCAGAGTCAGACTCTTTACCTGTTTTATCATTCATTTGTTGCACAATGCGCGAAAACTCTATTTGTAGTTTACGAGGCAATTGAAGCCCAGCCGCTCTTTCTAATAAAAAGCTTACCCCGCCTTTGCCTGACTGACTATTTACCCTAACTACTTCATCGTAGTTACGACCTAGATCAGCAGGATCTATAGGTAAATAAGGGACTTTCCACACTTCATCTTGCTGCTGTACCGCAAGACCTTTTTTAATGGCATCTTGATGTGAGCCAGAAAATGCTGTGAATACCAACTCACCCACATATGGATGCCTAGGGTGCACAGGTAGTTGATTACACTCTTCAACCAACTTACGAGTCTGATCAATATTTGAAAAATCTAAATTAGGGTGAATACCTTGGGTGTACATGTTTAACGCCAATGTCACTAAATCTACATTACCGGTACGCTCTCCGTTACCAAACAAACACCCTTCAACTCGGTCAGCGCCGGCCATAATAGCAAGCTCTGCAGCAGCCACAGCGGTGCCCCTGTCATTATGGGGGTGAACACTAAGAATGATATGTTGGCGCTGTTTAAGATGGGTATGCATCCATTCAATTTGATCTGCGTAGGTATTAGGAGTATTCATCTCGATGGTTGCAGGTAAATTGATAATAATTTTGTTGTCTGTGCTGGGCTCCCAAATTTTCACTACCGCATCGCATACTTCTTTGGCAAAGCGTAACTCAGTGCTTGAGAATACCTCTGGCGAGTATTGATAGGTCCAGTTAACTTCAGGGGCAGTCGCCGTTAATTCTTTAACCCACTGGGTGCCTTGGGTTGCAATATTCTTCACACCGGCTTTATCGGTTTTATATACAATCTCTCGAAATGCTGGGGCCAATGGATTGTACATATGCAAAATAGCTTGCTTGGCGCCTCTTAAGCTTTCTACTGTTTTTTCAATTAAGTCATAACGAGCTTGCACCAATACCTCTATGCTGACATCGTCGGGTATGTGGTTACCTTCAATTAATAGACGTACAAAATTAAAGTCAGTCTCTGATGCCGATGGAAACCCTACTTCAATTTCTTTAAAGCCCATTGCCACCAAAGCTTTAAAAAATCGCAACTTAGTTTCAATAGACATAGGGTCAATTAACGCTTGGTTACCATCACGTAAGTCGGTACTCATCCAAATTGGCGCTTTTTCTATACGCTTACTGGGCCACTGTCTAGTTTTTAAGTCAATACCGTAAAAAGGCTGATATTTTGTGTGTGGATTGTTGATCATAACTAAGGTCCGAATATCTATGAATGAGTCTGTCACTATCATATCGAACTCAACTGAGAATAAGATTGCGAAAAACACGCAATAAAACATCAACAGCACAATAAAATTGCTATAAAATAAATATAATTAACATTAATTGCTTCACTAATGAATTTATATGAAATTTGATAAATATGATCGTTTGATCCTTAAAATAATTCAGCAACAGGGGCGTATCTCTAATCAAGAGTTAGCAGAAGCGATCAATTTGTCACCCTCGCCTTGCTTAAGACGGGTCAAACAGTTAGAAGAAACTGGGTTTATAGACGGTTATGTGGCCTTGCTTGATGCGAAAAAATTGGGCTTGTCTTTGGTGTCATTCATGCAAGTAAGTATGGATAAACACACACCCGAGCGATTTAATCATTTTGAGGCTGAAATCGCCAAGTGCGTTGAGGTGTTAGAATGCCACTTAGTAACAGGACAAACCGCTGATTATCTGCTTAAGGTTATAATCAAAGATATGGATGGTTTTCAGCATTTTCTATTGAACAAACTTACCCCTATTGATGGCGTAAGTGGCGTGCAATCATCTTTTGTTTTGAAATCGCCCATTAACACCCGAGCGTTACCCATTTTATAAATAAGTAGAACTTAAACCTGTTACGGCTAGAGAATTGCGAGGTTAATAGCCCGCAACTCCCTGTTTTGTATTAGGTTTTATCACCATAAATAGCCACTGTGACTTTGCCCTTTGTGTCGATACTTGCACGGTACATACCTTCAGAATTAAACGGCATGGCTACATTCCCTTTACTGTCCATAATGATCACGCCACCTGAGCCTGCCTCAGGTGATAACACCTGATGGATCACTTCGTTACCTGCCTGCTCGATTGTTTTACCCGCATATTTTACGCGGCTACAAATATCAGCAGCCACATGATTGCGAATAAAATACTCACCATGCCCAGTGGCTGATACAGCACAACTTTCATTATCAGCCCACGTACCGGCGCCTATAATGGGTGAGTCGCCAATGCGGCCCCAACGTTTTGCCGTCATTCCACCTGTTGAGGTACCCGCAGCTAAATTACCATTTATATCTAGAGCAACCGCGCCCACTGTGCCGAATTTATAATCCACCACTTCAGGGTCAATATTCATTGCGTGGTCATTTTTTAAAATGTTCTGCTTAACCTTTTCAAGGGCTTTTTGGCGGCGCTCAGTATCAAAAGTGTTATTAGTGGTCATCTCAAGGCCATTGGCCTGTGCAAAATCATCAGCTCCTGCGCCACTTAGCATCACGTGTACAGATTCATTCATCACCAACTGCGCGGCTGCAATGGGGCTTTTGGTTCGTTTGACCCCTGCAACAGCCCCTGCTTGTTTGTCTTGACCACGCATAATAGACGCATCTAATTCGTGCTCACCATCCCATGTAAATACAGCGCCTATGCCTGCGTTAAATAAGGGAGATGCCTCCATAACTTGTATAGCTTTAATCACCGCCTCTTCGCTGCTACCGCCACCAACTAAGACGGCATACCCAGCCTTAACCGATTCAGACAATTTAGCTCTATACTCGGCTTCTCTTTCATCAGACAGATTAGCTTTGGTTATGGTCCCCGCCCCACCGTGTATAGCAAATGCTATGGGAGAATCTGTTTTAGAGAGTACGTTGAACGAAGATAAGGTGAATATAAATAGAAATAGATGTTTCATAAATGGGCCTTGTTGTTTTTTCGACAGCTAATCATTAGCAGGTTGCGGTTGTCAACATAACATCGACCACCGCCACGTATTTAGGGATGGGTTAAGACTAGATTTTGAGACCGTTAACTCTGTGATAAAGCAATCGATTGCAATGAAAAATCTGATTATACTTCATGGTGAAGCAATGCTCTGTGCGCAAAGAGAAGGCTTAAGTTGGGGTTAATTTCTCATACTTTAGAAAGTCCCCCACATACAAAAAAAGGACGCCTAAGCGCCCTCAATATCGAATGCAAAATAATTACTCTGCCGGAGACTCTGGCTTCATATGCGGGAACAAAATCACATCTTTAATGGTGGAGCTGTCGGTAAATAACATCACTAAACGATCGATACCGATCCCTTCACCAGCAGTGGGTGGTAAACCATATTCTAACGCTCTTATGTAATCTTCGTCGAAGTGCATAGCTTCATCGTCGCCTGCATCTTTTTCTTCAACCTGTTTACGAAAACGAGCAGCTTGATCTTCTGCATCATTAAGCTCAGAGAAACCATTGGCTAATTCACGGCCACCAACAAAGAATTCAAAACGGTCTGTAATGAAGGCATTGTCGTCATTACGGCGAGCAAGTGGTGAGACTTCCCACGGGTAGGCAGTAATAAAAGTAGGTTGGTCGAGCTTTTCTTCAGCTGTAGCTTCGAAAATCTCACACAAATATTTACCTGCACCCCAAATGCCGTCTACCTCAGGCTCTTTAATGTGCAGCTGCTTCGCCATTGCTTTTAGCTCAGGCAAATGATTTTCAGGATCGTTAATCGCCTCAGCATTTGCTTCTGGCCAATACTTAAGTACAGCTTCATTCATCGTTAAACGTACAAATGGCTGTCCAAAATCATAATCTACTTCCGTTAAGATGTTACCCTCAGCGTCTTTAGTGGTGTTTTTGATTATGGTTGTGCCTAATACATCTTGTGCTACTTTACGTAACATTTCTTCAGTTAGGTTCATCAGATCATGATAATCCGCATAAGACTGATAAAACTCTAACATAGTAAATTCAGGGTTATGGCGAGTCGACAGACCTTCGTTTCTGAAGTTGCGGTTTATTTCAAATACTCGCTCAAAGCCCCCAACTACTAAGCGCTTTAGGTATAGCTCTGGGGCAATACGTAAGTACATATCAATGTCTAACGCATTGTGGTGTGTAGTAAAAGGTTTAGCCGTAGCGCCACCAGGTATCACCTGTAGCATGGGCGTTTCCACTTCCATGAAGTTACGCTCAGTTAAAAAGTTACGAATACCGCTCACCACTTTACTGCGGATCATAAATGTTTCGCGAGTTTGCTCGTTAGTAATTAAATCAACGTAACGCTGGCGATACTTGGTTTCTTGGTCGGCCAGACCGTGAAATTTTTCAGGCAGAGGGCGTAACGACTTGGTCAATAACTGATACTCAGTCATGTTGACATATAAATCACCTTTACCCGACTTATGTAATTCACCTTTAACGCCTATAATATCGCCAATATCTAAGCTACCAAAGCGTGCTTTAATGTCTTTTTGTGTGTCTTTAGAAGCGTACGACTGAATACGTCCGGTCATGTCTTGCAACAACAAAAAAGGGCCACGCTTAGCTAAAATACGCCCTGCGATACTAACTACTTTGCCTAACTCTTCTAAGGCTGCTTTTTCGTGTTCGCCGAACTCTTTCTGTAACTCATCGCTATAAAATTCACGACGAAAGTCGTTAGGGAAACCATTAGATTTGCAGTTTTCTCGTATCTGAGAAAGTTTTGCACGGCGCTCTGCAATCAATTTGTTTTCATCTTGGGTTTGTTCGGTCATCGACTTTCCTGATATCTCTGTAATTTATAGTGTCTTACAATCCAGATTTTAAGCTGGCTTGTATAAATTTATCTAAATCACCGTCTAGTACGGCTTGAGTGTTGCGGGTTTCTACCCCTGTACGTAAATCTTTAATACGTGAGTCGTCTAGCACATAAGAGCGTATTTGACTGCCCCACCCTATGTCAGACTTGCCGTCTTCCATAGTTTGTTTTTCTTCATTCTGTTTGAGCATCTCATGCTCATAAAGCTTCGCCTTTAGCTGCTTCATTGCTTGCGCTTTATTTTTGTGTTGAGAACGATCGTTTTGGCACTGCACAACTATATTCGTTGGCTCGTGAGTTATACGTACCGCTGAGTCAGTTCTGTTTACATGTTGACCACCAGCACCAGATGCTCGATAAGTGTCAATACGTAAATCTGAAGGATCGATTTCAATTTCGATGTCATCATCTACTTCTGGATATGAGAACACAGAGGCAAAAGATGTATGACGCCTACTACCTGAATCAAATGGCGATTTTCTAACAAGACGATGTACGCCTGTTTCTGTGCGTACCCAGCCAAATGCATAATCACCACTAAAGCGTATAGTGGCACTTTTAATGCCTGCTACATCACCGTCTGAAACTTCAATTAATTCAGTTTTAAACCCATGAGCTTCACCCCAGCGTAAATACATGCGCAAGAGCATATTTGCCCAATCTTGGGCCTCTGTACCGCCAGAACCAGACTGAATGTCAATATAACCATCATTTGCATCATTGGGCCCAGAGAACATACGTCTGAATTCAAGAACTTCTAGCTTTTTAATTAGCTCTACTAATTCAGACTCTGCTTCATCAAAGGTATCTTGATCTTCAGCTTCTACAGCTAGCTCTAATAAACCTTCAACATCTTCGGTTCCTTGGTCGAGCACATCTATGGTTTCAACAACCAATTCTAAAGCAACTTTTTCTTTTCCAAGTGCTTGAGCACGATCGGGTTCATTCCAAACGTCTGGACTTTCTAATTCTCGATTAACTTCTTCGAGGCGCTCTTTCTTTTGATCGTAGTCAAAGGTACCCCCGAAGCGACAATGCGCGTTTTCTAATATCGGCGATAGCGTTGTTGACTGGGTTTATTTCAAACATAAATTATCGAGATAGTCTCTGTATAAAAGGGCCGCGATTTTAACGGATTTTGTACATTAATAACAGAGTTCAAAACTAGAATTAATGCAACAACATCAATGCTCATTAGATAATACTTTAACTTTGTCTTTTTGAACGTAACAATGGCACATAAAGTTTGAATAAATTACCGGCTCAATTTCTGTAAAACACAGTTCAATGCTCGCTATCTTTAACTGTGTATCTGGGCCAGATGTAGGCACACCTGAAAACGTTCTATCTATCCAATCACCAATGCGAAAGGTAAGAATAAACTGGCTATGAATAAAGATATAAACTTGCTCCATCACAAGCTTTGTCATGTGCAAAAGTTAAAATAGAGTATGAATAATACGGAGTGTCACTTCTAAGGTAGCAGTATTTCAATGCTAGTGATTTGATAAAATGTACTAAAAAAGCCGCTTCATAAAGCGGCTTTTTTAGTGTCTAGTAAACAACCTAAAGAATAAGATTACATTTTTTCCATAGTTTCGATACCGAGTAAATCCAAACCTGATTGTAATGTTTTAGCAGTCAATTGCGCTAACATTAAGCGACTATTTTTAGTTTGTTCGTCTATACCTTCTTTGAGGATTGGGCAGGCTTCATAAAAACTCATAAACAAACTAGCTAGTTCGTAAATATAAGTGCATAGCACGTGCGGCGTTGCTTCGGCTGAAACCTGTTTAATAGCTTCAACATATTGCATTAATTTAACAGCTAATAATTGTTCCTGACTTTCAATTAAAACAATATCAGCTTGTAAATTAATATCATCAGCGTGGGCTTTTCTAAAGATGCTTTGAACACGTGTATAAGCGTACTGTAAGTAAGGTGCCGTATTGCCTTCAAAACTGAGCATTGAATCCCAGTTAAAAATATAATCAGTCGTACGGTTTTTACTTAAATCTGCATACTTAACTGCGCCAATACCGACTTTATCTGCAATGATTTTACGCTCATCAGATGATAAGTCTGACTCGCGTTTATTGATCAATACTTCTGCACGCTCAATGGCTTCGGTTAACAACTCCGCTAACTTTACAGTGCCGCCGGTACGAGTTTTGAAGGGTTTACCGTCATTGCCTAACATCATACCGAAAGGGCAATGCTCGTAACTTTGTTCTGGTTTAATAAACCCTGCTTTACGAGCCACTATCTCTGTTTGTTTAAAATGTAGTGCCTGACGCGCATCGGTGAATATGAGTGTGCGGTCAGCATTTAGTTTGTCATTACGGTAACGAATAGCAGCTAAATCAGTTGTAGCATACAAGTAACCACCACCAGATTTTTGTACAATATAAACAGCAGGATTACCTTCCTTGTCTGCCATTTCATCTAAAAATGCCACTTGTGCACCTTGATCTTCAACGACGATACCCGTGGACTTTAATTCTGCTACAGTTGCAGCAAGGTCATCGTTGTAAGCGCTTTCACCCATGACATCACCACGAGCCAAAGAAACATTAAGTTTGTCGTACACTTCTTCACTATGAGCAATAGATACATCAATAAAGTTTTGCCACAACTGCATGCATTGCTCATCACCACTCTGTAGCTTAACAACATAGTCTCTTGCTCGGTCAGCGAAGCCATCTTCATTATCAAAGCGTACCTTTGCAGCACGATAAAAATCTTCTAAATCAGATAATGCGGTTTCTGCTACTTCGTTGGCAGCAAGCTTGTCATTTAGATGGGCCAATAACATGCCGAATTGCGTTCCCCAATCTCCCATATGGTTTTGGCGAATAACCTTGTGACCTAAAAACTCTAACGTTTTAGCGACTGCATCACCAATAATAGTGCTACGTAAGTGACCAACATGCATTTCTTTGGCAAGATTAGGGGCAGAATAATCTACTACTATACTTTGTTGTGGTTCTGTTTCGATTCCTAGACGAGTGTCTGCATTTGCAGTTTGTAACTTCTTGGCTAACCACTTTGGCTTTAAATGAATATTAATAAAGCCCGGCCCAGCAACTTCAAGTTTTTCAGCCTCTGCGTCTAAGTCAACTGCCTCGACAATTTTTTGTGCTATATCACGTGGCTTTTGTTTTAACACTTTTGACAATGCCATTGCACCATTAAATTGATAATGACCAAAATCGACGCGGGTGCTTCGGCTTAGAGGCGCAGCTGTACCATCTGGAGCACCAATAGCGGTGAGTGCAGTTTTAAATTTTTCTAATAAAAAAGTATGTAAATTCATATTCATTTTGTCTCAAAAATTTGAGGCTTAGTGCTCTCTGGTCGTATGGAATGTGATATCAGGATATCTTTCTTGGGCCAATGATAGGTTGACTCTGGTGGGGGCGATATAAGTTAAATTATCACCGCCATCTAAGGCTAAGTTAGCTTCAGCTTTACGTCTAAACTCATCTAAAGTTTTTGCGTCTGGTGCAGTAACCCATTGCGCGGTATAAACATTTACATGCTCATACATAGCATCAACGTTATATTCACCTTTCAAACGCGCCACTACCACATCAAACTGCAAAACCCCTACTGCACCAACAATAAGATCATTATTTTGTAGCGGTCTAAATACCTGAACAGCACCTTCTTCAGACAATTGAATAAGGCCTTTTTGAAGCTGCTTTTGCTTAAGAGGATCTCTTAACCTGATACGTTTAAATAATTCTGGCGCGAAATTAGGAATGCCCGCAAAACGAAATTTTTCACCCGCAGTAAAGGTATCACCAATCTGAATTGAACCATGATTATGTAAACCAATAATATCACCAGCATAGGCTTCTTCGAGTAGTTCCCTGTCACCCGCTAAAAATGTCAAAGCGTCTGATATACGGACATCTTTACCAATACGGCTATGGTGCATTTTCATGCCCTTTTCATACTTACCTGATACGACGCGACAAAATGCTATCCGATCACGATGTTTAGGGTCCATATTGGCTTGTATTTTAAATACAAAGCCACTAAATTTTTGTTCGCTAGAATCGACTTTTCGCTCGTTTGTATCGCGACCTTGAGGCAAAGGTGCCCACTCAATCAAACCGTCTAACATATGATCGACACCAAAATTTCCCATTGCAGTACCGAAAAAGACGGGGGTTAGCTCACCAGCCAAAAACTCTTCGCGATTGAATTCATGTGAGGCACCTTGAACAAGTTCTAACATTTCTCGTAACTCTTCGGCGTAGACACCAATGGCTTCGTCTAGCTCTGGGTTATCTAAACCTTTAACAACTCTTACATCCTGAATCGTATGCCCTAAGCCTGTTTGATATAAGATAGTTTCATCTCTTAAGAGGTGATAGACACCTTTAAACTCTTTCCCCATGCCTATAGGCCACGTGATAGGTGAACACTTAATATTAAGCACACTTTCAACCTCATCTAATAGGTCAATAGGGTCGCGAGTATCCCTGTCTAACTTGTTCATAAAGGTTATGATCGGTGTATCACGCAAACGAGTCACGTCCATTAGTTTAATGGTACGTGCTTCAACACCTTTGGCTGCATCAATTACCATTAAGCATGAGTCAACAGCTGTTAAAGTACGATAAGTATCTTCTGAGAAGTCTTCGTGCCCAGGAGTATCAAGTAAATTAACAAGGTGCTCTTGATACGGAAACTGCATTACCGAGGTCGTAACAGATATTCCGCGTTCCTTTTCCATCTCCATCCAATCAGACTTAGCATGCTGGCCTGATTTTTTACCTTTTACGGTTCCTGCTTTTTGCAAGGCATTACCGAACAAAAGAACTTTTTCAGTAATTGTGGTTTTACCGGCATCGGGGTGAGAGATAATCGCAAATGTGCGGCGTTTATCAACTTCTTGTTGAAAGGACATGAAAATACTCTTTGCTAAACGAATGACTAATGATTTTGGCCGCGCATTGTATATGACTTAAGGTAAAAAGTCCTGATTCAGCGATAACTTTCATAGTATCTAAAGATATTTACTTCTATCAACTGCTGTATCGTTAGATATTTGTTATAAATTTTTAATTTACTCATCCTAAAGTTTACTTTATAGTCTTCATGGTAAGTTTTTTGCCATGTCACATTTTAGGAAGTCTAACGATATGTCTCGTAGAAAAATGTTTAGCGGAGCTCAATTAAAATCTTTGCGAAAAGAGGCGGGGTTCACTCAAGAGGAACTAGCTAGTCGCATTGGTATTAGTCGGGAGACTGTGTCTGCCATAGAAAATGAAAAACCAGAAACTATGGAAAGCATTGGTGTAAGTGTTATCAGTAAATGGTGGTCAACTTGCCGTCAAACTGCTTCAGCACAAACTCGTGAATCTTTTTTCTCTACCGTTATGGACTATTTCGGCTTTAACTTAAGCTAAACTTATCTTAATCTAGGCAAATGTTAATACGCGCCTACTTTCCCCAAATTATCACAGCACTCTTCGGAGGGCTTTTTATCGCCTTTGGAATACTGACTTTTAATAACGGCGGAATTTTTGACAGAGTCTTTTTAGGCGTGCTGATTTTTACAGCAATTGTTTGTCGGCATGATATTAATGTAGTCTCTATTGTAACAATATTATTGGCCCAATTACTTTTAGAAGAGCTTGTATGGTTATTTTGGCTAGATAACTATATTTTTAAAGTATCATTTTACATTTGTGGGTTTTGGATTGCCTATACATTTAGATATGATTGGGGCGCAAAAGTAACCATACTATGTCTAATTCTAGCCTCAATAACAGAGTTGTACTGGCATGTTGCAGATTATGATGCCCCGATGATTTTTTGGCATGTTTGGATAATGATATCTAACATCACTGTAAGATTTCTTATTTTTTCTCGTGTCGGCATAGTTCATCGTTACTTCCCTAAAACAGCAAAATCAATAAATTTAGATTGGATAATTTATAAATTAAGTGGCGTGGTGCTAACGGTTCAAGCTCTTATGATTGTAGAATATACAATAAGGCATTTATCAGGGATCAATATTCTTACTATATATCACTTATATCCATATTTATTACGAAGTATATCTGTTTTCAGTGTGTGGGCGATATTTCATGAAAATAACAAGTTATTAATTCCAAAACTAATTAAAGCATAGCTCTACTTAAGCTTAAAAAACAGACATAATCCCATTGCAACTTACCTAAATAAGCAATGAGGAAAAAATATGTTTATCAAAACTACTTTATTAGTAACAGCTTTAACTTTATCTACTACCTACATCGAGTCATATGAAGTTAACAAAACCGTAATTTCATCGCAAAACCAGATATTGGAAAGTGAAAGTACACATTTTCAACCTGCAACTGACCAGTTGATTGTAAGTAAAAGTACACGTTTTCCACCAGCAGCTGAGCAATTAATCGCAAGCAAAAGTACGCGTTTTCCACCGGCAACTGAGCAGTTAATCGCAAGCAAGAGTACGCGTTTTCCACCAGCAGCTGAGCAGTTAATCGCAAGCAAAAGTACGCGTTTTCCACCAGCAACTGAGCAGTTAATCGCAAGCAAAAGTACGCGTTTTCCACCGGCAACTGAGCAGTTAATCGCAAGCAAAAGTACGCGTTTTCCACCGGCAACTGAGCAGTTAATCGCAAGCAAAAGTACGCGTTTCCCTCCAGCAACTGAGCAGTTAATCGCAAGCAAAAGTACGCGTTTTCCACCGGCAACTGAGCAGTTAATCGCAAGCAAAAGTACGCGTTTCCCTCCAGAAAGTACTCAGATAGCGTAACTTAATGTTAAAGGATTTAATTTCGCCCACAATAGGGCGAAATTATTTATCATCACCTCTTCTCAAATATTTAGAAATATTTTTCCATTACGAATCATTTACTTACCTAAAAAAGAGCAATTAATTCACCTTGTGGAACCAAATCCACATTTCTTTTTATACAATTATTAGCGACAAAGAAAGCACGGCTCATGTACTTCAACAATGGCTTTGCTGTAGTTTCATAAAAATTGGAGAAATTAAATATGTATATTAACGGAGCAGATCTAAGAGCAATGCGTCAAGACGCTGGCCTAACAACGGTAAAAATGGCTGAACTTGCTAAAGTTAAAACACGTAAAACGTATGAAAACTGGGAGAAAAATATTGGCGCACCTAGCATGAATCAGTTCATCGCTATGTGTGTTGGCTGTAATTACAATTCATCGAAATTTGTAAAAATGGCAGTTGAAAGTGAAGGGCAAACGGATAGCCTAAATGTAATAGCCGCACGTAAATAAAGAGAACGGGGCGTTAGCCCCTTTCCTTAATTCTTACCCTATGTATAACCCCATTATCAATGCATCTTCTTTACCATTTGTTGTAGGGTAATAATTTTTACGTTGTTCTATAAGTACAAAGTCATATTGTTCATAGAGATGAATCGCTACTTCATTAGACTCTCTAACCTCTAACCACAATTGCACAGTTTTTTTGTTATTACATTCGTTAATAAAATGCTCAAGTAGTTGTCTACCATAGCCTTTTCCTTGAAAATCCTTATTGATTACAATATCCATAAGGGTTACCTCATCTAACACTGACATACCTATGTAATATCCAACTAATTGATTATTAACCAATAAACAATTTGCAAAATAAGGCGGTGTTAAGCAATCATCAAAAATTCGTTTAGACCAAGGACTAAACTGGCCTTGCAGATGTAAACTAAAACACTCTTGATTAAAGGTAGGATTGACAGAATTAAAGACTAGATCCATAGAATACTCATATCTGATTATATAAAGTGACTAATAGTTAGTTTTAGCAATTTGAAGCGTATTCCAAAGTCGTTTTTTAAGATCCGGGTTAACTTTCAATAGGTCTAAACTTGGAGTTGATAACTGCTTATTCTCAAGGCCGATTAGATTACTTTTAATCAATGCAAAAGGATAACCTCGATAATCTTTTTCTTGACCAGATTCAATATACTGTAATTCATCAGTGGATATTTCTAGCATAAGTAATATGTCAGCAAACAATGGACTAGCAGCATCATCTCTATTAAAAGTAGTTAACACTGAAGTTGTTTCCTTAAAATGAGATTGCTTACTTTTCAACTGCTGTAATTTAGATAATGCATTTTCTTTGGAAACGGATGACGCAGTATTAGCGGGTAAAGACATAGCATCGTCACCTTTACTTTCTTCTGAATCAGATTCTGATTTATTTACAGAAGTCAACGCCCAAGTTGAGATTTTCATTTCTGTTAAAATCGCACTTTGATATGAGCTTAGAGATGGTCGGCTAGTACTTGTCATTTTAAAACAGTATCATGAATAGAGACATTGTTGTCGGTATATTGACGAGATTAAGTTGGCAGGAGTGGAGGGATTCGAACCCCCAACCATCGGTTTTGGAGACCGCTGTTCTACCAATTGGAACTACACTCCTGCTGACGGGCTGAATTATACTGACCCAAAGTAAAAGGTAAAGTGATTTTACGCCGAGCATGAAGATCTAGTAATCAACCGCGCAATTAATACACTATTTTAGACCTTGCTCAAGTTAAGTGGTTAATTTTACAGCCAGGTACCATAGCCTATTTGTAAACTCTACAAGAGGTTTCATAGCTTGTACTCGTGAAAGTACCTCAGATACGTCTTTATCCATAAGCTCGGCATAAGAGATACAAAGGTTTTCTTCAGCATTAATACTTAGACAGTTGATAGCTATACATGAAGCCAGATCAAAATAGGGAGTTGAAATTGCACAATACTCCCAATCAAAAACGTTTATTGGTTCATGACAAGTAACATGTGCTAGTGCTAGATCGTTGTGACAAAACACGACCTCTTTAGAACATTCCTGATACCAAGCTTTTGTGTGGCTATCTAATGAATGTAAGTCTTTATTAGAAATGTTAGCGCCCAGTAATTCAATGTAATGGTGCCACTGTTTTGGCAAGTCTAGCTTAGGCGCTTTAATTGGTATTTTATGTATTTTCACTAAAGCAGAAGCCAATTGCGAGATAATCATATTGAGCGGTAATGTAGAATGCTCTAGTGTTTGGAATTTTGACCAGCTATCGATTTGAAAATGATTACATTTCGATAAGTAAATAGGTCTGACGGATAAGTTATGACAATAAAGCTGCTTCTGAATATCAAATAAGACTCGCCTATTTAGAACAGCGACTTCATCGGACTCAAAGGTTTTTATAAAATAACATTCGCCCGAAGTTTCTAATTTATAGCTGTTGTTCAATGTACCGGCATTTAACGGAGTAAGATTGAAGTCGGGATGAATAAAAGCTACCCCCCTTAACTCTTGTTCCATCTTGCCTTTTAAATCTTTCATGTGACGATTTTATTATCTTCAACTGCTGAGGGCTGAATACGCCATTGAATGAATCCATAAATCGCAAACCCAGCATAAAATAGGTATAAGACACCTGTCAAAGACAAGCCTTTGGCAAAATATAGATAGGCACCAAAAACGTTAATGACGATCCAATATAACCAGTTTTCTCTCACTTTATGAGTTACTAGAAAAGTAGTAAATACACTAAAAACAGTAACAAAAGCGTCCAAATATAAATAGTCTGCATCTAAGACAGAGCTAGCAAAATAACTTAAAGCCCAAGCTGTGAAGGTTAATAAAAGAATACAAATAAAGTGATAGTGCCATGGCCATACTTTAACGGTAAGAGCAGTATTGTCACTACTGTTCCATTTACGCCAACCATACAATGCCATTATCAAATAGTAAGCATTCAAAAAAGTATGAAAAGGTAAAGACACACTCCAAAAAAGCCAAGTATAAATAGCCGTACTTATTAGGGCACTGGGCCAACACCAAATGTTCTGTTTAGCAGCAAAGTACACATAAGCCAGCGCAAGTACGACTGCAATCCATTCCAGCCAAGACGTACTCTGAAATTGAACAAAAAAACTCTCAATCACACTTCAGTGCTCATTTTATCCCCGTTGAGAAATTTACATACAAAGATAGCCTGCCCCACCTCTTTATGACTTCGTTGCATCTCTTCGGCTAACAATTGCATTGTAGGCAAATACTCACCACTAACTATTGTACTAGTTGCACTGGTACTCACTTTTAAGTCTTCATAACTATTTAAACGATCAATAAACTCTTGAATGGGTGCGATATACTGCTCGTTTAAAGGGTACATAGATAACTCAGCGACTAATTTCATCTTCACTCCAGATAAAAAAGCCGAGCTAACATTGAGCTCGACTTTTAAAAACTATTTAATATTGATACTTAAAGTTTACGCCTACTCGACGTGGCTCACCAAGCTGCTCCCAAACATGAGGTAAGTATTCGTCACGGGGATCGTTAGGAAAATAAAACCCGCGATTAGCGTACTCTTCATCAAATAAGTTGCGGGCATATAAACTTACTTGCCATTTACCCACCTGGTAATCCATGCTGGTATGTGCAAGCAATATGCTGTCTGATTTATTGTCATGACTAAACGAATAATAAAACTCGTCTTTAGCATCAAATTCAATCAACCAACTTACACTATCTGAAAGCTGCCAATTAACTCCGGTATTGATATGGTAGTTAGGGGCATGGGCTTGTGCACGTCCATCAATATTAGAACCGTCTTGGCGTGTAATATTGCTAATTTCAGTTTTTAAATAACCAATATTTGCGAAGGCATTGAGGTTATCAGACAACGTATAATTTAAACTTGCTTCAATACCATAGTTTTTACCGTCGGTAGAATTCTCGTAAAAATCTACAAAGGACTGCCCATTAACTATGGAGTTTTTATATTGCACGTCATCACGTTTTTGATAAAAAGTGCTGAAGTCTACAGTCAAGGTACCATCTTGATTTGCACCTTTTATTCCGAATTCAATTCCGATAAGCGATTCAGCATCAAAAATGGCGTTATCGAGTATAGTTTGCCTAAACTCTGCAACGTCTTCATCATCTACTTTACTAAGAGATTGGCCATTAACACCGCCCATCTTATAGCTACGCACCAAACTAAGATAAAGCATACTGCTGTCGCCAACATTTTGATGGTAGCTAACTTCAGCCCCCCAATCTGTATGGTCTATTTCTTCATCAATCAAGTTAGAGTCAACGTAATCAAGGGTTTGTGACGCTAAACGCAAACTTGTTGTTAACCATTGAGATTCAGATAGTGTGTATTTATATTCTCCAAATAATGCAAAATCAACACGGTCTACCTGACTTTCAAAGGGGTCAGCTAACCAAGTATACTCCCGAGTTAACTCTTCAGTTTCATCAGCAAAGTACAATCCCACTACCCAAGCATTAGTATCACTATTTTTACTGCTTAGTTTTGCCTCAAAACTCGAATCTTCACGATCTCTGAAATAGTAATCTGTTGATGAGTACTCCCATCCTGGAGCAATACCTACATAACTCCAGTCTTCGTCGTAACCATAACCTAAATCAGCTTGCATAACGCTTGTTTGCAACTCTAGATTAGCAAACTCCAAACCTTCATATTTAAAGGCAACAGCAACCGCTTCACTTTCTTGTGTGTCGAAACCAGGCTCGTCTGATAACGTGGTCCTATCTCTGTTAAGAGAAAAAGCATCGTAACCATTATTGACATCAATTAAGTGCACTACTGTATTTAGGGATAAATCCTCAGACACCTGCCAATTAAGCTTCCCACGAATAGTCAACTCATCAACATTATTAGTATCGTCTCTACCTAACCAGATATTATCAATAAAACCATCACTGGTATTTTGATGCACAGATAACCGGCCTTTCACAGATTTACTCAATGCACCACCAATCGCAGCGCCTAAATTCCAACTTCCATAATTAGCCACTCCAAATTGAGTATCTAAGGTAAATTCATCAGTTGGATCGTTACTTATTACATTAATCATTCCTGCTAGACCATCAGCACCAAAACGAGCACTGTTAGGCCCTTTAAATATTTCTATCTGAGCAATATCAAAAGTACTAGCACCCGCTAGCAATCCAGAATAATTTATACCATCGACTAAATAACCAACAGAAGGGTTAACTGGATCGGTAAATTGACTACGTTCGCCTATGCCTCGAATTTGAATAAAACGGCCTCGACTGGCTCCGCTAGCAAAATTTACGTTAGCAGCACGGTTCAAAATGTCTTCTAGGTGTTGCGCCTGTCTCTGTGCAATCGCCTCATCATCAATAACAGAAATACTTGTTGCCATTTTTGATAAAGGTGTAGCAGTCAATGCACCTTGGACAATTATAACTTCTACACTTTCTTCTAAAGTTTGCTCTTGACCAGTTTGAGCAGACACGTGCGTGTTGATTAATAAACAACTAATTAATGTAGCCAAAGGCTTTTTACTAAATATCATTTAAGAGGATCTCTTCATATGTTTTGAAAAGATCCGGGTTTACGGCAGGTAAATGGGGCAATTAGATCAAACCATTCCTACGCCGGCATTATCCGGATCAGGTGTAAGGGTTTATGAGTCAAAGCTCAATTCTCAGCCAAATAGGCACCCCCTGGTGAAAAGAAAAATCAATATTAATTACATGAAAATTCTCAACTCTTGTAGTTTAACAGTGCCAATTTCATTAGCAACAGCAGTATAAGCATGTGAAAGAGCTAAATGATATTTAATCAATTATTTTAATCTTTACGAGTTTATTTTTTGAAAAAAAAGAGCTTTCTTGCGTAAACCAAACTTCACTTTTGGGTGAAACACAAATGCCTTCGACTTGACCGTACCCCTCTAAATCAAAAAATTTCATTAAATTTAGTTGTTCATCCAAAATTGCGATAAAAGGTGAAAAGAATCCTATCCCCCATACTTTATAGCCAACTAAAACAAAACGCTTATTCTGAAAGTCATAATCACCACCAGTTATGACCCCGGGTAAACCATTAACCTCAGCTATAGGCTTGATGCTTTGTTTGGAGTTAACCTTATTTAAACGATAAATAAACAATGTGCCCGTATCCCAACTTTTTGAAAATAAGTACAAAAACTCATTTACATTAACCAAAGCTTCAGCATCATAATCATGATTTAAATACTTATTCTCATCGATTGGATTATCTAGATACGTAAAGCTAGTGGTACTAGGTTTATGTATAGCTCCACTTTCTAATATTCTTTGTACATTTAAGGTCTTTCTATTGCCGCTATTGTTACCAATATCGCCTATGTATAAGTGGGTTCCATCCCCTGTTATCGCCTCCCAATCTCTGTTCTTAACATTAAGTAAACGCTTATCGACTATGTTAGCCTTGCTATCTATTTCAAAAATTACGGGCTCATTTCCAGAGTCATTCAAGGTAAAAGCGGTCTCATTTTTAGAGCAAAACAGAGCAGATGTTTCTTTTAGCTCAGCAGGGAGGATGTACTCCTCTAAAAATATGTAGTCAGGATAATTCGCTGCAATTGCACTTTTTAAAAAAAATATATGAACTAACAAAGCTAGAAAAGTTTTATAAACCAGTTTCAATTGTATTCATCCGTTTAATGGCCTTATTTAATCACGTAAGAAGAAGTAAGGCAGGGTTATAAAACTTAAGCATTTAGTAACGAATCTGTCTTTCCATGTGGCTTAGGTAGACGAGTTACAGAATCCAAGCTGACAAAAACAATGTCATCTGCAATACAAATTGTTTTTTTAGTAATTTTGTTTCTTACTAAGCAAGTGACGGTAATTGAGGTTCTTCCAACTTTTTTTGTTTCAAGTCCAAACTCAACCACATCTCCTTGCATTGCCGGAGATTCAAAACTTATCTCACCAATATGCTTTGTTACTAGTACATTTGTATCTAACTGGCATATGGCATAGATAGCCGCCTCCTCATCAATCCATTCTAACGCTCTTCCTCCAAATAATGAGTTTGCATAATTTAAGTCATTGGGCATGACTAACCTTCTAGATAAAAAGCGCATTCGTATTCCTTAGTAACTTTGCTTACACTACATCCACTGATGCAGACAATGGATCCTAAATAAGTGAATTCAGCTAGTCAATTAAGTATTTGGCTTCAAAATCGAAACGAACAAAAGTGCCATAGACAATTATTAGTCATTAGTGGTAGTAAAGAATGGCTATCAAAAAATATTGGGCCAATCATTAACTTAACTTCCGAAGATACATTGTGGGTAGGAAGTTCACTATTAGATACTAAAAGTATCAAGATAAAAGATTTTCGAAGCAAACTTGGGCAAGAGTACAATAATTTAGTTCTCGATTGTTTTGAAGGGTTCAGAGCCAATGCTGCTATAGCGTTAAGTGGAACTGTTAGAAGTAACGGATTAATGGTTATGCTTTGCCCAGACTTTAAAAATTGGAAAACATTTCCTGATCAGGAAAACGCTAATCGAATATCCTATGGTATTAAGCAGTTAAACGTTGTAAATCTGTTTTATGATTATTTAAGTGACGCTTTTTGTAATGATTCTTCAGTTGCTATTTTAACTGAGCAATCTTTTCGCTCCCCAATATGTGCAAGTAGGATCGAACAAATTACAAATCAGTTTATTGAACAGGAAAATGCCATTCAATTAATATGTAAACACGCAGAGGGACGTGCTAACAGACCACTCCTACTAACTGCCGACCGTGGTAGAGGTAAGTCATCTGCATTAGGGCTAGCCGCAGCAAAATTAATGCAAAAAGCCTCAATAACAATATGGATTAGTGCTCCGCTTGTTGGCAATACTGAACAAGTTTTTAAACACGCATCAAAATCACTTCCAGGCATTATTAAACATAATAAATCCTCGTTGAAGTTAGCTACAAGTACACTAACTTTCAAACCTGTCGACCAATTATTATTAACAGAAGAGTTACCGAACGTTCTGTTTATAGATGAAGCTGCCGCAATCCCAATACATATTTTAATGAAGATATTCCAAAAGTTTCCAAGAATAATTTTTAGCTCAACTAGTCACGGTTATGAAGGCAGTGGGCGAGGTTTTGAAATAAAATTCACTCGACAATTAGAGAAACAAAAGCCTAACTATAAGAGAGTTCATTTAAGACAACCTATACGATGGCATAACGAAGATGCTCTAGAAAATTTTTGGTTTAATACTATGTTTTATGGCCAACAAGCCAAACACAATAAATTAAAAGACTTTCAAAATATCAATTTCAGAAAACTAGAAAAGTCCGAATTGTTACAAAATACTGGAACACTCAGACAAATATTTCGGTTGTTACTCAATGCACATTACCAAACAAGCCCAGACGACCTCCAAAGAATACTAGACTCTCCCGATCAACACTGTTTTGCACTAATGACAGAAAATGAGATTATTGGTGTTGTGCAGATTATCGAAGAAGGAGGCAAAGAGTTAGCTCTAATCAAAAATGAGATAGCCAACTGCAATAGACGTGTTAAAGGGCATTTAGTTAGCCAACAACTTACCTCACAGTACAATATCCCAGCATTGTGTACTTTAAAACAATGGAGAATTAGTCGAATTGCAATATGCCCTAATTATCAACGTAGAGGATTAGGACAAATCCTAATGACTTATTTAGAAAGTGAAGCATTAAAACAGAATATTAGCTTTATAAGTGCCGCTTTTGGTGCAAATACCGAGATTTTCAATTTTTGGAAACAAGCAGGGTTTAGTTTCGTTCATTTAGGGCAAAAACCAGAAGTTTCCAGTGGGGAATATAGCTGCATATGTATAAAGGCTATAGACACTTTGAGTAAAGATATTGCCAAAATATTAAATAGAGACTTTTCTGAAGAGCTTAGATTTAACCTTAATAAAACACTCAGAAACTTACCAACAGATATTGCACTAGCTCTGCTTCTCAATTTGCCGACTATAAAGCATAGTTACAATCAGTGTAAGGTACAGCAATTCCTACTTGATAACAGGCAATTGTCCACTTGCCTCAGGGACATCTATCTTGCCGTATCTTCTAATATAAGTAATAAGAGCATTACAAACACCAAAGAAGCACTATTTTTAACCGCTATGGTCTTCCAATCGAAAACCTATAAACAGTTAGCTGAAGAGTTCAACTTAACGGGGAAAAAACAAGTTGAAGCTATGTTGAAGCAAAGTGTTCTTAAGTTGGTCTAATATTTAAACTTCAATAATAGCTATAAAAAAAGCTCCCGAGGGAGCTTTTGTTAAACTAAAGTGTTATACCACGATTTTTAGCTTTTTCTTTAATATAAGGTTCCCAACTTCTCGCACTGCGAGCTGTTGCTTTATCCTTTTTAGCTTCTAACACATGTTTATAAGCTGTTTTGAAACTACCTTTATAAAAATTCGCTTCCATCATAGTCAAATGGATACGCCCAACCTTATCAGACCCGCCATCTAAGGCTTTCTGTAAGGCCACTAAAGAATCGTTATATCTTTCAGCAATGTATAACATGACACCTTGTTTCTGATACAAATCAGGGTCAGAAGATAAATCAGCTGACTGTTCATAATAACTGGCCGCTTCATTAAATTCTTTAGCTTGTTGATAAGACGTAGCTATGCTGGTTAGCATTTTAGCATCCTTTTCAACTAACCCAGACTCAATATTATCTTCAAGTACCTTAGCGGCTTTGATAGGAATATCATTCATTGTATATAGTTGACTTAACGCTTTAATCTCTGCTGCTTTAGTCAAGTAACCTTGACCATAAGCAATTTCGAAGGTTGATAACGCTTTTTTATTGTCTTCTACTAACAAATAAAAGAAGCCTAGCTGCGTCCACTGAGTTTTATCTTCTGCGAACAACCTAACTATATCTTCTTGAACTGCGATTGTTTCTTTGTACATCTTGCGATTGTAATAAGAAGTCATCTTCAATGCGTAAGCTGTTTTATTTGGCTTATCAGCTAAACTTATAGCTTTGTTGATAGGCTCAATAATTTCAGCAAACTTACCAGTTTGATAATATGCGTTAGATATTCTGAAATAAGCATCAAAATCTTCTTTACAAGTAACATCCATCCATTCGGTATACCACTTAATAGCATCTTCATACTCTTCCTCTTGAAGACTCAAATCAGCTATTAATTTGATAGTTCCTACTTGTTCTGAATCATTTAATTTATTAACAGAAACTGCCTTCTCTAGATATTCTAAAGATTTCTTACCTTGACCATTTTGTGTGGCAAGTAAGTTACCTATGAACCTATCAGTAAAGGCACGATCAAATTCATCTGATGTTTCAATTTCATATAAAACATCTAAAGCTTCTGTAACTTGATCATTATTATAAAACTCTAAAGCTGCACCTACTTTTTTACCTACTTTTTGACTTGGTATGTTTGTAGGCCCACGTTTATAATCAGGGCACGCTATTGGTCCAACGGGTTTTGCTTTTGCTTGCGCATGAACAACACTAGGAGATACCACAGCAACAGTTAGAGCTGAAACCGCACACAAATGTTTTAAATATTTCTTCATTATGATTGATCCAACTTAAAGTCTAATTGCACAGTAAGGCCGAATTGCTTCATTGGTTTACCGTCTTCAATCTTAGGTTTATATTTCCACTTACCTAAAGCTCTGCGTGCTTCTCTATCAAACACACGCTTAGGGTCCGCTTCAATAACCTTGACATCTTCAACTCCACCAACCTCGTTGATAGTAAAAGATAGTTTAACCCACCCTTCTTTACCATCACGAGCAGCTTGCACAGGATACTTAGGTTCAATACGTACGATAGGAGTTGCTTCACCATCTCGCATCGCACCAACACCACCAATATTCACTGAAGCTCCACCTACATCAACACTCGGCATACTAAAACCAAGTCCATCTGTATTAACATCAGCCACGTCAGGTTCAACCGGCTCAATCTTAGGTGGCTGCTTTGGCGGCGGTGGCGGCGGTGGCGGCACTCGCTGTCTCAACTGTGTTGCATCGTCAGGGGTTGCCATTACGATATCAATTATTGGAGAGTCAGATTGTTTTTGCGGTGGCATAGAAGTATTAGATATCAACTTAGCCATTAAGACAAATAGTCCAAACGCAATCGCTGCTCCCACTAAAATAGAAACTATTAATCGACCCATATTAACTACCCGCCGTTGCAATTGAGATTCGATCAATACCTGCTGACTTAATTTGATCCATAACTTCAACAACGACACCATGTTCGGCTTCTTTGTCAGCTTGAATTATAATTACATCAGAAGGCTGCTCCGCCATCAAACGTTCTAAGTTTGCTCGAACACTATCAATATCTACTTCACGCTTATCAATCCAAACCTTTTCATCAGCAGTTACTGCGATAAAAATGTTGGCGTTTTTAGGCATGATAGATTGAGTAGCGTTTGGCTTATTTACATCAATACCCGCTTCTTTTACAAAAACGGTAGTTACGATGAAGAAAATCAGCATGATAAACACTATGTCAAGCATAGGTGTCATATCAATTTCTGCATCTTCGTCTTCTACTCTAATTTTTCGACCCATAAGATCCTCTCTTTAATGATGGGGCAGGCTGTCTATCAGCTTAGCTCTAGCAATTTTTACTTTAGCTTCTAAACGAGAGCTAAAGAAAACACCAGACAATGCTGCTACCATTCCAGCCATGGTTGGAATAGTCGCCATAGAAATACCTCCGGCCATTAGACGAGGGTTACTTGTCCCCTGAGTCGCCATAGTCTCAAATACACCGATCATGCCTGTAACTGTGCCTAAAAGGCCAATCAATGGGCACATAGCTACAAGTATTTTGATCAACATCATTCTTGCGCTTAAACCATCGGATGCTTGTGAAATCCATGTGTCACGGATTCTATGCGCATACCATGAGGTAGTATCAGAACGTGCATCCCAATTAGAGATAATTTCATCTCTAACCTTTGGATACACAGAACCTAAATACCAATAACGCTCTATCATTAAAACCCACATAAGAAAGAGTGTTAAAGCGACAACGTACAAAACGTCACCGCCGGCAGCGATAAAGTCCCTGACAGACTCCCATAGTTCTATCAGGTATAACATCTTAAGCTTTCTCCGACTCAGCGTGCGCAGCAACTATGCCTGCAGCTTGCTCATCTAGGATGTGCGTAATAGATTTACTACGACCAGCCACGATGCTATGAGTTAACAGAAGAGGCAATGCAGCAATAATACCTTGAGCAGTAGTTACCAATGCCATTGAAATACTGCCAGCCATCAATTTAGGGTCACCTGTACCGAACAAAGTAATTTGTTGGAAGGTCAAAATCATACCAAGTACAGTACCTAGCAGACCTAATAGAGGTGCTATTGCAGCAAAGATCTTAATAACGTTTATTCCGCTATCGATTTTTGGTAATTCACGCATGATTGCTTCATCTAGTTTTAACTCTAAAGTTTCAACATCTTGTGATTTATTATCTTGATAAACCTGAAGAATACGACCTAAAGGGTTTCCAGTAGAAGGACTTGCTACATTCTTAGCTTGTGAACGGATTTTGCCACCAATAATGGTTAGAGTAACAACTTTATACAAACCAATTAGTAAACCAATTGCTAGCATAAATGTAATTACATATCCTACGTAACCACCTGCATGATAACGTTCCATCATTGTTGCTTTTTCTTTTAATAAACCAAGTATTGCACCGCTAGAAGGATCGGCATAGAAAGGTACTAAACCTGACGTAGCAGTTAACAAGTCATCAGCTGAGCTCACCAAGTGACTATCAGGTTGACGCCCTAAAGGCTGTACCATTTCATTTTGGTCGTCATAAACAAGGTAACCTTGTTCACCAACTAAGTTAAACGTACCTACACGTAAAACTTCTTGCTGTTGAGAACCACCGTCTAAGTTAACAACTTCAGTTGTAAATTTAGAAACCTGACCTGACTCAGTCATTTCTGTTTGTAATGCAAACCATAGGTCTTCTAACTCTTGAATATTAGGTAAACCTTTAGATTCTTCAGACATACGCTTTAAAAACTCGCCACGTCCTGGGAATTCAGCACTTACTATTGAAGTTGAAATTTGACCATAAGCTTCAGCTGATGCCTGGCGAACAACACCAAACATTTCACCTAAGGTACCAGTGGCTTGAACAAGCTCAGCTTCTTTCTCTGCTAGAGCTACTTCATTATCTGAGAATTGTTTAGCTAATGCATCACCTCGAGCTTTTTGAGCTTTTAGGTCTGCTTGAGCTTTTCTAACTAAAGCTTGCTTATCAGCACGTTCAGATTGAAATTCAGCTTCTCTTTGTTTGTTGATTTGTGCTTCTGAAACACGATTTTTCTTAACATCTTCTAATAACTCTTCAAGAGTACTTGCCGCATTAACAGAAGTTGCTAACAAAGAAATAGATGCAGCAGCAAATATAGATTTAAATACAGTTTTCATCAATATTACTCCGCTGCTTTAATTGGTAGTTCAAGAAGGTCTGGTGGTACTAGTGCGTTAGCCATACGTACAGCATATACAACTGAACTAACGTATGAATCATCTAATACTTCCCATGCTCGGGCATCGTTATCCCAAATCCAAGCAGATTTCTGATCAAGAGACAACGCCATTAATGCAGTTCTACCTAAGTTGAAGAAATCAACTGTTACTTCAGTACCTTGATAATCAAAAGTACCTTGGTAAGAACGAATTGCTTTACCGTAAGTATTTTCAATTTGATAGGCTTCGATAACCTGTCTGAATTGCTCTGATGTTGTAACATTTGAGTTAGCCATAACATCACGTAGACGTTCAACACGCTCTTTACGCTCTTCTAAGTTGATTGGAACATCTAGATCGATGAATTGCTCAAGGCTATCAATCATTCTAAACATCAAAGGTACAATTCCGCGTTTAACGCCTTCGATACCATCAATCTGAGTTTGAAGAGAATCGATTCCACGTTGTTGATCCGCAACCAAGGTTGCAACGTAATCGTTATATACTTTCAAGTTTTCTGTTTCGTCTACAATTCCACGATATTCAACAAATAATTCCTGAGACTGCTCGTACAGGTTGTTGATTTTCTCTTGGGATTTCGCTGCAGCCGTATTAATTTTTGCTTCTTCTTTATGAAGATCATTTAACGGATCTGCAGAGACAACAGCGCTGCTACCGAGTGCAATAGCACCAACGACGGCAGAAGCAATAAGGTTTCTCTTGCTCATTTTGGACATAATTCCCAACCAATTTTCTTTTTTTGAATCCTTTTCACACTTTGAAATTTGTGGATAAGGGGCTTTTAAGCTCTATAATTTAAGGGGCTTAGTATTCAAAAACTTGAAAACTAAGACCTGCGAATATTCACATGGTTACTGGCAAATTGTCAAGGATGTACTACGGGTTAAACTTAACATTTAAGTAAATTTAATGATTGCAAAAATCTAAAATCCTATTTATGAGATTCAAAATTTGTAGGCCCCCCCTATGCAACCAACAAATTTAACAGCCATTCAACGGCTAATAATCTTTAATATTGAAAGGCTAACCACACGAAAGTGGTTGATAAGCCATATATAAATCTATTTTGCGTTAAAGAACCCTATCTGTTGTTACTTGATTATTATAGTGTTGAATAAATGGCGCTAATTTATCTTCCAAAACCTTACTTATTCCTATGGAATTCACATTAATTGATTTACGAACTTGGGAGACACTAGCAGTGTAGATTGCCCTGTCTTGATTGTAAAAATCAAGTAAAGTCGATTCGTATTTTAGCCCACAGTATTCACATAACAATTGCAAATATCTAGCAGGTTCTGTAACTAAATCACTATAGTTTAAAAGAAATAAATCGCCGTCGTATTTACTCTTCCAAAAGTCAGTTAACGTGTTTTCAACAGAAAAATACTCTGCAATATTCGTCAAGCTATTTGCCCAACTGAGGCCCTGACTAAAGTGAGTCTTATAACAAGACCATGCAGAATCTATTGTATTTCTTGAAATAAATATTATTGGTGATTCAGGGAAGACCTGTTTTATCAACCATAAATATCGGTTGTTGTTCAGGCTTTTATCTATTATAGCTCCTTCATTTCCATACTTTTGATGAGCAAAATCCAAATAGGCTTGCCTGATCTGCGATAAGTTTTTCTTAATCAATTTGACATCAAACTGCTCATCTTTTACACCTATAGGTTCGTTACCTACTACCCCCCTTGCTGCCCGTTCCATTCCATTAGTTTCTCCACCATTTATAATCTTAGAGTGAGCACATAAAATATGCTCCAATAACGTTGTTCCACTTCGAGGAAGCCCAACTATAAATATTGGACTATCTGAGCTCACAATTTTGTTATTCTCAGTGTCACAATCTACACCTGACGAGTTTAATAATATTTTACTGACTCGCTGTTTATCTTCTCTATACGAGTAATCATTAAATTTGGAAGAAAAGAGATTTGACATAGTCGCGTACTCAAAAGCTTCTTCTTCAGATCCACAATTAAAAGATACTTTACTTAAAGCTGAATAAAAGCTGGATTTAGATCGATTATCTGAAGTTCTGTCAACTAGGCTTTTGATTCTTAACATACGATTAAGTATGTTAGCATCATCTTTTTGACCAGCGACGTTGACTAATATTAACCATGATTGACCCGAGGTTGGCCAAGCTTTCAATACAGTTTCAACACATTTAATAGAGACTTCCTTCTGTCCTAACTGAAGTGCTACAGTGCATAAAAAGTGATTTAACTCTGGGGACTGTGGATGACTTTCTAGCAGACCTAATGAACATGAGTAAGCGTTATGGATCTGACCAATTTCAACAAGTAAAGTCAGCCGTTTTAAGTTTTCTTTAAGTTCATATTTGCTTGGTTGGTAAATGTTTAAAATATCTATAGCTAATTTAATCTTTCCTAATAACATGGCCATTTTAGCAACGCCTAACCAATTATTATTAAGTGGTGGTTTATTTGAGATTAAATAATTTAAATTCTCTTCAGCTTTAACTAAATCACTTTCTTTAGTTGCGTCTATTAGATTCTTTATAGCCACATTAATATGTTTCATACACTCCGCACTTTTAATTATAAATGGCTAATAATAACATTAAAAAATTTTTGATTTTACTAACTTAATTGAAAACGTGTTTTTCTCGTATAGTGTGAGCATTTGTTACTACTTATAGCTAATAAATTAGATAAGTAGCGTAGTTACAAGGTTTCATCAAGACTATACTCAGTTACTCACATGTCTAGTGTTGGTCAACATGGCAACCAGCAACAAGGCGAGAGTATAAATCCATAAAAATATCTAACAATATCGTGCCCTACTAGTCTCTAGGTAAATGACATTGTCTCCCCCGTATCTAATTATAGACAGCTTTGATGTGTTTAATTCTACTAACTTATTAGTTAAAGCCACATAGTGTTTGCGCTTAGTATTAGTGTTCTATGTTATACTTTCTGCGATCACTACTATATACTTATTCGGCTTATTTTTTGCAATTGCTATATAAATTCAGCTTTTTGATGGTTTAACGTTAACTGTCATGTATTGAATTAAGGCACAAGTTTTTTCTCCATCGTTAGGTTTCACCTTACTTTCTATCGTTTAATCAATCCTCATATAGACTTAAATTTACCTATGAATTCATTGATTCCAATTTGCTTTACAGATTTAAAATACCAGATTTACGACACCTAAATATACTGCGACTCTTACCACTTTTAATCGTACACAGTTAGTTATGTTATAGCTTGCCATATACGCTCTGAAGTATATCTTCTATGTATTGATTTTATCATTTGACATCTCAACAATAGGTTCCTGTTCATTTATAAAAATGAATAGTTCAATTGAAGTAGGTCATCTGCAATTATTTTTAAATAATGAACACATTCATATATGTCTAGACAGTTCATATCTGTAGAGCTCTTCTTCTAGCTTGTAAAATGTTTTACCTTTATGGGAATCAGAACATTTCTGCAAGTAACATTGGCTATACTTCATTCCGAAATAGCTAGGACTGCTATCACGAAAAAACCTTTACATCGAAGGTACGTTAATATTTCATTTAAGTCTAAATTCATATGTAATACTCAATTAGACTTGGTTGGATGAATATGGAGACCTGCGTACTCTTAGCTTTTATATATAGTTACGTCAATATAAAATTCATTCTATTATAGGGTTAGACTTAACTTTTTCACGGTTCATTCTCGACAACTATTGATAAACAGATTTTTAAACCTGCAGAATAACCCACCCTGTACTTAGATAGTTTGGATTGGCTCACAAGACTTATCGAAAAAGTACTTCTTACTTATCCATGCTACTGAACATACAGTTGAGAGTTTTTTAGATACCGCGCTACCGTTCTAACTTTTTGATTTATTGGGCTGCATTTCATTTAAACATCGACACCGGTAGAAGTGCTTTACATTAAATCATTTCACCACACTTTTTAGGCCAAACTAATATGGAATTTGTTCTTGATATAAAGAAATACTTATAACTTGCTTATAAATGTAATGGCCTTATATAAAAGCTCAACATCACTCAACTTAAAGCCTACATGTAGTATTTTTATTAACGTTTAAATATTAGATTACTTATTCTGCCACTAAGAGGATTCCGCTATTCCAACGTATTTCAGAACAAGAATAATAAAAAAGCCAGCGATATACGCTGGCTTTCAATATTAGACATATTTTAATAAATAAAACTTAAAGCTCTACATATAACCTAGAACCTTAGTGAGGCACTCAACCGCACATAACGAGGAGTTTGCCAATTAGTAGCTTCACCAAAACTAGGATTTTGAGTTTGTAAGCCAACACCTTCAAAGCCAGTTTCGCTATCAAATATCTCATCAACTTCAGTCACTGAATCACTGTCTAGCACATTAAATACATCTGCTCTGAGCGTCAGGTCATAATCTTCAGACAAATCAATTTGATAGCTCGCAGTTAAATCAATAGATAAAACACTAGGTGTTGTACCTAAAGAACCTCTTGGAACTAATTCACCGTTTGCATAAAATGATTCTGAGCCATACGCTTGAGCAAATACATCAGTTGGGTGGTAACCAAATGCATTTTTTGGTCTACCTGACTGCCAACTCATATTCATACCCAAGTTCAGAGCTTCACTAACTTGATACGAGCCAAATACTTTAATTGAATGGCGTCTATCATTTGGTAAATTACCATATGCACCATCCAATAAACCGGGCTGGTCGAACAAAGTTGTTAAACCTGCATCATCCTGGCCGTTATCTGAACGTATATACCCTTCGTTATTCCCCCAGCTATGAGACCAAGTGTAAGCTGCATTTAACATCCAAACCCCATCCCATGCTTTTTCGAAGGTAACATCAACAGACGCATACTTTCTTATAGATTCTGGGTAGTTTAAGTCACTGGCTGGTATTGTATATGCCATATTTTCCAATGGACCATCACCATCAGGGTCAGTCGTAACAGTAATGTCGGCACCTGGATTAGCTAAAACATAGTAATGAAAACCTGAACATTCAGTACACGATGAGCCAAATTCCCGCTCTACATATTCATTCAAGCCAAAATCAATTGCTACATCTTCAATTGTCGTAGAAAGCTCTCTGTAAGTCCCCTGAACAGCTAAACTCCAATCATCATTTAACTGAGTTTGATACCCCAAGATAAACTCATCAGAATACATAGGATCCAAATCAGCATCGACAATAGCTCCTGCATCAGGAACATCTCCGTTTGCAAACACTTGTTGATCTTGTGTAGGAGCTCCTGACTCATTAAACACTGGAACCTCTAATGTAGCATCAGCAAATCCTTCCCATGCTCTAAAATCATGAATATATGTTTCAGCACCAGATAATCGAATATTGGTATTAGCCGCAACGGGTAAATAATATCGCCCATAACTAGCCCATACTTTTGAATCGCCATCACCATTTACATCATAAACGGCACCTGCACGTAGAGCCCACTGGTTATCTAACTTAACAAATGATTCGCCAGCACCATTAAAGTTCTCAAAAGAATCATTTCTAACACCAACATTGATTATAAGATTGTCAGTAGCTTGCCACTGATCTTGAATATAATAGGCAAAGTTTTTATTTTCAAATGCACCACCAGACGAATATGTTCTGCGACGAACTTCATAAGGTTCTGGGTTAGCAGGATCAGTCACATCATCTACATAAATAAGATAATAATTATCACCAGAAAGAACCGTATTTGCATTCGCAGTTAAAGTTTCCGAGTCTACACCAAATCGTATTTCATGATCTCCTACATACCAATCAGCGTCAATCCTGAATACTTCTCGCTCATCATCACCCTCATCAACCAAGAAATTAGCCCAATTCCCACCGATAACAAAAGCTCCTGTACTGTCAAAACGTCTGTAAACCACAGGGTTAGCGTCTAATGCACTTTGTACAGTTCTATCAGCTCTGTTAATACCGTATTGAGCAGAAACAGAAAAATCATCAGATATAATACTGGTATACTTGAGGGTGTAATTCAACCCGCCTTCATTTTCAAATCCAATCGCTCCATCACCGTCAATAGCTCCATTGGTACTTTCATATCGAGTCACGACATTTGAACTTTCATCAGAGAAGGCTGTTAATTCAAGAATATTTGAATCATTTATATACCAATCTATTTTGGCACCCCAAAATGCATCGTCTTCTTCTTCGTTGTAGATACTTTGTAAGGTATCTGCCCCACTTATTGTTTGTGAACCGTTATAATCGAATACATCAGAGCGAGGGTTATATAAGACGTAGAAAAATAATGTGTCTTCAATTAATGCTCCACTTGCCCATAAGTTAACATCCCAAGCAGTATTTTCGTCACCAGTATTATCTAATCGATAAGAGCCATCTTCTCGCTTTTTAGAAGGCTTGTCTGAGCGAAAAGCATCTGGTTCGATGTAGGCATTTACACCCCATTTAAATGTATTTGACCCACTTTTAGTCTTTGCATTTATAACACCACCAGTAACACGTCCAAACTCTGCAGAGTAACCACCAGTTTTAACTTCAAATGTCTCAAACATTTCGAATGGAGGGTTGCTTGAACCAACACCTGTTCTAAAGTTTGTTAAATTCAAACCATTAACATAGTAAGCATTTTCTCCGGCTGAAGCCCCGCCAATAGATGGAACGTTTCCAAAAGCAGAATCTCCCTTGGTTGTTCCTGGAGCTAATAGTGCTACAGCAGTTAAATCTCTTGGTACAGGAACCTTTGAAAGAGTAATAGAATCAACAACAATACCTGTACTTGTACTGGTGACATCAACCAAAGAAAGAGCAGACCCAGTAACTTGGATCCTCTCAACACTAGCATCACTAAGAGCTAGGTTCATGTTAACTTTCCCACTAATCCCTACAACAACTTTTTCTTCAACAGTTGTTCTAAAACCGTCTTTTTCAGCCACTACTTTATATGGGCCAGGAGGTAAAAGTGGAAAACGAAATGAACCATCATTACTAGAAACAACAGAACGATTTAGCCCGGTTTCTAAATTTTCAATAGAAATAGTCACGTTTGATAAAGTGTCACCACTTACTGTAACTGAGTTACCAGTAATATACCCATTGGTACTATTTGCAAAAACAGGTGTTGCTAAACCTAAACAGGCCGCAACAGAAAGCGCTGTAACGCTCTTTTTAAATGTAAACATGTATGTCTCCCTGGACCACAATTTTTAATGTGTTAAATCGTTAAAACGATTTTTAATAGTGAGAGGTAGTGAACCTCACATGGGATAATATACATAACGTATACACTTGGTCAACTGACTACCCTCAATAGATTCCAACTTATTATTAATCAATCTAATATATACCCTTCAACCTGTACAAATATCAACCAGCAATAAAGCTTGGTCCTGAACGAATTAAAAACAATTCTCACATTTTACAAAATACATATATAGTTAGGTTTGACTATTACTTTTTAGAGATAAACAAACATGAAGTTAGACGACGATATCCACAATTATTACGAACACCTAGTTTTGGAGAGAATAGATGCTTTAGGTTTGAACAAGATAAAAAGTGAAGACTACCTGGCAGATTTGTGCTGTTTAGCTCTAAACCAAATTCCACCTAGGTATATTAGGTTTGAAGTCGATATGTCATTTTATTTACCTCAAAGTGAAAGGCAGCAAATGCAAATGAACGCTGTGAATGCGATTAAGCAGGCAGTTGAGTATCTAGATGTAAACAAAACAGAAGCACCACCAAAACAGAAATAGAAGATTGGTGGTGTCCTTTCAGCCACACCTCGGCACATGAGTCGTTCGCTGCGGCTGCTCCCTTCCAGGCCTGACCGGGTTCACAAAGTATCATTGCGAGGGGACCAAAAGGTCACCATTGAAAATGTTAGCATGTATAGTGTTAGCTCTGCTAAGGCGCCGCATTATGAACAAAGCAATTACGTTATGCAACATCATTTTTTATAACCTAGCCTAATTGCTTAATTATTTTACAAAAACGTTTTTCAGCCATTGAGTTAGCCTCTAAATTCGTTGCCATTGCATTGAGTGTCGAGCACTCATATATTTCAAGTTAAGTCGACTCCCTATTATCTATGTGGAATTTAAGTCGCTCAATAGAACTGGCAATCCCCTGATGATGAATTTCAATGATCCCGCAGGTATTAATTACAAAATCAAGGGCATATAGTATCGTTTCACATCTTAACAATTCACCATAATTCTCTTTAGCTAACTGATTATTAGCCGCACCTGCAACCACCTTAACTTTTAAAGCAGTAATGCTACTCTCATTCAAAGTTCCGCTCATACCGCATGGTGCAAATACATCTACATTTATTTTATCTAATATCACTCAGGCTAGCCGCTACTGCATCGTACAATTTCGAGTCCCTATTAATACTGCGCTGGTCTATATCAGTTACATTTAATTGGCCTCCTGCATTACACCTTGGATGTACTTCAAATTCAGATTAGTAAAGCCACATTCTGCAGCCACTAATACTCGGCCCTAAATTAGTATTGTGAATTGATATAATTACAAACAACCCAGTTTTTTGGTCTTGATAAAATGCTACATGTTCGTGTACATCGAATTCACAGTGTTTGAAAACCAACATTAGCGTGCACTTCTTTTTAGGAAGTTAATGCACCAACGTTATAACAACCGGTTGCGACATATTTTGCATCTTCATTAACATTTTTTTTCGTAGCTGAGACTCTCGTTATGCACCTTGCATTTATTAGGATAATTGTCCTATTAAATCCCTTGTAAAAGCATTGCTTTTTACGCATGCTATACGTTTGTTATATGTTCTCTTGAGCTTAATTTTATGAAACTTGATAAGTTTGACCGCGAAATATTACGAATCATGCAGAAAGATGCAACCGTGTCTATGGCAGATTTAAGCCAAAAAGTTGGACTATCTCACACTCCTTGCTGGAGAAGAGTAAAACGCCTTGTTGCTGAAAAAATAATACTCCAAAAAGTGACTCTTTTAGACAATAAAAAGTTAAATTTAGGCGTATCTGTTTTCATCTATGTAACGCTAAAAAATCATGATGGTGAATCATTAAATGATTTTGAAAAAGCCGTTCAAAGTATTGAAGCAATTGTAGAATGCCATACTACCAGTGGTGAAAAAGATTATTTATTGAAAGTCATAGTTGAAAGCATCGAAGAGTATGAACACTTACTAAAAACCAAACTCACTAATCTACCATTAGTCGACCACTTGAGTTCTACTTTTGCCCTAAAACAAGTTAAAAATACTACTGAACTACCAATCAAAAATTTGTAGTGTAGCTTTTGGACGTTTAACCTAGGTTTGATTTGTATCAATCAACAACTTAGGTGGTTTGTATATTCTCTAATTTACCGTCCAAACTACTCATAGAGCCTAGGGTGTAAATAAGAAAGTTCATAAATGACTAAATAGTAAGGCAGTAGCAGAGTACAAATCGTTTGGTATTCTTCATCAAATAATTTTTACAGTTTTCTTGTTTATTCCATAGTCTCTCAATTTATTAGCGACGGCTGTATGACTTAACCCTAGCCTTTTGGCTAATTGTCTTGAACTTGGGAAGCTCGGATACAGGCGTATTAATATTTCTTTCTCAAAGCGTTTAACTTCATCTTCTAAACTTCCATTAAACTCTTGATAAACTATACTACTTGTTGCCGAACATGAAGGCAGTTGAATATGGACTTTATCTAATTCATTACCATCTAATAAAGAAATGGTTCGATACAGTGTGTTTTCTAATTGTCGAATATTCCCGGGCCAAGGGTAAGTTTGCAGGTAATCTATAAAAGCTTTAGTCAGTCTAGGTGCTTGACGTCCTAACTTCATACTATGTTGTTTTATAAACCTCTCTGCCAGAGCAATAATGTCTGACTTCCTCTCTCTCAAGGGAGGCAGAAATAGACTCAAAACATTTAACTGGTAAAACAAATCTTCACTAAAACTACCTTCTTGAACCAAAGCACCCAAGTCTTTTTGGGTAGAACTAATTATACGGACTTCAAAAAGTCTACTATTTGACTCTCCTACTCTTTGATAGTAACCACTTTGCAATATTTTAAGAAACTTAGTCTGGATACCTGACGGTAAGTCGGCAACCTCATCCAAGAACAGTGTTCCTCCATTAGCTAAGTCTAATAGCCCTAAATTATCATCATTTTCACCCAATAACTCTATACATGCCTCTTTATCAGAAAGTACCCGACAGTCCGCAACAATGAACTTCCCGCCCCTATTGCTACTTACTTCGTGGCATGCTTTAGCCAAGTGTTTCTTACCTGTCCCTGTTTCACCAAACATCATTATAGATTCGTCTAACTCAGCCATTCTCTTAGCGTCTTTTACAACGCTTCTCATTGCCTTACTCTCCGCTTGGATTGAAACAAAGCTATCCGCCACTCCTTGATTGAATGCAGTGAGTTGTTGCCCTAGCCTGTACTCTGACTTTAGTAAAAATACAGCACCAGCCATAATAGATTCCCCACCAATATCCGGTACCAGTACAGGTAGCATATCGACTAAATAGTCTTGCTCTAAAAATCGTATTTTTTGAACTTGTACTTGGGGCTCGTCAGTTTCTAACCAACGTGAAATATTAAAACCTTTTAGCAAGTCACCAATGTGAACACCTATAACCTTTTCTCGTGGTAAAGATAAGTGAATCAGCACCGCATCGTTTGTTAAAATGATTTCTCCTTTGGTATTGACTGAAAACACAGGGTCTGGAAGTGTTTTTAACAACGTTTGAAGTTGATATTGCTCTCTTTCTATTGGCATAAAAGGAGCTGTTTTAACATCTTTTATTCCATCAATTTTGCGGATTTTCGGCATTAAATGCTGAAGTTCTGAAAACTCCATATTGGGGAAATTAAGAAATATCTTGCCCATTTCATCAATCTCGATACCCCGCAAATTAATTTCATGCTCAACTAATATATCTAGTATATCTTGAGCTATACCCAATCTATCCTGACAATTAATTTCCAAACGCATTGAGCTCTCCAAATAAAAAAGGTTAATCGGGTGATGACAGAAAAGCTAAACAGTAAAGATTTTTTTACAAAAGATAAAGGAAATTAGCGGCGGTCCAAAAGTATCTATGTACTAATACGATTGCTAAAAACAGAACCTCAAGTTAATATAGTGATTTATGGTAGTTTTAAATAGGCTGTTTTTTGGATTGACAAAATTTCTGATAATAATTAGTTTATTTTACTATTTAGTTCCGTCAAAAGTTGCTTGCTAATATTGGCAATACCTGGCTTTTTTTCGGCATTCCAACTTAACGGCCTGCATTGTTCCATCGCTTTTATTCCGATACGAGATGTTAAAACTCCAGCTCCTAACCCTTGTGCGACTCTAGTGGACAATTTTCCCGTAACACCAGCCCCTAATGCGTAGTTACCTGCATCTGATAGAATTTCTGCGGCACCTGCATACACCATATTATTAAAAATATTACGAATAAGTTTTACTCTTCCCCAATACCCTAAACGTAACCCGTATATTTCACTTACTTGATTCATCAACCTGATGTTTCGCCATAACACGATAAACATATCTAACATGGCAAAGGGACTTACTGCGATCATAACTCCCGCTGCTGACGCATTACTCGTAACTTGTTTGATCGCTATTTTGTCAATAGGAGTCAAAACATTATGTTCAAACAAACACATAATTTCATGATCATTATGAATATCTTCCAAACTGTCCTGCCAGTTAGCCACTAGAAATTGATAACTTGGCGGTAGCCTCGAAGCTAAGTTTAAGCAATGAGATTCAGCAAGCCCTATTGCAGGGCTATTAGTAATCTTATCAGAGGTTTCCTTAAGCTCATCTTGCTTCTTTAGTGCTCGTAAACCTTTCAACTCTGACAAAACCATCGTTATAAAAAATATCAAAACGACACCAAATATACCCAACCAAACTGCACCTAACCAATCTGAGTTACGAGTAATTTCAATCACAAACAAAACAAGCTCAACCATGCTCGCAAGAACTACAGCTAATGTAAGAAATATAAACCATCTTTTACGAGATGTTTTAACCTTAGTTTGAGGCTTATATTCTAATTGTTCCTCCTCAAAAACACTTTCAGTAATTATGTCGGTTAACACCATTTCACTTAGTATTTGCGCTGGCTTAATATCCTTATTTTGAGGTTCTGTAATGCTTGAATTATTAACTACTTGAGCACTTTTAATTTTGTTATCAGCATCTTGAGGTGAGCTTTCAGCATTTTTTGAGTCATTATTTTTCATGCTAATTTGTCAGCCAATAGAAAATCTAACACTTGATCCATACGTATATGTGGAAGCGAGTAACTTGCCCCTAATTGAGGTGGCGAAAATTTTGGAAATTCAAATTTCTGTGATGTCCAAAAATTTTGGGGAGGACAACATTGGGGAACTTCTCCAGGAAACAACGTTATAGTATTTCCATTTTCATCCTGCCCTTGTAAAACTTGAATATTAGCGCCACCCAGTTCACTGCTTCCCGACTTTGAAGCTCTAATAGAGGCAATAGCAGTAGACTCTGTTTGCACTCCTTTAAATTGAATGTTTTTTCTAGCATTGCGCAACATGCTTTCTAATAACTTGACTAGGTTTCCCTGTTGGTCTGGCGTTATATGATCAGCTTTGCTAGCAGCAAAAACTAACTTATCAATCTTAGGTTGGAATAACCGATTTAAAATACTTGAAGAGCCGTATTGAAAGCTTCCTAAAATCCAGTCAATCGCTTTCTGTAAGTCCTGATAACAATTATATCCGTTATTTAGAGCACTTAAGCAGTCAACCAATATGACTTGCCTATCAAATTTTCTAAAATGCTCTTGAAAGAAAGGCTGAACTACACGAGCTTTGTAATGTTCAAAACGACTAATCAATAAATCTATATTACTGCCCTTTTGAACATGCTTTAAATTGAACTTTGATTCTGAATTATCAGTAAAAATAAGTGGGAAGAAATGTAACGCAGGTGCCCCATTTAATTCTCCAGGTAAGATAAAACGCCCTGGTTGCAGCAGTTGAAATCCATGCTCTTGACAGCTAGCTAAATATTGCGCGTAAAGGTCCGCAATATTTTTTAGCGCCAGCTCATCACCTGACTCTTCTAACTTTAATTTTGATATAGCATCAATAAATGGTTTTGCTAATTCTGCTCTTAAAGGATCTTCTAATTCAGAACTACAATGTTCAATCCATTGCTCATAGCTCATATCGAGTAAAGGTAAATCAAGTAACCACTCGCCAGGGTAATCAGTAATATCCAAGGTGAGCGTCGCATCTTTGGTCAGATATTTACTGACACCGCTACTCTTTTTATACTTAACTTTCAGTCTTACCTGTGAAATACCTTTTGTCGATAATGGCCATACGGGCTCTAAATTTGTCAGCGATATCATTGCATCTTCATATGCGAACCGTCTAAATGTTAGGTTAGGCTGCACATCTCTTTTAACACCGACTAATCGAGCTTCACGAACTACATTAAAAAAAGGTAAGTTTGCTTCCTCATTGGCTTCAAGCAGTTGGTTAACTAACGAAGTAATGAAAGCTGTTTTACCGCTGCCACTTAAACCAGTTACCGCTAAGTTAACATGATGATCTACTAATCTAGACGCCGTCATCTTTAACTTTTGCTTTGTTCGCTGAATGTTCCGATGTTGTAAAATTGAGCTATCCATCTAAATCAAAATTAACCTTATCAATGTAACAAGAGTGATTTCTATGCCTTTTTAGCAGAAACTTATAAGTTGTTTATCTCTCTATTGAGTTGAAATTCAGAAGAAGTTACATATGTTTCTACTTTTCTAAGTCTTTTTTCATTGTTTTCAAACTGCTGTTTAATATCCATAAAAGCTTGTTGAGGAGGCTCACCTGCTTGCCAGATTCTTGATTTCACAACCACTTTTTCTGGTTCATCTGTGTTTGTGTTATGCCAACCTTTACCTGTTTGTTTGGTACTTTTTGCCTCAGTAAATTGATTGTGCTCTTTTTTACTCCCCATATTTACGGTTTTTTTCTCTAAAATAAACCAACCAGCGATATAGCCAATAAAGAAAAATGGAGGGGCAAGTAAAAAGAACCCAGTTAAGGTAAGAATACGAACCAGCCATAGTTCAAGCCCAAAATATTCAGCTATGCCAGCGCACACGCCGGCAATTCTTGCTTTACCTGGATCTCGATATAAGGTTCCTCGATTATTCATACTTTATTTCTCCACTGAGGTGCTTCAGCATCCAAAATTGACTCCAAGGTATGAATGCGATCAGCCATTTTCTCTGCCCTGTCAGCCAACTCTTGTAAATTTCCATATTCATCTTCTGACAGCCCTTGGCTTATTTGCTTCTTACTACGGTAATGTAAAATAAGCCAAATTGGTGCGACAAAAATCATAAACAAAATGATTGGCGTTACAATAATCCCAATAATTCCTTCCACAATGACTCCCCTTACTACTACTTATTTATTCGAATCTGATGATTTACTTTGCATTGTTTTTTTCAACGCAGCTAACTCATTATCAATATCATCGTCAGACTCGAGCTCAGCAAATTCGTCTGCCAAGGTTTTCTTGCCTAAGTCATACGCATCAACTTGTGACTCCAAGTCATCAATTTTACGTTCGTATTGTTCAAACCGCCCCATAGCTGCATCTACTTTACCGCTATCTAGACTTTTCTTAACTTCTAACCTTGAGCTTACCGTTTTTTGACGCAAAATAATGGCTTTCTGACGTGCTTTGGCATCAGCTAGCTTATCCTGCAACTGTCCTACTTCATTCTGAAGTTTGCTAATCTGTTCATCTACAACGCTTAGCTCAGTAGTTAATATTTGCACCTGCTCATCACACTTTTTCTTTTCCTGTAGAGCAGCTCGAGCTAAATCTTCACGCTCCTTACTAATTGCTAACTCAGCTTTTGACTTCCAATCTTTTGATTCAGATTGTATTTTATTAATTGAAGCCGAAATTTCTTTTTTACTCGCTATCGTTTTAGCTGAAGCTGAACGCACTTCAACTAAAGTGTCTTCCATTTCTTGTATGATTAAACGCACCATTTTCTCTGGATCTTCAGCCTTATCTAAAATGGCATTAATATTTGAGTTCACTATGTCAGTGAAACGAGAGAAGATACCCATATTATTTACCTCTATTATCTGATGTTAGTTAAATGGTATTACTTAACCTGATTAATACAACTGTAGTTCATTCAATTACTGGGCCAACATAATAAATTCTATAAGCCATTGAATTTAATAAGATAATAAATTATAGCATTAGTACTGGGATCTAACTCGATTAGTAAGTACACTATTACTTAGTCGTTTAGACCAACTTTTAAGGATATTGATGAGCCGCTTTCGCCAACAAGATAATCTACTAGGTCAATCTAATAATTTTTTAGAAGTATTAGAGCAAATATCACAAATAGCACCATTAAATAAACCAGTACTCATAATTGGTGAGCGAGGCACCGGTAAAGAGCTTGTTGCGGCTCGATTACATTTTTTATCTAAACGTTGGGACCAAACGTATCTCAAATTAAATTGTGCAGCATTAAATGAAAGCCTACTTGAGAGTGAGCTATTCGGTTATGAAGCGGGAGCCTTTACTGGAGCATCTAAACGTAGAGAAGGCCGGTTTGAAACAGCACACAATGGCACTCTATTTCTAGATGAATTGGCAAATACTTCAGGAATGATTCAAGAAAAGTTACTTAGAGTAATTGAATATGGTGAGTTTGAAAGAGTGGGAGGTTCGCGCAGTGTTAAAGTAGATGTGCGACTTGTCGCTGCTACAAATGAAGATTTACCAGCACTAGCTGAATCTGGTGAATTCAGAGCTGATTTATTAGACAGGCTAGCTTTTGACGTAATTACTCTACCTCCTCTTAGAGAGCGTAAAGAAGATATCATGATGTTGGCTGAAAACTTTGCAATTAATATGGCTAGAGAACTCGAAATGGAACTATTCAGTGGCTTTACTGAAAAAGCGAAGCGGACACTTTTAGAATATCATTGGCCCGGAAATATTAGAGAGCTTAAAAACGTTGTTGAACGAGCAGTATATCGAAGTAACAACCCACATATACCTGTCCACCAAATAATATTAGACCCCTTTGAATCAGAATATCGTCCCAAAAATCGTATAAGAACAAGTGACCGAGTTACACAAGTAACCACTAAAAAAGAGTCTCCAACCGAGAGTGAAATTGTAACTCCAAAAGAAGAGCCAGTTATTATGGCAGAAGAAAACTTAACGTTTGAGTTTCCTGTAGAATTAAAGGAACTATCTCAGAATTTTGAAATAAATCTTATTAACCAAGCACTGACTGATAGTCAGTTTAATCAGAGGAAAACAGCTGAAAAACTAGGTTTAACCTATCATCAGTTAAGAGGCTACCTTAAGAAATACAATTTATTAGAACAAGCTAATGAGGATATGGGTTAAATAAAGCAGTGACTATGATAAAAAGGCACCACACTCCCTACTCAATTTATAAAGTCTTGATATTTTCTTTTAGCATGGCTTTATGTGCATGTGATGCGCTAATCACTTCTAAAACAGATCCTAATGGTATTGTTTACTGCTCCGAGGGGAGTCCGGCAAGTTTTAATCCACAATTAGATACATTTGGAACAACCGTTGATGCTTCTTCTCATCAACTGTATGACAGGCTATTAGACTTTGATCAAACATCCGGTGAAATCGTCCCAGCTTTGGCCACCAGTTGGATTATTAGTCCAGATGGCAAAACCTATACTTTTCAACTCAGGAAAAAAGTAGCGTTCCATAAAATTGCAACATTTACGCCTTCACGATATTTTAATGCAGACGACGTATTATTTAGTTTTAATAGATGGCGGTTACCCACTCACCCTTACCACAAAGTTTCGAGTGGTCGATACCCTTACACTGACAGCCTCAATCTAAATAAACTAATCAAAAGTATCAAACGACTAAATGGTTATAGAGTTGAAATTACACTTCAAAAGCGAGAGAGCTCATTTCTAGCGAACCTAGCTACAGACTTCGCAATTATCTTATCAGCTGAATATGGCGACACATTAATCACTCGTAACCAACAACAGCTTATTGATACTCTACCCGTAGGTACAGGCCCTTATAAACTAAGTGAATTTAGGCAAGATCAATATATACGTTATACCCAACACCCTGATTATTGGCGTAAAAATAAACTTACAGATAAACTTATATTCGATATTACACCTTCTAGTTCACTTCGTTTGGCTAAGTTAATAACGGGAGAGTGTGACGCAATTGCCTTACCTGCTCACAGTGAATTAGAAGTTGTTCGACAGCAAGACAATTTAATACTTGATGAAAAGCCAGGACTAAACATTGGATTCTGGGCTTTTAACACTGCAAAGCCGCCATTCAATAACCCAGAAGTACGACGAGCATTGTCAATGGCTATTGACCGAAATGCGTTATTAGAAACTATTTATTTTGACAGCGCTATCGCTGCCAAAAACATCGTGCCACCGACATCATGGGCATTTCAAGCGGATGTCAAAAAAGTTAACTTTAATCCCATCTCTGCCAAAAAGATATTGCAAGATAATGGTATTACAGAAGGTTTTACTATGAATGTTTGGGCGATGCCAGTAAAAAGAACCTACAATCCCAATGCAATAAAAATGGCGGAGCTCATCAAAGGATACCTACGCGAAGTGGGCATTAACGTTAATATAGTGACCCACAAATGGTCTACTTTTAGAGAAAGATTAACCCAAGGGCTACACGACTCTGTTTTAATTGGTTGGTCAGCTGACAATGGCGATCCAGATAATTTTTTCCGCCCATTGTTATCATGTGCTGCAATTAAATCCGGTACAAATAGAGCAATGTGGTGCTCTAAAGAATTTGATGAATTAATCAATGAAGCTCTAGATTATTCCGATATCCAAGAAAGAGCATATTTTTATGGCAAAGCAAACGAACTTTTAGCAGAACAACTACCGCTATTACCTATAGCGCATGCATCTAGATATCAAGCATACCGAAAAGAACTCGATGGGTTAGTCATCAATCCTTATGGTGGCATTAGGTTTGGAGGAGTGACTAAAAACTAATGGTAAATATATTACTGCGTTATACCAACTTAATTATTATCACTTTGTTTATACTCAGCTTACTTTCGTTTTCTCTTGCCTATCTTTTCCCCGGCAACCCCATAGAGGTGCTCACTGGATTGAAGCTTGAAGAGCTTCAAAAGCTACAAAATCAAAGTGCAAATATAGCTTATAAACCTGAAGGAAGCGTCCTTTCTCAGTACGGGCATTACATGTCCGAACTTTTTTCTGGAAACTGGGGCGTTAGCTTCAACTCTGGACAACCTTTATACGAAGAGATCATGCTATCTTTACCCGCAAGCATTGAACTAAGTGCATATGCTCTAACTCTTTCTCTACTAGTAGGCTTACCATTAGGTTTTTTAGCAGCTTTGAGACACCACAGGGCAACTGATTACACACTATTGTCAATTAGTGTTGTGGGCTATTCAATACCAGTCTTTTGGTTAGCCCTGATCCTAATTCTAGTTTTTTCATTACAGTTTGGATGGTTACCTCTATCGGGTCGTCTGAGCCTGATATTTGAAGTCCCGAGTAATACTGGTTTTGTACTATTAGATATTTTATTGGCTGATATTGAAGATAAACCTTCTGTTTTCTTAGATGCATTTAGACACTTAATATTGCCAACTCTATCAATAGCAATTGTCACAACTACATTAATTTTAAGGATAACAAGACGATCTGTCATAGAAACCTTAAATAGTGAATTTATACAAGCAGCATACGCGAGAGGATTAACCACTCGTCAAGTATTAATGCGTCACGGTATTCGAAATGCGCTAGTCCCAATTTTACCATTGTTGGCCATGCAATTTCCTACTCTACTCACTAACGCAATGATAGTGGAAACTATCTTTTCTTGGCCAGGTATAGGAAATTGGTTAATACAAGCGATATATCAACAAGATTACTCCGCTATTCGTGCAGGAATGTTAGCAGTGTCTGTATTCGTCGTAATATTTACTATGTCAATTGACATGTTTCTACGATTAACTGATCCAAAACGCAAGAAGATTGAACGTGGCACGATTTAATTTATACCAAGAAGAGCAACACCCTTCACCACTCCAGTATACCTGGTTAGAGTTTCAAAAAAACCATATTGCTATGGGGGGGTTAGTATGTTTGATGTTATTTATTTTGATTACCATTTTTTGTCCACTGTTGGCCCCATTTGAACCGAACCTGCAAAAAACTGGAAATATTCTTGTCCCACCTTCATGGGACCCAAATGGCGGCATTAGCCATATATTTGGTACCGATGGATTAGGAAGAGATATACTATCGAGAGTTTTGTATGGATGTAGAATGACTTTTGGCATTAGTATTTTATTAGTGGTATTTGCATTACTAATTGGTGTCGGGTTAGGTGCTACAGCCGGAATGAGTAAAGGTTTTCGTTCAAGTTTTGTAAATCATACACTAGACTCGATTCAAGCCATACCAACCATTTTAATCGCGATAATTATAATAGCAATCTTAGGAACAGGCTTAGTCAATAGTATGTGGGCAATTGCATTAGCACTCATACCACAGTTTGTGCACCAAACACGAGATTTTGTGCGCCGTGAACTTTCCAAAGAGTATGTTATGGCTGCGAGATTGGACGGCGCAAGTAAGATACAGTTATTCGTGCGCTCAATATTACCAAATATGGGAGAAACGTTGGTTATGCAAGCTACATTAGCATTATCCATCGCTATATTAGACATCAGCGCGTTAGGTTTTTTGAACTTAGGTGCGCAGACCCCTTCTTCTGAACTTGGAGCTCTGTTGTCTCAAGGAATAGAAGTCGTTTATATCGCACCATGGAATATAGCCCTGCCTGGTGGAGCACTTTTTCTTATGGTGGTATCCGTAAACATTGTGGGGGATGGCTTGCGCTCTGCTCTAAGAAATAGGTTACTACACTAATGATATTATTAGATGTTAAAAACCTTACCTTAGAAATGGAAATTGCCGGAAGCTGGATAAAAGCACTCGATAAAGTGAATTTAGTGGTCAATCAAGGACAAATCCACGCTCTAGTCGGAGAATCAGGCTCAGGGAAAAGTTTAATTGTAAAAGCGATTGTTGGAGCATTACCTAGTCATTGGAGGATAACCGCGGATCGGATGACTTGGCGAGGGAAAAACCTACTAACCATGTCTCTAAAAAACCGTCGAAAGCTAATTCGAAATGACATATCCGTTGTCTTTCAAAACCCAATTAACTCTCTTGATCCTCTTTTAACTTTGGGAGATCAATTAAAGGAAATGATTCCAAATACGAAGCTAACTAAGCGTTGGTTTTGGGCAAAGAATATGCAAAGACAAGAGATAGCAATTAGCTTGTTACACAAAGTTGGAATTAAAAACCACGAACTGTGTTTAAAAAGTTACCCTCACCAAATTGCAAGTAATGTCATACAAAAATTTATGATTGCTATGGCAGTAGCGTCAGAACCAGAGCTTATTATTGCCGATAATCCTACTAAAGGAATGGAAGTCACAACCAAAACTCAGATACTAAATCTACTAAACCGAATTAATCAAGTTCGCGAAATGAGCATATTATTTGTAAGCCATGATCTTTTAGCAATTTCGAGTATGGCATCATACATGACAGTTTTATATTGTGGACAAACCGTTGAAAGTGGGGATTTACGACAGCTAAGAAAACGAGCTTTTCATCCATATACAAAAGCTCTACTTGATAGCGCACCTAGCTTCAGAAAAGACCTCCCTGCAAAATCAGCGCTCACCTCATTAGAAGGTACGATCCCTACACTACACCATTTACCCACTGGCTGTAGGCTCGGCCCAAGGTGCCCAAGGGCAAGAAGGGAATGTGTGGTAATGCCAGTATCTAGAAGGGTACATAACCATTATTATAGTTGCCATTTCCCTATCCATAGGGATTCCAAATAATGGAATTATTTAAAGTAGAAGACTTAATATTCAATAACCAAAAACGAAGCTTTTGGTCAAATACCCCCGCAACTTTCGAATTAGGTCCAGTTAGCTTTAACTTAAAAGCCGGTGAAACATTAGCTATTATTGGAGAAAATAGCTCTGGAAAATCGTTACTCGCAAAATTGTTAGTCGGTTTAGAAAAACCTAAAAGTGGCAGAATCCTAATGAATGGTGCTGAAATAAATAATGCCGATCTGACTTCAAGTTACCAAGATATCAGAATGATTTTTCAGAATAGTAATGAGTCACTGAACCCCGGACTAACTTTAGGGGCTATCTTGGAAGAGCCTTTACGATTAAATACAAAGTTGGATACCCAGAAACGTAATAACCTCATCGTAAAAACGTTAAGAAAAGTTGGGTTGATGTCTGATCATCAATTTTTTTATCGCCACATGTTATCTGATGGTCAACGACAACGTGTAGCCTTAGCAAGAGCCTTAATTCTAGATCCTAAAGTAATAGTTGCAGATGAACCTTTTGCAGCTTTAGATCCTTCTGTGCGCTCTCAAGCTGTTAATTTGTTGATGCAATTACAAAGAGATTTAGGGATTGGTTTCATTTTTATATCTCACAACTTGGGGATAGTAAGGCATGTTTCAGATAAGGTAATTGTTATGCAAGATGGTAAGGTGATTGAATCAGGAAAGACCGAAGTAATATTCACTTGGCCAAAAGCCGAATACACTAAAAAATTAGTAGATGCTCACCAAGCATTAGTTAATAGGCAAGGCACTTAAATAAATGATTGTTAGTAGTTGTATAAAAAACAACTACTAACAATAAGCATATTAGCCAACCAAAGATAGTAAAATACCCGCCGCTACAGCCGACCCTAATACTCCGGCAACATTGGGCCCCATTGCATGCATGAGTAAAAAATTATGATGGTTTGCTTCTAGCCCAACTTTATTGACCACTCTGGCAGCCATAGGTACAGCCGAAACACCTGCTGCCCCTAACAAAGGATTGATCTTAGATTTACTAAACTTACTCATCACTTTAGCCATTAAAATACCAGCAGCTGTGCCAATTGAAAATGCAATTGCGCCGAGAGCTAAAATTCCTAACGTCTCGACCGTTAAGAATTTATCGGCCGACAATTTAGAACCAACGGCCAAACCAAGAAAGATTGTCACTACGTTTATCAATTCATTTTGAGCACTATTGCTCAGCCTATCAACCACGCCAGACTCTTTCATCAAATTGCCTAAGCAAAACATCCCAACTAAAGGTGTAGCTGTTGGTAAAAACAGAATAGTAAGTAATAACACAGCCAATGGGAAAATAATCTTTTCCCTTTTAGATACCACTCGAAGTTGAGGCATTTCAATCTTTCGCTCTGCTTCTGTGGTGAACAGTCGCATGATGGGAGGCTGTATTAATGGAACTAATGCCATATAAGAATATGCCGCAACTGCAATGGCACCTAGCAAGTCTGGAGCTAATTTTGAAGCTAAGAATATGGCTGTTGGACCATCGGCACCACCAATGATGGCAATAGCAGCCGCATCCTTTAGCGTAAACTCAAAGCCAGGAACTAAATTTAGAGCGATAGCCCCAAACAATGTAGCAAAAATTCCAGCTTGAGCCGCTGCACCAAGTAACAACATTCTTGGATTGGCAATCAAAGCACCGAAATCTGTCATGGCACCAACTCCCATGAAGATCAACAGAGGAAAAACACCAGTATCAATACCCACATGATAAACGTAGTACAATAAGCCGCCAGCTTCACTAAACCCAGCCAGAGGAATATTAGTTAAAATAGCTCCAAAACCAATAGGTAACAATAATAGTGGCTCAAACTTTTTAACTATAGCCAAGTACAATAATAGCGCACCAACAATCATCATAATTACTTGGCCTAGCTCAAAATGAGCTAAGGCCGTGCTTTGCCATAATATTTCTAACTTTTCCATTAAGTAACTTCCCTTAACCTATTGAAAACAAAGGCTGCCCAGCTTGCACTGCATCCCCTTCTTTAATTGAAATATTTGACACAACTCCTGAAGACGCAGCTCGCACTTCCGTCTCCATTTTCATAGCTTCCATAATCACAACTACATCCCCCATGTTCACAGCATCCCCTTCTCTAACTAATACCTTAAAAATATTTCCAGCAAGAGGAGAATTTAAAGGCTCACCAGAGTTTGTATTGGGCTGAGTATTAGCGGCAGTAGTAATAGGTTGAACATCTGTTAACACACCATTTTCAGCTACTTCAACAGAAAATACTTGCCCATCTACCCGCACGGAGTAAGCTGCAGCTTTTGAAGCAGTCGAGTCTTGAGAAGTTGACAGCGCAGTCACTGCTGGCTTAGGAGTTTTACCTGGAGCTGGCTCAAAGGCATCAGGGTTATTTCTATTTTTAAGAAATTTCAATCCAATTTGAGGGAAAAGGGCATAGGTTAAAACATCATCAACTAATTCTTTAGATGTATCAAAGGACTCTTGCTCAGCTAATTGAGTTAACTCAGTCGTTAATGATGCCAATTCATCTTCTATCAGATCTGCAGGGCGGCATGTAATAGATTCTTTACCTTCAAGTACTCTTTCTTGTAACTCTTTATTAACAGGTGCCGCCGTAGCTCCGTACTCACCTTTTAATACTCCAGCGGTTTCTTTACTGATGCTCTTGTATCGCTCGCCAGTTAACACATTTATCACAGACTGAGTGCCTACTATTTGTGAAGTAGGTGTCACTAGAGGAATAAAGCCTAGGTCTTCTCTAACCTTTGGAATTTCGGTTAAGACTTCATCCATTTTGTCTTCTGCACCCTGCTCTTTTAACTGACTCTCCATATTAGTTAACATGCCACCAGGAACCTGAGCAATCAAAATTCGTGCATCAACGCCTTTCAAGCTACCTTCAAACTGAGCATACTTTTTGCGTACATCTCGAAAGTAAGTAGCGATATCAGTAAAGGCATTTAAATCTAAACCTGTATCTCGTTCCGTTCCCTCAACGATTGAAACTATTGTTTCTGTAGCGGAATGCCCGTAAGTCATGCTCATTGATGAAATTGACGTATCTAAGATATCTATTCCAGCATCTATCGCTTTTTGTGCAGTGGCAATACTTAAACCAGTTGTTGCGTGACAATGCAATGCTATAGGTACTTCAATGGATTCTTTCAGTCTAGAGACTAACTCTTCGCACTCATATGGTTTGAGCAACCCAGCCATGTCTTTAATACAAATTGAATGTACACCTAAGTCTTGCAACTCATTTGCCATATCTAACCAAGTTTGTAATGTATGCACTGGTGAAACAGTAAAAGACATAGTGCCCTGAGCATGAGCTCCTTGCTTAATGGCCGCCTTAACAGCTGTCTGTAAATTACGAATATCATTCATTGCATCAAAGATTCTGAAAACATCTACACCATTAGCATGCGCTCTCTCAACAAATTTATCGACAACATCATCTGCATAATGACGATAGCCTAATAGATTTTGGCCACGTAACAACATTTGTTGCTTAGTTTTTGGCATAGCTTTCTTAAGCTGGCGAATTCTGTCCCAAGGATCTTCACCGAGATAGCGAATACACGAATCAAATGTAGCTCCCCCCCATGTTTCCAACGACCAATAACCTATTTCATCCAGCTTACTCGCTATTGGCAACATATCTTCTAAACGCATTCTCGTTGCTAATAAAGACTGATGGGCATCACGGAGTACAACGTCAGTAATCGCTAATGGTTTATGCATTGGGTGATTTCCTCAAAATATATTACTAATTTTATCGTCTATGTAGCTGAATAGCCGCACCTATGGCGGCAACTACCTTAGGAGAAACGCCTTGCTGATTCGGCGTTACTGGCGTGTTATCTTTAAACATGTTAGCTGACGCACTTAATGATTGGTCAGGAATAATGGTATTTAACCAAGCGATTAAATTAATTGCTCCGATCAACATAGTTAAAAACAGAAATACAACGACCATTCCAATCAATAACAAGTTCGCAGCTTCAAGTAATGCATCGGCGACTTCTAATTGCATAACAGAGAAATTCCAAAATGGATGATTTAATACAAGGATGGTTACATGCAACCTAAAAAAACACAACAAATAGGCAATAGGAAAAGAGCATAAAAAATAAGAAAAAATTCAAAAGCACTCAATAATTACCCACATGTAACGAATAAAAAGCAAAAAAAAACCTACTAAATAGTAGGTTTCTTAATATGGCGCGTGTGGAAGGATTCGAACCTCCGACCGCCTGGTTCGTAGCCAGGTACTCTATCCAGCTGAGCTACACACGCGTTGAAAAATTTGATAAATATGGCGGAGAGGGAGGGATTCGAACCCTCGGTACGAATTAACGTACGGTTCCTTAGCAGGGAACTGGTTTCAGCCACTCACCCACCTCTCCGGAACACAATTTATCAACACATTTAAGTAATATTTTCACTCTAAAGGCTTCTAAATAATTCAAATTTAACAAGGTTTGCACCTTAATAGATTTGAACTGCCTCTCCTAAATGTGGAGCCGAAGTTTACCGAACCATATACGTAAGTCAAACGTTTTTTATTAACTTAATGACTGCTTGCCGAGATTTTAAACGATAACAATATAAGTGCTTATTATTTGACTAACAATCGTTTAACTTTGACGTATCAGAAGTACGCACCTCATCAAATTGCGAGCGTAAAAAAAGCTGGATATACCAGCTTTTTTAAACTCAAAACAAAATTAATCTTGCTCGTCACCAGAAACCTGTTCATGGGCTGCTAGTTGAACATTTTTTTCCGCTTGAATACGCATATAAATTTCTTCTCGATGCACAGATACTTCTTTAGGCGCATTTACACCAATTCTTACCTGATTACCTTTAACTCCTAAAACAGTGACAGTAACATCATCACCGACCATTAGAGTTTCTCCTACACGACGAGTTAAAATAAGCATTCTCTTGCTCCTTTTCCGTTAATATAAATATCAATCCATTACTTAAGTTAGTGATAATACCTAGATTCAATAGCTACTTACACAATCGGTTTTTCCCTATTTTTGTTGTCACCACAAAAAGCAACCGAAAAATTCTATACTTAAAGCTTCGCTTCTAGCCAAGGTTTCACAGAGGCTAGGGCGATGTCTAAGTTTTCAGGCTGACTACCACCAGCTTGAGCCATATCTGGTCGTCCACCGCCTTTACCACCAACTTGCTGAGCTATGTAGTTGACCAACTCGCCAGCTTTTACCTTAGTGACTAAATCTTTAGTAACACCTGTAATTAGACTAACTTTACTATCTTGGTCCACCCCTAATACCACTACCCCACTCCCAAGCTGGTTCTTCAAATCATCGACCATTGTTCTGAGAACTTTAGATTCAACGCCTTTCAAATTAGCAGATAGCACTTTTACATTATTTACTTCATATACTTGTGACAACAAATCAGCACCAGCGTTCGATGCGAGCTGCTGTTTCAGCTTATCTAACTCTTTCTCTGTCGCTTTACTTTGTTCAATTAGTTGTTGTATACGGCCACTAATGGCATTTGGTTCAGATTTAATCAAACTTGCAATATCAATTAATTGCTCGCTGTGAGCCTGAGTTAATTTTAGAGCATAATCTGCCGTTACGGCTTCAATTCGTCTTACTCCTGAAGCAATACCACTTTCAGAAACTATTTTAAATAGTCCAATATCACCTGCTTGATTAACATGAGTACCGCCACATAACTCTAAAGAAAACGTTCCAATAGATACAACACGAACATCTTCTTCGTATTTTTCACCAAATAAGGCCATTGCCCCTTCGGCTTTAGCATCGTCTAAATTCATTAATTTAGTTTCAATGCTATGATTAGCTCTTATTTGCTCATTTACCAATTTTTCTACCTGTTGCAATTCACAATTGGTAGCAGCTTCAAAATGTGAAAAATCAAAACGCAAACGCTCCGGTGTTACCAATGAACCTTTCTGATTAACGTGTTCACCTAACACTTGCTTTAAAGCTTCATGCATTAAATGGGTAGCACTGTGATTTAGTTTTATTGAATTTCGACTTTCTATATCAAACTGTGCATCAACAAAATCACCAACACTTATTGACGTTTCAGCAACGCCCTTGTGTGCTATAGCGTTATTTAACTGGACCGTATCTTTGACAATAAAATTTCCTGCTTTCGTTTTAAGCACCCCAGAATCGCCAACTTGGCCACCTGACTCTGCGTAAAACGGTGTTTGGTCTAAAACTACAACGCCTTCCTCTCCTGGACTAAGCTGCTCGACCAGTTGTCCTGATTTAAATAGCTCTAGTATATTTGCAGTACCACTTTCTAAATCATACCCCGTAAATTCAGAAATGCTATCAGACTTAAGTTGGTCATTATAATCTGTGTCAAATTGGCTGGCCTGTTGCGCTCTTTTTCTTTGTTCTGCCATAGCAGCTTGAAAACCATTTTCATCAATTGTCAGCTCTTTTTCGCGGGCAATATCATTGGTCAAATCAGCAGGAAACCCGTATGTATCATACAACCTGAAAACAAGTTCGCCCGGAACCACGTTTGAAGGTAAGTCAGCTAAGGCTTCATTTAAAATATTTAAACCTCTTTCTAAGGTTCTTGAAAACTGTTCTTCTTCTGTTCTTAACACTTTTTCAATTAACGCACGATTAGTGGCTAATTCAGGGTAAGCCTCTCCCATTTGAGATTCTAAAGCATTAACCAACTTGAAAAAGAAAACATCCGTTGCTCCAAGTTTATTACCATGACGCACAGCCCGTCGGATAATACGCCTTAATACATAACCACGCCCTTCATTAGAAGGAAGCACCCCATCACAAATCAAGAAACTACACGAGCGAATGTGGTCAGCAATAACTCTAAGCGATTTATCACTTTTATCTGTTGCGCCAATAATATCTGCAGCAGCATCAATCAAGTTAACAAAAATATCTATCTCGTAGTTACTATGCACATTTTGCAAAATAGCAGAAATACGCTCTAGTCCCATTCCGGTATCAATAGATGGCTTAGGCAGAGGCAACATTTCACCATTGCTTTGGCGGTTGTATTGCATGAAAACTAAATTCCATATTTCAATGAATCGATCTCCATCTTCTTCTGGAGAACCTGGAGGACCACCCCAAATATGCTCGCCATGGTCATAAAAAATTTCAGAACACGGCCCACAAGGACCTGTATCTCCCATGGACCAGAAGTTATCCGATGTGCTAATTTTGATAATTTTTTCTTCTGGTAAGCCAATAATATTGGACCATAAGTCATATGCTTCATCATCTTCGTGATAAACCGTCACTAGTAACTTCTCTTTAGGTAAGCCTAATTCTTCAGTTAAAAATGCCCATGCATATTGAATAGCCTCGGTTTTAAAGTAGTCACCAAAGCTGAAGTTTCCCAACATTTCAAAAAATGTATGATGTCTTGCTGTATAGCCAACATTTTCAAGGTCATTATGTTTCCCCCCAGCCCGCACACAACGCTGTGAAGAAACCGCCTTATTATAACTTCTGGATTCTGCCCCAAGGAAAACATCTTTAAATTGATTCATGCCCGCATTGGTGAATAACAAAGTGGGATCGTTACCTGGCACCAAAGAAGAACTTGAAACCTTCTGATGATCACGTACTGCAAAAAAATCTAAAAATGCGCGCCGAATATCGGCTGTTGACTTACTCATTTACAATCCTGAAAAACAAATATTATTAGCGAATCAATTTGGCGCAAGCCTATAATGGAAAGCGCATGGCCTATAACGATAACATGTTTCGGTATCCCTTGTTAACACCACTAAAGCTCTAGCAGCTATAAGACATCATAAGCGGCTATTTTTTAAACAGCTACCTAGCATAGTCCATCTAATCTCATATAAACCTTTGTGATATTTACCTTTCTTTGTGCTCAAATAGATTAGACTAAATGGCGTTTTCTAAAAAATTTGTAAAATATTAATATCCTTTTTGAGTTGTAGACTATCTACGCCGTTTATTTAAACGTGTTTGCACTAACGATCAACAAAGCGACTATCACTTGACATTAAGTCTGCACTAGGTTTATTTAACCATTCACTACAAAGTTTTAACCATAATTGCTAAGTTACATTTTTAAGCAGCTCATGTGCCCTTTGCATAAGCCTTGTAAATGAATTCGTTTAAATTTTAGTGATTTTCTTGTCTTTCTCTGTCATATTCAGGTTAAAATATCACTCAGGAAGCTTTGAAAGATTTTGTCATCCAATAACACTTTATTTACATTCAAGTTTTTCTCCTCCATTGAAAATATTGGCCAATCTACTTGGGATGCGTTTGCAGTTCATCATAGTCCTTTTTGCCATTACAAGTTTTTACATAGTCTTGAAGCAACTGGATGTGTAGGAGGACAAACAGGATGGCACCCGCAACATATCGTGGTTTATCAAAATTTGCAGCCAGTGGGTATACTTCCACTGTATAAGAAAACCCATAGTTATGGAGAATATGTCTTTGATTTTGCTTGGGCAAATACCTACCGTGAATACGGTGTTAACTACTACCCTAAGTTAGTATCAGCCATACCTTACACTCCTGTGACTGGAGCCCGGTTAATGACGGCCCTGAATATAGATAAAGCAGCCTTATTAAATGCATTATGCAACACCATTCAAAAACAGCTAGAAAACTTATCTATGTCTTCCATGCATTGGTTGTTCGTTGATAAAGCCACTAGCGAGCACTTAAGCCAACATGATCAACTGATGCGCCTTTCAATACAATTTCAGTGGTTTAATAAGGCTTACACATCTTTCGAAGATTACTTAACCACATTTAATTCTAGAAAGCGTAAAAGTGTTAAAAAAGAACGCCTAAAAGTCTCCGAACAGGAAGTTACGATAAAGCGCCTCTACAACAAGCAGTTAAATCAAGAGGACATGACGTTTTTCTATCACTGTTACAAACAAACCTACTTAAAGCGAAGTGGTCATGAAGGTTATTTATCAGCAAAATTTTTCGAAAAGCTATTTATCGAAATGCCCAATAATTTAATGTTAGTCGTGGCCAACAGAGCAGGCACTCCGGTCGCTAGCGCCTTATTTGTATACGATAAAAATCAACTTTGTGGCAGGTATTGGGGAGCTTTAGAGGAAATATCTAGTCTGCATTTTGAGTGTTGCTATTACCAAGGCATAGAGTTTTGTATTGAGAAAAAAATTGAAATGTTCAACCCCGGAACCCAAGGCGAACACAAAATTCTCAGAGGGTTCGAACCTATTTACTGCTACTCTAATCATCATTTAGCTGAATTAGCATTTCATGATGCAGTAGCTAAATTTATCGATTCGGAATCTAAAAGCTTAGAGCAATATAAATCCCAAGCTGAAGAGCTACTACCGTTTAAAAAACAAGAAAAAAAGTAAGGCTTATTTACGCCAAACTAAGATAAAGTTATTGGCTGGCATTTCGACTTTTTCTTCCAGAGTCATACCATTTGCCCAGACCACTAATTCCTCAATCGATCTAATACCACCACAGCCTTCGGCTTCTAAATGTTCATCAAAACTCTGGTTTGACTCACTAGTGTACTGCCCGTTAATATTAAATGGCCCGTATTGACAAAATATACCGCCGTCAGATAAGTTTTGAGCCACCACCTGCATCATTAACTTAGCTTCTGAAGGTTGCATAATATGAGTAGTATTCGCAGTAAAGACTGCATCAAACTCACCTTGTGGCCAATCACTTTTGCCAAGAGTAAACTCAACAGGAGCAGATATATTATTGGCTGAACTTTCAGCTAACCAAGCGAGTATTCCCTTGTGATTATGTTTCATATCACTCGTTTGCCACTTTAAATGGCTAAGCTGTTTACCCAAATATACCGCATGCTGCCCGGTTCCAGAGCCTATTTCTAACAAATTAGAGCTGTCTTTTAAAACCAGCTCTAATACATTAAGAATAACTTGCTTGTTATTTTCACAAGACTGACTGAATGGCTTATCTATTGATGTCATTATAAATTTGGTCCTAACCATTTTTCGGCTTCTAGTTTGTCCCAGCTCTTACGAGCAGCGTAATCAAGCAATTGGTCTTCCTGAATTTTAGCCACTGCAAAGTATCTACATTCTGGATGAGAAAAATAAAATCCAGAAACAGCGGCTCCAGGCCACATTGCATAACTCTCAGTAAGTTTCATCCCCGTATTCTTCTCGACATCGAGCAAATCCCATATTAGTTGCTTTTCTGTATGTTCTGGACAAGCAGCATAGCCTGGAGCAGGTCTGATACCTTGGTATTTTTCTCGAATAAGCTCTTCATTAGAAAGTACTTCATCTGGTACATATCCCCAAATTTCTTTACGTACTTTTTCATGCAAATATTCTGCAAACGCCTCAGCAAAACGATCAGCTAATGCTTTGACCATTATAGAATTGTAGTCATCACCGTCATTTTCATACGCTTTTGCTAATTCGTCCTCCCATGTACCTGACGTCACCGCAAATGCGCCAAGATAATCTGCTTTTCCTGATATTTTGGGTGCAACAAAGTCACTTAAACAATTATTGGGACCTTTAGGCTTTTCTGTCTGTTGTCGTAAATGGTGAGCAATATAGGCAACTTGTTCACGACTTTCATTGTGATAAATCTCGATATCATCTTGTACTCGATTCGCAGGAAAGAGCCCCATTACACCCGACGCTTTTAGCTTAGGGTTATCACATAGTATCTTTAGCATTGCTTGAGCGTCATCAAAAAGGTTTTGAGCCTCTTTACCAACCACTTCATCTTGTAGAATGCGCGGATATTTGCCAGCCAATGACCAAGTTAAGAAAAATGGCGTCCAATCAATGTAATCAACTAGTTCAGCTAGCCCTAATGAGACTGAGGTCACCCCTAACTTATTCGGTACAGGTGGTTCATAGCTTTGCCAATCGAATTGGAAACCATTAGCACGAGCTTGTTCTAACGTTATAGGTTTTGTCCGTGGCTGTTTCCTAGCATGTTGCACCCGAACCTTCTCGTAGTCTGCAGATAACTCTTGCGCATAAGCCGCTCGGTTTTCAGGTGTGATGAGTTTTTGACAAACACCTACTGCGCGACTTGCGTTGGGCACATAAACAACGGGATGCTGATAATTTTGCTCAATTTTTACTGCCGTATGTGCTTTTGATGTTGTGGCCCCTCCAATTAATAAGGGCAAATCAAAGTCTAAACGCTGCATTTCTTTTGCAACATGTACCATCTCATCTAAAGAAGGCGTAATAAGCCCAGATAGACCAATCATGTCTACATTTTCTTCTTTTGCAACTTGTAGCAATTTTGCACAAGGAACCATGACACCTAAGTCTATAATTTCAAAGTTATTACATTGTAAAACTACGCCCACAATATTTTTACCGATATCATGAACATCCCCTTTTACGGTCGCAAGTAGGATTTTACCGTTGCTACTTCCTTGGTCTTTTTCAAGTTCGATAAACGGGTTCAAATAGGCTACCGCTTTCTTCATTACTCGAGCTGATTTAACCACCTGAGGTAAAAACATTTTTCCCTCACCAAACAAATCCCCTACTACGTTCATTCCATCCATTAGTGGACCTTCAATAACATGTAGTGGTTTGTCTGCCTCTAAACGGGCGTCTTCTGTATCTTCTTCTATGAAATCCATGATCCCACGGATTAAAGCATGCTCTAGACGTTTATTTACCGGTAATTGACGCCACTCTAAATTATCTTTTACCTGAACCTTTCCACCACCTTGATATTTTGGAGCAAGCTCTAAAAGATTATCTGTTGCCTGATCATGACGATTTAAAATAACGTCTTCTACTGCTTCCTTTAACTCTGCGGGAATTTGGTCATAAACCTCTAACTGCCCAGCATTGACAATACCCATATCCATACCAGCTTTAATTGCATGGAATAGAAACACTGAATGCATGGCTTCTCGAACGGGGTTATTACCACGAAATGAAAATGACACATTTGATAACCCTCCAGAGATATGAGCATGAGGCAAATGTTGCCTAATTCTTCGGGTGGCATTTATAAAATCGACAGCATAGTTATTGTGTTCATCTATGCCCGTTGCTACAGCAAATATATTTGGATCAAATATAATATCTTGTGGAGGAAAACCGATTTTTTCAATTAGTAATTTATAACTACGCTCACAAATTTCAAACTTACGGTCTTCTGTATCTGCTTGCCCTACTTCATCAAAAGCCATGACGACAGTTGCAGCACCATATCGCTTAAGCAATTTAGCTTGATGGAGGAAATTTTCCTCTCCCTCTTTTAGACTAATAGAGTTAACAATTGCCTTACCTTGCACACATTTCAAACCAGCTTCAATGACTGACCACTTAGAAGAGTCAATCATAATAGGTACCCTCGAGATATCGGGTTCAGATGCGATTAAATTTAGAAACCTAGTCATTGCAGCTTCTGAGTCCAACATGGCTTCATCCATGTTTATATCAATAATCTGTGCGCCATTCTCTACTTGCTGTCTTGCAACATCTAACGCTTTCTCATAATCGTCTTCAAGAATCAAACGTTTGAACATTGCCGAGCCGGTGACATTTGTTCGCTCACCAACATTGACAAAATTAGCCGATGCCTGAGAAGGTTGTTCAACTTCTACTTCATTTTTACTCATCACAACCGCCTACAATACAAAAGGTTCTAAACCAGACAAACGCATCTTAATCTCTCGCTGGACAATTTTTCTAGGTGCATATTTTTTAACAACATCTGCTATAGCTTTTATGTGACTAGGCGTGCTACCACAGCATCCACCTACAATATTCAGTAACCCAGAAGCGGCCCACTCTTCAATGTGCTCAGCCATTTCCTCAGCTTCCATATCGTATTCACCAAATTCATTAGGAAGCCCAGCATTGGGGTGAGCCGTAACAAAGCACTCAGCAATTTGAGACACTTCATCTACATACTGGCGCAACAAATCAGGCCCTAACGCACAATTTAAACCAAAAGAAAATGGGGCAACATGATTCATTGAGTAGTAAAATGCTTCAGCCGTTTGCCCTGATAAGGTTCTTCCAGAAGCATCAGTAATGGTCCCAGATATCATAACAGGCAAGGTCATGTCTAACTCATCAAACACAGTTTGCACAGCAAATACAGCGGCTTTAGCATTTAAGGTATCAAAAATAGTTTCTATCATAATAAGATCAGCACCACCTTCTATTAATCCATGAGTGGCTTCCACATAGATTTCAACTAGCTCATCAAAAGTGACATTCCGTTTCCCAGGATCATTTACATCCGGAGAAATAGAAGCAGTGCGACTAGTTGGCCCTAACACACCCGCCACAAACCTGGGTTTGTCTGGCGTTTTAGCAGTGAATTTGTCCGCTGCTTTTCTTGCTAATTTAGTAGCTTCTATATTAATTTCTTTAGCTAATGCTTGCATATGATAATCAGCCATTGAAATTGCAGTAGCGTTGAAGGTATTAGTTTCAATAATATCTGCACCGGCTTCAAAATAAGCGCAATGAATGTCATAGATTAATTTAGGCTGAGTCAGTACCAATAGGTCATTATTACCTTTTACATCAGACTTCCAGTCAGCAAAGCGCTCGCCTCGATAGTCAACCTCTTCCAGTTTATGTTCTTGGATCATAGTACCCATAGCACCATCGAGTATTAATATTCTTTGCTGTGCAGCGTCTATCAATTGCTGCTGTGGTATTCGGTGACTCAAAGTTAACCCTCTCTTTACGCTATTAGCAATTTTCTATTTTTCAGATAGTTTTGCTAAATCATACGGTGTATTTTGATAAACATAGTAGTTTAACCAATTGGTAAACAGTAAACTGCCGTGTGCTCGCCAACTTAAAATAGGCTCTTTACTAGGATCATCATCTGTAAAGTAGTTTACAGGGATTTGCACATCACTATTAGTTGATAAATCTCTTTGGTATTCTTGCTTTATAGAGTCCTGATCGTATTCAGGGTGCCCTGTCACAAAAACTAACCTTTTATCCTCAGAAGCGACTATGTAGGCACCTCCTTCTTTTGAGCTGGCAAGTACATTCAATTCTGGTACAGAGTTGTAATCTTCTAAGCTTATTTCGCCATAACGTGACTGAGGAGCATTAAAAGCATGATCAAACCCTCTTAATAATTCTTCATGATCGCTTTGTACAAAATGGCGATAAACCCCACTTAACTTTTGCTCGCGTATGCAACGGTTAATGCCAAAATAGTGAAAAATAGCTGCATGAGCAGCCCAACATGAAAACAAAGTTGACTGAACGTTACGACGAGCCCAATCCATAATTACTGTCATTTTATTCCAATATTTCACATCACTATATGCTAAGTGAGCTAAAGGTGCGCCTGTTACAATTAAGCCATCATATTTTTTATGTGAAATAGCATCAAACTCAACATAAAAACTATCCATGTGAGCCGCAGGTGTATTTTTAGGTGCTTGATTATCAATACGAATTAAATCGATATTTACTTGTAATGGTGTATTGGAAAGTAAGCGTAGAAACTGCTCTTCTGTTTCTAATTTGTTGGGCATTAGGTTTAGAATGCCTACTTCCATAGGTCTTATATCTTGCCGAGCAGCGCGCTGAGTATCCATCACAAAGATATTCTCTTTATTTAGAACATTCTGTGCGGGTAAATTACCTGGAATTCTAATAGGCATAATGGCTCCACTGCCAACAATATTGACATTCGATCTTGCCAAATCTCATACAAAAGTCAACATCTTTACGTCTAGACGTCTAAATGAAAAAATATAGCCAATAGTAAATCGTACTTGAGTCAGGCTAAAACCAAGGTGGTAGTTACACACCGATAGTTCTTCAACTATCTGAAGCATTGGTGGGGTATATTTAGTAAATTGGGATAATTTATCAGTAAAACATGAAAAGCAAACTAATTTTTGACCGTTGATATCAGGGGGAATAACTACTTCTTGTGCAAATTGAATAGAAGCTCAGCTTCAGCAGTTGGCATTTCACATTCTTGTATAATATCTGACAAACTTGCACCGTCAGTAATTAATTTAGCCGCTTTATTATAAAAGCGGCTTTGAGGATCTTGCTCTGAAAGTAGTTGATGCGCAGATTGTAAAGCAATCACTTCTTCGGAAAGCTCTTTAACTCGTTTACTTATTCCAAAACTTCCGCTGCGAACCTCATGAATATCTTCCTTTAAAGTATTGAATTTAACTGATAGATCCATCCATTTTTCTTCATGGAGTTGAATGCTCTTTAGTAGATGTCTATTTTGCTTATAAATTGCAAAACTTACGCCCAAACAAACAACAATACCCAAAGATAAAATGCTCAATATAAGTGAAAAACTCATAAACTTCTCTGTGTAGTAACCTAATCCTAACTACAAACTTAACACCTACAATTCTTCTAACATAGCTGCACAATTGTATGGGACTATATATTAGTAATTTCGTTCCACTCTTCATCGTTTAGTAATTTATCCAAATCAACGAGGATTAATAGTTGGCCATCTCGATTGCTAACGCCTTGAATAAATTTAGCACTTTCTTCTGTACCTACATTAGGAGCACTGTCTATTTCAGAAGCTCTCAGGTAAACGACTTCAGCAACGCTATCAACTAAAATACCTACTACCTGGTCATCGGACTCAATAATCACTATACGTGTATTGTCTGTCATTTCTGAAGGTGGTAAACCAAAACGTGATCGAGTATCAATAACCGTAACTACGTTCCCCCTTAGATTAATGATACCTAACACATATTCTGGAGCACCAGGAACTGGTGCTATTTCCGTGTAACGCAGCACCTCTTGTACCTGCATTACATTAATGCCGTAAGTTTCTTCACCTAACTTATAAGTCACCCACTGCAAAACTTCATCACCATTAGCGGCTACGGTATTGCTTGCACTTCTTTCGTCACTCATTCAAATTGCTCCGGCCTGAATCAGGCAAATCGTTACTGCTTAAGCCTTGGTCTAACATACTAACTAACTGTTTAACATTTACCAAAGCACACATTTTCTTTTTAACCATACCAGATACCCATGGACGGCTACCTGTTAAGCTACGCCATTTCACATCATCTGGTGACAAAGTTACATTGTTGACTACACTTTCACAGCTTAGTCCCCAATTACTCTCCCTTAATACTATAAGATATTGATATTTTGTAGATCTTGCCACTTTTTCTACAACATTTTCTGGCAATAACCACTTAATAGTATTCACTACATTATATTTTTCATCTCTCAGCAACATCACACCTTCAAACCATGAAGGCTTTCCAAAAAGCTGATTAACACTCTCAAACTGGTGTATACCTCCCAATTCAGTCAAAGGCACAGCTAAAGTCATACCAGCTACTTCAAAAATCAATACTTGAAAATTTTCAGTTGGTAAAAACTGCACAATCTCATCAACAGGTTTCACACCAGCTGTTATATTCTTTTCGACCTGTTGTTTAACAACTTTAGCAACAACAGGCTGTGAATCTATAAATTTTTCTTTAGAGACTCTAATTGGCTCACTTGTTGGAGTCGGTATAGCTTTTAATAGCTGTTCTACAGCTTGAGTCTGCGATACTTCTAATGACGGCGCCTCAGTCAAGAGCGCAGACATATAATCATCCATCACCTTTCCTTGAGCAAAGGGGCTAGTACTCATTTTTCATTTTCCAATTTCTCTAAATAAGTTAGAAGCTTAGTGTAAGCATATACTCCCCTAGACTTAGGGCAATATACAGAAGGCGGACTCTGAGCCTCACTAGCATCTCTAAACTTAGTATCTATAGGAATCAAGCCAATCCATACCTTATTTTTATACTTGCGAGTTAAAGTACTATAGGAACCAGTCGCTGCTTTCACTCGCTTATCATACATTGTAGGCACAATTGTATAAACAAACCGCTTTGATAATGACTTTTGCATAACGTCCATTGAATGCATCATTCTCTCTAAACCTTTCAAAGCTAAAAACTCGGTTTGAACAGGTACAATAACTCTATCACAAGCAGCTAAGGCATTAATCATCAAAACCCCTAACACGGGAGGACAGTCCACAATCGCATAATCAAACTCTTCAGAAACCAAATCTAAAGCTTGACGTAAAATCAATCCCATACCACTTTGAGCGCCGAGCTTTCTATCTAACGTTGCCAAAGCCATAGTTGCAGGCAGAATAAAAAGTGAATCAAGTTTGGTTGAACTCAAACAATCTAAAACATTGTCCTTAGTTAGAGCTTGGTCAGCAGTGAATACATTATACAAACTCGATGAAAGCTGTTCCGACTCAACACCAAAATAATAACTTAAAGAAGCTTGAGGATCTGTATCTACTAACAGAACCTTTTTGCCAGATTGTGCGAGCAAACCACCCAGAGTAACAGTTGTAGTGGTTTTACCTACTCCACCTTTTTGATTAGCAACAGTCCAAATAATCAAGTTTATGCCTTAAACCAAAAACTAAGTAAAAGCGTAAACTTGGTATCAAATTGGGTAATTTCATTCATTTCTAAAAACAAAAACATGCACCTTCAACGTTACGTTAGCATCTCGGTTTTAATGCGTCCTGCCATTTGTTCGATGTCATAATTATGCTCAGCTATTTTTGCTACCGTCACTGCTTGAGGCATACCATAAACGACACAGCTTTGCTCGTCTTGAGCCCATATAGTTGCGCCTTTGTTCTTCAGTTTAGAGCATCCTTCCCTGCCATCAGATCCCATGCCAGTCAAAATTACGGCTAAAACATCACCGGAATAAACGTCACATATAGACTCAAAAGTCATATCAACACTTGGTTTATAAACATACTCTGGAAATTTCTCTCCTTCAGAAATAACTAATCTAGCTAAATTAGCTCGACCTTGCACAGTCATTTGCTTGCCACCAGGAGCAATATAGCAAACTCCTGGTTGCAACCTATCTCCTTCCTCCCCCTCCTTGACTTGTACCTTGCATATATCATTCAAACGCTTAGCAAATGCTTTGGTGAACGTACCAGGCATATGTTGTACGACTAAGATAGGGGTCTTAAAGTTGACTGGTAACGCCGTCAGTATTTTTTGAAGAGCAACAGGCCCGCCCGTTGAAGCCCCAATAGCCAAGCACTCATATTTGTTAGTGGTCTGACTAGAATATTTAAGGTTACTTTGGCTATTTTTTGTGACTAGTTTAGGTGGTGGCCGGCTTAGAAGAAACTCACTATTTGCAGGTCTAGAAATACTAGAACTAGACTTCAAGCCCCCTCTTTCTTTGCGGCAAAGAGCTTTTACACGGGTCTGCAGTAATTGTACGGCTTCTTGACGATTTAAAGCAATATCTTCAAATTTTTTAGGAAGAAAATCTAATGCGCCAGCATCTAAGGCATCTAATGTAGCCTTAGCGCCTTCACTTGTTAATGATGAAAACATAATAATTGGCACAGGAGTCACCGCCATTATGTTTTTTACCGCTGAAATACCATCTAATACTGGCATTTCAACATCCATAGTTACCACATCAGGCTTTAACCGCTTGACCTCAGCCAAAGCTTCAAGTCCATCCTTTGCTTCACCAACTACTTCAAGTTCGTTATCTTGCTCAAGTATCTGAGTGATTCTACGACGGAAAAATGTTGAATCGTCAACAATTAGAATCCTATAAGCCATTCTAGCATATCACCTTATTTACATTTCTAGCTTACATTTGTTTTCCAAAGTCATGCTTGGTTCTCTTAAACTAAGACTTCTTAGCTGCATACCTTTTAAGTAAACCTGGAACATCTAAAATAAGTGCAATTCCACCATCACTGGTAATAGTTGCCCCAGCCATTCCCGGAGTACCTTGTAGCAATTCATCTAATGGCTTAATCACCACTTCTTCCTGCCCGATAAGAGCGTCTACAACAAATCCAAGCTGTTGCGTTCCAATTTGCACTACTACAACATGCCCTTTAGATTTATCAGTAGTTACTTCACCTTTACTTAACCATTCTCCCAAATAAAACAAAGAAATGGCCTTAGAACGAACAATCATTGTCAACTGCCCATCTACAGTATTGGTTTTCTCAACATCCATATTAATAATTTCATTTACAGATCCCAAAGGCAAAGCAAACGTCTGGCCGCCAATGACTATCATCAAAGTAGGTAGAATGGCTAATGTCAAAGGCACTTTAATCTCTAACCTCGTACCCTCACCCATTTTTGAATCTATGCTTACAGTACCGTTTAGCTGATTAATTTTGGTTTTTACAACGTCCATGCCAACACCTCGGCCGGACACCTCAGAAATTTCTGTTTTAGTCGAAAATCCTGGTGCAAAAATTAAATTAAAAGCTTCAACATCAGTCATTCTAGCAGCAGCATCTGCGTCTAAAACGCCTCGAGAGATAGCTATTTCTTTAAGTTTATCTGGATCCATACCTTTACCATCATCATCGATAGTCAAAAGGATATGGTCTCCTTCTTGAGAAGCTGATAATTTAACAGTTCCCAAACTAGGTTTGCCGGCGGCTTTTCGCTCATCAGGCATTTCAATACCATGATCAACAGAGTTTCGTACTAAATGCACTAATGGGTCAGCCAATGCTTCAACTAAGTTTTTATCTAAATCCGTTTCTTCACCTTCCAACTCTAAGGTAATTTCTTTTTTCAATGTCCTAGCAAGATCGCGAACAACTCGAGGAAATCTCCCAAACACCTTTTTAATTGGCTGCATTCGGGTTTTCATCACAGCACCTTGCAAGTCACCTGTTACAACATCAAGATTGGCAATCGCTTTTGACATACTCTCATCGTTGGCGTTAACACCTAAACTTAAAAGGCGGTTTCTAACCAAAACCAATTCGCCAACCATATTCATAATTTGATCTAGTCGTTTAGTATCAACACGAACAGTCGTCTCACCTTGAACAGGAGCAGCAGGCTTCTTTTCTTCTTTTTTAGCTACAGGTTTACTTGCAACTTTAGCTGGCGATTTTGCAACACTAGGTTTGGCAGCGGCGGCTTTAGCGGGGGGCTTTCCTTTTACGACTTTGTCTTCAGGCTTTGGCTGCTCTTTATCATCAACAGGTCCATTGCCTTTACCATGTAATTCATCTAGTAATGCTTCAAACTCATCATCGGTAATATCATCACCTGAAGGAGCAGGAGCAGGATTTTTATCAGATGATACTTCTTTGGCTTTTTCTTCTGCTTTAAATTGCCCTTTACCATGTAACTGGTCTAACAAAGCTTCAAATTCATCATCACTTATATCTTCATCATTACCCGTTGCAGTAACTTCAGACGGAGAGTCTTCTTTCGACGAAGGTGCACCACTTCCATGTAACTCATCTAACAGTGACTCGAACTCATCTTCACTAAAATCATTAGAATCAGGTGATACAGCACTAGTGTCAGAGGCCTCTTCAGGAATTTGCTCTATTACTTCCTCAGTAACCTCTTCAACGGAAACTACCTCATCCTCAGATTCTGGTTGACTTAACCTTGTCAGCGTTTCAATAAGAGCTTGGTCAGCAGCAACCAGAGGCTCTCCAGCTTTAACATTATCAAACATCACGACCACAGAATCTGTGGCTTGCAAAATAACATCCATCAATTCAGGAGTAAGCGTACGTTGACCATTTCGCATAATGTCAAAAACATTTTCTGCGCCATGACATATCTCTACTAACTCAGTTAGAGATAAGAATCCAGCTCCACCTTTAACGGTATGATAGCCCCTGAATATCGCGTTGAGTAAATCAGCATCTTCTGGGTTGTTCTCCAAGTCAACTAACTGCTCTTGCAGTTGCTCTAAGATTTCCCCAGCTTCCACTAAAAAATCTTGTAATATTTCCTCATCAACATCAAACGCCATATTTTCAGTACCCCTAAAACCCTAGACTCGAAAGTAAATCATCAACGTCATCTTGATTAGACGCCACATCTTCCCTACTGTCTGCGTCCAAGATTGGACCTTCAGCCTTTACCTTATCGGCCTCATTATCAGATTTGTTAGACTTTTCATTTAGTTGATCAATTTCCTTTAATTCAAGACCTCCGAACATAGTCAATATATCAACCAAACTGTCTTCAACTTCTTTGACCAATTCAATTACTCTACGGATCACCTGTCCTGTTAAATCTTGATAACCTTGAGCCATCAAAACTTCAGTCAAAAACCCAGTGAGATTATTAGTACCATCCACACCGTTTACCAAAAAGTCATCTAAACGTTTGACTAGTTCATTAAACTCACCCAATTTAAGCTCTCTTGCCATTAGCTTCTTCCAATCGGGTTGTAAGTTTAAAAAACCTTCATTTAGATCTGTAGCAACGCTCATACAAGAATCAACTAAATCCATGGTTTTGTTAGCAGCTTCTTCAGTTGCTTCCATGACATAAGTTAACCTGCTCTGCGCATCTGGGATGCTTTCGTTTGCCAAATCTGCAATACGCGGATTGAGCTGAAAGTTATTTAACGAGTCATGTAATTGTCTTGTAAGTTTTCCTACTCCAGCAAATAATTCGCCAGAGTTATGTTTTCCGGCATTATCAAGAAACTCATGAGCCTCTTGATTATCGCCACTCTCAATCAAGCTTACCAATTTCTTAGCATCTTCTAAGGAAATTGGTGGTGAACTTTGGGTATTCATACAGTCTCTCCTCGGGCTCAGGGAAGCCTGAATTTAACCTAGACGTTCAAAAATTTTCGCCAATTTCTCTTTCAAAGTGGCTGCGGTAAAAGGCTTAATGACGTAACCATTAACTCCTGCTTGTGCTGCAGCAACAATTTGTTCTTTTTTAGCTTCAGCAGTTACCATCAAAACGGGAATGTGTTTTAACTTATCATCAGCTCTGATAGCTCTAAGTAAATCAATGCCTTGCATACCAGGCATATTCCAATCCGTCACAACAAAATCAAACGCAGCTTGTTGAAGCATGGGCAACGCTGTACTGCCGTCATCCGCTTCTTGTATGTTTGTAAAACCAAGATCTTTAAGTAAATTCTTGATAATGCGACGCATTGTCGAAAAATCATCAACAACAAGAATCTTCATGTTCTTATCCAAAAACCACCTCCGGTGAGAATCAAAACCTATTGTTTTGACCCTTTGATTATCATTCTAATTTTCCTGTGAACGCCAATACTGCATACGAGACTTAAGTTTCAACATAGCTTGGCTATGTATCTGACTCACTCTAGACTCGCTAACATCAAGCACTTCACCTATTTCTCTTAAGTTTAGTTCTTCATCATAGTACAGAGAAAGAACTATTGCTTCCCTCTCTGGCAAAGTTGTAATTGTATGAGCAAGCGCTTTTTGAAAAGAGCCTTGCACTAAATCCTCAAACGGGGCATCTGAACCTTTTGTTTGCTCTGTTCCAATTACGTCCTCGGTTACTCCAAGGTCTTCCATACCTATAATCTTTCCAGCATTCACTTCATTTAGCATTTGATGATAACTATCAATACTAACTTGTAATTTTTCAGCAACATCAATATCTCTCGCATCTCTGCCCGTTGCTCTTTCTACTTGATTAATGGCTTCTGTGATTGCCCTTCCATTTTTATGAACCGAACGAGGAGTCCAGTCTCCTTTTCTAATTTCATCCAACATCGACCCTCTAATTCTGATTCCTGCAAAAGTTTCAAAACTCGCGCCTTTACTGCCATCAAAATTCCTCGACGCTTCCAGCAAGCCAATCATTCCAGCTTGAATCAAGTCATCAACTAATACACTCGCAGGTAACCTTACCATCAAATGGTGAGCGATACGTTTAACCAATGAGGCATGGCGCTCTACCAATTCATTTTTATCGGCTAACTGTTGATAAGCTGAAGCTTTGCTATTCACCTGTCATCGCCCACTGTTTTTTTGGTCACCAATTGTTCTAAAAAAAACTCTAAATGCCCACCTGGTTGATTTGGTATCGGCCAACTTATTGCTTTTTGAGCCAACCCTTTTATTGCTTTAGCTGCAGGTGCTGCTGGAAATGCCTCCACTACTGCTTTTTGCTTTCTCACAGATTTACGCACATTTTCATCAAAAGGCACCACGGCAACTAGCTCAAGAGCTACATCTAAAAATCTATTCGTAACCTTTGTGAGCTTAGAAAACAACTCGTCACCTTCACGCAGGCTACGCACCATATTAGCTACAATTTTAAAACGAAATATTCCGTGTTCTTTGTTCAAAATTTTGATTAATGCATAAGCATCCGTCAACGAAGTAGGTTCATCACACACGACAACCAATATATCTTGGGCTGCTTTAGAAAAGCTTAAAACCATATCCGAAATACCTGCGGCGGTATCAACTATCAACACATCTATTTGAGATTGCAACTCACTAAAAGCACGAATAAGCCCCGCATGCTCTGTTGGCGTCAATTCTGTCATCGACTGACTACCACTAGTCGCAGGGGCAATCTTAATGCCATAAGGGCCTTCAACTAACACATCATCTAACGTGCATTCACCTGATAAAACATGAGATAAGTTTTTTTCAACTCTAAGCCCCAACAATACATCAACATTTGCCAAACCTAAATCGGCATCGAGCACCATAACTCGCTTGCCTTGCTGTGCCATTGAAATAGCAGTATTTAGGGTAACATTAGTCTTCCCTACCCCACCTTTACCGCCTGTTACGGCAATAACTTTAATTAATCTTGATTGACTCATTCTTCTTAGACTACTCGCTTGGTCCTCAATCATAATGTTGCAACTTCATTTTTAACCTGACTGGAACTAGTATGAATTAAAGCATATTTTTTATAAAGCTTCGCTGCACTTGTTATTAAATATTTTGTACTAGCAGACTGTAAGTCCTCTGGCACTCTTTGCCCGTCCGCTAAATAACAAATCTGCAATTTGTTTTCTATTGCCACACTAATGGCTTCCCCTAAACTGTAACATTCATCTAATTTTGTCAATATACACCCATGTAAAGAAAGCTTACTATATTCATTAACTATTTGCTGCATTGCTCGATACTGACAATTCGCTTGAATGACTAAATATTTACGTATGTTAACACACGAGTTTTGTTTTATTGTATCTAACTGTTTGATTAATCTTGTATCTTTCTGACTATAACCCGCAGTGTCAATTAATACTAAACGTTTATTTTTAAATTGATAAAGTAAATCTGTTAATTGATTTGAATCCTGAGCTTGTTTTACTGGGCACCCAATAATTTTACCGTAAGTCGCAATTTGATCAAACGCACCAATTCGATAATTGTCCAGCGTAATCACAGCAACATTTTCAACTCCATACTTTTTTACTGCTTGAGCGGCTAATTTAGCAATGGTTGTAGTTTTACCTGTACCAGTAGGTCCCATGAGAGCTACAACCCCAGGTTGCGATAGAATGTCATCATGTTTAGTCTGCAGCTTATTTGCTAGTAATTTTAAAAGAAACAACCAAGCCTGTCGTTCATCAGACGATTTGGGTGTATATGAAACCACCTCTTCAGCTAAACTATTTGAAATCCCCATTTTATGAAGTTTTTCCAACAGATAACCATGTAAAGGATGATGGCGTTGTTTTTCTTGAGCAATTAAACCCGAAACCTGAAACTGTAGGATGTTTCTCAAGGAAGACAACTCTTGTCGCATTTCTGAAAGTGCATCTTTTTGATAAGTACTAGGCTGCTTTTCTACGTGGCTAAGCGTTTGACTTTTAGACTCTTGCGGTTGGTAAGCTTCCATGGCTTCAGTTTTGTTACTAACAACCTGAGATTGCTTTTCCAACAAAGCTTTCAAACTATCAGGAGCAGTATCTCCAATAATCTCACTTAGTGAAGGAGTTTTAGTGGCTGGTTTTAGACTAGTTGCATCATTACCATTTTTGCCAACTAACTTGGCATCAGGTTCTTTATCATATGCTGCAACAATTTCTATGCCATCAGCATGCTTTTTGTTTGACATGATAACCGCATCACCGCCTAACTCGTCTTTAACTTGTTTAAGCGCTTCTCGCATGTCTTTACCATAAAATCGTCTAATCTTCACATTTCCCCCTTTAGCCAACTAACCCGATATTTAAACGTCAGATTATTGACCGACTGCACTTACAATTTTAATTTGTTTGTCATCAGGAATTTCCTGATAGGACAAAACGTGTAACCCACTTACAGAATGTTTCAAAAACTTAGATAAAACTGGCCTAAGCATACCTGACGTCAGTAGAACTGCAGGTTCACCCGCTAATTCTTGTTGCTGTGAAGCTTCATTCAATGAGCTTTGAAGTTTTTCTGCTAGGCCTGGTTCAATTCCAGCTCCATCAGCACCGCCAGCTTGCAAAGACTGGTGCAACATTTGTTCCAGCTCAGGTGCAAGAGTAATAACTGGAATTTCCATAGTTCCGCCGTTTATTTCTTGCACAATCAACCTCTTAAGTGCAATTCGAACAGCCGAAACTAATACATCAGGATCTTGACTTTTGGGCCCGAATTCACACAAAGTTTGCACGATACTGCGCATATCTCTAATAGGTACGCCTTCGTATAACATTGTTTGTAGAACTTTAACGACAGTACTAAGAGGCAGAATCTCAGGCACTAACCCTTCAACTAATTTGGGACTGTTTTTGGCTAACATATCTAACAGTTGCTGTACTTCTTCATGTCCCAGTAATTGGTAAGCATTATTAGTTAATAACTGGCTTAAATGCGTTGCTACTACAGTTGCAGCATCCACAACTGTATAGCCAAGAGTTTGAGCATGCTCTCTTTGGTTTGCTCTAATCCAAACAGCATCTAATCCAAAGGCAGGATCTTTTGTTACTTTACCTTCCAGCTTTCCAAAAACCTGCCCAGGGTTAATGGCAAGTTCATCATCATGACTTATTTCAGCTTCACCAACTGTGACACCTAACATAGCAATAGTGTAATTATTTGGGCTCAAGTCTAAGTTATCTCGGATATGTACAGGTGGGATTAAAAAGCCCAACTCTTGAGATAGCTTCTTCCTCACACCTTTAATACGGTTCAGTAACTCGCCACCTTGAGCTTTGTCAACTAAAGGGATCAAGCGATAGCCGACTTCTAAACCAATAGTATCTACATGCTGAACATCATCCCAGCCCAACTCTTTTGCTTCAGCGGGTTGCAAATTTTGCTCAGGTAAGTTGCTAACGACTTTAGGTTCATTAGCAATTTTTTGTGCTCGCCAATAGTTATAATATGCGTACCCACCCACAACAGCACTAAAACCTAAAAAAGCTATATGTGGCATACCAGGTATGATCCCCATTACAAACAGAATCCCAGATGTAATGTACAAAGCTTGCTGGTTTCCGAGTTGCTTACTTAATTCTGACCCCATTTCCTGAGAATCATTTTCCCGAGTGACTATAATAGCAGTCGCAACTGAAAGAAGAAGAGAAGGTATTTGTGCAACTAATCCATCTCCAATGGTCAATAATGTATATATTTCAATTGCTTGTGCAAAACTTAAGTCATGCTGAATCATGCCAATAAATAAGCCACCAACTATATTGATTAACATTATGAATAGTCCTGCGACGGCGTCCCCTTTAACAAATTTTGATGCACCATCCATTGACCCATAAAAATCAGCTTCACTTGTTATTTCAACACGGCGTTTTCTAGCTTCGTCGGAATCTATAAACCCAGCATTTAAGTCTGCATCTATAGCCATTTGCTTACCAGGCATAGCATCTAAGGTAAATCTAGCGCTAACTTCAGATATCCGACCTGCACCAGCAGTAACAACTTTAAAATTAATAATAAGCAAAATGGCAAAAACCACTATTCCCACAGCGTAGTTGCCACCAATAACCACCTCACCAAACGCCTGAATAACTTTACCTGCCGCGTCTCCGCCTTCATGTCCTTCAAGCAATACTATTCGTGTAGACGCAACATTTAATGCTAAGCGTAAAACGGTGGCGATTAACAACACTAAGGGGAAAATCCCAAAATCAACAGGCTTCTTAGTAAACACTGAAACCAAAATAACAACCAAAGAGAGAGCAATATTGAAGCTAAATAAAATGTCTAATAAAAAAGCGGGCATGGGTAAAATAACCATTCCCATAATAGCCAATAAAACAATTGGTGCGCCCAAACCAGATGCTACGGTTTTAAAATTATTTTTGTTAAATGTATTTAGGAAAGGAGTAAGTTCCATAAACGAAATATTGACGCTTCTATATGTTATTGATGAGTTATTTACTCAAAAGCAACTAGCGCGCCAAAATTCGATTATGTCCTAAATTTTAGTTTATCTTCGCAACTCAGGAGGAATAGGTAGATTAGATTTAAGAGGATTAGGACGTTTGCCTTTACCTTGTTTAAATGCTTTAAGCTGATAAACATAAGCAAGAACTTGCGCTACAGCCATAAAAAGCTTTTCGGGAATTTCGTGATCAGCTTCTGTGGAATAATAAATAGCCCTAGCCAGCATAGGAGAAGCAACAACAGGAACATCATGTTCTTTAGCAATAGTACGAATATGCATAGCCAATTCATCTACACCTTTAGCGACAAGTGTTGGGGCTCTGGTACCTAACTGGTCATATTTTAAAGCAACAGAAAAATGAGTTGGGTTAGTAACCACTACATCTGCATTTGGCACTTCTTGCATCATACGGTTCGCCGCAGCCTGATATTGTAATTTGCGAATTCGATTTTTTACTTGAGGATCACCATCAGCATTTTTCCGTTCGTCTTTGATCTCCTGTAACGACATTTTCATTTCTTTATTATGCTTATAGCTTTGATAAGGCACATCAAAAATTGCTATAGGAATTAATGCACAACACATGAGTAAAAAAGCCCAAGCAATAAGGTCCAATGCATGAAATATATTTTGGGGGTAAAGCTCTAAATCTAAATGTAACGCTTCATCTTGAAAAATAATAAGCGATATATAGGCCATAGTGGCCACTACCAAAAACTTTGCAATCGCTTTAAATAGCTCAACAATACTATTCATGCCAAACATCCGTTTTATACCCGCAATAGGACTAATTTTACTCGCTTTGGGTGACGCTCCCTGCCATGTAAAGTTGTACCCACCTAATGCTATATTTCCATAAATACCCGCTATGGCTACAATAACCATATAAAACAAAACTGGTACGCTTATTGTTTCTATTGCAAACCCCCATACTTGAAACATATGTTTAAAATCATAGGTCTCATCTCTCGACAAAGTAAAAGTACGGCGTGAGACTTCAAAAATAGCACTGGCAATCTGTGCCCCTATCATCAAAAACGCAATAGCACTCGCCACTAACACTAGAGTCGTTGATAATTCTCTAGACCTCGCAACTTGCCCCTTTTTTCTGGAGTCTTGAATTTTTTTGGAGGTGGGTTCTTCTGTTTTTTCATTTGAATCAGCCATAGCTTCCCTCCTTTACGAACACACCAAAACCAATTGACACATAGTAGTTTGTGCTCGGTTCCACAATAATTCAAAGTGATGTGTTAAGTTCCCAAGAGTTATCCACATTATGAATAAACCCATAATCTGTGCAATAGAGAAACCAATACTAAAAATATTTAACTGCGGGGCTGCTTTTGTCATTACCCCAAAAGCTAAATTAACAATGAGTAGCGAAACAATAGGAGCTAGAGATAAGGTCAGTGCGGAAACAAACATCCAACCAGCCCAGTGGGCAATCTCCTTAAACTGCTCTGGTGTGAACCACGCCTCCCCAATCGGAAACGCTTCGAAACTCATCACAACCATTCTAATCATAGCTAGGTGACCGTCCATAGACCAAAACACTAACGTAGCTAGAATCAGGTAAAATTGACCTATTGCAGGTACATTAATGCCATTAACAGGGTCGACAATGGACGCAAAACCTAAGCCGGTTTGCATTGCTACAATTTGCCCAGCTAATACAAAAGTGTTCAAGACCATATTAGATAAAAAACCCAAAGCAATCCCGATGATCAATTGCTGAGCCACCAATACAAAAGTCTCTACTGAAAATACTTCAGCAACCGGCACAGGAGGAATAACAGGCATAATGATTAATGTAAGAAATAGCGTCAATAAAGCTCTCGTGGTTGACGGAACACTTTTGGCACTCAACCCCACCATAGAAGCAAACATGCCGGATATCCGCATAAACGGCAGCAGTAAATCAGCTAAATATTGGGATACAGTAGAAGTAGCAAATTCCACGATTCAAATACACCCTTGCAAACTCATTAAGTTTACCCCACCACTTCAGGGATACGTTCAACCATAGTAAAGGTGAAATCCATTAGTTTTTGCACTAACCAATGACCTCCCCAGCTTAAGGCCAGTAAAGTCACAATCAACCTAGGCAAAAAACTCATGGTTTGCTCGTTAATAGACGTTGCGGCTTGAAATACAGCAACAATCAAACCCACAAACAAACTAGGTAAAATAATAACCGACACCAACAAAATAACCATTTGTAGCGCTTCTTTTAAGATCTCAACAAATACCTCAGGACTCATCAGAATACTCTTTTATAATTGCTATGGATTACCATTGGTCACCCCATTCCAAAGCTATTAGCTAACGTTCCGAATATGAGATTCCAACCATCCACTAATACAAACAACATTAACTTAAATGGCAAAGATACAATCATTGGAGACAACATCATCATACCCATAGCCATTAAAATAGAGGCCACTACCAAATCCAGAATCAAGAATGGTATAAACAACATAAATCCAATTTGAAAAGCGGTTTTTAGCTCACTCGTCACAAAAGCAGGAATAAGTACATTCATCGGTACATCTGCAGGATCTTGAAATTGACCATCCATACCGCCAATTTGTACAAAAGTTTCTAAGTCTTTAACTCGAGTCTGCGACAACATAAAGGCTCGTAGTGGCTGCTTGCCAATTTCATAAGCTTGAATGGAAGTAATTTCTTCATTTAAATATGGCTGAAGAGCGGTTTCATTAATTTTTTCGAATACCGGAGCCATAATAAACATAGACAGAAACAAACTTACCCCTATTAAAATTTGATTTGAGGGTGACTGCTGCAAGCCTATCGCTTGTCTTAAAATAGACAAGACGATTATAATTCGCGTAAAAGACGTCATCATCATCACAAAAGCCGGAAGTAAGCTAAGTGCCGTCATAATTGCGACGACTTGCAAGGTCATAGTGTAGTCTTGACTACCGTCAGGATTATCAGTGAGCGTTAAAGCGGGAATACCTGGTGCACTGTATGCAGAAAAACTAAATGCCCCAAGAGCTAAAATAAAAAACACTCTAAACCAACTTTTATTCATGGCTTATCTCCCTGTTTAGGTGAAGCAGGCTCAACAGATTCAATTTGTTGGCTATCAGCTAATGCAGGATTTAGTTTCCCCGCCATGAACATGGCTAACTTATCTTTAAACTTGTCATTTCCAGTTGCTGAATCATCGGGCAAAGGCTGACTTAATTTTGCTAAATGATTAATATTGTGGGAAGTTACCCCCACTAGGTGTTGTTCATTACCCACTTCAATCACCATCACCCTTTCTCTGGTACCGGCCATCATTGATGCAACAACTTTTAAGTTAGATGACCCTGACTGAGTGACGTTAAACCGTCGCATAAGAAAGGCAACCACAAAAACCACGCCTACTACGAGCAATAAAGAAAGAAAAATTGACAGTATAGATGTGGGATTTGTGAGGTCTTGAGCTGCTGAAAATGCTCGATTTGAGAATAATAAAAATGGGCAAAGTGTGTACCAAGCCCATGTTTTACATAGCGTTTTTTTACCTAAGCTTTTTAATTCTTTCCAATTGACTAATAACATCTGTTAAGCGAATACCAAATTTGTCGTTGACCACTACTACTTCTCCATGAGCAATCAACGTGCCATTAACTAAAACATCTAATGGTTCTCCAGCAACACGGTCTAATTCAACAACAGAGCCTTGGTTAAGCTGTAACAGATTTCGAATACTAATATTACTTCTACCCACTTCCATCGAAATAGTGACAGGTATATCCAATATAGTGTCAAGTTTACGTTTTTCCTGAGTGGTAATCTCTCTATCTTCTTCAAACTCATCCAGCTCAGCAACTTCCGCTCCTAAACCAAACTCATCGGTAGACTCTTCACCTTTTGCCTCTTCATCTGCTTGCTCAGCCATAGCTGCAGCCCAGTCATCTAAACCATCTTCTTCACTCATTTTCTACTCCATACTCGATATAGTGATAGTAAATTACCAATCATCTTCGAGGGTTTGCAGTTCGGCGTCGTTATCGATGCGACGTCCACCTTTTGTTAACAATTGCAACTCAGACTTCACTGAAGTCGGGCGCGGAATTTTTTCAATTATTTTAAGGGCAAGACTTTCTCTGGATTGTCCCATTTTCGCCCTAAATGTCGGTAATTTTTCAATCATAACAGTAATATGCTCTGGCATTTCGATAGGAATAATAATGCCAGCCTCAAAGTTCATTACCTCTTCTAGAGTCATATCGATATCCATCATATGGGTTGACAATTCAACCTTTACATCCATGATTTCATCTCGTAATGCTTTACTCCATCTTAAATCCGTATCCTCTTTGTCACTTTGTACACCAGCGTCTAATAATTCACGAATAGGCTCTAACATTGAATATGGCAATGACACATGAAAATCACCACCACCTCCATCAAGTTCAATATGGAAAGAACTTATTACCACCACTTCAGTTGGGCTAACAATATTTGCCATTGCTGGATTAACTTCAGAGTCAAGATATTCAAAAGACACATCCATTACCGGCGCCCATGCCTCTTTGTAATCTTCAAAGATTAACTTAAGCAACATTTGAATTATTCGGCGTTCGGTAGGAGTAAATTCTCGGCCTTCTATCTTGGCATGATAACGGCCATCACCACCAAAAAAGTTATCAACCAAAATAAATACTAATCTCGCTTCCATAGTGATTAAGCCGGTCCCTTTTAATGGGCGAAACCTAACCATATTTAAACTAGTTGGCACAAACAAAGTATGAATATATTCTCCAAACTTAGTCATCTGAATACCATTAATCGATACTTCAGCTGAACGGCGCATCATATTAAAAAGACTTACCCTCATATGCCTAGCAAACCGTTCGTTGACGATCTCTAACGTTGGCATACGGCCTCTGACGATACGATCTTGCGAAGAAAAATCGTATTCCATAGCTGACCCTTCAGATACGCTTTCTGAAACGTCCTCTTCTTCAACGTCGTCTACTCCGTGAAGTAGCGCGTCAATCTCGTCTTGGGATAATAAATCGCTCAATCTAACTCTCTCATTTAATCAATGCTATTTACTGCATTACAAACCCAGTAAATAAGACCTCTTCCACTACTTGGTTACCTACTACATCAACCATAACTTTCTGAACGTCTCTTAAAGCATTCGCTCGAATAGCAGTTTTTCCGGCTTCTGTTGTTAAATCATCAGCATTAGCAGAACTAAATGCTGTTAATAATTTGCCTTCAATTAAGGGTATATGCATTTTAACCTGCTCTTCGTTATCGGATCCACGCATCATCAATTGCACCTTAATTTCTACATACCTATCTCGCGTTGCACCAGGAGCATTAAAAGTAAAAGGCCTTGGCATTGCCACATATAAGGCGGTTCCTGTTTTGACCAATGCGGTGTTGGGCACTGCTGCGGAATCTGAGCCAGCAGCCGTAACACCTTCTTCAGCTAGAGGCGCAGGCTCTTCTGAGCCCATTAAAAAATAAAAGGCGGCACCACCACCTGCAATAATGACAACCACAGCGATGATAATTATCATCAGCTTGCTTTTCTTGCCGCCCTCTTCCATTTGTAATTCTTCTTCAGCCATTCTGCTCTCTCAAATTAAATATCACAGTGTCTATTATCATGTTCAAATAAAATTTGGCAACGTGCTTTATACTTTTTGTTTACGATTACACAAAATAATCAATTCCACCCAGCGAACCATTCACTACATTCTGTTGAGACAACATAGTGTCAGGCACTTCAACCTCATCCATACCATGTTCAGTTCCGCCACTATTTCCTGCAAACTCTCCTTGTTCCTGTTGTTTACCGTTACTTTCTTGACGCACCGATGACTGACCTAATTCAATACCTTTCTCAGCCAACATGTCTCGTAACCGCGGGGTTGCTGAATCCATAGCATCTCGCGCATGATGAGACTGCACCACAAAATTGACTGTTGCTGAATCTCCAGACATGGCGACTTTTACATGTACTGACCCTAGCTCGGCTGGGTCAAGGCGAATGTCTGCCACCAAGTTTTTGGTATTTACCATCCACCGAACTTTTTCAGCTAATTGTTGATGACCTTCAGGCTTCGTAATATTAATCGCTTTTTCAAACTTAGTTTCTAGCTGACTCAACTGTATTTGTTTACTTTGCTCACCTTGAATTTGAGCCACATCTCTAGCGTGATTATTGTAAGACTGATTTTGGTTATGCTCTATAGCTTGGCTAAGGGAGCTAGCAAAATCTATTACTTGGGATACACTATTACTAGTTTGTTCAGAGCTTAATGCTGATTTGTTCACCAAGCTCTGGTCAGATACTTTAGTCGCAGCTTCGGCAATTAATGCCTTTAAATCTAAACCGGGCTCACGCCCCTGTGCTAGTTGGCTCTTAAATTCTTGTAGCCCTGTTTTAAGGGCTGCAACAAATTCCTTTGATGCAAGCTCACTCGCCGGAGCAAGATCCGCAATTAAAGTTGTGACTGTGCGTTGCGCAGCTAACTGGTTTTGTTCAGTTAAAGTAGCACCACTTACCTTTTCTGGCTCAATTACACGACTGCTAATATTCTCTAATACTTTATTTAGTTTAGTGTCCGGCAAATCAAGCAAGGCTTTAACTTCAAAATGTTTGCTTTCTTTTGGTGAAATGATGCTGTTGGCTATAGTCAACACCTCAGGTTCAATAGCGTGTTCTACTAACTCTTTATCAAGTGAATCAGCAGTCACTATTTGACCTAACTCATTATGGGTAACCTCTTCTTCGGTATACTCCACATCCATTACTTGGTCGGCTAGTTCCGAAAACACTACTTGCTCAGAATTCGAAGTTAACAGCTCTGTATTGTCTACTTCAGCAGATATCAATGACTTATCAAGATCAACGAGTTCATTTTCTTGCAATAGGTCTAATAATAGAGACTTATTGACATCCTTAGTTAAGTCAGGAAGCTCTATACCAATTAGGGCTTCATGCTTTTCACCAGAGAAAAAGCCAAGGTTTGCTTCTATATTATCTGAATGAACTAAAGGAGCGCCTGCTGGAGTATCATCACTTAACGTTTCAAGAATTTTAGATACTATTTTATTAAACTCGGCCTTGTTAGGCGCGTTATCTAATTGCCCTATTATTTTTTCCGCTAACTGCTGACTAAGTGGGGCTTGTATTGTATCGGCATATGCCGAAGTGGAAAAGTTTAATGTCTCTAGGTTATGCTCTAGGTCTGATAGCGCAAGCTCGCCTTCAGACTCTTTTACTATTTGATCTTGAGTATCTGGCTGCAAATCTCTCTTGTTTTTATTCAAACCTTGTAAGTTATCTACTAAATTAACCCATTGTTGAACGTCTATCGTTTCCAAATCGGTTACTACCTCACTTTCTGAGATAAAGTCAGCAGTCTTTTCCGACTTAGACATATCTATGTCTAAATCTCTTGGGAGTACGTCGTGTTCACCTTTATGAGGTGATGTGACTTTGACATCATCATGCCCTTCAACTTCTGGTTGCGACTTCGCAGACTTACCATCCAACGTAGCAGTGTCTTTAACCTTATCCGAGTCGTATTTTTCTTTGGCATGTTTTGAGGAAACTACCTCAATAGCCTGTTCATTATCTGAAACTGGATCTTTCGTTGCCACATCTTTTACAGAATTAACTGCCTTATCATTCTTATTCAGGCTATTTTGTTGATCTTTTAGCAATAAACCAAACTGCTCTTTCACCGCAGAGTCTTGCTGACCGCTCGCTTCAGCTCCTATGGCAAAAGCGGCAAGTTCTGATTTAGTTGTGGCAACTTGTTGCATCATTGTAAAGTCCTTAACCTCATAGTACTGGGTCACTCCATAGATATTTAAATGATATTTTTCAGTATGTTACAGAGAATATAAGTTTAAAGCCTGTAACAATTAAATATCTAATGGATAAAAAATAAATGTGTGCTCAAACTAGGTAGAGCAAGGACTATTCCAATTTATAAAACTGAGCTATTTGCGGAGGTATTTTTGTAACGACATCTCATCAAGCATTATTTGCTCTTGTCTATCTTCTCGTTTCTGTTTTGCAATTTGTTGCTTTTCTAGGAGCATTTCTACCGCTTTACGCTTACGTTGTTGTTGTAACCATTGCCCACGCCTTTGTTCGGCCACAACAAGTGCCTTATTTAATGCTTGAACCTGCATCTCACATGCCTTGTCTAACTTACCTATAAACTGGTGATGTTGCCCAAAAGTTAAACTGCCGATACCTTGCTTTGCTTTTTGCTGTACTTGCCTTAAATAATCTAAACGATAGTTTTCTAATCCAGATAATTTCTGCTTATTACTTTGGGCAAACTGCTGCGCCTTACGAAAAACGTCTACCATTTTTTGCTCTTTTTGTCGCTCCCACTCAGCTACGACATCCAATTGCGAGTTAGCCATTAAAAAAGCTTCTCAAGTATTAATCTACTCAACCTGTCCCCAGCCCACTACTCAATGTTGTCATATCTGCTGTGCTATGTTCAAAATCTAAAACTTGTGTCATTCCTTGTTGTAAAAAAGCATTAATTGCAGGCTCAGCGTTTATCGACAAATCAATCCGAGGATCTGTTCCTTTTGAATATGCGCCAATACTGATTAAATCTCTATTTCTTTGGTAGGTGGCATAAACTTGGCGAATACGTCTGGCTCGTAGTACGTGCTCTTCGGACACAACCATGGGCATCACTCGACTTATTGATGCTTCAATATCTATCGCGGGATAATGCCCAGAATCAGCTAAATCACGAGACAACACTATATGTCCATCTAAAATGGCGCGCGCCGCATCCGCAATAGGGTCTTGTAAATCATCCCCTTCAGTGAGCACGGTATAAAACGCAGTAATAGAACCTTGGGTCTCAGAGCCATTGCCCGCTCTTTCGACTAACGCAGGTAGCTTGGCGAAAACAGAAGGCGGGTACCCCTTAGTCGCTGGAGGCTCTCCAACAGCTAGTGCAATCTCTCGCTGTGCCATGGCGTAGCGGGTCAATGAATCAACCAGTAATAAAACGTTTAGACCTTTATCTCGAAAATATTCAGCAATAGTAATGGCTGTTTCACACCCTTTAAGTCGCATTAATGGCGAGGTATCCGCAGGAGCGGCTACTACTACAGACTTCTTTCGCTCCTCTTCACCTAATATATCTTGAATAAACTCTTTAACCTCACGGCCTCTTTCACCCACTAACCCCACAACAACAACATCTGCGGTAGTTCCGCGCGTCATCATGCCCATCAACACACTTTTACCTACACCACTGCCAGCAAACAAGCCCATACGTTGTCCAGAGCCAACCGTGATAACAGAGTTAATAGCTCTTACCCCTACATCTAATGGTTGTGTAATAGGTTTACGTAATAAAGGGTTCATTGGTGGTTTAGTTAACGGCACTCTCGTTTCAGCATTAACAGGCCCTAGACCATCAAGTGGTTGACCGTTACCATCTACAACACGGCCCAATAACTCCATACCTACGGCCAAACCTTGCTCTCTGTTGAGAGGTAATACTCTTGAGCCAGGGACGATACCTTTTACAGCTTCAGTGGGCATTAAATAGGTAATATTTTCAGCAAAACCAACAACTTCAGCTTCAATTTCGCCATCAATCGTTTGAATCAAACATTGACTACCGACAGGCATTTGGCAACCAACTGCTTCAAGTGTAAGCCCTATACCTCTGACCAACTTACCACTGGCAACTACGGGTACATAGGGAATTTGGTGTTTTAATTTTTTGATTCTCTCTAACATATGCTGACTTTCAATCGTCACTACTGGCAGCGACATGACTTAGGCCCTGCTCCAGTAAAAATTTATCTATGACACCTCGAACACGTCGTTCAACTGATAAGTCAACCGCATTTGAATCCGTTACGATTTCACATCCACCAGCCGACAACTCAGGATCTGCAACCAGATCCCACCTATGTTTAGTCAGTTCTTCTTCTGAGAAATGGTTATTTAGTCGAACAATATCTTCTGGGTGTAAACGAATTTGATAATGCTTTTCTTGAATGGGTAATACCTTTAGACCTTCACTTAACGCTTGAAATATAAGGTCATGGTTAGTTTTCACTTCACTTCGAATTACTGCTCTAGCTAAACTGACGGCTAACAAAACCAACTCTTGTTCAAGTTGATGCTCTACTTTAGTAATAGGGTTTTGAATACTTTCAATTAAGCTCTCCCATAAAGTGATGTTCTGCTGTATTTGCTCCACTCCACTAGCTAAGCCTTCTTGTGTTCCTTGCTCTAACCCTTTTTCGTACCCCTCTTTTTGACCATTTTCTAAACCTAGTTGATAACCTTCTTTTTCACCTTGTTTTTGGCCATCAGCAAAACCTTCAGCATGAGCAGCTGCTCTTATTGCTTCAATTTCCTCGGCTGTAGGAGGTAGAATTTCGATTTCTGGCTCTGGAGGTTCGTATTTCCAGTCAGACTTTCGGTTTAAGGCATTAGTTTTATCTAAATCGACCTTTGAAGTTTTTTGTTCAACATAAGGAATGTCCCATGTCTTAAACTCTTCTTCCAATTCATTGTCAGTCATAAAACTACCTTTTAAAACTCATCAGACACTTATAAGAATTCATCACCGCCACCACCACCTAACATGATTTCACCTGAATCAGCTAAGCGCCTAGCGACAGATAGAATTTCTTTTTGTGCCGTTTCGACCTCACTAATACGTACTGGGCCCATAGCCTCTAAATCATCGATTAGCATTTCAGCCGCACGTTTAGACATGTTTTTAGTGATCTTGTTTTTAAGTTCGTCTTCAGCACCTTTAATAGCTTTTAGCAATGCCTCTTGTTGTACTTCACGGAGTATGGCTTGAATAGCTCTATCGTCGACTTCAGCAAGATTATCAAATACGAACATAAGATCTTGGATTTGCTGGCTCATTTCTTCATCTTGCTCACGAATAGCATCCATTAACTGACCTTCGATATTGGTATCTAGGTAGTTCATAATATCAGCAGCAGATTTTAGCCCGCCCATCTTCGCAGCTTGGGTTCCAGCTTGACCAGCAAACTGTTTCTCCATAATTTCATTTAATTCTTGTAATGCAGCAGGTTGAACTTCTTCAAGATTAGCGACCCTCATCATCAAGTCTAGCCGCACTTTTTCAGGGAACTGACTCAATATTTCAGCTGATTGCTCAGCATCTAAATAAGACATAACGATGGTTTGTATTTGCGGATGCTCATTGCGAATAATGCTGGCGACTTGTTTCGAATCCATCCATTTCAATGAATCGAGGCCTTTTGCACCTGACCCCATTAATATTTGGTCGATTAGGTTAGCAGCTTTATCTTCTCCTAACGCCGAAGTTAGTGCTCGCTTCACAAAATCAGTGCTCTGGAATCCAATGGTACTGTAATTTTGGATTTCTTCGATAAAACTTTTGTGTACTGCCGTAATTTTAGGCTGAGTCATATCTTCAATTGAAGCCATGGCCTGACCTAATTTTTGTACTTCTTTTGGCTCAAGGTGCTTAAGAATTTGTGCCGCGTCTTCTTCTGACAGGCTAAGTAATAATATGGCCGCTTTATCAACACCTTCTAATTTTCCGACATCATACCCGGTGTCTTCTACCTTTTCTTCATCCACAACCTAGCCCTCAATACTCTTTTTGTTAAATCCTAGATTAATCATCAAGCATCATCCAGTTTTTAACAACCTGTGAAGATAACTCTGGCTCATTAGCTACCAAGGCTCTTACTGCTTTTAATACGTCTTCATCTTTATGTAAATCAGGTAGCATAAAGGTACCGTCTGCTGCAAAGCCTACTTGAGATTCATCAAACTCTTCCGCTAATAGGCTGATACTTTCATCACCTAAATCTAAGCCTTCATCAGCATCTAAGTCATTACTCTTCAGCTCTTCAGGGTGAATAAGTTTGCTGACCATAGGTCTAACCACAAACAAGATCAACAAGGCAATAATGAAAATACCACCACCTAACTTTATCATGGGCATAAAGACAGGATCTTCCCAAAATGGTAAATCAACGGCTTCGTAATCTGCATCACGACTAAATGGAATACTAACTACTTCTAAGGTGTCGCCACGGGTAACATCAAACCCTATTCCACCTTGCAATAAACGTCGAATATCCAAAAGTTCAGCCTGAGGTCTTGGCGCACTGCTCTCTGTACCATCTGCTGCTGTATTAGTTATGTAGTCTAATGCTACCGATACACTCAAACGACGTATCACTCCAACTTGCTGCTTTGTGTGGCTAACGGTTGTATCTAACTCGTAATTTCGAGTCTCTTCTTTATGATTTCGGCCTGGTGTAGTTTGTTGTGTTGAATTGCCATTAGCTCGTTCGGGAATATTTGCATCTAATGGAGGTTGATTTGTTAACGCGCCGGGTATACCTGCAATGACCCCTCCGATACTATTATCTTCAACCGTCATTTCACTTCTAATGGCAGGCAAATCAGGGTTGTAACTGCGTTGCGTATGTTCTACCGAAGTAAAATCCATGGTGACATCAGCTTGGGCTGTATAATTACCTATGCCTAAAACAGGAATGAGAATTGAATCAATTTTTTCTAGATATTCCGATTCACGCTTTTTCTCTAACTCATACTCTTTGCGGGAACGCGCCGATTCGGCATCTTGTGAGCCCGAGTTTAATAAGCGCCCATTACTATTACTGACAGTTACTCGTTCTGGCTCTAACCCCTGCACAGAAGATGCAACAATATCAATGATAGAGTTTACCTCACCGGACGTGATCATAGCACCACGTTTGCTCGTGACCACTACTGTCGCACTAGCTTTCTTCTCTCTGCGGGCAAATACGTTTTCTTTCGGCAAGGCGAGTAAAACCTTTGCTCTTGCGATCGAATTGATTTCTTCAATGGTGCTGGCAATTTGCTTTTCTCTAGCGTGTTTTAAACGCTCTTTTTCGACACGCTGGCTAACCCCAAACCCCATATCTTGCATAATAATATCACTACCAGCTGACTCTCCTTGTGAGATCCCTTGCCTAGTCATGCCAATTTTTATACTCTGATACTGCTCACTACTAACGTATATAACGTTACCCTCTAAGCGATAATCGATTTGGGCTTGATCAAGATAATCTAATGTTTCAATTAATTCTTGCGTCTCCATTTTGGCTAAAGGACGATAATCTGGCTCTTGCGCCCAAAGAAAAATAAACACAGCAATAGCCACACATATTACTAACGCCACAATCAAGGTAATTTGGCGCATCATATCGGCATTACCAACTGAGTCCATAAACCCAGACTTTTGTTCCGCACCTGAGTCATTAGGATACAAGTCTGTATTCATATCACTCATTGCTAATTCTGTACTCGCAGCTTCAGCCAAAACCTAACTCCTAAACTGGCATATTCATAATTTGTTTGTAAGCATCAAGCACTTTGTTTCTTACTTGTACAGTAGCCTCAAACGCGATTCCTGCTTTTTCTTTAGCGACCATTACATCGGCTAAACTAAGACTTTTATCGCCCATTTCAAACGCCATCGCTTTATCTTTTGACTCTAGCTGCATATCGTTCACAGTGCCGACGGCTTGGCTCAGTAGTTCAGCAAAGTTCTGCGACGAAGGGTTGGTAGCAATCCCGCCAGACTCACCCAGCCCCATTTTGGTCTGCTCGGCCATACCTTGCAGTTCTTGATAGATTGACTGCGCTTTTATATCCATGAACTTGCTCCCAATACCCGTTGACGTATTTTATATTTTGAAATTGATGTATCTATCCAATAGCAAGCTAGATGCCAAATACAAACACAACAGAAAAAAATATTTTTTACATAAAATACAATTAGTTACATGACTTAACGTTAAAAAAATCAGTGTCATATTCTTGACAGACTTAACAATCTATTAGGTATAAAAAAACCACCTATTCAGGTGGTTTAAAATCAATCTAAATATTGTGCAAAATTCAAGCAACTATGCAGGTAGGTCTATGCCCACCTCTCTCATTTTGGCAAGCTTATAACGTAGGGTTCTTGGGCTTATCCCTAGACGTTCCGCGACATCTTTACGGCGGCCTTTACAACTTTGTAATGTATCCAAAATAATCTGATGTTCCTGTTGTCGCAATTCTGAGCCAAGCTTACTGTTGTCTTCTTCTACTGCTTCAATTTCAGGAGTTCTAACACCAACGGCAAGGTCTTGTTCGATCATAAGGTCAATTGCATCGATTTGTGTTCCATCAGATAAAATTAATGCTCGTTGAATTACGTTTTCCAGCTCTCGGACATTTCCGGGCCAACTGTGTTGCAACAATTTACTTCGACCAGCTGCTGTTAACTTGGGTATGGCATTACCCAATTTTTGACAATGACGCTCAATTAAATGTACTGCCAAAGGCACAATATCACCTGCTCGCTTATCAAGAGGTAACCAAATTAATGGAAATACATTGAGGCGATAATATAAATCCTCTCTGAACTCACCAGCATCAACCGTTTGCTTTAGGTTTCGATTACTGGTTGCAATCACCCTTACATCAAGAGAAATCGTTTTACGGCTTCCTAACCTTTCTACTTCCTTTTCTTGTAACACCCTTAATAATTTAGCTTGTAAGCTAAGATCCATCTCACTGATTTCATCCAATAAGATAGTTCCCCCTTGAGCCTGTTCGAACTTACCAGGACAAGCTTGTAAAGCACCAGTAAATGCACCTTTCTCATAACCAAACAAAGTAGCTTCAAGCATATTTTCTGGGATAGCTGCACAATTAATTGCCACAAATGTCTTCGCGCTACGATTGGATTGGTCATGAATATATCTAGCAAGCACTTCTTTACCCGAGCCGCTGGGCCCAAGTACCATGACCGTTGCTTCTGATACCGCTACTTTTTTAGCTAATGCCAGTAGTTGCAAACTACTAGGATCATCAACTACAGGTGTTCTTGATTCAACTTTATGGGCTGGAGCATAGCGGCCTACTAAATTAAGTAACACTTCAGGGGCAAAAGGTTTTGACAGATAATCTGTTGCACCATCACGCATGGCCTGTACCGCATCATTTATAGTGGCATATGCCGTCATTAATAAGATGGGAAGATTAGGGTGTTTGTTTTTTATATTCTTCAACAATGACAAACCACTCATACCAGACATTTGGATGTCACTTACGACCAAATCGACTACCTCTTCAGCAAGTATAATCAAAGCCCGCTCACCGCTATCAGCTTCAATAACTTTATAGCCACCTAACAATAATGTATCTACTAGTGCTTCACGTAAACCAGCATCATCCTCAACAATTAATATCTTTGCTTGACTCATTTATAAACTCCCCGCCGCATCGGCATAGTATGGTTGCGACTGATTGTATTGTGCGGATTTAATCGATGTTTCTTTTAAACTATTTGAATTATGTACAGGTAGCCTTAGTGTGAAACACGCCCCACCATCAGCTAAGTTACTTGCGCTTACCTTACCTTGGTGAGACTGGGCGACACTTTTTACTACCGCTAACCCTAGTCCAGTCCCGTTACTCTTGGTTGTATAGAATGGCTCAAATATACGATTAATGTTTTCATCACTGATGCCAGGGCCATTATCCTTTACACTGAGACATACCCAGTTAGGCTCATCATTATCTTGATTTACAGATAAATTTATCACTGCGTTTTCAGGCTTAACAGTAAGGGCATTGTGGATTAGGTTTTGTAGTGCGCCTAACAAGGCCGTTTTATTGCCCAAAATTGCAATATCAGATTCTGGTTGCTGTAGGGTTAATATTGCTTGTTGTTTTTGCAACATGGCATCGGCGTCTTGTTGTAGCTCCGACATTAAACTTTTAATAGAGATATTACTCACAACTTGGCCATCACCGCTCTTTGCAAACAACAACATATCGTTCACTTGGCTTTCTAAATCTCTCAATCGAGATTGCAGTTTTTCACTAAACTTATCTCTAGAGCTTTTATTCAAGGTATTGTTTGACAAGTTTGCTGCATATAACATGGCTGCAGATAAAGGAGTACGTATTTGATGTGCTAAGGACGCAACCATTTTCCCTAAGGAAGATAACTTTTGAAGGTGCCCAATTCTTTGTTGCAACTGACGAGTTTCTGTTAAATCGGTTAAAACAATAAGTTGCCCCGGCTCTTTTCCTAAAGGTGTAATGGATAATTTAACTTTACGACCGTCAAACAAAGATACTTCGTGACCGTCATCAGCCTGGGGCTTGAAAGAGCGAAGAATAATGGCGCGCCAAGACTGACCTTCCAAAGGCTCGCCCAATAAGGTCTTAGCTAGTTGGTTAGATTGCTTCACTATACCTTTACCATCTATAACCACTACACCAGCTGGCATAACCTGCAATAAATGCTCTAAACGGTTTGCTTGTAAGCGCAAAGCATCAAGCTCTAAAGGTTCATCTTCGACTAAAAAGTGATCGTTAGATACTAACTCAGCCTCCAGCTTAGTCTCTTTAATTTTATTTTTTGGCAAGCCAGTGTTAGATCCCATAAATTCCCCACGTCAAAACTTAGACAGAATGATTACGAGAGTTATAAAGCACATGTCATGCCAAAAGAAAAAACATTTTAAAACAAAAGGTTAGGTTAAAAATCAACAGTTTTTTTTGTCAAAGAAATGGCGGCTTAATGATTTAAAAAGCCGTATTGTGAAGTTACGCTTTGTTGATATTGTATTTGCGCATTTTTTCTACCAGGGTAGTACGGCGCATTCCTAAGGCTTCAGCCGCTCGGGCAACGACCCAATCTTGTTGTTCTAATGCTTGAGAGATTAAACTTACTTCTAAGTCAGAAATGTATTCTTTCAAATTTAAACCATCAACCGGCAACTCTTTAGATGAAGCATCGTTCGCAGAGTCATCTTCTTCGGTGTTATCTCTAAATAAAGCATTAATAGCTTCACGCTCGAGTAACTCTTCTGGGTACTCAGGCTCGTAAGGGTCAATATCTAAATGTTTATATTTAAAAGGTAAGTCAGCTAGATCAATGAGCTGCTCAGGATATAAAATCATCAAGCGCTCAACTAAATTTGACAGTTCTCGAACATTTCCTGGCCATTTATGTTCCATCAATGACTTCAATGCGTTTTCTGTAAATTTAATCTGAGCGTTGTCTTCTTGTAAGCGACACACTAACTCTTGTAGTAATAGAGGGATATCTTCTTTACGTTCTCTTAAGGCAGGGCTATCAATGGGAAACACGTTCAATCGATAGTACAAGTCCTCTCTAAACGTACCATCTTTAATCATGATTTCTAAGTTTCGATGAGTAGCAGCAATAACACGAACGTCACATTTTATCGGTTTATTTCCACCTACCCTTTCATATGTTCTCTCTTGTAAGACCCTGAGCAATTTCACCTGCATTTGCAAAGGCATATCCCCAATTTCATCTAAAAAGAGAGTCCCCCCTTCGGCCATTTCAAAACGACCTTTACGTGTTCCTATCGCACCAGTAAAGGCGCCTTTTTCATGACCAAATAATTCACTTTCAAGTAATTCTCCTGGAATAGCGCCACAATTTACTGGAATAAAAATACCTTCTTTACGATTCGACATAAAGTGTACGTTGCGCGCTATTACCTCTTTTCCGGTACCTGACTCACCTAAAATGAGTACGTTTGCTTCTTTGGGCGCTACTTGTTCGATGAGGTGTCTCACATTCCGTATATGATCGCTTTTTCCAACCAAACTACGAAAGAGTCTGGGCTTTTGGTGAGTACTTGGCTTTCTAGAGGGTTGACGACGACGATACTCTTGGCATCTATGTAGCATCTGAGTCAAAGCTGGGTAAGTTATTGGCTCACCTATAACTCCAACAATATTCGATTTAGGTTTAAAGTTATCGTAGTGCCCTAATAAGATGAATGGGATACTCGGAAACTTTTCGCCTATATCACTGACTAATTCAGTACTCGCACCATCTACAAGCACAGACTCTATATCTGGATTTATTTTTAACGTTTCAATGGCTGAAGAAAATAAAACACTAGAGCAGCATTCACCAAGAAAGGTAAGAATAGTGGTTAGATTATTGGCTTGCTCTTCATCAGAACAAATAATCAAAATATTGCTCATGCACCCTCAGTTTTGCTTGTATTCATTTAACTTTATCAAATGATTCTAACCATTCGAGAGGGGATAGCAACTGAATTTCAAGCAATTTTAATAAAATGCTTTTTTATTGAACAATAGTAAGCTTTACGAAACAAAACTCAAAAAAAAGAGTAGCTTAGCTACTCGTTTTAAAAATACACAGGTAAGCAAACTAACCACTCAATAATGACAAAGCCTGTTCTTGTTGTTGATTAGCCATACTCTGCACAGAAATACTAGTTTGGCTCAATATCCCCGCGGCTGCATTTTCTGAACTAGCCTGGGCATAATCCGTATCTTGAATCCTACTTCTTGCCGCCGCTACATTTACATTTGTTTGTATTAGGTTGCGAGCGGCACTTTCAAACTGGCTTTGCGTTGCCCCTATATCAGCGCGAACACTTCCTACAAATTCTGTGGCGGTGTCTGCAGCAGCTAACGCATCTTCTACACCATCTGCTGAACTTAAATCCACATTAAGGATATCATTTAAGCCAGAAACAACATCACGGGTACCAACGCCAATTTTTTGGTCTGCATTAGTGCCCACTTGAAAATCAATTGAGCCATCGTTAGACAGTAAAGATTTACCCGCGAATTCTGTTTGTTCTATAGTTTGGGAAATGTTTTCTTGAAGTTGAGACACTTCAGATTGAATCGCTTTTCTGTCAGCATCCGTCAATAAACCATTACCAGATTGCACAGACAACTCTCTTATACGGTTAACATCATCGTTAATGCCAGCCAACCCACCTTCCGCTACTTGCGTTAGCGACACACCATCATAAGCATTAGAAATAGCCTGTCGGCCACCTTCTACTTCAGATGTTAAACGGTCAATAATTTGCTGAGCAGCTGCACCATCTGCAGCACTATTGATTTTTTTACCTGACGATAGCTTCTCTAGAATAGATTCTTGTTTATTCTGAACTTGCGATAACAACGATGAGTTAGCAGTAGAATCGAAATTAATCATAGTAAAATCCTTAAATGACTTTTAAGACCATAGCAGAATATCATCTGAAAAGTAATCAAACAGTTTTATAGACAACTATACCTATTTATTAAATCCCATACCTGTATACAAGAATTGATTGCGAAGCAGCCCTGTTAAATGGAATAATCAAAGAAATGATTGATATTAAAAGGGTTTATATAAAAGATGCTTAAAAATATTCGACTGCATATTGAAAAAGATGAAGAAAAACAAGCATTACTTGATGATAAACTCGCGGTTCATATTCTAAAAACTCAAAAAAGTAATATAAATGCTTTTCAGAGAAATATTCCATCTTTGTTAAGTTACGTAGAATCGACCGATTTAAGTAACTATTCACTTTTTATCAATAAACATGGTGAACACAACATAGTAGATTATGGGCAAGGAAGAACAGTTTATGGATTCCATCCAAAAAAAGAAATTTTAGAACAATTTACTCAAAAGCAACATCACTGCCCTGCAATACTATTAAAAGAAAACCTACCCAATAGTAGTAGTGAAGTGAATGAAAATGAACAGCCCCTTGACAGTATTCAATCACTAAATAGCTACACACTAAAAGAACAGCAAAAACCATTACCCAAAAACATAGATTGTTTAGTGGTATTAGGGTGCGGACTCGGACTACATCTAGAGCTTTTACTTAAACAACACAACATTAAAAACTTGATTATTTATGAGCCTGAGCTTCAATATTTCAAATGCTCAGTAATGACTATTTCTTGGAGTAATATCTTTTCTTTGGTACAACAAAAAAACACATCAATATTTTTACAACTTGGAAAGGATGGTAGGGATCTATTAACAGACATAAATGAATTAAGTAACCACTGCAACATATCAAATTTCCATTTATACAAACATTATAATCATCAGGTTTTTGATTCGCTGGAACAAGAAATTGTTACTCGAAATTGGGTTGATATTCAAGAGCGTGGCTTTTCAATTAAAACAGAAGGAAGCTACTTGGATTACGTACCAAGTTGGACTCCAAATGTAGATCTAAAGCAACAAACTTTGTTGGCAGCCCCACACGAAAAGCTCAGCAATAACCTAGAGGCTTTTAAAAAGTATTTCCCAAATATTTATGATGAATTTAAAAATTATACACCAAAAAAATGGCTGCCTACTGAAAGCGCTTGCGGCGAAGTAAATCTATTACATATTAAAAACCTTCATACACTGTATGGCAATTTCCCCGAAACAGAATGTCTTCTCAATTTCGAAAATTTTAATGAACAACCTAATAAAGATGGATTAGTACTTGGATACAAAGGCACCAAATTAGCTCACTATATTCATTATCAGTTTGTAAAAGAGACTGAAGAGTTGTTACAACAAGCAGAAGAAAAGGTAGGTGCATTACCCGAAAACGTCCCATCAATAATCATGTTTGGTTTAGGCGCTGGGTATCAATTAGAAAAATTATTAAACGAACATACGGTCGAAAAACTCTTTATATGTGAGCCAAACTCTGATTTTTTTTACGCTTCTTTGTTTGCCATCGACTGGCAAAAAATCTTCGAAACAGTCGAACAATCAGAGTCTCGCATTTATCTTAATATTGGAGATGACGGCACTAACTTATTTAGAGACTTACTCAGCCAATTTTATGCAATTGGCCCATATATTCTGAATAGTACTTACTTCTACCAAAGCTATTATAACGCATCTTTAAATTCTGCTATCAGTCAGCTTAGAGAACAATTACAAGTCGTTATAGCTATGGGAGAATATTTTGACCATGCATACTATGGAATTTCGCACACCAAAGAGGGGATGAACCGTAAAATCCCAATCCTAACGGCCGCCCCAAGTGAAAAACTAAGTTACGATGACAAAGAGGTTCCCATCTTCATTGTAGGTAATGGCCCTTCTTTAGATTCATCTATTGATGCCATCAAAGAATGGCAAGGACAGGCTGTAGTCATTAGCTGTGGCACAGCGTTACAAGCACTACACAGGCATAACATCACACCAGATTTTCATGCTGAAATAGAGCAAAATCGCTGTACCTTTGATTGGGCAGCATTAGTCGGTGATTTAAAATACTTGAAACAAATCACCCTGATTTCATGTAACGGCATTCATCCGGATACTTGTGATTTATACAAAGACGTTATAGTGGCATTTAAAGAAGGGGAGTCATCTACAGTATCAGCTTTAAATATATTAGGGCGAGAAAACTATGAGGTGTTACAAAACGCCTTCCCGACAGTAAGTAACTTTGTATGTGATTTATTTAGCTGCATGGGGTTTACCAGCATTTATTTAATTGGGGTCGACTTAGGCTTTGTTAGTGTAAAACATCACCACTCAAAATCGTCTGGTTACTATCAAGATGATGGTGAAGAAACCTATGATTATTCTGCTAAAAATAATACATCTATAGTTGTACCTGGCAATTTTAGGCCTACTGTAAATACCAAACACGAATTTAAAGTATCAAGACAAGTTATTGAGCAAGTAACAGCGGCAAAACCTAAAGCCCAATCTTTCTATAACTGCAGCGATGGAGCGAAAATAAAAGGCACCTTACCTATTAGACCCGATGACCTGTTGATTGTTGCAACAATTGAACAAAAACAACAAACATTAGATGCTCTTAAAACCAAAGTGTTCTCATCAAGTGGTTTAGAAAATTATTCAGAAAAATTCGAAAAGCAATTTTCACAAGAATTGCTTCTTAAAGAACTCAGTGCCTTTGAGGCTTTATTAGAAAAAGAAATCACCTGCGCCGAAGATGTGAAATTTATTATTGATAGACAAAAAGAAATGTTATTTGCCTCCTATAAAAAAGGTAAGTCCCTATTGTTTTATTATCTATATGGAACGGTTAATTATGCAAATGCGGTTTTAACTAAATTGAATGCCAGCACCACTGACTTTGGAAGTAACAGCAAGTTATCCCAAGTATTAGAAAAGTGGTCTGAAACACTCCAAGTCATAACAAATCAATTAACTTCGATTAATTACATTGATACTTCTTCATTTTCAAAAAATAAACGAGAAGTGAATTTAATTGAGCAAAACTTATCCAGTTGTTCTATTGCAATCGTATCTAATTCTAAAATATTCAATTATTGGGCGATGAAAGCCATTTATGAGACCTACAAATGGAAAGGTAAAGCGGTAGATATATTAATAGATGACTCTACTGCTGATATAAATGACTTCGAATACGACTACATCATTACTTTTCAAGATAATCAGTACCCAAAAATCAACTCTAAATGTATAAAAAAAGGCAAGGTAACCTCAATTTTCATCGACAATAGTGGGCAGCTTTATGATAACACAAGCTTCGGGAGCCCAATAATCTATTGCCCAATAGTGGACCTCCAAAAAGGCAGCCTATTAACAGAGCGCTATATTTCTCGTCAGAGTTTAAAGTTAGTACTTAGTGCCTCTGACTGCGATATTGCACTATTAAAAGCAGCAAGGCGTGAGGATTATAAACCAGATAGCCCATTGAGTGTTTTAATTCAAAAAACCTACATTGCAATAGAATTTGATGTTTATGTAGCGCTTTTCGATAAAAAAGAAACTAAAATAAATTTTGCCAATAAGCTAGGCTCTAGAGGGACAAGCATAACAGGGAATATAAATTCAGAAATGCTAACGTTAATTACTTTATCTAATGAGAAGTTTGAGGCCGCCCTCATGAATAATAAAATATAAGGCTTTCATTTTATTCACTGAATTTTCTAATATAATGTCTGACCCCTTTCAACTCTGATTTAAGCTGAGTTTCATCGTATTGAAATACACCATTGGAAAACAAGCTTTCATAGGTACTTTTATCTAAACCTCGACGGCTACACATTTTGTCAAATAATGATTGAATGAAATGTGCATGATAACCTACCGGTAAAGCAATATTTTTTGATTGGATAAATGCATTAATAGGTGAAAAATCTATATCAGACAAAGAGTCACAAAAGGAAAAGTCTTTTTGTAAATAGCTAGGGTAACTGCGGTTGGCATTTGAAATTATTCGCTCCCCCATATTCTTAAGTAACCATAATTCTGGCAAATATCTGATATTTCCTAAAGCTGCGACCACAAAACAAATGATAAAAGGGGTACAATTTATGGGCCAGAATTGGCTATTATTTTTAACCATACTATAGGCTGCTTGTGCAACTGGCGTTCTGTATAATGAATAATCAATCCCGCCAATATGCTTTAAGTTATAAGCAACCCTCTCCCAAGGGTCATTGCAGCTAAAGTTATCGTTAATTAATTTAAGTATATGTCTATTGGAATGTTTATTAGAAAGCACAACTTCGGATGGATAAAAAGCGACAGCATTATCTTCAATAGTACGAAACCTTGCATGATAACCATTTACTAATACTACATCTCTATTTGCCTCTAGGTAATCAACTCCTTTATAAATCGACTCTTTAACAACAAAATCATCATCCGCACATGGCAGCACATAAGGTGTGTTAATATCCTCAAAAACTTGAGCATATTTTTCAAAAAACTTCCACTTAGGGTTAGCTACCCAAGTTACAAAATCTAAATTTTCCGGTTTTTCTAAAGCAACCTCTGAATTGTCAGCCACAACAATATCGCAACCTAAACTAGCGTAATAACGGCAGAGCCTTTCAACATTTCCTAATCGTTGATAAATCGGAATAACAATCGTCAATAGTTTAGAAATATCAGTTGTCATAACGAGTTTTCTCTAATAAAGCAGTAAATTCATCTTGGGAAAGATCAGATAAACTTAACCACCTACGCATTTCATTAAAAACATTTAACTCTTTCAAGGCCAAGTCAAATTTAAAATAAAAAACATTCTCTGGCTTTACCCCTGCAACATTAGGTTGCATATATTTTTGCCTAACATATTCAGTTGATTTTGATTTAAACCATGAACCAGAACTGGATTTTCCTAACTTTTCCTCTACATGCTCTTTAACCACCACAAGCACTCTTAACTCTGGGAAAATTGTCTTCCATATAGGTAAAGTTAAGCTGTTTCTAGGGTCTTTCCACCCCCAATTCCCATCTATATCTATTGTTTTTTTATCCCCGAAATACTTGGGGAAAAGTAGATCGATATCGATATGGCTTTTCAAGGTTTCTAGCATTGAGTCTGATGAAATTTTTTGCTCCCATTTTTGAAACCAACTTAATTCACTGGTTCGTAAACCAACCGGACAATCAGTAAGGACAGTTTGCAGCATAGTCTCATTGGCAATTTGGAAACACTTAGACTCATGGGTCGCTCGTTCAAACATGCTGCAAGTTGTATCCGCCCCTGCAAATACGCCCTGCCATCTTAATAGCTTGGTCGTATAAGAAGTACCGCCTCCATGACAGCCACAAATAAGAATTGGCGACATTTTAGAATCAAATTTCACTCGAGGTTCTCCGAGATGCTAATCCAGCTCTGCGCTTGTTCATTTAGCAAATCAACTGCAACTGGATCAACTATATCTATAGCAGGTCGATTAAAATAGTCGTAAAGAAAGCACTCAACTTTCATACCTAAAATTCTACAAGAAAATAAGAAATGCACAGCTTGGTTATCTTGTAAACAAACCAGTCCTACAACACCATAATCTCCATACTTGTCTGAAACTTTAATCGCGATACTTCTGCACTTTGACAATAAGGTTTCCAATTCAGAGTCTGATTGCCTAAGTTTAGTAAAATTTAACTGATTAGTGCGACTAACCAATTCTTGTAACCTAGTCAGGTGCGCATCTACAGGGACAAGTGTTACTTGAATCTGGCTATCTTTTAAGAAAGAGGAATTATCAGAAAAGTTAGTTTTGGCGATATGTTTCTTCTCTAACAATTTGTACTGGTTAAGTCTTTTAAGGCTTTTATCTTTATTATTGGCGTTTTCATTCATCAAACCATTTAGCTTTTCTTCGGCTAACTCTGCTTCACAAATTTGAATTTTTGGACAACAATGGCGAACTTCATGGAGGTTTAGCTTATTATCGTCAATAAATAGAACATTAACACTCCTAAGCTGCATGTCCGATATGATCTGGGCACATCTAGCTCCTTTAGATTCCCAATTTATTGAGGGGAACACAAAATAGTCCCAAAGCTCAAACTCCTGCAATTTCCTGCGGGTATTCTCTTTATCATTTTTTGAACAAATGCTATGCATTACACCGGCTTCACATAACGGTCGAATATATTCAGCTAAGCTCAATAAAAAGACCTTATCATCCTCACTTAGTGTGCCACGCCAAAGTGTGTCATCTAAATCCCAGATTATTAATTTAGTCGCAATAGATACATCAGTGGGTAGCCCGTTTTTGTCAATATCATTTAGAAAAGTTTCAAAACTACTGGTATCTAGGAAAATGTATTCATGGGCCATAGCGAATTCTAACAATGCTTCAAATTTAACGCCTGACTCTTCTGCAATTTCACAACACACATCAGCTATCGACAAAGAATCAACACGAGTTGCCAATTGCTCTTCAACAAACATGGTCTGCTCGTATTCTTCCATAAGAAATGCTTTATCCACTTAATAACTCCATTTCTGTTATTACTTTAGAAATATAACTAATTGGGTCTTCACTTAAAGCAAGGTAAGTTGCAGTTTGTCTTGATTCTAGCCTAGGTAACCTTTTTACAAGAAAAGTTATGTTAGGGTTCTGATTACCGTACTGCATGCACCAAGTTTCCATTGCAGCTTTAGCAGCTGCATAAGTTGCCATTCCAGCAACCGGCTCTTCGATGGCAATTGTAGAAGGTATAAATACAGCACAAGGTTTACAATATTTTAAGTAGTCATCCAGTAAATCTATATACACAGCTGAAAATTCACAGAACTTGCCTAAATCAAAGCTATCAGGTGTACGGTCAAATACATTTGGGGTAGGAAAATAATAAAGATGAGTAAACTCATGGTTAAGCATAACCGCTTCTAAACTATCTAAGTTATTCACCTGTATGCCGAGGGCCAGACCATTCGAATACAGCTCTAGAGTCTTAACTCTTTCATCTTCAGTTTTGTAAGTAAACACCACAGACAAGCCTGCTTGTACTAACATTTTTACTGTTATTTCACCTAGGCTACCTGTTCCGGCTACCACCAAAGCTTTCTGTTTTAAATTTTTCAGAGGATAACTACTTGCAAACTCGTTACTTGGGGTTGCCACCGGTAAAACTGATACTTTACAAACAGCTTCAATAGTTGGGTTACTAGCAGACAAAACAAAACTACCTAGCCGAGTTTTTACTCGCGCCACCTCAAATTTAAGTGAGTCAATTTCCAAACTTGAGCGCTGTGATTTAAAACGAATTTCATTAAACAGAGCTCTTTGTCCGGGGACTTTCATCCCAATTAACCTGGTAATTGCGAGTAAAAAAGCACAATGATTAAAACTCAATTGTTTTGATATCAATGGAAAATGTATTTGCAATTGTTCGCTGTTAACACCTAAGTCTATTTCTCCACTTTCATCTTTAACTGATTCAATATCATGTGTATTTATCTGCAATGGTGAAAAATGATTAGGCGTGTTTAACTTAAAATAGTCCCAATTTTCCGCAGATATTTCTTTGAACGAAACATGACATTTAACCAGTAAGGTTTTACGATTTTCTGTATAGACACTACAAGTACAAACGCCGGCAGACTTTTCAAAAAATAAAACACTTAAAACTTCACTACAAAAACCAGGCTTAATAAAGCCACAATGTAAACTCTCAATTTCAAAAAAATTATTAGGTTTTTTATCTAAAAACATCTCTAAACAATGGAATATTAATTCCATGCCATGTATGACGGGCCTACCAAAAGAAGTTTTGGCTGCATAACTCTTATCTATATGCAGGGGGTTATGATCGCCAGAAAGAGTTGAAAAGGCTTTTGTCTCTGGATGAATTTTAACCCAGTGTTTCATTCAACTTGTCCAATAAAAATGGAATAACTATTTTTTTGGCTCCATACCGTGTTAAATGTCCCTCATCAGAACTTAAACAAAGCCAATACTCATCATTTTTTTCTATTTTTAATGTTTTAAATACCGGATAAAGATCAATTAACAACAAGCCTAATTCGTTAGCTACTTTACGATTTACAGCATAATAATCATCTAAATTAAGGTCTCGACCTTTAGTACTAATCGGGGTTGTAGTCCATAAAATAATTTGACAGTTAGGTAATTGCTCTTGAATCCGACTAATTAGAATTTTAAGGTTATTTTCACACTGTCGGAGACTAACCCCACCGCGCGCTTCCCCGTCTCCGTTATTTTTAGCGTCATTGATTGCCCATTCCATCATAATGATATCGGGCTGTTCATTAATAACCTTCTGTTGCAGGTTATCTAAGCCCCATAGAGAATTAACCCCGCCTAAGCCCCGTATTAAAAACTCCACTTGATTTGGGTATGTTTTCTCCCACAAGCGAGACAAAGCAATAACCCAAGGATTAGGCCTTAAGTTATCTGCGAAAAAACAAGGACCATAAGTTAAAACTTTTAGGTGCTCCCCTTTTTCTAACCGTTTAATCAAACTTTCATTCTTTAAAATAACCTAAACCTCCGTAGAGCCCAAATACAAGGGCTTTGCACTACTCCATAACTTAAAATTTAACGAACCTCAATTACTCATCAAGCTTGAGGTTGTTAAGTAAATACTCTGCTAGATAAAAATCAAATTCAGTATCAATATCTACAGATTCTGAGCGTTTCATTAAAAATGGAACTGAATCTTGGTAAAATGTACGAGTGTCAGAGCGACGCATATCTACCAAACTCTTTAAATAGATAGCCCCATTTGGATGAAAATATGACACCTGATCTTGGCTTCTAGTATTGCCTGTTAACATAGGGTTGGTTTCTAACAGAGGATTCCAATTATTTTTATCCTCCATACTAAATGCAAAGCTCACAGGTGCTTCATATTCAACAGCAGAAAAAACCCCACAGCCGACCTCTGTAGCCAATGAAACAACCTGTTCAATATGTTCACTACTTCTTAAGGGCATAGTTGGCAAAGCTAGAAGAAAGTGTTCTGTATCATTGTCGAAAATGTTATCTATATTTTGTTGTAGATAATCAAATATTTTAACTTTATCACCTGCTTCTTCAGGGCTTCTTAGACTGAGAACCAACCTATCAGAACAAATAAACTTGCATACCTCATCCCAATACTCTTTTGAATCAGTAGAGAAAATCACTTTTTTAATACTTGGTGCATTCAGGCAAGCCTCAAGAGTCCAGACAACTAAAGGCTTGTCTGCCAACATTTTTATATTTTTATTTGAAAGTCTTTTTGAGCCAGAACGTGCTGGCACAAATGCAGTGATTGACATTACTTTTGCATTCCCCAATTTTTCCAAGCTTGACTCACTTGATTAAAGACTTGCTGCACCTCTACAAACTGTTGGTCGTTTAGATGCTTAAGAGGCATACGATCCCGACGGTGCATAATACCCGCTGCCTGTAACAGGGCTTTGTTAGTACGGTGCCAACCAAATTTAGGCACAACAGTTGAAAAAAATGGTTTCTCTAGATCATTAATAACAAAATCTAATGTAGCTTCATCATTTGATTGACACGCATCCCAAAATATCTCAGCGATTGACGCATCTACAATTGAAATCCCGTTTAACCATGCCGTCGCTCCATAGGGAAGATACTTTCTGAAAGCGGCCTTTCCCCCACCGGCTATAATAATTTTAATATTTGGCTCTAAAGACAGAGCCTTGCATGTTATGTCAAAATCTTTCGCATCTTCTTTTAATGCAGCAATTTGAGGAATAGAAACTAAACTTTCTATTGTACTGTCTGGCCAGTGCATTTGTGTTCCATTGTAACCGGATAGAAATGGCATTTCGTGAACCAATAATGGAAAGTCAGACTTCTGCCCAATATAATCAAAGTGTCCTAAGACTTGCTCATCATCAAAGTATTTCTCTCTCAATATCAAAGAGATTAAGTCTGCCCCTAACTCTTTAGCATGTAGAGTAAAATCCAAGCTTTGTTTAGTTGAGCAATGAATAGGATCACCCACTATGACTATGTTGCTTTCATCTAAGTTTTTTAAAGTTCGTATACAAAACCCATTCAACTCATATATTTCTTCTGTAGTGAGTTGTGAGTACCTAGAATTATATGCCATGACATAAAATCGTTTTGCACCTTGCCTGTAGAGCAAATGCAGGTATTTTTCTAATGATTCATAATCAATGCTTTCATCAAGCTGGAAAGGTGTAAAAACTGTATACCATGGACCGGACATTTTAGATTTTAGAGATTCAAACACATTTTAACCTTATTATTTAATTTTTGACTCTAGATAGTCCAGCGCTTGCCAGAATCCTTCACCATTATTTTTATGGCCTTGCCACACCTCTGGAATGAAAGGGATGTTTGGAGCAAATTCCTCTAACATTTTACCTAGACGGGCAAAGTCAACATCACCTTTACCAAGCTCAACTCCTTCACCATCTAAACCTGATGCGTCGACAATATGTAAGTGCACAACATAGGGTCCTACTATTTTTATAAACTCATACAAATCAGTTTTGTTGTGATTACAAGCCATCATTGAATGAGAAATATCTAAACAAACTTTAGCCCCTGTTCGTTCACAAAACGTACGAATTTCCAGCGGCTCAACAAATAAGTTATGGTGGCTTTGTCCACCAAAATGCCAAGGAAATGGCGGCATAGTTTGGATAGCAACAATTACACCAGAATCATCAACTTTCCCTAAAGCATCAGCTACCAAGTCATATTTAAGAGCGACTTGATTGGCATCCAAAAATGTATCCGTACTCCAACCACCAGCATTTAAAACTAACACCGGATTTCTAGTCTTTGGGAAAAGCTCATTTAATATACGAGTATGGTTTATTACCCCTTGTAAGGCCTCAATAGAGTGTTGTCTATATTGGTCATCAAAAGACGATAAATCGAGTAAATGGTCGTTGGCAAATAATTCTGGGGCATGAACCGCCAAGTCAATAGAAGTTTGAGGACTAATAAATTGATTAGGAACTACCGATAAATCATTGTAGGACAGGTGAAACTCAACAAAGTCCAACTCTACTTCATTTTTCAACGCATTAAAGTCATGATAACGCACTGGCACACCGTAAGGTCGCGAATATTGATAACGAGATTTTTTATTGGAAAGTCCATTAATATCGCTATCATAGAAAAAGTCACCTTTTTCAATATCCCGGTTACTAACTTTTCCTAATAATTCGGATAATCGGTTAGGTTGAACTCCTCTACCAGGTGATTTTACACTCACCATATGGTGCTCTATTACACTACCTTTAGAAATAGCTTGCTTCGCAACTAAACTTTTAGCCAATACTTCTCTGTTTATCATTTCTCCTTGAGTAATTACTCTAGAGTGCTGAGTATTTCCTTTAGCAAGCTCTACGTTACGTATATCTTGTGTCATGGCTGCCAATTCATCAGGTAGCAAGCTGACTTTATGATCGTTTCCTTCAAGGGTAACGTCTAGGGTAATATGTTTTTCAATGACTTTAACCCCGAGTGCGACGGCAGCAATAGGAATACTCCATCCCCGCTCATGACCAGAATATCCCACAACCCATTGACTTAACTCTTGTAGTTTTGGCAAATAAGCTAAATTAATATCTTTAAAAGGGGTGGGATAAGTAGAATTACAGTGCAATAAAATAAATTGGGCTTTATGCCGTTCTAAAAACTCAATACTTTGCCGAATTTCATCTTCAGTTGACATTCCTGTGGAGCAAATCATAGGCTTGCCAGTTGCTGCGATTGCTTCGAGTAAAGGGTAATTTGTAAAATCTGCAGAAGCTACCTTATAGGCTTTCATGCCGTAGGCTTCTAATTTTTCAAGTGAGTGAATGTCCCAAGGAGTACATAAGGGGGTAATCCCTTTGCTTTGACAATAGTTAAAAACTTCGAACATATGTTGATCACAAAGCTGGTATTTATTCAACAAGTCAATTGTATACTGAGTACCAATATCTTCATTTTCAATGCCCTTTTCTCTATAAAGAGCATCCATAGATCGCATTTGAAACTTAACACAATCTACCTTTGCCGCTAAGGCCACATCGACCAACTGTTTAGCTAGCGTCATATCTCCTTGATGATTATTACCCACTTCAGCGATAATATATGTGGGATCTTCAGCTGAAATTCGCTTGTTATCGATAGTAATAAATTTAATGGTATTTTGAGCTATAGCGACTAAATGCCCGGCTGCATCCACTAGAGGTAATGAAGATAGCCCCCCAGTCATTGTTTGATGTAAATCTCGCTGATTAACATCAATTGATTCACTTCGACAATTTAGGTTACATACTTGAATGACGGGTGTTTCTAAATTTATTGAGGTTTGAATCAAAGACCAACGTCGAAAGTCGCCATCGGCCAAACATCCTATCAAATGATTTTTTTCATCCACTACATAAACTAATTTGTGCTTATTTTTTTCTATCTTCGCCAGAGCAGTACGCAATGAATCATTAGTCGACACTACAAAAGGTACAAGATTTTTGTGTAAAACCACTCAAAAACTCCAATGACAAAATTAAGAGAAACAAAATGTAGGGTTATTTTGTTCTAATACATAGTTTATCGCCACAAAACTCTAAACCAATAGCTTTTTATACCCTAACCGGATTGCTAATCATTTTATCATTACCAAGCACGACAATGAGAGCGAATAATCCATCTATGTTTACCCGTCTCTACTAATCCTCCAAGATGAAAGATATCTGTATCAAAAAGAATAACGGTACCGGCTTTACCATAAATAGGCTGAGTCTCTCCTAATAATTTACTCACATCAGGAAAATCAATTTCCGAACGATTAGGCACATTCCCATACTTTTTATATTTTTCCCAACCTAGATGTCGCAAACTTCTACCTAATTCATGTGAACCCGGTACTACAGAAAAAGGGCCACACCCTTCAGTTACATCTGAAAGATAAACCATTACCTTAAAGGCCCAGTTACGGTCAAAATGTAGATAACCATTTCGTGCTAAACCTCTATCATTTCTTACTTCTTTAGTCATATAGATGTCTTCACAAAATGTCCCCTCGCCATTAGTCACGCTATCAAACACTAAACGAAACAAAGGATGTGAAAAATAATTACATATCTTAGGGTACTTCGATGCTTGTTTTGCAATTGAAGATTTAACAAAAAGCTTTTCTGCCACCCCAGGGCTATATTCTTCAAAGTTACGTCGTTCCGCTTCTTGGATAATTTCGCTGGCCTCAGAGGTAAGTTGGCTGCAATCAATTAAATGGTGAGGAATAACACATACCCCCGACTCTTGGATTGTTTTATAAATACCAGGCTCATCTAATGTTTCGACGACAAATGTAGACATAATTTATTTTAACCTTGCCAAAAAATAATCAACGGAATGCTTGGCTTCTTCAATAAACCCCGACGGAGTGATTGGAATGTCTAGAATATCATCAATGCTAGCTAACACCTGCTCAAAGTTGGATGCATAAACTAAGTGTTTACACTTAGAGATGAGACTTTGATAGCCGAATTCAGCATGCTTATCAAAAAATATAGTGGGAACATCAAACAGCTCAGCCTCAAAAGCACAGGTAGAAAAGCCAGTCATATGAACCGCCACATTAGGAAACAAATGGTAAAGGTGACCATCACTTACGTTAACTATGTGATTATTAGACAAATCTACTAACTTATTCCAAAAAGAAGCGCGCATTCTAAATCTAGGGTGTTCCCTTACCCACCACTCCCATTCATCTGAAGTTTGTTTAATGACTTCAAACATAAAATTAGGAAACAAAGAAGGCTCTTGTAGTGTTAACAATATAACTTTCTTTTTATGGCTTTTTTTAACCTCGCTCAAATAAGGTGAAATATAAAAATTTCCAGTTAACCTAACATTATGAAAACTGGTTTTATCCACCCATTCACTCATATAACCAAAGGTGTTTTTACTCCAAACCCAATAATTTTCAGGCAGTAGCTCATACCCTTTATCATTTATTAACGTCCAACGTGAATAGTGTGGGTGTGTCTCATCTTGAGAACCGTGCTGATATTCTGTTGTTTTTATCCCTAACTTTCTAGCGGCTAAAATAAAAGAAATGGCAATAAAATTACAGTAAACAATGTTTATTAAATGTTTTACATCATGTTTAAGCAGCTCTTTTTTAAAAACACTCGCTAATTCCTCAATTCTTCTTACCTCCAATAACAGGTTTTGCGGATTAAGATAGATAGCAATATTTTCTTTAGCAAACACACAATTGATGTGATCAACAGCCGCAAGCCATTTTGAGCTACAATTTTTTTTGTGTATACCAAGCACTGACAGAATTTGGTATTTGAGGCCTAGTAAATCAGGCATTAAATAGAGAAGCTTTGAATCAGATGCTCGTTTTTTCTTTTGTTTAAAATTGAATGAGTATTCAATTAATCCTATTGAGTCACTATCTGCGCTGCTATTTCTAAGGGCATCGGCATGCTGATTCAAAAACCCTGCTTTAGTTGCTCCATAGCGATGCACATAAGGGGCAACGATCATAGTTGTGTACTGAACTTTTTTGAGATTCGAGCGGCGATCTAACCAGTTACAGTACCAAAATGATTGAACTATTTTTTTGCAAGTTTTAATTACTTGTGTCGACACTAGACTTAGTTTTGAGCTTTTAACCGTCTCTTTGTGCTGTTTTTTTAATCTAGCTATGAGTGAGATTCTAATGTGTGGCCAAAAGTTAACGTTTTGAAAAGTGAACGCATCGGGTATCAGCCCACCTTCTATGATTTCTATAATTCGAATAATTTGTGCGTTAGATAGAATCTCTTTACTCATATAATCATTATACTTAATATGAACTTCTAGCTCTGAAAACTGACAGTATTGAAACTATTTATAACCAACAAAGAGTTTTTCTCCTTCTATTAACCCATATTTATTGTATTTAGAAAATTTAGCTTTATCTGAGCGCCAATCAAAAACATCTGCTTTAAACCCAGCTTTGGATAGTAAATCTGGATAGTCTTGTCCATACAACCTGACATGATCTTCTTGTCCGTATCGACTCAACCTTTCTTCGTCACTAGATACAGAAGGGTCATAAATAGTCTGCGATAATGCATTACCAATCGGCACCTGCAAGATACAAAACCCTTTTTTAGGCTTAAGTACCCTCAAAATCTCACTCATTGCTTTTTTATCATCATGTACATGTTCCAATACATGATTCATTATAATTAAATCAAACGAATCGCTTTTAAAAGGAATTTGAGTTACATCAAAACTAACATCCGCCCGCGATTGAGAAATATTGGCACGTATATATTGTATATTCCTTTGCTTTTGTAGAGATTTCATTAGTAACGGTTCTGGGGCAATATGCAACACTCTACCACCGATTCTAAAAATAGAAGTTCGCTGTTTCAAGTAGAGATATACTAAGCGTTCTCGATCCATTGAGCCACACACTAAACATTGAGCATTATCCCTATACCCACCTCCAACAATATCTAAGTCTTCAAACAATGGTAACTTTAAACCCGCAGGCATAAATTTTCTTTGGGGTCTTAAGCAAAAAGGGCAAATATATTTAATTCCCCATACTTTTGTCCATCGTTTAAAACGCCTTATTTCTCTAGAAAAATTCATAAACTTGAGAGTATCCAATTGCAAACTTAGCTTCTGATTATAATTTATCGGCTAAGACTAAAAACATATGATTTTATTTTTAAGAGATGGACAATATTCTAGAATATTATTTGTCATAATCTTGTAGTGATTATCAGTGGCGAGAATAATTGCTGCAACCTGGTCAACATCAATTTTATTTAAATAACTAATTGGCTTAACAGGTTTTCCAATACAGAAATCGCGCAAAGGTAAACTATCTAAAAACCCCATAGCCTCTTTACCCATACCTTCGTTCACTAATCGCCCGTAATAGTTATCCCCGTAGATAAAAATGTGCCCGTTCAGTTTGGATATCTTTCGTTTTAATAGCTTCAACCTTCGCTTTAAAATGAATACTTTCCTTAAACCAATCAGAACAGCTTTAAATCCATCTACTCTTAAAAAATAGAACATAAACCAAAAATACTTAGAACGAAATAGAGCCTCCGACAAAGATAGCTCTTTAATTGCTTTAGGTAGCAAAGTGAGCCAATGAAAATAACTTGCTGATCGAATAGTAAAAAACTCTCTTCTTTGATTAAAAAAATCAAGTGAATACTCGAAACTTATATTTTGCCCGACACTATCTTGACTAGACTTGTGTCTTGTACACATAGCTTTTTCTAAAAAATTAAACTGAATGCCTTTTGCTTCAAGCTTTAGACAAAAATCCCAATCTTGATGGCCGGTGAGTGATGAATCAAAAAGACTATCAAGGGCAAGCTGTCTGCAGATAGTAATTGTGGAAGTAGGCGCCCCTACACGCTGGTTTCGAACAAAACAGTACTCAGTAAATAACTCATCACTAGCAATTCCTTTGTCAGGAATAACCTTACCCGAAGCTATACGACACTGATGATAAACAAACTTTACGTTGCGTTTTTTTGTATAGCTGTAGACCTCTGATAGCTTGTTTTTATCCCACTCATCATCAGAATCCAAAAAACATACATATTTACCTAAAGATGCTTCTATCCCTACATTTCTAGCATACGCTCCGTTAATATTTTTTTCATAACGAATGAGTTGAATCTTACTACCGCCAAGCGCGTTAACCATAGTAGTAATCTCTAGGGCAAACTTAGCAGTTGAGCCATCATCCACCACAATGACTTCAAAATCAGAGAAGTCTTGTCGTATAACAGACACTAAAGCTCGTTTTAGTGAATCCACTCGATTATAAACAGGAATCACAACAGAAAAGTATGGTTCTGCCTTCATGCTAACCTAACAAGGCCTGATTGCTTTTGCGACTAAATGAATGTCATCTTGAATAGTAATATCAATATTTACGTATCCATTTCTTTCTAAAACATATTGCATACGCCGCTTGTTATATCCTGATTTATGAACATCCCAATACGTTTGGTTATAGTTGGCTTGATTAGGATTGCATTCCCGTTGCCATCCAAAAATACTAGCAAAAGCATGCCGTGCGTCCGACCACTTCTCTTTGATGGTGACTTCGTTCCATTCTGCTTTCAACCACTGTTCACAATGATAATCCATATTTGGCACGATCAAATGTAGCAATCCACCAGGTTTAAGCGCTTGAAACCAATCTTTTAAAGCAAACTCGCCTTCCATAGCAGTTAAATGCTCAAACATATGACGACTGTATATTTCATCAAAACCTTGCTCTTTCTGACTTAACTCCCAAGCCTGGCAAATAATATCGATGCCTTCCAACGCTCTAATATCGCCATGCAAGTACCCCTCCCTTCTATCTTTACCACAACCTAAATATATCTTTTTCATCATTTCACCTTAAGTTGGGTCCACCAAATTAGTGTAATTTAACAAGTTGTATTGAAAATCAGTATCAAATCTAGAGATCTGTCTATCAACCATAGCGGCGAACAACTTATCTTTTTGGCGTAAGTGTTTCGCCAAAATCGATTTTCCTTCAGTGATCACATCAACACCCGCTAGTGCAGCTTCATATAGTGTACTAGACGTTATCCCATGAACTTTTGATGCTGATTCTAGTAATGTTAAAAAAGGTAAATTTGAAAAATTTTTACCTTTGTAATCATATTGCCTGCGTTTAGGATCTTTTGGATGAGGCTTAAACATGATTTTTTGACGTGCGGGATAAAACTCAACGATATAATCAATGAACTCCTGCATTCCATTAGTAAAGCGCGAACAATTTACAACATTTGGATCATCAGGTACTTGCAAGGGAACTAAAATGTAATCTTTAGCGATGTATCTAAAACCATCCAAGTATGATGCTTTAACTCTCTTTAACTTTTCAAAATGCTTTTGCTCCACCCAATCTAGGTCGTCTGTCATTAAGCTACAATTTTGATTAACACCCAACTTATCCAAATAAAAATGTTCTGACTGAGGAAAAAAACCATATTCCATATAGGTTAACTTGTGATTAGCAAATACCTGTCTACCAATGTCGTAAAGCGCTCTTTGACCACTAAACATGATCACATCTTGGCAACTAAAATACTGTGAATAATAATACAAAGTTAACGGGCATATAGATGCCACCACCTTACCTTGCCTAGCAAAATAGCGTTTAAACTGACTTAACAATGGATCGTGCTTGACTACCCCATTTGCATGCTCCAGTAATACAATGGTTTTTTCAGGCGATTGTTGTTCGATATTTCTATGCTGAATAAAAGGATCGACCAAGAGCACTTTTTCAATCCGGCTATGATCAGCCTCAGCTAAACTTAATAATTGGTTATATTGAAAATTACCAATATCCGAGCCAATTAATACATTACCCTTTGCTTGTTTGGGTGAAATTAATGATTGCGTACAATTTTTTTGGCTTTCAGCAATGCTGGCTTCATGTTCAATTACACCAGTAATATTAGAGCTGAATTGTTGATATATATTCTTCGCAAAACCGCCAGTACCAAATAACATAAAAGAAAACTGAGAAATTTTCTCAGGTGAAATTGGCACAACCTTTTGCAATAAACTAACAAGCTTAGGATCTAACACACTTAAGCCTTATTGATCGTTTGTAGCCTTCTCTTCTCAGCTTTAATATCTGAGAAACTAATTTCTTGAAGGTGGGCGTAGTCTGTTAATTTGATGTCTTTTTTCGGTGTTGCCCAATCACCGTATTGAAATGTCAAATAAGCAAGGTAATCGGCAGGCACTTGAATAATATTACCTTGCCATTCAATCACTGAAAAGTCTGAAAAATGATGCTGTGGTGCATACCACATACCCATACTAGGCAAATGAATAGACCTACCGCCCTGCTCTTTTCTGAATGAAATAGATGTTGTAAACACCAACAAATCTTCTGATTCAGAGGTGAATTTTAATAAGATAGAAGTCATTAAATTATTACCATCAGTGACTTTTTCCATACGCCAATCTATGTCCGGGTTGTTTGCCACAAAGCCAAAAACTAAGGTTTCTATTCGTTGTGCATGGTCTTGAGGAGCAGCAAAGTCAATATCATCATCCCAACGAATAATGTCTTTATCACGCACTAATCCTAGTAGGGTTCCGAAATCTACAACAAGCGGAACATTTTCCTCAACCGCTAACTGACTTAGCCCTTTAATTATTTTTCGTCCCAAGAGTAAACTTTGCTCACAATAGAAAGGCAATTCAGTTTTTAATTGGTTTTTAGCTGGCAATATAATTTTATCATCAGGCACATTAAATTCCTCAGTTAACTGTGCCTTCACTGCCATAGCCCACTGTGTGGTAATAACAATCTCATCATATTCCAAGTCATTTAATGATTTAGGTGAATAAACTGGTAAGTCAAAGATAACTGTACCGACCTTATTAAGATCATTGTCCAACATTCCAACAAAGTCTCTTTCGTGATGTGTATTGTCAATGAAATAACCTGCACCAGGTCCCGCACCAAAAAGAAGAGTTTTAGTTTTCATCATTGCGCCTATAATTCAGCTAAGATCTGACTTTTTTGTAAAATAGTTGCCACTAAATCGTTGTCTACAGCAGCTATAAAATTGCCTGTTCTACTTTTATCAAAATTCAATTTAGACAAACCTTGAATATCATCCCAACTAACCATTGAGGAAAGTGCATTTGAAAAGTCTATCTCTGCTAATAGCTTGTTAACGTTAGGCATCAACTTTGAAGGGAGCCCTAATTTTTTCTCGCCATGTATGTTAACTATGGCAAGTAAAGTAAAACTGCATGCTAACCCATGGGGCACATTATATTTAGAGGTTAATGGATACGATATAGCATGGGCTATTGCTGTTTTAGTAATTGATATTGCTAATCCTGCAAGTGTCGCCGCGCACTGTAAATCTTTTCTAGCTTGCAAGTTATCCGGCTCAACTAACGCCTTAGGTAAAGCGGAACAAATTAACTCAATAGCGTAAAAGGCAGCTTCTTCACTAAACTGAGTTTTATTTTTGTTCCATATAGATTCCAACGCATGCGATAAAGTATCTAGTGCAGGATAAAGCGTATCAGTGTAGGGCAACGTCAGAGTTAACTGCGGGTCTAAAAGTGCCGCGTTAGGTTTAATACCATACAAAGAATGCTTACTATTCGTTTTATTTTCCCACACAGTTGCAAAAGGCGTCACTTCAGCGCCTGTGCCCGATGTGGTAGGTATCCCAACTAAATTAATACTACATGTTAAATCATTTCGACTTAATAACTGTTCAATAGGTTGGTTTGGGTAACTAAACATTGCACCAAACACTTTAGCGGTATCTATTACACTGCCGCCACCTAAGGCTACTATATTAGTTATCTGTTGTTCAGCTAGTTGTTGGTAATGGGTTCGAATAAAGGTTTTCTCAGGGTTTGGTGTAACTTGATCGAATACGATCACCCGCTCATGACCTAAAGCTTGAACAATGGTAGCTACTGTGCCTCTTTGCCTAAACCCTTGGCTTGTAACCAACAAAATATTGCCATCCTTCAATAACGGCACTACATCGCTAAGGTAATCTTCAGTTTCAATAATGTTTACTTCAGAGTAGTCTGCAAGCAAGGTAGCCATTACATGCTGCCCACATGCTGCATAAACACGGTTTTATTTTCTATTGGGCTAGACGTAGGGCGCCCTAAATCTTTTCTCGCACCTTTCGCAATCTTAATTTCAAATAATACTGGGCCAGAATTAGGCGTAATACGTGACCAATTAGCCACTATTTCTTGTTCATTTTTAGCGGTTATATATTGTTTATAACCGCAAGCCAATGCCATGTCTTTTAAGTTAACATCGCCGGCAACCGTAGGCTGACCACCAACCGACTCATGGCAAGCATTATTCAATACAATATGGATTAAATTGCGAACACCATGGCAACCAATTATGGGTAACGCCCCCATATGCATTAACATCGAACCATCACCATCAATTGCAATCACTCGTTTTTCAGGAGCTCCCAATGCGACGCCCATAGCGATAGATGATGTATGCCCCATTCCCCCTACGGTTAAAAAATCAGATGCATTTTGGTTTAGATTTTTTCGTAACTCAAAAACTTCTCTAGACGTTTTACCTGTAGTAGAAACAATCACGTCTTGTGCTTCAAATTCATTTAACAGCACAGTTAAAGCTTGCTCACGCTTTAACTGGCTTGTTGTTGATACTGAAGTGTCACCTTTAAATTCAGTAAACACGCTCTTTTTAACTAAGATTGCCACTGGTCGACTTTGTTCATGCATGGTATGTAACAAAGGTAAAACCGTGGCTTGAAGCGCAGTATCAGCACTTAATACAACATAAGGGATATCCATAATGTGTAATTGCTGTTCAGTTATCTCACCTTGTTTAACATGTTGCGGCTCGTCTTTAACACCGGGCTCTCCACGCCATCCAATTACCATTAACATAGGAATGCTATAGACTTTAGGGTCAGCCAAAGACGTTAATGGATTAACTGCATTGCCTAACCCAGAGTTTTGCATATACACCACAGCGGGGTTACCGCTTCCCATATAATGCCCCATAGCTAATGCCACCGCATTGCCTTCATTTGCAGCAATTATATGTTGGTCAAAGGAATAACTATCATCAATAAACGCACACAAGTTTTTTAACAGTGAATCTGGTACACCTGCGTAAAAATTAATATTAACTTTTTCTAACACAGCACAAAAATCAGCTGGGCTGATCATTATTTACCACCGGGGATCAATTCTAAAATTTGTTTAATTGGCATCATGCTGCTATCCACTTCTGCGGAACGGCCGTTCGTTAAAATAGAGGTAGCAGTATTCACCATAGCGGGATAGGCGCTACGCAATAATTGGTTAGCGTAAATCACTACGTTAACACCTCTAGCAACCAACTCCGATTCATATACTTTGTTATAACTAGAAGGTACTACGACTAGAATTTTCTTATTTTCGAGTGCTGCATATTTATCACAAAACTCAAAAATTTCATCTGTTGTTTTTTCTCGACTATGGATCATAATACCGTCAGCACCAGCAGCTAAAAAAGCTTTCGCTCGCTCTAGCGCATGGTCAATACCCTGCCCTAAAATCAAGCTTTCAATACGAGCAATGATCATAAAATCATCTGTTGCTTGGGCATCTTTACCAGCACGAATTTTTGCGCTGAAGTTTTCGATACTATCTTGAGTTTGTGCGACGTCAGTACCAAAAAGAGAATTCTTTTTAAGGCCCGTCTTATCTTCAATGATTACCGCAGACACACCCAAGCGTTCTAAAGTTTTCACAGTAAACACAAAGTGTTCTGTTTTACCGCCTGTGTCGCCGTCGTAAATAATAGGTTTAGTGGTGACTTCAAGGACTTCATTTAAGGTGCCCATTCTTGACGATACATCTACCGCCTCTATATCAGGTTTTCCTTTAGCGGTTGAATCTGTAAGGCTACTTCCCCACATTCCATCAAACTCTTGTGGTCCGTTTTCAGTGACGACTTTAGTATTCTCGATGATTAGGCCAGACAAAGCATTATGAATATCTAAAAACCTTACTAAGGGTTTAGCATTCAGTATTCTTTTCAATGATTTCAGACGAATTTGTGGAGTAGTACCAATTTCTTTCATTGCTTGATGCAATGCAGATGACGAAATACCTTGAGTGTAAGGCACTTCAATTAGTTCGCCTTGCCATTGTGCTAAACAATCAATTACAGATTGGCGAACATTTTTCTGCACACCTTGTTGCCAGTCGTCACCGTGTACAACATAGTTGGGCTTATATTTCTCTAAGTTGGGAACATAATCTAACGTGGTTTGTGGAACGACTTTACTCACGCCTTTAATGTTTTCTACTACTTGCTGCCTTTGTTCAAAGGTCATAAAAGGGACACGTTTGTAACTTGCAATAGCTTGATCAGTTAATAAACCAATAGTAACTTCACCTAGCTCTGTCGCTTTTTTTATTATATTTAGGTGGCCCGGATGAACTAGGTCTACACTCATTCCCACGTATACTGTTTTGGTCATTTCTTTTAGCTTTCCATTCAATACTGCAACATGTTGGCACACAACATGACTTTTTAATGATTTATTTTGGTTTATATCGACTATTTATTTAAGAGCTTTAGCCGGCTCATTTAACTTAAGCGGTACTGCCTGCATCAACTGTCATTACTGTGCCTGTTATTGATTTAGCTTGTTGGCTTAATAAATACATCACCATGTCAGCAACATCATCGACAGTGGCGAGTTTGCCCAAAGGGCTGCGACGCTTTACCGATTCTAATTTTTCACCTTGCAGGTTGTCAGTCATGTCGGTTTGCATATAACCTGGAGCGACGCAGTTTACCGTTACTCCGGCTTTCCCTACCTCTCTCGCTAAAGACTTAGTAAACCCTTCAAGAGCCGCTTTACTTGCACCATATACACTTAAGCCATTAAAGCCAGTTTTAGCGATAATCGATGAAATATTAATGATTCGTCCTGTGCGATTTAACAACATTGAACGCATCAAGTACTTACTTAACAACATAGGAGCCTGCACATTCACACGCATAATATTATCTATATCACTATTTGGCATAGTCGCTAACACGCCATCATGGCCTACTGCAGCATTGTTTATTAATCCATAAGGACGGCCAAACTGTTTCGTGATTTGGCGACATAATTTGGGTATATTTTCTAGGTCAGAAAGGTCTGACTTTATATAATGGCATAGTTCAGAGTGCGTTTCGGTCAACGCTTGCAATTCATCAGAAAAAGTACGCGCTATGGCAACAACTTTATACCCAACATTAAGTAGCGCTTTGCTTGTAGCTAAACCTAAACCTTTACTTGCGCCTGTCACAATCACATAGTCAGACATTTATATTACTCCGAGATAATTTACCCGATGAATTAATTTCCATTCTAGTTACTTGTCTTAATTTTACAGGTATTTCAAAACGTTGCAGCTTCAACTTGCACTGCGATCTGATTTTTTTAACCAAAACACTCCAATCTAAACTCGGGTTTATAGTAATCTCTGCCTCAACCAACGCGCCTAAAACACTATTAGCTTTAGCATAAACTCTTACCTGTAATACACCTTCGACTGACAGCAGTACCGACTCAACTTTCTCTGGGTGCACTTTGTTACCACCCACATTAATAATACCGCTTGCTCTTCCTAAAAATAGTACTCGGCCTTTGACCAACTCAACTCTATCTTCTGTGTCGAGAAACCCATTTTCATCAATTCGGTTAACAAGGCTTTTATCAAGTCGCCCTTGGGGTTTAATACGTAAGTGTTGGTTGCCATCGACTTGTAGCTCTGCACCATTTACTCCTTCTTGCAACCAAGATTGAGGAAACCCCGCTTTTTTATCAGAAACGACAAAGCCCACACCTGCCTCTGTAGATGCATAAATATGACGAATATTTGCAATAGGAAAATAATGGCTTAACGCATCAATTATCCCTTGGTCGGCGATTTCGCCTCCTAAACTAATATGAGAAAGTGATAAACTGTGTAGTTGATTGGTCATCAACAACTGTCTCCACATACTGGGAGTGGCTGATATTGCAGAGACGTTTTGCTGGGCATATACGCTAACCCTATCAATGACATTGGTCTTTTCGGTTACCACTAAACTAGCACCACTTAACAAAGCTTGCAGTGTTACCTGTAAGCCAGCAAAACGATGTGGCTCATATAAGCTGCCCCAGCATAAGTTTTGCAGTGTTGCAGATATCCTGGTTTGACGAATGAGATCACTAAACCTGTGAGAAAACCATTTAGGCATTCCAGATGTGCCTGAAGAAGCTAAATACCATTTTGTTTTAATAGGTAAAGATAACCCATCGTTTTGGGAAGTTACTGTACTTTTACTGCAATCGGTTTTGCTATTGATAGGCCAGTGACACACATCTTTAGGAATACTTTTGATTGAATCGCGAGAACACAAATATAGCGCGCCACAAAAACCATCAAAAGCGACCAAAGCAGTGACAAAAGAAATAGTATCGGTATACACAACCGCTACACTTTTTGATTTAAGCTCGGAACAACCAGAGCGTAAAGCAGCAGATTGCTCCAAAAGTTGTTTGGCCGTTACCTTACTATCATCAGTAATAATTACACTTAATTGACTAAGGTCGAGGAGTTTTTTTTCGAAGGTAGGCATTAGGCAAGTTTACGATCATAACCTTGTTGATAAATAACCACAAACTCTGCAAATGTAGAGGGATATATGGTGATGGCCATTTCTGTAAAAGGATCTAACCCTAGCTCTTCTTCTAGTTGACCAACCAACATGGCATAACCCAGAGAGTCGAGCCCAGACTCTAATAACACTGTTTGTGCTTCAATCGGGGTAATAAGCTTGCAGTCACTAATTTCTGCGACTGCTATCATGGCGTTTCTTACAACTTGTTCTATATTCACTGCTATTAATCCTTGTATAAAAATTGAATCTGGCCAATAGCCTTTTGAATGGGCTTCGGCATTCTCGTCAATACCTTAAGTTTGTTATTTTTCCACATTTCTGTGGCATAACTAAAGAAATGAACCTGATAGGTTTCTTCAACGTCGCTTTCTTCTAGCAACCTAGTTCCACCTTGCTCGCTTTTTATTTTTTCATAACCAAATAACTTATGTAACTTTAAAGCAGAAGTGTTAAACGACAAAACTTGCGCACCTAATGTTAAACAATGTTCTTGCCGCGATGCCCAACTTAAAGCGGCCCATTCAAGTATTAATCCACTCCCAGGTAAAATATCTGTTTCACCTAAATAACAGCCCCACTCAATATGCTCTGTTTTTACGTCTGTAAAGTTTAAAATACCTACAGGCCTCTGGTGCTGACAATAAATCCAACTTTCACGGTTTTGATCGTCACTTAATGCACTAAACCATTTTTTATGCTCACATTGAGTGATTGGTCTGTTATTGTGCATATTCATTCTGACCCGCTCACTATTTCGCCATTGCAAAACTATAGCTAGATACTCTTCGGTAAAGGGTGTAAAAAAGTGCTCACTTATTGTTTCAGTGCCTTCATTCACAACCATTAGTACATAGCCTCAATAATTCGTTTAATACCCATTTGATTTGCATGCTCTTTTGTATGTTGATGCATTAAATTTAGCTTTTCAGGATTTTCCCACAAATTAACTGCAGCTTGGACGATATCGTTAATTAGGTGTTCATGCTCTGCACACCGGTAATTAAAAATCTCACACCATCCTTGCTTTTTAGCTTGCTGGGTTGCGAATATTTGATTATCGGCAACAGTAACGAGTATAGAAGGAGTCAAACAACTAAGTAGTTCAAATTGGCTCGCCCCGGCTGCAGATATAGCTAAACGGGCTGCTGACATTAATCGTGCAATATCTTGGCTATTATGATGATGGGTAACAAACAATGAACTTGTATCGAGAAATAAATCTAGCTCTGGCAATGCTTGATATCCTGCTCCGGTGACTATGGTGATAGGTATATCAACACCCAAAGCAGTTAATTGTTGCAATAAAGGTAATGTAAAATTAGAAGGGTCACTGCCTCCAAACATAAGTAGTAAAGGGCGTCTAAGCTCATAAGGTATTGGCTCAGATTTACAAAATTCTTCTCTTAAAACTCGATAATTTTCACCTACACATAATTGTGCGTTAGGCGCGCATTGCTCGTAATGTAAACAATCAGCTGCCGGAGCCCAGTTAATAAGCATATCTAAATCAGGCTCAATACGTTGGGTTTTAAATACCTCTCCATCATCGAATATTCCAAGTTTACAGCTTACCGCACCTAACGTGTTGCGATATTCGAAGTCAAACTGATAGCCGTCTAAAATCAACCAATTTGCATCTGTGTCTTTGCATAAAGTTGATAACGCGGCGGTTTCGGCCTGTTTCGAACTTACAGGTAAAATGTGGATATCACCCACCCAATCTTGACGACTGAGGCAATACTGCTCGGTGAAATCTGAAACGGCAAACATCACCTCAATACCCTCACGGCTCAACCCCTGCGCTAGAGCTAGGGATCTCATTAGATGACCAAAGCCGATAATTGGACTCGCATCTACCCTAAAGAGTACACGCCTAGACATAGTGTTATTCAACCATACCCCAAGACAGAGGCGTCCCTTTTTTCAAATCACACTTAGCCATCTTGCCACATATATCATCCCAATGTTTTGGGGCTAAACCGTAGGCTGGGCGCACTATTTTAACGTTATTAGACGATAAGACATCTCCAGCTTTTACATCTTCACTGATATAAATCGAGCGTCTGTACAATTTGGATTTTTCTTCAGCTGCAGTACCGCCATAACAAACCTGTCCCATTGACTGATGTGCTCGTCCAGTTTCAATAACCAAACTTGATAACTCACTTGGTTCTAATGAAAAAGCAGCATCAACCCCACCCGCTTGACGGTCTAAAACAAAATGCTTTTCAATTACAGTTGCGCCTAATGCCACGGCAGCAACTGACACACCGACTCCGGCTGTATGGTCAGACAAGCCGACTTGACAACCGAACGCATCTCTTAGGTGTGCAATTGTCACTAAATTAGTATGAGTGGGTAATGCCGGATAAGTACTGGTGCATTTGAGTAAAATAATATTTGTGCAGCCTTCAGTTTTAGCTGTATTAACTGCTAATTCAATTTCAGATAAGCTGGCCATGCCGGTGGACATAATTAGTGGCTTACCTTTAGACGCAGCTTTGCGAATCAAAGGAATATCGGTCAATTCGAATGAAGCAATTTTAAAACAGGGCACATCAAGCGCATCTAAAAAATCGACAGCATCTTCATCAAAAGGAGAACTAAACGCGAGCATACCAAGTGACTTAGCTTTCTCAAATAAGGGTTTGTGCCACTCATAAGGAGTCGCCGCTTTCTGATATAAAGCATGTAGAGACTCACCACTCCATAAACTTTCTTTTTCTTGAATAACAAAGTGTTCGTTATCCACATCTAAGGTCATACTGTCAGCGGTAAAAGTTTGTAATTTTATTGCATGAGCTCCTGCAGCTGCCGCAGAATCCACCATTGATATAGCTAGCTCAAGACTTTGTTGATGGTTTCCACTTAACTCAGCAATAATAAAGGGCGTATGAGCTGGACCAATGAGCCTATTACCAATTTTAATATCAACCATTATGAGTACCTTTCTCTACTTCGGCAAAATGTTCAAAAATAGAGTCGATACTTTCAAGTAATTCATTTGGTTTATCACAAGCATTTGGTGGTGTCTGTTCAGTGGCAAACTCAGGCATTAATAAAGCGGGTTCACTCTGACCACTAATGAGTAAAGTTGGGCAAGATACAGCCTGAGCATACCAACGAGGGGCTGCTGACTTGGTGACTACTAAATCACTTGCCGCCATCATTTTAAGTAATTTATTTGGATCGCTATTAACTTCTACTTCACTCCAAACTTCATAACCTTGCTGTGATAACAGTTTTTTGAGTTCAGGGGTTTGAGAGTATGAGTGTTGGTCATCTGCCTGCTTTAAGCATAAACCGACCACTTTTTTTAATTTAGCTTTTTTCGTTAAACGTTTATCTGGCACCACATTAATCGATTGAGAAAGACTATCAGTAACTAAGCCACAACAGCGCTTTAGATAAAACTCTGGATAACCACCATCTGGTGTATCACCGAACTCCCACCACTGAGTTTGCCATTTATACATAGTTGTAAACGAGCTATCTAAATATGCCTGTTCGGAGTTTACATAGTCAGCCTGTAGCTGTTGGGATTGCACTTTTTCAAGCAAGGATGAAATAGACATATTTAAATAATTACCACTCACAGGCTCGTGGGCATCCTTTAAGAACCGAGCAAGAAAACAAGGCATAAAAGTCGTATCTAAATTAACTATTTTAGTATATGTCTCTCCTACTATTGTTTCAGCAATTGCCAGAAAGGCCTCAAGTGCTTGAAAGAAATCGTCAGGCCATTGTGCCTTTTTAACCGTATGGATAGTCAGATTAGGCTCGGCTAGTTGCAATAGACTCCCACCATCTCCAAAAGTCAGAAAATGCACTTCAGCATTAGAATGTTGTTGTTGAAAATAACGAGCAACTGGCAAACCAATCGCACACACGTCTGCAGTGCTCAACATACGAATTAGTAAAATTTTTTCTACAGGCTGACTATTATCAACTATTTCGGTCACTTTTTAATCCTTGAATATACGCTTTATACATCAACTCTGCTCTTAACCAATCTTCTGGTGTGTCTATATCCTGTACTAGGTGCCGAGGTAAAATAACTGGAATACTATGTTCACTAAATATTCTCTTTTTAGATAAGTAATCGTCGGTTCTTCCCCAATAAAACTGTCCCGCATCATGGTAGGCTTCCGGCACGTCTTGAGACCGTCTGTTAATATCTTCAGGAAACATCGGCGTTACACCGTCATCTTGTTTAACTAACGCTCGTTGAACTGGAAAAGCAAAACTTGTTACCGAAAATGCAAATGCCTTATCTTTACTTTTTTTAAGCGAGTTGAGCCCCTGATGTAAATATTCAGCCTCTATAAAGGGCGCAGTGGCATAAATACAACAACAATACTCAGGTTTATAGAAGTGCTCGATGCAATGTTTGATTGCATGATTGGTGACAGGGCGAGTGCCTGAAAAATCGTCCGATAAGTTAGCAGGTCTAATGAAAGGAACATTGGCACCTAGTTCAATGGCGGTATTTGCAATTTCTTGGCTATCTGTAGTGACAATAATTTTATCAAAAACCCCTGATGCTTTGGCTGCCTCAATGGAATAAGCAATTAAAGGCTTACCAGCAAAATTTTTGATGTTTTTTTTGGGAATTCGTTTGCTACCTCCACGGGCTGGGATAATAGCTATATTCACGACAATACCTCAATAAGCGCATCAATTACACTTTGCTGCTCAATGTCTGTGAGAGTCGGGTATAAGGGCAACGTTAAGGCATGTTCATAAAACTGTTCTGAATTGGGAAAATCCCCAGCTTTAAACCCTAACTTTTGATAATAAGGCTGTAAGTGGATTGGGATATAATGAACATTAACCCCTACTCCCATCTCATGGAGTTTCTGATACACTTCTTTTCTACTATGATGTCTTAGCTCCACCATATACAAATGCCAGGCACTGTTAGTAAATTGTCCAGAGCTCGGTAGTTGTAATGGTAAATCAACTAACGCTCGCTGATAAACCTTTGCTAACTCAATTCGCTTAGCAATAAAGCTATCAAGTTTTTTAAGTTGCGATAACCCTAAAGCTGCATGCACATCACTCAGGCGGTAATTATAGCCCAAGGCAACCTGTTGATAATACCAAGGACCATGACTCTCTCCTTCCATCAAATTAGAATCTCGTGTTACCCCATGTTTGGCATGTAATATTATCTTTTCAGCATAATCAGAACTATTGGTTAAAACAGCCCCACCTTCAGCACTGGTTATTGATTTTACAGGATGAAAGCTCAATACCGCCATATCTGAGTATTGGCAGCTGCCAATTTTTTGACCGTGATATTGCCCACCTAGTGCATGAGCAGCGTCCTCAATTAAGACTACTTCATAGGGAGCTATAACTTCAGCAATAGCCTGCATATCACAACTTAAACCTGAAAAATGCACCACAATTAAAGCTTTTGGAAGTTTGCGGAGTCGCTTGGCATTTTCTAATTTTGCAGCAAGTTGAGAGATACTGATATTTCTGCTTTGCTTGTCTATATCTACAAAGTCGACACTTGCCCCACAAAATAGCGCACAATTTGCCGACGCCACAAATGAATTAGGTACTGTCCAAACTAAATCACCAGAGCCTACGCCTGCTGCCAAACAGGCCACATGTAGCCCAGAAGTTGCGCTGTTGACCGCAGTACAATAGTCTGCACCTGTATATTGGCAAAGCGCTTTTTCGAATTGAGGAACGACTGAGCCTTGTGTTAAAAATTGATGACGTAATACATCAACCACTGCTTCGATGTCTGCGTCATCAACTGAATGTTTTCCGTAAAAGATCATGTTTACATCCAGTGCTAGATGGTAGCTTTATCAAGTGTTTTAAGTTCATCAACGGTTAAAAAGCGTGGGTTGGTGCCTGAGTGGTACTCAAACTTTTCTTCAACTGCTTGCCCTAACTCACCTAACTTATTTCTGTAATAGTCTACCGTTTTATCAAAGAACTTTATTGCAGGCGTAATCACATAATGATCATCAAATTCTAATGAATGGTGAGCCATCTCTTCTGGTACCATAACCTCATGTAATTTTTCACCCGGGCGAATCCCGACTACCTTATAGTCACGATTGCCACTGATAGACTCAACTAAATCTAAAATTCGTATCGAGGGTATTTTAGGGACAAATATTTCGCCACCTTGCATACGTTGAAAATTTTTAACAACAAACTCTACGCCCTCTTCTAAAGTGATCCAAAAACGGGTCATTTCTTCATGTGTTACAGGTAAAGTTGTGACCCCCTCATCTAACAACTTATGAAAAAATGGCACTACAGATCCTCTAGAGCCTACAACATTACCGTATCTAACAACTGCAAATCTTGGGCCTGTAGCACCGGATATATTGTTGGCTGCAACAAACAACTTATCTGAAGCTAATTTAGTCGCACCATATAAGTTCACCGGGTTGGCAGCCTTATCTGTTGATAAAGCGATAACTCGTCTAACATCGGCTTCTATAGCTGCATCTATAACGTTTTGAGCACCATTGATATTGGTTTTTATACACTCATTAGGATTGTATTCTGCAGCTGGAACTTGTTTTAGTGCTGCGGCATGCACCACATAATCGACATCACGCATTGCTGCTTTAAGACGCTCTTTATCACGAACATCACCTATAAAATATCGCATACAGGGAGCATTAAAAGTTTGCTGCATTTCAAATTGCTTTAATTCGTCCCTAGAATAAATAATCAATTTTTTAGGGGCATATTCCTTTATCAAGTGGTCTACAAAACGTTTACCGAAGGAACCAGTTCCACCTGTTATTAAAATCGATTTATTTGAAAACATAGTTATTTATTTCCTAAAGGAGCTGTAGGTAATTGTTAATGAAAGCCAACATTAAACATGATCAGAGATATTTTTTTACTGCTTTTCGACCGCGCACTAAGCCTGTGAGTCGCTTTAATGACGCTTTAGACATCTTTTCACAATAAGCAACTAATAGACCATTCATTTTTAATTCTTGTTCGGCAAAGTCTTTTAAATCTTTTTTAGAATGTTCTTTCAGAAAAGCTTCAATCACTTCTTCACGATTTTTGACAAGTTTCAGCAAAGTAGCTTCATCTGGATCACCGGTTGAAAGATGATCCACTAAGTTTTGATTAATTAGACTTAATTGGGAAGGAGTATAAGGATGGTCTAGAATTAATTTTTTCAAACTGCTGCTTGACGTTTTTGCCTCTGTGTTTCGTAAGCCTCTTGCTTTGCAGACTCAGGAATTTGTGACCAGGCGGCTTTAATAGGTAAAAACAGAGTAATCACTTCGTCTACAATCTTCAAGTTATTCTGTACATTAGCATCAATTAAACGTTGTAACATATATTCATATAGATCAAATAGATTCCCCCCTACTTCTCCGCCTGCTTCGAGGTCTATAGTATCTCGCAAATTCATAATTATTGCGGTTGCTCGAGATAAATGCTCTGACTTACCCGCATAATCCTTACGCTCGATACAACCTTTTCCGTAAGCAAGTCTATCTAACGCCCCTTGCATTAACATTAATGTTAATTTATGTGGATCAGCTTGCGCTATATCTTGTTTAATATTGCCTTTTTTATAAGCATTGATGCCTTTTAACGCCATAATATTTGTCCATGCTGTATAAGATTAAATTGCATTACTAACCTAATGTTGCCAGTAATGCTGAACTAGTGGAATTTAGCGAAGCGACTGTTTGGTCAAGATTCAAATACTTATCTCGTAATATTTGCTCTGTATTTGCTAATCGTAATTCTAACGTTGCTCTATCATCATAAATTTGCTCACGTTGATCTTTAGCGGTATCTTCTCGAGATTTTAACAAGCCACTATAACTAGTATACTCGTCTAAAAAGTCATAAAGACGCACTGCTATGCCGCTATCTTCATCTGTAAAGAGTGCTGCAATATCATCAAAGCTATCTTCTAAAGCGTCAGATAAACGGTCTTCACCACTCCCTAAACCAATATTATCAGTAGAGCTAATCTCTAATTCAGCATCATCATTAAATTCGACTCCGATCTGAAAAAGGGTACCTAAAGCAGACGAGTCAACAGACGAAAACATAATGTTAGCAAGGCCAGTTTGTATCCCTCTGACTAATGAATCTCCTGCTAATGCTCCATCTTCTTCTAAATCAGATTCACCGTAATTCGTTAGAACATCAATTTCGGCCTTTAGAGCATTGTAATTATCAACAAACTCTCTAATGGTCGCTTCAACATCTTCAGTATCAAACCCAACACTCAATTTAGATGTTTGATAAGTGACGCCGTCTGCAGCTAATTCAGAAAGCTCAGACACTGTAAAACTCACGTTTTCAATGACATTTTCAAATTCATCACTTTCACTTTCAACAGCAATACCATCAATGGTCGCTTTTGAATTTTGAGCTGAGGTAACGGGTGACAAATTGTCAATCGTTTCTAATGAATTGGTTGTGGAAACACGGTCTAATTCTGCAATATCATTATCGTTAACAATCACTAAATCGTTACCTTCACCAGTAACATCAGAAGTAAAAACCAACTTAGCTCCACCGTCAGCAGTACCTGTAGAAATGATACTGGCTATTACACCAAAATTGTCATCTGCATTATTGATGGCATTACGTAAATCTTCTAGGGAGTCCCCAGCCGACAGATCAATAGTAAAAGCATCACTAGTGGCGTCAACCTTAAAGGTAAGACTGCCGGTGCCTGAAGATAGTACCGAATCAGAAGAGCTAGAAAAACCACCGTTAACAGCATCATCTGTTTCAATTCTGCTGCCGCTTGCCAATTGAGTAACCGCTATTTGGTACTCACCTTCTAATGCACTATTCGATGCTTCAGCAGTAAAAGGTTCGATATCAGAGGAAGGATTATTGATGGTAGGCTCACGGCCTTTGAGGTTAGTTTCACTTCGTAAGTCGTCTACTGAATCTTGAAAGTCTTCTAATTTAGATTTTAGCTGACCAATAGCAGAGATTTCTGCCTCAACACTTTCTTCGCGGGCATCCAAAGCGGCTGTTTTTGGCACACTTTCAGCTTCAAGTAACTGCGTCACTAGTCCTTCGAGATCTAAACCTGAGCCTACACCTAATGATTGTATTGACATCCTTTACCTCTAGTCAAAATATTGTGCGAAGTCACTCATACAGTAAAGTTATACTTCTTTATTAAATAATAACCCCACTGCAGTACCAACTTCTGTCTGTAAGTCTTCTAAACGTTCAGATAATTCTAACACCTCTTCAGATGGTATCTGTCTTATCACATCACCAGATTCTGAATCTGTTACTTTTACAACTTGCTTATGACTATCTTCATCAATAGAAAAAGTTAGCTGCCGACTACTGGCTTGAACAAACTCACTTATTTGCGATACGGCTTCTTCAATTTTTTCTGGGTTAACTTGTTTATCTACTTGTTTAATATTATCGGCAGAGTTGCCAATACCTTTAACCGGACTTCCAATATCTGACGATAATTTCTGGTCTAACACTGTTTTTTCAGTTTCACTAGATGTTAGTTCGCTTTTAGAGTTAGCAAAACTTTGGCCAACTTGTAATGAATTAATTTCCATAAATCACCTCATTATAAATATAAATGGCCACTAAAAAATAGTAGCCATTTACAACATTATATAATAAACAGAGAGTAAACTTTACCCTAATAGTGACAATGCTGATTGTGGCCTTTGATTAGCCTGACTCAACACTGACAAAGATGCCTGCTGTACAATCTGATTTCGTGTCAACTCAGCGGTTTCAGTAGCAAAGTCAGTATCTCGAATACGAGAACGAGCACCAGAAACGTTTTCAGAAATATTTGTTAAGTTACGAACAGTAGACTGGAACCGGTTCTGCAAAGCACCTAAGTCGGCACGAACACCACCGATTGATGAAATCGCGCCATCTATTGCAGTTAGAGCCGCAGAAGCCCCACCAGTAGTTTCAACAGTGGTAGCACCTACACCTAACCCATCAGCTCCGTAACCGTTAGTTCTAGATAAATTGACCGAAATAGTTTGTCCACCATTTGCACCGACTAAGAATTTTGCTGAAAAGCTTCCAGCTAAAATGTCTATGTCACCAAACTGTGAATCACTGGCAATACGGCTTATTTCATTTTTAAGCGCGGTGACTTCTTTCTGAAGAGCAGTTCGGTCAGCCGATGAGTTAATACCATTTTGTGATTGTACTGCTAGAGTACGAATACGTTGTAATGATGTGGTTACTTCGTTCAATGCGCCTTCAGCAGTTTGCGTTAATGAAATAGCATCATTAGCGTTACGTGCGGCTTGATTCAAACCTTGAATTTGAGTAGTCATTCTGTCAGTAATCTGTAACCCAGCTGCATCATCAGATGCACTGTTGATACGGAATCCAGACGACAAACGCTCAAAAGATGTACTTAAAGCATTTCCTGAATTACCCAACTGACGCTGAGCACTCAAAGAAGATACATTTGTGTTTACAAATAAAGACATAAAAACCTCCTGAAAACTCACTGCACGCGTTTGGCGTATGTTTCACAGTAAGTTTGCCTCAATATTAATGGTCAAGAACCTCTTCTTAGCCATCACCTCATTTATTAATTTAGCGAGCAACACCTCTATCACCCGCCAAAGTTGAAATAATCTAGTTAGATTACCCCTCAACTAAAGTTATCGACCCCCTCTAAAGTAACTTTAGTTTTTTTTGAATGTTTTTTATTTTTAACTTCACTATTGGCTCAATAATCAACTTAACGTATTGTTTAAATTGAATTTTAATAAACAAAAAAAGATTAAACTTCAGAAAAGTCACTCTAGTAGTTAACAGTCAAAATCAAAACTGGCGCCATCAAATAGAAAACAAGCCGACAAAAGAAACTAATATGCACTTTGTTAAAAAATTCCAGTCCCTCAATTATGAGGTATCAAAAAAGAGTTTAATATAAGGTAAAAAAGACTCACGTATAGAGAGATATAATATATGGAGTACGCCAAGTGGAATTATTAAACATTACAAATGAAAAAATTAAATTAGCAATAGTATCAACAGTGGCATGAAGAGTGCTTTATATATTTTGTAACTTAATGGGTTGCTTTAGAAAAGGTGGAGGGTTACTTAAATAAAGTCTCTCGACCAACTATGCTCTCGTTAATGAATAATGATAAATAGTTTCTGTCCGACTGGCAGGGTTAGAGATGAATACTGGCCTCTCAACCAAACTTCTACACTCTTAGTCCTGTGAGTCGGCGTTTTAATTTGCACACAAAGATGTAAAAAGCACAGAAACAAAGGTGTCATTTAGGCTTGGATGCTATTAGTTTTAAAAAGAAAAAAGGCCGGAACACCCACTTAGACAGTTTAGTTCCGACCAATATGCTCACGTTAGGAGTTGGAGCAAACTCTGCATTCGTTAAGGATACCCTCCTTAACTTATATACTAATCCCACCCATGATGAAAAAAGGCCGGGACACCCACTTAGACCGTTTAGTCCCGACCAATATGCTCACGTTAGGAGTTGGAGCAAACTCTGCACTCGTTAAGGATACCCTCCTTAACTTATATAATAGTGCCCTCCCTAGCATACTAAGCAAGCATCCTTCGCTGCTATTTAGGGCCTAGCCCTGGGTCGGCCTCTCATTTCCTACCCTCTTTATGAATGTAAGCTATCGCTACCCTAGCAAACTTAATGCTGCCTGAGGACGCTGATTTGCCTGACTCAGTACAGTTATACTGGCTTGTTGAATTATCTGCCAACGGGTTAACTCTGCCGTTTCTACGGCAAAGTCTGTGTCCCGTATACGACTTCTTGCCGCTGAAACATTCTCAGAAATATTACTCAAGTTTCTGATAGTTGACTGAAATCTATTTTGTATTGCCCCTAAATCTGCTCTTTTCGCATCAATAATAGAAATAGCCTCTGAAATCGCGGTCATTGCTGCTGAAGCAGTAGCTTCAGTGAGCACCGATGCATCACTCACTAATAAGCCAGAAGCTCCAAACCCCCCAGTGCGCTCGACATTAACACTGATAGTTTGACCTGCATTAGCACCCACTAAAAATGCTGAGGAATAGGCACCATCTAAAACGTTCACTCCACCAAATTGAGACGTTGCTGCTATCCTGCTTATCTCTTCTTTCAATGCTATAACTTCTTTTTGCAGAGCTACCCTATCAGATGAACCATTAATACCGTTTTGAGACTGCACCGCCAGTACTCTAATCCTCTGTAATGCTGTCGTGGTTTCGCCAAGTGCCCCTTCAATGGTTTGGGCTAAAGATATACCGTCATTTGCATTTCGGACGGCTTGATCTAAACCTAAAACCTGTGTTGTTAATCTATTAGATATCTGCAACCCTGCTGCATCATCTTTTGCTCCGTTAATTCGAAATCCTGAGGATAACCTTTCAAACGCAGTACTTAAATTACCGTTAGAGGTAAATAATTGCCTAGTCGCGTTTAAAGACGACACGTTAGTATTAACAAATAAACTCATTTTTCTCTCCTAACCATTCACTGACTTATATTTTTATTTGTAGCGTCAATGTTTTTTGGTGTTGCTAAAATTAAAATTTACACATACATGCCTTTTTGGCACGTTACATGCTTTTACTTAATTGCTAGCTGGTACCCTGGTTAGCATTTTTGTTAAGTGTTAGAAGCACTAAAACAAAAGTAAAAAAAAGTGTGAGCGCTTGCTCAAGCTGACAGACAGTGTTGATGGCCTAAACCTCAATACCTCACTACCTCCTGGCATCTGCCCTGTCTGTTAGCGATTTAACAAAAAGCACAACGCTATTCTGTTAAATTAAGTATGTCTCACGCTAACGCTTTCGTTAACATGCTGAAAATACTCAACAAAATCATATCCCTCGGTCGGTTGCAGCCTGTCCCCACAATTTGCAATTCGACCGTTTACTTCTATTTACAAAGTTACCTATATACTTTGTAAACGTTTTTATCCTCGTGTACTGCGTTGCAGCCTGCCCCCGCAAATGCTGAACAATTTTTTATTGTTAATCTAGTGACTCAATATCTAATTCAACTACTGCAGTAAACTCAATGCTGCCTGCGGACGCTGATTTGACTGACTCAACACAGTAATACTAGCCTGCTGAATGATTTGCCAGCGGGTCAGTTCTGCCGTCTCAACGGCAAAGTCGGTGTCACGGATACGACTTCTAGCCGCAGATACATTCTCTGAAATATTACTTAAGTTTCTAATGGTTGACTGAAATCTATTTTGAATAGCACCTAAGTCAGCACGTTTGGCATCAATAATGGAAATAGCTTCCAAGACTGCTGTTAATGTAGTTGATGCACCTTCGGTAGTGACGACAGACAGATCAGCCACACCAAGACCTGATGCGCCATAGCCACCTACTCTTTCAACGTTCACACTGATAGTTTGACCAGCATTTGAGCCAACTAAAAATGCCGAAGAAAAAGCACCTTGCAGTATATTTACACCACCAAATTGAGATGTAGAAGCGATTCGACTTATTTCATCTTTCAAAGCCTGCACTTCTTTTTGCAGTGCGACCCTGTCAGCCGAACCATTAATACCGTTTTGGGATTGTACCGCTAAAACACGTATTCTTTGGAGTGCCGTTGTGGTTTCTCCTAACGCCCCTTCGATAGTTTGAGATAATGAAATACCATCATTTGCGTTTCTCACAGCTTGGTCTAAACCGAGAACTTGAGTGGTTAACCTATTAGATATTTGCAGACCTGCGGCATCATCTTTAGCTCCGTTTATACGAAAACCTGATGACAAGCGCTCAAAAGCAGTACTTAGATTATTGTTCGACGTAAACAACTGGCGAGTTGCATTTAACGACGACACATTTGTGTTGACGAATAAGCTCATTTCAATCTCCTAACGATTTTTTGTAAAGTCTATTTGGCTATTATTATTATTAGTTGCCTAAATAGTCGTAGAGCTTTTCTTTTATTATTATTTAGCTTCTACGTCGCCGTTCGCTTATATTTTTATTAGTTGCGTAACGTCTAATTAATTTATCGTCCCAACTATAAAAATCCTTTAGAGAAAAAAGGATTTATTTTTAAAGTTGTTATTTATCAATGATTTAAAAAAGAAAAAAGCCGGAGATAAACTCCGGCAAAGCGCTCTTTATTTAGGAGAGTGTGTTTGAAACTCTCCACTGCTCGTTTCGTTAAGTCCAGAGCACTACCTCCTGGCTTCTACGCCTTCAGACAGTGGAAGGGTTTCGAAAGCTAGGTTAACCCGTAATTAACCTAGTAAAGATAGTGCTGATTGTGGACGTTGATTCGCTTGCCCTAAAACAGTCAAACTAGCTTGCTGAATAATTTGGTTACGCGTTAATTCTGCGGTTTCAGTAGCAAAATCTGTATCTTTAATTCGACTTTTCGCACCAGAAACATTCTCTGAAATGTTAGTCAAGTTACGGATCGTTGACTGGAAGCGGTTTTGAAGTGCACCTAAATCAGCACGTACGCCACCAATTGCTGAAATAGCATCAGTAACAGCGGCCAAAGCAGCAGAAGCTCCTTCAACAGTCTCTACAGTCGTATCAGCTACGCCTAATCCCGTAGCACCATAGCCATCGGTTCTAGACAAGTTTACTGAAATATTTTGTCCACCGTTTGCACCCACTAAAAATTTAGCAGAAAAGCTACCAGCTAAAATATCTATATCACCAAACTGTGAATCTGTTGCAATACGGCTAATTTCATTTTTAAGGGCAGTCACTTCTTTCTGAAGAGCCACACGGTCTGCAGATGAATTAATACCGTTCTGTGATTGTACTGCTAGAGTACGTATACGCTGCAAAGATGTTGTTACTTCGCTTAACGCACCTTCAGCGGTTTGCGTTAATGAAATAGCATCATTAGCATTACGTGCGGCTTGGTTTAAGCCTTGAATTTGTGTTGTCATTCTATCAGTGATCTGCAAACCAGCAGCATCATCTGATGCTCGGTTAATACGGAACCCAGAAGACAAACGTTCAAATGACGTATTTAAAGATTGTGACGAATCGAACAACTGACGTTGCGCGTTTAAAGATGATACATTGGTATTTACGTATAAACCCATGGTTTAACTCCTACACTCTCAGTCCAGATAATACTGGCTATCGAAATAATTTTCGATTGGTTAAATAACACTAATAGAATGACGACTTTATGTTGTTTAAAATTGTCATTACTGGCTCTCTCAGAAAATTTATCGACATTTTCAAAAATCCCTTTAACGATAAATTGCCTTTTTTGTTGAAAAAGGCAATTTATTGCCGTTATTGCAAAAGTTAATTACTTGAGTTTCAATAACTTAAATTAAGTTAAAATATTTTTAATAATGAAGATAAACTGGGTAAAAAAGATTGGAAACAAGGCTATTCACAATGCATTTGTAGACTTATGTCTATTTAATGAGCATTTATTTTGTTGTTACCGAGAAGCGACAAACCATATTAGTGGCGACGGTAAAATTTGTGTGTTAACTCTAGATAAAAGTGGAACCGTAGTTAATACAGTGCAAATTCGCTTACCAGATACCGACCTAAGAGACCCGAAGTTAAGTATTACTCCAAACGGACATTTACTACTTATTGCTTTTGCTAGAAAAAATGGCGCAGAAAATAAAACACTAAGTACTAGAAATCTATGTTGGTTTTCGCATACTGGAAAAAGTTGGTCATCTCACATTGAGTTTGCAGAGAAAGGTTGGTGGCTATGGCGTTTAACATGGTATGAAGACATAGCTTACGGTTTTGCTTATAACCGTAAAAGAAATGCTATCAACCTATTTTCTGGGGATCCTCGCCGTAGTTTTCACCGTCACGTAACTTCTGCTTTTAGCTTAACCAAACATGGAAAAGGCTATCCGAATGAAAGTGCCCTCATTTTTGATGACAAAAAAGCATATGGCATAGTTCGACGTGACGCCGATACTTATACAGCGCAATTTGGCGAGAGCGACTTTCCGTACAAAAAATGGAAATGGACGGATTTAAAACAGTACATTGGCGGGCCAGCTATGTTACAGCTTGACTCCAACAATGCCATTTTAGCTGGTAGAGTCGTTAAGGAAAGTCGTTTGGTGACCGGAATTTTCACTTTAAATTTAAAAACGGCAATATTGACTGAACAACTTATTTTACCATCAAAGGGAGATAATAGTTATCCTGGGTTGGTGCTAATGGACAGCACTTTATACGTCAGTTATTACTCTTCACACCTAGATAATAAAAGTAGTGTCTACTTATCTAAAATCGAGTTGGCAGAGAAAGCTTTTTAAATGTAATCAAATAACGATGTGCCAGTTACCAAACTAAAAGTAGATTGCGCAGCCTGTAAGGCAGTCTCTTGGCGACTTAATTCCGAAACAGCCTCAGCGTAATCAACGTCTTCAATGTTAGATCTTGCGGTTTTGTTGGCAATTTCTAAATCTAGATTGGATGCTAGAACAGAATCTGCAACATTCATCTTTCCACCAATTTGAGATATTGCTTCACCTATTTTTGTTAATGCGTTATCAGTCCCAGTGAAAACATCACTCAACGCATCTGCAAATGCTGCTTCAGTAATATCCTCATCCATTAAAGCAATCGCAAAATCATTTAATGTTTCTGCAATGTTTTTCTTTTCTGGGGCAGCTAACTCAAAATCAACCGTGTTACCGACACTTCCTTCAATATTAAATTCTAAGCCTTTGTAGGAAAAATCAGTTCCACTTTCAAAATCAAGAGTGCCAAGGTCTAACCCCGTCCCAACATTTGATATCTGCACTTGGTTAGCAGAGACAATCGTTACTCTAAACTCATTATTTGCTGCGGTTACAGCGTCATAATTATCAACATAGAATTTGTCAAAACTTCCTTGGTCAACAATCGCCATACTTGCCGATGTAATACCTGATGTTCCACTTATATTCGTTTTATTTCTTGCCTCAACATTTTCAAAAACCGCGGCACCGGTATTATTGACTTGTAAACTGACGGTATCGGAAATTCGGATATCACTGGTACCATCATCTCCTTCGAAACTATATTTGTTCTCAGATGAACTTGCGTTGTAACTGAAGGCTGGTGAAGACGATTGGTAACCTGCGAATATATACTCACCAGACGAGTTTTGACTATTCATTAAATCAAACACTTGGTCTCTTATTTGTTCAATCTCAATTCCAATAGCGTTTCGATCATCAGAGGTCATAATACCATTGCCAGACTCAACCATTAACACCCTTGCTCGATCAATCGCACTATTAATGCTAGAAAGTATGGTCTCTTCCTGCTCTAAACTAGAGTTTAATAAGTTGTTATTCACTTTGTATTGATTAATTAAATCAATTTCTTCAGTCAACCTGATAACCTGGGTTGCTCCAACTGGGTCATCTGAGGGCCGTAATATTTTTTTTCCAGAAGACAATTGCTGTTGTACATTAGATAAATCTAGTTGATTATCTAAAACGGCTTGAATACTTCTGTCATACAGTTGAGCGGTCGAAATTCTCATAAATAACCTAAATGCCTCTTAAGAAACAACGCTTAAAATGGTATTAAATAAATCTTGAGCGGTACTAAGTAGCCTAGCCGCTGCAGAATAAGACTGTTGATATTTAACCAAGTTAGCCGCTTCCTCATCTAAGCTGACTCCTGATACCGACTCAAACCAATCAGAAGACTGACTTTTCAAGGCATCTGCAGCCTGTAGAGAAATATCAGCACTCGAAGCTTTTTGACCGATTTCACTGACAATATTTGAATAGGCTTCATGGAAGGTTACTAAACTTCCACTATTATTTAACAACATACTGTCGGTGTTTTGAAGATTGGCCATTTCTAAACCATTGCGACTGTCGTTTAAGCCATCCGTATTATAACCAATAGAAAAGCTATCGCCAGCTTGGGGCTCTCCCTGTAAACTAAAATCGTAGCCTGGATAATTATCCATGGCAGAAAACTCACTTGGCCATGCTGGCCAATCTGGAGTAGCCCCAGACGCTTCAGCTTGCGCAAGCATATTTGTAAAGCTTGAAGCACCGATGACTTCTGTAATGACCGTTCCAGCGTCATCTAACACTAGATAATCTGTTGCAGAGGTAAAATAAATTTCAGCAGGAGCACCAACCCCTGTAGCTCCAGTTGGCGAACTGCCTTGACTATGAATACCACCAGCACCATCAAATGCTGACGCCCCTAGATCTGCAAAGGTGTTATCTACAGTAGTATTGGTCACAACACTTGAAGTGAGTTCTACATCCCCTATATTGTTTACATTCGCTTCAATACGAATAGGAGAGGCAAGTGCTAAATCTTCTGGCCGGCTTGTGACAAGCTCAATTGCACTAGCCGCATTCTTTGTTGGCTGTAACAAAAATTCATCGCCTGCAATATAAGAATCTGCACTGGCAAACTCTAATTCAATTCCTCCAAGGACCGAGTTAAACGTTCCTTCTTCTGCTACTAAACCAGTGTAACTTTGAGTAATTGGATTGCCATCAACATCGTTCACTGCAGTACCATCTGCATTGACTAAAGCCACTGTTACATCAACTGTATCAGGAGAGCCACTAGTAACACCATTAATGGTCACTCGATAATCAGAACTGGTTAAACTATCACTTTCTCCAGCAGTCATGCGAGCTGAGACTAATAAATTGGGGTCTGAGTTATCAGGGTAGTTTAAGCCAACTACTTCAGGACGAGAGAATATATCTCCACCCAGCTGTTGATCATAATCCATCCCCAAATTATTTTGGGTGTTAAGAGAGTCAGTCAACGCTAATGCTATTTGCCCTAACTCTCGACGGCTTGTTTCTAAAACCTCATCTCTATATCGAAATAATCCGCCTAACGTCCCCCCCAAATCAGATTCTTGAACCTGTAGACTCGTCTCGTTACCATCACTCGTCAATTGTAGCGACGTGTAATTTAAATCAGCATCATTACTCACTGTAAATACGTTGAAAGAGCCGTCTTGTAATACCAGAGACTCGCCGGACGATAAATTTACAAGTACACCACCATCATCAGAATCGACACGGGTTTCAATCGATACAAGCTCTGCCAATTGTAGAATAGCTTGATCTCGCTGGTTTTTAATTGCTCCAGGCTCATCATTTGGATTACTAACCTGTATACTTCGTATCGATTCATTTAATTGAGAAATTGATTGAATCAGAGAATTAGCGACTTCAATTGTTGACTCAAACTCATGGTTTACTTCTTCTTGTTTGGCATCTAAAAAATCGGAAATAACCCCAATTTGGCCAATCATAGATTCTGCCTCACCTAACACCACTTGTCTTGCTGCAATACTAGTTGGGTCATCTGCGGCAGTTTGCAAAGATGAGTAGAAGCGACTCATACTGCTTGAAATACTATTAGCTTCACTTGCAAATAAATTGTCTAGTACTGCGGTTTTATTGTAATAGGTTTCATGTTCACTTTGCATTGTCGTATCACGACGCAATTGGTTTTGTGCAAAAGTGTTGAGTACCCGTGATGTAGTGGACTCTCCTACCCCTCCTAACAGTTGACCTGAAAGTATGGTTTGTTCTCGCACATATCCGTCAGTATTCACATTTGCAATATTATTACCGGTAGTAGTTAATAATTTATTGCTCGCATTCACGCCACTGGTGGCGATGGAATATAAGTCAGCAGTGACAATATTTCGATTAGAATTACTTGTAATCAATGTAAGATCTCCTCATCCTAATCGTGAGCATTAGTATTTTGTTCATGGTAAATACTGCTTAAATTGTGCACTTTCAAATACCGAGATAACCTTGTTGGCATATTCAGGATCTGTGGCGTAGCCGGCCTTCTGCAATTCAGAGAAGTAATTTTGTGGCGACTGGGTATTTTTGACAGCCTCTTCGTAACGAGGACTCTGCTGAACTAAATTCACGTAGTCTTTCATTGCCTCAGAAAAGTTTTCATAAACTTTAAAAGGTTGCTTTTTGGTAGAGGCTATACCTTGTTCAAACTCAACAGTATCCACTAACGCTCTATCACCTTGCCAACTTCGACTCGCTTTGATCCCAAACAAGTTATGGGAGTTTTCACCATCAACGTTATGGATCATATGCTTTCCCCAACCAGTTTCTAGCGCGGCCTGGGCGAGTAAAGCCTTAGGGTCAAGCCCCAATGTTCTTGCAGCTTGCTGTGCTACCGGGTACAGCTGCTCTATAAATGCTTGAGCATCATTAAATCCAGGAGACTTAAAGGCATTATATGACTTCACTTGCTCACCTGAATCTTTACCTTTGCCGTTAAGGTTTAAGTCACCTAAAACACTACTTTGTGCCGTTTGAGTTTGACTTACTGACTGCCGATTAATGCCAGACAAATTACCATCGTCACGGATAACTCCAGCAGGCATGTAACCATCACCTAACTGACCTAATTGGCGCACAATAATATCAGCTAAGCCAATACTGCCATTGCTGGATAAATCAGTTGCGAGCTGTTGGTCATGCATATCTCGGTAAAACTTTACCTGTTCAGAGTTAGTCGTACTGTCCTTATCAGCCAGCACATCTTGAGCTTTACGCATAGATTTAAGCATCATTTGTACAAATATGGCTTCAAACTGTTTAGCTGCTTCTTCTAACGCTGCCTTGTCACCACTTTGAGCTGCTTGGCGTAACGTATCCAAACCTTTGATATCGTTGGCGTTTCTAGATGCCTCTAAGGGGCTTTGAGTGAGTAATGTTTGGTCCATAATAAATACTAGATAACAACTAGCTCGCCCTGCAGGGCACCCGCTTCTCGGAGTGCTTCAAGTATTGCCATAAGGTCACCCGGGGCAGCCCCAACTTCATTTACTGCCCGTACCAGCTCATCCAAAGTCACACCAGGATCAAAACTAAACATACGGGTATCATCTAAATTCACATCCACAATTGATTGGGTGGTAACGACAGTTTCGCCATCTGCTAACGCGTTAGGTTGTGATACCAGTTGATTTTCAGCTATGGTCACAGTTAAGCCACCATGGGTAATAGCGGCGGGTAATAGTCTGACATCTTGCCCGATTACAATCGTGCCTGTTCGGCTATTAATTACGACTCGAGCTGATGCCTTAGCAGGGGTAAATTCAAAATTTTCTAAAATGGCCAAAAACCCTACCCTTTGACCTACATCTCTTGGTGCGGTAACCCGAACAGAGGCGGCATCTAATGGTGTAGCAATCACATAACCTTTAGATGGATCTGCGCCTAGTCGGTTATTAATCGTATCAGCTAAAATTTTTGCTGTCGTAAAGTCAGGGTAATTTAGGTTAAGGGTTAAAAAATCATTTTGCATAAAGCCGCTGGTAACTGCGCGCTCCACTAGTGCACCATTGGCAATCCTTCCCACTGTCGGCGTATTGACAACTATTTTTGAACCATCGCCACCTTCAGCGCCAAAACCGCTTACAACTAAACTACCTTGAGCCACAGCGTAAACATTGCCATCTAACCCTTTTAGAAAAGTTTGTACTAATGTACCACCTTGTAAACTTGCAGCTTCACCAATCGATGACACTGTTACGTCTATGGTTTGCCCTGGTTTAATAAAAGGCTTTAGTTCAGCATGCACAGCAACAGCCGCTACATTCTTTATTTTAGGCTTAACACTGCTATCTAAACTGATGCCGAAATTCGCTAGCATTGTTCTAAAGCTTTGCTCTGTAAAAGGACTTTGTTCACCTGTACCGGGTAAGCCAACTACTAATCCGTAACCAACCAATTGGTTACTTCTCACTCCCTGAATAGACGCTAAATCTTTAATTCTTTGTGCGCTAGAAACCGGCGATAAAATCAGGTTAATGACCACAAAAAAGTAAATAATAATTTTCATTTAATTCTCCAGCCTAAAACGGCCAATATTCCGATGAGAAAAAGCCGCTCAACCAACCAGCTTGTTGTGCAGAAGCAAAACTGCCGGTACCGCTGTACTGAATGCGCGCATTAGCGATTTTAGTGGATACAATTTCATTTGTAGGACTTACATCTGCAGGGCGAACAACCCCGGTTAACCGAATATACTCATCACCATTATTAAGGGTGAGCCATTTTTCGCCTCTCACTAATAAATTTTGATTGGCTAAAACCTGTACAACAGTCACTGAAATATTGCCATTAAGGTTGTTGCTTTGATTAGCAGATGCATCTCCAGTAAAGTCATTGGATGAATCTAGCCCAAGTTGAATAGACTGGCCCCCAATATTAATAGCATTTCCACCTAGTCCAATAATGGGATTCAAATCAATGCCAGTCTCTTTTGAATTACTGGTACCAGCTGACTTTGTGGCACTGGTATTTTCTTGCAGGGTAACAGTAATAATATCCCCTACCCTTCTAGCTTTGACATCAGAATACAAACTGTCAGCCATGTCTGACTGAAAAATAGCCCCATCATTAGATATTTTTTGTCGCGGCGACTCGGGCACTATCGGCGCATAGAAAGGATCATTTGGCAACGGATTGCGAGCACTCGTTGAGCCACACCCCATTAGAATTAATGCTCCTAAAGTAAAAATACTCACTGTCATTAAAACTTGATAAGACATTAAACTCCCCTTCCTTTAAAGCTGCTGAATAACCTGACCTAACATAGCGTCAACAGCAGAAATAACCTTAGAGTTCATCTCGTAAAGACGCTGGCTTTCAATCAAATTAACCAACTCTTCTGTTACATTAACATTAGATGTTTCAAGCGCTCCTTGTAAGATAGTCCCAATACCTTCTAGGCCTGGAACACCTTGAATGGGAGCCCCGCTTACTGCCGTTTCAACATACAGATTTTGACCGATGGGCTGTAAACCAGTGTCATTTATGAAGTCAGATAAAGTGATTTGCCCCAGTACTTGAGGCTCGGCTTCACCGTTTATTGAAGCAGATACTTCACCGTCTTGTGAAACTGTAATTTGTTGTGCATCTTCTGGCACTGTAATTTCTGGTTGTAACAAAAAACCAGCACCAGGTGTAACGATTTGCCCTTGATCGTTTAAGGTAAACTGGCCATTACGGGTATAAGCTATCGACCCATCTGGCTGTAATACTTCAAAGAAACCATTACCATTTACAAGCATATCTAAGGCATTATCTGTGGTTAACATATTCCCTTGAGTATGGCTTTTTTGCGTTGCCACGACCTTACTACCAGCGCCTAACATCAACCCCGAAGGTAACTCTGTATCTGCCGAAGAACGACCACCTGGTTGGTTAATATTTTGATAAAGTAAATCTTCAAACACCGCGCGATCTTTTTTAAATCCAACTGTGCTGGCATTTGCCAAATTATTGGATATTACTGCCACATCTGTTTGCGCGGCATCTAAACCAGTTTTACTTATCCACAATGCAGGATGCATAGTTTATCTCCTAAAATCACTAAATCTAATATGTTTAATTAAATGATACGCAACAATTGATTGCCTCGAGTATCCATACTCTCCGCGCGTTTCATCAACTTAACTTGCATTTCATAATGGCGCTGCAATGTAATCATGCTAACCATCTCTTCAACTGGGTTAACATTACTGCTTTCTAAAAAGCCCGTACGAATAGTGACTGTAGGATCTTCTGCCGCTACCTCTCCATCTTTCATACGAAAAAGCCCATCTGTGCCTCGCTGCATATTAGCCACATTAGGGTTTACAAATTTCAACCGTCCCACTTCTTCTAACACAGTTTCTGGCGCACCTTGCGGCTGAACAGACAACGTGCCGTCATTGGCGATATCAATATTTGAAACAGGGATAGGCAAGAAAATCGGCCCAAAATCTCCCACAATGGCATTACCATGAGAATCTTTTAACTCACCATTTGGCCCTAATTCAAAACTACCGTTACGGCTATAAGCTTCATTTCCATTTGCATCTAAAACTGAGAACCAACCATCACCTTGCAATGCAAGGTCTAACTCACGGCCTGTCTGTATCATGGTGCCACCCTCATAATCATTAGAGGGACTTTCTGTCATTGAGAATACTCGTGTCGGCAAACCTTCGCCGTAGGCCGGCATTGCTCGGGCTTGTTCTAACTGAGCTTTAAAACCAGTAGTTTGAGCATTAGCTAGGTTATTAGCGCGGACTGAAGCGCCCACTAAATCTTGATTAGCACCACTTGCGGCAATGTAGAGTAATTTATCCATGACAGAATCTTGACTTAATGAAAATATTACAACTAGATGTGCAAATAGGGTGCCAGCTATATAAATAAGACAAGTTAACGCTGCAGAATTATTAAACAAAAAAAGGCTGCCAAATGGCAGCCCTTAAACATCATATAAATCATGTGGTTACTATCTAATATTCAATACCGTTTGATTTAGCTGATTATTGATTTCTAATGCACGAGAGTTGGCTTGAAAATTACGTTGGGCAATAATCAAGTCGATTAGCTCTGTGGTGAGGTTAACATTTGCCTGTTCCAATGCCGAAGAGTTAATGTCTCCAAAGGTGCCTGTTGTTGCTTCACCCGCTAAGCCTTCGCCGGAAGCAATACTCTCTTTCCAGGCAGTGTTACTTTGTTGTGTCAGGCCTTGCTCGTTCGCAAACCTTACCAAAGCAACCCGAATGATAGGCTCAGAGGTACCATTTGAATACGTTGCCCGTAACAAGCCATCGGTATCTATATCAACACCTGTCAACCTGCCAACCGCTAGTCCATCTTGTTCTAAGGAAGTCACTTCAAAAGCAGAAGCATATTGAGTTGGTTCGTCAGCAACAGATGTTAGAGAGTTCAATACAAAGTTAGTGGTTATAGTTTGGGACGGCTCAGAGCCATTCGTCAATATGCCAGCACCAAGCTGAGTTGAAAGAGCATCACCTAAAGGAAGATCATCTCCATTAGAGTCTTGCATTGACGTAAAGTCACCACCACTACTGAACACCATTTTAAAGGCAGAAACACCAGAGCCAGCAGTACCATCACCTAAAGATGTCACGCCTACCTCATTAGTGGTTCCTCCCACACCATCTTCTAATGGAAGGTCATCAACATAGCTTACCCCAATCCATTCATTACTACTGGTAGCGGTACTATCTTTCATGAAGTAATAGGTCATTACATGACTATCACCTAAAGAGTCATAAATAGTGATTGATGTCGCTGAGTTATAAGTTGTCGGGTCATCTGGGTCAAATAATGCAGGGTCAACAGCTTCTTCACCTGCTGGTAAATTCATTGTAAGAGAAACTTCTGATGTAGCAGAAGGTGAACCTGATGAGTCAGGAATGGTGACTGGCTCTGTAGTACTTAATGCAACAGATGCAGATGTGCCATCAGTGTTAACAGGAAAACCTAACAGGTGATCGCCATTTGAGTTAACCACAAAGTTGTCAGAATTTAACTTGAACGCCCCAGCTCGAGTGTAGGAAAAGTCACGGTTATCTATATCTGGTACTGTGGCAAAAAAACCAGTACCTGTTACAGCTAAGTCCAATGCATTTTCAGTGAACTGCAAACTACCTTGCGAAAACTGTTGAGCAACTTCTTGAGTTAGTACCCCATCACCCACTTTAGTTTTACCACCTGCTAACAGAGATTGTGCATAAACATCACCAAACTCAGCACGGGATTCTTTAAAGCCTACTGTATTCACATTAGCAATGTTATTTGCCGTTGTATCTAGGTCTCTCTGTGCCGCTGACACACCGCTTAGTGCTATATTAAAAGACATATTTAATTACTCCTGTTAACCGCCGATTTGAATTACGTCGTCAAGTGTGACACTGACATCACCATCCAAATTAAGAATTATACCTTGGCTACTGGCCGCCAAACTGACACTATCAACGTGCCTGTTTATCGCGGTTGGCATTTGAACCGACTCACCGCTAATTTTTCCTTGAGCACTGACGACATAATTGCCAACCGGCATAGAATTGCCATTTGCGTCTGTACCATCCCAATTGAACTCAATATTGCCTGCCGCTTGCGTGCCAGCATTAATTGTTCTGACAATCTCGCCTGTTTCATTTTCTATAGTAATCTCAAGGTTCTGAATCGTTTCTTCACTAATGACTACACCAGAAATACTTTGTCCTTCTTCAGAGATATACCCTATGTCACCTTGTAACAGTACATCTTGTCCAATTAAGCTTGACGCTTGTAAAGCTTGGTTGGATGTCATTGAACTTGCAAAATCACCAAACTGAGTATTAAGCTGATCAATACCGTCAGCCATAGTAAAGCTGGTCATCTGTGCGACCATTTGGTCGTTATCTACAGGAGCGGTTGGGTCTTGATTCGCTAATTGTTCAGTTAATAACGAAAAGAAATCTTCCTGAGATAACTTCTGATTAGAATCATCTGCCACTTCAGGAGTTTCTGGCTGCCAATAAAGAGAGCTATTTAAGCCATTATTTACTGTATCCACTATCTATCCTCTCTGTAAGTCATTTCAGTAAGCACCTGATTAACTACCTTGACCAAGTCTCAACACGTTTCTAAAAATACGCTTAGTGGTATCAGCAACTTGAACATTAGTTTCATAGGCTTTAGAAGCTGACATCATGTCTGCCATCTCTTCAACAACGTTAACGTTAGGTTTATATATATAACCATCGCCATCAGCCATTGGATGTCCAGGGCTGTATTCAATTTGTAAAGGTTTAGTACTCTCAACCACGCCGAGCACATTCACCCGAGAACCAGCGCTTTGCTCTTGTGATGCACGTTGCATTTCAGCGGCAAATACAGGGTGACGAGCTTTGTAGGTATCTTCGTAGCTACTACTAACACTGTTCGCGTTAGCGACGTTACTGGCGGTGGTGTTCAAACGAATACTCTGTGCACTCATGCCCGTACTGGCGATATCCATTACATTAAATAGACTCATTATTGCTGCCCTCCACTGATGGCCTTTTTCATGCCTTTAATCTTGCCGTTAAGAAATTCCATGCCAGCTTGATAACGCAGGCCATTGTCCAAGAAGGTATTTCTTTCGATTTGCACATCTACCGTATTACCATCACCTGTATCAGGTTGATTTGGGGTACGGAATTGCAAATCATCAACGGCTTTCATTGAGCCTTTAATATGACCTTCGTGTGTTCGGGTTAGATTGTGACTTTGATTGAACTGTGCAGACTTCATCGCCTGCTGAAAATCAATATCTTTTGCTTTATAACCCGGTGTATTGGCGTTAGCGAGATTTCCAGCAATAACTTCCATTCGTTCAGTACGAACTTGTAATGCTTTGTGATGAAACCCCATCAATTTATCTAAGCTGATTGCCATGTATTTCTCCTCTATAGATTAAACAAAGCAAAGCTTATGCCAGAGGGCATTATTAATTAAAAAATAACAAAATTAATGGGTTTAAGAAGGGTTTTTCCGGTAATACAGGCCAGATTGGCAACGAACCATGGTGAATTCATCTGTTAAGTTAGATATAGATTCTGATGCTCCTAAAAATAAAATGCCGCCTTCTTGCAGGCAGGCGGCAAACTTTTGCAGTATTTTCTTTTTAACTTCAGGTGAAAAGTAAATCAGAACATTTCGACAAAAAATGATGTCAAAACGCCCTAAGGATTGATAACTCCCTAACAAATTTAAGGATTTAAATTTAGTTAAAGCCCTAACGTTTGATTTTACTCTCAATGTATCATTGTCAGCAGATTCAAAATATTCAGCCTTGTACTTTTCTTCTATTCCTCTAGACATAGCTAAATAGTCATATTCTGCGAGATTAGCCCGTTGTAGCATTTCGTCAGATATATCTGTGCCTATTATTTCAGCGCTATTTCGAAGACCACGACCTAATTTATTAAAGTTTAAAATTGTCATGGCAATGGAATACGCTTCTTGTCCTGATGAACAAGCTGCACTCCAAACTCGAAGAGGGCCAGCTTTATTGGTAAATTGCGACAAAATATCCTTTTCTAATAGCACAAAAGGGTATTGGTCACGAAACCATAAGGTTTCGTTAGTCGTCATAGCCTCGACTGCAAGATCTCGAACTCGGCTATTTCCAGCTAAAATTTTATCAATACAATCTTCAACAGAGTCTAACTGTAATTGCCTAACAATAGGCGTTAAGCGACTAACAACGAGATATTGTCGATTATTACCTAAGACAATGCCGCAAGCTTGCTCTAAAAACTGTGCAAAAGAAGAATAGCGTGAAAAATCTAGGTCTTTTTCCATCATCTCCCCCACTCCTTTTTTGTTAACAAACAAGATTCCATTTTAGCAGACGGCACCTTTATAAAGCTGTATCTATTTCGTTTTACCGAACCATTTTTGAACTGACGTTGCCAATTCGTCCGGATGAAACTTAGCAATAAAATCATCAGCACCTACTTTCTGCACCATGGCTTGGTTGAACACACCACTCAATGACGTATGCAAAATCACATGTAAGTTTTTAAGTTCAGGTGTATTTCTAATTTCTGCGGTTAAGGTGTAACCGTCCATCTCTGGCATTTCAATATCAGAAACTAACACGCCAACTTTATCAGTAACATCACCGGTTTCGGCCCCAATCTCTTTCAAACGTTCAAGTGCTTCTAATCCGTTTTTAGCCAACTCAATTTCTAACCCTAAAGCCGACAGAGCCTTTTTAACTTGATTACGGGCAACAGAAGAATCATCAGCAATAAAAATAATTTTTTGTTGGGTTTCAGTTTCTACATCAATAGTACTTTCAAAGTCATCACTTAAGTCAGTATTAACCGGAGAAATTTCATTTAAAATTTTCTCAACATCTAGAATTTCAATTAGTTCATCTTCTATTTCAGTTACAGCAGTTAAATAGCTTGCTTTACCACTACCTTTTGGTGGTGGCATAATCGACTGCCAATTGGTATTGATAATACGTTCAACTGAACCTACTAAAAACCCCTGAACTGAACTGTTATATTCTGCAATAATGATAAAAGAGTTTTCTACATCTTCAATGCGCTTGCCTCCAGTAGCCAAACTCATGTCAATAACAGATATAGTTTGCCCTCGAATGTGCGCAATACCTCTAACCAAGCCATTCAATTTGGGCATAGAAGTAAGAGGGGGACATTGCAGAACCTCTCGTACTTTAAATACGTTTATACCAAATCTTTGTCTTGAATTAAGCTTAAATAGTAATAACTCTAACCTGTTTTCACCCACCAACTGCGTACGTTGGTTAACTGAGTTAAGGATTTCAGACATATGCAACTCCAATTCATTTAAATCCGGCGTATAATTTGCTTTACAATTACATCTAATAACAAATTATTGACGCTTTCTACCTAACCTACAGAATCCGACTATCTCAATAGGTTGTGTTCAAAACCTAAGGTTTAATGCCTCTAGCATAGACAACTTAACGACAAGTGAACATGAAAAAATCACATTATTATCAAAGTCCGTTCAACTTCATAGCAATTATATACTTTACATTGACTACTGTAGCGGCCGCATCACAAAATAATTTAGCTAAACAACAGCTCATAATTCAAGCTGAACAATTTGTATTTCAAAATTTATCTCCTAATCCTACAAATAAAGTAACTGTTTCAGCCATGCCTATTGATGAGCGAATTAATATACCAAGCTGCACAACAGGGTTAGTATTCTCTGTTAGCCCCGAAGCGCTAAAGCAATCAAATGTAACGGTTAAAGCACAGTGCCCATCTAGCAACTGGTATATTTTTATGGTTGTAAAGGCACTCCAGACTCAAGCCGTCGTTGTTTTTTCAAGCGCGGTAAGCCCAGGTACTATCCTTACAAGCAACAATGTTAATATAGTCAATATGGATGTAAAAAGATTGAGAAGTACTACCTTTTCAAAAGTTGAGCAAGTATTAGGCGCTCGAATTAAGCGCAGAGTCTCTGCAGGCCGCCCTGTATCCCCTCAGAATTTATGTTACGTATGTAAAGGGGATAGTGTCGTAATTTCAGCTGGCTCTGAAACTATGCGAGTTAAGACTAGCGGTATAGCATTAGAAGATGGTAAAATGGGTGACACAATTCAAGTAAGAAATAGTCGCTCGAACAAGCTTATTCAAGCGAAAGTAACGAGCACGGGGCAAGTAGAAGTAAATATTTAATTTTATAAAGCTATGTTTAACAATAGCTTTGGTAAACTTGTAAGATTTTTTACTTTTATCACTAAAATATTTATTGTCGTTGCCGATACTATATTTGAGGTTTAAATTAAAGGTTTGGGATAGTCATCATGTCTATTAATAATGTAAATAACGGTAGCCCCAAAGCACCGATTGATAATCAAAAGTTGAATCAGCAACAGCAAGCTTTGAATAACGATAAGGCACAGCTGGCAGATCCGCAAAAGAGTGCGTCTGCAACCCGTCAAGATTCTGTTTCACTGACATCTTCAGCACAACAGCTGAATCAAGTACAAAAGAAAGGCTCTGAAGCTCCAGTTAATCAGGAGAAAGTAGATAAGCTTAAAAAAGCTATTCAAAACGGTGAATATACAGTTAACGCTGAAAGCTTAGCCCAAAAAATCTCAGCACTTGAGTCAGAAATATTTGGTACTGATGCCTAAAAAAAGCATAATGAATAATTATCCTCAATATCGGTTATTCTTATGCTTGAATTAAAAACTACAATTACTGCACAGAAAAACAACTTACAGGAACTACAACGCCTTCTGGAAACAGAGCTACACCTTATTAGTAGCCGAGATGCAGAAGCCTTAATATCGCTCCTTAGTACTAAAGAGGCACTGCTGGCCACCATCCAAGAGCAAGACCTCGTTATATCAAAGATATACAATAATGCTACGCAAGAATTAAAAGACGACAACGACATTACTTCCTTGTTCAATGATGCAAAAGAACTAGTAAGTCAGTGTAAGTTTCGTACCCAAATCAATCAGACTGCAGTTGAGCAAGGTCAACTTAGACTTGAGCATTTACGTAGTTTATTAATTGAGTCTAGAGCCAAAGAATCAATGACTTATGATAAGAGTGGAAAAACTCGAGGTGGCTCGGCAACCGGCGGTATTAGCGCTTAATCTGCTGTAAAAAGTTTTCCACTCCAAACGACTAACTTCTAAATTGAATCCTATAACGTGTTAAACAATTAACTTGTCGCCTTTTGTTTGTATAAGGCTTTAATTTTAGCTAACACTGGGCCTGCTTTACCATCGCCGATTTGCCTGCCATCTATTTCAGAAACAGGGGTTTGCCCTGCAAATGTCCCAGTAAGAAACGCTTCATCAGCTGAATAAGTTTCATATAGAGAATAGTTCTTTAACTTTACAGGGATGCCGTTTTCTTCACAGATTTCGATTACTTTTTTACGGGTAATACCATTCATACAATAATCACCAGACGACGTCCAAAGCTCTCCTTTGCGAACAATGAAAAAGTTGCAAGAATTAGAAGTATTCACAAATCCATGAGGGTCAAGCATTAATGCTTCATTCGCCCCTGCTTTTAAAGCGTGATTAAGGGCTGTTATACAGTTTAATTTGTTATGGCAATTTAACTTAGGATCTTGAGTCGTAGGTAACCCCCTAACTATGGGTACTGTATGTAAAGTTACACCAGAATTAGCTGTCTCTAAGTTAATCACACTATGTTCGGCAATCACTACTATGGTAGACCCAAAAATACTTAAGCGAGGATCTTGGAAAGGTTTCGTCTTTTTACCGCGGCTCACCATTAAACGTACATGTACATTATCTGTCATACTATTCGCATCGAGGGTTTGCTGCAAAATGCCTTTCATTTCGTCGCGGCTTACCCCAATGTCTATATCCAGAAAATACGCAGACTCATATAAGCGTTCTAAATGCTCATCAAGAAAAGCCAACTTCCCTTTGTACAAACGTAAGCCCTCCCAGACGCCATCACCAAGCAAAAAACCGCTATCGTAGACAGACACTTTAGCGTCTTCTTTGTTGACTAACTCACCATTAACATAAATTTTTATATGCTCATTACGAGGATCATTCTCGCTATCATGGGTTGAGGGTACATATGCTACGGCTGTAGATTTCACATTTTTCTCCAAAGTAAAAATAACTACTTAATCAGTAAGGTTTTGGTATTTTCAGGCGATGCTTCAATCACCTTCCCATCAACTAAAATTAGCGATTTCTGCTGACACCAATTTTGAATTTCTTGCTCAGAGGCTTTAGGAATAAACCACCCAGTTAGCCCCCAAAATAAATTAATGAGAAAAGATATCCAATTGCAAAATGCAAAAGGCGCATAAAGCACAGTAGGAATACCTAAAGTGCCAGATACAAACACAGCACCTGAGTTCCATGGAATAAGCGGGGCACTCATAGTGGCTCCATCTTCCAGTATTCTAGATACGTTGCAGCTTGACAGTCTCTGCCCTCTAAATGCGGGAGTAAACATCCGACCTGGTATGGTGTATGCAATAAAAGCATTGCTGGCAAAGTTGAAACTAACGGTTGCAAACATTGTGGCAAACACCAAGCCAATACGCCCTTTAAGAAAAGGCATCACACTAGATAAAATGGCATCAAAACATCCCGTTTTTTGCAATACACCGCCAAATGCCATAGCAATCATAATAAGAGTAATCACCCATGTCATAGACATGATCCCACCTTTAGACAACAATGTGTCTATAGCGGGATTGCCACTATCACTGACATAACCACTCATCATTACCTGTAAAATCTCGTTTACGGGCATACCTTGTACAAAAAATGCTATTAAACTCGCCATAAATACACCTAAAAACATACAAGGCATAGGCTCTACTTTTTTCCAAATACATATACCTATTACAAATGGCGGCAACAACACCCAAAGGTTTAGCACAAAGGATTGTGTCAACAATCGGTCCAGAGTTTCTACATTACCTAACTCTGCCAAGTTGCTGGTGTAAGCATTGCCCAAATATGTATAAATGATTAAAGAGATAACTAAAGCAGGAAACGTTGTTGGTAACATATTACGCATATGAGTATAGAGATCAGTGCCAGTAATGGCAGCTGTGAAATTGGTTGTATCAGATAGAGGTGACATTTTATCTCCAAACCATGCACCAGATACAATCGCTCCAGCAGTCAAGTAGCTGGGTATACCTAAACTTTCACCAATACCAAGTAATGCTAAACCAATTGTGCCTACTGTGCCCCAAGAGGTTCCGGTAAAAACGGAGACGATGGCACAGATGATACAAGTTAGAGGTAAGAAGCCTACCGGGGTTAAAATTTCCAAACCAATTTTAGTCAAGAAAGGGACTGTACCACTAGCAATCCAAGTACCTATGGTCATGCCAACTACCATAAAAATACCAAGAACGGGTAATGCCACTGCAACACTTGATAACATGCCCTGCTGCAGCTCTGACCATTTATGTCCGTGCAAAATCCCAAAAATGGCGGTAATACCAATACCTAAAATCAGGGGAATGTGCGGAGCCCCTCCAAACACTAAAATTTGTACCATCAAAATGGCTAAAGTGCTCATAATAGGCACCAACGCAACTTGCCAACTTGGCTGACGAACTTTTTTCATCTGGTCATTACCTATCAGTATTAAGTGAGCAAAGCATATCAAGATAAAAAACAATTGTCGACATAACTGTACACAACAGTGTTTATTAAGGTATAAAGAAGCCCGATAGGGTTACTTTCCTGATTACTGGGGCAACAAAAATGACTTGGCTCAAAAATTACAACTTAAGTATGTTTGCTGGAGACTTTGTGGCGGGGTTAGTGACCGCTAGCATTGCTGTCCCCCAGTCATTAGCTTATGCACAACTGGCAGGGTTTCCCCCAGAATATGGCTTATACGCTGCTATTTTACCTTTGCTGATATATGCTTGCTTAGGAAGTAGTCGTACATTAGTAGTTGGCCCAGCTGCACTGATAAGTTTATTAATAGGTTCGTCCATAACTAAGCTAGCCCCACAAACCACTCAAGAATATATAAGCTTAGGGATTAATCTAACCGTTTTATCTGGATTGTTTTTGCTATTACTGAGCTTATTGCGGCTAGGAAGCTTAACTACCTTTATAAGTAAACCGGTGATAAGTGGCTTTACTAGTGCTTCAGCCATTATCATAGCAAGTAGTCAAATTCCGGTTATTTTAGGTTTGCAGCTTAACAATGGTTTAGCCTTTAAAGATGTTTTATTCTTTACTGTTACCCACCTAGATCAAACCAATTTAGCAGTATTGGCATTAAGCACTCTGGGACTTATCTTGCTTTGGTCTAGTAAATCATTACTCCCAGCTTTATTAAAAAAATTACAGCTGACAGGTCCTGTTGCCTTAGGAGTAAGTAAATCTAGTCCTATTTTACTGGTTATTATTAGCATAGGTGTAATGAGCCTGTTTCACATGCAAAACAGCTACGATGTAGCCGTTATAGGTCAAATACCTAATTCTTTTCCAAGTATTAGCCTTGATACCTTAACCATTAATCGTTGGCCTGAGCTGGCTGTTCCTGCAGCATCGATTGCTCTTATTTGTTTTTTAACCAGTATTGCCACTGGGATTACTCTTGCTAGTAAAAAGCGTGAGAAGCTTAACTCAAATCAAGAATTGTTAGCATTAGGTGCCGCCAATATTGGTTCGTCTCTGTTAGGTTCATTTGCCTTAGCTGGCAGTGTTAGCCGCTCTATGGTGAATTATGCATCTGGAGCTGTCACTCAAATGGCAAACGTAATATCCGCTGCTGCGTTAGTCACTAGTTTGTTGTTTCTTACTCCATATCTAATTAACCTACCTAAAGCGATGTTAGGGGTAATAGTGATCATGTCTGTATTGCCGATGATAGACTTTAAACATATTCAACGCTGTTGGGCGTTTAACAAAGCCGATGCCATTAGTTTACTATTTACCTTTCTTAGTTCGCTATTGTTGGGAGTAGAGATTGGAATTTGGGCGGGTATTGCCTGCTCTATGGTATTGTTTCTGCGCCGAAGTACTCACCCTCATATCGCAGAAGTTGGAAGAGCAGAAAGTGGTTACTTCAGAAATATAAAACGCCTCAACGTAGAAACACAAAAACATACCGTTTACTTGAGAATTGATGAAAATTTGTTTTTTGCTAACGTTCAATACATTGAAAACTATATTATGGAACGATGCGGACAAACCTCAGATATTAAGCACCTAGTACTAATTTTTAGTTCCGTTAGCTCTATTGACGAAAGTGCACTTGAGACCCTAGAGGCCTTAATTTTGAATCTAAGAGAAGCGGGCATAACTCTGCATTTATCAGACGTAAAAGGCATTATTCAAGATAAATTAAAATTAACAGATATTTTGTTAACATTGGCGCCAGGGAAGTTATTTTTTACTGCCAATGAAGCCATGAATTACCTTGAAAACAATACTGAATGACTTAAAAACTAGGTTTTCCTTCTTATTAGCTCTAACCCCTTTATAATACCAAAAGAATACAAAAGATTTGTTAAACCAAACTATGCCTAAAAGTCCAGCCACGAGTGGTAAGGTATCCAATGCCGTTACCATTTACGAAACTATCAGAGAAGAAATACTCACCCTAGTATTAGCGCCTAGCAGTACTATTGATGAAAACAGTATGGCCAAACGGTTTGAAGTGTCTCGCTCACCGGTTAGAGAAGCGTTTATACGTTTGTCTGCAGATGGCCTAATTAAAACGTTGCCCAATAAAAACTCTCAGGTATCTCCACTAGCTCTAGAAGACTTCCCAAACTTTATGGACGCCCTTGATCTAGTGCAAAGAGCCGTGACTCGATTAGCGGCTGAAAACCGCACAGATTCAGATTTACAATTGATAAGAGACAAAAATCAACAGTTTAAAGAAGCCGTTCGCTCCCATGACGTGGTAGCGATGATAGATTGTAATCATGCATTTCATATGGCGGTAAGTGAAGCCTCACAAAACAGCTATTTTACTTTAATGTATAAAAGGTTATTGGATGAAGGCAAACGAACACTGAGAATTTACTATCGCCTGTTCAGCGACAACCCTCCCCCAGAAATGGTCGATAATCATGATTTGATTATCGAAGCTATTAAAAATAAAGATAGCAATCTTGCAGACAAGTTAGCACAACAACACGCCAATCAACTAAGTGATGGTTTTATTAACTATTTGAGTAAACGACAATCTCAGAAAATACAGTTTAGTTAGACCTAACTTGTTAGTTACTACGCTAATAATAACGCACATCTTTAATTCGTTTCGGTTTAGCAGTTGATAGATAGATATCGTTCACCAATTTGAAATCTAATTCTAGTTCTGTGGCATAGGTATCGTTACCAACTGGGTAGCTTTTAACAACCCTTGCTCCTCTAATTACACCTTGAACAGAGCTATCCAAATGAGTGTTTTCTAACACCATACTTTGTAATGACTGGCCACCGTCAACTTTTTGTCCATACACCTGTTGAGTTAATTCTCTATAAGCATCTAATTTAGAGGCCTTTAGTGCCATTAACATTTTCACTGAATCGTTTGTCCCGCGCTGAGCGGAAATCGGAGCATAACCAATAGCAGAAATCACAGGATAGGTATCAGGTTCTATTGTTTCCCACTCCACATGTTTACTAAACCAACTTGTACATCCCATGAAAAAGGTTGGCATAACCCAAATCAATACCTTTAAGCCTTTGTTTAAATTAAGCAACATTGTTTCACCACCTACATATGATCTTATGTAAATAACAAAGCAATAACCATACCCAAAACCTGAGATTGTGATGTAGAAGTCTCGTTAGGTACGATTTGTGCTTAACCCTGATAAAATATTGATAAGCAATATTCTGACAAAATACTGTCTCTATAGTTTTGCAAATACTTAACAGGTCAAAACATGCCAGCTGTGAAAAACCAAATTCTGTTTCTAGTTTTATTGGTAACTAGCCTTCCGACCCAAGCTATATGGTTTGAAGCCAGTGGACAAGCCGTTATCCATGACGGTCAAAAACAAGCAGCACGGCAGCTAGCCACTCAAGAAGCCATTAAGCAAGCGCTGCTGTTTTCTGGCGCATCAGTAAAAAATGTACAGACAATGGCGAATGGCTTACTTGCAGATGACACCCTAGAAATCACCGCAGCAGGCGATGTAAACCACATAGAGCTTACCAACGAGGTATACCATAAAGACTATGTAACTGTTTCTATTCGCGCCGATATTTTCCCAGTTGAGGCTAGCTGTGCAGCTTCAGATTACAAAAAAAGCATAGTTACCACTTGGTACGACTTTCAAAAGCGGCAACAAGCTGCAGCCGGCAACTTATATGACTTTGGAAAAGCCTTTGCCACCCGGCTACAACTTGCTTCTCGAGAAAACAGTAAATTTAGCTATATAAAACAAGTTGAGCCTTATTACCTAAAATCAGTCCTTAGTGAACAAAAATCCTTTGCCTACGAGCTATCTCGAAAAACTAATAGTCAATTTGTATTATTTGGCGAAATCAACGAATTCTCTGTTGAAAGAGCACCTAGTCAAAACTGGGTTCCATGGGCTGATGATTTAATCACTCGTAATCTAGCCGTTACGCTCACTATGTATGATGGTTATTCTGGTGAAATGGTCTATCAAAAAATTGAAAATATGAGTGCTTTATGGGACTTTAATTTACATCAAAGTATTGATAGTGATAGCCACAAACTTTGGAGTTCAAAATTTGGGCTCGCCACGCAGGAATTGCAGCAACAAAGCATACAAGAAATCGACGATGTAATTAGTTGCCAGCCTGCATATGGTAGAGTTATTAAGACTGGTGATGAAAGCCTCATTATCAACATAGGGCTTCAAAACGGCGTTAAAAAGGGTGATAAGCTTACTCTATTCAAAATGAACCAATATCACTCCCCGCAAGGCGAGCCGCGTAGGCAGTTTCACCTGCATCCTGAAAAAGTTATCGTCGCCGAAGTGTTTTCTGAAACAGCCATAATAAAATCTCCCACTGGAGCACTATTGGTGAATATTCAAGCAAACGATTTTGCAGCAAGACAATAGCGGTTTAATTCCTGACAGTACTGAGACATAATACTTTACTAACTATACGTCCCCGTAGTTTAATGGATAAAACAAGGCCCTCCTAAGGCTTAGATCTAGGTTCGATTCCTGGTGGGGACGCCATATTAGATATCAGCAATATCTAGATTACATGACCTTAAAATATGTAATCTAGCATGCAAATTTGAACCTTTGGCCTATGCCATTATCTTTGCAGCTATGTATAATCTAAGAATAATCTTTCAGCATAATAATAAAGTTTAAAATGACAAACGATAATAAAGGCGACTTCCCTAATATAACTTTAGATAAAGATGATCTAGATAGTTTTCACCGCACTAGAGCCAAAACAAAGCATAAAAGTAAATCCACCATAGACGAAGACAAGGCCTCCAAGGAGCCATCTAACTCACCTTCTTGGTTAAGTTTTCTTTTTCTAATTCTGTTATTGGGTGGAGGTTTTGGATATTGGTCATTCCTTCAGTATCAAACAATGCTGCAAGCAAAAAATCGTATCACTGAATTAGAAAACCGATTATCTGCCACCGGTGAAGATATGGATCAATCAGCAGCAGCTTTGCAAGTGAAAGTGGTTGAGTTAACTGCAAAAACTGAAGAGCTATGGGAGCAAATGGACAAGCTTTGGGCTTCTGCGTGGCGCAAAAATCAGTCTGAAATTGCTGATTTGAATAAAACTGTAACGAATTTAAAAACCTCTGCTAACCAGTTAGACAAACAACTAAAAAACGATACTGCCAATCACCAGACAACCCTAGGATTGTTACAAGAACAATTAGAAAATCAAATAAGTTTAGTTAAACAGTTGAGCCAAGAATTAGATGCAGTGAGCTTATCTACGGCGTCAACCGAACAAGAGTTTGCAAGCTTGAAAGAAAAGATGATCTCTACCGCACTTGCTAATAATAATTTAACTAATCGTATCAATGATTTAAGCAATGAAATTGAGATTCTAAACACTAGGGTACTCGCTGCTGAAAAAGCAAACTCTAATATTGGTAACATCATTACACCTAAATCTTAAAACCTACATTAAAGACAAAAAAATAGAGCATTAAATGCTCTATTGTCTTGTCTTTAAAACCTTCAAACAACCTTATTCAGCAGGTTTATCACCATCACGTTTTGCAACTGACTCTTTCACTACTTGTTGCAATTCACCTTGTTGAGTCATTTCCATAATAATGTCGCACCCACCGACTAACTCACCGTCAACCCAAAGTTGTGGGAACGTTGGCCAGTCTGCATATTTAGGTAGCTCTGCGCGGATATCAGGGTTTTGTAAAATATCTACATAAGCGAACTGTTCACCACAACTCATTAGCGCTTGTGACGCTTGGGCTGAAAAGCCACAATTTGGTAATTTAGGTGAGCCCTTCATATATAACAAAATAGGGTTTTCTTCGATTTGTTGCTTAATTTTATCAATAGTTTCCATAGGGGTTCTCGTATAAATAATAGCTAGAGCAGTAATGGCATCAAGTTTAGCGTTTTCAAGCTTAAATATACACACTATTGATCTTTTATTCGTATCAATCAGTAACCCTATTTAAAACAATCACTTGAAAAACTATTATTCGACACAATATATCAACGTAGTATTCATAACAAAGCAATGCTTTTACATTACCGTATAAAGTAATAGCATTAGTTAATTGTGTTTTTCTATATCTACTTGCAAAATACTGTTTAGCAATGTCGATGTAGCAAACGGATAACGTAAATACTCTTATAGAGACTTAGACCACCTATATACTTGGAGAAAAAAAATGGCTTTTGAATTACCCGCGCTTCCTTACGAAAAAAATGCCCTAGAACCACACATCTCAGCTGAGACATTGGAGTATCATTACGGTAAGCATCACGCTACTTATGTAACTAAACTTAATGGCCTAGTTGAAGGTACTGACTTAGCAAGTAAAAGCCTTGAAGAAATTGTAAAAGATTCTGAAGGTGGTGTATTCAACAACGCGGCTCAAATTTGGAATCACACTTTTTACTGGAACAGCCTTAGCCCAAATGGTGGCGGTGAGCCAACTGGCGCACTAGCTGACGCAATTAATGCTAAATGGGGTTCTTTTGCCGACTTCCAAGCAGCATTAAACGACAAAGCTGTTAACAACTTTGGTTCAAGCTGGACTTGGTTAGTTAAAACAGCTGACGGTAGCCTTGACATTGTCAATACTAGCAATGCGGCGACACCGTTAACAGACAGCAGCCTAACTCCATTACTTACAGTGGATTTATGGGAACATGCTTACTACATCGATTATCGCAACGTTCGCCCTAAATATCTTGAAGGTTTTTGGGCACTAGCTAACTGGGATTTTGCTGCTGCAAACTTTGCTTAATAGCTAAATATCAAAATAGTAAATGGAAGCCCTGTTAATCAGGGCTTTTTTTTTGGTATTTTTCAGCGGACAATACACAATACTACTTATGAGTGAGGCTTAGTTTTAACTTGTTTGCAGTGATAAAAACTAACACTGGTTCCACTTTCATTAAACAAGGCATGACCCGTTAATATGGCAGAACAACAAAAAAATAATCCACTGCATGGTCTTACCCTGCAAATCATCCTAGAAACCCTTGAGAGCCAATTAGGATTTGAAGAGATGGGCAAGCATGTAAGAATTAAGTGCTTTACCTCCGATCCCTCAATTAAATCCAGCCTTAAGTTTTTACGTAAAACCCCCTGGGCCAGAGAAAAGGTAGAGCAACTTTATTTATCTGCCATTAACTCACCAACACATACCCAAAACGACGATTCTAGCAATTTTGTGTGGCCAGATATCACTAACAAAACCGAATAAGTTCAGCGTTTTTACCTCCCAACTACCAAGCAATAGGAATGTTTATGAGTAAGTCCTTAGATGCACTTTTTTCTACTTTCAATATGAATGGATTATCTTTAGAAAACAGAATAGCCATGGCACCTATGACCCGCAGCTTTTCTCCTGATGGCATTCCCACTAAAGAAGTAGCAAATTATTACCGTCGCCGAGCAGAAGGCGGTACAGGTTTACTGATAACTGAAGGCACAACTATTAACGACCCTGTGGCAACCATGGATGGTAATGTACCGAAATTTCATGGAGCTGAGTCTTTGGCTGGCTGGAAACATGTTGTAAATGAAGTGCACGCGGTTGGCGGAAAAATAATGCCACAACTTTGGCATGTTGGTATGGCTCGTAACCCTGAAAAAGCGCCCTTTCCTGAATTACCAAGCGCAGGGCCATCAGGGCTATTATCGCCTGATAAAAAAGTGGCTGAACCTATGACAGTTGAACATATTGAAAGTGTTATCGCTGGGTTTGTACAAGCCGCTTTAGATGCTAAAGCACTAGGGTTTGATGGTATCGAAATTCACGGTGCCCACGGCTACTTAATTGATCAGTTCTTTTGGGAAGGGACCAACCAACGCACCGATGAGTGGGGAGGTAGTATGCAAAACCGTAGTCGTTTTGCCGTTGAAATAATTAAAGCTATTCGAACAGCAGTAGGTGAAGACTATCCTATTATGTTGCGTTACTCACAATGGAAACAACAAGATTACACTGCTCGTTTAGCGGAGACTCCAGAACAACTAAAAGAATTTTTAATGCCGTTAAGTGATGCAGGCGTTGATATATTCCATTGTTCAACAAGGCGCTACTGGGAACCAGAGTTTGAAGGATCTGATTTGAATCTCGCAGGCTGGACCAAGAAAATCACAGGAAAACCGACTATGGCTGTAGGCTCGGTTGGTCTAAACGATGATTTTTTTGGTGCTTTTGCTGGTCAAGGTTCAAGTACTCGTTCTATAGATGACTTAATAGAAAGGCTTAATAAAGGAGAGTTCGATTTAGTTGCGGTGGGGCGGGCATTATTACAAGATCCAGATTGGTCTAACAAAATTCGCAAAGGTGAAATGGATAAACTAGAACAGTATTCAGGTGAAGCGTTAAAAACCTTATCTTAAGCTAACCTAGTACCTTTCTAAAAACAATAAGGATAAGCAGTTAACTGCTTAGCCTTCCTTACGAAAACTACTTATAGCTCTGCAGCTAACCTTGTGCCTTGGTTAATAGCGCGCTTTGCATCAAGATCTGAAGCTAAATCAGCGCCACCAACTAAATGATAAGGTAAAGTTAAACCATCAATCAACTCAACCAGTGACTCTTGTCCAGCACAGATAATGACATTATCTACATCTAAAACTTGTACTTGGTCGTTTACTTTAATATGTAAGCCTTTGTCATCAACTTTTAGATACTCAACCCCAGCTAACATACTCACACCTTTATTGAGTAAGCCTGCTCTATGTGCCCAACCTGTAGTTTTACCTAGGCCAGCGCCGACTTTAGTCTCTTTACGTTGCAATAAATAGATTTCACGCGGAGAAGAAGTAGGAGCAGCTTTCATTCCTTCAATACCACCACGAGATCCAAAGGTCATATCTACGCCCCACTCTTTCATAAAGGCTGGAATACTGAGGCTAGTGGACTCACCTGCGTGAGATAGATATTCGGATACATCAAAACCAATACCACCAGCACCTACTATTGCAACTTTATTCCCCACAGGCTTTTTATTGGCAATAACATCAATGTAACCCAATACCTTACTGTGCTCGATACCGTCAATAGGCGGCGTTCTTGGCTTGATACCCGTCGCTAAAATTACATCATCAAAACCAGCATTGTTAAGAGTACTAACATCGACCCGAATATTCAGATTAACTGTAACATTGTGCAGCTCTAACTGGCGGGAGAAGTAACGTATCGTTTCGTAGAACTCTTCTTTACCAGGGATTTTTTTCGCAATATTGAATTGACCGCCCACTTCTGAAGACGCTTCGAATAAAGTGACTTTATGACCTCGTTGAGCTGCAGTTGTCGCAGCAGCCAAACCTGCTGGCCCAGCTCCTACAACGGCAATATTTTTAATAGCGGTGGCAGGCTCGATAATAAACTCAGTCTCATGGCATGCCCTTGGGTTGACTAAACAACTTGTCATTTTTCCAACAAAAACATGATCTAAACACGCTTGATTACACCCAATACAGGTGTTGATTTCGTCTGCTCTGTCTTCTGCAGCTTTGATCACAAAATCAGGATCAGCCAAAAACGGCCTTGCCATTGAAACCATATCGGCATCACCTCGAGCTAACACAGTTTCGGCAACACCTGGGGTATTAATACGGTTCGAGGTAATAACGGGTATAGACAAGGCTTCTCTAAACTTAGCCGTTACCCATGTAAAAGCAGCTCTAGGAACTTTGGTGGCAATAGTGGGAATACGAGCCTCATGCCAACCAATCCCCGTATTTATAATAGTTGCCCCTACATTTTCTATAGCTTGCCCCAACTCAACTACTTCATCGTAGGTCGACCCACCTTCTACTAAGTCGAGCATAGAAAGGCGATAAATAATAATGAATCGTTCACCTACAGCTTCTCGCACTCGACGCACCACCTCTAAAGGTAAACGAATACGGTTCTGGTAACTTCCCCCCCATTCATCGTCTCTGTGGTTAGTGCGAGCAGCGATAAATTGATTTAAAAAATATCCTTCAGATCCCATTATTTCTACACCGTCGTAGCCGGCTTTTTGAGCTTGGAGAGCTGTATTTATAAAATCTTCAATTTGCTTCTCAATACCATCGTTATCCAGAGCCTTAGGTTTGAAAGGGTTAATTGGTGCTTGAACAGCAGAAGGGGCCACTAACTCTGGATTGTAAGCGTAGCGCCCTGTGTGCAAAATCTGCATACAGATTTTACTGCCATTTTCGTGCACCGCATCAGTAATCATTTTGTGCTGCGAGACAGCTTTGTCAGTATCTAACCTATGGGTATTTTTATGCGTGGCTCCTTCATCGTTTGGGCCAATACCACCGGTAACAATTAAACCAACCCCACCTTTTGCACGCTCAGCAAAATAAGCCGCCATACGCACATGACCATTAGGTGCTTCTTCAAGTCCCGTATGCATGGATCCCATTAGCACACGGTTTTTTAATTGAGTAAACCCTAGATCTAAAGGTTTCAGTAAGTTCGGGTATTTGCTTAAACCTTTAATCGTGTTTTGCTCTGATTGAGTGGTAATAGTCATATAGACCATACTCCTATAAAAATGGGAATTAAATCAGGCTCACAGGCCAGATGATTTTTTGTGTAGCTCAACATATACTGGCTGGCGTTTTTCTTGACCAGCGGCCATAGCCTCTTGTACATCTGGCATCTGAAACATGCCACTTTGCCAAGTGGCCATATAATTTAAGCTGTCTTTTACATCATGATCCCTAGTGTAGTTGATCATTTCTTTGCAACCAGCCACTGCCATTGGCGAGTGACTTGCTATTTTTGCGGCTATTTTCATCACGGCTTCGAGCATGCTTGTTTGATCTATATATACCTGATTGACAAACCCACACTCTTTAGCCTCTAAGCTCAACATTTTTCGCCCCGTATAAGCTAACTCTCGTATTAAACCTTGTGGCATTAAATGGGGCAAACGCTGTAATGTTCCTACATCCGCAGTCATTCCTAGCTCAGTTTCTTTAATTGTAAAAAATGCATCTTCAGTACAATAGCGGCTATCTGCGGCACATATCATATCCACAGCACCACCAATCACGCCGCCTTGTACCGTAGCTAAAACTGGAATACGTACTTCTTCCATGGCAGTAAAGCTGTCCTGTAACGTTAAAACCATGCGACGGGTTCTTTCAGCGCGACGAGCTGGTTCTCCTCTAAAATCTTTGGCCATATTAGTAAATACTGACAAGTCCATGCCAGCACTGAAATGCTTGCCTTGAGACGAAATAACAATCACACGAGCAAGTGAATCTGCATCTATTTTTCGTACCACTGCAGGAAGCTCTAACCAAAAGGCTGGCACCATGCTATTTAAAGCTTCTGGGCGACTAAGTTGTATGTGAGCTATGTGATTGTCGATACTTACAGATAGTGTATCTAAAGTTGAAAAGTCTATTTCTGACACGATACTCTCCTTTGGTTAGCTCAAAGCAGCTAACGAAAAACCAAACTAGACCGCGTCAAGATAAAAGCTTATATTAACACTGTCAAGATAACTCACATCACATTTATTAATAGACATTTATGAACAGAGAAATGCCAAAAAAAACAATTTCAAATAAGTCTAATTATCACCACGGCGACTTAAAAAGCACGCTGGTTAATGAAGCAACTCAAATACTCAAAGAAGAGGGTGTTGAAGGCCTATCATTAAGGAAATTAGCAGATAAAATTGGAGTATCTAGGACAGCCCCTTACCATCATTTTAAAGATAAAAATCAACTACTTTGTACCATAGCTGAGCAAGGCTTTGTGCGCTGGCAACGTGATGCAGAGTCAATATTTAATCGTGATGACATTTCGGCACAGCAGAAGTACCAGTTATTTTTTCATGGTTACATCCAATATGCCGCAGACAATCCTGAGCTTTACGACTTAATGTTTGGCCGAACTATCTGGAAACAGAACAGTGCGACACAAGCGCTCAAAGATATTGCTTTCCCTAGTTTTCAGCATCAAGTTGAAATGACTAGAATTTGGCAAAAACAAGGGATTATGCCTAGTAATGAAAATACGTTACGATTGTCTCAAGTGACGTGGGGCACGATGCACGGTATAGCACGCTTGTTAATTGATGGAATATACGCTGATCGCACCCATATATATGAAATGTGTGACTGTGCGGTGAACTTGTTTACTAGACAGTTAAGTATCTCCGATGAGGTAGACTGAGTATAAGCCAAAGTATCCAACCCATTACTTTGCAAACGAAATCAGGTGACAAACTGCAAGCATATTGGTTTACGCCTGAAGATCAGCTAATTGACACTGTAAAGGTAAGATAGTTATAGCCTCTGAAATGGACGTAGAGCAAAATTACTATCGCCCTATTGCCACGTGGTTAGCAGAGCACGGTTATTCTGTGCTTACCTTTGACTGCAGCGGTATTTTCGAAAGTAAAAACCAACCCTTAAAACACTATCAATGCGACATCATTGATTGGGCACAACAAGACTATTCTGCTGCCTTAAACTTTGTGCTAGAACAAACGGCAGATTCTAGTGCTCCCCCCCTCCCCTTATATATTGGCTAGGCCATAGCTTAGGTGGCCAAATATTTCCTTTAGTACAAAATATTCAATATGTTAGAAAAGTAATCACTATTTCTTCTGGTACCGGTTACTGGAAACACAATGTCGCCAGCCTTCGAAAAGAACACCTATTTTTTGGAAACTTATAGCCCCGATATGCGCCACAGATAACCGCTTAAGCACAGCTTTATATGGATACTTTCCAGGAAAAAAGCTAGGAATAATAGGAAAACCTCCCAAAAGAGTCATGTCTCAATTGCGTAAGTGGTGCCTACATACAGATTATTGTGTTGAGGTTGAGCCAGACAAAGTTAGGCAAACCTTTAGACAAATCCAAATCCCATTACACTCAATCTGCTTTACTGATGATAAAATGCTCTCAGTTACCAATATGCATGACTTACACGAACTTTTTGTTCATAAGAATAGAATGCCACCTAAACTGACTCCAACTGATATGGGGGTTGAGAGAGTTGGGCATTTAGGTTTCTCTAAGGCACAATTTGAAGATAGCTTGTGGTCAGACTTGTGACTCCCTGAATTAATTTTACCCGACTTAAGGACAACATTTTATTAGTGAAATAGTTTCAGCCCAGCAGTTTCCTAGTTTTCTCCTACCATCACAAATATATTTGGCGCTGTTTTATGGCTGCTCGTAAGCTTTTAAGGTATGCAATTTAGCTGAGTATAATTTTTCTTCGTTTGGCGTGTAGGCAAGCTCCACTGCTTTTTTCATTGCTAGTTTGGCTTTTGAGATATCGCCTAATTGAAAATAAGCCCTAGCTTGTCCAAAAAAACTCTCATGTAAATAAGGTGCCATCTTAGAGGTTTTTGCGAACAAATCTAAAGCCTGTTGATAATTTTGAAGACTATAGGCTTGATTCGCCAAATTGTACCAGCGATAGGGGTTATCATCTTCTATCTCACTATAGCGGCTGGCATATACCCTAGCTTCGTTATCACGGCCTTGTTGTTTTAGTAACAGCACATAATTGCTTAACGCACTCACCGAGCCTTGGGTATGATTTAGAATATATTGATAAATAGAGTCTGCTTTGGCTACGTTTCCTGACTTTTTATACAAAACAGCTAAGGTATTTAAGGTTTCAACGTTATTGGGGGAGCGCTCTATAGCCACAGTGAGCAGTGAATAAGCTTTATCATAATTTTTATTGGCTAATTCTATTGCTGCTAAGTTTTGATAATACATAGAAATAAAGTCATCAAAACTCACCGCATCCCCTAACATTCCCCGTCCAGAGGGAAAATAATCAATTACTATTTTTGAGAAGTAAAAATGCCCTTTTTCAATATTTTGTTTCTTAGGAGCATGCACATGAGTCTGAACATGAGATGAAATTGTTATTAGGCCACCTTTTTTAGCGTACATAGGGGCTGAATTGACACGGCGATACTCAATTTTCAGGTCAGCAAGTAAAGCATAAGCTTTAGTTAGAATGGCTAAAGATAAACAATTACCTGCATGCTCGGTAGAGGCTAGGTCAGCGTTGTAAGTTTCCCCTTTATAGGAAAACCCATTAAGAAACAAAGCGATAAAATTGCTAAGGCGCTTGTGGCCTTGAACCTCTTGGTTTTCTGGCGCATGAAAATAATCTAAAAATTTTTGCTTATTGTCGTCGCTAAGATAAAAAATACTCTCAACAGAAGGTACATTGACGGATGAAAAGGTGTCGCTTTCCCAGTTTAATTCAGGGCTTTCTTTTACAGTTGACAGCTTAACTGGCCCAGCACAACCAGTTATTAGCGCTACCAATACCAATCTAAAAACTACCATAGAAGACAAACCCACCCACAAAAATCAATCAAATAGGCTTGAAACATATAATGTTAAGTAAACAAAATCTACTTGAACATCAATGATGTTCTTAGGTAGCAATTGTAAATTAAACACCAGCAAAGCGCTTGATTGCATAAAGCTATGCTGGCAAATTTAGAAATGAACACTTTAGGAAATTCAGTAAAGAAAGCTAATTAACGTTGAAATTAACTAAGCCTACCCCCTATTAACTAAGATTTGACAACGCCGGCTAATCGACTAACCCTTTGGGCATGTCAGCTCGCATGCCTTGCCAAAGTTTACCACTCTCAATGCCGTAGTTACGCACCACAAGTTGCACCTTTTCGTAATCTCTAGATTCTGCTAACTCTAATAACTGCTGGTAATACTCTCGGGTTAAATCTCTTGATTTTTGATTAGAGAAGTAATAACTGCCAATTCTTGCATACAAACCTTTAAAGCCGTTCATCATGAGTACATAAACAGGGTTGCCTGAAGCAAAAGCTAAATCATGGTTGATTTGATAGTCTTTTATAGCAAATGTTTTACTGTCATCATCAATTTCAAGCCCTTTCTTGACTATTTCTATAGCTTTCTCTTGGTTGTGACGAATAGCGCCCCTTATGAATACAGCGCTTAAATTGGTTCTAGCAGCGAGCAGATGATCTACAAGTTCAGATATACCCTCTTCATCTAGCCTCGCTAATGTCTCTAAAATATTTAACCCTGAAGTTTCCCAAAAATTATTGACTTTAGTAGGTTTACCATGCTGTATGGTTAACCAACCATCGCGAGCTAAACGCTGTAACACTTCTCTTAGAGTAGTTCGCGTTACACCAATTAACTCGGATAATTCTCGTTCAGCAGGAAGGATAGTCCCAGGGGGAAAGCGTCCACTCCAGATAGATTCCACAATATATTCTTCTGCGAAACCTGCAGGGCTTTGTGCTTTATAGATCATCAATAACTCACTTATTCATTATTGTTTTTGTAATTTTTCATCACTGATTGTACCAGATCATATTTGCCTGTAACAATGAAACTTTAATATGTTAAGTCTCAACTGTTAAAAAATAGTTAAAAATTGCCTATTTGCATATCAAGTATAGGATTTTATCATCTTTTTTGGGTACACTCTGAATCTAGTTGATTCGAAAATTATAATATTCAGCAAGGAATTTTTGCTTATGCAAATGTCAATATCTAAAGCAGTAGCCTCCAATTTTTTGGGTGAAGCCCCTAATTGGTACAAACAAGCAATTGTAGCCTTTCTCGTTCTTAACCCCATTTTGTTTATCATAAATCCTTATGTAGCTGGTTGGGCCTTGGTACTGGAATTTATATTCACCTTAGCTATGGCGCTAAAATGTTATCCATTACAACCAGGCGGACTCTTATTGATTGAAGCCCTGTTTATTGGTATGACAACCCCAGAACATATGAAGCACGAAATAGTCGTCAACATAGAGGTGGTTCTATTATTAGTCTTTATGGTTGCAGGCATTTACTTTATGAAGGGCTTGTTACTACTATTATTCACAAAATTACTACTCAAACTTGAGAATAAAATAGCACTATCTATTGCTTTTGCGGCGTCTTCAGCTCTACTTTCAGCATTTTTGGATGCTCTAACGGTCGTTGCTGTAATCATTACAGTGGGCCTAGGATTTTATTCAATTTATCATAAAGTAGCCTCAGGTAAGGACTTTCATTCTGAGCACGACCATTCTCATGATGATGGTGTTCCTCACCCAAATCGTCAAGATTTAGAAGACTTTAGGGCATTTTTACGTAATTTAATGATGCATGCTGGTATAGGTACCGCTTTAGGTGGTGTGATGACTATGGTTGGTGAGCCACAAAACCTTATAATTGCGGAAAAGGCCGGCTGGGACTTTGTTGAGTTTTTCATTCGTATGTCACCAATTACTATCCCCGTATTTTTTGCAGGTTTAGCAACTACCTTTGTTGTAGAAAAATTTAAACTATTCAGTTATGGAGCTCAATTACCCCCAGTAGTTAGGACCATATTGACTGATTATGATCGACATACACAAGAAAATTTAACTACTCAGGATAAAGCAAGATTAGCTGTACAGGGCTTAATTATTGTTTGGTTGGTTGTTGGCCTAGCAGGTCACTTAGCTGCCGTAGGCTTAATTGGGCTATCAATTATCGTGTTAGCTACATCAATGAGTGGGATTATTGATGAACACTCTATTGGTAAAGCCTTTGAAGAAGCTTTACCTTTTACTGCCTTGCTCTGTGTCTTTTTTGGCATTGTAGCAGTCATCATTGATCAAGGCCTATTTAGTCCAGTAATCAATTGGGTATTGACCTTTGAAGGTAAAACTCAACTGGTTATGTTCTATTTAGCTAACGGTCTGTTATCCATGGTAAGTGACAATGTATTTGTTGGTTCTGTGTATATAACTGAAGTAACAGCTGCTTTAAATAATGGCACAATTACTAGAGACCAATTTGATATGCTAGCCGTTGCCATTAACACTGGAACTAATTTACCAAGTGTTGCGACACCAAATGGCCAAGCTGCGTTCTTATTCTTACTAACATCAGCAATTGCACCACTGCTTAGACTCTCTTACGGTACAATGGTGTATATGGCATTGCCTTATACAGTCGTATTAACCTTAGCAGGCCTTGCAGCTACTTATTTTGGACTTTATGACCTTACGAGTTGGTTGTACGACATGAATTTGATTGAGCACCATAGTGGCGCAGTATCTGACGTAGCTCCGGCGGCTCATTAAGGTATGACAAAATTGTCAGATAAGTACTATATATGTTTTTAGCGCTTTCAACTTTTGCAGCCTCCAGATTTTCTTGGGGGCTATTGTTCCTGACAGCACTAGGTTTAGAAGTTGTAGCATTATATTTTCAACATCGAATGGACTTACAACCCTGCATCATGTGTATTTATCAACGCACAGCAGTGTTTGGTGTGCTTTTTTCTGCACTGCCTGCAGCAATATTGAATAATGTCATAACGAGAACAATCGGCTTTGTAGGTTGGGGAGTATCCGCTATTTGGGGGCTACGACTAGCCATGGAACATGTTGATATTCAAACTGCTACCAACCCATTTTTTGCAACCTGTGAAATAGTACCTAACTTTCCTAGCTGGGCACCACTACATGAATGGTTACCCAATATTTTTGGAGCAACAGGCGACTGTGGCGACATCAATTGGTCATTTTTAGATATGAGCATGCCCCAATGGATGATTGTGGTTTTTGCTATTTATACTGTGGTTTGGGCAATCATGTTATTCAATCGACTGTTTGTCAGTAGAAGCTTCTAAAACTAGCCTATTAGCGGTTTATATAACGTTAGATAAGCCGCTATTACCAACTCCAAATTGACCTGATGTGTTAATCAAGATCCTCCACCGGCCACATGGCAATATAATCTTCAAACTTTTCTAAATCTACATCATGGTCGGCAACGGTTTTACCTCTTACGGACATACCAGCCTTGTGCATAGCTGACTTTTTACCTTTATGCAGTAAAGGATGCCAACTAGGTAAACCTCGGCCCTCATGTAATCTTCTATAACTGCAACTTGGTGGCATAAAAAAGATGTCTTGGAGGTTGTCTTTGGTGAGCTTTACACACTCTGGCACCAACTTAGTTCGCTCCGAATACTTAGTACAAGCGCAACTTTTTGTATTTAATAAACCACAGGAAATATTGGTATAATGAATTTCTTCATTAGGGTTTATATGATCAGTAGTAGCCACCTCTTTTGCTTCTTCATCGTCAATAAACTTATGTAAGCAACACTTAGCGCAACCATCACAGATACCCTCCCACTCACTCGTTGTCATATCTGTTAGGGGCTTGTCTTCCCAATATTTATTCATAGTAAATTCTAAAATATTCCAAATGTTAATTTAAATGTTGTTTATTAAAGAGTAACCACAACATAGCTTCACTTCGAGAAGTAAAGTTTTTAATAGGTAAATCAAATCGATTAGCTAATCTATGAAGCATTTTATGACGACCTTGATTCACCTCCACAATTTGCGCAATCTTCAAATCTGCGATCCAACCTTGCTCTTTCACTTCCATGACAAACTTCCCCATTTCAAGATTAGAGCATTGAATAATAGACTCTGTTACGTCATGTACAACATTCTTAATTTGGTGTTTGCCTGCCATTTTAACGGTAGTTTTGAATATCTGTACCAAACTACAAGGAGTGGTAACTTGGCCCTGTATCTCACATATTAAAATTTTATTAGCTGTATCTAAGATATAATTGAGAGTAAATGACATTTTTAAACAACGAAAGTCCTTACAGCAAAGTGGTTATCTAAGGTTACTTCTAAATGGTCTTCAGCAAACAAAGGACCAACACCTTCAGGGGTGCCTGTCATCACAATATCCCCTGCGACTAAAGTAAAATGGTTGGATATCTCTACTATTAGCTCAATTATTGAGTACATCATGTGTTGAGTATTTCCTTGTTGCCTGATATCTCCACCTACCATTAAACTAAAAGCTAAATTGGTATAATCAGGTACATGTTGCTTTTCGATGAACTGAGATACTGGGCAACTATGATCAAATGCCTTAGCTCGCTCCCAAGGCTGACCTTTGGCTTTTAATTTACTTTGCACATCTCTTAATGTTAAATCTAACCCTAAGCCTAGGCCCCAGATTGCTTCCTTTGTATCTTTAATTGAGGCTTGGGTAAGGGTCTCTTTTATCAGCACAGCCACTTCTAATTCATTGTGGCATGGGCCTTTATCTTTGGGGATGACGATAGGTTGATGCAGCGGACACAACGCGGTTGCAGGTTTCATGAATAATAAAGGCTCACTAGGTACTTCATTATTCAATTCTTGTATGTGCTTAAGATAATTTCTCCCCACACACACCACTTTACCAACCGGCAAAGGTATAACTTTGCCGTCGTTACCAATATGCTTATAGTGATCCATACACCTAAAACCCTTTTTTTATTCGTTCAGAAAGGTAACTCACCGACACACCAAAATAACTAGAACGGTTCCATTTCATTAAGGTGTGAAAATTTTCATATACTAAATATACCCTACCGTGAATACCGTCTGGCGCGATAAGAGAAGCTGTAACATCAGCTTTTGGAATTGCCTCGCCATTATGTCGAGTCACTCCTAAAGCGCCCCACTCCCCTAAAGTTTTCATCTTCTGCGGTGATAAACCAACTGTAGCCTTGTCAAAGTTGTCGGGTAACTTAACCTGTCGCCCCCAAGTCAAGTGATTGCTCCAGCCTTCTGATTTTAAGTAATTGGCAATTGAAGCAAATACATCCGCTTTATTAGACCAAATATCTTTTTTACCATCACCGTCAAAATCAACGGCATAGTGTAAAAACGAACTCGGCATAAACTGAGTTTGCCCCATCGCTCCAGCCCATGAGCCCACAAACTCTTCTAATTTAATATGTCCTTGCTCGATTATAGTTAACGCTGCAAATATTTGCTTTTTAAAAAAATCTTCTCTTCGTCCATCGTATGCCAATGTCATCAATGAATTCAGTACTGGGTGCTTCCCCATATACTTTCCAAAGTTACTTTCATTTCCCCAAAGGGCAACAATGAAACGTTTCTGTACACCATATCGCTGCTCAATAATATCTAGCGCCTGCTCATTTTCAGCCATCAGTTGCACTGCTTGTTTAACTTTCCAATCGGGTACTCTGGTTGCAAGATAAGTATCTAAGGTAATCTTCGTCTCAGGTTGATTTTTATCAGCCTTAACTGCCGATTTTCTATAGTTAACTGTTGAAAATGCAGTATCAACAAAAGCAGGATCATGACCTTTCAATACCGCTTCTTGTTTTAATTCTTGGACGTATAATTCAAAACTTTTCTTTGCGTAACTATTACCACTGAACATTACTAGCAACAAACTAAGTATTGCAGTGGCATGTTTATATATACCTCTATTCACTAACATCTAGCCCTTCCTTCAATTTGCTTTGTTTTGTGCTAAATGCGCTTTTAATAGGTTCTCTGATGGTGGTGGCAGCTGTAAATAGTAGCCTTTAATTGTCAACTCATTACGTAATTTTTTAATATCAACTTGAGCTAAAGGTCGGTCTTTTTTTAAAGGCATAATCATTAAAAACACAGGGGTTCCAAAGGTTTTCATTAAGGCATCGGGAACCTTAGAAAAATCGTCTCTACCTGGCACATATAGATATGTCTCCTGCTTTTTACTGCTTTTGTATACTGCACATAACATTATTTAGCTTCCTCAATTTGGCTTATAGCAGCCTTCAAATTATCTACTTTAAGAAGTTCTGGAATTAAATATTTTTTGCGCCAACCACTTAATAAATCTGGCATTAACCCTAACGCTTTGGTTTCATCAAAGTTTGACCAACACCATTTAAATAGTTGGTTTAGTTGTTTTTTTGAACCCATTAACTCTATAGGCACTTCAAGTTCCGTTGAGACTTGCTCACATATTTTTTTAACACGAGCATGAGTGTTTTTATACTCTGGAAATAGGTTTATTCTTTCAATATTTGCTGGATAAGAGCCAGAATCCATTCCATCACACTCAGATACGATAGCAAGCAGAGTTTGCCCATGAATTCTGATTTCATGGGGGTTCATACCTTGTATTCCCCTAAGATCATTCTTGGTGATAGGTTGTCGCCTAGCTATTTCAATCAAATTTTCTTCACGAACCACAAAATTCAGAGCCATATCTCTTTCTCTTGCTGTTTTTGTGCGCCACGCCGCTAGGTGTTTCAAAGTTAGCAAGGATTTACCTGACAGCTTCCAGTTATTTTTCACCGTCAAGTACACTGCATCTAGCGGTAACTCTGATTGTTTTTTACGGCCTAACTGTTCAATTTCTGCGTAGACCCAAGGTAATTTTTGTTGTTGCTCTACTTTGGCTTTTAATTCTGGATATAGTTGGAATAGGTATAATACATCGTTGGCCGCATATACACATTGCTGTTCACTTAACGGGCGAGCCATCCAATCGGTCCTGGACTCACCTTTATCAACCACTATCCCTAACATCATCTCAACTAATTTTGCATATCCTAAGGCTGGCCCCATACCCACAATGCTTCCCGCAAATTGACTATCAAAAATTGGCGCAGGAACCACTTTTAATGCGTGCCAAAACGCCTCTAAATCTTCAGAGCATGAATGTAAAACTTTGATGACTTTTGGATTCGTCAGTAATGACTGTAAACTTGAAAAGTCATCAATACTTAGGGGATCAACCAACACTAGTTGCTTGCCATCATAGATTTGAATCAAGCCCAGTTTGGGGTACAGGGTTCGCGTTCTAACGAACTCTGTATCTACAGCAATAGCTTGCTCTTTGCTTGCTTGCTGACAAAAATCATTTAATGCCTGAGTGTCTGTTATAAAAGTATATTGCATGGGGGTCCAAAATCGGCTGGTAACAGATTAAAAAACCGGCTAATGCCGGCTTTTTAATCTGAATGTTAGGCTAGTATATCTAGGCGTTAGTCATCTCTTAGCTCTCTACGGAGTATCTTACCAACATTACTTTTAGGAAGCTCGTTTCTGAACTCAACTTTTTTAGGAACTTTGTAACCCGTTAGGTGATCACGGCAATGTTTTATTACATCTTCTTCTGTTAACGCTTCATTTTCGCTCACAACATAGATTTTTACGATTTCACCAGAGCTTTCGTGGGGCACACCAACAGCGGCAGCTTCTATTATGTCTGGGTGCATTGCAGTTACATCTTCAATCTCATTTGGGTATACGTTAAAACCCGAAACCAAAATCATGTCTTTTTTACGATCGACTATATAGAAAAAACCATTTTCATCGCATTTTGCAATATCACCTGTAGCAAGCCAACCATCTTTTATAATGTCATTAGTGGCCTCTTCACGGTTTAAATACCCTGACATAACTTGTGGGCCCTTCACTAGCATTTCGCCAGACTGACCAAGTGCGACTTCAATGCCATCATCATCAACAAGTTTAATATCTGTTGATGGCATAGGCATGCCTATAGAGCCTTTATGGGTCTTTAAAGATGGGTGATTAACGGTTACAACAGGAGAACACTCAGTGAGTCCATACCCTTCCAACAAAACGTGTCCTGTCGTGGCTTTCCAGCGCTCAGCTACCGTTTTTTGTACTGCGGCTCCACCCGCTAACGATATTTTGACATTCGTAAAATCGATATCAGAAAAACCTGGGGTGTTAAGCAAACCATTAAATAGCGTGTTAACACCCGTTATTATTGTAAAAGGATAGTTACTCAGTGCTTTTACAAAGGCAGTCATATCCCTTGGGTTTGTTATGAGTAAATTTGGGCACCCAAATTTTATAAAAGCTAGGCAGTTAGCTTGCAGTGCAAAGATATGATACAGGGGCAATGCAGTAACCACGTTTTCTTTACCCGGAATAACAACAGCAGCTAACACACTTGCCACTTGCTCTAAGTTAGCCACAGCGTTTCTGTGGGTTAACATTGCGCCTTTTGATACTCCAGTAGTCCCACCTGTGTATTGTAGAAAAGCCAAATCTTCTCCACCTACTGTGGGTCGAGTATAAGTTTTAGTCGCCCCTACTTTAATGGCTAATGTAAATGATTCCGCTTGAGGTAAATGATAGCTAGGCACCATTTTTTTCACATGCTTAATTGCAAAGTTTACAATCCATTTTTTTATGGTTGGTAACATATCGCCAATTGACGTCAACAACACTTTTTCAACGTTAGTATCCGCAATCACTTCACTCAATGTGCAAGCAAAATTTTCAACAATAACAATAGCTTTAGCGTTAGAGTCTTGTAACTGATGTTGTAATTCTCTTGCTGTGTAGAGAGGGTTAACATTTACAACTGTCATCCCCGCACGCAGCACACCAAACAATGCAACTGGGTATTGCAATAAGTTAGGCATCATAATAGCTACTGCATCGCCTTTCTTAAGGCCAATGCTTTGTAAATAGGCTGCAAAATCTTTAGATAACTGATCGAGCTCAGCAAAGGTGATGCTCTTGCCCATATTGATATAACTGACGTTATTGGCAAATGTCGCTATCGATTGTTCAAAAACATCCACAAGAGATGAATACTTATCTGCATCTACCTCTTTAGCAACATCAGAGTCATAATTATTTAACCAGATTTTTTCCACTACGCCTCCAGGCATAAAACAATAAAAGGTACACAGGTAAAATACTTGAGGCCTTAAACACGACAACAGGTTGGACCACTATGTTTATAGTACCTAAAATTTCAATAAATAGTAATAAACAAAAGGCTTAACTATTTTAACTTTTTATAAAACTGTCGACTACAATGGCTACAGCTTCTGGGTTATCCATGTGTAAATGGTGATGCCCATCAAGTTTATGAAATGTTAAATTAGCAACCCAGTCTTTCCTGGCGTAGAAGGCTTTAGCCATTGACTCATAACCAGCGCTCCCCATTAACACTAAAACAGGACAGTGAATACTACGTAAAAAATTTTCTGCTTGAGGCTCCGTAGGTCTCACTGCCGATAACGTTCTTAATCTGCGGTCCGTTGTGAAACGTAGTTGACCGTCAACTCCATGGGTGTTTCTTGCTATTAACAAACGGGCAGAGGCAATTGAGATATCCCCTACCATAGTTCTTGCCTCTACAGTACGTTCAAATGTGGTCGGGTGTCTGGATTTACGTCTTTGAGATTTAAGCCTACTGTTAATTGAGTCTCTTAACTGAATGGCACTCGTTTTTGAATCTTTGGTTAATGGTCCAAAAGATTCGATGGAAATATACTTGCGCACTCTATCTGAAAAGCACGCAGTATACAGTGAACCAATAATGCCTCCCATGGAATGGCCCATCAATACAAAAGATGTCCACCCTTGCGACTCCACCAGTTCGTGTAAATCATAGACAAAATCAATTAAGTGATAGTGAGCACCAGCATCTCTATGGTCTGATAAACCATGACCAGCAAGATCAATAGCTACCACATAATAATCTTTAAGGTACTTGGAAAGTGGTTCAAAACTAGCCGCGTTATCAAGCCAACCATGTAAAGCTAAAACCATTTGGTTTTGTGGATCACCGTAACCGATCCCACGTATTGTGAGGTTGTCTAAAGGAAATTTCAGAGCTTGTTGCATTAGTACCCTTTATTTTAAACACAAAAAAGCGGCAAATACCTGCCGCTTAAACTGCATAATTTTACCATTTACGGCCATAAACCGTCCGCTATTTCTGTTGGTTATTCCTTTTTACAGGCTTAGGTAAGGTTGTCGCTCCACTGGGTCTTACACCTTTTTTGTTAGTATTTGTAGAGCCTCGTAATATGACTCTATTATGGAATCCTCTGGAGTGGTATCCATAACCAAACCCGAAACCGTGAGGCCATATACTCACACTACTAATATTAACTCTTTGGATATTTTTCCATAAATGGTGTTGTAACGCTGTGGCACTAGGAAATACATAATTGTGTTCTCCCACTAAACCTTCTTCTAATCCATTTAGTTCTGCGGTAAATGTCATAAGGCGACCAACCTGATAAACCATAGGGTCCATAAAACCATTGATTGTAATACGATAGCGGCCAATACTTTCGTCTCTAGAAATAGGTTTTCCATAGGCAGTAAGCGGGTAATGCACCATTTCTAAAACAGTAGATTCTGGCTTATTCTCTATTTTAGCAATTGCTCCCCCCCATCGGATTGTTCGACCTTTAACTTGTTCGGCCTTAGACGCGGCATCTTGGTAACTCACTAATTGAGAATCATCTTCCATTTGTAAAGCTTCAGGAAAACTTGCACACCCAGTTACAAACATGGCTAACAACAATACGCTCACTCGAATATTCATACTTGCCTTCTTACATGTTTAATTGAACATTATACTTATATTATTAATATTAACTGAACTGAGACTGAATTTAACAGTTTTTTGTCTGACTCTGCTCAACTTAACTCGTGAGTTAGAATTGGCAGAGCGAATGGGTAAGAACTATACGAAAGTATCTACGCCTAAAAGCAGTTGTAACCCTTCTCTTTGTTGGTCTTTGGCAATACTTTGATAAGCATCAATGGCTGACTTTTCACTAAACGTTGACCCCGTTTGATTGGCAGAGTTTTGATTAAAACTATCGGCTTGCGCGAATGCTTTAGCACTACCAGCTCTTATAATCTCAACTTTAGAGGACGCACTTGAAGGTTTGTCGTCTTCAATAGGCTTAACTCCACGACTTTTATCTCGAGAGGAACGAGATAAATCCGTGGCCTTTAAAGCATTTGAGAGTGAATCTATGGTCAAAAAAGCATCCTAGAGTATGGGGCAACATATTGCCTCAAACTAAAATTGAGGCCATCTTTAGCCGTATATCCATACAAATTTCGTTCCAAAAACTAAAAACTACTTTACTCGCGTCCAGGTAGCTTTTTCCATGTCACCTTATCTCTTAAATAAACAGGTTGAATATCTTCAGCATCTACCGCTAACCCAGCCTCAATTTGCTTAGCCGCCAATGGCAACATATATAGGGCGTTTGGGTATAAAACGTCAACAAGCACGTTTACCTTATTATTTTTGATCAGCGTGTCATATGCTGACCAACCAGTACCCACACCAAAATATTGATCTTTTGTAGCAGTAGTGGGTATCGCCAACTCTGGTGGTACAACTTTTTCATCAGCAACTAAACTAACCACACCATCATCAAAAGTATACTCAGCAAAGTATACCTCTGACATGCGAGCATCAATTGCAGCAAAGACGTCCTTACCGCCTGCGACAACACACGCCTGTTGCGCCATAGCAGCTAAAGTAGAAATGCCCACGACCTTTAACCCCGTACCAAGGGCCAAGCCTTGTAAAATACCCGTGGCAATCCGCACACCAGTAAAACTGCCAGGCCCCCGTCCAAAACCTAAGTAATCTAGGCTCTGTAACGTTACACCTGCTTCTTGCAATACTTCATCAATCATAGGCAAAATTCGTTGACTATGTTGTTGTGGGCAAATTTCAAAACGGTTGTAGATATTACCATTTACTTGTACCGCTACCGAACAGGCTTCTGTTGCTGCATCAATCACTAATAAATTCACGAATTTTCCTCATGTATGGTATGCAAAAATTCAATTGCTTTGTTTAGGTCCCGAGTACGAAGCATATCAGGCAAACTTCCCATAAATATTTTTCCGTAGTCTTTGGTAACCAGTCGGTTATCGCAAATGACCAACACCCCTTTATCATTCTCATCTCTGATCAATCTTCCAGCGCCTTGCTTTAAAGATATTGCCGCTTGGGGAATTTGTAATTGTGCAAAAGGATTTCCCCCTTGCTTTCTGCAGTCATCAATACGTGCTTGCAATAGGGGATCATCAGGAGACGCAAATGGCAACTTATCAATTAACACACAGGTTAGATCCTCACCACGCACATCAACCCCTTCCCAAAAAGCCCCAGTACCAAGTAATACAGCGTCTTTATTCTCTATATAACGCTCTAGAAGCGCTCGTTTTGTGGTGGTTCCTTGCACCAGAATAGGGTTATCTATCTTGTCTTCTAACTGTGAAGCAACTGCATTTAAAGCAGCATGACTAGTAAACAATAAAAAACACCGCCCTTGGCTGGCTTTTACCAGTTTTGCCGAAATATCTATTAAGGTTGCCCGCATTTCTCTGGCATTTGGCTCAGGTAAAAACCTAGGTACGCATAACATCGCCTGCTTAGGATAATCAAACGGGCTTTCTAATGATAAAGTATTCGCGTCATCTAACCCCATTTGCTTTTGAAAATGTGTAAAACTCTCGTTCACCATTAAGGTAGCAGAGGTAAATACCCAACTGCGTTTCGGCTCAGCAATGAAATCAGCAAATTTTGAAGCAATACTCAAAGGCGTTAAATGCAAGACGATATGACGTTTTGTAGTTTCATACCAAAGACTTACTCCTAACTTAGTAGTATCGATTAGACGAGACAACTTACCTTTGGATTCAGATATACGCTCAAAAATATTATCAAGGTCTTTATCTCGACCTATATGTAATTTAGTGACCTCATACAACACCCCTAGACAATCGGTCAATTTGCTAACCTGAGTTTGTACATCGTCACGAAGCAACATTTGTCGCCAATTGCCTTTGTGGGGGTTCTCTGGAAATAAAATTCTTAAATCTGCTGCTATCATTTTGCATTTTTCAGCAGCAGTTTGTATTTGTTTGGCATCTTTTAGGGTGGTGCGATACACCAAATCTATGTCGCGACTTATATCTTGGATTTGTCTACTTGAAAACGTCTCACCAAAATATTCACTGGCGATATCTGGAATTTGATGTGCTTCATCAAAAATCACTAAATCAGCTTCGGGAATAAGCTCACCAAAGCCAGTATCCTTTAATGCCATATCGGCAAAAAATAAATGATGATTTACCACCACCACATCTGCATCTAAGGCCTTGCGTCTGGCTTTTACCAAATAACAATCTTCATAATCTTGGCAATCTTTACCTAAGCAGTTGTCAGTCGTCGAGGTGACAAAAGGTAAAACTTTGGCATCTTCCGCTAGAGATTTTAAATCTCCCATATCACCGGTTTTAGTACTTGATGACCATTGCCGAACTTGAGTTAATTCAGATAAAGTTTGTCGCTCTAACAAGGTGCTATTGCCACCATGCTGTCTAAGGCGGTGGATACACAAATAATTTGCACGGCCTTTTAGTAAAGCTATTTTACCGTTACTTTTGAGTGCTTTTTTAACTAAGGGTAAATCTCGATGGAAAAGTTGTTCTTGAAGGTTTTTGGTACCCGTAGACACTATAGTTTTCTTATTTGACAATAAAGCTGGCACCAAATAAGCAAACGTTTTGCCAGTTCCTGTCCCTGCTTCAACGACCAATTTTGTTTTGTCTTGGATTGTACGACCCACTTCATTTGCCATGTCAGTTTGTGCTTGGCGTGGTGTAAACCCAGAAATAGCGAGTGAAAGATCGCCATCTTCTGAAAAAGTTTGTGAAATACTAGGCATAGCACCTTAAAAATGAAATGAAAAAATATCTTGGTCTAATTATGCCAAATACTTAGGCCGCAAACGAGTGTTATTCTAAGTCAGTCTAAGCAATTTCTGATTTTCTACTCCTAATTGATCATATTAAATTGAGTTAAGCTGGAGGTAGGTTAGAATTATATTTACCTGACGCACAGTTCCAATAAACATTGAAGTCATTATGGACCCTATTACTGACTTAACCATAACCATGAGTCGCCCTGACAAGTCTAATATAGACAAATTAAAACATGCCTGTATTGCTGCCTGTGAAAGTATTGAAGGCGCGAATCGTACAAGTATTTGGCGGTTAATAGATAACAAAGAAAAAATAGAGTGTTTGATGTGTTTTGATCGTCAACCTCATGAGTTTTCATTTGGCCAAGTTCTATGTAAAGCTGACTTTCCTGAATACTTTGATGCGATTTTAGAGAATGAACATATAGTGGCACCTGACGCAAGAAACCATCCATCAACAGAATGCTTCAATGCAGATTATTTTATTCCAAACGATATATATTCATTACTTGATTACATATTACATCAAGACTTTTCACCTACAGGCATGATCTGCTGTGAAAGTGTTGGTTCTTTCAGCCAATGGCAGGAGAATGACTCAACAGCATTACGGAAAATATCTAATGTGATATCAATGTTTTTTACTCCGGACATATAAGCTGAGCTGAAACACTCTACTAACAGAATTAAAGACTCAGATAAATACAGCTACCATTTTGCTAGATTTACTTTTCATGTTATTTTTTGCCGCACATTATTTAAGAGCCATTTTTATGCCTAAAGCCAGTGAAATTAAAAAAAGTGCCGCAGTTGAACATAACGGTAAAGTGTACCTTGTTAAAGAAATCAACAAACTAACTCCAAGTGGCCGAGCCGGTGCGAGTTTATACAGAATGCGCCTCTATGAAGTAGGAACAGGGGCCAAAGCGGATGAAAGTTTCAAAGCTGACGAAGTATTAAATTTAGTAGACTTTCATCGTAGTAAAGTCACATTTTCTTATGTAGACGGTGATGAATATATCTTTATGGACAGTGAAGACTATACATCTTACTTCTTAAACAAAGACACAATCAGTGAAGAGCTACCTTTTGTCACAGAAGATACTCAAGGGTTACAGGTTCTATTAGTTGAAGGTAAACCTGTCGGTATTGAATTGCCCCCCAACGTTGAGCTTGTTATCACCGAAACCGACCCGTCCATTAAAGGCGCGTCTGCAAGTGCTCGTACTAAGCCTGCGACACTAAGCACAGGTTTAGTGGTACAAGTACCTGAGTACATAGCAAGCGGTGAAAAAATTAAAGTGAGTACTTCCGAAAGTAAATTTGTAAGCCGTGCAGATTCATAACGACATAGCAAATCTCAACCAAGATAGAGAGCAAACAACAAAGTAGCTTTCTATCTTGAGTTTCATATTTTTATCACAGCTTATTAGCTGGCTGCAGTCAAACTTACCACCACAGATTTATATGCTGGGGTATTACTTTTTTCTGCCACACTACTAAGGGGTATCAAATCATTGGTTTCGGGATAATATGCAGCAGATGATCCCTGAGGTATATCAAACTCAACTAAAGTAAAGCCTTTTGCAGTGCGAGTTTGAATATGTTCATCAGGCCAATGACTGTGAATATCCACTGTATCACCCACTTTAAATCCCAAAGCTTTGATATCTTGGCCACTTAAAAAGAAAACCTTGCGGCTCCCATGAATGCCTCTGTATCTGTCATTATTGGTATAAACCGTTGTATTAAACTGATCATGACTGCGAATTGTCATCATCAATAAACAATTTTCTGGGACTGCAATTGGCTCGATTTGGTGTACCACAAAATTGGCTTTTTGAGTGTCGGTGGCAAATTTGCGGGCGTCTCGTACGGCATTAGGGAGCACAAACTCACCTAACTCATCGATACGACGATTAAAATCCTCAAAACCGGGGATAACCTCAGCAATGCCATCTCGTATCAAACTATAGTCATCTTTCATACCGAGCCAATTTATATGGCTTGCGTCTAACGTTAAGTCAGCCAGTTCGGCGATGATGGCAATTTCACTTTTTAATAAGTTCGATGCAGGAGGGATCTTCCCATGAGAAGTTTGTACAACTCCCATGGAGTTCTCAACTGTGACAGTCTGAATACCTGATGCCTGCTTATCAATTTCAGTTCGCCCTAATACCGGCATAATCAAAGCATTTTTACCTGTATACAAGTGACTTTGATTTAACTTAGTTGATAGCTGCACGGTCAATTCGCAATTAGCCAAGGCATCTTTAGTTAATAAATGATCGGGCATCGCCCTGTAGAAATTCCCACCTAACGCAAAAAACACCTTAAGTTTTTGTTCGGCCATGGCGGTAACGGTTTCTACGGCGTCGTAACCAAACTCTTTAGGTACGTCGAATTGATAGGTGTGTTGCAAAGCATCCAGTAATGCATCACTAGGCTTTTCCCAAATGCCCATGGTGCGGTCACCCTGCACATTACTATGGCCCCGCACCGGGCACACTCCAGCACCAGGTTTGCCTAGATTACCCTGTAACATTAACAAGTTAGTCATCAACTGTATGTTAGCTACCGCATTTTTATGTTGTGTGACTCCCATAGCCCAGCAACAAATCGTCTTTTTAGACTTACAGGCGATATCTGCAGCTTCATTAATTTGACTTAGGGTTAAGCCACTATGCTTTATTATGTCATCCCATGAGGTAGCTAGCATATCTAGCTTAAACGCCTCATAGCCGTGGCAATACTCGGCTATAAAGTCTTTGTCTAAAACAGCCAAACCTGATTCATCTCGTTCAATTAAGGCTTTGCACAAACCTTTTAGCAAGGCCACATCCCCGTTTATTTTTACAGGTAAATGTAAATCGCGAAGTGCGGTCCCTGAACCAATCACGCCACTGACTTCCTGAGGATTTTTAAAGCGTTTCAGGCCTGTTTCATCTAACGGGTTAATAGACACTATTTTAGCACCGTTGCGTTTAGCATCTTGTAGCGAGCCCAACATTCTAGGATGGTTAGACCCTGGGTTTTGCCCAAACACAAAAATGGCTTCAGCGTGCTCTAAGTCTTCTAACGAAACGGTGCCTTTACCCACACCTATAGTTTCTCCAAGACCTACCCCACTAGATTCATGACACATGTTTGAACAATCGGGTAAGTTGTTGGTACCAAATTGGCGAACAAACAATTGATACAAAAAGGCCGCTTCGTTACTCGCTCGGCCAGACGTATAAAAAGCCGCTTCATTTGGCGACGCCAACTTACTTAAGTGTGTAGCGGTTAACCCCAATGCGAGTTCCCAGCTTATAGGCTTGTAATGACTGGCACCTTCAGCCAAAAACATTGGCTCTACTAATCTGCCTTGAGCGTTCAACCAGCGGTCTGATTTCTCTTTAAGCTCTGCAATACTGTATTGAGCAAAAAATGTAGCATCGACTATTTCTTTCGTCGCTTCATCGGCGATGGCCTTTGCACCATTTTCACAAAATTCGAACGTAGCCCGCTTTCCTAAAGGATCAGGCCATGCACAGCCGGGGCAGTCAAACCCTTCAATTTGATTCAAATGGGTTAACAGCCGAGTCCCCTTTATTGGGCCGACTTTGCCACCTACATTCTTATAGGCAGATACCACAGCAGGAATACCTGCAGCCCATTGCTTTTGGGGAGTGACCTGTAAATTTCTAATTTCAATTTTATTTGTATCCATATCACATTCCTTGATGGGTGAGTTTGTCACTTAGTAAATGTCTGCCTGTGTACAAATTACAACGCTGAGGCTTTACAAAGCCGAGAAGGCAGATGTCGCAATCTTCAGCTAAATCAATCGCTAGGCTAGATGGAGCACCAATAGCGATAACATAATGAAGACCAGCCATCGCTGTTTTTTGTATCATTTCAAAACCCACTCGACCGCTTAATACCACTCCCGCAATATCATGATTCGATTTAGTAAGCGTACTAAAGCTTGCGCCAATGAGTTTATCCAAAGCGTTGTGGCGACCAACGTCTTCACGTACATCAAGCAGATGAGTCTGATAGTCAAAAAGAGCCACACCATGATTACCGCCTGTTTGTTTAAAAATCGTTTGTCGTTCACTCAAGCTTGAAGCCAACATAGAAAGGCTTTGAATAGATAGGTTATGGCGCTTGGTAGTAGTTTGCGTTCTGTCGGGTAATTTTTCTAATAGGCTATCGATACTCTGCTGGCCACATACACCACAAGCGGAACTCACTACATCAGCCCTTTTGTATTGGGTTACATCAATCATTTTTGAAAAGGTAACCATAATACGATTAGTGGTTTGTAGCTTTAACCTTTGTGCGCCCGTATGATTGATAGAAAATACATCAGATAAATTCTGAATAATGCCGCTACAAAACAACCAACCTAATACCAGATTAATATCATCACCTGGGGTACGCATAGTGGTATAAAGTAACTCTGGAACGGGCGCATTTATTAGGCTGTAGCCAAACCAAACCTCTAAGGGCTCCTCAACCACAATACAATCTGATATTGGGTCAGTGGCAACCGAATGCGCAGACGCATTCGACAATAAAATTTTATCAATAGAATAATGTTTAACGGGTTTCAAACAAGCCAACAAATAAAAGTTAATGACCTAATCCTGTTCTACATCAACAAAAGAACAGTATTAGATTACTAGAAAGGTAAAGAGGTAAGCCCTAAGATAAATATCCACACAGCAAAAAACAACTTTAAATTTTTGGGCGAAAAATAAAGAACTAACTTTTTAGCTAACACACCACCAATAATAGCCCCTGCACCGGCAAATAAAACCACAGGCCACTGCACTGCAGCTGTCACAACTATGTGGTAAACGATACCCGCCCAAACCGTAAATGCACTGACAATCACAGCCACAGCAATAGCGAAAGCCACGTTGAAGCGGCGTACAATTAGATAAACCGCTATGAGTTCACCTACTCCAATCGAAAGCCAAGCAGTAATGCCACCCCCTATTAACCCTACGATGATCAAAGAAACATAATCAATGAAATATAAGCTTGTGTTAAAGCTTTGAGTTTTCACCCAAAACACACTCCCAATAATTCCAAGGGATAAGCACATAGAAAAAAGCCCAAACCCTAAATGTAAGGTATTAGGGTCACTAAGTTGCTGTAATGATTGAGAGTTAAATTGCACGAAACACAAACCTAAAACTGAAGCAGGGATAACTAACATCAAGATTTTTGGCAAAACCTCCCACTCGTCAGCTTCAGTGAGCTTATATCGCGTTAATTGTTTAAAGTGCACATACCAAGTCAGTGCACCTGCGGTCATTCCACAGCATTGAATCGCAAAACTAGTCGCCACAGACGTCGTGACACTAAAGCCTAACTGGTTAAAAAACGGCATAAACACCACACCGCCACCCGCTCCGGTCGCATTTGCAAATATCGCCCCTATCACCCCAAGAAAAGCAAATGTTCCATAGTCTTGTAATACCGAAAAAGGCTGAGATAAGCTAATAAAAATACCAAACCAAATACAGGTCAGGGTGAGCTTAAGGGATTTAGCAGATAGAAATAAAGACGTCAAAAGTGAAACCTTAAATAATTATATTTTAGCTCTGGTAAGTTTTCACACAGATACAGCGGCTTGACTCAGTATAAAGTTAATCAGGTATATAACCAAACCTTTGATGACTTAGGAATCTTCAGAAATGTTATCAACTAAGGATTGAGTGTGTCCTCTTGAATAAAACGTCGACCCTATGTCAGCCAAAACAAATTTATTATCGTGATTCATTACAGAGCGGGCATCTTGCAAAAATGCCACAATACTCTCTTCTGACATGCCATTCTCTTTATATTCGGCAGCTTGATTTTTTGCTTCTCCCCACTCAACAAACTCCGATAACTTAGCCGTTTGTTGTATTAAAGCATTTAGACGAGTGTCTTTATCGAGGTAATGTTGTAATGCTTCGATATTATCTGAGTCACCTTCAACCACCAGCTCACCATCAGTTAGGGATACAACCACCTCTGATCCAAGGTCAAAGCTCGTGGCTAATTGAGTCACTTCACGGTCAAGCTTTTGTTGATTGAATTGATAATAATTTTCTACATGATTAAGGTCGACATCAATTTCGCCATTTTCAATCAACTCAAAGGTTTCTTCAAATGCCCCTGTATTTAATCCGGATTCAAGTACGCCAATGCCATGACTAATTTCTTTGCGGGCATTATTTGCAAGGCTCTCAAGAGATCCACTCGAATTATTACTGTTTCCAATATAATTAAATAAAGACAGTGCGTTATTTGTGATTTCCATGATAATTACCTAACTGACGAATGTATTTTACTTGTTTCCTTTCTACAATATTGCAACTAGTGAGCCATTACTTGCTTGGAGAGTAGACCAAAGAAACTCAGGCGATAGGGGCGATTTATAGAGAAAAACCTAGATAGCGTCGTAAATAACATTAAGAATACGGCAAGCATTTGCCATGAGTCGGATAGATTTTATCTTTTTATTAGTCGCTAGCCGACAACTAACCCAGCACTGGGTATAACTTCTTCTGTTCAGCAGTAGACTCCCAAATACATACATAGACACCCAAAATAAATACATACATAGACACCCAAAATAATAAATTACTTAAATACTTTTCAATCAAAAAACATAAAGTGATTTGAATAAGCTCTGTCGTGGTTTTCTATTTTTGGATTTGGGAATAATTTGGCTGGTATGGTTTAAATTCACTTAAATTAGTGACATTTTGTAAATTTCGGGCAGCATAATTTAGCCAATGAACTGGAAAAGAGGAAAAGAGTGAATGTTGTATTAGCCGTGTTGCAATAACGCTTTAGCTTTTGCCATACCTCGTATTCGTCGATGCTCTGTGTGGTGTTTGAATTGTTGCAACATATGTTCACTGCCTACTGCGGTTGAAAAGTGCTGTTCAAACTCAGTGGTAAGCGTTAACCATTGTTCATCGTTTAAGCCTAGTCGTTCTAAAATAGTACTGTGATGGTGTTCGATATGGCCCGCTTTGTCTTCGCGAATACATCTACCTGTGCACTCTACTAATTCACAATAATCTATTACGTTATACGCAATGCCTTTGGGCATATCTTGCCTGTGATTACCCACAAACGGCATGAGCTTTTTAGGTTGCTCACCTTTGATTA
>NZ_JBDUZQ010000023.1:0-387897 GCF_039943935.1 Paraglaciecola sp.
TAATCCTTTAATATTTAGGCTGTCACCCAAACTACAAAAACACATAACAGTATATTAGCCAGACCGCACGTTTAAGCCACTTTAGGAATAAACAGAATAATGATTCTGGCAATTAATTTATTTCATCTTTTCATATACTTAATAGCTTTTAAAGGTAAATTTTTTATTAGCGTACCATGTAGAAATCACGAGTCTGGATAAATACAGAATATTATATTTTCACTAAGATTATTAACTTCAACAAAAACAATGAGATAAAATCAATTGGGCTATTTTCAATTATATTTTTTCACAAATAATAACAGTGAAAAATGGAAAGTATTGAAAATACGCATTGCAACTGTATAAAAATACAGTGCAATAGTGAGTGATTTATGTCAGCTTTTATTGAGGCAATTCGAACAGAAATAAGAACAAAACAATACAGTTTGAAAACTGAAAAAAGTTATTTGTATTGGGCTAGATACTTTGGATGCTTACATCGACGCCCATCGTAAGGGAGTTTGCTTTTTTGTTACCAGCACTTCTTTTTCCCGCATTTACAATTGCACAAGAAAATATCTATCTAGCGACCAAACTAATGGATACACTAGGGTTTTGCTTTAGCCATAATTTCAAATGACTCAACCTTTCGAATATTCAACCCGTTATATACTGGATAAAAGCCATTTCAGCGAAACCTTTGACCAAACCGTCACTGAAGTTGCACCTCAAAAAGCCTATTTAAAATCCATTATTTTAGGAGTGCTGGGGGCGATATTGCTGTTAGCCACAGAGCTTAATCCATACATCTCTTGGTTTGTTATTGCCTGGGCTGGGGTAGAGGTCTTAAGTGTGCGTTTTCAAAAATCTTGGTGGTTGGCGAGGCAAATGATAAGTAAGGCGGCCAATAATGAATTGACCTTAACCATAGATGAAGAGGGAATTCGTAGCCAATCAGCCTATGTTAAAAGCTTTATCGCTTGGGGCGATATTATAAAAATTGAACAAACTAGCCAAGGCTGGTTGTTGCACCTTGAGGCAGGCAAGTCTTATTTATCAAGCCGTTGTTTGTCACCAGAAGCACAAGCGTTTGTGGCGCAGAAAGTCTGAACTAGGTAGTTAAGCTTTACATGTCTGGGGTAGAACAAGGTTATTTTTAACAACTACAGCAAAATCACATTTATAATCTAGACCTGTGGGAGCAGGGTAATTCAACAGTAAAATAGTTAGCTCAGGGCAGGGGCGTTACTATCCGAACTTGGGGTGGGTTCTTTTTGTTCTCTGTGCAGCGTAGTGCTTTGTAGTAAATGCCTTTTTAGTCTTTCGGGAAGCCGCTTCTTTAACCTTTATCATGGTCAATTACACCTGTTCAGTACAGCTATTTATTACAGATCAACGTTTAAGATTGAAGCGTTACACTCTTTTTTAAATAAGTGTATAACGCTTCAAGTTTTTACTTAGGATGCGCGATATTACCGGTCTAATTATCGGCCGGTATTGGCATCAGATAATGCCTTAAAGCGTACGACTTTAAATTCGCCCTGAGTACCGTCTTTGCCGTTATTTAATACGGGAGAGCGGTGCAGTTCATTCACAGTGCCATAGATGTAATTATCTAAACCAACTGCAAGCCCATCAGGCCATGACACGTCATCGCGCTGAACAAGGGTTTTATATTGACCATTTGCTTGAGTGTAACCGATTGCGTCGTTTGTTATTGATGTGACATACACATTGCCAGAGTTATCCATTGTTATGCCGTCAGAAATGGGTTTGTCACCATAACGTTGCACTTTTTTGTCTAGCGCTTGGTCTGATAGCGTTTTATCTAATAAGTCTTTGGTCGCAATTCGGTACAAGCTTGTGCCAGACATCGAACCGTAGTAAACGTATTCAAAGTTACTGTCTATGGTAATTGGGTTTACGCCCATGCGAACTGGTTGGCCGTTTAGGTAGACAGTTTTCTCATCAATGACCATATCGATGTCTTCTGCTTTAGTTGACTTCGACTCTTTCAATACTCGGCGAGCAATGCCGGTTTTCAAGTCAACAACAACGATTGAAGCCGTGCCCGTATCAGCGATATAAATTGCGTTGTTTTTGCTATCAATCGCTAAGTCATTTAGAAAGCTTGATTTAGTAATCACAGGCTTAGCTAAGTAAATGATTTTATGCAGTTGTTCTTTCTTGGTGTTCCACCCTACTAACCGGCCTGCGTGGTCAGGCCCAGATGTGTCTAACAACCACAAAATGCCATTGGTATCGATATTTATTCCAAGTACCCCGTAAAGACCCGCAGACTCTCGGCTTTGAGCCGCATATGCCCAGTTTTCATTGGGGTAAGGTTTGGTTGTTCCATCTGGTAAAAGCTCAACGATTCGTAGAGATTTGCCGTAAAATTGGTGAATACTCAGAAATATTCGGCCATCAGATCCCACAGCAATGTTGCCCGGAGGCGTTTCGGCACTGAGGGTGGCAACTACTTCAAGTTGCCGTACTTTATCGGCTGCTGCAATGTTTAGGCTAAATGCACTGGTAGCTATCATAGCGGCCGATACTAATAGTTTGAATGAACGAGTCATTTTAACGTTTCCTCTTAGTCAGTTATTGCCACGTTTTTAGAGTTGTTTCAACGATTCAACCACTTCGCTAGGCTCTGCGCGCTGTGTGTAATCAGCATTCACATCAGCAAATATTATTTTGCCTGATGGGGCGATGACATAGGTTGCTGCATAAGGTAGTTCGAAAGCGCCTTTGCCATTATGAGCTTCCACTTCAATGCCAAACCCACTGTAAATTGGCTTGAGTGAGTCCGGTAGAGTAAACACTAGACCTAAGGTTTTAGAAAACTCAGAATTAGGATCAGACAATACAGAGAAGGTTAGCGCATTTTTTTCTGCTGTAGAAAGTGATGCATCAGGTAGCTCAGGTGTAATGGCCAGTAAGCTAGCACCTTGTGATGTGATGTCGTCAAGCACGCTTTGGTACGCACGCAATTCTAGGTTGCAGTATGGGCACCAACCGCCACGATAAAATGTTAGTACCACTGGGCCTTGAGATAGCTTTTCTGACAAGGTAACTGAGTTGCCAACTTGGTCTGAAAGAGAAAATGCAGGAAATACGTCACCCACTTTTGGAGCAAGCTTCTCAAGCTCTCTAGCTTTTAGAGCTTCGACTTCAGCCAGCATTACAGATAGCTTTTCAGCAGGGATGTTTTTAGCAGATGCTTCGCGCACTTCAGTTAGTTGCTCTTTAAGACTCATATGGTTTCCTTGAGATTAAGTTTATTTTTGAATGAACGTTCAAAATGTTATTTCCGTAAGCAATGTTTGTCAATATCAATTTGAATAACCATTCAAAATGTTATTAAATATCCCTGTACTCAATAAAGTAATGAGCGTTATGGCGATTAAAAAATTCGATGCGAATGTCGTACTTGAGCAGGCAATCAATACATTTTGGCAATATGGTTATCATGGAACCTCTATGCAGCAATTGTTACAAGCCACGGGGTTACGCCCTGGTAGCTTGTATCGAGAATTCGAAAGTAAAGAAGGCTTATACTTGCTTGCCCTGAGTCGCTATGCGGCGGCCACTATTACGACCGTAAACAAGCGTATAGAAGGCAGTTCAAGTGTTCTTGATGGCATAAAGTCGATACTGGTGGACTTGTTCGAAGAGGCCCAAGCCAAGGATTACTGTGGTTGCTTTTTAGTTAAAACGCAATTGGAATTGTCAGCTCACAATGAGTCGATACTGACTAATGTTTCCGAAGAATTTGCAAAAATCGAAGCCAATTACTGCACCAACTTAAAGACAATATTCTCTGATGAGATCAGTGTGCACTATTCAAAACAGCTCATGCTCGTCATTTTTGGTATTCGTGTTTACAGTTATCAAGCTGAGCAACCTGAAGATGTTGAGGTCTTTATTTTATCCATATTGCCTTGGTTAAAAGAGGACTTTGCTTAACAATATTAAGCAAGGCTAGCTTGTATAATTTGGGCTGGCGCTGCTCAGCAAACTAAAGCTGCGAGAATAGATACTCTGATGTTTCCAAAATCACTACATCTTTAATTGAGTAGGCTGAAATTTTGTAGGGCAAGATCCGTTAAAATATAAAATTGATAGACAAGGGCAGGGTTTAAAACAGCTCATTGATAGCTTTTTTCTGGGTATTCTCTGCGCACTATGCGCAACTAAGCCCATATCATGAAGGGCTTTTGTTTTTATCCACTTTCTTTCAGGCATAAAAAAAGGCTGATGAATCAGCCTTTTTTTATTCTTTTGGTGGAGCTGGCGGGAGTTGAACTATTATTTTTCATTTAATTTTCAATCGGTTATGATTCTTTATTAGAGTTTGTGTCGAAATTAGTATCTCTTTCTTTCTTAACTTTCTTTTCAGCGTACTTAAGTGCAGTTTTCCAATTGGATTGAACCTGAATCATTGCTTTTAAAAGAAACCACCAAGAAAAAAGTGTCGCAGATAAACATATCAGTGCAGTTATCCAATGTGAAACAAAACCTAAACTAATATTTAGTATAGAACTAGCGAATGATAAATATATAGCTTTCATCAGTAGATTTGAAAAACTCTCTAATGATTCGTAATAAGTAATATCTACCCCATGTTTTATTCGCTGTTCGATTTGCTTTTTATGCTCATCAGTATCATATACGTCTTTTTTTAAAGTAGTTATGATTGTAGCTTTCATTGAAAATAAAAACGAAGAAATCGTAAAGCCACTAATAAAAAGTGGTTGTAATATTGCTGAGTGGTATTTTGTTACAGAAACCAAGATTTCACAAATCATGAAGCTTCATCTAACTCCTGTAGAAGCACTTGCTGATTTTCTGTTTTTGCACTGGGTAAACGCCAGTCAGAATTTATAGGTTGATCTCCAAATATTGCTGTATCTGATTTTAACAAGTTGATTAACCTAATTGTAGCTGGGCAATTTACATAGTTATTCCATTCTTCATCTTTATCGGGGAGCATATCCACATATCGATCAAACTCGAAAACTTCAAACTCATTAATGTTCTCTCCAATAGCCAGCCATTGAGATGAACCATTTTCTAATTTGCCATAAAGTTTTAATGCATCTTCTTTGTTTAGTTTTTTAGTTGCCTTTCTTACGAATGCCTTTATTAGTTCCAAATTGCTTTGTAATTTACTCTTCTCAAATTTAGTTGTTAAATTAGTGGAACTCACGAAAGGTTCTGCAGGACTGTATATACCTGCATCAGGCAGACCTTCTTTGACTCCGACAGACATTTGTGAAATTTCGTCGTATGAATCTAAAAGTGTATTTAAAGTTGCAGGGGTTGCAATGAGATCAAATTTAAAATAGCCATGAACTTGCTCCTTTGCTTTTTTCGATGCATTTTTTCTTTTTTTTGGGTCAAATTGGGAGTATTCATTTGTTAAATCAGCAAGTATTTTACTTTTTAGAAAATTGTGATTACTTCTGAAAAAGCTTGTTAAAAGTGATTTAGTTAAGCTTCTTCTATATGTATAAAAAGCGCCTCGCATTGTATCTGGGTTAATACAAAAAATACTTGCTTCTGTATCTTCTAGATTTTCATCAGTCAAATCGGGTATTTTAATTAGGAGTTTTCCATCAACTCCGCGAGATGTAGTGATAAATTTTTTTATATTACTAAACCGAAGAATTAAACCAATTATGTAATTATCTTTGATATCTACCAAGTAGAGGTATTCATCGTCATGATGAACTTGTGATTTTCCTTCATTGGACTCTAGCAATTGAAAAAACTCTGGAATCTCAATTCCATTTGAAAACTTTAGTTCGAATCCTTGAATTTTAACTTTCATTTATTTTTCCTCTTACTGTATCCATCGACCATATGTTTTTCTTATCATCCCCCAATCAGCATGCCCCATTTGAGATGCTACCCACATAGGGTTTCTTCCCTGTGAAAGCATGGTTGAAGCAAACGTATGACGACATTGATAGGGGTAGCGATATTTGACACCTGCAGCTTTTAAAGCAGGTATCCAAATGTACTTTCTTAACCCGTCAGCATATTTGTACGTGGTTTTAGTTTTTGGATCAACAAATACTCTGTAATTGTCGTAATATTTTGAATTAATTATAGATTTTAATGCCTCTATTGCTCCAGGAAGCAGTTCTACTTTTCGGATGCTACCTTTTGTTTTAGGCTCTTTTTCTTTGCCTTGAGTAATATTGGTTCTTATGTGCGCTAGACCATTATCAAGATCTATGTCTTGCCACCGCAAACCAAGCAATTCACCTGTTCGTAAACCAGTCCAAATGGCAAATTGAAAAAACTGACGATAGGGTGTTTCTAAAGCGGCTAAAATTTTAGTTATCTCATTTTTTGTAAACGGCTCAGGCTCTTTGTGGTCTTGTTTATATCTTTCAATGCGCTCTGCAGGGTTACTATCGATTACCCCGTCGAAGAAAGCACGTTTAAATATTTGATGAATGACATTCCGAGCCTCATTAATAGATTTGCCCGATAAGCTTTGTTTGGAAGCCCATTCATCAAACATGCTAGCTTTAAAGTCTTTTAGTCGCATATGCCCAAAGTTGGGTTTTATATATGAATTGTATTTTTGGCTATAACCGCGAATCGTGGTGTGTGACCAATTACGTTGTTTTTGCTGAAACCAAATACTTGAGTATTGATCGATTGTGAATAAGTCGGATTCACACCTAAAAGCTTTTTGTAATATTTTGCTATTTGGGTATTTGTTCAAATAGGATTTGTCATTGATAGTTATAGCCATTTTATAAATGGCTTCTTGATCTCCTAATTTCTTTTCGATGGTCTTACTATGAGGTGCAGGGATGGTTTCTCTGTACCTTTGATGTTCAATTGTGAAATCTATTACGTAACCTTTTTCTGTTTTTTTTATTGTCATTAATTTTTGCCTTCTATCCATTTATTGATCATTTCAACGTTCATCATCAAGCGCCCATCGGGCGCTTTTATGTAGTGAATGGTTTTATGCCAAACACCTTTTTTAACTTTGTTGCGGATTGCTTCAGGCGTGTAGCCTGTTATTTCTGAAAGTTTGTTTGTTGTGATGTACATCTAAATACCCTCGTATAAAATTCAGGGCTATAATGGGCTGAAAAGGTCTGGTAAAACAGGTGTTATACCCGTATTAGACCCGTTGAAAAAAGGATAGGGAATGTCTGAAAGTCCAGATAAACAGGGGTTGCGTAATGTTTTACTAATTGCTCAACAATATTTATCGAAAAATCGTAATGTTCATAAAAAAGCGGAGCAATTACTTGATGCTTTGGTTGAAAAATCACTTGAGCTTTGTAACGACGTTGATATTTCAGATATTCGTTTTACTCATGACGAACTCTATCAACTAGTTTGGTCTAAAGCCGATTCTACAGGTAAAGCTCCTTCAACAATTAGAAACTATCGTCGTCAGTTGATTGATTTATTGAAAGATGATTCAAGCTTGTCTTTATTTATGATTGAGTCGGGTTGTGAACATTTATTGGAATTTAATACTGATGATGTAAAAGGGGGAGCAAAGACGACTCATGGACTAATTTTAAAATCTAGTTCAAATATTCAAACTCATAATATTTCAAATGTTGTTTCTTATAAGGTAGTGAGAATACCTAAACCTACTTGGTGGATGAAAACGTTAATGAAAGTAGAACTTGAAGGGATAAACGCCTTTTGGTTTATTACGGTCGCAATTTTATGTGTGTTTTCTTTCGCATTAATTCCATTCTTTGTTTTAAAAGGATCATTTACAGGAATTGCTGTTGGATTGGTCTTAGGTGCTATTTTGGCGGCTTCTACTGGTCTTTTTTATCAAATGTACGAACTAATGGAAAAAGGAGTATCTAAAACACCAAATATATTTACTCCATTTAGGATTAAAAATCTATTTTTTGTGACCACTCGAAAGCCTAGAGTCAAACAAGAAGTATTAAGACCAAAAGTAATTGAGTTATTAGCCTATGAAGGGCGTTGCGGTTTATGTGGTGATGAATTATTTATTGAAAAAAGTAGAGAGTTTAAAGGCCGCTATGTCGGGAGGTGTGCAATTGCTCCTCAAGAACATGTGTTTAGTTTTGACCATATTACTAAGCAAGGTAAACATCTGAGGTAATAGATTCATTGTATCTGCTCCCCGACGAAACGGGGCCCCTCAATACAATGAATTAAGCTACGTGTTGGTAACTTCTTCGTTGGTAGGGTAATAACGATTTAAATGAATATTTTAAGTCTGAATTAACTCCCCAAGCCATCGCCAAGGCATCACTGCTATTTACAGTTTTTGATTGGCTATGTAGTTTAAGGGTAGGTAATACATAATCTCTAACTTGTTGCTTAGACGATAAAGGCGTGCACGAATAACGAGATAGTTTGTCTAACACAAACCCTGCTTGGGCAACATCATCACCTGAAAAACTATCTGTAGTAGGAACAAAATCTTCATACCAAAATGCCAAAGCGACAACCTTTAACCATTCTGAGGCTTTAGGGTGCTCTGGATTGAGTACTAATTGTTCAAATACTTGTTGTAGATTTTGCATAGTCTCTATTATCTTGAGTAAGCTAACTTTTTTCGCATTCGATTATAACGTGACTAATATTTAACCGCAATTTTTCTGGGTTAATAGAATAGCCAGAAGCTTCAACTGCGAGTTGTTCAAACTCCTCAACAGTGAAATACCCTTTCTTATATAAAGCGACTATATCAGTTACATCATCGGCTTGGCAGCGTTCAAGTTTAGATATGGCTATGTCTATTGCTGATACTAAGTAGACATGTAAAACAGTGTCCCCTGTTGAAAGGGGGATAACCCGCTCTTTATAATCAGGGTGTAATGTTGGTAGACCTACATTAAAAGTATCATCTAAACTGATTACCTTGTCACCCTCTACGGGATCAGTGTAGTAAACGTCGTCCACTTCTAAAATTAATGAGTGAGTATCAAGCCTCTCAGCGGAACTAACCTCAATATCAACATCATCACTACCTCTAACATTAGTAAGTAAATGAATGGCACACCCACCAAAAATAAACGCTGTTACAGCTCCATTAGATTGGTTTTCACTTAAGTGAATAACGAGTTGCTCATTAAACTTTTCAAATAACTCAAAAATAGCAGAGGCTAGGGGAGTATCAGTATATAGGTTCAAATTAGTCACTAAGGTCGTTGAAACAGATAATAAGCCAAGAGTGTAATCCCTTGGCTATAGAATTACCAAATTGTTAAAGAGCGAATATTCTAGAAAATTTCAGGGGTAGACATAAAGCGTATAGCACCAAATTTCTCTTTGGCAGATTCCATTGCCAATTGGTCTGAATCATATGGGCCACTGAATTTAACTTGGTTTCCTACGTTTGCAGTAATAACCCATTGCCCTTTTCCCAATTTGAGTAATGGGAAATCAAGCTTGGCGTTAATCTCACGTTGAATGTCTCGGTTGACTGATGACACCATGCAGCAGAGGCCTTCTTCTGGTAATTCAAAAGGGGATTCGTGTTCTTTACGTTCAGTGTTGTAACCAAAGTATTGAATTAAGTCAGGGTCTTCTTCGTAGTTATCTTGAGTGCCTATGGTTCTTTGCCGCGATATAGCTTGCATTGCTTGCTGCATAGTTTGCTCCTTATTAAGACAACATTTTTTGTATTTATTACCACTACCACATGGGCAAATTTCATTTCTTCCAGTTTTCATATTTACTCTATTTTTTAGTTTTAAGACGTACCGTACAGTTATTTACACAAGTCCAAGGTGACCACCTGATGAAGATTGTTCTCTCGCTCGTCCCGCGCGAGAGAACAATCATCATCGGGTGGTGACGGTTTTAGGAGCCAGAGTTTGCGTTTGATAGGGACGATAATATTCCTAACTTTGAATCCAATAATCGGAGTGGATAAAGGTGCTCCATAGCGACCAGTGCATAAATTGATTTCACCTGTTTCATAATCAATGTCATTTTCGGGCTGTTGGTATTCCAATTGAATAGGGCGCTCTAGACGAGTTTTATTGATACCGCCCATTAGTAATACATAAGCAGCCCAATCTGATGCGTCAGCAACTTTCCGACATGCTTCTAGTTCTTGATTCTCTTGCGCTTCGGCTCTACGTAGTTGACGCCATAATGTGACACTTGGGCCTCCTATAAACTGAAACTGGCGAATGCCATTGAGGTTTGCCCACGCTGTAATTCGCTGTGCTGATGATTTGGCTTCATTTCCATATGAATCTGTTTTAATGAATTCACCGTCTATATTTTTGGCTACATATTTAGCTATGTAACCTGCTGCATCACCTTTAGCTGGATCAATAGGTATGCATTTGTATCTATGTTCTTCCGCCCCTGGTTCATTTCCATCTTCGAACATTGCATAGTGTTGGATAATTTCTCTGGTTCGTTCTCTATGTTTTGGGGCCGTAAATAGCAATAAGTGCCAATGGGGGGTCGCATCGTGATGAGGCTCACTTACTCTAATTCCATAGATTTTAATTTGTTCTCTTTCTAATTTTGCTCGGATACGTGCCCATACATTGCAAAGGTAATCATTAGCTTGTTTAGACGTTGTGTTGTTGTATTTAGAGTTTTTAATGCCAGTGGTGCTGTGCGAGTGCATTTTTGATGGTGTTGTGATGGTATAAAAGTCACCTAAATCACCGTTGAATTTTGCGACTTCTTCAAAACCTCTTATACGAGTCATCATTTCACAGCGACGAATAGTTGGATTAGATACATTTGTTTTAGCAATATCAGCTAATGAAAATGTTTGACCGTCTTCGTTCTCGATATAAGTACTTTCTAAATAAGCTTGCGATTGTTCTTTATGCCACATCCAGTTATCACGGGCATTATCACTACAATAAATACCTTTAGCTTTATTAATAAGGCCAGTCATACGCCTTACTTGCTCAATAGCTCTTGAAGAGGCCGCTCTTACACGCTTAAGCCAATAATCTTCGCAACAAAACATATTCAAGTTAATGGTAATGTTTTTATTTTTGGGGAGGCCGAGTTTATAGCGTGACATCAGTTGAGCTGAGAGCTTATAAGCTAATCGCTCAGGAAAGTTGCGTTTAAATCGCGCACATGTTTTTGATTTTTCTTCAGCAAAAATATGATGGTTTTGATTATCGACGAGGTTTAAATCGTCAATTGTTGTATGTTTTTCTATTTCTAATAAAAACAGATTTGCTTGTACATAATCGGTTTTAGAACTGATTCTCACATACTCATGAGCGATTTCGTTACATACAGAAAAATGGTTTTCGAAGAATTCAGCACGGAATTTACGACATTCTTTAGTGCCTATGCCTTGAGTAATTCTGTCGGAATAGGTGACAGTCTCGCGACATTCAATGTCATTTTTAAGCCATTCTGAGGACTTATCGGGACTTTTATAGACCCAGAGGTGTGAAAGTGTATTTTGGCTGAAAGCCTTGGAGGGAAAGGGCTTTAGCGGTCTAGTTTGGTCTAGACCGCTAAATGGTTTGGTGGAGCTGGCGGGAGTTGAACCCGCGTCCAGAAGACGTCAACCGTCGGTACTACATGTTTAGTTTGTCATTTATTTAACTACGTGGAACTCCGACAAACAGGATTTCGTTGTAGCTGGCCTAATACTGTTTCGCGGTTCACCCTTAGACAAGGTTCCCTCGCTATCCTGCTGGGATGACCTTCCGAACCTCTACTAGCAGAAAGAGTATGAGTGGAAGGGCTTAGCCGGTTATTAAGCGGCTAGAGCGTAGTTTTCGTCGTTTGCGACTATTTAAAATGCGGCTTTTTACGAGGCAAACCGCTCCTCGACATGCACCTAAAGCATCTAGAATCCTGTCGAATCCAAAATCAGCCCCAAAGTGTTGTTGGCTGCAAACTGCCAACCACTGCATTCTAACATAGCCTAGTTGGCTATGAATACAGTGATTTGATAAATGTAAGGCCTTCAGTCACTTACTAGGTTTGTTTGATTATAAATTGCTCAAAATGTGTATTAATTCGCAGTTAGTTTAGTCATGGGCGACATTTTAAAAAGGGTAGGAGAGTTTTAGACAGTAAAAAGCCCAATAAAAATTGGGCTTTGATAGTTGAGTAAAGACTGTAGTTAACGCATATGCTGCCTATTGCTCACAGGTTAAACACATTGCATATACACCTTTAGGGTCGTTAAGTTTACTTACCGCTTCAATATCAGCTGTAACGGTTTTCACTAAATCTAATAGGGCATTATCGTTTTCTAATGTGAAGGCGCCATCAAAGGTAACCGCTGCATTTTGGAATAATTGTTTCCAAAATAGTTCACTTTGGCTTAAAGAGCGTTTGATGTATTGAGTGTCATATTCTTGCAAGCTAGCGAGTTCAGCTGCAGCTTGAATACCATCTTGCAGATAACCTAAATCATCAACTAACCCAAGTTCTAGGGCTTTATCGCCAATCCAAACTCTGCCTTGAGCAATGCTGTCTACGTACTCTTTTGAAAAGTCTCTTTTGTCTGCTACTAATGAAATAAACTGGTCGTATCCATGTTCAATTCCTCTTTGCATGATTTCGCCCACTTTGGGGTTAAGGCTACGGGTGACACCCATGCCAGCAAACTCTGTAGTGCCCACACCATCAGTATGCACGCCTAGATAATCTAAGGTGTTCTCAAAGGTTAAGAACATACCAAAAATACCAATTGAGCCAGTAATAGTGCTTGGCGCGGCTACAATTTTGTCTGCACCAGCAGAAATCCAGTATCCACCCGACGCTGCATAGGTACTCATAACGGCAACTACTGGTTTGCCCACTGCTTGCAGGTTTTCAACTTCTTGACGGATAATTTCAGAGGCAAAAGCGCTGCCCCCTGGCGAGTCTACGTAGAGTACAACTGATTTAACTGAGTCGTCTAAACGGGCTTTGCGTAACAGTCTCGCAGTACTGTCGCCGCCAATTTCACCGGGTTTTTTATTACCGTTTAAAATGGTTCCTTTGGCCACCACTATACCGACTTTATCTGTATTGGTTTCAATTGATGGTAAAGGCGGGTTAATGATGCTTAGATAATTTTTGTAGTTTATACCGTTGAAACTGGTGCCATCGTCGTTTTTACCAACAGTGGCAATGATTTCTTGTAGCACTTCTTCACGGGTTTTAAGGGCATCTACCCAGCCAAAATCTAGGGCGTATTTGGCAAAGTCTCCGCCAACTTGTTCAAACTTTTCTAAAAAGACATCAAGCTCTTCATCAAAGTTACTTTCGTCTATACCTCTAGCTTTAGCAACAGCCGTTTTATACTGGCTCCACATTCCGTCTAACCATGCCTTGTTGGCTACTTTAGCTGCATCAGACATATCATCACGAATATACGGTTCAACCGCAGATTTATACGTACCAACTTTAAATACGTGGGTTTCAGCTTTTAGTTTTTCTATGGCCGATTTGAAATAAGTGCCATATCTTCCATAGCCTTCAAATAACATAAAACCCATAGGGTTAAGATAAATGTGATCAGCATGGCTGGCTAAATAATATTGTGTTTGAGTGAAATAGTCCCCGATGGCAAAAATAGGCTTTTCACTTTCTTTGAAGCTATCAAGGGCAACCGCTATTTGCTCAAGCTTGTCTAAGCCAGCACCACCAAGACCGTGCAAATCTAAAACTAAGGCTTTGATCCTTCTATCTTGTTTGGCATTGTCGATTGTCAGTAATACATCTTGTAGTAATACTTCTGGTGAATCTTCTTCTTCCTCAAAGGCTTGTTGCATAAACTCTTCGAAAGGATCAACCGCTCTCTTTTCAATGACCACATCGCCTACTAATTTAAGCACTAGGGCTGAGTCTGTGGGTATGGTTATTTTATTGTCGTCTTTCATAATTGCAGTAATAATGACAATTAGAAGTATGATAAAAATAAGATTAAAAAATAATTTGCGAGTGAAATTAAGGCCAGTCCACAGACCGACGAATAAAGACTTTGTCCAACTTTTTCCAGCTGCCATAGAAAATTAATACACTAAATGAATAACGGATACTTCATCCTATCTAAAAAAAAGGGTTGTGGACATTTGCAAATGTAATTTTTTGTAACTTTCTAACGATCTCTTAGACTTTAGGATTAAAAAGCGATAATTATGGTTAATAATTATGCTATTGGAGAGCTTTTATTTAAAGGGATCGCGCTACATTTTTTATATTAAACGTTCTTTCACCAGTTCTCGGTTACGAACCCGAATGATGAGAAGGTAATGAGAATCTTCTGGGTAATTATATGGTCGGTCAGCAATGAGGTTTATTTTTTTAAATGCTTGTCTATTTGATTAGTTGAGGCCGTCTAGATAACGTTATTTCTGATGAGATAGGTATTTACCATTAAGAAAAATTACCAAACGTTTCAAAATTAACTTTTGTCACGCTTGGCAAAATTTATTCTGTTGTTAGTTAATTTTCAAAGTAGTTACCACTTGTTTAGTTTTTTTCTTCAGTGTATTTACTTTTTAGCAATCGCTGCTATTGCTTCAATTTCAACGTTAAAATCATGGTGTAGAATCTTACATGGCACTATTGCACGAGCGGGTTTGTGTTGACCAAGGAAGTCAGCATAAACCGAGTTTACTGTAGGCCAGTACTCAACGTCTGAAATGTAGATTGTTACTTTAACTAAGTCGGAGATCTTCGCGCCGCTTGCTTGTAATATTAAACGCAAGTTTTCTAGGCAATTATATGTTTCTTCTTTGACATCATTTGTCTCTTTGCGGTTAGTTCCTGGAGTAAAACCTAATTGTCCAGATACATAAATATTTCCGTTATGTATTACTGCTTGAGAATAATGTCCGCCAGCAGGAGAGGCGTTGGGAGTTGATATAGATACGATCTTTTGATCTGTCATTATAGCGGTCCTGTATATTTTCAGCATTCTGACCTTGTAGTCAACAAGCTCAGAATGCACTTAAGCGTTGTTTTATTAAAGCTTCGACGTAACTTGATTGATGGCTATTCGCGCTTTTTCGATGATCACATCTACATCTGTTTTAGTCGTTATTAAAGGAGGGGCAAATCCTAATATGTCGCCATGGGGCATTGCGCGAGCAATGACGCCTTGCTCTAAACATGCTGCAGATATTTGAGCGCCTACTTTTTTACTAGGATCAAAACGGACTTTTTTATCTTTATCTTCAACGAACTCTATGGCTGCTAACATGCCTTGTCCCCGTACTTCGCCCACCAGTGGATGCTCTGAAAACACATTTTTGAGTTGGCTGTTAAAATACTCCCCCGTGTTCTTTGCATTATTAACTAAATCAAGGTCCTTAAGTACTTTAAGGTTTGCAACCCCTGCCGCTGCGCATAAAGGATGTGCAGTGTAGGTGTAACCGTGACTAAATGGCCCAAATTTATCTGAGCCTTTCTTTAACACGTCCCATACTTTATCGCCGACAATTACACCTGATAATGGTAGGTAAGCGCTGGTTAAACCTTTAGCAACAGTAATTAGGTCAGGTTTCATGCCGTAAAGGTGAGAACCAAAGTTTGAACCTAGCCTTCCAAACCCACAAACAACTTCATCTGCTATCAGTAAAATGTCATATTTTTTGAGCACTTTTTGGATCTCGTCCCAATAGTTCTCTGGTGGGGGAATGATCCCTCCGGTGCCAAGCATTGGTTCGCCAATAAAAGCGCCTATTGTTTCTGGGCCCTCGCGAAGGATCATTTCTTCTAAATCATGAGCACATTGCTTTGAAAACTCAGCTTGTGACATGTCACCTTTCGCTTCGAAATAGTGATGCGGATTGGTGGTGTGTAGAATTGGTCCTGCTGGCATGTCAAACGCTGTATGGTAAAACGGAAGCCCTGTCATACTGCCAGATATCACAGTGGCCCCGTGATATCCTCGTAAACGAGAAATAATTTTCTTTTTCTTTGGGCGGCCAAGTACATTATTGTAATACCAAACAATTTTCGCCTGTGTTTCATTCGCATCCGACCCTGACATACCGTAAAACACACGTGACATGCCTTCGCCATACCACTCCAGTATTTCTTTAGACAAGTTAATCGCAGGCTCATTTCCGTGTCCAGCATAACTATGATAGTAAGCTAGCTCTTTGGCTTGCTTGGCTATTGCATCTGCAACTGCCTCGTTTCCATAGCCAATATTGACACAATATAAGCCCGAAAAGGCATCAATTATTTCTTTTCCTTGGGTATCATAGATACGAATACCACTCCCTTTTTTAATTACTCTGGACGGTGTGTTTCCGGCGTCATGGTCGGCTAAATGTGTAAAAGGGTGGACAAGTGTTTGTCGGTCGAGATCGTTTATACTGTTCATTTTACATAGTTCCTAATGTGATATTTAAAAGGGATAAATTACATATTTCCAAGGCATATATACTTAAGTTCGGTGTACTCATCTAAACCATATTTACTGCCTTCTCTACCTAGCCCAGATTGTTTGAATCCTCCAAATGGTATGGGTGGGCCTGTCATTGATGGTGTGTTTAGGGCAACCATTCCATACTCAAGCGCTTCACTGATTTTCCATAGGTTTCTCATTGAACTGCCATAGATGTACGCTGCTAAGCCGTAGGGCGTATTATTTGCCTCATTTACTAGGGTTTCAGTGTCATTGAAGGGAGTGATCGCCAGGACGGGACCAAATGTTTCTTCTTGTCGAATTAACATGCGCTCGTTAACGTCACAGATGACGGTTGGTAAAAAGTACTGTTTGCCTTGCTCGGAGCTGCTCCCTCCAACATGAAGTTTTGCACCTTTACTAAGGGCGTCGTCCACATGCTCCTGACATTTATTAATCGCCGCCATAGAAATTAGGGGCCCGATGTCAGTGTTTTCGTTCATTCCATCACCCACAACAAGCTTACTCACTTGTTTAGTCACTTTTGTCACAAACTCTGCATATAGACGGCTATGGACAAAGCACTTGTTAACAGCCAAACAGTCTTGTCCAGATGTGGCAAACTTTGCAGCGATTACGCCATCAACAGCAGCGTCGATATCTGCATCTTCAAGCACAATAAAAGGTGCGTGGCCGCCAAGTTCCATTGATACTTTCTTTAGAGTGTTCGCGCATTTCTCGGTGATTAGTTTCCCTATTTTTGTTGACCCAGTGAAACTTAAAGCACGTACTTTTTCACTTTGTGTTAATGCGTCAACAATGGGCTCTGGTTGGCCTACAATTGTACTCAATACACCTTTTGGAATACCGGCTTGCTCGGCTAAGCTTTGTAAAGCGATTGCCGAGAATGGGGTTTCATCTGCAGGACGTACTATCATGCTACAGCCAGCTGCTAGTGCTGCGCTGGCTTTGCGAGTAATCATGGCACATGGGAAATTCCAAGGTGTAATGGCTGCTGAAACGCCAATGGGTTGGCGCATTGTGAGCATCCTGGTTCCGTCCTTACATGGCGGGATCACTTCTCCATAATGACGTTTACCTTCTTCTGCAAACCAAGTAACAAAAGATTTCGCGTAGTTAATTTCTGCACGGGCTTCTGTAATGGGTTTACCTTGCTCTAATGTAATTATTTTTGCTAAGTCTTCAGCATTCTTCTCAATTAGATTAGCCCATGCGTGTAATACTTCAGCCCGCCGATATGCACCTATTTGTTGCCAATCATGAAGGGAGTTTTCACTGTGTTTAATCAACTCTTGAGTTTTTTCTTTACCAAACGATTTTACTCTACCTAGAGAGTCATTATTGGCAGGGTTAAACACCTCAATACCTTCAGCAGAAGCTGTGACTAAATCCTCAGGTATCAATGTATTATTTGCTAAAAATGAAGTTATTAATTTTTCTTGATTCTGTCTTTTCATTTCAAATTCGCTAGATCTCATTTACTTGTGTTGCAAAACAGCCTAAAACGCACTCATTTTGTTAAAGTTTGAAACTATTTTTTGAGGTTATTTCTCGAATAGTTTCCGAGGAAATTTACAAAAGGTTTCAACACCCGTTTTAGTAACAACAAAGGGTTCAGTGATGACTAAACTATTGCCTTCATGCCAAATGGCTGGCATGAGGTGAAATGACATGCCCTCTTGCAATACGGTTTTATCATCTGGTCTGAGACTAACTGTCTTTTCACCACAAGTAGGTGGGTAAGCTATACCAAGGGAGTATCCGCAACGAGCTGATTTCTGGACATTGTGTTTTGACGCTGCTTTTTGCCATGTCGCTTCTACATCACAGGCTCTTACACCAGGTTTGATAAAACTTAATGCGGCATCCAGTCCTTCAACAATTGCACTTTCAATTTTTCTTAACGTTGCATTTGGTTTGCCCAAATACAATGAGCGACCTAATGGCATATGGTAGCGATTTCTACATGCCATTAATTCTAGATTCACTTGGGTGTTGTTTTCATATCTGCTTGAGTTCCACGACAGATGGGGGGTGTTAAGTCGCTCGCCAGCAGGTATTAAAGGAGGGGTGCTAGTATATGCGCCGGCAAAATCTGGGTTACTTGACACTAAATTACTATATGCTGTGGCAGCCACATCACATTCTCTTACTCCGGGCTCAATCAAATCGATTGCAGCTTGCATGGCATTTTCAACCAGGGTTGAGGCCTCTCGCATATACTTAAGTTCCGTGTCTGATTTTATCGCTCTTACCCAGTTTACAAGTAGGCTAGCATCAGATATTTTCGCTAAGGGCAACTCACTTTGCATCTTTATGTATGATTGGATGTCCATATAGTAGCTATCCATTTCAATACCGATATGTAGATCGCTACCGAATCGAGCACGTATTTGTTCTGCCATAACACTCATTGGGTGATATTGCTGTGATTGAACAAATTTATCATCGTAGCTAACTATGCTGTTTTCACTTAATGTGCTGGTGATAAGTGCGCCTGTTCGGTCCATTTCTCGACCAATCCATACTGGCTCAACCTCTGAAGCTGAAATAAGGATGCATTGGGGCACGTAAAATGACCATGCATCGTACCCAGTTGTATAATAAATATTGCATGGGTCTGTTAGTAAGAGTAAATCCAAGTCACGGTGTCTCATCTCTGTACGAATTTTGGTTAATCGAGTGTTGTACTCTTCAACAGAAAAATTGAGGTGTTTTCCAGTTGGGGAAACGTCTTTGGAGTTTGTCATTTATACAGCCTTATGTTACATAGATTGCAAATTATATTTAAATGATATACGGTTGGCAACACTTACATTTTAAATTTTATGTAAGTTGGTTGGTAAGTAAAATTGAAAGCAATAATAAATACAATGAGAATATCCGGAGAACTAATGATAAATTTACAGCGTAAAACGTTTTCTATTAAGCCTATAGCATTAGCTATTAGTTGTATGTTGGGTGTCACACAAGTCGCCAATGCTCAGGAAGAGGCAGCCAATGAGCCTGTGTCTGAAGGTGAGTCTTGGGAAAAAATTGTTGTCTTAGGTGAAAAGCGTGGACGAACTGTTCAAGACACCGTTTCATCTGTCGCTATTACCAGTTCAATTGATATCGAAAACAACGCAATAGATAACGTTTTCGACATTTTAAAGCGAACTGCTGGCGTTAGTTCTGGGGGGGGAGACTTGACCTTTTCCGTGCGTGGTGTCAATAGTGAAGGCCAAAACGCAAGAGGCAATCCTTTGGCTACCATCTATGTTGATGGCGCTCCTTTAGAGTCTGAAGCTGCAGGGAAAGGCGGCCCACTAAGCATGTGGGACGTTGCTCAGGTAGAAGTGTTTAGAGGACCTCAGGCGACGACTCAAGGCCGAAATTCTCTGGCAGGTGCTATTGTTGTTCACACCCAAGACCCTGATTTTGAATGGGGCGGAAAAGGACAAGTAGGCTTTGGTTCAAATGGTGCTTATCGGTTTTCTACTGCAGTTGGCGGGTCACTCATACCCGATGAGCTCGCCTTTCGAGTCGCTTTAGATAAAAATCATACAGATGGTGATGTTAAAAATGTAACCTTAGGTTTGGATGACTGGGCATTAGAAGATAATGCACTTGGTAGAGTGAAACTTTTATGGGAGCCAGCTGATATAGAAGGGCTGTCTGTAAAATTCACGCATAACTATTCCAAAGGACGTTTTGGTACAGAAAACGTTAATTTATTCTCTGATACTGAGGAAAGTGCTGCGATTGATCCTTTTGATCGGTTGGCATATAGCAACCTTAGAGATATGACAACCACAACCACTAAAAATGCGATTTTAGAAGTAAAATACGATGATTTGTGGGAAGGGGTGGATATCATTAGTATCACGTCATTCTCTGATGTTGAACAGTTGCAATTATTTGATCAAGATTTCACAGCCGCAGGCGCAACAGATGGTTCTAGTGTTGAAACGAAAAACGAATATCAATCTCAAGAAGTGCGCTTTAGCTATGACCGTGGTGGTAATTTTACAGGGTTACTTGGTCTTTATTACTTTTCGTCAGAAGAATCTTATGAACTTATCAACAATTTAGACTTTCCTTTAGATGTAAGTATTTTTCCTGAGTCTATACAGTCTCTTGTTCCACCATCTTTTAATTTAAGCGTGCTCTTAAATGAACAAACGGATGTTGAAAATTATGCAATGTTTTTTGAAGGAGAGTATCGTTTTAACGATATGTGGAGAGTCATGTTTGGCCTACGTTATGACAACGAAGAGCAATCATTGGATGGCTTGAATAATCCTGTCATTGACGATCCTAATCTACCTGAATTTTTAGTACCTATACTGGAGCCTGTCGTTGCAGCAGCAATAGCTGACTCTCCTGTAAATACTGAAGAATATGACGCATTTTTACCAAGTTTATCTTTAACATATTCGATTGATGAAGATATGTCAGTCAGTGCTAGTGCAAAACGCGCATATCGCTCAGGTGGATCAGATTTTAACTTGGCTCGTGCTTTATCGGTGTCTTATGACTCTGAATACGCATGGACCTACGAGTTAGCGTTTCGCTCATTGTGGGCCGATGGTGATATTACCGCAAATGGTAATATTTATTATACGGATTGGAAGGATCAACAGGTTTCCATACAGCCAGAGAACCCGATTAACAGATTTGATTCAGTTACAGTTAATGCGGGTAAGTCTGAGCTATCTGGTGCAGAGTTTGAACTCTCGGCTGTTGTAAACGAAAATTTTGATGTGTTTGCCTCAGCAAGCTATTCAAAGACAGAGTTCATTGAGTTTGTTTCAGCTGGGCTTGACCTGTCTGGCAACGAGTTCAGGTTTGCTCCAACAGCACAGATTGCTTTGGGAGGAAGTTATAATAACGATGGTTGGTTAATAAGTGCCGATGCAGCGTACACGTCTTCGTCCTATGACGATGCGCGCAATCGTCCAATTATTGATGAATTGGATAGCCATATCTTAATCAATGCCAAAGTTGGGTATGAATGGGATAGTGTTGGTGTTTACTTTGTAGGAAAAAACATAACAAATGAAGAGTACGTTCGTGATGCTAGTGATGTCACTGTATTGCTTGGAGACTCTGCAAGTTATAATCTTTTACTTACATTTGAATTCTAATCATAGTGTCAGCATTAACTGGCGTATTTAATACGCCGGTTAATACTGAATGTTCTTTCGTATTGTTCCTCATCTCCAACTAAAGCGTTTGTGCCTCTATCGACTGTTGCGTATAAGTTGTCCCTGAATAATGTAGCAGCCACTAGAGTTGTTATTCGTAGAATTGTTTGGAATTAATGAAGGGATAGTTAAATCTTTTTATCTATTATGGAAAGTCCATAACACCTTACTTTTTGATTGAAACCTATGCTTGATTCTTCAAACAGTTATGCCTGTGTCTTGTTGATTTGATCTAATGTAAACTTTTTAATTTCATCTATGTGCTGCTTAGTATTAGCTCCCGGCATTGAATACATTTTACGAGAAGCCAAACCTGACAAGTAAAGAGTAACAAGATGACATAAGCGCAATACATCAGCATTTGGGATGGAGTTACTCGAAAACAATCGTACCCAGAGTTTCTCAATTTTTTCAGTGACTTTTATCTGGGCATCAACGATATAGTCGTGTATTTGCGGATCTTTGCGTGTTCCCCTGACTATTTCTGTCATAGCAAAGTAGTTTTCGCTACTGTAAAGGCTCCAAGTTTGATCGATGACTTGTACTAGTTTTTCATCAGCTGGCAAATCAACTTGAATATCTGTTTCAAGATAACGTATTAGGCTATCCGAAACTTGAGAGGCAACTTGGATCATAAGTTCAGCTTTACTGCCGAATAAATGCTGTGCGGCTCCCCAAGTAACTTGCGCTTTTTTTGTTATATCTCCGGTTCGCATTGCAGCGTAACCTTTTTCGTTGATAACACTAATTGTAGTATCAATTAAGTTGCGGCGTGTTTTTTGCCTACGCTCTTCCTGTGAACGTCTTAATTGAGGAGTTACTGTATTATTAGCTTTCGTCATGTGCATTACTCGTCATTAATATTTAATAGTCTGATAGCGACTCTTCCTGACTGATCGCAATTTATCATTTTATTCAAAGTGGTCAGTATATGGAACTTGATTGTAACTACAATTTTATTTCCTGATAAATTAGGTGGGATTGTAATCGTTGTTGACAATTATAATATACATTATAAAATCTATGTATTATTTTTTTATGGTGTATGAAGTGAAAGAATTTGTAGACACACTTCTGCGAGATACTCAGCAACTCTGGCTTCAACCGGGTATCGCAATGTCTGTTGTGCAAGGAGCTAGTAGCTTTCATTCTTGTGTTGGCGTTTGTCGATCTGATGGTCGTGTGTTTGTCGATGAAAAAACGAGCTTTGCTCTTGCTTCGTGTTCCAAGCCTTTTATTGTTGTGGCTATATTAATACTGCAGAATCGAGGGTTACTTCGACTTGATGACCCTGTTAAACAATATATCAAAGAGCTTGAATTCTCAGAAGATGGGTTAAATGGTGCGGTTACCATTCGTGACCTGATGTGTAATCGCTTAGGGTTGCTTCCATCTGAAGGCCGTCATCGGCAAGTTGCATCAGATAGAACAAACCTCATCGCTAGATTAAAAGACCAACCCTTCAGACATGCATTTAAAGAACACTACGCTTACTGTACAGATGGCTTTACCTTACTTGGTGAGATAATGGTAAGAGTATTAAAGCTGGATCTGGACTCCTGCTTTGAGCAATTAATATTTGCTCCCTTAGAGATGGAAAATACTAATGTATCGCATCAGTTGGCTCAACAAGATGGAAAGTTTGCGTCTCCTCATTTATGGCAAGACGGCCGTTTAGCGCCTATTCCGTGGGTTTACGAGGACCATGTGGCGGCTCCTGCTGGCGGGATCAACAGCACAGCACAAGATATGCTTAAATGGATGCGTTTCTTAATGACTGGCAAGTCATTAAAAGGTGTTCAGGTGTTAGCATTAGACCAACTAAGGTTAGCTCGTATTCCTCATATGGATGACATAGGGCCTTTTTCCGAGCATGAATTATCACAGGCGATGGGCCAGTACAAACATTTAGTAGAAAATGAAGCATATGCCTTGGGATGGTACACTCACACGTATCTTGGGGCCCGTATTGTCTATCATACTGGTTCAATCGATGGTTTTCGTTCTCTCACAGCATTAATCGAAGGGCATGACTTCGCGGTTTCTATATTAGCAAATGGAGACAATCCATTTTTACCTCGTATGTTATTTCAGATGTTAGTTGATAACGTCTTGGGGGTGGAAATTGCAGACTGGAAAGCACTGTTTTTAGAACATCAGACTTTATTAGGTGGCGGAAAAAGTTTGCACTCCTTTGCACAAAGTAAGCTTAGTAAAGATGAACAAAATTTATTAGCTCCCTTAATTGGAAAGTTCAAAGATAACACTGGATTTGGTCTCGCAGAGATAAAATTAGTAGACGACTCTATTGTGATGACGGTCGGCTCGCTGAAGTTTTATCTGCGCCCAATAGATAAAGATAGTTTTGAGGCTTATAAAAAATGGCCTTATTGCACTGGAGCGCAGTTTACAGCTCGAATTATACCTAACTCCGCAAGTGATGCGATTGGTTTTACTACGTCTCAAAGAGCGCATTTTATACGCATGCCCGTCAGTGATGTGTGATTGAATTTTGTGTTGCAAATTATGTGCGGCAAATACTTAAATATAAAAATAAAGTGATGGAAAGTTATGAAATTATCGATATATAAAGTGATGAGAAAGCTCAAGAATATTTACCTTTTGCTTACTATTATGTTTTGTGTGGTGTCTGTTTCATCAAAGGCGCAATCTAGTTTTGGTGAATATAGACCTAGTCAAGAATACTCTCAATATACCCGTTCATCACAGTATATTTCAGTAGCAGACGGCACTAAGTTGGCGGTAGATGTATTTCGTCCTGCTGTAAATGGGCAGGTTGAGACTAAGCCTTTACCTGTTATCTTTTATTATGGACGTTATTGGCGAGCGAAGCAGCTTGCAGATGGCACTATTATGACTAATCTTGGTCCGTGGCAGCCTGGTCAAAAAATTGGCAGTTTAGTGGCTAGAGACAATAGTGGGCGTTTGCTGTATTGGGATACAGGCCGCGAATCCATTGCTAACTTAATGAGTCATGGGTACGTATTTGTACGCGCTGAGTCTCGTGGGACTGGGGCATCTGAGGGGATTAGCCAAGGAGACCACGCGCTAGGTGAGGCTCGCGATGGTGCTGATCTTATTAAATGGATCGGAGAGCAGCCATGGAGTACAGGTAAAGTCGGTATGATAGGCGGCTCGTACCATGGTATGACCCAATTAAAAATTGCAGCACTTGCTCCTCCAGAGCTAAAGGCTATTTTTCCAGCGGTGCCAATTTTTGACTTGTATCAGTTAGCGACAGGAGGGAGTGGACTGTTACACAAAGGTATTTTGTCATTTGGGCAAGGGCAAGCAGAAAAAGACGGCCTAAGCCAAACAAGTGGAAATATGGTAAGTGCTCCAAAGGTTGCACCTGTTGATAATGATATGAGTTCAGAACAATTAAAGAGTATTTTAGAATACAGAAAGTTGAACTCGCCTCCTAATGCTTTATTTTCTGCTCTGCAAGATGTGGCTCCGGATTTGATAGCAACTATGCTAAAAGTAACGCAAGCCTTTGAATTCTCATCTCCGCTACAAGCTCTAGAGCTCATGATGGTGCCTCCTCGCTTTCAAAAAGCCCTTGAAGGAAAGCCTGAATTACAACAAGAAATCGCAAAAGGGTTACATATATATCGAGATACTGCTGCTTTTTCTAACGCCAGAGACAAAGGCTTGGTATCGCCAAGTGCAGTTATGAATGACATTCAAAAAGCGGCTATCCCTATGTATATTTGGACGGGATGGTATGACGAAGACACGATTGGCGCGTTCAATTTGTTTAATAGTTTTACGGGGCCTAAAAAGCTCACATCAGGTGTATGGAGTCATGGTCCAAATGAGGATAACGGTATTGACGATAACTATTTTGATGGGTTTGAAGCTGAAGCTAGGGAATTGCTGTCATCTGAATCATTGCGCTGGTTTGATTATTGGTTAAAAGGGATTGATAACGGAGTGATGGCCGAAGATGCAATTCATTATTCTTACAGCAATAGTGATAAAAATTTGATTTGGAATAGCACTGATGCATGGCCATTAAGTGAAACAAGCTCTAAAGTATTTTATTTTAATTCTCTAGCGACTCAAGTTGACTCAGTTGACGATGGCACGTTATCAACAGGCAGGGATAAGGCTGCGTCTCTTAAATTTACCGTTGATTACACCAAAACAACTGGGCCGTATTCTCGATTCCATGACTCAATGAGCAGTGCGCCCTCAATGGTGTATCCAAACATGATTGAGCATGCGAGTGGAGAGGGAGCTCTAACATTTACATCTGCTGCGCTAACAGAGGATACACTTGTTGTCGGTCATCCTGTTCTTAACATCTACGCTAACTCAACGGCAGTTGATGGTGAAATATTTGCTTATTTAGAGGAGGTTGATGCAGAAGGTAATGCGCTGTATTTAACCGAAGGGGTTGTGCGCGCCTCACATAGAAAATTAGTCAAAATTGCTAATGATACTCTGGGGGTACCAATTCCTAGTTCTACTCGCGCTGATGTCAGTAAAACTTCAGCGTTCACCGAAGGTGTGACCGAGTTGAAGTTTGCTTTGCAACCTACGGCAAACTTATTTGAGAAAGGGAACAGAATCCGTTTGGTTATTACGGGAGCTGATATGCATAATTATCTTGCACCAGTATTTTCACCATCTCCAGAATTAACGATTTCTTTCGGTGGAAAACAAGCATCCAGTCTAACCTTGCCAATTTTCAGTGCTAAATAGAGAAGAGATGCTCAATGAATAATAAAGTGTGGGGTAACCCAAAAGGAGTGTTTCTTGTCTCTGGTGTAGAATTATGGGAGCGGTTTAGTTACTACGGAATGCTTGGGTTGTTGGTTCTGTTTTTAACCGCAAATGCTAATACCGGGGGGCTACAGTGGTCAACGGAAACGGCTCTCAAGTTGATGGGTATCTACAGTGGATTCATTTTTGCTGCTCCTGCTATTGGAGGGTGGATTGCCAATAACTATTGGGGAGAACGCAAGTGTATATTTTATGGAGGCCTACTTGTTACTGTGGGGCACCTGCTGTTAGGCGGTCCTGTTTATTTTCCATATCTCATCGATTTACTGAGTGATGAGCCAATTTCGAATCTGTTGTTATCGTCTAATATTTCTTATGAAACGTTATTTGCAGATAAAGAGACATTGATACAAGTATCATCTTTAAGCCTTGATCAGGTAACGCAATATTCTTGGTTAGTTGTAGGATATCACCTTAAGTTATGGAGCTTTTTAATAGGGTTAGGGTTGATTGTAATGGGTACTGGCTTAATCAAACCTGCGGTATCTTCTATTATTAACCATTTTTACGCACCAGGGTCAAAATCTCGTGATTCAGGCTTTGCTTTTTTCATGTCTAGTATCTATTTAGGGGCATTTTCGGCTAATTTTGTTGCAGGTACGCTAGGAGAAAAGCTAGGTTGGCATGCGGGGTTTTCGGCGGCAGCGTTGGGCATGGTAGTAGGTATTACTGCTTACATAATTTGGCAGAAAAAGTACCTGGGCGATATTGGAATTGAACCACAAAACCCTTCAAAATCCAGAAATGAACAGCCAATTAAGTTGAGTTTAGAACACAAAAAACGACTAGCTCTTGTTGTCTTGATGGGGGTGTTTACTGTTATTTATGCCGTAGCGTTTTATCAAAAAGGCGGCATGCTAAACTTATATACGCTAAACAAGGTTAATAGAGTTGTCTGGGGCTTTGAGATACCAGCAACGTGGTTTTTGAGTATTAGTACAGGCATCTTCATTGTATCAGCGCCATATTTGGTAAAGCTTGTAGCACATAAATTCCCTAAGATTGATGCAATCTATAAGTTGGCTCTTGGCCTAATCTGTATCGGCATTGCCTACTCTTTATTAGCCTTGGGCGACGTAATCGGGGGAGATAACGAGAAAGTTTCGATACTGTGGATTGTACTTACTTATATTTTGTTTGGATTAGGCGATGTGTTGGTTTGGCCTGCTCAAATATCAGCTGCTGCTGCCCTTGCTCCAAAGCATCTGACCAGTTTTGTAGTTGGAGCTTGGTACTTAACTATTGGGATTGGAAGTTGGTTAACGGGTTATGTTGGTGCGTTATCTACAGAGTATAGCCACCTCAGCCTTTTTGTTGGAATATCTACAGCGTGTCTATTTTCAGCAATGGTGCTAATGCTATGTTACGGGTCGTTATCTAAACTTTCAGGTAAGGTTTCACTTTGATCGTTCATGTGCGGTCATGATGAACGATTGAAGCGTCTAAGGGATGTAAAACAATCAATTTAGAATGGTTCTTATATATCCCTATAGTCGTATTTTATAGATTCTATCTACTCTTAACGTTGGGAGTAAAGAATAAAGGAGTCTTGATTGAAGTATTAATACTTGAGACTCAACATTAATCTAGGTTCAGTTCATGATGTGTTATTGCAATGTCTTCTTACTACTATGCAGGCTATCTTTTTCGTCCCTATCTAACCATAATTAGCAAGGCTGCACTATTCAAAATAGTGCTCTCTAAAGGGGAGACTCATAATGGAAAGTCTGCATCAACTTCAGCATAGTTTGCGTTGCTAACGTTTTGTTGATGTCGTGAGGGCCATTGGTCAGCATAATTACACCAACTTTTTTCTCGCGAGAAAACAATATATAGGCATGATGCCCGTCGTTATGTCCTCCGTGAGAGTATATTGTACCATAACGACCAAACGGCCTAATACGCCAGGCTAACCCAATTTCAAACACATGTGCGTTGTCTTTAATAAACTCCGCGTTTGATTCAAATAATAGGTCTCGTGCTTGTAAACTTAATGGTGAAGGTTTTTGTGAGTCGTTTATTAAGTGAGCGATATATTTTGATAAATCAAGAATATTTGATGAAAGCCCTAACGCTCCTGTAACGTCTCCGAATGTCCATGGTGGAATTGCGATGTGTTGGTGGGTACCTAAAGATGTGGTTATTAAGCTGTTGTCATTATTCGAAGCATAAGGTGTTGCCATATTAGCATCGTGTTTATTGGATTTTCTGACAAAGGTATTCGTTAACTGAAGCGGCGTTAAAATATGAGTTGATAGAGCCTGGTAAAAGTCTGTCTCGCCACTTACTTTTGTCAACACATAGGCTGCTAAATACATGCCAAAGTTGGAATAGTAATAACGTTCCCCTGCTGTATATTTAGGTTCAGTGGTCGCTACTGCATCTAGTAACTCTTTAAAGCTATAGGGTGCGCCGATAGTCGGATCGAAATAGTTAGAAAGCTGGGGAACCCTTATGTTCTTTCGGTTATTGGGATTACTAGGCAAACCCGAATAATGGGTGAGTAAACTTCTTAGCGTTATTGTATTCGCATCGATTTTTGGATGAAATTTTATGTTAGGTACATAGTGCGCAATAGGGCTGTCTAGGTCTACACGCTTGTCGGCTGCGAAAACCGCTGCCAGAGCCCCAACAAATGTCTTTGTAATCGAAGCGACTTGATACGTTGTGGTCAGTGTTGTTGGTGTTTTGGTAGTCACATCCAATACACCATAACTTTTTTGCAAAGCAACTTGTCCATCGAGAATAATACCCACATTGTAACTTGGCGCATGTTTATCGCTCATCGCTTCGAAAATACGATTATTTAGCCACTTCTCGGTCTCGTTAAGTTTTGATGTGACAATCTTAGTGTGAGTCTCAACCGCTAAAGATGAGGAAGGTAAGAGTATCGTAGTCATTATCCCAACAGGAACACACAATATCGAAACTACCTTAACTAAACTTGTATTGATTTTATATGCGCTCATTTTTTATCCAATTAAAAGTTAGGTATACCTGTAGCTTGTAAAATGAAACTCGTAAATTACCAGCCGTTTATACGATCCCATTCAGCTATGACATGGTCGCCGTCAACTACGTAATATTTTGAGTATTGACTTGCTGTTGAGCACGCATGGTTAGGAAGAACTTGAACATGACTGCCAATATTTAACGTGGCAGGTCGTACGGAGTTTACAGTGGTTAAGTTAGATAGAATTCCGTGTTCTTGATTGGCTTGCCTGACAATCAAATTGTTTACGGCATGGCCATCTATTGTGGAAACTAAACCATATCCATAGTCGATGGTTTGACCACTTGTACCGCGATCTCTAGAGAGCGCCATCCAACCACCGTCAGTAATTATCCAACCTTTGGCATGCTGAAAGCCGATTACCGAAGCCAGTACACTTAACGCAATGTCTTTGTGTTGACACACTCCAACTCCGGCCATTACTAGGTCAAAAAATGTGTAAACGCCCGCTCTAACTTCAGTTATGCCCTTGAGATCGTCAATTGATAGTGCCGTTGGCGTAGAGCCAATCGACACAACAGGGCATGGAAGCTTGACATCTTTTAATCTATCGGCAGCAAGAACTGATCGGTCTCGTTCTAAATGAGAAATTTCAAGTAACGATTCTGGAGTGTTGCAATGGTATGACTCGCCAGCATGGGTCATTACACCCAGCATTGATGTCCCTTTACTACCATCGATAATCGCAGCGATTTCGATTAATTCATCGCCTTCTGGATCTACACCGGAGCGATGGTTATCAGTGTCAAGTTCAATTAGTACTTTGAAGCAAATTCCATTTCTTTCTCCGTAAGAAGCAACTAGCTTTGCAACATCTATGTTGTCTAAAATTATTTTAAGGTCACAGCCTGCCATCATTAAATGTTGTACATGTGATAATTTATCTGGAGATATGCTTACCGCATATAGAATATCAGTCACCCCATTTTCAAAAAAATAGTCAGCTTCTTTCAGTGTCGAAACTGTAATACCTTCGGTGTTTCCACCTTCAATAACCTTTCGCATAACGTCGATTGATTTATGCGTTTTAACATGAGGACGTAAAGACCCCCCTAATGCCCCAATATGCTCAGAAAGGTGCTTTATGTTGGCTTCTAACTTATTTATGTCTAATAGCAAACAAGGAGTTGGAAGGTTACTGACTAAAGTAGGTAGCTGCATTGTGTTAATTCTCAGGTAGTTATTGTAATACGTGTCTATTGCTTATAACAATAATACATTTTACAATCTATGTAAATTTAGTGTGTGGTATTTATATTAAAAAGCGACTGTTAGCCAATGGCTTTTATGTTGCCAAAAATGAGCAAAATTACTAATTAGATTGGAGGTAATACAATGATAATCGATATTCTTGAAATTAAAGAGGCTGCAGACCGGATTGCAACGCAGGCTGTGCGTACCCCGATAATCGAAAGTGCGCAACTCAATGCCGATACAGGGGCAAGGGTCTTAATTAAGGCTGAGTGTCTGCAGCGTAGTGGTTCATTCAAGTTTAGAGGGGCTTATAATCGCTTGTCTCAACTTAGCCAAGCTCAAAGACGTGCTGGGGTTGTTGCTTGGTCTTCAGGAAATCATGCACAAGGTATTGCAGCTGCTGCGCAGATTTTGAAAATACCTGCAACCATAGTCATGCCTCTCGATGCACCTGAAATTAAGATGCAAAAGACAAAAGAGTATGGCGCTGAAATTGTGACCTATGACCGTTATACACAAAGCAGAGAGGATATTGGTAAGGCATTGTCAAAAGAGCGTGGGGCAACATTAGTACCGTCTTATGATGACCATCACATTATTACAGGACAAGGAACCGTTGGCTTGGAGTTTTTAGAGCAAAGTCTTGCACTTGGATATGAGATAGAACAGTTATTGGTTTGCTGCGGTGGCGGTGGACTTATTGCTGGGACGGCAAGTGCGTTCTCGCAATTAAGTCCAGATACAGCGGTATATAGTGTAGAGCCTGATAGTTTTGATGATCACAAACGTTCCTTAATCTCTGGCACGAGAGAATCAAACGCACCAGATGCGCGCTCAATATGTGATGCGTTATTAGCTCCAGAGCCAGGCAGCATGACCTTTCCGATCAACCACGCACTGTTAACCGCAGGTCTTTCTGTGTCTGACGCCGAGGTACGTGATGCCATGAAATATGCATTTTCGACATTAAAGCTCGTCATCGAACCAGGTGGAGCGGTTGCTTTAGCTGCTGTTTTAGCTGGGAAATTAGATGTTAAAGGGAAAACCGTTGGGGTTGTTGTTAGTGGTGGAAATGTTGATCCTGTTGTATTTTCTGAATCTATTCTCTAGATAATAGATTTTTACTTAATGGGTTGTAAGGTTTTCATTGATTCATCGCTCAATGTTTGGCTGAAGGTATTTAATTTAATAGTATTTAAGTGATAAGCAAGGCAGAGAAAAATAGAGTACAACAAGAAAAACAAAGTTCTTAACAATCAACCTTGTTACTACGACGTATCGTTAACCTCTGCAGCGAACTTATTTGAAGAACGAGATAACCGTTGTTAGCGGCCTTGCCAAAAATATGCACAAAGCCGCTATATTGTTTGATTGTATTAGCGAAATAAAAAAGTTATTACGTTTGTTGTAATTCTTTAGGGGCAGGAGTCGATGAGTCGGCCCTGTTTCCTTTCAAACGCTCTACCAACATGTAATTTATGGGCACTAAAATTAGTGTAATAAACGTGGCAAACAATATTCCAAACCCCAGTGATACAGCCATAGGGATTAAGAATTGCGCTTGAGTTGATTTTTCAAACAATAATGGCATTAGTCCAATAAAGGTGGTTAAGCTGGTAAGCATTATCGGCCTGAATCTGGCCGCTCCAGCGGTAAGTACCGCATCCATTAATCGCATACCTTCTTCGCGCTTTTTGTTAATAAAATCAACTAATACTAGTGAGTCATTCACTACCACGCCTACTAGGGCCAACATGCCTAACACACTCATAATGGTAAGACTCATCCCCATTAACCAATGACCCATTACCGCTCCAATCATACTAAAAGGGATGACACTCATAACGATAATTGGCTGTAGGTAAGACTTAAACGGAATCGCTAACAAGCCATAGATAGCAAAGAACACCATCAACAACCCTACACCAAGTGACGAGAATGATTCGCGCTGTTCACGGGCTTCACCTTCCATTTTAAAGGTAACTCCCGGGTATTGGTTGACAACGTCTTGCACAAATTCGGTTAAATCTGCTTGTAGAACCGTCATATTGGTATTTTCTTTTTCGACATCAGCGGTAACGCTTACTGTACGAAAACGGTCAATACGCGTTATTTTTGCTGGGCTTTTCCCCGGAACTAACGTGGCAACATGGGCCAAGGGAACGGCTCCACCTCTTGGCGTTTCTACTAAAATGTTTTGTAAATCAGCAAGGGAGCGGCGTTCGTCGATGGGTAGTCGCACCATTACCCGTACGTCGTCCCTGCCTCTTTGAATACGTTGAACTTCACTACCGAAAAAGGCGTTACGAACCTGACCAGATATATTAACTCGCGTTAAGCCTAAGGCTTTACCTTGCTGGGTTAACTCAATTTGTAGTTCTTCTTTACCATCAGACAAACTATCGGCTATTTCAAAAACAGTAGGGTAGGTGGCTAGTCTGTCTTTAATTTTATCAGCTATTTCTTCCATAGTGATTTGATTATTACCGCTAAGTTGCACATCGATGGGGTCTGATGAACGACCTGTTTCTGCACGGTAAGTAATCGTTTCTGCGCCAGGAATAGGGCCAATTAGCGCACGCCATTCTCGGACTAAATCAGCAGAAGTAACCGATATTTCTCTTGACTCGGGAGGGGTAATTTCAAACCTTACCGACCCCACATTTGATGAGCCGCCACGGCCACCTGTTGAGGCAAGTACATTGAGGATAACACTGTCTCCTGTATCTTCATCAGTGTACTTTTGTTGCAACTCTTGGGCTTTATCTGCCATTTTAACGACGAATTTATTGGTGACTTCAAACGTTGTACCTGTCGTCATAGTTAAGCTGGCTACCACCGTTTCACTTGGTACGCGAGGGAAGAATACAAACTTAGTCCAGCCACTCATAAGCAGTGTCAAGATGATAGAAAAGGTGCCAATAAATACCGCTAAGGTTGATAATTTGTGGCGTAAGCTGAATTTAAGTAAGGGTTGATAATACTTTAAGATAGCCGCTTCAAAGCCATCGGCGAATTTTTGCTGCCATTGCTCAAGACGGTTGCCCGGCCCACTTTTTTCATTACGTAACTTGATACGCTTAAGGTGTGATGGCAATACAAACTTCGATTCAATCAGTGAGAATAACAATACAGGAATTACCACGACTGGAATTTGCGAGAATAATGCACCGCGATTGCCTTCTATAAATGCAAAAGGCATAAACGCAGCCACTGTGGTGAGTATGCCGAACGTAACAGGAGTCGCAACTTCTTGTGTGCCTTTTATTGCTGCTTCTTCTCCCGATTTTGCGGTTTTTAAATGGGTGTAAATGTTTTCACCCGTGACGATGGCATCGTCTACGACTATCCCCAGCACTAAAATAAACCCAAACAGGCTCATTATATTTAAGGTGACACCAAATATAGGCATCGCTAAAAATGCACCCATAAACGAAACAGGAATCCCAATGAATACCCAAAAGGCGATAGCAGGGCGCAAAAATAGTGTTAATAGAAGTAACACTAAAATGCCACCTTGCAGGGCGCTGCCGGTGAGTGTGGCAATACGATTTTTAACGATTTGCGAGTCATCGTCCCAGTAACTCAATTCGTAACCTTCTGGTAAAAGCGGTTGTTTTTCTTCTATGTATTGCTTTACCTTATCAGCTACTTCAACAGCACTTTGTTGACCAATACGATAAACATCAATAAAGGCGGCGCGTTTGCCGTTAAAACGGGTACGTACTGGGGTTTCTTCAAAACCGTCTTGAATATCTGCCACGTCTTTGAGACGAAGTATAGAGCCATCGCTGTTTGTTTTAATGGGAATATCAGCAAATTGGTCGGTACGGTAAGCTAACCCTTTTGAGCGGATCAATATATCGCCACCTTCGGTTTTTATATTGCCAGCAGAGATGTCACTACTTGAATTGGCCACCGCATTTGATACATCTGACAAGGTTAACCCATATTGACGGAGTCTGTCTTGGGGGATCTCTAGGGCTATTTCATAATCGCGAACGCCAGCCAGCTCTAATTGGGTAATTCCGGGTATGCGCAGTAAGTCATCACGTATTTGCTCAGCAAACTCGTTGATTTCTTTTTCTCCATACACACTAGAGATAGACACAGCAATCACTTCGCGAACTCTTTGAGCCAGAGATACAACTGGGTTTTCTGCATCTGCAGGAAAAGTATTAATCGCATCTACTCGCGATTTTATATCGGCTAGAAGTTCTCTCGCATCGTAGTCTGAATCAATCTCAATACTGACACTCGCCGATCCTTCTGATGAGACACTGGTTATTCTTTCAATACCCTCTAAATCTTGAACTGCTTCTTCGATGAGGATGGCGACACCGAGTTCGGTATCTTCTGGTGTTGCGCCTCTAAGGGTTACAGATACATTAATTTTGTCTGTCTCAAATGAAGGAAACACTTCAAGAGGAATACGGCTTGTTAAGCTGTAAATACCAGCAAATAAAATAGTTATCATCAGCAAGTTTGCTGCTACATGATTTTTGGCAAACCAAGCAATCATCTCAATTCTCCAGTGCTATATAAGGGGGCGGTACATTGTGGGCTTGTCATTAGTTTTGGCCTTGTGGTCTGATACCAGAGCCTTTTCCCTGTCGCTGAGCACGCAGCTCTTCTACTGATATGCCTAGCTCTTCAGCTTTTTTCTGCAATCTGGCTAATTGTTCTTTGATTGGTTTTCTTTTTTGAGGTGTCGCATTATCACCTGCAATTGTCACTTTTGTGCCAGAGCTCACTTGCCCAAGTGGTGTGGTAACCAATAAGTCTCCGGGGGTTAACCCTGAGTCGATTATGGCTTGTTCATCATTTTGCCAACGAATAGTAATATCTTTACGTTTTAACAGGTTATCTTCGACTATGTAAACATAGGTACCTTGATAAATAGCGCTATTGCTAATGACTAAAGCGTCTTCTATGGTTTTGCCTTGCACTTCGGCATTGACATACTGACCAATTTTAATCGATGCGCCCGGATGTAGTGCTTGGTTGTAGGGGTCTTCTATTTGGGCCACTATGTAAAGTTGTTGTGAGTTACTGTCTATCGCTGCTTCGGTACGGGTAACTTTGCCAAGCCACGTTTGATTTTCACTTAGGCTTGACGTAAAGCGTGCTTCTATTGGGGCCGCTTGATTGTCACTGCTACGGAACTCTTCAGGAAAATTGACGAGGTCAATATCACTGTTGTTAATAGGCAACCTTATCTCTACTGTGTCGGTAGAGTATATTTCGGCCACCTGTGTTGTCGCTGAAAGCACTTGCCCAAAATCGACTAATTGTTCGAGTATTCTGCCACCGTAAGGGGCGGTAATTGTGGCACGCTCTAAGGCTAACTCAGCAATGGTTAATCCTGCTTCAGCAGACAATAAGGTGGCTTCTGCTGCCGCTAGTTGAGGTTTACGTAGTACTAAGTCGCCCGGCTCCTCTGAGTTTCCGAGGCGTTTCCAGTCTATGGCAGCTTGTCGAGACGTAGCTTGCTCTTCTTGTAAAGCCTGCTTAGCAGATAATAAGTCGGCCTCTGCTATTTTTACATCGGCTATGTAATCTCTAGGGTCGAGTTTAAGTAATACGTCACCTTTATCGAAAAAACCGCCATTACGAAACTGTGGGCTAACATAGGTTATTTGCCCTGACACTTGTGCCACTAATGCATTTTGAATTTTAGGCTGAACAGTGCCAAAGGTGTCTACTATTACGGTAAATTTTTCTGGGGTAAGTTTAGCCACTTCAACCGTTAATTGAGACGCGCCAGAAGGGCCGCCTCTTTTACTTTTGGGAGGGTTGCTAAATATGAATTTTGCTATCACTAATGTAGTTACTAATATTATTATCGGCACTACCACCTTTTTCACGTTACTCATTGATCAACACATCCTCTTTATTATTTTTAGACTCAGTAAAATCGCCACCCAAAGCAACGTATAGGTCAACTCGGTTGGCTAATAACTGATTTTTAATTTGTATTAGTGCATTTTGTGCATTGAAAGAGCGCCCTTGGGCCTCAAGTACAGTGGTATAGGTCACTAACCCTTTTTGATATTGTTCGAATGATAGGGTTTCTGCCGCCCTTGCATTTTCACTGGCGTTTTGTGTGGCCACATAACTTTTTTGTAAGCCTAACTCAGTGGTTAAGGCATTTTCTACATCTGAAAACGCCCCATAGAGTGTATCTAAATAGGCTTGTTCTTGCTGTTTAAGCTGAATTCTTGCCACTTCTTCTTCAGCTTTTAGGTCACCAGCCCTAAATATAGGAGCTGTCACTGAGCCGAGCAATGACCAAGCAAATGATGGCCCTGATAATAAGTCTGAAAGCTCACTGGCACTGTCAGAAATAGAAGCCGATAAATTTAAGCTGGGAAACCTTTGTTTATGTGCATAAGCAAGGCCCGCATCTTGAGCTAACACTTGATACCAACTTGCTTGGAGTGCAGCTTTACGGGTAATAATATCTGACGGTAACCCAACTGGAACGTCAGTCTCTAATAGTGGCAAGCTCACGCCTTTGACAGCAGAGGCAATGGCGCCATTTGGGTAACGGCCTAATAGCCTTTCTAAGGTTCGGGCTTCTTGTAATAAAGAGGTTTTCTGATCTTCTAAATTTGATATTTCACTATTTAATTCATTTCTAGAAAGATAAACGTCTAAGGCACTGTTTAGCCCTTGTCTGTAACCAGACTCAATAATTTGTAGGTTTTGCTTAGCGTTTTCAACTCGTTGATCAGATAAGTCTTTTAATTGGGCAGCGGTTAATAAACTAAACCAGCCGCTGACCACATTGGCGACTAAGTCTTGACGGCTTTGTTGGTAAAGCGCTTTACTGGCTAGGTAGTCTAAGTTTGCTTGTTGTTGTGCGGCAGAGAGTTTACCCCAAATATCAATTTCAATACCTGACTGTAACCCAATGGAGTGGCTGGTGCTGGTTATGTCGGTACTGACACTTCTGCTGCGTCCAGAGCTAACATTTGCATCTAAGGTTGGCCAAAAATCAGCCTTACTTTGCACAAGGCGTTGTTCTAGTATTTCTGCATCATATGCTTGTTGGCGTAAGGCATTATTTTGCAAAAGAGCTTCGTCTACCAAGGGTTTTAATTGGCTTTGATTAAACTGGCTAAGCCAATCGTCTTGCACCTCTATTGATGACTCCGTTAGTTGCCAGCTTTCTGGTACGTCGGGAAACTGTATATTTTTGTTTAGCTCACTATTGGTTGCACACCCTGTTAAGGATAAGGCAACTAGTACAGGTAAGTATCGTTTCACTATGGATAGGCCGAGGGTAAAGTGTTAAATATCAACCACTAGAATATAAGAATATTAAGTTTCGCAGAAGCACTTTACACAACTTTTACACTAAAATTTATTCACCTCAAAATTTAGTTAGTTCACCGCTAGGTAACGGCTTTTTTAGAGGTGACGGCTAATCATAATATCAGCCACAGGATAATTGCAGTGCAAATGGGGAGCACTAAATAATACTTAGATATGGTTAAAATGCCCGCTTGGGTACTTAGGTAAAAAATCACTAAAAATAACCATTGCTGCGAGTCAAATACAGCAAATAACACCAGCAACAATAGTGCGAGGCTTGTATAAAGTAAGCAGTAAATCAACCCATAACATAACTGCAGAGTGTTACTCTCGGGAGTATAAGCTAAGTAAAATTGGTAAGTTTTTCTAAGCCGCAATATATCTAATAACTTTGTCGCGAGTAAAATGCCAAACACAAAACTGAAAAAGCTCCCCACATAGGGCTGCACTGTGGGCTTAACACTTTGGGTGCAGATATCTGCAATAATCAACAATAAGATAATGGCCACGTAGCGTATTAAATTTTGCTTGGCCTGCGATACATCAGCTTGTAAATAAAACCGCCAAATACCTTTAGGAAAGTCGCCAAGTGATAATCTGTTTATAGGTATGTAACGCTCAATTACTATATCCGCCAACCAGATCCCCAGCCAATAGAATTTTGCCACAACGTCAGCAAAATATAGCCCTATCACAGGCATCACTAACAAACTCAACCAAGGTAGTTTTTGTTGTACTGCACGTAAACAGTAATAACCTGTTAGCAGGGTTAAGCCAAAAATGGGCATTAACTGTATGCTAGTAACCGATAAAGGCTGCGAGAATATTTCTTCGGTATGTTGAGTTAACATAAAACACAGCAATAAAAACGGCCCAAGTACTAACAAGTTGGCGGCATAAAGGGTGATCCCCAGCTCTGTTAATTGTCTTGTGCGCAGTGTAATGGGTAAGCTTAGGTCGTAAAGGCGGTAATGATGGGCAGTAATGCCATCTCTTTGCATTGCGACCCAACTATAAGCGAACAGCAAATATCCCCATAATGTTGAAAAATATAATGGATTATCGGCATTAGGGTCGGCCAATACGTTTAACGCTAACAGTGGGATCAGCACCAGTGCCGGCATAGCTAAAGGGAACAACGCCACTAACCCAAAACTGATTTGCTTGATGCTGTCGAGCAACTGATATAACGCGCTACGGTACACCCTTAATCTAAAACGCCAGTAATTCATACTTGCTCAGTTGTTTCATCATTGAGATTAATATGGCGTTCAAAATAATTAGCATCGTGAATAACGTCATGGCTGGCTATAATGATTTGACCGGTATAGCCCTTAAATAAACTATCTAAAGCGGTTCTGGCTTGGGTGTCTAACCCGTTGGTTGGCTCGTCTAATAAAAGCAGCTTGGGTTTATGTAAAATGGCTGTCAGTAAACTTAGCTTTTTATGATTACCGAGTGATAAGTCGCTCACTTTAGTCTGTAAAAAAACATCAAGCCCAAAGGCGTGTAGCCAATAGTCATCTAATGCACAACCAAATTGATCGCAGTGAAACTGCAAGAATTCACGTACGGTATAAAACTCTGGTAGCACTATTTTATTGGCGCTAATACCAATCTGTTTTTTCACATCAAGCCGCTTAACCGCTTGTCCATTAAAGTTGGCTGTTCCTGATGTAGGAGAAATCAACCCAGCAGCTATCATGAGTAAGGTGGTTTTGCCGCTGCCATTACTCCCAGTGATTAATACCCTAGGCTCTGTAATCTGCAAGGTGATGTTAGAAAACAAAGAGTGGTCTGAAAAGCGATGGCTGATATTCTCAAGTGATAACAAAAAAATGCCTTAAAATAACGATTAAATGCGCACCTCTCAATCTGCCATATATCTGCACATAACTAAAGGTAAACGGCGCGACGTTAGCTATTTTTTATAATGTAGTGTGATGTTAATGACGAACGCCGGTTATGAATGTGCAGTGTTCAAAAACAGAATAGTTGTCTACCGGATAAAGCTCGTACATTTGTATCTTCCCCACAATATCTTGCTCTACATGATACTTAACCTTGAAGTAGAAAACCCACTCTTCATTACTTGAACGCAGCTCTATGTAAGGGTAATGAGTGATTTTCCAGGTTCCTGATTGTAAGTCTCGATTATTTTGAACTTGGTTAGTTGACAGGTATCGAGAATAAAGATGCACTGTTGTTTGAGTGCATCCAGAAAGTAATAAGCTACAAAATTATAAAGCCACACATAAAAATTTCATAATAGTAACGGCTCTTATTGATTGCTAGTTATTTAGATTGAACTCTAACTTTCTCTAGTTGTGCAGTTTGAATCGCTTTTGCATCTAATCTAGGCTTAGAGTTTTTAACTGTTTTTTTCTTTGTGTCTGGTGGGCCCATTCTAAAATCTAATTGTACTTTTAGATTAGTTTGTCTCTGTGCTTTCCCTCCTTGAATGCGGGGTTTATACACCCATTGGTTAAGAGCATGCATTGCTACTTTATCGAACATGCCTTCCGGAATTGATTCAAGTACCTTGATATTATCTGTTGATCCATCCTTAGCAATATCAAATCCAAAAATGACGTGTCCTTCAACTCCATTTCTAGCGGCTTCAACTGGATATTTAGGCTCTATTCTAATAACGGGTTGTGCTGTGTAGAGTTTTCTAACTGAATGACTGCTATCAGCAATATTAGCAAAGGCCACTCCACCTATTAAAATACTACTAAGAGCGATAACTAAGCCAACTAGAGCTGGTTTGGCAACGCTAGTATGTTGAATGTTTTTGATACGTTTTTGCATACTGTTTTTTTCTCCATAGGGTGAATAAATTGAAAAGCTATGTCTTGAATGCTCAGCACAAAATAGTAGTGCTTTGCTATAGCTAATTTTGTCTTCTATTTTTCTGTCTTTTAATACGGTTTCGTCGCAGGCAAGTTCTTGATTACGTCTAAAAGCTCGATACGCTAACCAGCTGAGAGGGTTGAACCAAAATACCGCAACAAATATTAAAGCGAGTAAGTTGTAAAAATTGTCTTTACGCTGATAGTGGACCAGCTCGTGAGTTAACATCAGTTGTTGTTGATTAGGTGTAAATTTAACTCTAAACCCTTCTGGAATAAGTAACATTGGTCTAATTAGGCCACTTAATATGGGACCGGATAACTGGGTGTTGGTATGGACTGACAAGGCTTTGGGTAAATTGATATTAAAACTACTAGGATCGGATTTTGTCTTAGGTAAACGCTGAATTTTCCATTGAGAAATGCCCCCTAGGCACAAAATAATACTCATACCTATGGCCCAAATCCATGCCCAGTTAACGTCTAGATTGACCTTAGTATTCGTCCCATCTAATTCAACTAAGTATCGATACATAGAATTGTCATCTATGGCAACAATATCCTGTGGCAGGTTATTGGCGATTAAACATAATGGCAGAATAAGCCACAGAGAATAGACTGTATTTGCACCTAACGTTTTGATGGCTTTAGCTTCTGCAATAATAAGTAAAAGCAAGGTAAAGCAAATAACTGCTTGTTGCTCCCATAACCAGTTAATCATTGTCTTGTTCCCACTTTGCTATGAGTGCCTTTAATTCATCAATATCAGTTTTTGATAAAGCGTCGCTATCAGCAAAACCTGCCACCAAGGGGGCAACACGGCCTTTAAATAAGCGACTGACTAAGCTTTCGCTTTCTTTGATAACGTATTCATCCCGTGCAAAAAGCGGGAAGTACAAATAACTGCGTTGCTGTTTTTCAAAGTCTATTGCTTGTTTTTTTACTAGGCGGCTCAATAGGGTTTTAACTGTTTTGTCATGCCATGTATTTTTGGTGTTTAAGCGAGTAATAATCTCTTGTGCAGAAGCGGGTGACTGTTCCCACAAGGCTTCGAGTACTTCAAATTCGGTTTTAGTGATATCTTTCATTTTAGTGATTACAGTTGTAGTCTTTGTATTTAGATTACACTTGTAATCAATGGGGTCAAGTGAAATTTGTTATTTTTTAAACAATAAAGGATTTACTTTGTTAGAGGTTCGTTGTTTCATCTGTGTATAAGGCCTGACTACTAAGCATGATTTATATTGAAATCGATACTCGATAATGACCCTTTTGGGTCTTATCCCATAGATAGTTTACTGAACGTTTCTGCTACTCATCGCCCTAAAGACTTTGATGAATTTTGGCAGCATGCGTATAGCGAAGCGGTAAATTTAACCCCAAACCCTGTGGTATACGATACTGGTAAGCGCCATAAAAACTGGAAAGTATATGATGTGTCGTTTCAATCAACTCATGGCATAACAATTTGGGGGTGGCTGTTAGTCCCTGTTGATAAACCCATTAGAAGGGCGTTTATTGTGGGGCATGGATACGCTGGGCGTGATGGCCCTGACTTTGACTTGCCGTTTGACGATGGGGTGATATATTTTCCGTGTAGTCGTGGTATTTCTCGTAGTGCGGCACCGCCTATTTCTCAAGAGCCTTATTGGCATGTGCTTCATGATATTGATAAAAAAGATCGTTACATTATTCGTGGGTGTGTTGAAGACGTGTGGTTGTCGGTCTCTGTTATCAAACAGCTTTATCCTGATATTACAGGTGGCATTAACTTGCTAGGTATGAGCTTTAGCGGCGGAGTAGGGATACTGGCCCTTGCTCAAGATAACAGAATTGCTAAAGCCCATTTTAATGTACCTACTTTTGGGCATCATCAATTACGGTTACGTATTGCCACCCATGGTAGCGGTAAATCTATACAAGACTTTTATAAAAGAGAGCCGATTAAACTTATCCGCACCCTTAGATATTATGATGCTGCTTTTGCTGCAGCAAACGTGATAGTGCCCGTTCATTTTGCGTTGGCTTTGCGAGACTCAGTGGTGACGCCACCAGGGCAGTTTGCTATTTATAACGAAGTACAAAGCGAAAAACACTTGTTTGTTTTAGAGGCTGGGCACGATAGTTATCCAAGCCAAGCTGAGCAATCTAGAGAGCTTATTATAGCGTTATCAGATTTTTTTAGTTAAGTGAGATAAGCCAAGTAGTTACTGGGTACAGTAGGCCATTACTCGAATTGAATATACAAGATGTTCAACATAGAGGTGAGTGCTAGATGAAGCGCGAGTATCACAAGTGGTGGAGCCCTCGCTTGCAGAGGGATATGGAATTATTGGTATATGGACATGCTGGCGCTAGGGTGTTGGTTTTTCCCACTCGTTTTGCACGTTTTTATGAATATGAAGACCTACGAATACTTGACCAAATTCGAGACAAAATAGAAGACGGACATTTACAGCTATTTTGCGTTGATAGTATTGATGCCGAGAGTCTATATTGCAGCTGGGCTGAGCCCGTGTGGCGCATTCAACGACATATTCAATACGAAGAATACATTTTGAATGAAGTATTTCCGTTGATGGATAATGTAAACACTAATCCTTGTACTATTAGCCATGGGTGCAGCCTTGGTGCGTTTCATGCTGCCAATATTGCGCTTCGCCACCCTCATTTATTTAGCAAGCTTTGTGCGTTTAGTGGGCGCTTTGATTTAACCCTAGAAGTTGAGTATTTCGGTGATTTGTTCTCGGGGTTTTACAATGATGATGTGTATTTTCATACGCCGTCACACTTCTTACCTAACTTAGCGTGTGAGCAAAAACTTACCGCACTGCGAAATATGGATATTATTATGGTGATTGGCCGTGAAGACCCTTTTTTGAGTAACAATTTGCAAATGAGTGCTTTGCTGACAGACAAAGGAATTGGTCATACCTTACATCAATGGGATGACCGAGCTCATCAAGGACACTACTGGCGAAAAATGGCGCGGATGTATTTGTAACGTATTCATTGCTTAGGTTATATGATTTGTGCCAGTATTTAATGGACTTCTACTTAATAGTTGTTTTGTCAGGAAGATATATAAGGGTATACTTATTTACCGGTTTGAATGATATTTTGCGTAGGCCCACTGTCCGAATTCAGACTTATCGTGAAACTACTAGTGAGTTGAGATGAAAAATAAAATTTCTGTTTTATTAATTGTTTTAATTTGGGTATTGCCTTTACCTGTGCTTGCGTCTGCCAAATACTATGTTGGTCATTGTCGCAATTACCCGCCTGACATCTATTTTGAAAATGGTAAGTGCACTGGAATAGTAGCTGACTTAGTATCTGATATTGTCACTGAACTTGGCCTGAAAATTAAATGGCAAAAGGTTCCTTGGGGACGGTCACTTATTGATGCACAAAAAGGAGAGGTTGATTTATTAATCAGGCATTCGATGACTCCAGAGCGGCAGTACTACCTTAATGAAATTAAGTATAAGGATGAGTTTAGAACTTTGGCTTTTTATAAGTCTCCCAGTTTTAAGTTTGACATTAGCTCTTATGAAGAGCTCGAAAAAGTCAATGTAGGGATGATAAGAGGCGTGTTTTATTCTCCGACCTTCACTACGTTGGATATATCACGTCTCACGGCCGTTAGTGAAAGTAAACAATTATTGGGCATGTTAGAACGGGGGCGCATAGATGTGGTGGTGACCTCAAAGTCTCACGATATTCATTTATTTGAGGATCAGTTTGATAAAGCAATTTTGACTGAGACATTTAAAAACCCTAATTACATTAGTATACCCAATCACTCTAAATTGATGGTGCATTATGATGATATAGCGCGCCTGATGCTTGATTATCGCAAGAGCGGTAGAATTGACCAGTACTTTGAAAAATATGACGCACCTATCCCTGATCAAACCTTTGACGATGCGCATGGTTCTGAGAGCATAAAAAAATGCCATAATATCTCTGCTGATTGCGACCTATAAAACACTTACCTTGTTTGCGTGTGCTTGCGCCATTCAGACACATTTCTCTATGGAATATAGCTTATTTGAGGGCGCAACTCATTATCTCTACTATAAGGTTGTAGGTACCTTAAGGGTTGATGAGATTACTTCCTAAATCTTACAAACCGTTATGATATTGAACATTTGTTGCGTCTGGCACCAATGTTCTAAGGGTTTGATTAACCTTGTCGTAAGTCCCGTGGCTAGTGTTTGCTTCGATACTCAATAACTGTTCAAATTGTACAATAAGGTTTGCTTTATCAGGTGATTGTTTGTCTCCTGCGCCAATGTTGGTTAAGTCGAGCATGAAGTCATCAAACATGTTTGATAGGTCTGTTATCACCTCGGTATTCACAAACTGGTCTTGATTATAAATACTTGGGTAACCGGCCTTTTGTTTGTCTATGGCAAACGATTCACCTTTTAGGTTGGTGATGCTGGTGGACTTGTCGCAAGACAACATGCAGCCGTTGTCTATTCTTGGTTTTTCGCAGCCTACGCTTTGTTGGAAGAAGCATTGTCTACTCGCCATTAACAAAATAGGGTGGTACACACTGTAAGACAATGAAAAGTCTTTAGGCCTAGCAATAGCATTAATTTGCATTCTATTAATTTCGTTTGAAATAAACGCACCACTGCAATCAAAGTCCTGTTGCATAGCCAATAAGGCATAAGAGTTGGTGGTATTTAAATAGGGGCCTGCAATCCATTTTATACCTAACTCATAGGCACGGTGTGCGATACCTGTATTGTTGGTGACGATCAGTTTGGGGTGTACTTGTTCTAAAATATTTAGAGCTACATCGTAGTCTTTGCCAATGAGAACCGAAGGGAACCAAGGGATTAACCTAGGATTATCTTGCAAGAAGCCTACATATTTTGTGCAATCTCGTTTGTACGCATCTGGTAATTTAAAATAGATATCTGCGTCTGTCACATCCGCTAATTCAATGTCTTTTTCATCACAGATAAGAATCGATAAATTCGCCAGCGTGTTGGCTTTTTTAGGTTCAGGTTTAGGATGCTTGACTAACTTAGGCAGTATCACTTCTGTGACTGGCTTATGACCTTCGTTCAGCATTGAAGCGATGCTGTTCTTTATAGAGGTAAGCTCTTTGAACGAAATACTAACATGTTGTGCTAACCCTTTTGTGCAGATTTGTTTTAGGTCAAATGCGGCACTGCTGAAATTTTTAAAGCGCTTGTCTAAAGCTGCTTGGTCTAACGGTGTTTTATGGTTAGCTGTCAGCTCAGATGTCGATTGTACATTGAACCTAGCTTCTGTAGGTGTTGAACTGGAAATCAATGGCTGAGGATCGTTAGTGATCACCTCAACAGTCAGTGGTTGACCGACATTGCCTGAAAAAATTAATCTTAGTGCTGGCTTATCGATACTCACATGTTTTATTTTTTCGGATACAGATGCCGACATTTGCGCTTTTTCTAAGTCTAGTGTTTCTTCAACTGTTTGAATTTGAACAATTGAGATAGCATTGTTTGCTTGTAGAGCGTGATTTTTGGAGTTGTCTCTAGGGTTTTCAGTGAACATAGACTGATTTAAGTCACCCCGTAAGAAAGCATTTGAAAAGTCACGGTTGAATACTTTATATAAACGCTCGCCGTCTTCGGTTAGTTCGCCTGTTTCTAGATATCCATCAATTTGTTTTCTAAAACTATCCACCACTGTGTGCACGTAACTCGCACTTTTTATACGACCTTCGATTTTAAATGAGTGCACACCTGCATCAATAAGAGCAGGTAAGTCGAAAAACGCTGAATTGTCTTTTAAGTTGAGTGGAAAATTATTGCCTGATTCCGTGGTTTCGTATTCTTCACGACATGCTTGGCTACATCGGCCTCGGTTGCCAGAATTACCGGCACTGGCGGATGTTGAGTAACATAAACCAGAAAATGCCACGCATAGCGAACCATGCACAAAAACTTCGGTGAGTACGTCTTGCTCTTGGCACACGGCGTTTACTGCCGTGATTTCACGTAAGTTCAACTCCCGTGATAAATTTACACGTGATGCACCTAGTTTTTTAAGAAAAGGAATTTGACCCACATTGTGGGTAGTGAGTTGTGTCGATGCGTGAATATCTAGAGTAGGGAAGTGCTTCTTCAAGATATAAAACATACCAATGTCTTGTACGATCACGCCATCTAGCGTGGTATTGGCTAACTTATTTAATAGGTTTGCTAAAGACTTAAATTCACGCTCTAAAATAACGATATTCAAGGTTAAGAATATCTGGCACTGGTATTGGTGTGCCAAGCGAATAATGCCGATAAGTTGTTCAAAAGAGATATTTGAGGCGCGATTACGGGCGTTAAAGTTGTCTAAACCGCAGTACACGGCATCAGCGCCCGCTATTATTGCCGCTTTAATTGCGTCAACGTCACCACCTGGGGCTAATAATTCTATTTTAGGATCCATGTATCAACTTATCGTAATTAGGTAAATTTTTGAGGTTATTTTGAGCGGGGGATTTTACCCGTATATTTAGATAATGAATACCGATAAAATGCACGTGTGCTGAATGCGCCTACTATTTACTCCCATTATTTTTAAGGTGAACACGTCTTTATGGCCCTTCCTGTTTTATATTCTTTACGAAACTGCCCTTACGCCATGCGTGCAAGGATTGCGATATATAAGTCTAAACAGCCTGTTGAACTTAGAGATCTGGTGCTCAAAAATAAACCAGTGGAAATGCTGCTTGCGTCACCTAAAGGAACGGTGCCTACGCTAGTGCTCGGTGCCGATGGTCAAACGCAAAAGGTGATTGATGAAAGTTTAGATGTAATGCTTTGGGCGTTAGGTGAGAGTGATCCTGACAACTTGCTGAGGTCTGAGGTTACTGGCGGCGACTTGCCTCTTGAAAAGTCTGCTAAATTAACTGAGATATTAGACTTGATACATGACTTTGACTTTCAATTTAAGTCTCGTTTAGAGGCCTATAAATGTGCTAAACGTTATCACGAAACTAACTTACACGAGTGTCGCCAAAGGTGTGAAGAGTTTGTAAACGCTTTAGAAAAACGTCTGAGTAACCATCATTATGTTATTGATGATAAAGAAAGCTTGGCTGATATTGCTATTTTACCGTTTATTCGGCAGTTCGCCAAAGTCGAGCGCCAGTGGTATTTACAGTCACCTTACCCAAATTTAAAAAGATGGCTTAACCAATATTTACAAAGCCCTATGTTTAATAAAGTGATGACCAAATACCCTTTGTGGGTAAAGGGTGCGCCTATTACAAAGTTTGGGCTGTAAACCTCCTTTTATTGTTTTTGTGATGGGAGTGCATTGTCATTTTCTTACTATGAAAAATGCAGAAGCCGGGGACATTATCAACCAAACGCTATTTAGTGTCTTGTCACTAATCTGACATATTTCTGTCAGCGTATCGTCATTTTAGTATCACTAAACTGTCAAAATATTACTTCACACTTCTGGTCCGCAGAGTGATTCAAATCCTATTACGTCATTCATACGCACAATTTAATTTCATAACACTATTTTAAAATGAGACCAAACAATGACAAAAACAATGATGGAAACCTTTAAATTTTCTGCTATCGCTTTAGCGTTAGTGGTGGGGTTATCTGCTTGTGAAGGCGATGATGGAGACATTGGCGCAACGGGCGCTACAGGTGAAACTGGTGCCACAGGAGTGACTGGGGCAAGTGGTGCAGATGGTTCAGATGCTGCGTCGGTGCCAGTGTTAACCCGTTTAGCTACCGTGCCAACCGGTGCAGAAGTTACGGGGGCATTTTTAACTGATGAAGGTGATTTGTTTTTTAACGTTCAACACCCTTCAGACGCCAATACTCATACTGACGATGTTAACGGCAAGCCATACAACTCTGGAACGGTAGGCGTTTTACGTGGTGTTAATTTCAACGATTTACCTGCAACGATTGTCAATTCGCCTGTTCCAGAAACTGAAGAAGAGCGACAAGTGGTTATATCTGCTTTAGGTGAATATCAAATACTTGGGCAAACCACCGATACCTTTTCTGAACTGGGTGATAGTGGGTTAGCTGGTGGGTTAGGGGTGCACTACGGTATTTTTTCTGGAGAGAAAATTATTGAGAACAATGCCCCAGATTTTAATGGGTTTGTTTCAACAGGTGAAGGTGAAGGGTACTTATTCACTAACTGGGAGTCATACCCTGGTGGCGTAAGTCGTATGAAAATTGAAAAAGATGAACATGGGAGTTGGTCAGTATCTGAAGCTATGATGGTTAACTTTGATGATGTGTCAGGAACCGCTGCGAACTGTTTTGGTTCGGTATCTCCGTGGGGTACCCCCCTAACGTCTGAAGAGTGGATTGTGAACTCTACCGTCGATTCAACTACCCACGCTAGTTGGAATGACCCTGATGACACCCGCACTGATAATCTTGAGGCTTTGACGGCTCCTGATTTTCCAAACCCTTATCGTTACGGATATATCGCTGAAATCACTGAGCCTACTTCTGACGAGCCAGTTGTCGTTAAGCACTTTACGATAGGTCGTTATGAACACGAAAACTCAACTGTTATGCCAGATCGTCGTACCTTATATTCTTCACAAGATGATACCGGAGGTGTGTTATTTAAGTTTATAGCTGATGCTGATGAAGATTTAAGCTCTGGTACTTTGTATGGCGCTAAATTAACGCAAGATGCGGGCTTAACTGACCCAGCTGTAACTGGTTTTGACGTAACTTGGGTTGAATTGGCTGCCAGTGATAATGCGACTATAGAGGCGTGGATTGCTGAATATGATGGTATTGATACCAGTGACTATGTTGAAGGTGAAACCAGTTATATGACCCTAGCTGATGTGCAAGCTTGGGCTGATGGTGATACCACTTATCCTTCTGTGGCTGATGGCGGCAGTGCGGTAACAGCGGGTCAAGCTATGGATAATAGAGCGGCATTTTTAGAGTCTCGTCAAGCTGCAAAAATGAAAGGGGCGACTGCTGAATGGAGAAAACTCGAAGGCATAAGTATCAATCATGACCGTGCGTTAGAAGCAGTAGGCGGTGTTGAGTCTATTGATGGTGAAGATGTCACAGCGGCTTACATGTATATGGGCATTGCTGACCTTGATAACACCCTTACAGATGATGAAGGTGATATTCAATTATCTAACCGAGTTAAAGATTGCGGAGGCGTTTACCGTGCCAAGCTTGAAGCCAATTACGACTTAGCGCGCATTGAGCCTGTGGTCATGGGTGGGACGTACCGTTCTAGCTTAACCGGCGCTGAGCGTTGTGATGTGGATCAACTTTCTCAGCCTGACAACGTTATTGTGATGCGTGATGGTCGCATTATTATTGGTGAAGATGGGTTCCAAGAGAACAACACATTGTGGATGTACGATCCAAAAGGTTTGTAAATAAACTTACTTCATCATAGCGGAACATTCGTTCCGCTATTTTTACTACTACAAGAATTAATCATGCAAAAACTAATTATATTATTTATGTCAGTCTGGTGTTTAGCAGCATGTTCAGATCATATTGGGGAGACTGATGAGTCTACTCTTGTTGCGCCTGCTACACATGCCTCATCAAGTAATACTGCCCCTTACAATAAAGGGGATGTTATTCCTGCCACCGCTTTTATTGCGCACGGTGAGGTATATAATGCTGAGTCTGTTATCCCGCCTCAGTGCTACACCAAAACCGATGGCGAAAATAATCCTTGTTATGCCTGTCACCAAACATATAAAGATCAAAAACATAGGCCAAACACCATGAATGATGGTGATTTACAGGGTGAGTATCAGTTCTCTGATTTAGGTACGACCAATCATTGGAAAAACCTGTTTGTAGACAGAACCCAACTCATTTCAGGGATATCTGATGAGGCAATTAAACAATGGATAAGCCAAGATAACTATAGTGAGTTTGTTCGGAAATTTGCCAATGATCCAAATTGGGCGGGAGAAGTTACGCCGATAGAAAATCTGGCTACCCCTAAGAAAGCCTTTACTAAACAAGGCTTAGCCACAGACGGAAGTGCTTGGGTCGCATTTAATTATAAACCTTTTCCTAGTACATTTTGGCCTACTAATGGCTCAACTGGTGACGCCATGATCCGCCTTCCTAAAGCATTTCGTGAGCTCAATGGACATTTTTCTAAAGATATATACTTTGCAAATTTGGCATTGGTTGAATTGGTTATGAAAGAAGCGTCGTATATTACGGTTGTGCCCGTTTCTGAAAAGGTCGCTGGTACTGATTTGAATGGCGATGGTGTGTTATCAGATGCAGTGCAAACCCTAGTGGCTCGAACTCACTATGTGGGAGATGCTAAATCCATTGCACTTACGCCTTTGTTATATCCCGAAAATACCGAGTTTTTGCATACTGTCCGTTACATTGGTGTTGATGACGATGGAGAGATTTATAACGCAGAGCGTATGAAAGAGGTGCGGTACATGAAAAAACACAGCTTTAAAAGCAAAGCTGAGTTAGCGTCTGAGTATTATCTAGAAGCCAAAGAGAAGAGTTTTGAAAATTTACCTCAGGTGCATTTGTTAGGAGATAAAGGGGTAAACAGCAATATGGGGTGGACGCTGAACGCCTACATTGAAGATGACAAAGGCGAGTTACGCCACCAAAACTCTCAAGAGTTAGCTTTTTGCGCAGGGTGTCACAAAACGTTGGGAGCAACCTTAGATCAAACGTTTTCGTTTCCTCGTAAAGTTGAGGGTGCAAAAGGTTGGGGATATATAAATTTAGCAAGCCAACAGGATGTCCCTAATATAGGTGAAGAACAAGGAGAGTTTTTAACTTACTTTGAGCGGGTGGGTGGCGGTGATGAATTTCGCCAAAACAAAGAAATGCTACAACGCTGGTTTGATGATGAAGGCAAAGTAGACACAGAAAAGGTAGCTAAGGCTCAATCTGTATTTGAGCTGATTACACCATCACCTAGGCGTGCATTAGACTTAAATAAAGCCTACCTAACCATTGTCAAAGAGCAGAGTTACATCTTTGGTCGTGATGCAATTATTACTGAAGCAACTAATGTATTGCAACATGTCGACGAAGAGGTGGCTCCTTTAGATAAAATGTTTCGCTATAAATGGGATCTAAGATTAAATTGGCAATATCCAAACAGAACCAATTTTACGCGTGTAGAGCAACCATAATGGACTACCCATTGTTTGACTTTGTTGTAGCGAGTTTACTCATGGGATTAGGCATAGGTGTTGATGTGGCGGTTGCTACTGCAGCAAGGGTAAAACAGTTGTCTACCGTGAGGTTAGCGACCATTTGGATTGTAGGGGTATCGTTTACCCATACTATTTTTCCGATGATGGGCTACTTGCTGACTTACTTTAGTATCCAAGTCCAGCCTGCCATTGAACCTTTCATAGGCTTATTGGCTTTTACCTGTATTTTTTATTACTTGCGTAGTGAACTTATAGAGTTGGCTCACCCAAAAACTCAAGGTGACGAGCGTCAACTCATGGTGACGTTAGGTTTAATTCTAGCTGTAAGTTGGGATGCACTTTGGTCAGGGCCAGCGAAATCGGCTCAGGTAATTGGTTGGCCAGAGTTATACGTGTGGGGCTCATTTTTGTTGGTAGGGGCGTTGGTATCAATTTTGGCAATACTGAGTTTGAGTTTTGCTGTACGAGTACAGCAGTCTTTTAGTCAGATCCGTTTAGCCAATTGGTTTAGCTTGTGGGTGCAGTACTCTGTGATTGGTTATTTTGGTTTACTGGCGGTACTTAGGTATACCTTTAATATGAATGTCCGGGGGTGGCAGGTGTTAATTTTATCGAGTGGCTTGATTGCTGTTGCATTGATGTTTGCAACTCCTAAAAGGTCAAACGGATTAGGTGAACAGGTTACAGACTCATAGTGGTTAATTCTGTTTGCGTGGCTGATATTTTAAGTACACTGCCTTGCTCATACCAATCACCTAATACAATGCGCTCAGCGCTTTGACCCCTCAACTCAAATCCATGAATGGCGGGGCGGTGGGTATGGCCGTGTACTAGTCTTTGTACGCGGTGTTCTTGCATAGATGCAATTACCGCTGCTTGGGTAACATCCATAATTTCCATTGTGAGTTTAGCTTGTTTGTTTTTGCTGGTGGCTCTGGCCTTTTTGGCTAATTTGCGGCGAATGCTCAGGGGTAAGCTCAACATTATTTTTGGCCACCACCACGAGCGAGCGGTTTTGCGAAATTTTTGATAGTCAACATCTTGAGTGCAGAGTTCGTCGCCATGCATAATTAAAGTGGGTTGGCCATATAAATCAATGACTTTTTGTTCGGGTAAAATGGTGAAGCCAGCTTGCTCTGCAAATTTTTGCCTGATTAAAAAATCTCGATTACCGTGAATAAAATAAACAGGCGTTCCTTTACCGCTGAGAGCTTTAAATGCTGCTGCAATACTTAGAGTAAAACTGTTTTGTTCATCATCACCAATCCAAACTTCGAATAAATCACCTAGCACATATAGCGCATCGGCTTTTGGAGCTTGTTTTTTTAAAAATTCAAATAAGCATTGATTAATATCACCCCTGTCTGCTGAAAGGTGTAAATCTGCTATAAAGTAAGTAAATGAGGAAGGGGAGGTCATTAATTGATAAAAAGTATGAATACGGGGCAAAGTAAGTAACTAAGCCCCGTATCAATATTAATCGATAATTTCGGCTTTTTGAATAAGCACATCTTCTGCAGGTACATCTTGGTGGTAGCCTGAGTTGCCTGTTGATACCGCTTTGATTTTCTCTACAACATCCATACCGTCTGTTACTTCAGCAAATACGCAATAACCCCAGCCGTCTGTACTTTCGCTGCGGAAGTTTAAGAAACTATTGTCACCCACGTTAATAAAGAACTGAGCAGTAGCTGAGTGCGGTTCATTAGTGCGCGCCATAGCGACAGTACCTATGTTATTGGCTAAGCCATTATTTGCTTCATTTTGAATGGTTGCCTTAGTTTCTTTTTGTTCCATACCAGGTTCAAACCCGCCACCTTGTATCATGAAGCCATCAATCACTCTATGAAAAATAGTATTGTCGTAAAAGCCTTCTTTTACATAATCTAAAAAGTTCGCAACAGTAATTGGAGCTTTATCAGCAAAAAGTGTCAGTGTAATTACGCCGTAATTTGTATGGATTTTAACCATGTAATCGCTCCTTTGAGGATGAAGATAAAAATAACTGCGGCATTCTAGCCTATATACCTGAGTTTTTTAAGGCTTTAACAGCATTTGACTGGTGCAGCTAGGGTATCTCAATGATAGAATCCCGTTTTTATGGCGTCTTTTCGACCGCCCTCTCAACAATAGGACAATGACTAAATGTTACATATATACAACACCTTAACCCGCCAGAAAGAGCAATTTAAGCCATTGCAGCAAGGTAAGGTGGGTTTGTATGTATGTGGAATCACAGTATATGATTTATGTCATGTTGGGCATGCACGTACGTATTTAAGCTTTGATCTAATGGTGCGTTATATGCGCTCTCGTGGTTTGGACGTTAAGTATGTCCGTAATATTACAGACGTTGACGATAAAATAATTGCTCGTGCCAATGAAAGAGGTATAGACGCAGCAGAGTTTACTGAGCAAACCATCGCTAGTATGCATGAGGATTTTGCGTCTATAGGTCTTATTGAGCCTGATGTGGAACCCCGTGTTACGACGCATATGCCTGAGATTATTGATGTTATTCAGCGCTTAATTGATAAAGGTCATGCCTATCAAGCACCAAGTGGTGATGTACTATTTGAAGTCAGCACTTATGCTGAGTATGGCAAGTTGGGGCGTCAAGATTTAGAGCAGTTACAGGCTGGGGCGAGAGTTGAAGTCGCATCAGAAAAGCGGGACCCATTAGACTTTGTTTTATGGAAAACCGTCAAGCCTGGCGAACCTTTCTGGGAGTCTCCTTGGGGGCATGGTCGCCCAGGTTGGCACATCGAATGTTCTGCAATGAATCATAAGCACCTCGGAGAGCATTTTGATATTCATGGTGGTGGTTCTGATTTAACTTTCCCTCATCATGAAAATGAAGTAGCTCAATCTTGCTGTGCCTTTGATACTCAGTATGTGAACTATTGGGTGCATACTGGCATGGTACAGGTTAATGAAGAAAAAATGTCTAAGTCGCTAGGTAACTTTTTCACTCTTCGCGATGTGCTGGATTTATACGATGCTGAAACTGTTCGTTATTTTTTGATGTCGGCTCAATATCGCAGTCAATTGAGTTATTCAGATAGCTTTATACAGCAAGCTCGTGCGTCTCTGGAACGTTTATATACATCGCTTCGAGATGTTAGTCCTAATGTGGATGTTGATATTTCTTTTGGGGGTTATCAAGAGCGTTTTAATCAGGCGATGGACGACGACTTCAATACGCCAGAAGCTTTTGCGGTGTTGTTCGATTTGGCTAAAGAAGTAAATAAAGCAGAAGGTCAAGCTGCAGCTGATTTAGCTGGCGTGATGATTAAGCTTGCAGATATTTTAGGTATTTTGCAGCAATCACCTAATGACTTCCTTCAAGGAACCGCTGCGGGTGAGCAAGATGATGTTGCTGAAATTGAAGGTCTGATAAAAGCTCGAAATGATGCGCGTGCTAATAAAGACTGGGCAGCAGCAGACGCTGCTCGAGATGCTTTGAATGGCTTAAATATTGTATTGGAAGATAGCGCAAGTGGCACAACATGGAGACGCGGCTAATCTAACCCTTTAAGCCCCGAGCATTATCGGGGCTTTTCTTTCCGGTAACACTTCTCTTTTCGTTTACACATTGTTTGCACATTTTTCTGGTTTGTTTATTGGTAACATATCTTCGCTTAACTTGTTAGCCGAGGTTGATTGGTAATTGAGGTGGGTTAATTAAGAAATAGCATCCATTTACTTTGTTAAATTAATAAGGAAAACAATATGGTTGATTCAGTCGGTAGTGCAAGCTTTCGTCCACCACCTTCCCCGCCTGGTGCAGGTGGCCAATCGAGTCTTACAGATGACCAAACATCTCTAATTGAAGAAACGTTAGCCAGTTATGATGCAGATAACTTAACTGAAAGTGATGCTGCAAGTATCGTTGAAGCATTTTCTGATGCGGGCATCGCTCCAAGCTCTGCTTTTGCTGATAAGCTTGCTGAAGTTGGCTTTGATGCAAAAGAAATAGGAGGACTGGCAGGTATAGGCTCTGCTGAGTCTGGTCAGCGTCCACCCCCTCCACCTCCAGCAGACAGTTCAAGCAGTTTAGATTTAACTGATGCTGTGGATTATTTAGAGACCTTATTTGAAGAAAAAGCAGAAACTGAAACAGATAATTCAAGTATTACTGCACAACTAGCAGAACGTTTTGGTTTGGCCGATGGTGAGTCGTTAATTAATATTACGGTTTAATTTTACTGACGATATATAAAACAATACGGTACAAGGCAATGTAGCTTAAAGCTTATTGCCTTAAAGGTAACGACTTAAAGCCAACGTCTAACCTTGGATTTATAACGGTTGTATTCTTCACCAAAGCGTTTCTCTATTGCACGCTCCTCTGGTTTTACTTGGAAGTAGGTAAGGTACAGCACAAAAATAGGAAGGTTCACTAATCCCAACAAGTCTCCAAGTTTTAAAATTGCCGCCAATAATACGAGTGCCATTCCTAAATACATAGGGTTACGAGTGAAACCATAAATACCCGTTGATACTAAGTGGTTAGTGTTATGTGGTTTGTGAGGATCTAGTGTGGTTTTAGCCTGTCTAAATTGCCAGACACCAGTTATTGCAATAAAAACACCTACAGTAGCGACGTAAACATAACTGTCTTGAAACGCTTCAGGTATCAAAGCAACCGAAAAATAACGGTTACATAGATAAGTGCTGAGCAGCGTTATACACAACACGACTGGAGGGTGTAGTTTGAGCTCTAGGAATTTCAAAGCATTACCTTTTAGGTACGAGTCACATCAACAAAAATCTTGAGTTTTTGTCCGGGTTGTAAGTATTTTTTTAATTTACTTTGGTTCCACTTTTTTAAGTCACTTACTTTTACTTTGAACTTGCCTGCTATACGCGCTAAAGAGTCACCGTTACGAACTGTATAAGTTAAAGTACGCATCACTGCGTCTGAGTTTTGATGACTACCCACTTGGTTCACCCAAATGACTAATTCTTTACCGGGCCTTAAGGTGTCTGTGGGGGCCATGCCATTCCATTTGGCTAACTGCCTTAGATTGACTTTGTATTTGCGGCTAATATCCCAAAATGTGTCACCACTTTTTACAATATGGTTAAGTTTGTATGTACCACTTTTTTTAGATTGAGTGGTAGCTAAACGTTGCTCTTGGGATAATGAGTAAGAATCTAATGACTTTAATGCTACAGGCACAATTAAGTGTTTACCCACTACAATAACATTAGTTTTAAGCTTGTTAACTTTGCTAATAATGTCTGCAGTTGTGTGGTATTTAGCTGCTAATTTAAGCAAGCTGTCGCCACTTTTTACTTTATGTCTGACCCAATTTAGTCTGTCTTTATTATCAGTTTTTGCCAGTTTTGCTGTGAAAGCAGCAACCTTGTCGATTGGTAAAAGTAGGGTGTGTGGGCCATCAGGGTCGGTGGCCCAGCGGTTGTAACCTGGGTTTAAAGAGTGGAGCTCTTTTACCGTTAAGCCTGCCATATCTGCCGCTAATGCTAAATCTATTTGTGACTCAACATTGACTTGTTGGGTGAAAGGGATATTTTCAATGATAGGCCATTCAAAATTATACTGTTCGTCGTTGCCTAGTATATCTGCTAACGCTAATAATTTCGGTACATATGCTCGTGTTTCTTTTGGTAAATCTAAGTGCCAAAAATCAGTTGCTCTGCCATTTTTCTTGTTTTTTCTAATAGACCTTAAAACACGGCCTTCACCGCTGTTATAAGCTGCTAATGCATGAAGCCAGTTGCCATCAAACATTTTAACTAGATAGTTTAAGTAATTTATTGCCCCTTGTGTTGATGCCATAACATCACGGCGGCCGTCGTACCACCAGGTTTGCTGCATACCAAATCTTGTACCTGTTGACGGGATAAATTGCCACATACCAGCTGCACGGCCATGAGAATAGGCAAATGGGTCAAAGGCGCTTTCAACAATGGGAAGCAATGCCAACTCTAGTGGCATGTTTTGTTGCTCTAGCTGTTCAACTATTAAGTATAGAAAAGGTTTGGCTCGTTTAGCGACCCGCTTCATGTAACTTGGGTGTTTTAAATACCAATTACGTTGTGCTTTTATTCGGCTATTATCTTCATATTCAAAACTTAATTGGTTACGTACTCGTTTCCATACATCCTTAACCTCAACCTCTGTGGCGGCTTCTAATATTTCTTCTGGCACTACAACGGGTACTTCGACTGTCTCAATGGGATGAGTTATAGGGATGGTGCCAGCTTTGGCTGACTCACAATCAAAATGGCCTTCTACATTGTCGTGATCTTGCTCACAAGACTCCACTATTCTTTCGGCAATCTGATGTTCTTCTTCAAGCTGACTATCTTGTGTATTGTTTGTGGTTGTTTGGCAGGCTGTGAGGCCGGTAAACACTATGACAGGAATAATTTTGTATAGACGCAATGTTTTCTCTTTATATTTTTAGTTTGTTGTTTGTCACTTCTAGCCAACTAGTTTGCTATACGTAAACAGACAGCTGGTTATGTTACTAATTAAAAATTGTCTTTCCAATGCCTTAATGAGGCAAATACTGTTTCTTCTGATGTTAATAGTGCCTCTTTATGTTTGCTGACACTTGTTATTACTGTATTCATATCGCAGCGTAAAAATGGGTTTATATTTTGCTCCTTTTCTATGGTTGAGGGTAAGGTTGGCAAATTATTGATACGCTGTTGTACTGCCCAATTTTCATATTCGACAAGTGCTTGGTTATCTGGTTCCACTGCTTTTGCAAACTTAATATTGGCTAACGTGTATTCATGGGTACAAAATACTTTAGTTTCTCTGGGAAGGGCGGTGAATTTTGCTAACGATTGAAACATTTGTAACGGAGTTCCTTCAAAGAGCCTGCCACAACCGGCAGAAAATAGTGTGTCACCACAAAATAAGCTGCCTTCGCCATAGTAAGTTATATGGTCTAATGTGTGTCCGGGCACTTCCATAACAGACAAGTTATGCTTTAAATGAGGAAGTTCGATGTGGTCGCCGTCTTTTAGTCGTTGGGTTATTTGTTGTATTTTAGGATTTTGAGGCCCGTATACAGGGATATCGGGATAGCTTTGTAATAATGTGTCAATCCCTCCAGTGTGGTCGCTGTGGTGGTGTGTGATGAGTATCGCTACTAAGGTTAATTGTTCATCTTTACAATATTCAATGACTGGAGTTGCATCACCAGGATCAACAACTACACAATATTGTTGATTGTGTATGCTCCATATGTAATTGTCTTCAAAGGCTGAAATGGGATGAACATCTAAACTCACGGTGTAACTCCTAAACAAATTAATATTTTTAGAGTACCATAAATTGTATGAAATCGGCGTTAATCACAACTAGCCCTAGTCGCCCAGAATCATGGCGAGACTTGCCAGTGGGTGACGATATAAAAATTTTGATTGAATCTGAGATTGAAGAGATTAGCCGAACATTTTTTGGTTATCACTTGGTGCGGCTTGGTAATTTAAGTAGTGAAATTGAGCTTAAATCTTGCCCTATTAAGCATCAGGTTAATATCACACCAAACAGTCTTAGCCATTCCAGCATTATTGCTAAAGCCTCTTCGTTACCTATTACTGAAAACAGTGTTGATGTTTTTATATTAGCTAACGAGTTGGACTTTTCTCGCGATCCTCATCAAGTATTACGAGAGGTAGACAGGGCTATTATACCTAATGGTTATGTGGTGATAACAGGTTTTAATCCTTTTAGTATAAGCGGCTTATGTAAGTATTTACCCATTAACAAGGGTAATGTTTTGCATGAAGCTCGCTATTTTAGTTGCGCGAGAGTTAAGGATTGGTTGCAACTTTTGGGGTTTGAAATTATTGATGTTAAACATTTATTATTTAATGAATTGTTTTTTAATCGTAACCTCAAGCCTGCATCTAAGTTAAGTTTATGGTGTCAGCAGTATTTATCGGCATTAACTACCATGTATATAATAGTGGCCAGAAAGCGAGAAATCCCGCTATCTATGATTAAGCCAAAATGGAAAACATCTAAATTTCCTTCTGTAAGGGTCAGTGTCAGTCGTGGGGCTATGCAAATCGAGTCACCCTTAAAAAAAGAAAAATAAGAGACGCTTTATAATCCCAAATCACTCAGGCTTGGGTGTTCGTCTGGTCTGCGTCCTAGTGGCCATAAAAATTTTCGTTCAGATTTCTTTATAGCTAAATCATTAATACTGGCATAACGCTTTTGCATTAAACCTTGTGCATCAAATTCCCAGTTTTCATTACCAAATGAGCGATAGTATTGGCCTGAATCATTATGCCATTCGTAAGCGAACCTGACCGCAATGCGATTTGCAGTGTACCCCCATAATTCCTTGATTAGTCTGTAGTCGTGCTCAGTTGCCCACTTTTTAACTAAAAATGCATGGGCTTGCTCTCTTCCTTTTGGAAACTCATTACGGTTGCGCCATACGGTATCCTCACTATAGGCTAGAACTACTTTATCTGGGTTACGGCCATTCCAGCCATCTTCTGCCATGCGAACTTTTTGCTTAGCAGTTTCTTCTGTGAAAGGTGGCAAAGGTGGACGGGCTATTTCAGTCATGATGATTCCAAGTAGTATAAATACATAGTAGACAGGTCTGTCTTGCTGATGTTGATGCTACATATTTGAATTGAGCTTGTCTACTGCCCAGTAAGTAAAATATTAACAAGTCGATAGTTGAGTATGTTACCTAAAATAGTAACTTTTATAAAAGTTCCCAAATAGAGTAACATTGTAAAATGTTACCTTATATAGTAACTTTGTGGCGGGTTTAAATAGATATAGCGTGGCGAAATTGGTATGAGTAACAACTCAATCGGAGTGGTAACAGGTGATATTGTTGGCTCTCAAAAGATTAAATCAGAAAATTATGACAGCATGTTACATACATTAGAGAGTACTTTAGCTATGTTAAAGGCCCATTACAATATGAGCTTTGAAACATATCGTGGTGATGCTTTCCAATGCATATTTGATAACCCTATAGAGGCAATAAAATCAGCCATTATTATTCGGTTAGCCCTTAAAGCTGTCAGCCCTTCTTTTGATGTGAGGCAAAGTATTGGTATTGGCGAGGTGACCTCTAGACGTTTAGATATAAAAACTTCAACTGGTGAAGCTTTTACCTTGTCAGGTAAAGGCTTAGATACAATAAAAGGTAACTTAATTACAGTCGCCACGAATAACTCAAGCTTTCAGGTAAAAGTGGGGTTGTTAACTAAGTTCTTAGATAATCTTTTAAGTGACTTAACTATTATTCAATCCGAAACATTATTACGTTATGTCACTTCTGAAGATAAGTCTCATGCGGCTTTAGCGGCCTCTCTGGGTAAAACTCGTAGTAACATTACTAAACTGCTATTAGCTAGTCGTTATCAGCTTGTAGATGAATATTTAAGCCATATTGCTGCGTGTTATGAAGAGGAGTTTGCCCATGTCTGAGATAAGTATATTAGTGACTTTGATATTAGTTCATATATTGAGTGACTTTTACTTACAGCCCAATACTTGGGTGGCTGAACGTAACCTTACACACCATAAATCTCATGCTTTGTATAAGCATGTTGCCGTTCACGGTTTGCTTTCTTTTGGTGTTTTAGCCTTGTTAGGTAGCTCAGGTTGGTTATTAAATCTTGTATATTGTAGTGTGATTGTTGTTAGTCACTTTATCATTGATCTGACGAAATCATATGCTAGAAAAACCACTATGAACTTTGTTTTAGACCAGCTAGCGCATATGTTCGTCTTAGTTTTATTGTGGACTTGGGCAAGTGGTAAACTCACAGAGTTTTGCGCGTTGTATCAAACGATAAGCTACAAGCATTTAACCCTAGTTGTTGCGTATCTTATTATTTTAAAACCAACATCTATTGTGATGACCATGATTTTAGCCCCGTGGACAAAAGAGTTAAAACGAATAGAGGAGGTAGAAAAAGCTGCGCAACAAGATACAAATAATAGTTCACTAGAATCTGCGGGCATGATGATTGGCTACTTAGAAAGGTTACTTATTTTAACCTTCATTGTGTTAAACCAATTTTCGGCCATTGGCTTTTTGTTAGCGACTAAGTCTGTTTTTAGATTTGGAGATTTAACTAACGCACAAGGCAAAAAGTTAACAGAATATGTGATGTTAGGAACGCTGACTAGTTTTGCTATTACTATTTTTGTGGGATTAATAGCAAGTGCAATTGTAAGCAGTCTACCGATTGGAAAATAGTAGACGCCACAACGTTAACATTACCACAGCCCTTATAGGCTGTGGTAATTAGGCCAAAAGTAAAACTACTTATTTAACTTTCATACCCGGTTGTGCGCCATCTTCTGGATTAAGTATCCATAAGTCTTCACCACCAGGGCCAGCAGCTAACACCATGCCTTCTGACAATCCAAAGCGCATTTTACGAGGGGCTAAATTAGCCACCATAACCGTCAATTTACCTTCTAACTCTTCCGGTTGATAAGCTGATTTGATTCCAGCAAATACTTGTCGCGTTTCGCCGCCTAAATCTAACTCTAAACGTAACAGTTTATCGGCTTTTTCTACATGTTCAGCTTTAGTAATGCGGGCAATACGTAAATCGATTTTAGCGAAATCTTCAAAGCTTATGGTGTCGCCAATAGGATCTTTGGCTAAAGGACTATTTGGGTCAAGGGTTACCGTTGGCGCTAGGTTTTCTTTTGAATCATCAATCATGGCGTTAACCTTATCCATATCTACTCGTTGCATTAAGGCTTTAAATTTATTGATGCTGTGGTCGGTTAACACCGTTTGAGTACTTTCCCAAGCCAATTCATCATTTAAAAATATTTCTGACTGCTGCGCCAATGTAGGGACAACAGGCTTTAAATATGTCACTAGAATACGAAACAAGTTGATGCCCAATGAGCATACATCGTGGGTAAATTGCTGTTTAGTTTCATCTTTAATTGTTACCCAAGGAGCATTGGCATCAATAAATTGATTGGCTTTATCTGCTAAGGCCATTATTTCGCGAATAGCTTTATGATATTGACGTTTCTCAAATGCAGTGGCAATGCTGGCTTCTGCCTGATGAAACTCAGCGACTAGTTCAGGCTCAAGTACATTAGTGGATAACTTGCCATCAAAACGTTTTGTGATAAAGCTAGCACAGCGACTAGCGATATTCACGACTTTACCCACTAAGTCTGAGTTTACCTTTTGTGCAAAATCTTCAAAGTTGAGGTCAATATCGGTGACTGCATCACTTAGTTTTGACGCAAAGTAGTAACGTAAATACTCAGGATTTAGGTGATCTAAATACGTGCGCCCTTTAATAAAGGTGCCTTTAGATTTGGACATTTTAGCACCATTTACAGTGACAAAACCATGAACGTTAACACCTGTTGGTTTTCTAAAGCCTGCACCCTCTAACATGGCAGGCCAAAATAAACAGTGAAAGTAAGTAATGTCTTTTCCAATAAAGTGATAAAGCTCCGCATCCGAGTCTTTACCCCAGTACTCATCAAAATCAAGGCCGTTTTTATCACATAGGTTTTTGAAACTCGCCATGTAACCCACAGGGGCATCTACCCATACATAAAAGAATTTGCCTGGAGCATTTGGTATTTCAAAACCAAAGTAAGGTGCATCACGGCTGATATCCCACTGCTGCATCCCTTCTTCAAACCATTCTTTTAGTTTGTTGGCGATCTCTGGTTGGATGGCATCACTCTGTAACCATTCTTGTAACATGTTTTCAAATTGAGGTAAGTCAAAAAAGTAATGTTCTGAATCACGTAAAATAGGCTCAGCACCTGATACCACTGACTTTGGGTTAATAAGCTCAGTAGGATCGTAGGTTGCACTACATACGTCACAACTGTCGCCATTTTGATCTTCTGCGCCACACTTAGGGCATGTACCTTGCACAAACCGATCAGGTAAAAACATTTCTTTTTCAGGGTCAAACAGCTGACTAATAGTACGTTTACTAATAAAACCCGCATCATTTAAGCGGTTGTATACTAATTCACATAACTCTTTGTTTTCATCCGAATGGGTCACATGGTAGTTATCGTATTTAACACCAAAATCGACTAAGTCTGCATGATGTTCATCACGGGTTTGCGCCACCATTTGTTCTGGTGTAATCCCTAACTGTTGGGCTTTGAGCATAACAGGTGTGCCGTGGGCATCGTCCGCACAAACGCTATAACAGTTGTGACCACGCATTCGTTGAAATCTAGTCCAGATATCGGTTTGAATATGCTCTAAAAGATGACCTAAATGAATAGAGCCGTTAGCATAGGGAAGGGCGCTGGTAACTAGAATTTTGCGAGTTTGTTCAGACATGGTCACTTATGTTTATTGAGTTTTAAAAAAGGTCGCAAATAGTAGCGAAAATACCTGATCATTGCATTACGAAATTGCATTGGTGATGAATAATTTTAATCATTATCTAAAAAGTGGCACAAAATATTACTTAGTGATAAAAATGTCATAAAAATTATTACCTTAAAGCTGGGTAAATGGCGTAAGCTCTCTGCAAAGAGTAAAACGGCATACAGCCTAATTTAACACCACACAATAAAGAATCAGACGCTATGCGCTTATGTGATAAAGATATTTACAAACATTTATTAGATGGAAAAATTAAAGTATCTCCTCAACCCGCTTATGAAGAAATAAGTGGCGTAACAGTTGATATGAGATTGGGGAATAAATTTAGAGTGTTTGAAGACCATCAAGCACCGTATATTGATTTAAGCGGCCCTAAAGCTGAAGTTCAAGCGGCACTAAATAATGTCATGAGTGATGAAATTGAGATTGCTGACGATAAAGCCTTCTTTTTACATCCTGGTGAGTTGGCATTAGCTGTAACCTTTGAGTCTGTTACCTTACCTGCCAATATTGTTGGCTGGCTAGATGGGCGCTCTTCATTAGCGAGGTTAGGGTTAATGGTCCATGTTACTGCCCATAGAATTGACCCAGGCTGGGCTGGTAATATAGTGTTAGAAATATTCAATAGCGGTAAATTACCTCTAGCTTTGAAACCGGGAATGAAAATCGGTGCAATAAGCTTTGAGGTATTATCTGACTTTGCAGAAAAACCTTACAACGCTAGATCTGATGCAAAATATAAAGATCAATCAGGTGCAACCGCCAGTCGTATAAGTGCTGACGACAAGTCTTAGCATTCAAAATCACTCTATGGAGTGAAACATTTGTTTCTTATTGTATATTTAAAAGACTGTAATGCCGAATAATTCACATTTCTACCAACCTAAAGATGGTCATCAATTACTTCATGATCCTTTTAGTGCCATTATTGCTCCAAGGCCAATTGGTTGGATCTCAACAAAGAGCAAAGCGGGGGCTGTAAACCTTGCGCCCTATAGCTTTTTTAATGCTTTTAATTACTCCCCTCACATTATTGGCTTTTCAAGTTTAGGGTTTAAAGACAGTGTCAAAAATGCAGAGGAAAGCGGAGAGTTTTGTTGGAACTTAGTCACAAAACCTTTGGCTGTAGCTATGAATAAAACGAGCATGTCTGTCGCCCCAGACGTTGACGAATTTAAGCTTGCGAAGCTAACGAAAGGTGCCTCAAAGGTTATTGACGTGCCATATGTGGCAGAAAGCCCTGTGGTAATGGAATGCAAAACCTCACAGGTTGTGCAGTTACGATCTGCCAAAGGTGAAAATAGCCAAACATGGTTAGTGCTGGGTGAAGTGGTTGGAGTACATATTGCTCAAACCGCATTAAAAGATGGTGTTTACGATACTGCGGTCATGGAGCCCGTGATGAGAGCTGGTGGTATGGGTGATTACTACACGGTAAGTGAAGAACAAAAGTTTGAACTATTAAGACCTAAATCAAATTAAGTACATTCTTGGCTAAGGATTGTGCAAACAAAACTGATTACAGTGATTTAGCATTGCAAATCTAGCTAATTTGAGTAAACTGCGCAGCTTCGGTCGGTGTGTAGCGCAGCTTGGTAGCGCACTTCGCTGGGGGCGAAGGGGTCGTAGGTTCGAATCCTATCACACCGACCATTTAATAAGTTTTCCCATTTTCATATATCACTTCAAAGCTCAGGCTGAAGGGTAGCGGCAATCATCGACTGGGGTCGAGGGTTCGAATTCTATCCAGCTGATCGATTCTACTTTTTCCAATTTCTTAATTAGTACACTGTAATTAAGAATAAAAAATAAGCTGTTTTTTGTGTCTATTAACTTTTATAGCAGCTGCTTCAATTGATTATTTCCGGCTTTTTTCGAACTTACTCCAGCTTTTTTTATGTGTAACTCATCGCAGATCGGCCATTGTGCGGTGTAATCTAATCTTAGCTGTCATATTCTTACAGATTATAATGAGATTTACTTTTAGTTAATTAGATAATCAGGAGTGTTTAAGCATGTTTGCTGTTCAAAATTTGTCAATTAATGTCCGAGTATTTGGATTTTTCATGTTGTCACTCTATAGTGCTGAGACTTTGGCTGAAACCACTCAAATAAAGGTGAATGAGCAATCTAGCTTAACTTCAGTTGAGAGTTACCCTATAGAGAACGTGAGTCATACGGTACCACAATTTAAGGTTGATGCAGGATGGCCAGACATGCCAGCAACCTTGTTGATGGGGCAAGTGCCCGGGTTAGCATTAGATAAGCATGATAATGTATGGGTGTTACACCGCCCAAACTCTTTGAGCAGAATTGATTTAGGTCTAACGAATAAATCAGGCCTTTGCTGCGAGGCAGCTCCGCACGTGTTGCAGTTTTCACCTGATGGGCAACTATTAAATTCTTGGGGCGGACCAGATAAAGCTCCTGTCATTGATGGTCAAAACCAATGGCCAGCCACTGTCCATGGTTTATATGTGGATGATGAAGATACTGTATGGTTGGGTGGTAATGGTAAAGGCGATCATGTGGTGCTCAATTATACCCAAAAGGGGGAGTTCATACGTCAGTTTGGACGTCGTGGTGAGACTGACGGTAATTTAAGTGAAAGTACTTTAGGCAACCCTGCAGATATTTTTCATGATACTGAATCTAATCGAGTGCTTATTGCAGATGGTTACATAAATAAGCGAGTGACCGCTTTTGACTCTAAAGATGATACTTTTGAGCAACTTTGGGGAGGGTATGCTAGTTTGCCTGGTGGTGGTACCCGCGATGGCGCATTTGATGTATCTCAAGCTGTTTCAAGTGCTGATAAAAATAGTGTCACAGCAGAAAATTTTGGCGACATTGTACACTGTGTGGTGCAGTCAGATGATGGCAGAATTTATGTATGCGATAGAAAAAACAATCGTCTACAAGTATTTAAAATGAATGAGTCAGGCAAAGTGGAATTTTTACAAGAAGTGATTATAGCCGAAGATACCGGCGGAGTTGGCAGTGCTACCGATGTTGATTTTTCGCCGGATAACAAATACATGTATGTGGCTGATATGATGAATGGGCGCATATGGGTACTATGGCATGATACTTACGAAATTTTAGGGAGTTTTGGTAGACCTGGTCGATATCCTGGCCAATTCACTTGGTTACATAGTGTGGTGGTTGACAGTGAAGGTAACTTGTATACATCTGAAGTTAATACGGGTAGAAGAGTGCAAAAGTTTGTACTAACAGGGTTTACTAAATAACCAAAGTACTACATGAACATTAGCTGCAAGACCCATATTTTTCTACTTTGCGGGCAACACTGCGTAGGATTAGAATATCCAGCAACCTTTAATGCACCTAATTAATTGAGTTTACAATTCAAAATGAATTCTTTTATGAGTGATTTCCAGAACTAAGATTAAACAATAATAATAAAAAGGTATCTATGAAAATGAATAAATTTTGTGGCGTTTTGTTAGCGGGATTTAGTCTCAGTATTGTGTTTTTAAGTTGTAGTGCTGCGTCTAAGGTCGTCATGAGTTCAACTTTAAAACCGTCATCAGTTTTCACTAAAGATCTTGTTTTAAGTACTGGCGCCACTGCAACCTTAGAGAAACCAAATTGTAAGGTTAAGTCTGCGGTTTTATTAATCCATGGCTGGGTTGGCCAAAAGAATGAAGTGGGTGATTTATATAAAGACTTGGCTCAACAATTACATAACAACTGTATAGCATCACTGAGGTTCGACGTAAGAGGAGAGTCTGAGAGAGAAAAAAGTAACTTTACACTAACTAGTACATTCAAAAGTAGGATGGAGGATACAGAGGCAGCCTTGAAGTATTTAAAGAGCCAACTTCCTACATTACCATTAGTAGTCGTCGGTTTTAGCCTTGGAGGAGCAACCGCTTTGGAGTTAGTGAGCCGTCATCCTAAAACCTTTGAAGGAGTGGTTTTATGGTCTAGCGCGTTAAATCCTAATGAGATTGTTACACAACCTAATTTTTATGCCGCGGTTAGAGGCGCAATTGATGAGGGGGAAAGTTTACTAAAAGAACCTTGGGCTGATTTAATATTTACCCGCGAGCATGTTTTGGGGATGTTAGGGTATAACCCCATTCGCAACTTAAGCGAGTTCAAAGGCCATCTGTTAGCTGTTCGTGGTACCGACGATTATTTACCAGCCCATGAAAAAACGATTTTTGAAGCGAGTATGGCTGTTACCGAAGATGTATATTATTTAGGCGGAGCGGATCATATTTTTAATGTACTTGAGCCTGAAAAAAGTCAAAAACATAAGGTACTAAAATTAACGTTACAGTGGATAACAAGCTTGTAGTGATTTGACTATACGTATCTAAGGGCAGAGCAAGAAAAAAATAGTGTTGATTTTTTAAAAGTAAATTATATTTTCTTTAAGTATTCTGATAACACATCTTCCGGTATTGGTTTTGACCAAAAGTAGCCTTGTCCGAATTCACAGCCCAGTGCCATTAATTTACTTAGTGTTTCTTCATCCTCTATGCCTTCTGCTACCGTTTTTAAGCCCAAACTACTGGCCATGTTGATGATTGCTTTAACAATTGAGTCGTCTTGTTCATCGTTGTTGAGAGAGCTAATGAAGGATCGGTCTATCTTTAACTTTCTTGCGTTAAATTCTCTCAAATAGCCGAGGTTCGAGTATCCTGTTCCAAAGTCATCAATAGCTATTGATGCACCTAGTTGGCTTAATCCATTGAGTTGCTTATCTATTTGATTCTTATCATCTATGAGGAGTGACTCGGTTAGTTCGAACTCTAAAGCTTCTGGTGGTAAATTAGCCTTTTGTAATGCTGTCTCTATTGTATTTTGTAAATTTCCATCTCTAAATTGAATGACTGAAAGGTTTATTGCCACCCGCAGCTTGTGATGACCTTGTCGTCTTTGTCTTGCACAAAATGCGCAAGCTTCTTGTATTACCCATGCACCTAGCTCATTAATTAGTCCACTACTTTCTGCTAGAGGAATAAACTGCTCTGGGGTAATAATACTGCCATCTAATTGTGGCCACCGTAGTAAAGCTTCAACCGTTATAACCTCACCACTTTTAATATTGACCATAGGTTGATAATAGAGCGTGAATTGTTTCTCAGTAATGGCTGGCCGCAATCTTTGTAACAATTTAAACTTTTCATCACTGGCTTTATCTAGACTGTTATCGTAGAAGTGCAAGGTACTTCTACCTGCTTCTTTAGCTTTATACATAGCAATATCTGCCTTGCGGCAAAGCTGTTTAAAGTTTGCTCCATGAAGTGAGGTGCATGCAATCCCCAAAGAAGCAGAAACGGTAACTTGAGTATGTTGAATGTTGAATACCGCCGAGCATTGGTTTATTAGCTCGTTTGCTAATTTAGTGAGATAGGGTAAACCATTTGAATGCGGGGCTAAAACCAAAAACTCATCTCCGCCAAATCGAATTAAATGCTGATTCGGTTGTAATGTTTCTGTTAGCCGCAGGGCTAGTTCTTTTAATAACTGATCACCTGCGACGTGCCCCAAAACATCATTGACGGGTTTGAAGTTGTCTAAATCAAAAAATAGTAAGGCTAGTTCTTGTTGATTTTTATGACAGTTTTTTAGTGATTGTCTAAATAAGACTTCGCCGTATAAGCGATTAGGTAAATTAGTTAAGGGGTCATGGTGAGCTAAATGTTGAATTTTACGTTGGCTCTCTTGAACTTTAGTATTTTCTCTATGTAATGATAACATTAGACGTTTTATATCTCGGACTAATATGTAAACGCTGAACCCTGTGACGATGAATATAACTAAAGTGAAAATTAAGTGAGACCAGCTCAGAATTGGTACATTTGGCGTTATGATGTTACTGAGTGTTAACCAAGCCAACAAAATACATTGGAGTATTGTAAACACAAGCATCGAAAGAAATAAGCCGCCACCTCCTAAAATTGCTGCAAAAATGAGTAAACTCGGGTATCCAAGAATTGCCAAGTCGAGCAAGCCAGCGCCAGTTAATGCGAGTGAAAATAACATTGCCGTTAAAGAACCGAGTAGTATGTAGGCCGAAGCCATTACTTTTTGTTTATAGGCAAAATAAACTGAGACGAGTAAACAAGTAAGTCCTATCGCCAAAATGACTAACGTGATGTTTATAGCAACCAACATTGAAGCGATTAAACTTAAAGAGCTCACAATGCTTACCTGCATTAGTCTATGGCGGCGAATATCACCAAATACATCTTTATCATTTATGCTGTAACGATTGCTTTTTTTTAAGCCGAAATGCTGAGTCATTGTTCATTAATTGTCATGTTGTTTTACAAAATTACAATACTCGAAGGTCTATCGCAATGGAGATTTGGTGTGGCGTTAATACATTTGTTTAGTTAAATATAACTTAGGTGCTTATAATTTTTATTTAACCTTGTTACTTATAACGTTCATTGTTCGGGTATAATTTAAAAATACACCATCATTAATTTAAAGGAATTCGCAACATGCCAAATTTTGTAATTGAACACAGTGGTTCATTAACTAATCAAATTGATGCTGACACTATTATGGATAAAGTGTTTGCTGGCGCTAAAAACAGCGGTCATTTTCCGCCAGAGGCAATAAAAATTCGTGTAGAGCCTCGCCCTGAGTTTAGATTACATGATACATCAAAGGATTTTTTGCACGTATCCGCTCATATTTTGAGTGGCCGCACGGATGAGCAAAAAAGTGAAATATCCAATTCAGTTCTTAATGAATTAAAAGCGTTAGTATTGACTAGTGTTTTTGTCTCGGTAGAAATTGTGGATATCCACCGAGCTAGTTTTGTTGATCATACCTTTTAAGGTGTGCGGTTTGTGATAATAGGCTACAAGCAAGCAGTACTTTGCCTTTTTTAAAGGTGAATGATTAGGAAGCGTGATACCTCCAGAGCCAACACTAATATGTTTAGTTACCGCCCCAGATGCCATGAACCTCTTATTGAGCTTGCTATCTAACATATACCGTGATGTTCAGTATACTAAACTTTATCATGGTTGGTTTCTTTATCTTAATGGTCAGCTTTTGTGAGTTTTATTAAGCAATATTTATATCGCCACTTTCAGGTATTTGAACAAGGTCAATAATTGAGAAAGGACCATTTAGGAAGGTAGATGTGCCTTGTTGGGTTTCTAACAGAAAAATGCCGCTTAAAAGCGGCGTTATTTAACGTTATTCTTCGTCACAATCTTCATTACATTCACCATATAGATAAAGGCTATGATGTGTTAGCTTCATATTGTGACGTTCGGCAATAGCTTTCTGACGTTCTTCGATTAACTCATCTTCAAATTCGATTACTTTGCCACATTTTAAACAAACGAGGTGATCGTGATGCTCTTTATGGCTAATTTCGAATACTGATTTTCCACCTTCAAAGTGATGACGGTTCAAAATACCAGCATCATCAAATTGGTTAAGTACCCGGTATACGGTTGCTAACCCTATTTCTTCACCTTGTTCAATCAATATTTTGTAAACGTCTTCAGCACTAATATGTTGATTTTGAGGTAGTTGCAGTATTTCGAGTATTTTTAAGCGTGGTAATGTGATTTTCAAACCCGCTTTTTTTAATTCTTTATTTTGATCCATGAGCTTACTTACAGATAGAGTATGTGGACATTATAGGTGACCTATTCTGATTTAAAAGGCATTCCTGAGTATTTGTGTTAAGTATTTAACAAAACATTAAAAAAAGGAGCCGTAGCTCCTCTATTATTTAACTTAATTCAGCTAAGCATAATTCTTCGTTAATTTGCTTACACCAAGCTTTAACACGCTCTTCAGTAAGCTCTGGTTGTCTATCTTCATCTATTCCTAAGCCCACAAAGTGATTTTCGTCAGCCATACCTTTAGAGGCTTCGAAGTCATAACCGTCAGCAGACCATTGACCTACTAGTATTGCGCCTTTAGCTTCAACAATGTCCCTAACCATACCCATGGCATCAAGAAAGTACTCTGCATAGTCTTCTTGATCACCACATCCGAAAATGGCAACAAGTTTGTCTTCAAAATTGATTTGTTCGAGTTCTGGAAAAAAGTCATCCCAATCGCACTGGGCTTCACCATAATACCAAGTGGGTATTCCAAAAAGTAGAAGATCAAACTCAGCAATATCTTCTTTACTACTTTTTGCTATGTCATGAACATCGATAAGGCTTTTGCCTAATTCTTTTTGGATCATTTTCGCAATATGTTCAGTATTGCCTGTGTCACTGCCAAAAAATAGACCTACACTTGCCATCAGTCGTTTTTCCTCTACGTCAATCTTATCTATATGTTAAGTCAGTTGTAAGCGGGATTAACTTTCAATAACCCACTGCATCACACCTTTAAATATGAAGCCTAATGCTCCTAAAAATAACACAAAGTACACTACTAATTTACCAATTGTGGGTACCTTGTTTTTCTTTAATACGTCGTGTACGACATACGCCATAAGCAAAAATAGTCCTATTAGCGTTACGTCTAGCGCGAAGGCTTCTATTTGTTCGTAATATTCGCTTAGCATAAGTCTTACCTACTCTTGCTCAGTATCCGATTTTTCGGGCGCATACTAGCACAGAGTGGTTTTTTATGAAAATGATTCGAGCCTTAAAAAGAAGATAATGGCTTCAGATGTTAAGGCGTTAACTTGTTTTTTACATGATGTTCTAGAGATGCGATGAGACGGCCATCTTTTTGCATGATGGCAATTGTGTCGTCAAGCTGTTTTTTTAATTCGCTCAACTCTGACCTTAAGATTATTTCTGTGTGTGTTTCGTCAGTTGGCATGGGAGAAGTATAGAATGTATAATTTTTAAAGTCGCCTGAGGTCATAATGTTAACGGCATTAAACTCATTCATTATGGCGAACTCACAGCGACCAGCAATCAGCATATTTACTATTGATATTTGTGATCTTGAGTCTACTCTTTCGATAATACCGTTTGCTGACATATTGGTTAAACTAGGGTAGACATAATTCTCACGAGTACAGATTTTACTATTCTCAATACTAAGTAAGTTGAAGTTCTCTTCGAATGGTTGCACTTTATACAAAAACATTCTGTGGCTGAACAAAGGGGTACTCGCGATAACCTTTTCTGGGTGGGATAGCCAAACCTTACTCAACAAAAAAGCATCAATTTTTCCTGCATAAATTAAGGGTTCGTTACGGGCTCTATGTGAGTCTACATACTCAACCGAAATGCCATACATTTTAGAGGCTTCTTGGATAACATCATTGATTAAACCTACATAAGTATTTGTTGTTTCATCAAGATACAGATAAGGAGGTGCGCCAGGGCTATTCACTGCAAATTTATAAGTTTGTGAGGCCTCTAACATTTGAGAGCTAATCGAGGCGAATATTAATATTAAGTAAGACAATAAATAATGAGTCTTCAGCGTAATTCGCCTTATTGAGGATGGTTTAATTTTGGTAACTAAGTCGATATTTAGACAATAACAGTACATTGTTCTCATAGCTTATGGATGCGAATCGATAAATGCTGAAACTATCTCAAAACATAAGTTTGGCTCTTCAGCATGGAGCCAATGCCCGACACCTTTGATCATTTTAGATTGGCTGTTAGGAAATAGTTCTAACGTTGCAGCTTTATGCTCACTTAGTAGATAATCAGACCGCTGGCCTTTAATAAATAAAACAGGACCTGGATAAGGTATATTTGATTCAATTGCAGCTGATAACCTTAGATAATCTCGCTGCAATAAATTTAAATTAAATCGCCAATGCCAACTCTCATCTTGACTATATAAACTCTTTAGTAAAAATTGCCTCACGCCACTTTCTACAATATGTTGACTCAATAATAACTCTGCTTGCTTGCGGCTTTCTAAATGATGTAAATCAATAGCATTTAGCCCTTCGAAAACATTATCGTGCCTTGGTGAGTAACTCACTGGTGCAATATCGAGTATGGCCAAATGTTTAACTAAATCTTGTGACGTTAGGGCTATTTTCATAGCTACCTTTCCACCTAAAGAGTGACCCAATAGAGTGACCTGGCTAATGCCCAATTCAGTAATTTTTTGGCGGATTAACTGAGCATAACTTTCAAAACTGAAAACCTCCGTAAAATCTGATTTGCCATGATCAGGAAGATCTACGCACAAAACTTGAAATTGTCCGGTAAAGAGCCGTCGTAAACCAGATAGGTTATCTAAATTGCCGAATAATCCATGAATTAATACTATCCAAGGTTTACTGGGATCGTTTGAGTGAACTTGGTAATTAACTGAGGGCATAACAATAATTGTAATAACTAAATATTGAGTCTTAGTGTAGAAGGATAATTACGCACTAGATTAAAAGCAACAAAACCAACAAATAAATTGAGTGCAACTCATTTGTTGGCTTTCATCCTTTTGAGCTATGTTACATATTTGGGTAATTGGGGCCACCTCCTCCCTCTGGCACAACCCAGGTTATATTCTGGCTGGGATCTTTTATGTCACATGTTTTACAGTGAATGCAGTTTTGTGAATTTATTTGAAAACGTTTTTCTCCAGCTTCATTTTTAACTATTTCATATACACCTGCGGGGCAATATCTTTGTGAGGGTTCATTAAATTTAGTGAAATTAATAGTAAGAGGAATACTCTTATCTTTTAATTTTAGATGGCAAGGTTGTCCTTCTTCGTGGTTAGTATTGGACAAATATACTGAAGAAAGCTTATCGAAACTCAGCACTCCATCTGGTTTAGGGTAGTCAATTTTGTTTGTTTCACCTGTCAATTTCATATCATGATGGTCTTCAACATTGTCTATGAAGTTAAAAGGTAACCTGCCATTAAGCCAGTTTTGGTCTACTGTATTGTAGGCTCCCCCCATAATTGTGCCTAGTTTATGTAAAACCGGACCAAAGTTGCGGGAATTAAATAATTCATCGTAAAGCCAAGAGTGTTTAAACTTCTCAGTGAACACGGCTAAATCTTGAGATTCAGGAGTCTTACTGTCACTTAGTACTTCCATCAAGGTTTCAGCCGCAATTAAGCCTGACTTCATTGCTGTATGGTTGCCTTTGATTTTTGAAAAATTTAACGTGCCGGCGTCACAACCAACTAATAATCCACCTGGAAAGGTCATTTTGGGTAACGAATTGAATCCTCCTTTGGCAATGGCTCTTGCACCATATGATACTCGCTTGCCGCCTTCGAGATACTGTTTGAAAATGGGGTGATGCTTGAGGCGTTGGAATTCATCAAAAGGACTTAGGTGTGGATTGCTATAATTAAGATCGACTATTAGTCCTACAAAGACTTGATTGTTTTCACTATGGTATAAATAGGAACCGCCTGTCGCATCATTAAGCGGCCAACCTGCTGTGTGAACCACTAAACCTTCTTGGTGTTTTGCAGGTTCAATATCCCAAATTTCTTTGAAACCGATTCCGTAGTGTTGTGGTGATTTCCCTTTGTCTAAATTAAAATTTTTAATTAGCTGCTTGCCAAGGTGGCCTCGGCAACCTTCAGCGAAAACTGTATATCTAGCTTTCAACTCCATGCCAGGCATAAAAGAATCTTTTGGTTCGTCGTTTTCATCAAGCCCCATATCACCTGTAATTACACCGCCCACGCTACCATCTTGATTGTAGAAAACCTCAGAGGCTGCAAAACCCGGGAATATCTCCACTCCGAGTTGCTCGGCTTGATCTGCTAACCAGCGACACATATTGCCCATGCTTGCAATATAATTGCCTTCATTGTGCATGGTCTTTGGTGATAAGAAGCCTGGGATTTTAATGCCCTTTTGCTCGTTATTTAACCAATAGATATCATCTTGAGTCACGGCGGTGTTAAGTGGTGCGCCTTTATCTTTCCAGTCTGGAAACAACTCATCTAGAGCACGGGTTTCGAAAACAGCTCCAGATAAAATATGAGCTCCGACTTCAGAGCCTTTTTCAACAACACAAACCATGAGTTCTTGTTCTTGTGTTTGAGCCAACTGCATCAATCGGCAAGCTGTAGACAAACCTGCAGGGCCAGCACCGACTATAACTACGTCAAATTCCATCGATTCTCGTTCCACTTTTATGTCCTCTTTTATACTTAACTATTCATGAAAAAAATATTTAAACCTATTAACTATAAGTCTTGTTTACTTCTATTTTGTTGTAATTTTCGATTCATCTTCATTAGTACTAATTTAAAGACATAACAGTAAAGTTATTTAAAACCACAATATTAAAAGCCTGCCGATACGGTTTATTTTGTTTTAAATCAATGACTTGATTTTTTGTATTGAGTGTTCTAATTGTTTTAACTTACCGTTTAAAATTACTCTTTAATGTAATGATACCTGCAAATATGTTGCGTAAATACTGTATTTTTGATGATAAAAGGTTAATTTGACGTAAAGATTCGTTCAAAGTAAATTAATTACATCCTAATGTGGGAGGTATGACCACTCACTTAACACTGACATCCTGATATAGAGGTCAACATGAAAATATTAGTGCCGGTAAAGCGAGCTATTGATTACAACGTGAAGGTAAGAGTAAAACCTGATAATAGTGCTGTAGACCTTACAAATGCCAAAATGTCTATTAACCCATTTTGTGAAATTGCCGTCGAAGAAGCTGTAAGGCTTAAGGAAAAAGGTATAGCGACTGAAATCGTGGTGGTATCAATCGGTGATAAGGCTTGCCAAGAACAAATACGTACGTCCCTTGCTCTTGGAGCAGATAGAGGCATACAAATTGATACACCGGACACACTAGGCTCATTGCAGGTAGCAAAACTATTGCAAAAAATTGTTGAAGAGGAAAGTCCAGAGCTAGTGATTTTAGGTAAGCAGTCCATCGACTCTGATAATAACCAAACAGGGCAAATGTTAGCAGCTTTGACTGGTATGCCCCAAGGAACGTTTGCCTCAGATGTCGAAATAACTGAAGGCAAGGTGAAGGTAACAAGAGAAATAGATGGTGGTTTACAAATGGTTGAGTTGACCTTACCCGCAGTCGTCACTACCGATTTGAGGCTAAATGAACCTCGCTATGCCTCCTTACCAAATATCATGAAGGCCAAGCGTAAACCGTTAGTGGTTAAACCCGCAGCTGATTTTGGTATTGCATTGTCATCTGGCGTGAAAATATTGAAAGTAGAAGCACCAGCCCAACGCCAAGGTGGTACTAAAGTCGCAGATGTGGCTGAGTTGATAGAAAAATTAAAGAATGAAGCGAAGGTGATCTAATGACTATTCTAATATTTGCAGAACATGATAACGAGCAGCTAAAAACAGAAACCCATAAGTTAGTCCATGCAGCTGCACAAATTGGTGGAGAAATTCATTTATTGGTTGCCGGAGCAGGGTGTGATGCAGTGGCGGAACAAGCATCAAAATTAGCCGGAGTCACAAGAGTATTAGTTGCTGATAGCTTAGAATATGCTCACCAAATGGCTGAAAATATCGCGGAGTTAGTGATTGAGTTAGGTAAGGATGCGAGTCACATAATGGCTGCAGCCACAACTACAGGTAAGAATTTCATGCCCCGTGTTGCAGCCTTGTTAGATGTATCTCAGATATCTGATGTTATCGAGGTTGAGAGTGCTGATACTTTTGTAAGACCAATATATGCAGGCAATGCTATTGCCACTGTACAGTCTTCTGAGGCGATTAAAGTGGTTACTGTAAGAACTGCAGCTTTTGATGCGGTCTCTGAGGATGGCTCAGCTCCAGTTGAGGCATGTTTGGTAGTGAAGCCTTTAGAAAAATCAGGGTTTGTGTCAGCAGAGCTAACAGAATCAGAAAGACCCGAACTTACTGCGGCAGATGTGATTATTTCCGGTGGGAGAGGGATGCAAAATGGCGAGAACTTTAAGTTATTAGACGGCATTGCAGATAAACTCGGTGCAGCTATGGGGGCTTCTCGTGCGGCAGTTGATGCGGGGTTTGTTCCTAACGATATGCAAGTTGGTCAAACAGGCAAAATAGTTGCGCCTAACCTTTATATTGCAGTCGGTATTTCAGGCGCTATCCAGCATTTAGCGGGTATGAAAGATTCAAAAGTTATTGTTGCTATAAACAAGGATGAAGATGCACCTATCTTTCAAGTTGCTGACTATGGTTTAGTTGGTGATTTGTTTGATGTGTTACCTGAACTTGAAGCTGCTCTTTAGTTTTTAATAATATTAAACGACGATAGGTCAGCTATCGTCGCTTTTTTGGTACTAAATAAATCCCTACCTCATGTCATTAAACTGTAACGACTGAATTATCTTCAAAAGATAAAGGCGAAGGAATGTAAGCATCAGCTTCCCAGTCGTTTTCCCATGCTGAATCATCTAATAAATACCTAAACTCATAATTTGAATCTTTGGGTAAGTTTACCGTTGTAGTGAACCCACCATTTTTGAGTTTTTTCATTGGGGTTGAAGCGCTATCCCAATTGTTGAAGTCTCCCACTAAGCAAACAGTCTCTGCTGCTTTGGCTTCTTCTTTAGATAACTTAAATGTTACCTTGCAAATTGCTTTTGATTTTAAGTACTGTTTTTTAAATGCCATGTCATATCTCCTGAAGTAACAAAATAAAAGTGTAAAATTAAAACAAATTAACGTTATCTTCAGTTGCTTCGTCTTGGTGCGGTTTGTTTTTGTTAGTGCAACTGTATTTTTAGTTTACTGGGCAATAGAATAATACTTAATTTAAACAAACTGTATGAAATTCATGCAGTTAATTGGTCACTTGCCTGATACCTGTAAATATTCCCGTCTCATGTAGTGTAGCCTCTGAGATGTTTATTTACCATAGTGCAAAAAGTATGCAAAGTTAACTCATGTAAGTGCACAGAGTGTTAGCGTTTAAATTTTTTAGCATATTGACTTGGTGATAAACCAGTATGTTTCTTAAAGAGCCTAGTAAATGAACTTAAATCTTCGTATCCCACTTGGTTAATGATCCTTTCAATACTGTCTTGGGTGGTTTCTATAAATCGTTTGGCAGCTTCGATACGTAAAGTTTGAATATAGTTTATCGGTGTTTGGTCTGTTGCTTTTTTAAAGCGTCGATTAAATGTACGGGCACCTATATTCACTAAAGCTGGTAGTTGGTTAATGGATATTCTGTTGTTGAAATTATTTTCTAACCATTCCTGTACGTAAAGTATGTCTGGATCTTGATGATATTTCTTAGATCTCAGAGTTGCGTAGGCTGCTTGTTCACCTCTACCTATATCAATGACATGGGCTTTTGCTGTGGTGGTGGCGACGTCATGGCCGCAATACCTTTCGATTAACAATAATGCTAAATCAAACCATGCCATGCCTCCACCTGAGCAGTGTATATTGCCATCTGAAGTGATCATTTTTTCAGAGCAAAGGTTAATATCAGGGTATCGTTGACTAAATATATCAGCGTAACCCCAATGAGTCGTCGCATCTTTGTTTTTTAAAACTCCTGCTTCTGCTAATAAAAATGCACCGCTGCAGTTACTCGCTATATCGGCATTGTTACTGAAGTGCTTGTTAATATGGGCTAGTAAAGCTCGGTTATTATTAAGGACTGTAATTAACTCACCTCCTATAGTTGGCACCAGTAATAGGTCTGTTTCGTCCACTTCTTCAATGGCGATATGACTCGTCAGTTCAATTTGGTTGATACATTTTACAGGCCGCTTTTTTATCGAAGCAATTTGTACATCAAAGAAAGGCGTTGGTGCTTCCCCAGACATACGTTGCCAAGTTACACCCGCTAAAGCAAACAAGTCTAAGGCGCCAGTTATCGCACTAGCATAAGCTTGATCGAATCCCAGAATAGTTACTTTAAACACTCTTAATAAACCTCTTGATTAGACATAAATAATGATGGCTTATAGCTGTCACTAATGACCATTAATATGTCATATCTGCCAATGATAGCCAACTTATAATTTTGCGATTCTTTAGCAAGTTAAATTTAATCAGTTTGGTGACAAACAAGGTTTTTATATGAGTAATGAGCTGGTAAAACGTAGAGAGTTGTCTTTTCAATTGTTTGAACTATTAGATACGAATGCGCTTTGTGAGCGAGAACGTTTTAGCGAACACAATCGTGAGACTTTTGATGCGGTTATGGATATAGCCGAAAAGATAGCTACCGAAAAATTCGCAACACACAATGCGAAAGCAGATGCTAACGAGCCTACCTTTGATGGTGAAAAGGTAACTATGATCCCTGAAGTTCAAGAGGCGTTTGATGCCTACGTTGAATCGGGCTTAATTGCTGGCAGGTTTGATTTTGATGAGGGGGGAATGCAGCTTCCTGAAACCATCATGACGGCCTGTGCAGGCTACTTTATGGCTGCAAACCCATCAAGCACAGGTTATCCATTTTTAACTGTGGCTGCCGCCAATGTAATACGTAACTTTGCTTCAGTAGATCTCAAAAATGCTTTTATGCCTCGTATGTTAACCGGTGAGTTTACTGGGACTATGGCACTAACTGAGCCCCATGCGGGTTCGTCATTAGCTGATATTCATACATCTGCTAAAAAACATGCAGATGGTAACTACCGTATAAAAGGTAACAAAATCTATATATCCGGCGGTGATCATGAGTTGTCTGACAACATAGTTCACCTAGTTTTAGCGAAAATCCAAGGTGCACCAGCTGGCGTCAAAGGTATTTCACTGTTTGCTGTTCCTAAGTTTCGTTTAGATGATGCTGGAAATCCAGCTGAACGTAATGATGTGTCACTTGCCGGTCTTATTCATAAAATGGGGTATAGAGGAACCACTTCTACCGCTTTAAGTTTTGGTGCAAAAGACGATTGCCACGCTTACTTAATTGGTGAAGAGCATCAAGGATTACGTTATATGTTCTTGATGATGAACGAAGCTAGGTTAGGAGTCGGTTTTGGCGCTGCAATGATTGGCTATAGCGGTTATCAATATTCTTTAGAGTACGCAAAAGAGCGCACTCAAGGTCGAGTCGCTCCTCATAATAAACCCACTGATGCGCCTGCTACCATTATTCAACATGGCGATGTAAAACGTATGTTGTTAGCGCAAAAATCCTATGTGGAAGGGGGCATGGCTTTGTGTTTTTACGCTGCCCGCTTGGTCGATGATGCGCACACTTTGGTTGATGATAGTGCGAAAAAACAAGCATCTGAATTACTCGATCTATTAACTCCTATCGTAAAAGCTTGGCCCTCTGAGTTTGGTCCTAAAGCGAATGACTTAGCAATACAGGTACTAGGTGGCTCAGGTTATACCCGTGAATATCCAGTGGAACAATGTTGGCGAGACAACCGCTTAAATCCGATTCATGAAGGTACTAATGGGATTCAGGCTTTAGACTTACTCACCCGTAAACTATGGCAAGCAAATGGTGCGGGACTGGCATTATTACAAGGACGTATGCAACAGGACTTTGGGGCGGTTACAGGGCAAGTGAGCAAACAATTAATTGCCAAGTTGCAACCATACCTACAACAGATGCAGGGGTTAATACCTAGTTTAGGAGCAAGCTTACAGTCTGAACAACAAGCTATTTTATTAGCCAACGCTACATGTTTTATGAATATATTTGGTCAGATAGTGATGAGCTGGATGTGGATACGTCAAGCGAATATTGCAGAAGTATCGTTGTCCAAATTGGCAGATAGCAAAGAAGAAAATCAACAAGATGTGGATTTCTATAATGGCAAAATTCAGGCTGCAAAATACTTCGTACATTGGGAATTACCCTTAGTACAACGAGACATTACGCTTCTTATTGATATGGATGATAGCTGTAGTGATATGCAAGCTGATTGGTTTTAACAGATTAATAATAAATACAAACAGGACACGTTATGAAAAAAGATATGTTTGATTTAACAGGAAAGGTTGCATTAGTAACAGGTGCAAGTCGTGGTATCGGTGAGTCAATCGCCAGACTTTTAGCGGCCTACGGGGCGCAGGTTATAGTATCCAGTCGTAAAGTCGATGGCTGTGAAGCCGTCGCTGAGAGTATTCGAGAAGAGGGCGGTGACGCTGTTGCTATGGCTTGTCATGTGGGAGAAATGGCGCAAATAGATAATATATTTTCGGAAATTAACGAGCAATTTGGTCGCTTAGATATACTTGTAAATAATGCAGCTGCTAATCCATACTTTGGTCATATTTTAGATACTGACTTGGCAGCATATGATAAAACGGTTGATGTGAATATTCGTGGTTATTTCTTTATGTCTACCGCCGCAGGTAAAATGATGAAGCAGCAGGGGGGAGGCGTGATTTTAAATACGGCTTCTGTAAATGGTATTTCTCCAGGTTTGGGTCAAGGAATTTATTCTATTACCAAAGCTGCGGTTATTAGTATGACTAAAGCCTTTGCAAAGGAGTGTGGTTCACTGAATATCAGAGTAAACGCGTTATTGCCGGGATTAACCGAAACCAAGTTCGCATCCGCTTTAACGGGTAATGATAAAATATTAAAAACAGCATTGATGCAAATACCTTTGGGTCGAACGGCACAGCCTGATGAAATGGCAGGAACTGTTTTGTATTTAGTGTCAGATGCATCAAGTTATACCACTGGCACGACTGTGGTGGTTGATGGTGGTTATCTAAGTTAATTTTACGCTATAGAAATAAAAACAGCGGCTTTTAGCCGCTGTTTTTATTTATGGGTTAGGATAATGAGCCCTGTTTTTTCTAGAGGGGTAGTTTCGGGGCCAATGGCTAGGTAGCTCATTGAACACAGGTTCATCCAAGGTCAACCGACCTCAGCCTTAAGCTCTCACTATTCTTTTGTATAATCTGTAACAAAATATACCTAGGATACATTTTAGCTAAGATTGCTTAGTACATAGTATTTACGGTTTAATAGTAAAAAATAGTATGTCTACATCAAAGGTTTATTGAATGTTCAAACTGTGTCCCCAAGGCCTACTGGTCGCCAGTGTTACGTTATTATTTGTATCTTGTTCTGCCACGCAGACTGTGAATACACCACAAGAGTCTTTGGGAACAAACATTGTTCCAGCATATGAAACCCTTACCACGAGTACCGAAACAGTCTCCACTACTTCAGGAGAAACATTAACCTTAAAGCAGATTATGGCTGATCCTGACTGGATGGGGCGACAACCCCTTAGCCCTTACTGGGCTGATGACAGTGCCGGCGTTTACTATCAACAGAAACGCCTAGGCTCACCATTAATAGATTTATGGGTTAAAGAATTAAATGATACAAGCAACCCAAGTAAGGTGAGTATCAGTAGTAAACACCAAGAGGCCTATCAGCGTAGGGTATTAGATCAGAATGGAGAAATGGCTGCTTGGGTGTTCGAAGGAAACATTTTTTATAAAGATTTAAAGACTGATCAGTTAAAGCAGCTCACTAAAGACAACAAAAAACCATACAATCTAACGTTCCTAAATGATGGTCGTTTGAGTTTTCAAAGTGGTGATAGCTTTTATGGGATTGATCCTAAAACAGGATTTTATGAATTATTAGTGACTTGGCAGTTTGCCGATAAACCCAAAGCGGTTAGTGCGCCAGAAGATTATATTGCAGAGCAACAGCAAGGACTGATCGAGGTTGTGGCTTTAAAACGCTTGCATAAGCAGCAAGGATTTGAACAGCAAATACTATTAGAGAAAAATAATAGCTCCCTTGCTCCTACTAGCTTTTATTTTGCTAAAGGTAATGAAACTGTAGAAGCGAGTTTGTCGCCAAATGGAAAATGGTTAATCATTGCTGAAACTAAACAGTCTCCATGGCGTGATGATGGCGATATCATGCCAAATTATATAAATGAAAATGGCCGGATCTCACCTGATAAAGTACGCCCTCGTGTGGCTGATGTCACTCCAAAGACAGAAAATTTGTGGTTACTCAATATTGAACAACATTCAAAAAAACCATTAAGCTACGGTAATTTACCTGGTTTTAATGATGATGTGCTAGCGTCAGTAAAACGAGAGAATGCTGCAGCAAAAGGCAAAGAATACTCTGTTAATCGTCTTCCTCGAGATATTGTTCTGTTACGTGACTGGTCATGGTCTCAAAGTGCAATCCAATGGCACAGTAACGGTGATAGCGTGGCTGTCATGCTAGAAGCTTGGGATAACAAAGATAGATGGTTAACCACTGTCGATGTATCCGAAGGTAAGTTAGAAAGTCAGCATAGATTGCACGATGATGCTTGGATAAACTACAAATTCAATAGTTTTGGTTGGTTGCAAAATAGCAAAGCGCTTTACTACCTATCGGAAGAGTCGGGTTATGCTAATTTATATTTAAAACCTATTGCAGGCGCGGCTACTGCCCTTGTTTCAGGGGCATTCGAGGTTGATAGTCTTACTCTAAGCCAAGACGATAGCTTTATATATTTTAAAGCTAATATTAAGCACCCTGGTATATATGAAATTTACAGAGTAGGTGTACAAAGTGGCAATATTGAAACCTTAACCGATTTAAATGGTATGACAGACTATCAACTAAGTCCAAATGAGCAGTCTTTGTTATTAACCCATTCTAAACTGACTCGCCCACCTGAGCTTTATGTCAAAGCGATAAATGATAGCGCCGCTAAACAGATTACCCATACCACAAGCCAAGCCTTTTTAGATATAGATTGGATCGCTCCTGATATTGTTCCTATTAAATCTAGTTATACAGATAAGCCTATTTTTTCTAGAGTGTACGCACCTAAAATCGCAAACTTTGAGTTTGATGAAAAAAGAAAAGCCGTGGTGTTTAGTCATGGTGCGGGATATCTACAAAACTCCCATTTAGGGTGGTCTGGGTATTTCAGAGAGTATATGTTCCACAATATGTTGGTGCAGCAAGGTTATGTTGTGTTAGATATGGATTACCGCGCGTCTGCTGGTTATGGCCGAGATTGGCGTACCGCGATTTACCGTCAAATGGGCACACCTGAAATTCAAGACTTACAGGACGGAGTGAATTGGTTAGCAGAAAACCAACATGTTGATGCCAGTAGAGTAGGGACATACGGTGGCTCATACGGTGGTTTTATGACGTTTATGGCTATGTTTAAATCACCTGATTTGTTTAAAGCTGGCGCAGCACTTAGGCCCGTATCTGATTGGGCTCATTACAACCATGGTTATACATCTAATATTTTGAATACCCCTGACATTGATCCTATTGCCTATGAAAGAAGCTCGCCAATATACTATGCAGAAGGGTTACAAAAGCCACTTCTTATCAATGCACCTATGGTAGACAGTAATGTATTCTTTGTTGATGTGGTTAGATTAGTTCAACGTTTTATTGAGCTTGAAAAGCAAAACTTTGAAACGGCTATTTACCCCGTTGAATCCCATGGGTTTGTACAACCTAGCTCTTGGTTAGATGAATACCGCCGGATTTATAAGTTATTTGAAACCAATTTATAACTTTTATATTTTGAGAAGGAGGCGCACTTGCCTCCTCTTTAGTGTGAAAAATAGTTTAGTTTTACTGTGATACTTTTTATGAGAGGTTGATATGAACTTTTACGGCGCTGCTATGCTAGGTCTAGTTTTACTGATTTCAAATTGCAAGTCATTCGCGGGGCCCTTAATTTTGCTTGACCAAACGAACTTGAATCAAGTGAAAACTGCTTTACAACAAAATAAAGCATCTATAGATACACAAAAGGCATATGCGCAGCTGATCAAGCAAGCGGATACTGCTTTATCTTTAGATGGATTTTCTGTGATTGATAAAACCATTCTAGCCCCTTCAAAAGACGCCCATGATTATTTAAGTCTTAGCCGTTACTGGTGGCCCGGTCCCAGTAAGCCAAATGGTATACCTTGGGTTAGACGAGATGGTGTAACTAATCCTGATACTCAAACTGATAGTGTTGATAGAAAGCGTTTGGGAGCTATGACTAAATACGTACATATCCTCGCCCTGGCATACTTTTTCTCTGGCGAGCATAAATATGCGCAAAAAGGGACAGACTTCATCAAGCGCTGGTTTTTAGATCGCGATACTAAAATGAATCCTCATCTTGAGTTTGCACAAAGTGTCCCAGGTATTGATATCAGGCGACGTTCAGGAATTTTAGACGGAAGGTTAATACCAGAAAAAGTATTAGACGCTGTAACACTTTTCAGTACATCGTCATGGTGGAGCAAACAAGACAATGCAGAAATGAATCAATGGTTAGATACTTACCTCAAATGGTTAACAACCAGTGAATTAGGTCTACAAGGAGCTAAACAAACTAACAACCATGGCTCTTGGTATTATTTTCAAGTGGCGGCATTATCATGGTATTTGGGATATGAAGCTGAATTATATAAGGCAGTGCAGAATACTAAACGTCATATGTTGCAGCAATTTGACGAAAAAGGTGCACAACATCATGAATTAGCACGAAGTCGCCCCTATTTTTATAGTTGCTTTAATCTTGAGGCTCTAACAAGTATTGCCGTGATTGCTAATAAGATAAACATCAAATTGTGGCAGTACCAACCTGCTGACAGTCGCCTCTTAACTGCTGCTGTTAAGTATCTTATCCCTGCGGCAAAAGGTGATACTTGGCAACATGGAAGCAACGAAATTAAGCCTACAGACTTGATTAAAGTGTTAGATAAATATAATGAATACAGCGGTGAACCCTTGCAAAGAGATTTACTGATGCATCTGCTGCAAAGATCTAAATTAGAGGACACTAATAAGACTATGTATTACCATTTTTCTTTATTAAATCCTGAAGTGCTAACTGAATGAGTGATGCCTATGCTTAAGTAATGTTAGCTGTGATTAATTTATGTTTAAGGAATAGAGCCAGTATAATGATTAACCCAGCAAGAGAGCCAAATAAGTGAGCATCTATGGCGACATTGGCATCAATCAGTTTAGCCACTTCACCACTAGCCCCATACAATTGTTCATTGAGGACTTTTGCGGTTATACCTGCCAACATTACCCAGCCTGTTTTAAAGTGGTGTTTAATATCTAAATAAGCGCCAACTACAAATAGCCCATGCAATACCCCAGAAAAACCTACGTACCATTTAAGTTGAGGAGCATAAAGGTATATGCCGATTGAGGTACTAATACAGAGAAATAGTATGATGCCTAAGTACCCAGCAGTTCTGTAATAGTGACCATGCAAGGCCCATAAAAGCACTGCACCTAATATATTTAGCAATAGATGGTAAGTATTGGTATGTAAAAAGTGGCCGCTCAGTAACCGCCACCATTGCCCATCAGCAATATCATCAAACTTATAAGCAAACCAATCGCTACTAAAAGGCTCTACTAAAGCCATCAGAATTGAAAGGGCAATGACAGTTAATGGCCCCGTAAGATGTTGTTTTTGAAATGGTAAATTTAACATTTTTATGCTGGAACTAGACACTTAAGCGCTCTCAATTATGCCTAAATCATTCCTATACGTTATTTAAAAAGTAACATTAAATTCGAAGCACTAATCCAGACTCACAGAGTCAACCTTCCACTTGTTATCGATTCTCAGTAACTCGATGACTCTCATATCTTTAAAAATATCACCATTTAGTTCTCCTTCAAAAAATAGTGATATTTTAGCTTCTTTAGCAAACTCATTACGTCCCGCACTGCGAGTACTAGGCTGAATTTTTACTGTATCAAAACGCATATTCAGTATGTGCTTTTGAACGCTTTTATTGGTGTGATACGAACGTAATAGTCGTTGCATCTTGGGAGAGCTAAGCTTAAACGAACCATCTAAGGTTTTATCGTGATAAATGTGTTCAAAAAATTGAATGGCAGTATATTCAGGTATATCAGTATCTAGCATTCCAAACTTACCGCCACCTTTTTTAGGTTCGCCAGAGTTACATGCACTAATTGCTACTAGTACTAATGTAAACAAATATACACTTTTAAACATTTTCTTAAACATGACTATTAAATATTAGGTCTAATGATTGCTGACCATATTATCCTTTTTTCTAGTATACCAAAAGAAAAGGGAAGCAAAAGCTTCCCTTAATTACTTGTGGAATATACAAGATGTTGATTATTGGACGTTTTCTGCATCACTAAACTCACCAGCAAACATTGGGCTACTTAGGTAACGCTCAGAAGCACTGGCAAGAATGACAACAATGTTTTTGTCAGCGTTTTCAGGCTTTTCTGCCCAACGTTTAGCCGCTACTACTGCTGCACCAGAGGAAATCCCAACTAAAATGCCTTCTTCTTTCATTAACCTATGGGCCATTTCAATAGACTCTTCATTGGTTACTTGCTCTACTGCGTCAACTAAGTCTAAGTCTAGGTTGCCGGGGATAAACCCTGCGCCAATGCCTTGAATTTTATGTGGGCCTGGTGTTAAGTCTTCACCTGCTTTAGCTTGGGTAATGACTGGTGAGTCAGTTGGTTCAACTGCAACCGTCGTAATCGCTTTACCTTGTGTTTGTTTGATATAACGGCTAGTACCTGAAATAGTTCCACCTGTACCTACACCTGCAACAAAGATATCAATCTTACCATCTGTATCATTCCAGATTTCTGGACCTGTGGTTTTTTCATGAATTTCAGGGTTTGCTGGGTTTTCGAATTGGTGCATTGGAATGTATTTAGTAGGGTCTGAAGCAACAATTTCGTCAGCGGCGTTAATAGCCCCTTTCATACCTTTAGGGGCTTCAGTTAACACTAGGTTTGCCCCCATAGCTTTTAACAGTTTACGACGCTCTAAACTCATAGAACTAGGCATAGTTAACGTGATCTTATAACCACGAGAAGCGGCAACAAACGCAAGGGCAATGCCGGTATTACCACTTGTTGCTTCTACTATTTCACAACCGGGCTTAAGAATACCTTTTTTCTCAGCATCCCAAATCATATTTGCGCCAATACGACATTTAACACTAAAACTTGGGTTTCTTGATTCAATTTTTGCGAAAACGTTACCACCGGTTACACGGTTGAGCTTCACTAATGGGGTTTTGCCTATTGCCAATGAATTGTCGTCATAAATTTGCATAAAATTTCCTTGCCTTTTATTTGATTTGCAAACGGCTTACCAAAATGGATAACCGTCAATAAGTTATTTGTTATTTTAGGAGTAAATGCTCTTCTTTAGTAGACCGTAGCACCGGCCATTAATTTCATACTTTTAAAAAAGTTTTAATCATATAAAAAAGAGTTAGTTCACCAATAAATATTATTGATGCATAAAGCGAATAAATCTGTTTTATCATAATGATATTACTTCCATAGGTATGGTGAAGTCGCTAAATTCAAAGTGCTTTTTCGCTATATCTTATGGTTAAACTTTTGTTAATACAGTTTGAGGTCTCAATGTCGTTTAGTGGAACAGATAAATATATAGTTGGTCGAGAGCTACAATTAGCTGTGAATGCAGCTATAACCTTAGAAAAGCCTCTACTTATAAAAGGGGAGCCCGGTACCGGAAAAACCATGTTGGCTGAGGAGTTGGCTAACAGCTTAGATGCAGAATTAATCCAGTGGCATATTAAATCTACCACTAAAGCGCAACAGGGATTATATGAGTATGATGCGGTTTCTAGGCTCAGAGATTCACAACTAGGGGATGAAAAAGTTCATGACATTGCTAATTACATAGTGAAGGGTAAGTTATGGCAAGCTTTTGAATCAGATAAGCGCAGCATATTGTTAATCGATGAAATCGATAAAGCTGACATCGAGTTTCCAAATGACTTGCTGTTAGAAATTGACAAAATGGAGTTTTTTGTATACGAAACTCAGCAAGTTGTAAAAGCTAAGCAAAGGCCAATTGTGATCATCACATCTAATAATGAGAAAGAGCTTCCTGATGCCTTTTTGCGTCGTTGTTTTTTCCATTATATTCAATTTCCAGAAGTAGAAGAAATGCGTAAAATTGTAGATGTGCATTTTCCAAACAATAAAAAGGAACTGCTTAATCAAGCATTACAGTCATTTTTTGATTTGCGAGATGTACCTGGTCTACGTAAAAAGCCCTCTACTTCAGAGTTAATTGACTGGCTGAAACTGCTGGTTGCTGAAGATATTCCTATTGAAGCCTTACAAAATAAAGACGGAAAGCAAAGTATCCCACCTTTGTACGGAGCCTTGCTTAAAAATGAGCAGGATATTCATCTATTTGAAAAATTGGTCTTTATGGCGCGCCGTTAATGTTAGTTGATTTCTTTTTTAAACTTAGAGAATACCAATTAAAGGTAAGCTTAAGGGAGTTACTTGATTTGATTCAAGCGCTCGAAAAAGGAGTGGTCTTTGGAAGTATTGATGACTTCTATTTTTTATCAAAAATGATCATGGTTAAAGATGAAAGCCAATTTGATAAATTTGACAGAGCCTTCGCAGATTATTTTGAAGGAGTTCAAAGCATTGACATATTTGGAAAAGGTATTCCTGAAGAATGGTTAAAAGATGCACTAAGCCGCCATTTTAGTGATGCCGAAAAAGAAAAAATTAAAGCATTAGGGGGCCTTGATGAGCTAATGAAAACCTTAAAAGAACGTTTGGCTGAACAAGAAAAACGGCATCAAGGAGGTAACAAATGGATAGGTACAGGGGGCACCTCACCTTTTGGGGCGAATGGCTATAACCCTGAAGGAGTGCGAATAGGACAGCAGGGTAATCGTAACTTTTCTGCTGCGAAAGTATGGGACAAACGAGAATTTAAGAATCTTTCTGGTGATGTAGAACTTGGTACCCGAAATATCAAAGTTGCCCTCCGTAAATTGAGACAGTTTGCTCGAACCGGCGCTTCAGAAGAATTAGATATGCCCACAACTATTGGTAGCACCGCAAAAAATGCTGGCATGCTTGATATCCATATGGTGCAAGAAAGGCACAATGCCGTAAAGGTTCTAATGTTTTTTGATGTAGGTGGCTCAATGGATGCTCACATTAAAGAATGTGAGGAGTTGTTTTCTGCAGTACACACAGAGTTCAAATATTTAGAATATTTCTATTTTCATAATTGTGTCTACGAAGGTGTGTGGAAAGACAACAAGCGCCGCGGGAGCGATGTGATCCCCATTGCCAATGTAATACATAAATACGGTGCTGACTATAAACTCATTTTTGTAGGTGATGCCACTATGGGTCCTTATGAAATAACTTATCCGGGCGGAAGTGTTGAGCATTGGAACGAAGAACCTGGAAGTGTGTGGATGCAACGTTTACTAAATCATTTTGAACATGCAATATGGCTTAATCCTCAGTTAAGTCAGTATTGGAATTATTATGCTTCTATCAGCATAATAAAAGACCTGATGAAAAACAGGATGTTTCCCTTAACACTTGATGGCATAGGGGAGGGTATAAAGCATTTAACCAAAAAAATATAAACTAGCGGGATAAGCTAATGGAAAATAATAAAAACACCTTGGGTTCAAAGCCGTTACAATCCGCTGATAGCAATAATCAGTCTCCGCCTCCTATTACAGCCAAAGAAACCCGCCAAATCGTCACTCCTTACGCTTTTTTCGTTGCTGACAGTTTGTTGGGAACTAGGCTAGCGGGGCCCTATAAACGAGGTATGGCGTTAACTATCGATTTAATCTTTGTCGCTTTATTAACAAAAGTGAGCAGTTTAATACTGGCTACGGTTGCCGCAGCGACGTTTTTCAGAGCGGGTAATCGTTTAAAAACCAAAAAGCGTTACAATGCTGGACGCTTGTTTTTACGTCTTATCGTTGCGTTTTTACTCTTTGTTATTGCAGTTGGAATTGTGGATGAAATTAATAAACCAGAATCTAAATCTAATGACGCAAAGGTAAGCGCGCAGCAAATAGAGAAGCTTGCGGTAGTTGGTATTACAGCTCAATATTTAATTCAATCGAGCGCGCTACTAAAAGAATTAGAACAAGGTGAATGTACGCCTAAATACGATTGTATTAAAACGTTAGGTGAGCAGTTAATAGATGACACAGTTGGTGCCCGTATTGGGAATGAGGGCGTGGCAGAAGCTATCGAGACTTATATTGAAGTCATGTCAGGGCATCTTACGGTTGAGGAGCAAACTCAACTATTAGAATCACTAAAAGCATTATCTGAAGTCAAAGCGATAACAGAGACAGATCCCGATATACCTAATGATCTTGAAAAAGTAATATCAGACTATGTAGAAGATGAAACTGATAAAGAGTCGCTAAATACCTCTCCTAAAGGAATTGTTGATTGGTTAAAAGATTTAATTGAAGAGCTAGGTCTAGGGTTTGGCTGGGCAGCATTTTATTTTAGTGTATTTACTGCTTGGTGGAGAGGTCAAACTCCAGGCAAAAAAATAATGGGTATTCAAGTGGTTAAGCTTGACAACCAAGCCTTAAATTTGTGGGAAAGTTTTGGACGCTATGGTGGCTATGGTGCTGGGCTTGCCACAGGTTTATTAGGGTTTTTACAGATATTTTGGGATCCTAATCGTCAGGCCATTCAAGATAAAATTTCTGAGACGTTAGTCATCGATTTACGTTACCCCAAAGTCACTCTAGGCACTTCTGAAAACGAACAAGAATAAATTACTATTTATGGCAAACAGAATTAACCAGTTGTTAAGTTATTGGTCAGCTAAGCGTGACAGCCAAGCTTGGGTCTTAGCGACGATTATTGAAACGGATGGCTCCTCTTACCGCAAAGCAGGGGCTATGATGATGATAAATGATTTAGGGCAATATTTTGGTTTGCTCAGCGGTGGTTGTTTAGAGTCTGATATTATGCGTCAAGCTAGGCGCTGTTGGGATAACCTTCAAAACCGTATTGTTGAATATGATATGCGTGAAGAAGAAGACTTAGCGTGGCAATTAGGTATTGGATGTGGTGGCATGGTCAAAATATTATTGCAGCCAGTAAATGCCAGTAATCTTTACTTAAGGCTCGACGAACTTCATAACAATATTGCTAAACGTAAACGAGTCGAGTATCAACAACAAGTTGATGAACTGGTCCCTCAAAACTCTTTAGTGCCGGTGAGTTCAATAAAGGCCACGAGTAAAGTTGGTATTAAAACTCATGGTGGTGTCAATGTGTTTTCGCAAGTTCTTGGCCCTGCGCCGCTAATCGCTGTATTTGGTGCAGGTGTTGACGCTATGCCTGTAGTGGCGATAGCTGCTGAGTTAGGGTGGGATGTGTTATTGCTAGACCCTAGAATGGGGTATGCCAAACCAGAGCATTTCCCAAAGGCGAATCAGATTATTCGCGAACCATTTAATTATTTGCCAAATGCGAGTTGGCTATCTGAAATTGATGCTGCCTTGATATTGACCCACAATATAAAGTTAGATGCTACTGCATTAAAACTGTTACAAGTAAGTCATGCTAAATATATAGGTTTACTAGGGCCAATACATAGAACCGACCGAGTATTAGCGCATGTTGCTATGGATCGAGATGATTTATGTAAACCATTAGCTAACCCAGTTGGCTTAAGGTTGGGGGGCGAATTACCAGAATCCATCGCTTTATCTATGCTCTCAGAAGTGCATGCCGCATTAGAGCAAACCGATGGGCTGTCCATCAGTAATGTGTTAACACCAATTATTCCAAATACACAAAATGAAAACTGAGTTGCTGCTGTTAGCCGCAGGAAAAAGTCGCAGGTTTGCTGGAATTAAACAGCTCGCTGATATAAATGGCCAAGCCATGGTTTGTCACTGCCTTTCGGCTTATCAGCAAGATGGTAAGTGGCTTGAAGGTATGACTAATGGCACTGTGGTTATAGGGGCTAACGCAAGCGTCGTTTCTGAGGTACTTCCTAGTACTGTTCATAGCTATTTTGCTCAATCATGGGAGCAGGGCATGGGGCATTCTTTAGCTGAATCTATAGGCGTGTTATCTAGATCTACAACTCATGTTTTAGTTGGGTTAGCTGATCAAATAGCCATAAGCAGCCAAGCTATCAAAGCTCTTTTAGAAGCGTCTAAACGGCACCCTCAAAAAATAATTGCTGCGGAATATCAAGACAAAGCCGGTGTGCCGGCTATTTTTCCTAAAGTTTTTTTTTCTCAGCTGAGTAAGCTTCATGGTGACAAAGGGGCAAGGGATATTCTGCAAAATAACAATGGTAATGTGATTAAAGTCACTATGTCTGAGGCAGCCATTGATATTGATACCCAAGACGATTTGTTAAGATTGGCTCGGTAAAAACTCACGAGCCAACTTGTATTGCATTTTGCCTGTTAGTGAAAAGAGTATTGGCTAGGGGAATAATAGCGGAGCTCTTCTATGCATGGTGGCTTGCTCATAGGCGTAGGCATATTGAAATAATTTATCTTCAGTAAAGGGTCTACCTAATATCTGTAAACCAACCGGCAAGCCATCTTTTACATAACCCATTGGCACTGTAATCGCTGGTTGTCCAGTATGTGGGGCTATTTTGCCACTGTTATTGCCACTAGGGCTCTGCGAATCGCCTATTTTTCTGGGTGGGTTACTCCAAGTGGGGTAGACAATGGCATCTAACTTTAAGTCATCCATGGTGTTTACCACTGCGTTTAACAATGCTTTTCTTCTTGGGTCACCTTGTACGTCTACACAAGGTGGTGTTTGTTCTGCAGGCGTTATATTGGCAGGCACTTTCATTGCCCAGTTCATAGAACCGGCGTTTTCAGCACGATGTTTCTTTTGTGTCACTACATCTTCGAGTGTTTGAATCCCATTACTACTGTTGAGGGTGGCTAAATAGTTATTTAAATCATATCGAAAACGGCTACAAAAACCTGTCGCTTTAGTGAGCTTTTCAAACTCTGGAATAGTGATAGGGTCTACAATCACCGCCCCTTGGGCAGCAAGGTCTTGTAAAGCTTGGGCATAGACCTTTAAGGTTTCTTTGTCTGCAGTGGTTTCATCGACAATTGCCCGTAAAACGCCCAACCTCACACCTTGTAATCCGTTTAGGCTTAATTTAGCTGTGTAATCAGCCACTTGATGGTCTAAATATGCTTTGGTTGTTGGGTCTGCTTCGTCGAAGCCAGCAATAGCGTTGAAAACTCGAGCAGTGTCTTTGACAGTCCTGAGCATAGGGCCGCCTACATCACGGTTGAGTAATAATGGAATTATTCCGTCTCGGCTAGTGGCTCCTATGGTTGAACGCATACCCACCAATGCTAGATGTGATGATGGCCCTCGTATTGAGTTGCCCGTATCTGACCCAATTCCAATAACGCCAAAATTGGCAGCAATAGCAGACGCAGTGCCGCCACTGGAGCCTGCGGGGACACGGCTTAGGTCGTAAGCATTATGGGTTTCGCCATGGGTGGAGCTAATCGTATTATTTGGACTGAACGCCCATTCTCCCATGTTTGACTTTGCAATAATTATAGCGCCAGCGTCTCTTAATTTTTTAACGATAAAAGCGTCGTCTGGAGGTATTGAGCCTTTTAATGCAATGGATCCCGCTTCGGTTGGCATGTCTGCAGTATCAAAGTTATCTTTTAAAATAACAGGGATGCATTGCAGAGGCTTGAGTTTTGAGTCCTCAATAAATTGCAAGTCCATTTGTTTGGCTTTGCTTATGGCGTTAGGGTTTAAATAAATGATGGCGTTTAGATTACTTATTTCATCATATTTGGTAATGCGGTCAATAAACCCTTGAGTGATGGCTTGGCAACTCATCGCTTTTGTTTTTATTGCTGAATGGATATTCTCTATTGTTGTTTCTGTGAAAGGAAACTCAGTCAAACCTTTTGCTGGCATTGGTGCTGAGCTCATAAAAAGTAAGCTAGCTGTTATAGACGTCAGTAACCATATTGAAGTGTTTTTTAAGTGTTTTGTATTGCAAGGCTTAGTATGCACGCACTACTTCCTGTTATTTAATTATTGTTTTTAGGATGTATAAATCTAGATATCATGAGTAGTTAAGCATTTATGTTTTGTAACTTCAATTACTAGTATTTAAATCCTAAAGATAGCTGCGAGATCTTGCTGTTTAACGAATATTGATTTTCTGTTTTACTTCGCACCTTTAAATCACGCTAGCTTACCCAACATATATTTGATGGAACAAAATAAACGTTTACCTCAAAGTATTATCTATTCGGTTTGTGCTGTTGCATTATTGTGGTGTATTAAGTCTGCTGAAATCTTATTTGGATGGGATTTATCTTTTATGGGATTAGTGCCACTGCACGCTAATGGGTTGTTGGGGATTGTTACCGCGCCTTTAGTTCATAGCTCTTTAGAGCACCTTTTCAATAATAGTTTGGCCATTCTTCTCCTTGGTACCATGGTGTTTTATGGGTATCCAAAATCTTGGTTGAAGGTTGTAGGATTAGTCTGGTTGCTTTCAGGCATTGGCGTGTGGTTATTTGCAAGAGAAGCCAATCATATTGGTGCAAGTGGTTTAACCCATGGCTTGTTCTTTTATCTATTCATCGTGAGTATCTTTAGACGAGATAGAATGTCTGTGGCTATTATGATGATTGCCTTTTTAATGTACGGCGGGATGACCATGAGTATCTTCCCAAGAGAAGACTACATATCCTATGAGTATCATTTTTTTGGCGCAGTTGCAGGGCTTATTGCTGCTTTGATATGGAAAAATACCGACCCTAAACCCGAAGTGAAAAAATACGATTGGGAGGGCAGTGATGATAGTAAAGACAATAAAGTTTGGGATGGAGAATGGCAAAATTCTGAGACAGAGAACTCAGAATTTGAGAACAATCGTTTGCATTGAAGTATTAATGTCCTCCTAACGCAAAAAGTCTTATGTTCAACTTTGATACTGGTATAATATCAATCTTCGTTTTTTTCCATATTTTTTAATAGAGGGTACATTAATGGCCGAGACTGATAGTCGTCCGACCAACTTTATTCGTCAAATAATCGATAAAGATCTACAAGAAGGTTTACACACTAAAGTTCAAACCCGTTTTCCACCAGAGCCAAATGGTTATTTACATATCGGCCACGCAAAATCCATTTGTTTAAATTTTGGTATTGCCCAAGATTATCAAGGTGCCTGTAATTTAAGATTTGATGATACTAACCCTGAAAAAGAAGATATTGATTATGTAAATTCAATTCAAGAAGATGTGTCTTGGTTAGGCTTTCAATGGAATGGCGACGTTAGATACTCTTCTAATTATTTTGATCAGCTTTATGGGTTTGCTGTTGAGCTAATCAATAAAGGTTTGGCTTATGTTGATTTTTCTAGCCAAGAGAAAATGCGTGAGCTTCGAGGCACTTTAAAAGAAGCGGGTACTAATAGTCCATATCGTGAGACATCAGTTGAAGAAAACTTAGCTCTTTTTGAAAAAATGCGTAATGGTGATTTTAAAGAAGGTGAATGTTTGCTCAGAGCAAAAATTGACATGAGCTCGCCTTTTATGTGCCTGCGAGACCCAGCTTTATATCGTGTTAGGTTTGCTCATCATCACCAAACCGGTGATAAATGGTGCATATACCCCATGTACGACTTTACCCATTGCATTTCTGATGCAATAGAAGGGATAACTCATTCTTTATGTACCCTTGAGTTTCAAGATAACCGCCGTTTATACGACTGGGTACTTGAAAACATTACTATTGAAGTAACGCCACATCAGTACGAGTTCTCGCGCTTGAATCTTGAATATACTGTGCTCAGTAAACGTAAACTAATAGAGCTTGTTGAAGAGCGTCATGTTGCTGGTTGGGATGACCCACGTATGCCTACTATCGCAGGCTTACGCCGCCGCGGTTACACCCCAGCGTCTGTTCGTGAGTTTTGTAAACGTATCGGTGTAACTAAAATGGATAACATAGTCGAAATGTCTATGTTAGAAGCTTGTCTTCGTGAAGAACTTAACGCTGATGCTCCAAGAGCTATGGCAGTATTACAGCCTCTTAAGCTAGTCATTGAAAATTATGAAGAGCAAGATGAGGTTTTGTCTGCACCTAATCATCCATCTGATGAATCTATGGGGAGCCGTAGCCTACCTTTTAGCAAAGAAGTATTTATTGAGGCTGAAGACTTTAAAGAAGAAGCCAATAAAAAATTTAAACGTTTAGTCTTGGGCAAAGAAGTTCGTTTAAGAAATGCTTATGTTATTAAAGCAGAGCGAGTGGAAAAAGACGAGCAGGGTAATATCACTACTGTTTATTGCAGTTATGATAAAGATACCCTAGGTAAAGCGCCTGCTGATGGACGTAAAGTGAAAGGTGTTATTCACTGGGTGTCTGCTACTCATGGTATACCTGCTGAAATACGTTTGTACGATCCTTTATTTACAGTGCCTAATCCTGCTGCAGAAGAGGAGTTATTAGCAACCATTAATGCTGAATCACTTGTTGTAAAACAAGGCATGGTTGAACCTAGTTTGTTAGATGCAGAACTGAGTGCTCCCATTCAATTTGAACGCACAGGTTATTTTTGTAAAGATAAAGACAGTACGGCTGAGAAAGTCGTATTTAATCGAACCGTTGGCTTGAGAGATACATGGGCAAAAATATCTGCTTAAAAGCTACAGTCTAGTTAAAAGAATAACTACAAAAAAACCGGATTTTATATCCGGTTTTTTTATGCAATTTTGAATGTTATTTTACTAAAGCTGTTTGCATTACTTTGGTTGTGCATGAAAGGTTTGGCCGTTCTCTTCGCTTGATTCATTACCCATTAGGTATAGGTACAAAGGCATTATCTCTGCTGGTGTTTTAAGGCTCTCTGGGTTTTCAGCGGGATAGGCTTTAGATCGCATTAAGGTGCGTGTTGCCCCTGGGTTTAAACTATTAAAACGAATACTGCTGTTATCATATTCATCTGCTAAGACTTGCATCATACCTTGGGTTGCAAACTTTGATATGGCGTAAGGTCCCCAATAAGCTCTACCAGTTATGCCAACGCTAGAAGTGGTAAATATCACAGAGGCATTTGGTGCTTTTTTAAGAATAGGTATTAAAGCCTGTGTCATTAAAAATTGGCTAGTTAGGTTTACTTGAAACACATTCTGCCAATCGTTTTCACTAATTTGAGTAAAAGGGCCTAAATGCCCAAGAAGACTAGCGTTATGTAATAAACCATCTAAACAGCCAAATTGATCACCTATTGTATTTGCCATATCCCTATAGTGCTGAGATGTTGCTCCTTTCAAATCTAGTGGCACTATTGCAGGTTCTGGTCCGCCTAAAGCGATGATTTCATCATACACAGATTCAAGCTTGGCTACGGTTTTACCAAGTAAAATAACGGTCGCGCCATATTTTCCGTATTGAAGTGCCGCTTCTTTACCAATGCCGTCGCCGGCGCCAGTTACTAGTATGGTTTTGTTTTTTAAATAATTGTCTGTAGCTTGGTAGGTATGCATAGTGATTGATTAAGTCTAGTAGTCTCAAAATGTTACCATTTAATGGTCGATGTTCGATAGTTATAAGCGTTAAAAATACTAGTTATTGTTTCACAAGTTGTGCGCAGGGGTTATCAAGTTATAGAGTGGCTTTTAATTTAGGTATTTATCCCCATAATAAGTACAACTAAAGAAAAAGGAGTATATCGGTTGGAATTTTTATACGAATACGGGTTGTTTATCGCTAAAGCCGTGACAATAGTTGTCGCAATATTACTTGCTTTAGGGGGCATAGTCGGCATTGTGAGTAAACAAAAACAAGGTAAGGGGCAGTTAGAAATAGATTCATTGTCAGATAAACTTAATGCGATTACTGAGCTAGCTGAAAGTGAACTCTTGACTAAGGATGAGCTTAAAAAGCACCGAAAAGATGAAAAGAAAAAATTAAAAGCTCAGAAAAAGCAAAAAAATAAATCTGATATCAATGAAGCTAACAAAGGCCGCCTATTTGTCATTGATTTTTCAGGCTCAATGGATGCCCATGAAGTGGAGTATTTAAGAGAGGAAGTCACAGCAATTTTGTGCGTTGTTAAACCTGATGATGAAGTGTTAGTAAGGTTAGAAAGTGGTGGTGGTGTGGTACATGGTTATGGCCTTGCTGCTTCTCAATTACAGCGACTAAAAGATAGTAATGTAAAACTTACCATTGCAGTGGATAAAGTCGCAGCAAGTGGCGGGTATATGATGACCTGTGTTGCGGATCATGTCATTGCTGCAAAATTTGCGATTATTGGTTCTATTGGCGTTATCGCACAGTTGCCAAACTTCAATAAATTGCTAAAGAAAAGCAATATAGAGTTTGAACAACATACTGCGGGAGCCTTTAAACGTACCTTGACAATGTTTGGTGAAAACAATGATGAAGGTCGCGAGAAGTTTAAAGAAGAGCTTGAAGATGTTCATCATATGTTCAAAGACTTTGTCCAAGAGCAACGTCCAAGTTTAGACATCGCGAAAGTAGCAACTGGTGAATATTGGTATGGGATTAGAGCGTTAGACCTAGGTCTAATCGATGAAATCAATACCTCAGATGATTACATCTTAAATGCCAATAAAGAGAAGGACATATTTACTGTTAAATACAGTATGAAGAAAGCACTTCCTGAACGCTTAGGTTTAGCTGCAAGTTTAGGTCTTGAGTCTTTAATGATGAGATTGTGGAGTAAAGGGACAAACACTTTTCGTTAGGGCTGTTTGTTTTGTTTCATATAAAAGCCAGCATCAGCTGGCTTTTTTGTATCTCTTAGAACAAGGCAGACCTTAGTGCTTTAATTCGGTTTTGTCGCTCTAGGTTTTCTCTTAGGTTTTGGTTTTTCAAAGCTGTGCACAAGTTCAGCTGGAGCAAAGTCATCGACGTTGATTGTCCGTAAACGGCCTTTTTCCGTTTCTCTTAAGTGCTCGGCTTGTTCTTCTGTAATCACTCCTAGCGCTAAGCCTTTTTCAGCGACTAAGTCTAACTCAGTGAAAGGCAGGTATTCGCCTGCTGCTTTGCACACTGCATTATAAATTGGTTCTGCTGCTAATACATTTTGAAGAGTTTGCTCTAGGTCGCCTAAGATACATCCTGGCTCTCGAGATAAAAATTGGCCTTTTCCTAAGCGATCACGTGCTTCACATGGCGTTTGTAAAATGCCGGCAATCTTATGTTCAAGTTTATCCGAAGGGCGTTTGTAGGCTTTTCCAAAAGGCATAATGATTAACTTCAAGGCCTTACCCATAATTTTCGATGGAAAGTTATTTAGAAGCTCTTCAAGTGCCCCTTCAAGTTTAAATAAGCTGTCTTGCATTGCCCAATGAACTAAAGGTAAGTCATCGGCTTTACGCCCCTCATCATCAAAACGTTTTAGTACACATGAGCTCAAATATAGATAGCTTAAAATATCGCCTAAACGGGCTGAAAGTCTTTCGCGGCGTTTTAACTCGCCTCCAAGTACTGCCATAGAAACGTCAGATAAGAAAGCTAAGTTAGTACTATAGCGCTGCATAGTGCGGTAGTACCTAGCGGTTTCGTCTTTAAATGGGGATCCTGCCAGGTTTGCCCCTGATAATGAAAACCAAACACTACGGAAGAAATTACTGAAGGCAAAACCAATATGACCAAATACAGCACGGTCAAACTCTTCTAATGCTTCATCGTCATTTTTGTTATTGGCAGCTAATAACTCGTCTAAAACATATGGATGACAACGCATAGCTCCCTGACCATAGATCATCATGTTACGAGTAAGAATATTGGCACCTTCAACAGTGATAGCAATTGGTGCACCTTGATAAGCCCGCCCTAGATAGTTATTTGGGCCAAGCATGACGCCTTTTCCGCCATGTATATCCATAGATTCGGTAACTGTTTGTCGCATTTTTTCAGTTAGGTGATATTTACAAATTGCGCCAATAACAGAGGGTTTTTCGCCTACATCAACGCCTTTAGTTGAGAAAGACGTTACTGCCTCCATAAGATATGCATTTCCACCAATACTACCTAATTTTTCTTCGATACCTTCCATTTTACCAACCGGTAATTTGAACTGGCGACGAATTCTGGCATAAGCACCTGTCGCTAGAGCAATACTTTTCGCTCCACCTGCTGATGAAGAAGGAAGGGTAATAACTCGACCGACAGATAAGCATTCAACTAACATCCGCCAACCTTGACCAGCCATTTCAGCACCGCCAATAATGTAATCTAAAGGTACAAAAATCTTTTTTCCTCGGATAGGACCGTTATGAAAGGGCACGTTTAATGGAAAATGACGGTTGCCAATTTCCAAACCCGCGGTATCTCTAGGTAACAAAGCACATGTAATTCCTAATTCTTTTTGTTCACCCAGTAAGCCATCGGGATCAAACATTTTAAATGCTAAACCTACCACAGTTGCAACTGGCGCTAGAGTTATGTAGCGCTTATTAAAGGTTAGGTTTAAACCGGTAACTTCTTCGCCTTGCCACTGACCTTTACAAACAATACCTGTATCAGGGAGAGAGCCTGCATCAGAACCCGCTTCGGGCCCGGTCAAAGCAAAGCAAGGTATTTCTTCACCAGTTGCCAGTTTAGGTAAATAATGATCTTGTTGTTCTTTAGTGCCGTAATGTTGCAACAACTCACCAGGGCCTAAAGAGTTGGGAACCCCAACCGTAGTTGATAAAACTGCACTGATACTTGATAGTTTTTGTAATACCCTAGACTGTGCATAGGCCGAAAATGCGAGGCCGCCATATTCTTTCTTAATTATCATAGCGAAAAACTTGTGCTTTCTTAAAAACTGCCATACCTCTGGAGAGAGGTCCGCTTTTTTATGAGTAACTTCCCAGTCATTACACATCTTGCATACTTCTTCTACCGGGCCGTCAAGGAAAGCTTGTTCGTCAGCGGTTAAGCGCGCTTGTGGAATGTTATGTAACGTTTGCCAATTAGGATTGCCACTAAAAAGCTCTCCATCCCACCATACTGTGCCAGCGTCGATTGCATCTTTCTCAGTATCAGACATTTCGGGCATAATTTTGCGAAAGCTTTTTAATATTGAGGTGGTGATATATTGCTTTCGAATAGACTCAGTATTTAATGGAATAGCTAAAATTAGAAATAATAACCAACTGAATTCACCAATAATGCCAAGAATGCTACCAATTACAAATAGACAGAAAACTGCCACTGTACCGTTGAATAGTTTCATTCGAAAATAACTAGCAATAGCTAGAGACGCTAAAATGTATATAAACCAAATTAATAGTTGCATTTAGTATTTCCTTTCAGAGGTCTGACCACAATAGTTACGTTATATTTTTGTTAATATAAAATCAAGCATTAGCAGAAGCAATTAGGAATTAATGAGAGTTGAACGCCAGTTTTTTATTAGCGCCTTTGTCATGCAGCATTTTAGCGGACTTAAAGCGAGGTAAACTAGGTTAGTCTATTCATTTGGAGACGTTGTGTAGGACTTGAAACTTTTTAAGCGAATATCACCTTGCTCTTTATCGTCTTTAAACTGCTGTAACTTCACAAGTTGGTAATTAAGTTCTGGCGAAAACCAAGCGATGGTTTCCCGAGTCGAATTTTCTCGTTGAAATAAGACTTTTATGGTCTCTAGTTTGCCAAAAGGTAGTGCTAGTTGTTCAGTATCAACCACCATTAGATCATAGTGCCTTAATTGCCCACGGCTGTTAATTATATCGTACGAAAACTCTGTTTCGCCTGCGGCCAATTTTAACTGTACATCAAGACGATATAATTGGTTATCTAATTCATTCTGCCAATTAATAGGCTCACCTTGATTAATGATTATGCTCATATCTTTTGCATCAAAGTCTATTTTGGTGCTTTTATTCCTGCCTGTACCACTGCGACTGTAAGCGTAAGAAATAGGATGTAAACTACTGTCTTTTTTGAGTGAAAACAGGCTGGTTTCAGAGCGAATATCAGATAAAAAGAAAGCTGATACTTTTGAATAATAATTGAGTCGGTAGTTTTCATCCTCTGGGGTAAGACTCAACTTTGCTATGCCTAAATTTCTACCATATCTATTGACTGTATATTCAGCTTCAAACCCAACGAGTTTAGCTGTTTCGGCTAAGGTGGTCGGGCTGACTAAGGTAGAACTCAATGCAACAACCGACCATAAAATTAATTTAACCAACTGCATATCCCATTTCATCCAATAATTGACCATCTAATTCTGCGTGGTTATTGACCATTTTTAACCTGTCAGCACAAAACCAAGAAATAACTAAAGGGTACATTTGCCGCTCTTGTTGTTGCACTCTATCAGCTAATTCTTCAGCGTCTTGTGAAGCGAAGATGGGTACTTTGGATTGTAAGACAACAGGACCTCCATCAAGTTCTGCTGTAACAAAATGAACCGAGGCGCCATGCTCATTATCGTCAGCGTCAATTGCCCGTTGATGAGTGTCTAGTCCTTTATATTTAGGCAACAGAGACGGGTGGATATTCAACATTTTACCTTGATAATGGTCAACAAAATTTGGTGTTAGAATACGCATAAACCCCGCTAACACAATTAAATCAGGCGAGTATTGGTCGATGCGTTCCATCATTTCATTGTCGTATTCTTCACGACTGGCGAACTCTTTATGATTAATAAACACACCAGGGATATCGGAGTTTTTAGCTCGGGTCAAACCGTATGCATTTTGCTTGTTAGCAAAAACGGCAACGACATTGCCGTTTATTTTTTGTTGTGAGATGTTGTCGATAATAGCTTGTAAGTTGGAGCCATTGCCCGAAACTAACACTACTATCGACTTTTTAGGTATTGAATTTGTCACCTAGTTAATCTCTACCTGTTGTTCAGTATCGCTTTTTTCAATGTGGCCAATTTTCCAGACGTTCTCACCTAAATCAGCAAGAATTTTTATAGCTTGCTCAGCCTTTTCTTCTGGAAGGGCAATTATTAGTCCTACACCACAGTTAAAAGTTCGGTACATCTCATGGGTAGTGACATTACCCTTTTCTTGCAGCCAATTAAAAATCCCAGGCCATTGCCAGCTATTGCCGTCGATGACGGCTTTGGTTCCTTCGGGTAATACTCTTGGGATATTTTCCCAAAAACCGCCACCGGTTATATGTGATATTGCGTTAACTTGGACTTGTTCTAATAACGTTAAAACGTTTTTCACATAAATACGGGTAGGTTCAAGTAAATGGTCTGCTAAAGGTTTGCCTTCAAGCAGTTCGGTTGTGTCACTATTTGATACTTCAATAATTTTACGAACGAGCGAGTAACCATTTGAATGAGGGCCAGATGAACCCAATGCGAGTAGTGCATTACCTTCAGCAACTTGGCTACCGTCTATCACATCATCTGCTTCAACTACGCCAACACAAAAACCTGCCACATCATAGTCTTCTCCGTGGTACATGCCTGGCATTTCTGCGGTTTCACCACCAATAAGAGCGCAACCTGATAGCTCACAACCTTTACCTATGCCTGTTACTACTTCGGTGGCAGTGTCTACATTAAGTTTTCCTGTGGCATAATAATCCAAAAAGAATAATGGCTCAGCACCTTGTACTATTAAATCATTCACACACATGGCAACTAGGTCTATGCCAATACCTGAATGCTGCTCTAAGTCCATGGCAAGCCTAAGCTTAGTCCCCACACCGTCGGTACCAGAAACTAACAATGGCTTTTTATATTTTTCGGGAAGCGAGCATAGTGCTCCAAATCCACCTAAACCGCCCATTACTTCGGGTCTGTGAGTTTTCTTTGTGACCGATTTTATTCTTTCAACAAGCTGGTTTCCTGCATCAATATCTACTCCAGCGTCTTTGTAACTTAATGATGAATTCTTATCGCTCACGGGTGCTCCTCGATTGGCCCTAAAAAAGAGCGCAGATTTTAACAGCTTGCTTAACTAATACCAATCACAGATCATTCTTTTATATAGAACAGATAATTTACTAAACAATAGGTGAATTTTGTTTCTAAATAAAAGACAATACTTTTTGATTAGTACATATTTGCTTTGAGGAGTGTTGGCCCTGATGCCAATAAAGATTAAATCAGCGTTTTTGGTCGTATTGTTTTGGTGTTTCAGTGTATGGCAACCATTACAAGCTGCTGTCATTGAAGATTTGTTTGATGCCAGGATTGCAGTTTCTGATCAATCGAATAGAGCGCAAAGTGCTGCTTTTGCTGTGGCGTTCAAACAGGTGTTACTAAAAGTACGGGGTAATAGAGATATTTTGGCTAATGGCCAAGTTAAGCAGGCCATATCTAAACCAACCCGGTTTATTCGTTCGTATAGTTATGAAAATCAAGAGTCTCAGCTATATATTGTCGTTAATTTTGAGCCCCAGCGTATAGAAACGCTTGTTCGTAATGCGGGCTTTCCTATCTGGGATAAAAGACGCCCAGATACCTTAGTATGGTTAGTGATTGAGTCTATTAATGGAGACAAAGAAATTGTTAACTCCGAGAAATTTCCAGAGTCATTTGAATGGTTACATCAACAAGGGCAACTTAGAGGGGTGCGCCTTATTGAGCCTTTGTGGGATCTAGATGACCGACAAGCACTGAATATTTACGATATTTGGGGAGGTTTTACTCTTAACTTGAATCGAGCGAGTGAAAGGTATGGTGTTAACTCAGTATTGTCTGCCAGAATTTACCAACAAAAAGATCCCGATAATAATATACAAGCTAGTAATACTTGGATAGCAGATTGGACAATGCTGGGTGGTGGGAAATTGTTATCAGGCCAGGTTTCAGGGGCGGATGAAAATGTTATCGTTCGAAAATTAGTTGATGATTTGGCTGATAATTTGGCATTAAAATACGCAGTTGATTTAACTTCAATTAACCCAAATGAAAATAAAATTGAGTTAACATTTAAAAACCTTAAATCGATGACTGATTATGCACACGTTTTAGAATTTTTGGAAAGTTTAAGCGTTGTTAGTCATGGTAGCCTCGTTCGTCAGGTAGGTGAGCAGGCCACCTTTGAGCTTGCTTTGCTGGGAACTGAAGATGATTTAAAAGCTGTTTTACGACTAGATAAACATGTTCAAGCTGTTTTAGATGAATTTGGGCAACCAATCGGTGAGTTGGAGTTCTTTTGGGTCAAGTAACTGGTCAATTGTTGTTACCTGTTGGAATTAAAGATACTGAATCTTTTGAGAGTTTTATCCCAGGGAAAAACCAGCAAGTCTGCCATCATTTATTAAATCTATTTGAAGAGCATACTAATAAAAATATTGAACATTGGTTGACGTATTTATTTGCTGATACTGGCGTGGGTAAAAGTCACTTATTGTATGCTTCATGTCTTAAAGCAGAACATGTAAATGCTACTTGTGTTTATTTTAGTTTTAAAGAAAAGCAGCAGATGTCTCCCGATGTTTTACAAAGCCTTGAGCATTATCAATTAATTTGCTTGGATGATATAGAATATTTAGATGACGAACAGGATTGGCAAGAGGCAATCTTTAATTTAATCAACCGCGTTAAAGAAAAAGCGGATAGTTGTCTCGTAATTACTGGCAACCAACCTCCGCAAAAACTTACATTACAACTTCCTGATTTAATTTCTCGACTATCTTGGGGGACTAGCTTTCAAATACATTCATTGACTGATGAGCAACGCCAAGAAGCCTTAATAGTAAAGGCGAGCCACCGTGGACTGAATATGTCTCGGGATGTGGCCAGGTATTTGGTAAACCACTGGCAAAGAGATATGCCAGCGCTTATTCAATCTTTAGATATATTGGATGAAAAGTCTCTACAACAACAACGAAAGCTTACCATCCCTTTTGTGAAAGATACCCTCACTTTCTAAGCTTTCTATTAATGGTTTACAGAGCTAAAGCTTACTTAGGCTTTTGGCCCTCAAAAGCTTGTTTTTCTTCTGCTAGTTCTTCTTTTAACTTTCGGATACCTAAACCTAATTCACGACCTCTTAAGCGGGCATAGGCGCTACAACCAGTGAATAACAGGCAACATAAAAGAATTTCAATAAAAGCATAAAGCCTTTCTCCATCAACAGCATAAATTGCAGTTAACCCATGAAGCAAATAATACATTACGATAAAGTTGGTCCAAGCATGGGTATAAGGTTTTGCTTTTATTAAGCCAATTGCTGGCAGCAATATAGGTACAATCCAAAACAATATTGTGAAGGTAGTCGAGGTTGTTTTATCTGGCGTTAGATAAAAGTGCCATACCGGCAACCAAATCACCAAAGGAAAATAACTAAAAAGTGTCAGCTTTCGAAAAAATGCGCTATCAAATGTCATCTTAGCTCTCTAATTTACTGGCAAATAGTGCAAGCCTTTTGCCTTGTTGGATACACAGAACTTGTTCATCTTCACTCAGTTTACTACCTGTTTTACCTTGTGATAAATGAGTTACTCCATAAGGGCTACCGCCAGTTTGAGTAGTATGAAGCTGTGGGTTTGAATAAGGTAAACCACACAACAACATCCCATGGTGTAAAAGTGGTATCATCATTGTAATTAAGGTGGTTTCCTGACCTCCGTGCATACTGGATGTTGACGTAAATACACAGGCAGGCTTATTTTCCATTGTTCCAGCTAACCAATTGGCGCTGGTTTCATCTAAAAAGTATTTAAGAGGGGCTGCCATGTTTCCGAATCGGGTGGGGCTACCTAGCGCTAACGCGCAACATTCCTGCAAATCTTCTTGAGTGACAAAAGGATCCCCTGAAAAGGGCACTGCTGCTTGCTGACTATCTATATTGGTGCTGACCTCAGGTACTGTGCGAAGCCGAGCTTCATGGCCTTGTTGCTCAATACCTTGAGCAATCTTTTTTGCCATAGCAAGAGTAGAGCCATGACGACTATAATACAGCACCAAAACCGGACGAGTCATAGTATATCCAAAACAGACTCAGGGGGACGTCCAATAGCAGCTTTACCATTCACTAAAACTATCGGTCTTTCTATGAGTTTGGGGGTATCCACCATAGCTTGAATTAAAACCGTTTCGCTTTCTTCTTTTGCCAGCTTTTGTTCTTTGTATGCATCTTCACCTTTTCGCATAAGTTGCCTGGCGCTAGAGAATCCTAATAACTCGATGATAATTGCAATTTGTCCTTTATCTATAGGTGTTTTTAGATATTCTATCACCTCTGGTGCATGGCCATTTTCTTGTAGTAATTGCAAAGTCTGTCGGCTTTTTGAACATCTTGGATTGTGTAAAATCTTTAGTTCTGACATAAATTAAATTTTCAGCTTAAGTTAAAAGTCGTATTCTACCGTTAATTTGGCTGTTTTTGTTAAGGAATATCTAACCTTGAAGAAGCTTTTAGTTGTGCTTTTATCGTTGCTAGCGTTGGCGCTAGGTTTTGGATTGAATCAATACCTAGCACCTGACTTTGAAGTACTTAACGGTAAGGCATATAAATGGCGCAGTTCTGAGGGAAAGTGGACTGTCGTAAATTATTTTGCTGAGTGGTGCACACCATGTTTGCGTGAACTCCCAGAGTTAAATGATTTTCATCATCAGTATGGAGATTCTATAAGGCTATTTGCTGTGAGTTACGATACTCTTTCTGTTGATGAGTTGTCTGCGTTGCAGCAAAAGTACGATATTCAATTCACAGTGATTAGTATTCTACATACACTACCATGGCAACAAGCACCTAGTAGCTTACCCACCACTTTTATATTAGACCCTAAAGGTGCAGTTGTGACTCAATTAAAAGGTGAGCAAAGTGCACTAAAGCTCAAACAAATAATAGAAAAGTTACAGCGTTTGTAGCCTCTCTTGCGCCGTTCTTAACTGATCAATCCTGGCTCTAATCCTTTGTTTTTCGATTCTCCTATCACCTGCAAAGTTATAAGCGGTATGCAATTCATCTATTGCTCTTGGGTATGAAGCAACTAGCGAATATAGCTCAGCTTTAGCTTGGTGCATTTCTAAACTTTTATCACCCATTCTGTAAGATTCAGAGATCAGTTCATAGGCAAGCATGCTTTCTGGATTAATTAGTAAATAGTCTTTCAGTATTGCGACGGCTTTATCTGGTTGTTGAGACTGCATCAATATGTTGGCTAAATTCAGGGTTACTACTTGGTTATAAGGTGTTAATACGCTTTGTTCTGTTAATTTATGGATAGCTTGATCAAACTGCTTAGTTGCAGCCGCAATATCAGAGAATGTATCTAAGTAAAACAAGTTATTTGCATCTCTATCTAGCAACTCTTCAATTAAAGTTAAAGCCTTTCTAGGTTGCTCATTTGCTAAGTAAGCTAGCGCCAGGCCGTATTGTGGAGCCTGTTTAAATACATAATTTTTCTTTTTTATTAAATCTGAAAAATAAGCAATATTATTTTTAGGGTTGCCATAATACCTAGCTAAGATCCTTGATTTTGCTAAATGAAAATTTAAACTTGGGGGAACGTTTCTAGGTCGGTATGACGCCGCACGGGACCTAGCATCAGCTATTCGTGACTCAGGTAATGGATGAGTTTGTAAAAAAGCTAAACGAGTCGATTTTGAGCGGCTTTTTTCAGTCAATATTCCAAAAAAACTACTTGCACCATTCGGATCAAACCCTGCTTGCGCTAGTATGCCAATACCGACCCTATCAGCCTCTTTTTCATTTTGCCTGGTGTAGTTTATTGATGATTGCGCAGAGGCTGCGTTAGTGGTAGATAGTGCCGCAATTCCAGCTTCAGGGTTAACTGCAGCCAGTAAGATAGATCCTAACATTGACGCTATTTGTAGCGGTGATGATTTTTGTTTGGCTTCAATGCTACGGGCAATATGCCTTTGGGTAACATGGCTTACTTCATGGGCTAATACCGACGCCAGTTCTGATTCATTCCTTGCGTTATAAATGAGACCAGTATGGATACCAATATGGCCCCCAAAAAAAGCAAAAGCATTTATGTCAGGACTGTTTAATATAAAGAAGGTGTAAGGAAATTTAACGTTTTCTGCTTGTGTAACCAAGCGGTTCCCAATATCTTGAATATATTCATCAAGCAAAGGATCATTGATTACAGGGCCCTGTCCACGTAATTGGCGCATCAGTGCATCGCCAATCAGTACCTCTTTATCTAATGTGATCGCGCTTGAAGCCACAACGCCAATTTCTGGTAGCGTATTCTTTTTATTGGCAGCATCAACTGAAGCGCTGTTTATCAACACTGTCAAAAGTGCAGACAATATTGTGGTCACAATTGGTTTTAGCATAAATTCATTCTAGTTTTGTTTTCTTCCGTGAACAATCACGGGGCAATATTATAGGTTTTGGTTAGTGTTTAAGAATCATTTTCGTATTATTAGTTCAATTATATCGGTTTTCATTAGTATGTTCATTGAGTTGTGCCACTGATTCGGTGTAGATATCTTTAATTGATGTCCCTGTATCGTCAATAACTAAAATATTTTGTTTCAGTAGAGTTACAAGTTGTTCTACTAACATATGAATATATTTCAATAGTTCTAAGTCTGCCTCATCACCAAAGCGCGTTGTAATATGTATAAACTCTTGTAAATTTGGAATCCGTAACAAGGGACCGATAACAGCTGGATTAAATTCTTTAAAAGGAGACAAGGGGCTGTAAGGTTCAACAAGAATTTGTGGTTCACCATTAATAATGGGGAAACAATGCAAATCAAATGAGTAATCGCTTAAATGTTTGAGTAGTTTAACTTGAGGCTTTCCATTCACTAAATTGACTGGCTGCCAGTTATCTTTTTTTAATAAATACTTAATATTATTATCAAAGCCATCAGTAAAAGTGCCTTCTAATTCTGAAAGCGTGTTGGCAATCAATCTATAATAATCAGGGATTTCTCCCATATTAATAGTCTTTTTTAACTGGGTTATGTTTTTTATACTGCCAAACCGACAGTTCCAATTTTGTAGCAAAAATTGCCTCTTCTTGAGTTATTTGATTATTTTATCAGGATGACTTTGTGCAATAATGTCATTCTCACATACATTAACCATTAATGAGAAGTATCAAAGGTGTTAGCTGTTGTTTTTCTCGAAAAAAGAAGGGATCTAAATGTTAAACATTTTTGAACGTTGGTATAAGCGTAAGTTTTCCGATCCAGATTCAGTCATGTTACTTATGCTGCTACTAATAACATCTTTGTTGTTAGCAGTGTGGGGTGGAATCCTAATGCCTGTAATTGTGGCTGCCGTCATTGCCTACTTATTGGATTGGCCTGTGACTCAATTGGAAAAGCTAGGGCTGTCTAGAAGTTACGTCACTCTACTCGTTTTGTTTACTTTTTTAAGCGTTTCGATTCTTGCATTTGTCGGTATTGTGCCTGTTGTCACTCAACAGAGTATTAATTTAATAACAGAAATGCCACAGATATGGGAAGAGGGGCAAACTTGGTTACTAGAATTGCCAGAAACATACCCTGATTTTGTAGAAACTTCTCATATTCAAAATATGCTAGTGGGGGTGAACGAAAAAATAGTGTCTTTAGGTGAGCAGCTTCTTTCAGCTTCATTCAGCTCCCTAGGGGGATTAGGCGCATTATTAATCTATGTGATTTTAGTTCCATTAATGGTGTTCTTTATGCTTAAAGATAAAGTCATTTTATTAGGTAATGTTTCCTCGTTATTGCCAGCAGAGCGCCGTTTGATAAAACAAGTTGGAACTGAAATGAATTCACAAATCGCTAACTATATTCGAGGTAAAGTTATTGAGATTGTCATTGTTGGTACAGTATCAGCGGTAACCTTCGCATTTATGGATTTGCGTTATGCCCTGTTATTAGGAGTCTTGGTAGGGTTTTCTGTATTAATTCCCTATATCGGAGCTGCTGTGGTAACTATACCTGTAGCGATAGTGGCACTGTTTCAATGGGGGGTGACTCCAGACTTTTGGTATTTGATGATTGCATACAGCATTATTCAAGCGTTAGACGGCAATGCACTAGTACCTATTTTGTTTTCTGAAGCAGTAAGTTTGCACCCTGTATATATTATTATAGCGGTACTATTTTTTGGAGGTTTGTGGGGATTCTGGGGAGTGTTTTTTGCTATACCATTAGCAACATTAGTTAAAGCGGTTAGCACTGCTTGGTCTAGCCCTAAAATACATAACAAAAAGACGGAAGCCAATTAAGTTGGCTTCCGAGTAGTCCTACTAACTATTCAAATAATCAAGTACTACCTGATGGTGATCTTTGGTTTTAAATTTATCGAAAATATATTCGATATTGCCATTTTCATCAATCAGAAAAGATGTTCTGACTACTCCCATGTTTTCTTTTCCCATGAACTTTTTCAACTGCCAAACATTGTAATCTTCGCAGATAGCATGGTCTTCATCGGCTAACAAGGTGAAGTTTAGCTCTTGTTTGGTTATAAAGTTTGTCAGTTTTTTGGGAGTATCAGGGCTGATACCTAAAACAACAACGTTTAAAGTATCTAACTCAGATTTTGTATCTCGTAGGGCGCAAGCTTGGATAGTGCAACCTGGGGTTGAAGCTCTGGGATAAAAATATACCAGTACTTTTTTGCCGTTAAAATCTGATAGAGAAACAGTTTTGTTGTCTTGATCTGACAGTGAAAACTGAGGTGCTAAATCGCCAACTTTAAGTGTTTGCATGATATATATGCCTTATAAAAATACTATTGTTTAAAATATAAAATTAGTGGTTTAAGGTAATTGTACCTTGTAAATTATGCTCTGATAACAAGGCTTTAAAAGATTGCTCGATCATATTTACGTCTAAATCATGTGGAATTGAGATAACCATTTTACATTTCATTTGTTTATTTGAAGCACTAGGTTCGTTTTCGTCATTGATGAACTTTAGCCTGAATGCACTTACCGAAATATTATGTTGGTCGAAAAATTGTGTAGCTTGATCAATTAACCCACGTGTCCTCAGACCTGTTACAACTACATCAGCGATGTGTTCTAAATTTTGTTTAGAATGCTCAGTAGTTCGCTTCATAATGGATAGTAAATTATATTTTTGACAGGTTTGTAGTAATAAACACTCGGCTTGAGTTACAGCACTCTGGCTTCCTTCTACAATCATAGTAAGAGAAAAGTCTTTGCCATATACCGCTTGTCGACTGTCTAAAATATTGCATCCTATACTAAACACCGTATCGACTAAGTCGCTTAATACGCCTAGCTGATTAGCGCCTAAGATGGTGATTATCAATTGTTGACTCATTTTTAAGCAAACCCTACTGTTTAAATTGCGTATAACATACATGATTTAGGGACAGTTGATCCAGTTTCCGTTCTAATGTGTGAGTTTAGTTATTCAAAGCTTGTTTTTAATGGGTTAGGTCTTTACCATTAGGCGCTAATTTTTTACGGAGAGACCATGTTTACTGGTAGTTTTGTGGCGCTGATCACGCCTATGTTTGATAGTGGTGAAATAGATTACCCTTCATTAAAACATCTTGTTGAGTTTCATATCGAAAATGGGTCACACGGTATAGTCGCCGTTGGTACCACTGGTGAATCTGCAACGTTACCTTTTTCTGAACACATTGAAGTTGTGCGTAAAACGGTAGAATATGCCCAAGGTAAAATTCCTGTTATTGCGGGTAGTGGTGCAAATTCAACTGAAGAAGCTATCTTTTTAAGTACACAAATGGCGGAAACAGGTATTCAAGGTTTTTTAAGTGTCGTGCCTTATTATAATAAGCCGCAGCAGAAAGGTATGGTGGCTCACTTTAAAGCCGTTGCTGATGCTACTGATTTACCGGTTTTATTGTATAACGTTCCAAGCAGAACAGTAGCTGACATGTTACCTGAAACGGTTGCTGAGCTCGCTTCACACCCAAAAATTGTTGGTTTAAAAGATGCAACCGGTGACATTAGTCGCTTAAAAGAAACCCAGGCTTTAGTGCCGGAGGGGTTTGTGTTGTTAAGCGGTGATGATTCAACGGGGTGTGAATTTCTTGAAAATGGTGGGCATGGTGTTATTTCCGTTACCGCTAATATTGCACCAAAACAAATGTCAGAGATGTGTAACGCTGCTAAAAATAAAGACATTGCTTTGGCGAAAAAGATTGATAAACAGATAGAAGGTCTTCATACCGCCTTATTTATCGAACCTAATCCAGTGCTTCCAAAGTGGGCCTTATTTAAAATGGGCAAAACAAATTCAGCTTTTTTGCGTTTACCTATGGTTGAGTCGGAACTTGAGAGCCAAAAACATATCGAAGATGTCATGCGCAGTTCTGGCGTACTTTCTTAAGGAGAATGCATGACCTATAAGTATCAAGTAACAGGTATATTAGTTGTAAGCCTTTTGGCTGCCTGTAGTTCAATTGAAGAACGAGAATTAGCTAGTGGAAGCTTTGAATATACCAAAGAAACACCTGGGCAACGTATTAATATCCCAGAAGAGGTTGATTCTCCAAACTTTAGCGAGAGTTATAAATTACCAGAATTAGGTGCCACTGCACCTACAGATACTTTAGGCAAAGAGCTGAGTGTTTTGTCTCCATCTTTAGTGTTGCCAGTTGTTGCCGGCTCACATATAGAAGAAGGGTCCAAGACTGCCAGAGTGTGGTTTGACCAAGTGGATGATGATGAACCATTAGAAGTCACAATTTGGGGGCAGCTTACAAGTTTTCTAAAATCACAAGACATTGGTATTCAAGAAATGGATGAAGAAAATTTTCGTCTGGTAACCGATTGGATTGTTTATGATGCAAGCTTAGAAAACAGCTGGTACACACTTTATGGCTCTGAGAAATTGGAAAGTAAACGCTTCGAGTTTAAAGTTGATAAAAAAACGCATGGAAGAACGGCGTCGTTAAGTTCAAACTTAGTAGCTTATAAAGAAAAGCTAACACCAGATAGCCCTGAAATAATGATACCTAAAGATCAAAGACGATACGAAGTTGACGTGTTGAATCAGGTTGTGGCTCATTATGAGTTTAATACTCGTGTTCAAACTGTGAAACGTTTTCGTCAAATTCGCCAAGGATTAGAAACTGAATTAGGGTTTGATGCGGATGGTGAACCGGCATTTGTAGTCGATGCAGATTATGATATTGCTTGGCCTCGTTTGTTGTTAGTGCTTAGAAAGCTAGGTTTTGATGTCAAAGATTTTGATAAATCAAATGGTATGCTTTTTTTAAATTATAGTGATGGTGATAGTTCTTGGTGGAGTAATATTTGGTCTAGCGAAAGTGGTGAACTAGCGCTTGATGAAGACGAGTATAGAATTAAAGTCATTGATATTGGTAAAAAGACATCCATCACCTTTATGGATGAAGAAAGCATTCCTTTTCCGGTTAATCAGCTGACAGATTTATATAAACCTTTTTCTGAATATATGTCTGATGATAATTTAGATATTTAAAAAACTGCCAGCCTATTACTTAATTCTTAGGTGTTAGGTTGGCAACTATCAGCTAGTACTCTCTAGTTGTTTCTTTTGTTTTGACCTTGTGGAGTTGACCTTAAATGTCGATTGCAGACTCAATTTTATCAGTAAACGATGACCTACCTATACGTACTCATTTACCCGTTCATAGCGGAAAAGTTCGCTCGGTTTATTGGTTAACAGAACAAGACAGCCAACGTTTAATAAAAGAACAAAACTATCCAGTTCCACATGATACACCACTGGCTATTATGGTTATCAGTGATCGTATCTCAGCATTTGATTGTATATGGCATGGTGAAGAGGGAATGCAAGGTGTACCTGGCAAAGGGGCAGCCTTGAATGCTATCTCAAATCATTGGTTCAGGTTATTTAAAGATCAAGGTTTGGCAGATAGCCATATATTAGATATTCCTCATCCTTTCGTATGGATAGTACAAAAAGCTAAACCTGTGATGATAGAAGCTATATGTCGTGAGTATATAACGGGCTCTATGTGGCGTGCGTATAAAAAGGGTGAGCGAGAGTTTTGTGGTATTCAATTAGAGGAAGGCTTGACCCAAGACAGTAAATTATCAAATCTGTTAATGACCCCTTCTACTAAAGGTATATTAAAAGGAATTGATGGTGTACCAGAAGCAGATGATGTAAATATCACCCGTCAGAATATTCAAGATAACTACGCGGCGTTTAATTTTGTACAAGAACAAGACATTGCATTATATGAAAAGCTATTAACCGAAGGTTTTAATGTAATCAGTGACGCTTTAGAAAATATCGGTCAGATATTTGTCGATACTAAATTTGAATTTGGGTATGTAAAAGACTTAAAAGGTAACGATAAGCTAATTTATATGGATGAAGTAGGGACTCCCGACTCATCACGTATTTGGGATGCAGATAAATATCAACAAGGAAAAGTAGAAGAGAACTCTAAAGAAGGCTTTAGACAGTTACTTCTTAATCTGTTTCCAGATCCTGATATTTTATTAGACAAAAATAGAATGCCTGAACGCGAAGCCTTAGCTCGTGACAACGCACTTCCTGTAGAAGTACTTATGCAAGTATCAAAAACCTATATGGGTATTGCTGAAAAGATTACAGGTAAACCAATTGCGATTAGTGACAACCCCAAAGCAGAGATCATCACTATTCTAAAAAATAACTACCAATTGGTTGATTAATAGATTCGCTATTTTTTTAACATCCATTCATGTGCTGGATCATTATGGAACACCCATTCACGCTTAGGTCCAGCCATAACATTTAAATAGTAAAGATCATAACCATGGGGAGCACCGACTGGATGGTACCCCTCAGGCACCATCACCACACTATTTTGTTCAACACATATTGTTTCGTCAATACTACGGTCATCTGTATAAACCCTTTGAAATGCAAAACCTTGTTGAGGGCTAAACTTGTGATAATAAGTTTCCTCTAACGCCGTTTCATTAGGAAGGGCATCAGTATCATGTTTATGAGGAGGGTAACTAGACCAATGTCCATTTGGGGTAATCACTTCAGTTATCAACAGCTTTTCGGCGTTAACATTGTCCATCATGATGTTAGTGATGTGGCGTGTATTTGTGCCTTCTCCCCGAACCATAGACACGCAGTCATCCGGGGTGATTAGTCGTACTGGATATTCACCTGTTGCTGGTGCTCTACACAAGGCTATTTCAGCATCGGTATTGGCTTTTATTGTCATAGTCTCAGACGGCGGCGCATAAACTGCAAAAGGAGCGATGTTATCAAACACTGAGTGACGCTCACCTAAATTTGGGTAATGCTGTTGCTGTGTAGAAATATCGACTTTGCCCGACACAATAACTGCACATACTTCAGTTTGTTCTGTTAAAAACTGCTGCTGTTCGCCAGCATTAAGGGTGAGCACTTCAAAGCCCACATATTCCCAACTTGCCGATTCAGGGCTGATATGTTGAATTCTATTATGTTCATCGGGTTGTTGTGGGCGGCTATGTAAATAAGACATAAATACTCCTACTAGCTTGTTGAATGGTGTATTAAGCCAAGCATGAGTGCTTGGATGATACTGATGCTGCCATTTAAAGACCGAAATGAGTGAATTTCAGCTTCTTTAATTTTTATACATACATCAGATAACGGTATTAGTGGACTAAGCTGGCTATCTGTTAACGAGATAATCGACAACCCTCTTGATTTGGCTTCTTCGACAATCTCTTGGGTTTCTTGGGCATAAGGCGCAAAACTTATAGCAAATAACGTTTCTCCTTCTGACATTAAGTTAGATTGAGAGCGAGACATCTGGCCTACATTGTCAATTAAATGAGATTTTCGACCAATGTTATTAAGTAAATAACTGAAATAACATGCGGTAGGAAAAGAACGTCTAACCCCTTGGATATGAATAAGTGGCGCTTTGTTAAGTAAGGTTATCGCCTCATCTAAGGCAGCGTCATCAACCTTGTTACACATGTCTTCAAGGGCTTGTGTATTTGCACGTGATATTTGTTTTAACCAACCCAAACCGTTTTGTTCATCGTGAGTGGGCTGCTCTTTTAAAACAGACTCTATTCGTACCTGATAATCTGGCGCAGCTATAGCTAACTTGTCTTTGAAGAGCTTTTGCATATCGCTGAAGCCTTCAAACCCAAATGCTTGGGCAAACCTAATTAAGGCAGATGCATGAACACCTGCATCTGCAGCGATACTTGAAGTTGTCCCAAATGCAATATCACTTGGGTTATCTAGTATATATCGGGCAACCTGTTGTAAGCGTTTACTTAAATTGGTGCTTTGTTTTTGGATTTTTGCTTCAAGTTCAGATTGAGTCACTGCCATGAATATATTCTTGTAATAAAATCTAATGTAGTTAAGGATAGCGCATAAGGAATAAATATTCCACAGTTGAAAAAATGGAAAATATGTTCTATTTTATTTGGCATGTTCTACATTAAATTAAAATATGCGGGTAACACATGAAAGATACTAAGAGTTTAGACGTAATTTGTCTTGGACGTGCTTCAGTGGATTTGTATGGGCAGCAAATAGGTGACCGGCTCCAAGATATTTCGTCGTTTTCAAAAACGTTAGGTGGCTCTTCATGTAATATTTGCTTTGGTGCAGCAAGACTAGGCCTTAAGTCATCTATGTTGACTCGTGTTGGCGATGAACAATTTGGTGAGTTTATCCGTGAAGAATTAAGTCGAGCTGGCGTAGATACAAGTCACGTAGTAACAGATAAAGAAAGGTTAACTGCGCTCGCTATTCTATCTATTAAGTCTAAAGAAGAATTTCCCTTATTATTTTATCGCGCTGACTGCGCTGATATGGCAATAGCTGTTGATGACTTCGATGAAGCTTACATTGCTTCGTCTAAATCATTGCTTATTACTGGTACCCATTTTTCGACACCTCATGTAGATAAGGTTGCTCGTCAAGCTATTCGTTATGCTAGAGCCAACAACACCAAGGTGATTTTAGACATAGATTATAGACCTGTCTTGTGGGGCTTAACTCGCCCAGGAGATGGTGATAATCGTTTTGTCATTGCTGATAGCGTGACTCAGCATGTACAATCAATTGTGCCTTTATGTGATTTAATTGTTGGCACAGAAGAAGAGGTACACATTGCTGGAGGGACAACTGATACTGTTGAAGCATTGAGTATTATTCGTAAGCTAAGTACTGCAACAATAGTGTTAAAACGCGGGGCAATGGGATGTTCTATTTTTGATGCTGATATTCCCCCGTCTATTGATGATGCATTTTTTGCTGAAGGTGTAAAAGTCGACATTTTGAATGTACTAGGAGCCGGTGATGCGTTTATGGCTGGCTTTTTAAGAGGGTGGTTAACAGGTAAAGGTTATGAACAAACTTGTACCTTTGCTAATGCCTCTGGTGCTTTGGTGGTGTCTCGTCATGGATGTGCACCAGCAATTCCTACCCCTGAAGAGCTAGATTACTATATTGCCCATCAACATGAGATAAAACGCCCAGATCTTGACCCTGAATTAAATTATTTACACAGAGTGACAACAAGGTTCCCTAATGATTGGGGAGAGTTATGTATTTTAGCCTTTGATCATCGTATTCAATTGGTGGATATGGCCAACAAAGTTGGTGCCGATATTTCCCATATTAAACCTCTTAAACAATTAATATTAAGTGCATTACAGCAAGTTTTAGGTCAGCAGGAGCATGCTAATCAATTAGCCAATAATCAAGTTGGAGTGTTGATTGATGATACCTATGGACAAGATGCTTTAAATACCGTGACAGGACAAAATATATGGATAGGTCGTCCCGTTGAGTTACCAGCATCTAGGCCTCTTGAGTTAGAAGGGGGGCGGTCAATCGGTTCACGTTTAGTGACTTGGCCAAAAGAACATGTGGTGAAGTGTTTGGTCTTTATGCATCCAGATGATGAAGCAGAAATGTGGCAAGTCCAATCTAGACAGTTGCTGGAGCTCTATCAAGCTTGCTGTGTTAGTGGCCATGAACTGCTTTTGGAAGTGATCCCAACCAAAGATATGTCAAGCAACGACGATACTGTCGTTGCTTGTATGAAGATGATTTATGACTTAGATATTCGTCCTGATTGGTGGAAGCTGCCTTCTCCATCAAAAACTGCATGGGCTAAAATGAGCGATTTGGTTGAGCAACGCTCTCCCCATTGCCGAGGGGTTATTCTGCTAGGTTTGGATGCGCCATTTGAAGAGTTAACCCAAGGGTTTGTCGATAGCGCTTCTTTTCCATTGTGTAAAGGGTTTGCTGTTGGGCGTTCTATATTTTCTGGGCCAAGTGAAGCGTGGTTATCAAATAAAATTTCAGATGACCAATTAAAACAACAAATTGGTCAGAATTATATGACCTTAGTTGATGCGTGGAATAAGCGTAAGGAGCATTAATATGACAACCATTAGGTTAACTGCTGCACAAGCAATGATCCGTTATTTGAGTCAACAATATATTCAATTAGACGGTCAAACAGACAATCAGCCTGTCCCTATTTTTGCTGGCGCATTTGCAATCTTTGGACATGGTAATGTGGCGGGTTTAGGTGAGGCTCTATACCAAGCTCAGGAAACGTTCCCGACTTATAGGGCGCATAACGAGCAAGGCATGGCCCATGTGGCCATTGCATATGCTAAAAGTAATCAGCGCAATAGAATGATGATGTGTACTTCATCTATTGGCCCTGGGGCCACTAATATGGTTACGGCAGCAGCACTGGCTCATGCTAATAGGTTACCGGTGCTATTTGTGCCAGGTGATACGTTTGCCAATCGTAAGCCGGACCCTGTTTTACAACAAATTGAAGATTTTTCTGACCCGACTATTTCTGCAAATGACTGTTTTAAGCCTGTTAGCCGTTACTTTGATCGTATTACGCGTCCAGAACAGTTAATTCATAGTTTGCCTGTTGCCATTAAAACCTTACTTGATGCAGTAAGTTGTGGCCCTGTTACCTTAGCATTTCCGCAAGATGTTCAAGCAGAAGCCTTTGATTATCCAACTTATATGTTTAAAAGAAAGGTACATCGCATTCGCCGTGTAGAAGCCGAGGAGTTTGAGTTAAATGCCGTATTGAGTGTGCTTAAAGAGGCGGATAACCCTTTGATTATTGCTGGTGGTGGCGTGCTGTATTCTGGTGCTGCGCCTTTGTTAGCTGATTTTGCTCTTAAACATAAAATCCCAGTAGCTGAAACTCAAGCAGGAAAAGGCTGTTTGCCATGGACGCACCCGTGCGCTGTGGGTGGTATAGGGGTTACTGGTAGTGAAGCGGCTAATAGTTTGGCAAGTGAAGCTGATGTTGTCGTTGCGATAGGAACCAGATTGCAAGATTTCACTACAGAATCTCGGACCTTACTCGAAAAGACCAATAAGCTGTTAGTACAATTAAATGTGACAGAGTTTGATGCCATTAAACATAGTGCGATTCCATTAGTTGGAGATGCTAAGGCTGTACTTAAGCAGTTATCAGCAAGCCTTGGTAATTGGGCCGCACCGCAGAAGTGGTTTGACTATGCCCATCATTTAGACCAAAAGTGGCAAGTTACTTATAACAAGTTAACCGCAATGAATAACATGGTATTACCATCTGACGCGCAGGTTTTAGGTGCAGTCAAACGCACGAGTGAGAAAACTGATGTGGTGGTTTGTGCTGCTGGTGGATTGCCAGGCGAGCTACATAAACTTTGGCGTGCAGAAGGCCCAGGAAGTTACCATGTTGAATATGGGTTTTCTTGTATGGGATATGAGATTGCTGGTGGACTTGGTGTAAAGATGGCTAATCCTCAAAGAAACGTCATCGTAGTAGTGGGCGATGGCTCTTACATGATGATGAACTCTGAGTTAGCGACGTCTGTCATGCTCAACCAAAAGATTGTAGTGGTGTTATTAGACAACAGAGGTTTCGGCTGTATTAACCGTTTACAGCAAGGAACAGGTAATGCTCCGTTTAATAATTTATTGGAAAACTGTGCGGGTGAGCCTGAAGCCATGCAAATTGATTTTGCAGCCCATGCACGTGCAATGGGAGCCAATGGTGAAAAGGTTGCTGATCTTGAAGCATTAGAAGCTGCATTATTACGAGCCAAAACGGCCTCAAAGAGCACGCTTATTTGCATAGACACCGACCCCCATGAAACGACTGATAATGGTTCATGGTGGGATGTCGCAATCCCACAAGTATCAGAGCGAGACACGGTAAACCTAGCGCACGCAGAGTACATAGATAATCAGGCTAAGCAGCCATACTAATTTTTGACCTAAGGTCATATTGAGGAATCATTAATGCAAATATTAAGTAATTATATCGGCGGAAAACATATTCAAAGCCAGTCAAACAGACAGGGTGCAGTATATAACCCTGCCACAGGAGAGCAGATTAAACAGGTATCACTATCAACTGCTGCAGAAACCCAAGCTGCAATAAAGTCAGCGCAAGGTGCTTTAGCGGCATGGAGCGGGGTGACACCGTTAAATAGATCTCGTGTAATGTTTGCATTTAAAGGGTTGCTAGAGAAACACAAAGATGAACTAGCGCAACTCATTTCAGAAGAACACGGTAAAGTATTCTCAGACGCCCAAGGTGAGCTTACTCGTGGTATTGAAGTGGTTGAATTTGCCTGTGGTATTCCACATTTAAATAAAGGCGAAATTTCCATGAATGTGGGCCGTGGGGTAGATAGTTACTCGCTAATGCAGCCAGTAGGAGTGTGTGCAGGTATTGCTCCATTTAACTTTCCTGCTATGGTGCCGCTATGGATGTTTCCTGTTTCTATCGCTTGTGGCAATACCTTTGTGATGAAACCTTCAGAGAAAGATCCAAGCGTCGTGCTGAGAATTGCCGAGTTATTGACTGAAGCGGGTTTGCCAGACGGTGTATTTAACGTAATAAATGGTGATAAAGAGTCAGTGGATGTATTACTGACAGACTCAGCTGTTGCAGCTGTAAGTTTTGTTGGTTCAACCCCAATAGCTGAGTATGTTTATGCCACAGGTAGTGCTCACGGTAAGCGAGTCCAGGCTTTAGGTGGGGCGAAGAATCACATGGTTGTTATGCCTGATGCAGATATTGACTTGGTAAGTGCATCATTAATGGGGGCAGCTTATGGTTCTGCCGGCGAGCGTTGTATGGCGATCTCTGTTGCCGTATGTGTGGGTGATGAGGCTGCTGATGCCTTGATTGGTAAATTGCAGCAAGAAATAAACAGTATGAAGGTAGGCCCAGGGCTTGGAGAAGCGCAAGAGCCAGATATGGGGCCACTCATTAGTAGGCAACATGCAGACAAGGTAGTTGATTATATTAACTGTGGTGTTGATGAAGGGGCTACATTAGTAACTGATGGCCGAGACTTTAAGGCAACAGGTAATGAACAAGGTTATTTTGTAGGGCCGACCTTATTTGATAATGTTAAAGCTAATATGCGAATTTATCAGGAAGAAATATTTGGCCCTGTATTGGCGGTCGTTAGAGTAAACAGTTTTGAAGAAGCTTTACAACTAGTGAACGAGCATGAGTATGGTAACGGCACATCTATTTTTACCGCAAGTGGTGAAGCGGCGCATACTTATACACATCAGGTTCAAGTCGGTATGGTGGGTGTTAATGTACCTATTCCTGTTCCCATGGCATTTCATAGCTTTGGTGGTTGGAAGCGTTCTATTTTTGGGCCACTTAATATGCACGGCTCAGATGGCGTACGTTTTTATACTAAAATGAAAACGGTCACTGCTAGGTGGCCCAAGGGGCAGCAAAATGTGAATCACTTCACTATGCCTACAATGAAATAAATTCAAAAGGGGCAATACGCCCCTTTGTTTTGTCTATGATGCAGTGAGTAATAAAGTCATGCTTAAAAAATCTTTCACTTTGGGTTTGTGGTTTAGTGTCCTGCTAGGGTGCCAAAGCTATGATAAGGCTGCACGTTTAGATTATGTTGAAGGCTCTTTGAAAGTCGCATTTTTAGCTGATATTCATTTTCATAATGTATACGGGAAACTACAAGATAACCAATACGTTGGGTTATCCACTCAAACCCCGGATGGTGAAAAGCATGCGTTAATCCGAAGTATGGGAGCGCAGCTAAAGTCTACCCGTTTATTTAATGAAACCTACTTTGTTCTACTTGCTGCATTGGACGACTTGGTTAAGCGAAAGGTTAAACTGGTGGCACTGCCAGGTGATTTTTCTGATGATGGTCAGCCACTTCATTTACGAGGGCTAGCCAGTATTTTGAAGCGTTACAAAGAAGAGCACGGCATGCGTTTTTTCGCGATCCCAGGTAATCACGATCCGGTACGTCCATTTACCACTGCATCTGGAAAAAAGGATTTTTTAGGGGATGATGGTCAAGAGATTGCAATCTATAGTCTTGATGATAAGCGCTGTGCACAGGGGCAAACGGATGGACTTGTGTGCGCTAATGATTTGCTCAAATGGGGCTACAAAGAAATAGTAGCTACTTTAGCTGACTTTGGGTTTTATCCTAATTCTAAAGATAAGTATTTTGAAACACCGTTTACCCAAGCCAATCAGAAGCAGTTCATTTTTGAGGAGCGTCACTTCAAATGGTGTGAAACGAATAACCCAACCAAGTGTATTGCCATGCCTGACACTAGCTACCTTGTCGAACCCATAGATGGGCTATGGCTGCTGGCGATAGACGCTAATGTGTATCAACCCAAAGATGATGAACACTTGAGTCAAAAAGGTAAAGATTTTAAGGGCTCAAGTGGTGCAGGCTACAACGCCCTGTTGCAGTATAAACCTGAATTATTAAATTGGATAAGAGATGTAGTGCAACGGGCAAAGAAGCAGAATAAACAATTAGTGGCATTTAGCCATTTTCCTATGACGGATTTCTATGATGCAGCCCAGCCCGAAATGGAAGCGCTATTTGGGAGAGGTAAACAACAGATGGCCAGAATGCCATTGTTAAATACTGCCAAGGTACTTGCTAACACGGGCTTGCAGTTACATGTAGGTGGCCACATGCATATCAATGACACAGGCAGTGTAGTAGGGGAGCACAATACACTTTTTAATATTCAAGCCCCGTCTCTGGCTGCTTACCGACCTGGGTATAAGTTGCTTACTTTAAGGGATGAAATAGTGGATGTTGAAACTGTGGTGTTAGATGAAGTGCCGCGTTTTGATGAGTTATTTGGGCATTACAAAGATGAACATACTCATTTACGGCGTTACTCTCCGAGTAAGTTATGGAATGATAAAATACTAGCGGCTGCAAATTATGGGCAGTTCACTGACCATCATTTAAAAGAGTTGGTTCGCTTGCGATATTTGCCCAAGGAGTGGCCAAATGATTTGTTACGCTATATATCTGAAAATACGTTTACAGGCTTGTTTGAAACTACAGCAGTCGAGTGTACTAGCTTTGATGTAGATGCTGCATTAAGTCATGCGAATACCTTATTGAAATGGAAGACAACTGAACTTTTTAACGATTTTTATCGATTACGAAATGCTGACTCGATTGCTCAGGTATCATTAGCACGGCAAGCATTTTACATGTGGTTTCACAAAGCCTTAAATCAATGTTCTTTTAAGGAAGATAGCCTTCAGTACAAGTTGTCACTTATGTTAGAGATTATGGCTAAATTTTCTAATGCTCAGCCCAGTGATAGCATTCGTTTACATTTAGAGACGGGAGATATTGAAGAGTTAAATTGAAAGGCCAATGAAGCAAACTTATTTAAAGGGGAGCTCTATGATAGGTCAGCTATTAACTCAGGTAAATGTGCCATGTCATCAAAATCGATGACATGGGGTAACCTGTGCTGTTGTCTAGTTTTGTTGTAAAACAGTGTACTGATCCCTGCTCGGCTGCCAGCAGTAACCCCTGTAATACTGTCTTCTATCACAACACACTCAGTCGGGCTTGCGCCCAAACGATTTGCGACTTGAAGGTATATTTGTGGGTCAGGCTTGTACACGCCTAGATCATAGGCGCTGTATAAATGTTCACCAAAGTAATGTTGCATTTTACATAACGACAGAGCTTGCTCTATTTTAAATTTTGGCCCGTTAGATACCACCGCTTTTTTTTGTGGCAGCTTATCCAAGGCATTTTTTATATGAGCTATAGGCTTTAGCTCTTGCTCGAATAATTTGGCAACTCGCTGGCGATACTCTGACAAAAAGTCATCTGGAATGACGACGTTATTTTCTGCACCTAGGGCAGCTAATATATTGGCCATTTTTTTGCCGCGATAGTGCTCAACTAAGTACTCCACATCCAAGGTTACCTGTAATTTGGCAAACTGTTGTGCAATGGCCAAATTACACAAGTATTCACTATCAACTAAGGTGCCATCATTATCAAAAAGTAAACACGTTTTTGTCATGACTAATGAAGGTTCAGGTTGGGTTGGTTAGACATTTCTAATACTAGTTCACCGCCTGATACAATTTCCTGATGGGTCAAGTAGGTTCTGTCTAGGGATTTTCCATTGAGTGATATGGCTTTGACATAAGGCGTTTCAGGGCCGTTATTTAGAGTCTTTATAGTGAAGGTTTTGCCGCTGTAGTATTGGTTATCCAGTGTGATGCTAATACTATCAAAAATGGGTGAGCCAATGAGATATATTGGATCTGCTTCGGTCCCACCGGTTAACTGAAATAATCCTATTTTCATAAGTACTGCCAAGCTACCCATTAAACCTTGATCTTCATCGCCGTTATAACCGCTTTTGGGACTTAAATTAGAAAAAACACTATCTACCACTTTACGAGACCAATATTGGGCTTTCCAAGGAGCTCCTGCTGCACTGAAGATAAAGGCAGTTTGAATACTGGGTTGATTCCCATAGTTAATAGGGGTGCGTCGAAACTCCTCAAGGCTCTCATCAGCGTGGGCTGTACCAGAGGTGAAACCTTGTTTTTCAGCAGTTTTAAATGCAGCTTCAAGTCTAGAAATAAGAATATCTTTTCCACCCATTAGTGACGCGAGGCCATCTATATCATGGGCGACGTTCCAAGTGCCTTGGGCAGGGTTAGCCTCCACAAACCCATTTTCGTATTGATATGGGTCAAAAGGCGTTTGCCAAGTACCGTCAATGTTCTTAGGGCGCATAAAGCCCGACTTTTTATCATATACATTACGATAATTTTTAGAGCGATTTCTGTAATAAGTATCATCATCTTTTTTACCTAAGGATGCTGCTAAGTTCGCCAAAGTGTGGTCTTGAAATGCATACTCTAACGTTTGTCCTGGACCACGTCTGTGGTTGCCATATAAGCTTTCTGTTTTTGATAACGGGTAGGGGATATAACCTTTTTCTAGGTAATGTTGCATACCACCACCGGTTTGCGTGAAATGCTCGTACCCTGCTCGAGACATCATGCCATCAGCACTGTGATTTTTCTTTAGGGCATTGTAGGCAAGTTCTACATTAAAATCCCGTATGCCTTTCATGTAGTTAGAGACTATAAAAGGTGTAGAAGACGCGCCTGTCATTACGTAGGTGTAATTTCCACCGCTTGGACCTCTGGGGATCATTCCTCCGTCTTGGTGGTATTGTAATAAACTGTTGGTAAAGTCTGATGCGACCTTGGGATAAGCTAAGGGCCAAAGTGTGGCAATGGTCCACTGAGCTCCCCAAAAAGAATCCGAGTTGTGATGGTTAAATAAAGGCACCCCATGACTGTCTAGAGGTAATTGTTTCACTATGGCTCGGGTGCCTGTTTGGTCTGTGTATTGTCCATTAGCATCAGAAATAATTCGTCTACCTTGCAGAGCATGCCACAGGTCGGTGTAGAAGCGTTGTTGTTGTTGTTGGGTGCCACCGGTTACTTTTATTTTAGACAACCAGCTATTCCAATCGTTTTTAGAAGCCGTGACAACTTTTTCAAAATTCCAATGAGGTAATTCTGTTGCAATGTTAGCGTATGCATTTTCTTCAGAGACGTAAGATATGCCTACTTTCATTAATTGCTCTGATACAGCATCGTCTTTGCTGACAAACGAAACTAATAGTCCCGCATCTAGTCCGCTTGTGCCGGTTACATTTGGCTCTATTTTTCCATTTCGCCATGCACCAATGTTAGCAATTTTCTGTTTAAATTCTGCATGAAAATAAACTTTGCTAGGTCTTGGACGCCTATGGGTTGCTTGGTTGGTAACATATCCTGCTATGGCTGTAGGACTAATTAAGTGTGCTTCGCCATGGCCAAATTTTGAGGGGCCCATTTCGCCGCCAAGTTTTATCAAAATTTGTTGCGGCTGTCCTTTAGGGTAGTCATATTTATGAAACCCGACTCGGGTGGTTGATGTCAGTTCTACATCAATGTTGTATCTGTCTAAATGAAGTTTATGATAGCCAGGTTTAACGACTTCAGTGTCATGACTAAAATTAGAAAAATAGTCTTGTTTGATGTCTGCGATGTCTTGCTCAGAAGATATAGGCATCATGGATACTGCAGATAATTGCCATGCATGTACATGACTAAAGCCTTTAACTTCTGTTTCGTTATATCGATATCCACTGCCCCAAGCACCACCTAATCCAGTGTCTGGGCTAAGATTAACTAGTCCGAAGGGGCGTGAAGCTGAGTCAAAGAAAAACCAGCGGCTATTAACAGAGTCTAAATGGGGGTAAACGAGGTCAACGGGTTCATCTGCAGTGGCCGAACAGTTCATCAAGAATATACACGATGCCAGTAAGACGGTTGTTACTTTGAATCTAAGTAGGACTGAATGCTTCACTGTTAACATACCAAGTTTAGTCTATGTATAGGTATTTATATCAGGAGTTTAGGCCAATATCAATATTGGCCTGTCCAAAATAAGGCTAGCTTTCACCCATTAATAGTACAAATGCATCCGCGACTTCGGACAAGTGTGACTGCATTGCTCGTTGTGAACCTTGTGCATCACGTCGTGATAATTGTTGGTAAATTGCGTTGTGAGCATCAATATTAGGAACACTATTTAACTGCCGTACTTTTTGAGCAAAAACCCGACTAATCTCAGATGAGTTACGTTGCTCCCACAACCAATCTATCATAGTCACCATGGCACTATTTCTTGATGCTTCAGCGATTAAATTATGAAATTTACGATCAATGATTTCTGCCTCAGCTATCTTTTTATCAGTGACTAAGGTTTCCATTTGTCGTAAATATATTTCTAATTTTAATAGTTCATCATTACTAATACGCATAGCAGCTAAGGCAGCGGCGTCACCTTCTACTAATTTTCTCGCCTCTAATATTTCTAAAGGTCCAGGTGCATCTTCATTAATAAGTGAGCTTTTAACTGATGTTAATTTTACGACATATACACCTGAGCCGGGTCTTATTTCAACTAACCCCGAAACCTCTAGTGCGATAAGTGCTTCACGGACTGTTTGCCGGCTTACATCATATTTACTTGCAAGGTCACGTTCGGCCGGAAGCCGCTCATTCTCAACTAGGTGATTATCATTGATCATGTGAGCGAGTTGTTGAGCAATCTGTAGATATAACCGTTTGCTTGAAGTGTGCGCTTTTGTAAGAGGGTTTAAGGTTGATGATTGTTGCAAATTGGACTGTCCAATTGTAATATTTATGATATAGGTTAACCAATTTATCGTTTTGGCTAACATTAATCAAGTAGGTAGGTATGTAGTCTTATCTGTACACAGATTTATAGACTATCTGTTTTCGGATAGATTGAAGGCTACAACTAAGATTAGGGGGCATATTTTTAAGATTGCCTTAGTCTTTAGATATTCATATCGCTGCATTAACGGGAGTATAGTCGTGTTAAAGCCAGAAAATTTTTATACAAAGTCGTTTTTAGTAGAGCATGTTGAGTCAATTTTAAATTTTTACAACCCTATCGTGGTGGATGAGTCGGGAGGGTACTTCCAAAACTTTAAGGATAATGGTGAGGTGTTTGATGGCGGATTTAAGCAACTCGTTAGCAGTACTAGGATCATTGTCAATTATGCAAGAGCCGCAACCGCGTTAAATAAAAGCCACTATAAAGATATAGCCGAACATGGCTTGACATATTTAGAGCAAGTTCATTGGCAACCTAGTACAGAGTCTTACGCGTGGACCTTACAAGATCATAAAGCCTTAGATATGACACAGCAAGCATATGGCTATGCGTTTGTGATGCTTGCTTACGCTGCGGTTCACAAGCATGGCATACGTGATGGTTTAAATGATATGCAACGTACCTTTGACCTCTTAGAAAGTAAATTTTGGCAAGCTGACTTTGGATTATATGCGGATGAAATGAGTCCAGCTGGAGAATTGAGTGATTATCGAGGTCAGAACTCAAATATGCATTTATGTGAAGCTATGATTGCTGCCTATGAAGCGAGTGCTGAACTTCAGTATTTAGAAAGAGCGAAACTACTAGCTAAAAATATCACTCAAGGTCAAGCTAAGTTAACTAATGGCTTGGTTTGGGAACATTACCAAGTAGATTTCCAACCGGATTGGGAATACAACAAAGAAGATCCGAAAAACCTATATCGTCCTTGGGGTTTTCAGCCTGGCCATCAAACAGAGTGGGCAAAGTTACTGATTGCAATTTATCGTCATAGTAAGGAACCTTGGTTGCTTGATAAAGCTCAGGAGTTATTCGACTTAGCTTATGAAAAATCTTGGGACAAAGAGCATGGTGGGCTTATTTATGGTTTCGCCCCAGACGGGAATTGGTGTGACGATGATAAGTACTTTTGGGTGCAAGCTGAGAGCTTTGCGGCCGCCGCTATGTTATACCAAGAGACTCAAAACACTAAATATTTGAACGCTTACCGAGAGCTTTGGGACTACAGTTGGCAAAACTTTGTAGACCATCAATTTGGTGCATGGTTTAGAGTGTTAAAGCGTAATAATGAAAAATACTCGGATGAAAAAAGTAGCGCTGGCGCTAAGTGTGATTACCACACATTAGGCGCCTGTCTCGATGCTATTGTTGGTTTGTAGTGCTTGTTAACTATGCCTAATCAATTTACATCAACTTAAATGCGTAGTTAAAATGGTATTTGCGCATTTAGGTTGAACCCTTGTAGACAATAAATTTTTAATATTATTCGAAACAAAGAAAAGCGAAACCTACGCTATTTTTTATTCCAGTTTTCATCGCATTTTTAGCCAATGTATCCGCCATTGTAAGATTACTTTAGTGGTAAAAGCTTTGCCTAGTATGTCAACTAAGCTAAATACTTGAACTTTTTATTTTTATTATTTTAGTTAAGGGACTTTATTATGGCGCTAATAAATTGGGTAGTGCGGTGCTTATTGTAGGAAAGGCCGAGACGAGTATTAACACTATTATCATAGCGGCATAAAGAGGGAGCATAGGCTTTATCATATGCTCCATTTTAGTCTTGGCTACAGCACAACTCACAAACAAAATATTACCGACTGGCGGGGTACATAAGCCAATAGATAAATTAAGCACCATCATTATTCCAAATTGCAGTGGGTCAACACCTAAGCTTGTGGCTATTGGCAAAAATATAGGCGTAAAAATTAGCACGGCTGGTGTCATGTCCATAAATGCGCCGACGACCAATAGTATTAGGTTAATGATAAGTAAGATGACTATTGGGTTTTCACTGATGCCAAGCATTACATCACTAAGTTCTTGAGGGATGTTTTCATAGGATAACAACCAACTCAGTGCCGATGAGGTGGCGATTAAAAACAATACGATAGATGTGGTTTCTATTGTTTTTGTGAGAATGTTACCTAATGCTTTGAGGTCTACTTCACGGTATACGCCTACCGCTAAAATAAGCGCGTACACCACTGCAATTGCACCGGCTTCTGTGGGGGTGAAAATACCACTGACTATTCCACCCATGGCAATTACAATTAACGCAAGACTTGGAACGGCTTTCCATATTTGTATCAGCGCAACGTTAAAAGGAAGCCGCTGAGCTCCTGTAAACCCTTTACGTTTAGCATAAAGATAACAAAGTAACATCAGCGCAAAAGCGACTAACAAACCGGGTATGTAACCTGCTAAGAACAATGCTGATATGGATACACCTCCACTGGCGATTGCATAAACTATAAGTATGTTGCTTGGAGGGATCAGTAGACCCGTCGTAGAAGCCGTTGCTGTAATGGCACCGCTAAATGCTTTATCGTAACCGGCCTTTTCCATTTGAGGCACCATAAAGCTACCAATAGCAGACGTCGCTGCGACGGCAGAGCCTGACAATGCGCCAAAAAATACACATGACATAACATTAACTAATGCCAGCCCTCCCGGTAGTGTTCCAAGTAGAGCCATGGCACAATTTATTAAACGCTTGGCTATTCCGCCCTGTGCCATAATTTGCCCAGATAAAATAAAGAATGGGATAGCTAATAATGCGAAGGTATTCACACCATTCGTCATACGCTGGGCAACCGTCGTAACCGCAGGGAGAAAGTCCATGGCGGTTAACATGTATAAAAATGTCGAAAGGCCAATGGCAAATGACACGGGTACGTTGAGTAACAACAAGAAAAAGAAACAAGCCAACAGAAATATGATTGTCATAGGACGGGCTCCGAATTTTCTGCATAGGAGAACATAAAGTTCAATGCGTAGATAAGGATAAGTAGCCCGCTAATAGGCAGCACCATGTAGACTAAACCAATATCGATGCCCATGACGGCTGATTTCTGCCCTAATTCATAAGTCATGAGTACCAAGCGAATGCCACCAAATACCATTACGCATAAAGCAAATAACGCAATACTCATGTGTATCATTAGGTACATTACTTTACGTTGTAGCGCGGTTCCTTGGTTATATATAATATCTAGTCCTAGATGACTTCTTTTGCGATAAGCGTAGGCTGCACCTAGAACCGTTAACCAAATAAGTAGAAATCTAGACAGTTCTTCAGTTATTGAGCTAGGTTCAGCAAGCACATATCGAGAAAATACTTGCCAGCACACGACGGCCGTAATACTCACTAAAATAATTTGTAATAGCCGAATATTAAGACTGTCGAACCAAAATAATAGTGGTGAGCACCCGCTATTTTTTATGTCCATTTTCATAATTTTTCAATCCGTTCTAACAGGTCACCAACTGCAGTACCATTAAAGCTACTTTTAAAGGCACTAACACGTTGCATAAAGGGGGCCTTATCTGGTGTGATAATATTGACACCTGCTGCTTTTAGGGCTGCAAGAGCTAGCTCTGTATCTTTTTTCCACTGGGCTTTTTGATACTCAACTGCACTTTGCATCGCTTGGTTGATCCAGCTTTGTTGTTGTGGTGTTAATCCTTGCCACACTAATTGACTGATAATAATAATATCTGGAATAGAATTGTGTTCATCGAGCGTATAGTTTTTACATATTTCATAATGTCTTGATTTATATAGTGTAATAGCATTATTTTCGGCACCATCTACGACACCTTGTTGCAAGGCTGTATAAAGCTCACCAAATGATATTGGCGTAGCGGATGCTCCCATCGCCGAGGTCATTTTTACAGCTGATTGACTCTTCATGGTTCGAATCTTTAGGCCAGACAAATCATCAGGGTGTTGTACGACTCTGTTACAGGTATAAAAGCTGCGGCTGCCAGCATCAAAATATGCCAGTCCTTTTAACCCCACATCTATTGGGGCATCGAGTAACTCTGCTCCTAACTCGCTTTCTAATGTTTTCCAGTAGTGCGTTTTATCTCTAAATACATATGGTAGATTGAATACTTGCATTTCAGGCACGAAGGCTTCCATTGAGCTTATAGATACCTTAGTCATGGCAAGGCTACCCACTTGTAGAAGTTCTATCTGGTCTCGTTCAGAGCCTAATTGCCCATTGGTATATATTTGAATGTTAATTTGATTATTTGATAGCGTTTCTACTTGCTGCTTGAAGTGCAATAACGATTTATGTACTACGTGCTCAGGATCCAGAGAGTGGGGAAGGCGCAACGTAATTTGTTCTTCGTCTTTAGATGTATTAACTAACGCAATTCCAGATGCAAAAGCTGTCATGAACAAAATAATCAGTATTAATATACCGGATTTAGGTTTATTCATTGGGCACTCCGATGTATTCGACTAAGGCTTTCATTGGCTTAACTTTGTAGCAATTTTGTCGAAGTCAACAAGGGTAGGGAAGCCATTATTAGGACGGCGTTTTTGGGGCAAATACCAAGAGCCCCATTTAGGGTTCAGGTCACCTTTTTGGCGTCTACTATAGATTTGTTGTAACTGTTCTCTACCTTGTAGCATCATTGTATTGATGGCTAGTTGAGATTGACTACTCGCTGGCGCATCTTTTAATCGCACTAAGTCAATTAGGGTTTGATTGTACTGCAACAAGTCTAAATATAATTTAATCGGCAATATGATGTGGTCATGGTAGAAGGTTGCATCGCCAGTATTTTTACGACTACCTATTTGGGCATACTTTAAAGCTTTTTGCAGACTATGTATCTTAGGTTCAGTGATTGGTAGGTATTTATCGATCATGTTTTTGGTGACTGTGAATTCATTTTTGCCAGGTTGGCGTACCGGAATATCTGCCAAGTAAGCTTGAATCGTTTTGACATGCCATAAAATTTCAACGTATCCAATATGCTGATCATTCGCCTGAAATAAGTACTCAAGTGCTTGTTGGGTATCTACCAATGCGGCATCACCAAAATAGCGAGTTATCCACTGTTTATAAAACTGCTGAGCATTAAATGCTTTGCCTAAATTAGCCGATTGAGCATAGGCTTCAATATTGAGTATGAATGGACGGAACGTTTGGCCATTCACTTCCATATAATGAGTGGCGTCATAATCTGTGTACATTTGGTCCATTACAGATTCAACCAATTCAGGGTAGGGGCTCATTACATCGTGGTTTTTCCAGTATCCAGCATGCATATAGGTACCGAATTTATAGCCTTTCGTACTGTCTGGTTGATATTTAAATGTTCCCCAACCATCATCAGACCACGCAATAATAAAGTCTTTTGGCGGGGCAAATCCATTGTTAAACATTTCCATACCATCGCTGTAACAAATACACACTCTGGGGGCATCGGGCTTAAATTCATTTACTATCTTGTTAAATTCAACATACACCTCATTAAATACACTAACTTTGTCTTCTCCACAGCTAGACTTATACTCCCAATCGAGTAATTGGTTACGAGGGCGCAATGCGAAGATATCAATATTCTTTACTGGTGTATGGGTGAGGTAATATCGCCAGCCGTCAATCCAGTCTTGTTTGTAATTAGTCCAACAGGTTGAAGCTGCGACATTTAGTGTATGTAGTTGCCTGCCTTGCATCATATCCACTTGGATATACATGCCTTTGTCATGTACATACTGCATCATCTTTTCAAGGTGAGGTACGTTTAGTTGATAGTCTGGGTGGCGCTCTAGATAAGCTGGGCGGGTATAAAACTCTATTCTGCCTAACATATCGAACATTTCGATGCCGTTATATTTTAGGCGGACTAATGAGTCAATCATGTTTGTGAATGAGTCCCAGTCATATTCTAGACTAGGTGACTTTAGATTAAGTAACTCGTCAACATCATTTTCAAAATAAACAAGTAATGGCACTACAGGCGCTGCAATTGACATGTTTTCAAAATTAGATAGTTGCGAAAATGCTTTAGCCGTTGGTTGTTTATCTGTCCAATAAGCAAGTGGGTCGATACCGAGTATTTTTTGGCTGTACTCATAAACGGCATACTGTGTTCCTTGAATGTCTAACCCACTTAGTATGATTAAAGGCCGGCTATTGACTTCGCTCACTTTCAATAGAGATGCTCTCGGTTTGAGTTGTTCGAAGTGTGTTTTGTCTATTTTTGAGAGTAATGTTGAGTGTTTTAATTGATTACTTTGCCCAATTAAGTAATACAAATCAGCATTAGGAAGAGCGTCGATAGTCTGAACTATGTCAATTTTTAGCTGCCCCACCGCTGCTAAATCTTGCTTTAAGTCCTCTGCAGCCAACTTAATTGGAGTAATCGCGTTATCAGGTAAAATAATGACAATATCCATATTGTTACCGGTGTCATTTTTGGGAGATATACATCCGGCTTGAAGGCAACAAAGTAAAAGTAGTAATGTAAATAAAACCGGATTGTATTTCATGCAAAGGCTCATTATGTAGTGGTTGAAATTAGCTGCGTTAGTGTTACTAAATTATTTGTGTTTGCTAGTGGAGTCCCTTATCACCAATTCACCATCAATAATAGTTGCATCGTTTGGCCCTTTAGCAGGTATAGTTGATTTTTTATCTTTTAAGCGATCAATTAACAAGCTGGCAGCTTGATAGCCTATGGATAACAGAGGGTGACGCATAGTCGTAATGTTTGGCCACACCTTAGTGGTTATGGATATGTCATCAATGCCACAAATTGATAAATCATTTGGTATCCGTAAATTATGACTTTGAGCTTCGTAAAGCACACCGACGGCCATTTCGTCATTTGCTGCAAAAATAGCGGTAGGGCGTTTCTCTTTATTCAATAAAGTATTCGCTGCGTTAATGCCTGATTGATAAGTGTAATAACCTTGCACAACGAGTGACTCATCCACTTCTAACCCTGCATCTTTAAAAGCTTGTCTAAAGCCTTTTTCACTGCGCCGTGCTGATTCTTGATCTGGGTGACCGGTGATAAAACCTATATCTCTATGGTTGAGCTTTAATAGGTAATTAGTCATGTCATAACTCGATTTCATACCGTTAAATCCAATAGATTCGCCACGCTCTAAGTCTTTTGGGCCTATTCGGATGTATTTGATGTTTCGTGCATCTAACATTTCCAGCAGTTCAATTTTGTCACAAATAGGGGGAGCTAAAATTAAGCCATCTACTAAGGTGTTTTCTACTAAATCTTCTATTTCAGGAACAAGACCTTTTGAGCGATAACTACAATCATATAGAAATAAACCCATATGTTGCTCAGTACAGCTTTGTAATATCCCTTTTTGTAGATTCATTAAGTAACCAGGGCTAGGGTTGTCAGATAGTAAGGCAATAAAAAACGATCGATTTTTAGCTAGCGCCATCCCTAAAGGGTTTCGTTTAAAATCAAGTGCAGCTATTGATGCTTGTACTTTCTCTTTCGTTTCTTTACGTACATTTGCTTCATTGTTGATAACTCTAGAAACCGTTTTTTTAGAAACGCCTGCATGTTTAGCAACATCAATAATAGTGGCAGCTCTCATGAATATCTATTCACTCTTAGTTAGAAAATTTATCAAATTGTTTATGTACTTTTACTTCGTTAAAAATACAAGCCATTGATTTTACAACAGGTGGCTGCCAATTTTTATGTTGAATTGGCAAAATAACAAATATTTAACGTTTTTGCTGTGTTAATTTATAAAGCTAGTTGACACCGGTGTCAACTAGCTTTATAAATTGTTTATCTAATATGCAAAGTTTAGGCGGTCCATTGACTAACCTTTTACATCATCGGGAGCTTTCTGTTTTATGACATCCTCATTGGGTATGCACCCCGACGCTCTATTTTCAGCTAACCAGAGTGAGCGTGATATTGCTAGACGCTTATATTCTGATATTGCTAATTTACCTATCATAAGCCCTCATGGGCATACTGATCCTAAGTGGTTTGCGTTAAATGAGCCTTTTGCTAATCCAGCGGCATTATTAATACAACCTGATCATTATGTATATAGAATGCTATATAGTCAGGGGGTAACATTGGATCAGCTTGGTATTTCACGAGCAGGTCAAGGGCCTACATCAGTAGAGCCTGAGCTAGTTTGGAATATTTTTGCAAAACACTTTTATTTGTTCCAAGGCACCCCTTCATACTTCTGGTTGAACTATGTATTCGCCAACACGTTTGGCTTAGATGTAAAACTAAGTGCTCAAACTGCGAGTCAATATTATCAAGTTATCAATGACAAACTTAATACTCCTGAATTTTTACCGAGAGCATTATTCGAAAGGTACAATATTGAAGTGCTGGCTACTACAGAGTGCCCAACTAATAACTTGCGATACCACCAACAAATTGTAGATTCTGATTGGCAGGGGCGGGTAATAACTGCATTTCGCCCAGATGCAGTGATTGATGCCGAACACGAATCATTTCAAAGAAAGTTAAACCAGTTAAGTCAGGTAACTGGATTAGACTGTCACCAATACGATCAATATATTGATGCTCTCAGACAAAGGCGTGCTTATTTTAAAAATATGGGGGCAACCTCAACGGACCACGGTCATGCAACTCCTGCAACTGCAGATTTAAGTCGCCAGCAAGCTTCAGCCCTGTTTGATAAGTTGGTAGCAGGCAATGTTACCCCAGAAGATGCTGAGTTGTTCAGAGCCCATATGTTGATGGTTATGGCTGAAATGTCTATTGAAGACGGTTTAGTGATGCAAATTCACCCCGGCGTTTATCGCAATCATAATCAAAGTGTATTTTCTGACTTTGGCAGGGATAAAGGCGCAGACCTGCCAATACAAACGGAATATATTCAAGCATTAAAGCCCTTATTAGATAAATTTGGTAATGATCCTCGTTTGAGCGTCATTTTATTTACCTTAGACGAAACAGTCTACAGTAGAGAGCTAGGGCCATTAGCCGGTCATTATCCTGCAATTAAATTAGGACCTGCTTGGTGGTTTCATGATAGCCCAGAAGGCATGACTCGCTTTAGGCGAGCAACTACAGAAGTCGCCGGTTTTTATAATACCGTTGGTTTTAACGACGATACTAGAGCGTTTTTGTCTATTCCTGCTCGCCATGATATGTCGCGAAGAATGGATTGCGCATATCTTGCTGAGTTAGTCGCAAGACATCAAATCGATGAAGAAGAAGCCAGTACAATAGCTACTGATTTGGCTTACAACCTTGCTAAAAAGGCTTATAAACTATGAGTGAAATAATGTTGTCTCCTAGACTGAATTTAGCCCTTGCTAAAGAAAGAGGTTTACTATCAGTCGAATCCTCAGAGTTAGGTACAGTTAAACAAATAGTACATTTAGGAATTGGTGCATTTCATAGAGCTCATCAAGCGGTCTATACCCAACAGGCTAACGAGATGTGTGATGACAATTGGCAAGTTATTGGTGTCTCACTTCGTAGTGTCTCAGTGCAAGAGCAGTTGAGGCCACAAAATGGTCTTTATTCTGTATGTCAAACGGATGTTAGCGGCAATAGCAACAGCGTGATGTCGGTTGTAAAGGACGTATTAGTACTGCCTAACGAACCCATAGAAGTGCTGACGGCATTGGCGCAAGCGCACACGCATATTGTGTCATTAACCGTTACCGAGAAGGGGTATTGTCACGATCCCGCTAGTGGTAACTTGGATCTCGAAAATACTCAGATTCGACATGATTTAGATAATCTGTCCACGCCTACTACAGCCATAGGCTTGCTGGTCTGTAGCTTGAAGGACCGTTATGAACAGGGTTTTGCACCCTATACTGTTTTGTGTTGCGATAACTTATCGAATAACGGTCAGACATTAAAACAGATTGTCATCCAGTTTGCTGAGCAGCTGGATAAAGAGCTAGCACTCTGGATAGCAGAGAATGTTCCTTTTCCTAACACTATGGTTGACCGCATCGTGCCTGCAACGACTAAGAACGACATTAGTGAGCTAACGCGTGAGCTTGATTATCAGGATTTAGCCATGGTGAAAACTGAGCGTTTTAGTCAGTGGGTAATTGAAGATACATTTGCAAGTGATAGACCTAAATGGGAAAAAGTGGGGGTAAGTTTAGTTAAGGATGTCGAGCCATTTGAAAATGCTAAGTTGCGTTTGTTAAATGGTGCTCACTCTTCTTTGGCTTATTTGGGTTTTCTGATGGGCTATGATTATGTTCATCAAGTGATGGAAAATAAAGACTTAGCTGCTTTTCTAAATCATATAATGCAAACGGAAATTATCCCTACTATTGAGCCACCTCAAGGCATTAATTTAATTGAATATAGTTTAGATTTATTGCAACGCTTTTCAAATCCTGCATTGAATCATCGTACTTATCAAATTGCTATGGATGGGTCACAAAAGGTGCCTCAGCGTTTACTTCACACCATAGAGGACAAACTAGAGCAGAATACTCCTTTTGATGGATTGTGTTTTGCAGTTGCAGGCTGGTTAAGGTACTCAATGGGATTCGATTTGAAAGGTGATCCTATAGAAGTACAAGACCCTCTGGCAGACGAATTATTTAACATTCAAAAACATGATTTTTATGATATCGATAAGTTGATTGATGGTTATTTAACCTTTGAAAAAGTGTTTTCTAAATCACTTTGTGAATCAGCCGTATTTAGACAAAAATTGACATATTGGTTAGGTATTATTTTGGCAAATGGCGTAGAAACGGCTCTAAAAATATTGCTGATGGAATGCTCCAATATCTCAGCGGAAAAAGTGTGATGATTAATGTAACGGTTTGGAATGAGTGTCGGCACGAAGTAGAAGACGAAGACGTAAAAGAAGTTTATCCAGAGACAATAGGTGGTTGCTTAGTTAATAACTTAGAGCCTTTTGGCTTTAATTTAACCCTTTCTACCTTAGATGACCCTGAGCAAGGCTTGTCTGATGAGCTAGTTGAGCAAACTGACGTATTAATATGGTGGGGGCATCGGTATCACGACGAATTAGACGACGCACTCATTGATAAGTTGCAAGCAAGAGTGTTGGCTGGGATGGGGTTAATCATGTTGCATTCATCCCACCATGCAAAGTTATTTAAGCGTTTGATGGGGACTAGTTGTAATTTAAGCTGGCGAGAAGCTGAAGGGGGAGAACGAGAAAGAGTGTGGTGTTTAAAGCCCTCACACCCTATTGCCGAAGGGATCCCTGCACAAATTGAATTACCTCAATCAGAAATGTATGGGGAACCTTTCGATATCCCTGAGCCAGATGAACTTATTTTTAATTCTTGGTATCAAGGTGGTGAGGTAATGCGCAGTGGGTGTACTTATACTCGAGGGAGAGGGCGTGTGTTCTTCTTTTCTCCTGGCCACGAAACGTTCCCTATTTTCCGTAACCCTCATATTATCAGAGTGTTGGCGAATGCTATTCAATGGACTAATCAGTCACATCAAAGTGGCTGGGGTTTAGGTAATTGGGGGCGACCAGAGCCATTGGAACTTGGGGCGCCTAGGCAAACCTATTTTAAAAAACCTAGAAAACTTATGGTGGCTGAGAAGTTAGCTGCTAGCAAGAAGTCGAAATGAGTGTTTGTATTAATTAGCTGTTTTAGTCTTCACTGTAGTATTGAGCAGAAATACTGCAGTGTAGGCTCATATAAATTCAAGGCAGGCGTTCATGAATAGGTGTGATTAGTTGTTATGCTTCAGAGCCGAATCAAGTATTGTTGTTATCATCTGCGTTGTCTTTTTATGTTTGGGTCAATAAGAAAATGTGGGTGCAAGTAGGCCATTTTCTTAGAGCTTACATCTCGGGTTTCATAGGGTGGACACCTTAGTAGGGGAGACATCTTCACCTTCTTTTAGCAGTACAAATAGCAAAGACATAATTGTTTCAGGCACTATGTCTTTGTTAAACGCTATGATCAATCTAAGGTTACAGCTTGCCCTTTATTACCTGCGGACTCTTTGATGGCATCCCATAAAATGGCCATTTTTAAGCCTTGTTTTATGGCTGATGGGTTTTCCATTTCGCCTTTTAAAGTCTGCTGAAAGATGTTTATTAAGTTATTCGCTGACTCTTGTTCTTTTCGAGTTACGTTGCCATCTTTATCTTCTATTTCCATCCAACGCCCCCACGCACAAATTCGAATAATGTATTGGCTAAAATAACACTCAACTCGAGAAGTACAGCCTATGGTTTCACCGCAGGCTTGCATCGTAAATAAGGTACCATCTGAGAGTTGTCCCATTACAGCAGTAACAATATCAACAGGTTTATTTCGATTTTGCATCAGGGCAGAAATACTAGCGAATTCTTTATCGCACAGCATAGAGGTTGTATTCATTAGATGAGCACCTGTATCGAACATAAAGCCCCCTCCAGATATTTCTGGCATTTGCTTCCAGTGGCCAGTATACGTGTCCGCCCAGTTCTCCCATATATTAGCTGATATACTCACTAATTTGCCATAGGTGCCTGTCTGGATATCTGCTTTAAGTTGATGCACCAAAGGAGATAGCCCCCCTTGATAAGCCACAACCAGTTCTCTACCAGAACGCTCTTGGGCTAATTGCAATGCTTTAGCTTCAGCAACTGTAGTAACCATTGGCTTTTCTAGCAATACGTCCAACCCTAAGTCTAACGCCATTATTGCTTGGGCTGCGTGAGCGACATGAGGGGTGCATATATAGACGCTATTTATGTTACCAGACTGTTGCTGAAGCATTTCTTGCCAATCAATATTGGTATAAGGTTTTGGTTTAGAGCGGTCGACGGCTAATGTTTGGATTCGAGTTAGCGCTTCCGCGTTATTGTCTGCAATGCACACAATTTTAACGTCTTTACGGTCAATCCAGGTTGCTATGTATTGTGAAGCTTTTACACCACAGCCAATTATTCCTAGTTTTAAGTCCAAAATACTTCTCTCCTATCTTTATTAGTTTAAAAACAGTCCTTGTAAATAGCTCATAAATCGCAATTGTAAATTTAATTAACATTTTCATATAGTTACAAAAAAAGCTTCATAAATTCGTCATGAAAACGTCACTTTTCAAAGCCCATAATACTGAAAAAATTTAGAGGTGCTACGTACATATTCCTCTGTGTTGACACCGGTGTCAGTGGCTTTATTGAAAAACAATATGGCGGCGATGTCAATAAAATCTGATAACTATAACCAATTAGGATGAAAGCATGAGAGCTCATAGTAAAAACACATTATCACTGGCCATTGCCGCGGCGTTAACAATGGCTATACCGAATACTGTTTTAGCGCAAAAAACTACAGTAGCGGATGAGTCTGAAGTGATTGAAATTAAGGGTTTCAGAGGATCTTTGATTAAAGGGCGAGACCTTAAGCGCGAAGCCGTCGGCACGCAGGATAGCATTGTTGCAGAAGACATCGCTGACTTTCCTGATTTAAATTTGGCTGAAGCCTTGCAACGTATTCCTGGCGTAACAGTCACCAGAGACGGTGGAGAAGGACGTCGTATTGCCATTCGCGGTATGGATTCAAATTTTGCTTTGGTTCAGCTAAATGGCATGGATGTGTTGGGTAACACAGACACTGCTATGGATAGTCGCTCACAAGGTAGTCGTGACCGTGCGTTTGACTTCAACTTGTTTGCTTCTGAGTTGTTTAATCAAATTGATGTGAATAAATCATACTCTGCTAACCAAGACGAAGGTGGAATGGCGGGTAATGTAGGTTTAAGAACAGCTAAGCCTTTTGACTATGAAGGGTTTAATTCTGCACTTTCAGGGCAGTTAGGGGCTAACGATAAAGCTGACGGTACTGCGCCAAGAGCGGCATTGTTGTTATCTAACACTTGGGGGAATTTGGGGGCGCTAGCTTCATTTGCATATAGTTCTCGTAAAAGTATTGAAGAAGGGGTTAACACCTATCGTTGGAGGTACCGTGCAGATGATAATGGAGAAAACTCGTTCTATGGTGACCTTGTTTCTGCTGAAGATGAAGCCGCTATTCGTGCAGGAGATGTGCTAGCACCTCGTGCCAGCAGGTCATCTCAATGGGGTAATGATCAACAACGTTTTGGGTTAACCACGGCTTTGCAGTATAAAGAAGACAACTTCGACTTAACCCTAGATGTATTATATGGCGAACTAAATAACGACCGCGATGAGTTTCATATTAACCCTCGTGGTAATGAAGGCTCGATGAGTTACGGTGCTGGCGTAACGGTAAATGAGGTAGTTATTGAGGATAACGTTTGGCTGTATGGGGATTTTAGTAATACAAATATCAATGTTGAAAGCCGAGTTCATCAAGTAGAGACTGAGTTTTCTCAAGTTGCGCTGACGGGAAATTGGACGATAAGTGACCGGGTGGCAGTTCATGCATTGGCGGGTTACGAAAGCTCAGACTTGTTTGTGAAAAGTTTGAAAGTGTATACCGAGCGACATGGAAATTTCAGCGCTGATTACAGAAACGATATCATGAATCCTGTGGTCAGTTATGGTCAAGATATGACAGATTATAGTGAATATTGGCTAGAAGAAATTGATTTATTTGATAGCTATAACAGCACCGAAAACACCACTTTTAAAGCAGACTTGGAATACGATATCAATGATACTGATACCTTGAGTGCGGGTGTTTCATTTAAAGTGTTAGAAAACTCAACTGCTAGAGAAGACATTAAAGACATTTTGAATAATGTTGATAATGGTGCCGATTATGCTGGCGAATTAGATGATTCATTTTTCTTTACTGTTTCTGATAATCAACAGGTCAGTTGGGCTGTGGTTGATGCCTATGCAGTGCTAAATAGTGATTACGTTCAGAGCAACGCTAATCGTAGTAAAGAAACCAGTGTTGATATTACAATTAATGACTCAACCAATGGTGTGACTGAAGAGACAACAAATTTGTATGTTCAGTATGAATGGGATCGTGAAATAGGTGATATGCCATTTCGCGGTAATATTGGTGCTCGTTATTACAAAACTGACCTCAGTACAGAGTACCTGGCAGACGACGTTGTTAATACATTTAACCGAGATTATGATGGAATTCTGCCTGCTGCCAATGTCGTACTTTCTGTTACTGAAGATAAACTAGTGCGTTTTAGCGTTAGTGAAAATATAACGCGCCCGTCTTACAACGACCTCATTGGTACACCAACGGTTAGCGCTGAAGGCGACAACCTTGAAGTCGATGGTGCTAACCCATTGTTAGATCCTTATACATCTACAAACATTGACTTAGGTTTTGAGTGGTATTTTAATGACGTAGGTTACGCGGCTTTTGGACTATTCCGTAAGGATTTAGATGGCTATATCATCGATGTTGAGCAGACTATGGCTTATTCAGACACAGGGGTATCTCTCTCATTATTACCGGAAGGTTTTTCTGGCAGTGATATCGCTTCAGTATCGTTTTCTACCAACTCTGGTGCCGCTTTTATTCAAGGTGTGGAATTAATACTACAACGGGATTTTGACTTTTTACCAGCGCCTTTCAATAACTTAGGCGTAACGGGTAATGTTAGTGTAACTAAGGGAGAAGTTGACTACTACAAAGATGGTGAAGTATCAGGTACTAGCGACTTTCCTAACTTGTCAGACGTGACTAGCAATATCACTGGTTATTATGAAACGGATACTTGGGGTGCAAGAGTATCCATGTCTTACCGCAGTAATTACATCAATGGTGGTGCGGTGTCTGGTCAACAGGACTATTCAGGATTCGAATCTAGTGCATTTTGGGATTTGAGTGCGTTTTATCAAGCAAGTGAAGACCTGAAATTTACTATTGAAGGTTCAAACCTAACCGATCAAGCTGACCAGCAGTTCTCTCGTTTAGATAACGTTGACCGTTTGTATAACGTCACTAATAGTGGCCGTACGTTCTATGTTGGAGCCTCTTACCAGTTTTAACATCATAGGTGTTTTCGTATGACTAAGGCCGATCCTTCGGCCTTAGTTTGTTACGTTAAGCATTGCTTTTAGCGTTTATATAGCAGGTTTAATCTATAGAGTTGTGTATCCCTAAGTCTTGTAGGTTGAATGGTTGTGTTCTTGGTTTTGAACGTCGAGTTGTAGTTACTCGTATTACCTAAACCAATAATGTCTAGCTGATATCTTTATAAATCGTTTTAAATCAATATCTTATATTACATCAAACTGTTTTTTAGTATGAAATATAGTTTAGTTTGGTCTAAATAAACTCATCAAAAATATTGCTTAATTGCTTGTTGACACCGGTGTCAACGAGTGTATTATTTAGCGAGATGTTGCTTTAGTGTTAAAGATTTTTACAAGGTATATGATTTATGCACAAGTATTACTTATTATTGACATGTTTTTATCGATGAAGGGCACGCAATCAAGATGAAGATCAGAACGTGTTTGCTTAGAATGATTAAATATAGTGTCAACTTTTCTAAAGTCGGTATGTTGTTTTCACTTGCTCTGGGGATTTTAGGTTGCTCATTGTCATCAAAAGAAAGTGATGTAGAAACCAAAACGACTTTAGTGATAGCGGAGCACAGAGCCGCTAGGTTGGCGGCGCTATATGAAATGGCTCCAGAGTTAGAGTTACGTTTAAATGTTAAACTTAAAATTGTTGAATATCCCGCACCAGCTAAAGATTATTTTACTAAGCTTGTCACTGAGTTGCGCTCAGGTAATGCGCCGGATGTATTTAGTGTTCCAAGAGATCTTCAACTTGATGATTTAGCCGCTGCAGGTTACTTGGCTGATTTGTCGGCGATTGTTGAAAGCTGGGACGGGTATCAACAATTACCAGATTTGGTTAAAAAATTAACTAAAGGTAGTTTTGACCATAAAAATTACGTGGTGCCGTCTATTGTCGCGGTTGAGCAGTTATATTACCGTTATGATATCTTAACAAAATTCGGTATCGATACCAGCCAACCTAAAACTCTTGAGGAGTTACTTGAGCGGGCAAGTCAAATTAAAGCCAAAACAGGTAAGTATGCCATGTTATTTCCTGCAGGTCTTACGTGGGGAATGGGGTCTTATACAGAAGGCTTTAGATATCTACTAGCAGGCCATGATGACTATTCATTACTCACTTCAGATGGTCGTTATAATCTTTCTCATCCTGCCCTTGTAGACAGTTTTCAATTTTATGCTGATTTAGTATCAAATCAGTTTATGCCTGTGAATCCGTTATTGAACCCAGAACCCTGGGTAATACCAAAATATGAAATGTTTCCAAATGGGGATCTAATGATTACCACATGTGGAACATGGTGTGTGGTGTTTGATTGGGGTGAAAACAGTCGTAATCCAATTGCAAATATTGATGAAGCAGTCGCCACATGGAAAATTCCGGCACAAAATGGTCAACCTTTTGTACTCGCTTCTTTGGTATATAGCTGGGGGGTAAATGACAACTCAAGGCAAAAGGCAATGGCTAAAAAATTAGCTATTGCTTTGGGAGAGGTTGATGTAGCAATTGCTTATGCTAAGCGCTTAGGAAATGTTCCCGCTCGAATGGATGCCAAATATCATCCTGAGTATTCAAGTTTAGGTAATGCTACCGAGGCTCATCAATTATTACCTGAAGCCCGAGCAGTGACTACAACTGTTGGTGCTAGTGCGGTTATATCTGGTGTGGCTAGAGCCACTGAGGGCTTATTAACCCAAAGAGTCGATGCCAAAGGCGCTGAGGATATTTTGAGAAACTACATAACCAGTGTACTGGGTGAAGAAAGAGTTAAGGGATCACGCTAATGCAATTAACTTATGAGCGTCGAAAACAATTAACGTATCGTTTTATGATGACACCAGCTTTACTTCTGATGTTTATATTCATTGTTTTTCCTGCGTTTTATGCTTTTTCATTAAGCTTAACTAATGAAGCTTTGTTGGGTTTTGCGGCAAAAGAGTCTTCTTTTGTTGGTTTGTCTAACTTTGAACGATTGTTTGCTGATCCTCTATTTTGGAATTCTCTTAAAGTCACACTCTTGTTTGTTATTGGTTCTGCAGTGATTGGACAATTTTTGTTAGGTTTTTTATCTGCAGTTTTACTACTAAGGCCTATCCGTTTTAAAGCTATGTTTAACGCGATGATTTGCCTACCAAATGCTGTGCCTGAAATGGTAGTGGGGTTTCTGTGGATTTCTATGTATGCAAGTGGCGAATATGGCACTTTAAATCGTATAGTGGCTTGGTTTGGTGTTGATCCACAGCAGTGGTTATATAGCTTCCCATTAATGGCGATCATTATAGTAAACACATGGCGAGGAGTAGCCTTTGCAATGATACTACTAACCTCAGGGTTATCTTCTATTCCTAAAGATATTTATGAGGCGGCGAGAGTTGATGGGGCATCGGACAGGCAGATTTTTTGGCGTATAACCATCCCTATGTTAATGCCTACTATTTTCTTATATATGTTTGTGTCAACAGTGACAACCTTCGCTATTTTTGGGTTGGTCTATACCTTAAGCCGAGGAGGGCCTGCAAACAGCACCGAGATTTTAGGCATTTATATATACAACCAATCTTTTACTGCATTTCAACTTGGTTATGGCGCATCCGTAGCGGTAGTTAGTTTGGTGGTGTCTATGTTGATAGGCGTGTTTTATGTTCGTATGTTTAAGGTAGAGGTGTGATATGAGCATTGCAAGTAACGCGATTACAACCAATGGTACTAGTCAGAAAATGACAAAAAGCCAATTTAAGACTTATCTAACGCTTATTTTAATCTCTTTGTATTGCATGGTTCCTTTTATTTGGGTGGTGCTTGCCTCAGTTGATCCTAAGGCCAGTCAATTTTTGAAGATACCAGAGTCAGTTTCAATGGATCACTATTGGAACTTATTTGCTAATCAGAGTGGCTTACGTTGGATTTTAAACTCTATTGTTATCAATGTATCTGCCACCATTATAGCGTTGGTATTTGCGGGCTTTGGTGGCTATGCCATTTCTCGTACTAAAGCGTGGTGGAAGCTACCTTTGCTATACGCAATTATTCTTGTACGTATCGTACCACCGCCGGCGCTTATTGTGCCCGTATACAAAGTGATGTTGACACTAAACGATTGGGTAAATGCATTGATCAATGCTGTATTTACCGATGTAGCGACGCAACAAACGATGAGCCGCGCGTTTTCATTTGTTGATGGATATTTAGGGTTAATTTTAATTTTAGCGGCGATGCAGTTGCCTTTAGCGATTTGGATCATGAAAACCTTTTTTGATGCTATTCCTATCGACTATGAAGAATCAGCGGCAATAGATGGTGCGACTCAATGGCAAACGGTAAGAAAAGTGCTAATTCCTTTAGCTATGCCAGGGTTTGCAGCGGCTGGACTATTTGCATTTATTAATGCGTGGGGAGATTTTTTAATGCCTCTGATGTTTACTTCTTCGCCAGAGCTACAAACTTTACCATTAGGCTTGTTTCGTGCTTTTTTACGAGTTGATGCAATTGATTACGGGTTCTTAACCGCTTTGGCTGTAATTTACACTTTGCCTGCAGTGATTGCTTTTTCTTTCGCTCGTAAATTTTTAACCCAAACATTTTCCGGAGGAGTGAAAGGCTAATTAGTTATGGCAAAAATTGAACTGATCGATATTAAAAAACAATACGGTGATACCAAGATTGTTAAAGGTGTAACTTTTACCGTTGAAGATGGTGAGTTTGCTGTAGTAGTTGGGCCTAGTGGCTGTGGAAAATCTACGTTATTACGCATGATTGCAGGCCTAGAGGATATTACCTCAGGGGAATTACGCATTGATGGCAAGGTAGCGAATCAGGTTTCCCCTGACAAGCGTGGCATCGCTATGGTGTTTCAATCTTATGCTTTATATCCACATTTAACTGTTGCGGAAAACATTGGATTTGCGCTTACTCTTAAAAAACATGACAAAGCTGAAGTCGCTCAAAGGGTGAAAGAAGCGGCAAAAATGCTTCAATTAGAAGATTTATTACAAAGAAAGCCAGCCGAGCTTTCTGGTGGGCAGCGTCAGCGAGTGGCTATTGGTAGAGCAATTGTTAAACGTCCCAAAGTCATCCTGTTTGATGAACCTTTATCTAACTTAGATGCAAAGTTAAGGGTACAAATGCGCGCTGAATTACAGCGCCTTCATAAAGAGTTTGGTTCTACTATTGTTTATGTCACACATGATCAAGTGGAAGCCATGACAATGGCAGAAAAAATAGTGGTATTAAATCAAGGACATATTTCGCAACTTGGGAAACCAATGGATTTATACCAACAACCACAAAACACTTTTGTAGCTGAGTTTATTGGTATTCCTAAAATGAATCTATTAGACGGCGAAATTCAAAAAAATGAAACTAATATGTTTGTTTGTAGCAACGGCTTGCGAATACCACTTGCAGCCAATTATCAGTGGACAGGCAAAGGGATTAAACTAGGTATTAGACCAGAGCATATTGATTTGGCTGATAATGACCAATGGCAATATGACGTTAAGATAATTGAGCGTTTAGGCATAGAAACCTATCTTCACCTCCAACGAGGTAAAGAAGATGTGATTGTTGTTCGTCTCGAAGGAGATCATGATTTAGACATCGACAAAGTTAGCTTGCATTTTCCAAGTGAACTGTGCCGTCTATTTAATGAAGAAGGGCAGGTACTTTTGCCTAACGTTATATAGTGTCATTGAGAATAGTATGAAATCAGTCGTTATGTTAAGTGGCGTATTGGCTGCTTTGTTTGCAGCCTGCACTCTTAATGACAATATGGCACGCTTAAACCATATTCAAATGATAGGTTCTCATAATAGTTACAAAAAACCACTCGACCTTAAAATTAAAGCATTAATGGTAGAACAAAACGCGGATGCAGTAGCCAGAATTGATTATTCTCATCCGCCTTTATCGGTTCAACTAAACATGGGAATGCGACATTTTGAAATTGATATTGTTAAAGATCCTGATGGGGGCCAGTTTGCAAATCCATTAGGAGAAATTTTAACACGGCAGCAAATTTTAACTGGGCAGCAGCGAGATGAACATAAGGTACCGGGGTTTAAAGTCATGCATATTCCTGACCTCGACTTTCAGAGTCATTGTATTTTATTCACCGCGTGCCTAAATGAATTGTTAAATTTTTCTAATAGCAACCCAAGACACCTTCCAATTGTCATATTAATGAACTTCAAAGGTACCGGTAGTCGTTTTATAAATGGCACTCCTGTATTGCCATTTAATCGTAGTGATTACAAAGAGGTTGACAATGTTCTGTTTAAAACCTTTGGAGATAAACTTATCACCCCTGATGAAGTTCGTGGTGATTATGAAACCCTAGAAGAGGGAGCATTAAATGGTGGGTGGCCCCTATTAAGTGCTGCTCGTGGTAGGTTTTTATTCATCCTAGATGGTAAGGCAGAAGAACGTCAAATCTATCGAGACAACAACCCATCGTTATCTGGACGGGCATTATTTAGTTCTTATTTACCTGGTGAACCCGAAGCTGCATTGATGATTCGCAACAATGCAATTGAACAGTTTGATGAAATAAAAGAATTGGTAAAACAAGGGTACATAGTAAGGACCAGAGCAGACTCTGGTCAAGGTTCAAATTCAAATGAAGAGGCTGTTAGAACTCGAACTAATTCTGCGATTAATAGTGGCGCTCAAATTATTTCAACAGACTTTTACCCTAATGCCCCTCAAAAAGTATCCTCAGAGTTTTCGGTGAGTTTTGCAACAAAAGAGTTAAATAGATGCAGTCCATTTAATTCAGACACTCGTTGTACCATTGAAATAGATAACTAGTAAGCCTTTTCAGGCGGAAATAAGTGTTTTTTGCGTTACTTAAGTCATAACGGATTTTTGTAAATAGATGTTACCGGTGTCATTTTTTGCGTTGTAAATGACTGTCTTAAAGGTAGCCAGAGTAAATATTTTGATTATTAATAGGTATATATACAAAAATTAAATCATCATAAAGAATTTAAAAATATTTAATTATTTCATGTGGTTACATTTGTTTTTTAAACGGATTTGTTAGGTTTTGGTTAGTTTGTCACTCCAGATTGTTAATTAATCAATGATGACTTATTTTTAATAAATACATTCATTATTATTTATTGTTGACACCGGTGTCAGTTTGGTTAATATTGTTGTTAACGGAGTGTAAATGAATATGTTGTGATATTTTGGTTTTGTAAATAAGATTTAACATGGCCGATTATCCAGAACAGAAAAAGTGACAAAAACTAAAGTTATAAACTTGAATATGGGACACAAAATATGAAACACACATTTAAGAAAAGATTGCTTTCTCTCGCTGTAGTATCAGCACTAGGTAGTTCAATTAGTATATCAGCGTCTGCCCAAGAGGCAGTGGCTGACGAAACAGAAATTATAGAAGTGAAAGGATTTCGTGCATCATTAATTAAAGCTCGTGATCTGAAACGTGATGCTATTGGTTCGCAAGACTCGATTGTTGCAGAAGATATTGCCGATTTTCCTGATTTAAATTTAGCTGACTCATTACAGCGAATTCCAGGTATATCTATCACTAGAGAAGGTGGAGAAGGTCGTAATATTAGCCTGCGAGGAATGGGACCAGACTTTACTCGCGTTCAGTTAAATGGCATGGAAGTACTAGGAAACAGTTCATCTGCTCTAGATAGTAGAGGGTCGATATCTAGAAGCCGAGCGTTTGATTTTAATATTTTTGCGTCAGAATTGTTTAATCAAATCGATGTAAGAAAGTCGTTTTCAGCAGAGTTAGACGAGGGTGGCATCGGTGGTACCGTAAATTTACGTACTGCTAAGCCCTTTGATTATGACGGATTTAAAGGTGCTGTTACAGGTAACATAGGTACAAACTCAAATACAGATTCGACCGACCCTAGAGTTGCTGCGCTGATTTCTAATACTTGGGGCAACTTTGGAGCGCTTTTTTCTGTTGCATACAACAAGCGTGAATCTGCTGAAGTAGGAGTCGATACTTTTCGTTGGCGTCAAAGAACCCGTTCTAATTTTGATGATGATGGAAATTTGTTACCTGAAGAAGATCGTCAATACAATGAAGCACTACCTCAAGATGTAAAAGACAATTTAGAAGAAGGAAATATTTGGTTCGCTAGAGGTAATCGCTATTCATCTTGGGATAATGAACAAGAGCGATTAGGTATAACATCTGCGTTTCAATTTCGCCCAACTGATGATTTATCTTTTGACTTAGATATATTATACGGAGAGCTAAATCATGACCGTGTTGAGTATCACCTAGATACTTCAGGCTCTAGTAGTACGGCGCTTGGTTATATTGAATCATTGACGGTGGTTGACAATAACGGTGATTTAGAAGCGGTGAATGGTACCTTTACTGATGTTACTTTACGCACAGAAACGCGAAAAGATAAAGCGTCTACTGAATTCCAACAAATTGCTCTTAGTTCTGATTGGATTGCTACGAATAACTTGACTGTTCGAGGGTTAATTGGCTACGAGAAGTCAGAATTTAAACAACCACAGCGTGATAAGGTTTATTTTGAAACGACCGGTGGGATTACCACTGATTATGAAACTAATAGGTTCTACGCTGATTTTGATTATGATTTTGACCCAGCGGATATAAATAATTGGACTGTTCGTGAATTAGACTTTCAAGAAGATGAAAGCGTCACAGAGTTTGCAAATGCTGAAGTTAATTTCGAGTATGGGCTAGATAACGGTGATGAAATAAGGTTTGGAGTTAGTGTTAAGAGCTTTGAAAATTCTGGCTTCAGATTTCAAGCGAATGATTTAGTAAAAGACGTAGGAGCGCCAGCATTTGGAAGCCAACAAGGAGATGCGCCTAATGTTATTCAGCCTGATGGTTATTCTATATTTAATCATCCAAATGCAAGCTGGGTTGCAGCTGACGTCGATGCAGTTCAAGCATATTATGGTGTAGTTGATTGGGATATAACTGACCCAAGTGTTGCTGCATTTTATGCATCCAGCTCTAATCCAGGAGAGTATCAAACTCGTCCTCAGAACCGTTTTGGAATAAAAGAAGATACTCTGGCTTTTTACGCACAGTACATGTTTGAAATTGAGTCTTTAAATATCAGAGGTAGTGTAGGGGCTCGATATTATGATACTGACATAGAGTCTTCAGGTGTAACTAATGATACTGAAGAACCATTTACGGCAAAGCAGGACTATGATGGTGTGTTACCAACGTTAAACCTTACAGGTGATATAAATGATGATTCACTATGGCGTGTGAGTATTAGTAAGAATATAACGCGCCCATCATTAAGTTCTTTGAGTGTAACTGCTCCACAAATCCAAAATGATCCAGACGGTTCAGCTGGATTAAGAGTGAGCTCTGGTAACCCAAGCTTAGAACCGTTTGAATCACTTAATATTGATACATCGTATGAATATTATATCGGTGATTCAGGGATCTTTGCATTAGGTATTTTTTATAAAGACATAGAAAACTTCATTGTGAGTGAAACGATAAATGTTGCTTATGGTGAATTAGGTCTACCTCTTGAATTTTTAGGTGAAGGCCAAGACGAAAATACAGTTTATCAATTTGCCACAAGCGTTAACGGCAATGATACTACGATTAAAGGTATTGAGTTGGCTATTCAGCAAGATTTATCATTTCTACCTGCGCCTTTTGATAAGTTAGGAGTGGTAGCAAATTATACCTATGCCGATGGAGAAATATTGTACGCTAACGTTCAAGGTGCGGGGGTTGATCAAGTTAAGTCATTCCCAGGGCTTTCAAAAAATAGTTATAACTTTACATTGTATTATGAAACAGATGAATTTGGTGCTCGCATCGCTTTAGCTAACAGAGGGCAATACATTCAGCTGGTTGAAGCTGGGTTGAGTGATGAAGACGAACGTGGCTTCCATGAAACCACCCATGTTGACTTCTCGGCATTTTATCAAGTGAGTGAAAACTTTAAAATCTCATTGGAAGGCATCAATTTGACAGATGAAGCTGAGGAACAATACAGTGATTCAAGTGATAGACCATATAACACTACAACAAGTGGACGTTCATTTTATCTAGGAGGTACTTATACCTTTTAAGTAATGTGTATTTAGGTATAACAATGTAAAGCAACTAGAAGTGACTCTAGTTGCTTTTGTTTTTAACGTGTTAAATTAATTTTTTATAGTCATCTGTTGATTTGTTTAAACATACATTTATTTCGAACAAGTCTCGATATTTATATACAGGAATTCAATACATTGAGTCTGAGTAAATTATGCTACACCATGTGTCTATTAGGGTTTTTTCCCGTGTATTTTGTTGTTGCGGCTCCTAGTGAAAGCACAGCCAAACGAACGGAGGTATGGGAGCCTATTCCAAGGTCTGTTGCGATTGGTCAACAAGGTATACCTACTGACGCGATTATTATTTTTAACGGCAATAGTTTTGACGCCCTAAAACATGAAGATAGCTCAAGTGTTTCTTGGGAGCTTCAAAATGGAATAATGACCGTGAAGCCAGGTAGTGGTGATATTGTCACTAGAGCATCATTTTGTGATGCTCAATTTCATGTAGAATGGCGAGTGCCGATGTCTCGTTATGGCGATAGTAATCAACATTGGGGGAACAGCGGGCTGAAAATACAAGAGCGATACGAGATACAAATACTTCACTCTGTTGATAATCCTACTTATGTGAACGGCCAAGCTGGGGCCATTTATAAGCAGTATGCCCCCCTAGTCAATGCAAGTTTAGATGCTGGCGAGTGGCAGACCTACGATATTATTTTTACAGCCCCACGTTTTGATGAGCACAAGGTGCTTACTTCTCCAGCTTTTATAACCTTGTTTCACAATGGTGTTTTGGTTCAAAATCATGTTGAAGTTAAAGGGACTACCAAAAATGTGGGCGACCCTAGCTATACTGCACATGGTTGTGCACCACTTATAATCCAAGAGCATACTGCTAGTGTCAGTTTCCGTAATATTTGGGCTCGAAAGCTCTAGTTTTTAATACATTTAAAAAGGTCAAAAATGAAATTATTTAAAAGGGCTGTTTGTGGTTTAGCATTAGTCACTAATGTTTACTCATTACAAGCTCAAGAAGTTGCTCTTATTGATCCGCAGCTAAGCAATTTTCAAAACGTCTATAATTATGGTGAAGCAGAAGTAGTAGACGGTGTAATCAAACTATATTCAACAGGTAATTTCTTTTTATTAACTAAAAAAGCCTACAAAGACTTTGTATTCAAGGCTGAAGTTAAAATGCCTAATGTTAAAGAATATAATAACTCTGGGATTATATTTAGAGCGCAGCTTAAGCCAACAAAAGATGGCTATCAAGAAGCGGTTGGTTATCAAGCTGAAGTTGACCCTTCTGATAGAAAATGGAGCGGGGGATTGTATGACCAAGCAAGGCGAGATTGGTTGCATCCGACTCACCCAACTCGCTCTCATCCTGACCACCATTTTATTCGTGATATCTCACCAGAGTGGTCTGAAGAACGACGTGAAGCATATAAAGCTAATGAGTGGAACCAATATAGAATTGAATGCCGCGGCAGTAACATTAAGATTTATTTAAATGAGGTACTCACAACTCATATTATTGACACTAAAGACGCAGCGGGCTTAATAGGGCTTCAGCATCATGGCAGTAAAGAGTTAGCGAGCACGGGTAAAACGAATAACGTGGTACTTTTTCGTAATGTGACCATTAATGAATTGGACTATCTATGAAGTTTAAGAGCAGCATAGCTATAGGTTTATTTGTTTTTAATGGTATCGCTACGGCCTTAGATGCTGCTGAAATTACTAAAAATAAAGGGGATAGGGAAGGGCATGATATGTCTGAGCCTATCGCTGCTGAGAATATTCCACCAGCCCCTATTTTGAGCGTTGAGAAGGCATTGGCTTCTATGCAAATTCAGCCTGGATTTGTATTAGAGAATGTTGCTTCAGAACCCTTGATTGCTAGCCCCATTGATATTGCGTTTGATGCTGATGGGCGAATTTGGGTAGCTGAAATGTTGACCTTTATGCCCGACATGGATGGTAATGATGAAGAAGTACCAGAAGGTACCATAGCGTTATTAGAAGATACCAATGGTGATGGTAAAATAGATAAACGTACAGAATTTTTAAATGATGTGGTTTTGCCTAGAACTGTGGCGGTAGTGAAAGGTGGAATATTATATGCTGATCAACAGCAACTTTATTTTGCTGAGGTACTGGCTGATGATGTCTTAGGGATACGTGAGGTTATTGATCCTACTTATGCAGCAGGCGGCAATGTTGAACACAAGCCTAATGGTATGTTGTATAACCTAGATAATTGGTATTACAACACTAAAAGTAATCGCAAATACCGGGTATTACCCCATAGTTCTGATGTTCCTAATGGAGCAAAAGAAATTTATCGTAATAAATATTGGAAGATGGTCATTGCCAATACTGACAATAGAGGGCAGTGGGGCCTTAGTTCAGATGACTATGGCCGTTTGTATCATAATGGGAATAGTTCGCCCGCAGAAGGGGAGTATTTGAGGCCCGGCACCTTGATGAAAAATCCCGGTTCTCAATCGTCAGTTAAAGCTAATACTCTCGGCTCTAAGCGGGTTTATCCTGCTCGCATAAACCCTGGAGTGAATCGCGCCTATTTACCTAATACGTTAATATCTGAAGGTGAAAACGCCGGAAAGTTAGCTCAGTTTACCGCTGCGAGTGGTAACCAATTATACCGTGGCGACCAATTCCCCGAAGATTTTTATGGTGTGTCATTTACACCGGAGCCCGCTGGTAACTTAATTTCAGCGAGATGGGTTTTTGAATCTGAAGGAAAACTACAGGGAAGTGAGTTGTATCCTCAGTCAGAAATTTTAGCGTCAACAGATGAACGCTTTCGACCTGTTAATTTAAATACAGCGCCAGATGGCTCTTTGTATGTGGTAGACATGTACCACGGTGTTATTCAACACAAAGAGTTTTTAACGACTTATCTACGTAAGCAATATGAATCCCGAGGGTTAGATAAAAATAACCGTTCGATGGGGCGTTTGTATCGTTTGCGATGGGAGTCTACGCCACTAGGCCCACAACCAGCTATGTCGAAACAAGCCCCAGCTCAATGGGTAGAGCACTTGAGTCATGAAAATGGTTGGTGGCGAGATATGGCAAGGCGTTTAATTGTCCAAAATCAAGTTCTGTCTGTGACAAAAGCGGTTAAGCGGATTGTTGAAAGTAATGAAGATCATCGCGCAAGAATTAATGCATTGTGGACCCTTGAAGGCTTAGACCAAATTGATCTCAATATTATTAAGGTTGGACTAGAGGATGTTCATCCAAAAGTGAGGGTTTCTGCTATTGAGCTAGCCTCTCGCTTAGACCAATCAGCCCATCAAGAGGTTAGTCAATATCTTAGAAAATTTGCCTCACTTAGTTACGAAATCGCACTGCAAGTAGCCTTGATCGCAGGTGAGATTCAAGGTGATGATGCATTGCTTGCCCTAAAAGATGTACTCGTTAACTTTGGTGATAAGCCATGGGTTAAAGAAGCGGCTATTAGTGGGCTAACTGGTCGAGAACAAGAGTTTACAGAATTTCTTGCTGACACTAAGTTACCTGAGTTCATGAAAATGCTGAATAGTGTGGGTAAAGAGGATATCAACAATAGTAATGCACTTAACTTAACAGCGGATGAGCAAACTAGTTATGATCGAGGTAAAGCCTTATATAGTGGCAAGGCAGCTTGTTTTGGGTGTCATGGAGCTGACGGAGCTGGCATTGACAATATGGGCCCACCTCTAAAGTCGAGTGACTGGGTTAATGGGTCGGAGCAACGTTTAGCTAAGGTATTATTAAACGGATTAATGGGGCCAATAAAAGTAAATGGTAAACAATATAATGTGAGTATGATAATGCCTGGTTTTACTACTAGCTTAAAAGACCAAGAGCTGGCTGATATTAGTACTTATATTCGTAATAATTGGGGTAACACTTCACCGAGAGTTTCTAGGGGCGTGTTTGAGAAGCTACGTAAAACAGCTTCTTCTAGAAATATTCCTTATACAGAAAAAGAGTTAAGCCAGTGACAACACTGCAATTTTATCGTTTTACGTAAACATCGGGGGGCTTGCCCCCGTGACGGATGACACAAATCGAGTGGTTGTCCTGTTTATGCCTTAAAGTTGGCTGAGGATAATTAAATTTCTCTATAAATACGAAGGCTAACTTGGTGACCTAAATTGTTAAACCCTATGGTCTGCTCTTGATCATTATTTAAAGCATTTTGTATATTCAAGCGAATATTGGTTTTATGGTTAATAGCCCAGTAAACTGATATATCTAATTGGTTATAGCCATCTAATTCAAGTTGTCCTGTCGGGACCGAGCTATCATAGTACTTACCATTAATTGTGTATTTGGCCGCTACATTCAGTGTAGGCGTTACCTCATAATTTATATTCATACTTCCTTTAAATTCTGGCCGACGGCGCAGAACAACATCAGCCTCAAAGGTGTTAATATTTGTATAGGTAATTTGGGCTGTAAGCTTAACCGCTTCACTTGCTCGAAAGCTACCTGAGGCTTCGGCACCTTTTACTCTTACCTTTGAACGATTAACGTTGGTAAAGGTCTCTGGGTCAAAGTCTACTAGGTTAGAATATGTATTTTGATAAAGACTCATGCTTGTAGATAAGCGGTTTTTTAATAAAGTATGAGCAAGACTAAGTTCAATATTTTCGCTGCGTTCAGGTTGCAGCTCGGGATTACCTACCAAAGGATGCCCTAATGCAAAAAAACTAGATAGTTTAAACCCTTCACTATATTGAGCGGATAAACGGGTGTTGTTATCTAAGCTCAAATTGGCAAGTAGGCGTTTCGTAGTTACACTTAGATCATCGGTTTTGTCGTATCTAATGCCTGATATTATATTGAGCGCTGCGAAAGGTGTAAATGCTAACTCTGTAAAAATGGATTCTACCTGTCTGTTTAGTGAGTAATTTGCTTCTAGCGGAAACCCAAAATCAATGATGCTTTGCATACCACCATTCTCATCACTGGCAGCGACACCTAATGCAGCATGTAGACTGTCAAATAATGGATAGTTTGCAGTAACATTGATATCGGTTCGCTTGTATTCAGTAGTACTTTCGATTGGCGGTAAGCCATCTAACACACCTTCTGCAATACCTGGGTTTGAGAGTTGCTCATCACGTTTCGAAAATGCAGCATGTGCACTGACGTTAAGGGCGTTTGCAAACTCGTGTTGTATACGAGCTGCAACATTAGCTTGCGTATAAGCCCGTGTTTCTGGGGTACGTATTACTGCTAGTCTATCTGCACCACTATCTTCTGGAAAGTATTGGCCTTTACCGTCAATATAGAGTGCAGATACATCCCATTGAGTGTTTAAATTTTCATTAGAGCGTATCGAAGTTGTGAATTGTTTACGTTGAAATGCTTCACCATAAGTACTGCTATCACCGTCTTGAATAGAGGCATTTAGATTCAAGTTAACACTCTCGCCGATGGGGGAGCTGAGGCGAATATTTCCTCCCGTTGTATTTTCACCAACTTTAACTGACGCACTTGCTGCTAATTGGTCAGATTGCTTAGTTGTAATACTCAATACACCAGATAATCCATCAGAGCCATAGACTGTTGAGAAACTACCATAGAAGATATCCACTTTTTCAATCGTATTTGGGTCAATGCTACCTAAATCGAATGCGCCTCCACGACTATTGGTAGAGTCATTTACTTTTACACCATCAATTAAAATAACAACAAAATTAGGATCTCCCCCTCTGATAGATAAATAGGTTAGACCACTAATTCCGCCCTGTTGGCTAATGTCTACGCCCGGTAACCCCGTTAAAACGTCTGCGAGGTTGTTAGGTGCCATGGCTGAAATATCAGTGGCAGACAAACTAATGTTTGGAATTGCCTCAATCAAGGATGAGTCTTGTATATGAGAGCCTGTAACAGTAAATACCTCTATTTCATTTGCAAAAGTACCGTTAGGTAAAGCGACTGAACCGGCGATACATAGAGTCGCAAATATATTGAGCTGTAGGCTTTTTATCGAGTTTTTAGACATAAACGGTAGTAACCAAGATCCAAGTGAAAGAGAGAGTACTGTTTTTTTATTTTACATTAAGTGCATGTAATTGGCTGTGACGATTTTCACGATTGCTATTTAAATGTAGCAATAATGTAAATGCCTATTGACACCGGTGTCAATAGGCATTTACATTATGTTCATTAGTAGGTTGAATCAACACAGATAAAAAATTGGTAACTTATGAGTGATTTTCGATTAGGTGTAGTAGGGCTAGGCAATATAGGCCAGCAACATATTAAACATGTTACTAGTGGTTATGTGAAGAATTGTACCGTCACAGCCGTTGCCTCAAGAACATTAAGCGATGTAGCACAAGGCATTGGGGCAGAACATTTTACCTGTTACAAAGCATTAGTTGATTCTGGGCTATGTGATGGTGTGCTTATTGCGACTCCTACTATGAATCATCTTAAAATGGGCCTTTACGTATTGAATAAAGGCATGCATCTGCTAATGGAGAAACCTATTGGTTTATCTGTTTCTGAAGGGCACCAATTACTCGCAGCTGTTGGCCCTAAGCAAATATTCGGCCTGATGTTAAATCAGCGTGTATCCCCTGTTTTTGCAAAGATGAAAAGCATTATAGACACAGGTATGTTAGGTGAGTTACAGCGAACTAATTGGACCATGACTAATTGGTTTCGTCCTGAAGTGTATTTCCAAGTTTCTGATTGGCGTGCCACTTGGCATGGTGAAGGTGGCGGATTACTGGTCAATCAATGTATTCATAATATCGATATCTTACAGTGGTTATGTGGCATGCCTGTTTCTATCCAAGGTTTTTGTGGCTTTGGAAAGTACCACAATATAGAAGTAGAAGATGAAGCCACTGCCTATTTTGAATATCCCAATGGCGCTACCGGTGTGTTTATTGGTTCGACTGGCGAATCTCCAGGTGTAAACCGCTTAGATATAGTCGGAGATAAAGGGATGTTAAGTTTTGATGGAGAGCGACTAACCCTCACCTTAAATACTCCTTCTACCTCAGTTTATAATCGCGAAACCAATGATATGTTTGGGCAACCTGAAAAATCAGTCCAAGACATTACACCTACCGAAGATGTGAACCAACATGCAGTGGTGATAAACAACTTCATAGAAGCTACGGTAAACCTGCAGCCTCTCATTGCCCCAGCAGAAGAGGGCATTAAGTCTTTGTCTATAGCGAATGCTATTTTATGGTCTGCCTGGACAAAACAGGAAATCGCTTTGCCATTAGATAGTGATGGTTACCAGCAAGCTTTAAATGAGAAGTTAGCCCATTCACGATTACGTACTAAGTCTAATGTTAAGGCAAACATTGATATGGGGGCATCATATAGATGACCCAATCAACCACAACCAAGAGTAATGAAGTTGAAATACTTACAGCCTTAGCGAAAAAGCCTTGGTTTGCTAGAGTGCCTACTTATTTAAAATTAAGTGGGCCAGGTTGGTTACAAGGTGCGATGACGTTGGGTGGGGGGAGTGCGGTTACTTCGTTAACCATAGGTGCTGTATTTGGATATGAGTTTTTGTGGGTACAACCGGTTGCGATGGTTATTGGCTGTATTATGTTATTTGCGTTAGCCCATCAAACTTTACATAGTCAAACGTCTCCTTTTGAGTCTATGAAAAAACATGTTAATGCTCCTTTAGCTTGGGCATGGGCGATTGCCGCTTTTGCTTCGAGTATTATTTGGGGCTTTGCTCATTACCCATTAAGTGCGGGAATGTTGGAAGAAATAATTGTGGTTTCCAGCGGGTTCTCAGTGGAACAGCAACAAGGAGGGGCGGCTAGGGATGGGTATTTACTGGCTCTTGCTTTATTAGTTTGGGCAGGGTGCGCCTATACATCTTGGCGTTATGGTGATCAGGTTGATGAAAGTCAATCTGGTAAACATAGTGCGGTTAAGATTTTTGAAACCAGCATTAAGGTATTAAGTGGCCTGATTGTGATTGCGTTTGCTTGGGTGGTTATAAGCGCTTCATTGAATGGGAAGGTGGATTGGGCTGCAGTTATGGCTGGTTATATCCCTTCTTCTTTACCTCAAACATCTGCAGGTGTCACTACCATGATGGCGGCTCTTGGTAGTGCAGTCGGTATTAATATGACCTTTATATATGGTTACACTTTGCTTCATAAAAAGTGGACACCCGATCACGTTGAGTTATCACGTTATGACATTGCTTTTGGCTTGGTTATGCCATACATCTTGGTCACAAGCTTAATTAGTATTGCGGCAGCTGGCGCTTTTTATGGCTCCGATTTGGATATTCAAGGAAAGTTGAGCCCGGCACAAGCCGGTAAAATGTTTATGTCTGCAGGCTTAGATGAAGTGACCAGTCGCCTTATTTTTGCTTTTGGTATTTTAGGAATGGCGGTAGGTTCACTTGTGATGCATATGTTGTGTTGCGGTTCAGCCGCCGCCGCAATGTTTAATTGGAAAGAAGGAAGTTTGCAATACAAGCTAGCTCTACTTGCGCCAACTCCAGCGGTATTAGGAGTCTTTGTATGGTCGACAATGGGGGCGTATGTAGTGTTACCAACCTCTGCAATATGTGGTTTTTTGCTTCCTATCGCCTATATTGGCTGGGCATCATTACACAATAACAAAGCCTATTTGGGACATGCTAGGCCCAAAGGTGTGAAAAGACTGCTGTTTAATGTGGCTATGCTGTTATGTATTGTCACGGTCTTGGCGAGTGTAGTGTATTCAACTTATGTAAAATTGGGATGAAAATGACGGATAAAAATATCAAAGACGGAGCAAATTATAGCCCTGAAGGACGTGTTGAAAAAGTAGTCGAGCAAGGGCAGTTTTTCTTTTCCGTAGCGTTTTTAGATCACGGGCATATTTATGCCCAAGCCAACGGCTTAGTGCAAGCGGGGGCGACTCTTAAGTATGTATTTGATACTGATGCTAAACGCTTATCTGACTTTTGCGATAAGTTTCCACAGGTTGAAGTTGCGACGTCTTTTGAACAGATTCTGCAAGATAATCAAACGCAATTGGTTGCTAGTGCGGCAGTGCCAAATCTAAGAGCGGATATCGGTATTCAAGTTATGGGGGCAGGTAAAGATTATTTTACGGATAAATCCCCCTTTACCACTATTGAGCAACTGCAACAGGTAAAAGACGTGGTAGCAAAGACTAAACAAAAGTATGCCGTATATTATGCCGAACGTTTACATAATGAGGCTGCATGGCAAGCTGGTGAATTAATCACCGCAGGTGCTATTGGTCGCGTTTTACAAGTGGTTACTTTGGCTCCGCACCGTTTGTCTAAAAATACTCGACCAGATTGGTTTTTTAATAAAGAAGCCTACGGAGGAATATTAACGGACATTGGTTCTCATCAAGTGGAACAGTTTCTTGCTTATTCAGGTGCGACTAGTGCCAACATAAACTTTGCCCGCGCTAGTAACATGGATAACCCTGATAAAGAAGGGCTAGAAGATTTTGGTGAAGTTTCAATGACAGGTGACAATGGTGCATCATTTTATGCCCGAGTCGATTGGTTTACACCTGATGGGCAAGCAACTTGGGGCGATGGTCGTACCTTTATATTGGGTACCGAAGGCAATATTGAATGCCGAAAGTACAATGATGTTGCTCGCCAAGCGCCTTCATCTAAATTGTTTTTAACTAATGGTAACACCGAGCAAGAAATTGACTGCTCAGGAAAAAGTGGTTTTCCTTTTTTTGGGCGGCTAATTTTAGATGTGATTAACAGGACAGAAAACGCCATGACACAAGCTCACGCTTTTAAGGCAGCAGAGCTAAGTATGCAGGCGCAGCACATGGCAAATAGCGTTAATTAAGTCGTTTTTAAATTTTAGCCTTTAATAAAACTTCAATCATGAGAGAAATTGTATTATGCGTGCAGTAGGTTATTTATTTTTCATTGTTTATTTCATATCTTGTTCACCCGCTCCATCATCAATGTCTTCGGCTAGCTCTGAAGAGTTAATTACGGCGCCTATTGGGTTGTTGACTGAATTGTTACGTTGGCCAGAAAAAGCGGTTATTACCGACGTAGCGCCTGAGTTTTCTTGGAGGCTAGGAAAAGAAGGACAAAACCAACAGGCATTTCAGATACTCGTAGCGAATAACCAAGAGTTACTTGCTCAAGAGAATGCAAATATGTGGGATAGTGGAAAGGTTGAAGGGAATGCAAACCTTGATATTGAATATGCCGGAACACCTCTGCAAGCTAACACATCATACTATTGGAAAGTAAGGGTATGGACGACTGATGGGGAGCTAAGTCATTACAGTCAGTGGCAACAGTTCAATATGGGTGAAACCAGTCATGAGATGAGAAGCGAGCTGTGGCCTGGAGAAAGCCAATGGGTAGAGCTAACCGATAAGCAGTGGGTGTCGGAAGACAGGCAAACAGCAATGTTTGAAGATATATCACCTGTTAGCATGTCTGAAATAAAACCAAATATTTATTTAGCTGAGTTTGAAAAAGCGGCATTTTCTACTTTAAAAGTAACAATAACTGCTTCAGAAGTTGCAGAATTAACTGTTTTTTTAGGTGAGCGTTTATCTGATGATGGCTTGATTAATAAACATCCAGGGCATTCATTTATTGGTTATGAAAAGCTAAATTTGTCGATAAAAAAAGGAACTCATGAGTACCAAGTACAAATTCCTGCTAATCATTCAAAGTCTCCTCACCACCAAAAATTAGCGCCTTTTTACCCAGAAGTATTACCCTTTAGGTTTGCTGAGATCATCTTGCCAACTACAGGAGTAGTGATTGATTCTGTTACACAATATGCGCTGTATTATCCTTTTGATGATAATGCTTCATCCTTTACAAGTAGCAGTGATGCGCTAAATAGAGTGTGGGATTTAAGTAAGTACACTTTAAAAGCAACACCATTCTTAGGGGTTTATGCTGATGGAAACCGTGAACGCATGCCTTATGAAGCCGATGCCTATATTCAGCAGTTAGGACATTACAATGTAGACAGAGAGTATAGTGTGGCGCGTTATACTGCTAAATTTTTACTACACCATGCGTCTTGGCCAACAGAGTGGCATATGCATATGTTAATGATTGCATGGCAAGACTACATGTATAGCGGTAACAGCGATTTCTTAGTCGAATATTACACTGACTTAAAGGTTAAAACCTTACATGAGTTAGCCAGAGAAGATGGATTGATAAGTTCTAAAACCGACAAACTAACGCAAGATCTATTAAATCGGTTGCATTATGACGGTCAGAAATTTAGAGATATTGTAGATTGGCCCAAAGGGACTGAAGCGGGTAAAAAGCAAGCTAGAAATGCAGGGCCTACACCTGAAGGTGAGCGAGACGGTTACGTTTTTACTGATTACAATACTGTGGTTAATGCGTATCACGTTAATGTACTAAACATCATGTCTGATATTGCAGAAGTAGTAGGAAACGCAAGTGATCAAGCTTGGTTCAAGCACCAAGCAAGTATCGTTAATACGAGTATGCTGGAACACATGTTTGACAAAGACAAAGGGCGATTTGTTGATGGTATTGGAACAGAGCATGCTTCGTTACATGCAAATATGTTTCCTCTGGCGTTTGGCCTAGTTCCAGAAGAGCATGTCTCATCAGTGACTGAATTTGTTAAAAGCCGAGGTATGGCTGCAAGTGTGTATGGTGCACAGCATTTGTTAGATGGATTGTATAGAGTCGGTGAAGCTGATTATGCGTTGTCTTTAATGACATCTGATAGTAAACGCAGTTGGCTAAACATGTTAAAGGTGGGGTCAACTATGACAACTGAGGCATGGGATGAGCATTTTAAACCTAACCTTACGTGGAACCACGCATGGGGAAGCGCTCCCGCTAATGTTATACCTCGGCGTTTAATGGGGATAGAACCGGTTGAATCAGGCTTTAAAGAATTTCGTATCGTACCTCAACCCGCTTCACTCTCTGAGGTTAGGTTAACAACGCCTACGATACAAGGCCCTATTTATACAGAACTAAACGTAAGTCAGGAACAAGAACAGGTAAAGTGGGCGTTGCAAATTGATGTTCCTGCAAACACAAAAGCACAGCTATGGGTTCCAGCGACGTTTAACCAGTTTAACGTTAATGGAGAACTATATACTTCTAGAATGCAGAGCGTGCTGATGGGGGAAAAGCGCAAGCTCATTCCTCTTGTATCAGGTAAATATAGAATTGAAGTCTACTAGTTGGGTTTGACTGAGCGTTTTTTTATTAACTTTCCACCTATTAGGTTGGTAATTAAGCCCAACAGAACTAGCAAAATCCCTAGCCATTGAGGTGTTGTTATTTCTTCACTAAGGAGTACCGAAGCAGCTGTTAAGCCTACTAGTGGCACACCAAGTGTCAGAGGGGCTATTTGTGCTGCTGGGTACTTCCCTAGTAAATATCCCCACAATCCATAACCCATAATGGTTGCTACAGCAGCTAAATATATTAAAGCCCACCAAGATTGCAGACTAAAATTTGATAAAGTTTGATAAATTACATCTGGACCTTCAAAAAAATAACTAAAAATAAAGAAGGGAATAGGGGGGATCCATGCGCTCCAGATAACCAAATTCACATTTGAGGCGTAACCTTTTTGGCTAATTTTTCTCGCACTAATATTACCTAAAGCCCAGCCTGCAGCGCCAGCTAAGGTGAGAGCAAAACCTATGGCTGTCATGTTTTGACTATCTTGGCTCATGGCAATCAATGATAAACCTAAAGCTGCAATAACAAGTGCAAGGATTTGATGTGACTTAATGTTTTCGTGTAAGAGAAAACTGGCAAAAATTAAGGTAAACAATGCTTGAGATTGCAGGACTAAAGACGCAAGACCGGCTGGCATGCCAAAAGCAAGTGCCGAAAACAAAAATGCAAACTGTAAAAAGCTAATAGGTAATGCATAGGCGAACCACCATTTAATGGGTGTATTAGGACGTTTAAAGAACAATGACCCAACTGAAGCGACTAGCAAAAAGCGTAGACCGCCCATTAATAAGGGAGGCATGTCTTCAAGTCCCCAGGCTATAACTACAAAGTTAACGCCCCACACTATAATAATGAAGACTGCTAGTAGTAAATCTTTTGGTGTCACGGTATGTCCTTAAAAATGTTATGTTTGCCACAAATAATGCATGCAAGCTGTTATTGTTAATTTTAGGACTTAGTCAATTTCAATTTCTATAGAGCTTAAAGGAAAGCAACAACAAGGCAATATTTCATTATCATCAATAAAGGCTAAGGGATCGGTTTTATACTCTACCTCACCTTTAATAAGTTTCGTACGACAGGCTCCGCAGTAACCTTCACGGCAATGATATTGGATCTCAATATTATGTACTTCTATTGTTTCTAGTAAGCTTTTGTTTGGCTGATGCTGAACCGTTTTATGGTGTTTGATATCCACCATAAAACTGTTTGTGTTTTTACTCATTTATAAATCAAAATCACCAAAATCATCTGCACTTACCTCAGAGTCAATTTGACCCACTAAGTAAGAGCTGATTTCAGATTCCTGTGGGGCAACTTGTACATTATCTGAACTTAAGTAATTGTTCATCCAGGGCAGTGGATTACTTTTTACATCAAATGGTTGCCCAAGGCCTATTGCTGACATTCTATGGTTTGCAATAAACTCAACGTACTGGCATAAAATTTCTTTGTTCAAGCCAATCATAGAGCCATGTTGAAATAAAAATGCGGCCCATTCTTTTTCCTGCTCTACTGCGTTAAGAAATATCTCCTTGGCTTCTTCTTTACATTCTTCAGCAATCTCAGCCATTTCAGGATCATCTTTGCCTTTTGCCCACAAATTAATGACATGCTGAGTAGAGGTAAGGTGTAAGTTTTCATCTCTAGCTATTAAGCGAATGATTTTAGAATTGCCTTCCATTAGTTCTCTTTCTGCAAACGCAAAAGTACAAGCAAAAGAAACATAAAAGCGAATAGCTTCTAATGCATTAACTGAGTTCATGCACAGGTATAACTTTTTCTTTAATTCACGCATGGTAATAGTGTGCGTAACACCTTTGACTGTATGAACTCCTTCACCTAGAGTTTGCCAAAGCTGGGTAGCAAAAATTAGGTCGTCATAATATTTTGAAATATCTGCAGCCCGCTTTTTGATCTCTTCGTTCTCGACTATATCGTTGAATATACTACTTGGGTCACCAAAAAGGTTACGCAAAATATGAGTATAAGAACGTGAATGAATCGTTTCAAAAAAGGACCAGGTTTCCACCCAAGTTTCTAATTCTGGGATAGAGATAATCGGCAGAAACGCAATGTTTGGGCTTCTACCTTGTATGGAATCAAGTAGCGTTTGATATTTTAAATTAGAAATAAAAATGTGCTTTTCTGAGTCGCTTAATTTTTGAAAATCAACTCTATCTTTACTCACATCAACTTCTTCAGGGCGCCAAAAAAAGCTTATTTGCTTTTCTATCAACTTTTCAAAAATTTGATGTTTTTGTTGATCATAACGAGCTACGTTGACCGGGTTACCGAAAAACATTGGCTCTGTTAGTGGGTTATTATTAATTTGATTAAAAGTTGTATATTTCATTAAGTCTTGTTGCCATTTATTATTCAAACTGCTCAGAAAAAGCTGCCGAAGCAGCTAATCGAATTTAGATCTTACAAGCGCCGCCAGCACAGTCGTCATCTTCTTCTACCACAACTTCTTGAGGAACAAACTTTTGATTTGTCAGCTCTTGCTGAGTTGAGTCATCAGCACCGTCTCGGGTGTTGTGGTAATAAAGCGTTTTAACGCCTAGTTTATAGCTAGTTAACAAGTCTTTAAGCAGTAATTTCATGGGAACCTTACCACCTTCGTATTTATTAGGATCGTAACTGGTATTAGCAGAAATCGTTTGGTCAACAAATTTTTGCATGATGCCAGTTAGCTCTAAGTAACCGTCGTTTGATGGTAAATCCCATAAGAGTTCGTATTTGTCTTTAAGTTTTTCGTACTCAGGTACAACCTGCTTAAGTACTCCGTCTTTACTAGACTTAATACTAATATGCCCCCGCGGAGGTTCGATACCATTAGTGGCGTTTGATATTTGTGATGATGTTTCTGAGGGCATTAAGGCCGATAGCGTACTATTACGTAATCCATACTGTTTGATATCAGCTCTTAAGGCATCCCAGTCACAATGTAATGGTTCATCACAAATTTTATCTAGGTCTTTCTTGTAGGTGTCTGTTGGCATTAGCCCTTGGAAATAGGTGGTTTCGTCAAATTTAGGACATGCACCTTTTTCTTTAGCCAGGTTACAGGAGGCTTTCATCAAGTTGTATTGCATGGCTTCAAAGGTTTTGTGTACTAAACCATTAGCGCTGCCGTCTGAATATTTTACGCCATTCTTCGCTAGGTAATAAGCAAAGTTAATAACGCCTATGCCGAGTGTACGCCTGCCCATAGTTGCGTTATAGGCTGCTGGAACAGGGTAGTCTTGGTAATCTAATAAGTTATCAAGTGCACGTACCGCTAAGTCAGACAGCTCTGCAAACTCGTCTAGGCTTTCAATCGCACCTAGGTTAAATGCTGATAATGTGCAAAGTGCAATTTCGCCATTTTCGTCATTCACATGTTGTAAAGGCTTAGTAGGTAAAGCTATTTCTAAACATAAATTACTTTGACGTACTGGTGCCAGCTTAGGATTAAATGGGCTATGAGTATTACAGTGGTCTACGTTTTGTAGATAAATACGTCCAGTACTTGCTCGCTCTTGCATAAATAAGCTGAACAACTCAATGGCTTTGATTTGCTCTTTACGGATACTATCGTCTTGTTCGTATTGTACGTATAAACGTTCAAATTCATCTTGGTCAGCGAAAAATGCATCATAAAGCCCAGGTGTATCAGAGGGGCTAAATAAGGTGATGTATTGATCTTTAATCAGACGTGTGTACATCAATTTATTGAATTGAACACCATAATCTAAGTGGCGTACGCGGTTTTCTTCTACACCTCTGTTATTTTTTAATACTAGAAGTGATTCAATCTCTAAATGCCATAGAGGATAAAACAAAGTAGCGGCACCACCACGCACTCCACCTTGTGAACAGCTTTTAACTGCAGTTTGAAAATGCTTATAAAAAGGAATACAACCGGTATGAAAAGCTTCACCTCCACGAATTGGACTACCTAATGCTCGAATACGTCCTGCATTTACACCAATACCGGCTCGCTGGCTTACGTATTTTACAATAGCACTTGAGGTGGCATTAATTGAATCTAAGCTGTCACCAGCTTCAATCAAAACACATGAGCTAAATTGGCGGGTAGGGGTTCTTACACCTGCCATAATAGGAGTAGGTAAAGATATTTTGAACTTAGACGTGGCATCATAAAAACGCTTGATGTAGTCCATACGAGTTTCTTTCTCGTAATTCGCGAATAAACATGCTGCTACTAGTATATATAAGAACTGAGCACTTTCGTATATTTCACCGGTAACCCGATTTTGGACTAGGTATTTACCTTCTAGTTGTTTAACCGCTGCATAACTGAAGTTCATATCTCGCCAATGGTCGAGGTATTCATTCATCTCTGCAAATTCAGCTTCGCTGTAATCTTCTAATAAATGTTCATCGTATTTGCCTTTAGCAACCATAGCTTTTATATGGTCGTACAATTTAGGTGGCTCAAAACAGCCGTAAGCTTTTTTACGTAAATGAAATATGGCTAATCGTGCGGCAAGATATTGGTAATCAGGGCAATCTGTCGAAATAAGATCGGCGGCTGAACGAATTAAGGTTTCATGAATATCGGCGGTTTTTATGCCGTCGTAAAATTGAATATGTGCTTTAATTTCAACTTGTGAAACAGAGACGTTATTTAATCCTTTGGCTGCCCACTCAATCACTTTATGGATTTTTTCCAAATCAATGATTTCACGTTCGCCAGTACGCTTAGTGACGTATAAATTGTTATTCATATTTATGTTTAGCCGTAACTTATAATTGTAAGTAGTAGAGATGGCAGTATGTTGCCCGAGGTAACAGATATTTCTGTTAACTCGTATGCTTATTCTCTAGGTTTTGATGTGCTCATATTTTATAAAATAAATAGTTCAATACAGCGAATTTCATACATAGGTATTGATTAATGAACAGACCACAAGATAGTGAGGTTTTAAGATGATTGCAACCCAATATATGGTGGTTTTATGGTCACTGATGGTGCATAAGAAAAAAGTTAGTAGTGACTCACCTAAAACCACCTTTTGAGTTGCGTGTAAAAGGAATGCAAGAAATAATTTGGTAATATTTTTTTATTAAAACTTTTTTGATTTAAAAAACAGAAGTTTATTATATATCGATATATAGGGGGTGTTTGCAATATATACCACTATATATCGTGTTTTGAATTTTTAGCCTAAGATTGTATTTTTATAAAAAAGCAAGTAAATCCAATGGATGTTGAATATGAATATCAGCTAACCATTTGTGACTTTCTTGAATGCTTGGCAAGTAACCATATTCTGCTACAACACTGGTCATATTAGCTGCATGTGCAGCTTCAATATCTCGTTGAGCATCACCTACATACCAAGTATTTGGAAATTGGATTTTTAGTTGCTCTTGAGCATAAAGTAAGGGTTTTGGATGGGGCTTTCTTTCAGGGAGGCTGTCGCCACTGATTATTACATTACATTCTTTTAATAAAGGAAAAAACTCGACTAACTTTAGAGTTAAATATTCTGGCTTATTAGTCACAATACCCCATGGTATGGATTTCTGATTGAGTTCGTTAAGTAGGGTTTCTATCCCTTCAAAAAATACTGTATCAACGCAAATATTATTTTCGTAATGGGTGAAAAACTGTTGACGTAAGTCTTCAAAGTCTAAAGATTTTAATTCATCACCAAACCCCAACTCTAACATTCCCTTTGCACCATTTGACGCAATATTTCTGTATTCTTCATAGGAAACTAAAGGGCGTTGCATTGTCTCTAATACATGATTTAGGGCATTGCCTAAGTCTTTTGCTGTTTCTAATAATGTTCCGTCGAGATCAAACAATATAGCATTAGGTTTTGTTACCATCTAGATTGACTCATTTTGACAATGGATAATGTAATTAACATCAACATTTTGTTGAGACAAGTAATATTCTTGAGTTAGCGGGTTAACATGAAGTCCAATCATTCGTTGTACTTGTAATTGGGTGTCATCAATCCATGACATTAATTCAGATGGTTTGATGAATTTATCATGCTGATGAGTGCCTTTGGGTACAAGTCCTAATATATATTCGGCTCCAACAATAGCCATAAGGTAAGATTTGATATTTCTATTTAAGGTAGAAAAAAATACATGGCCCCCCGGCTTGACTAATGTATAGCAGGCTTTTACGACAGAGCTTGGGTCAGGTACGTGCTCTAACATTTCCATACACGTCACAACATCGAATGTAGCTTGGTGTTTATCTGCAAACTCTTCTGCTGTTACCTGTTGGTAATCAACACTCAATCCTGACTCTAAGCCATGTAGTCGAGCAACTTCTAATGGGGCTTCTCCCATGTCAATACCGATAACATCTGCACCGTGTTTCGCCATACTTTCAGCCAAAATACCTCCACCACACCCTACATCTAACACTTTCTTGTTACTTAATCCTAAGCTGTGCTGATTAATGTAATCTGTTCTTAGTGGGTTAATTTGATGAAGTGGTTTAAACTCTCCAGAGAGGTCCCACCATCTTGAAGCTAAATCTGAAAATTTTTGTATTTCATTCGGGTCAACATTTTGCGATTGGTTCATGTATGGCGTTTGTGTTTATTATTTAGTGATTAGCTTATACCACTATCTTATCAAATAAAATCGCCTATATGACGTTTTGAGGTCCAATTGCACACTATATGAGCTATATCTAACTATTTATTTTAATCTGTAGGTGGTAGGATAACTTGTTCGAAATGAAAAATAATTCAGTGTTCAAAAGCTTGGTAAATGGAGTAACAATGTTAAGTCCTAGCCTAACAAACGTTATCAGAAAATTTGCTTTTTACACATTTTAATAATTACGACTAGGTACAAGGCTGTATATGACTGATCACGCCCAAGAAATTCTTCCTATTAATATAGAAGAAGAACTTAAAAACTCTTATCTCGATTATGCGATGAGCGTTATTGTTGGCAGGGCGCTGCCTGATGTTCGAGATGGTTTAAAACCGGTACATCGCCGTGTTTTATTTGCTATGAACGAATTAAAAAATGATTTCAACAAACCTTATAAAAAGTCTGCTCGTGTAGTAGGGGACGTAATCGGTAAGTATCACCCTCATGGTGATTCTGCTGTTTATGACACTATCGTTCGTATGGCTCAGCCTTTTTCTCTTCGATATATGTTAGTCGATGGGCAAGGTAACTTTGGTTCTGTTGATGGTGACTCTGCGGCGGCAATGCGTTACACAGAAATTCGTATGGCGAAAATTGCCCATGAGTTACTAGCAGACCTCGAAAAAGAAACAGTAGACTTTGTCGCTAACTACGATGGCACTGAGTTTATTCCGGAAGTATTACCGACTAGAGTTCCTAATTTACTTGTTAATGGCTCTTCCGGTATTGCTGTGGGAATGGCAACTAACATTCCACCCCACAATTTAACCGAAGTAGTCAATGGTTGTATTGCATTAATAGACAACCCCGAATTAACTATTGAGGAGTTAATTGAACATATACCTGGTCCAGATTTTCCAACTGCTGCATTTATTAGTGGTAGAAAGGGTATAGAAGAGGCTTATCGTACCGGTCGTGGCAAAATTTACATGCGAGCCCGTGCCGAAATAGAAACAGAAGATAATGGTAAAGAAACCATAATCGTTCATGAAATTCCTTATCAAGTTAACAAAGCTCGCTTAATTGAAAAAATTGCTGACTTGGTAAAAGAGAAAAAAATAGAGGGTATATCTGCGCTTCGGGATGAGTCCGATAAAGACGGAATGCGCATAGTTGTTGAAGTTAAACGTAATGAATCGGCAGAAGTGTTATTAAACCATTTATATTCTCAAACGCAGATGCAAACTGTGTTTGGTATAAATATGGTTGCATTAGATAAAACTCAGCCTAGAATTTTTAATCTTCTGGATATTCTTAAGGCATTTGTTCTCCATAGACGTGAAGTGGTTACTAGACGTACTGTGTTTGAACTTAAAAAGGCCCGTGAGCGAGCTCATATTCTTGAAGGTTTGGCGATTGCATTGGTCAATATTGACCCGATTATTGCGCTAATTAAAGCATCTAAAAGTCCAGCTGAAGCTAAGGTATCTTTAACCGCCCAAGGCTGGTCTCTGGGTGATGTAGCAGAAATGCTAGAGCGTGCCGGAAATGACGCCGCTAGACCGGACTGGTTAGAACCTCAGTATGGTATTCGCGACGGTCAATACTATCTAACCGAGCAACAAGCTCAAGCAATATTAGATTTGCGCTTGAACAAGTTAACTGGTTTAGAACATGACAAGATATTGTCAGAATACAAAGAGTTGCTAGAGGTTATTGCTGAGTTATTACACATCTTGAGTAGCCCTGAACGACTAATGGAAGTTATTCGTGAAGAGTTAGAAAAAGTACGTGATGAATATGGCGATGCTCGCCGTACCGAGATAACAGCAGCGTCTCATGACATAGATATTGAAGACTTAATTGAGCGAGAAGAAGTTGTCGTTACCTTATCTCGTGAAGGTTATGTTAAGTATCAAAAGTTAAATGACTATGAATCTCAACGTCGTGGTGGTCGCGGTAAATCAGCGACTAAGATGAAAGATGAAGACTTCATTGAAAAGCTATTAGTGGCGAATACCCATGATCATATCTTATGTTTCTCTACTCGTGGGCGTTTATATTGGTTAAAAGTATATCAACTACCTTTAGCGAGCCGTAATGCTCGAGGTCGTCCAATTGTAAATATCTTACCTTTAGAAGAAGGTGAGCGTATTACCGCTATTTTACCGATTCAAGAGTTTGAAGAAGGTAAATATGTGTTGATGGCAACCGCTAACGGTACTGTTAAGAAAACCGCTCTCACTTCATACTCACGTCCAAGAGCTAACGGTATTATTGCTGTTAATTTAAATGATGGTGATGAATTGATTGGGGTGGATATTACCCATGGCGAAGACGATATTATGTTGTTCTCTGACGCAGGTAAAGTTGTACGCTTTAATGAGAAGCAACGTGACTCTGAAACCGGTGCAGTGAAGCTTGATCCAGAGACTGGTGAAGAGTTGTTAGCATTACGTCCAATGGGACGTACGGCAACAGGTGTACGTGGTATTCGTTTACAAGATGGCCAAAAAGTAGTGTCTTTGATTGTTCCAAAAGGTGATGGTGCAATTTTAACCGCCACTGAAAATGGCTTCGGCAAACGAACTCCTGTTACAGATTACCCAGCCAAAAGTCGTGCGACTCAAGGCGTTGTGTCAATTAAAGTGTCCGAGCGAAATGGTAAAGTTGTTGGGGCAGTACAGGTTAATGATTCTGATGAAATTATGCTTATCAGTGACCAAGGCACACTTGTTAGAACCCGTGTTGAAGAAGTTTCTACGGTTGGTCGTAATACTCAAGGTGTGAGACTAATTCGTACCATCGAAGGCGAACACGTTGTTGGCCTACAACGTATTGATGAAGTTGAAGAGCTGGAAGTTGAAATTGACGAAGCGGTTACAGTAGATGCCATTGAGGCAAGTTCAGCAGAAGCCACAGATGAACCTTCTGAACCTAACCAAGGTGAATAACCAATTCATATTTTTTATACTAAAAGTATGGAAACTCACTGATTAGTAAGCGTTAATGCTTATTAATTATTATCTCTGAACGAGTGGCTACAGCCACTCGTTTTTTTTGATCTCCTTAGTTTTGGATACATATGACAATTTACAATTTTTGTGCTGGTCCAGCCATGCTACCAGCTGAAGTAATGCAACAAGCTCAAAAAGAGTTGTTAGACTGGCAAGGCTTAGGTCGATCTGTGATGGAAATTAGCCACAGAAGTAAAGAGTACATAGCCCTTGCAGAGAGTGCAGAGCAAGATTTACGGGATTTACTCGCTATACCAGATAACTACAAAGTGTTGTTTGCTCATGGTGGTGGCCGCGGACAATTTGCGGCTGTTCCTATGAATTTACAAGGGAGAGGCAAAACGGCAGACTTTTTAACTACGGGTTCATGGTCACAAGATGCATTTGATGAAGCTAACAAGTATTTATCTAGTCACCTAGTAGCAAAAACAGAGTATAAGGAAGGCTTGTCTGTTGTTCCTTGTATTACTGCTGAAATGATTAATCAAAATGCAGCCTATTTCCATTACTGCTCAAATGAAACCGTTGATGGAATAGAGGTCAATACCATTCCTGAAACAGGAGATGTCCCTATTGTGGTTGATATGTCTTCAAATATCCTATCGCAACCAATAGATGTGTCTAAGTTTGGTGTTATCTATGCAGGCGCACAGAAAAATATTGGACCATCTGGATTGGCAGTAGTTATTGTAAGAGAGGATTTATTAGACTCTGCAATGGCAGAAACACCTTCTTACATGAAGTATCAAACCATTGCTAAATTTAATTCTATGTATAATACCCCTCCTACTTATTCTTGGTATTTAGCAAGGTTAGTGTTTAAGTGGCTAAAAGCCCAAGGTGGATTAGACAAAATAGCAGCTGTGAATAACCAAAAAGCTGAGCTTTTATATCAATGCATTGATGAAAGTGGTTTCTATATCAATAAGGTTCATCCTGATTTTCGCTCTAAAATGAATGTAACCTTTCATTTACCTAATACTGACTTAGATAGTGTATTTCTGGAAGATGCAGAGGCTCTTGGTTTGGTGGCGTTGAAAGGACACCGTAAAGTCGGAGGCATGCGCGCCAGTATTTATAATGCGATGCCTTTAGAAGGCGTGATAGCCTTAACTAATTTTATGAAAGAATTTGCTAGGAGACACAAATAATGCAGCAATTGTTGTTATCCCCCATTAAAAAAATACAAGGTACAGTGAATGTACCAGGCTCTAAAAGTTTATCTAACCGCGCATTACTACTTGCGGCGCTTGCTAAAGGTGAAACTCATTTAACAAATTTATTGGACAGTGAAGACATTCACCATATGTTAAATGCCCTAACAAAGTTAGGGGTTAGTTACCGTTTGTCAGATTGCAAAACTGAATGCTGGGTCACAGGCAATCAAGGTGCGTTTAAAGTAGAAAGCCCTATCACTTTGTTTTTAGGAAACGCTGGGACTGCAATGCGCCCGCTGTGTGCCGCATTAGCTGCGAGCCAAGGGGAATTTGAACTAACCGGTGAGCCAAGAATGGAAGAAAGGCCTATTGGTGCTTTAGTGGACTCGCTACGTCAAGCGGGTGCGGATATTAGTTATTTGAAAAATGCCGATTATCCCCCATTATTGATAAAAGGAAAAACCTTAAATGGCGGTAACGTCACTGTAGATGGTAGTGTATCTAGTCAATTTTTAACTGCTTTACTGATGAGTGCTCCATTATTTGAAAATGACACTGTTATTACCATAAGCGGCGAACTAGTTTCAAAGCCATATATTGATATCACCTTAGACACAATGTCCAAATTTGGTATTGAAGTTGAAAATCAAGCTTACCAAGCCTTTATAGTAAAAGGGGCGCAACAGTATCACTCCCCAGGTAAATTTATGGTGGAAGGTGATGCCTCTTCTGCGTCATACTTTTTAGCTGCTGGAGCAATCAAAGGCGGTACAGTCCAAGTGACTGGTATTGGTAAAAATAGTATTCAAGGCGATATAAAGTTTGCAGAAGTATTAGAGGAAATGGGTGCAAAAGTTAAATGGCATGAAGAATATATAGAAGTAACGGGGGCTCCTTTACATGGCATTGATTTAGATATGAATCATATTCCAGATGCCGCTATGACTATTGCAACCGCAGCACTATTTGCTACAGGCGATACTAGTATTCGTAATATTTATAATTGGCGAGTAAAAGAGACTGACCGTTTAGCCGCTATGAGTACAGAACTGCGTAAAGTTGGCGCTACAGTTATTGAAGGTGAAGATTTTATAACCATCACACCTCCATCACAATTGATTCATGCAGATATTGATACCTACAATGACCATCGTGTTGCGATGTGTTTTTCATTGGTTGCCTTAAGTGATACTCCTGTAACAATTAATGACCCTAAATGTACAGCTAAAACTTTCCCTGATTATTTCCAGCGCTTTGCTACTATTTGTCAATAGCAAATACCTTTTGGGGCCTTTGGCCCCTGTTACATTTTTCAAACTGTAAACAAGTTTTGAATTAATTGTCACTTTAGTGTCATTGCTTATCTGTTGACTATCCGTATAATTACGCCCGATTTTATTGGCTCAGGAGAGCACATGTACATAGAACCGGTCATCACAATTGATGGACCAAGTGGTGCAGGCAAAGGAACCGCAAGTACTTTGTTAGCAAAAAAACTAGGTTGGCATTTTCTGGACAGCGGAGCGATTTATCGAGTGTTAGCGGTTGCTTCTATTCATCATCAAATCCCAAGTGAAGATGAAGTCGGGTTGTTACCCCTCGCATCTAGTTTAGATGTTCACTTTGAAGCGACTGAAAGTGGCGTTAAAGTTATGCTAGAAGGTGAAGATGTTAGTGACACTATACGCACTGAAGTAGTGGGTGCCGTCGCTTCTCAAGTCGCATCATTACCGTCAATTCGTGAAGCGTTACTGAGAAGACAAAGGGCTTTTAAACAGTCACCGGGTTTAGTTGCAGATGGAAGAGATATGGGAACCGTAGTGTTTCCTGAGGCTGAAGTTAAAGTGTTTTTAACTGCGAGCGCTGAAGAGCGTGCAGATAGGCGTTATAAGCAGTTGAAAGCAAAGGGACATGATGTTAGCATACCGCGCCTTTTGGCCGACATAAAGGCTCGTGACGACCGCGATACGAATCGCAGCGTAGCTCCTTTAGTTCCGGCAGAAGATGCTCTTGTTATAGATTCAACTGAGTTGAGTGTTGAGCAAGTAATTGAAAAGATTGAAGTATTTACGAAACAGAAGCTAACAAAATAAAAGCTATCTCATAGTAAATAAAGTAAAAGCCTGCCAAGTTAAGGATTGATTTGGTTATGAATAACAACCCCACGCCCACTGGATTGTTCGTGGATGTCTAAAAAAGAATTGAATTAAACCTATATGGAAAATTTTGCTGATCTATTTGAAGAAAGTTTAAAAGAACTTGAAACCCGCCCTGGCTCTATTGTTAAAGGTACTATCGTATCAATCGATAAAGATATCGTACTTGTAGATGCTGGATTAAAATCTGAAAGTGCAATCCCTGTAGAACAATTTAGAAATGCTGATGGTGGACTTGATGTTGCTGTTGGTGATTCTATCGATGTTGCTCTAGATGCAGTTGAAGATGGCTTCGGTGAAACTATCTTGTCTCGCGAAAAAGCGAAACGTCACGAAGCTTGGGTAGAATTAGAAAAAGCGTACACTGAAAAAGAAACGATCATTGGTGTAATTAACGGTAAAGTTAAAGGTGGCTTTACGGTTGAAGTTAACACTGTTCGTGCTTTCTTACCTGGTTCATTGGTTGACGTACGTCCAGTTAGAGACACTGCGCACCTAGAAGGTAAAGAATTAGAATTTAAAGTTATCAAGCTAGATGCTAAACGTAACAACGTTGTTGTTTCTCGTCGTGCTGTTATCGAAGCTGAGAGCAGTGCTGAGCGTGATACGCTTCTTGCTAACCTTGAAGAAGGTCATGAAGTTAAAGGTATCGTTAAGAACCTTACAGACTATGGTGCTTTCGTTGATTTAGGTGGTGTAGATGGTCTTCTGCACATTACAGATATGGCTTGGAAACGTGTTAAGCACCCAAGTGAAATCGTTAATGTTGGTGACGAAATCAACGTTAAAGTACTTAAGTTTGACAAAGAGAAATCACGTGTTTCTCTTGGCATGAAGCAAATGGGCAACGATCCATGGCAAGAAATTGCTAACCGTTACCCTGAAGGCGCTAAATTAAGTGGTGCTGTAACTAACCTAACTGACTACGGTTGTTTCGTTGAAATCGAAGACGGTGTTGAAGGTCTTGTTCACGTTTCAGAAATGGATTGGACTAACAAAAATATCCACCCATCTAAAGTTGTTAACTTAGGTGATGTTGTTGAAGTTATGGTGCTTGAAATTGATGAAGAGCGTCGTCGTATTTCTCTTGGTCTTAAGCAATGTATCCCTAACCCTTGGGAAGAGTTCGCTAAAGCGCAGAGCAAAGGTGACAAAGTTTCTGGTAAGATCAAATCTATCACTGATTTCGGTATCTTCATTGGCCTTGATGGCGGCATAGATGGACTAGTTCACTTATCCGATATCTCTTGGAACAAAACTGGCGAAGAAGCCGTTCGTGACTTTAAGAAAGGCGACGAAATCTCAGCTGTTGTTTTACAAGTTGACCCGGAGCGTGAACGTATTTCTCTTGGCGTTAAGCAAATTGAAGAAGACCCGTTCAATCAGTACATCACTGATACTAAGAAAGGCACAATCGTTACTGGTACCGTTACAGCAGTTGATGCTAAAGGCGTAACAGTTAAGTTAGCTGAAGAAGTTGAAGGTTATGTACGTGCCGGCGACTTGTCTCGTGACCGTGTTGAAGATGCATCTGAAGTAGTTAGCGTTGATTCTGAAATCGAAGCTAAGTTCATGGGTGTTGATCGTAAGAACCGTATCGTTAACTTGTCTGTTAAAGCAAAAGACCAAGCTGACGAGAAGGAAGCACTAGATAAAGTAAATCAACAAGAAGAAGTTGGTTTCTCTAATGCATTCGCAGACGCGTTTAAAGCAGCTAAAAACGACTAGAAAGGCAGGCGCGTAAATTATTTTTCAGAATTATTGTTTTGACAAAAATACTTACGCGCTTATTATCGGTACTGAAAGCTTTTTTGATTGAGGGAGAATTTAAGAATGACAAAATCAGAACTTATCGAAAGACTAGCCGATAAAATGAGCCAAGTACCAGCCAAAGATGTTGAAACGTCGATAAAAGAAATACTTGAGCAAATGGCGCAAACCTTGCAGAAAGGTGAGCGAATCGAAATCAGAGGTTTCGGTAGTTTCTCATTACATTATCGCGCTCCACGCGTTGGCCGTAATCCTAAAACCGGTGAAACAGTTGAATTGGAAGGTAAATATGTCCCCCATTTCAAACCAGGTAAAGAATTACGAGAAAGGGTTAATGAAAGCTTAGCTAACTAATACTTTAAGTATTTTTTTAAAAACGGCACTCCAATTAGGGTGCCGTTTTTGTTAGAGTAAGCTACAAAATTTGATATCTGGCCAAAGTTAACCTGTTTCATACTTTAGACATCCATTTTTTGTACGCCAAATTAACCTTCTTCTAGTAGTAACCGCGGAGGCATCAAATGAAAATCAAAGGTTTAGTACTACTCATTTTTATATTGGTGATGCTAGTAATTGCTGGGGCTGTAGGTACTCAAAATGGTCATCTTGTGTTGGTCAATTACCTATTCGCAGAAGCTGAAGTTAAAATGTCAGCTGTGTTAGTGACTGCATTTATATTAGGTTTTAGTCTGTGTTTTATCATTTTTCTTTATGTTTATTTTAGGATGAAGTGGAAAATAGCTGCACTAACACGTAAAAATAAAAAACTTACTCAACAGGTAACTGCTAAGTAATGTTAGAGCTTCTGTTCCTTCTATTGCCCGTAGCCGCCGGTTATGGTTGGATGATGGGCCGTAATAGTGTTAGGCAATCTCAGCGTCGTCAATCAAGTATACTCGCAAAACACTATTATAAAGGTTTAAATTTTTTGTTATCGGACGAACCTGATAAAGCCGTTGACACACTCATTAAAATGATAGATTTAGACAGTGACACTGTTGAAACCCACATTGCAATGGGGAAGTTCTTCCGCCATAGAGGGGAGCTTGATAGAGCCATTCGAGTTCATCAAAACTTAGTTAGCAAAGATGAAATATCTCTTTCTCAAAGAGAGTCAGCACTATATGAGTTAGGAAGAGACTATATTCTCGCCGGTTTTTTAGAGCGTGCTGAAAATGCTTTTCTGCAACTGCTTAATAGTGAACGTCACTTTATTAAGTCGCAAACCCAACTTTTTAATATTTATCAAACTACCAAAGAATGGCAACGAGCCATAGAGCTTGCTGAAAGAATGATAGGAGCGGGGGGCAATAGTAGCGAACTTTACGTTAGAGTCGCTCATTTCTATTGTGAGCAAGCTAATATTGATTGGAAAAATACTCAAATTGAAGCCGCGTTAGACAATCTTCATAAAGCAAGTGCAGCAGATGAAAATGCTATTCGACCTTGGTTAATGTTGGGTGAAATTGCTATGGGTGAACAACAATATGAGCGTGCCTTAGATTACTTAGCAGAGGTTCCTGTTAGAGATATTAACTGGTTGAGCGAAGCAGTACCTTTAATTGAGGAGTGTGCTGACAAGTTAAATGACGAGCAAAAACTAAATAAAGTGTTAGACGAATATTGGCAACAATGTGCTACTGCTTATTTAGCTAAAGTTAAGTTAATGGCAAAAGAAGGTGATACTGAAAAAGCAGCTGAGGTGTTACTAGGTCAACTTAGAAAACACCCTACCATGAAAGGGTTTAAAACCTTGATGGGGCTGTATATAGATTTACAGCACCACGATCAGTCAACTAATAGCTTGAGCCTGTTAAAAGATTTAGTTGAAGAGCAAATAAAACAGCGCCCAAAATTTAGATGCCACAGTTGTGGCTTTTCAGGTAGCCAGCTCCATTGGCTATGTCCTTCCTGTAAGAAATGGGGTGTGGTTAGACCAATTAAAGGCTTAGATGGGGAGTAGCGTGAAAGATCCAAAAGTAGTGATTGCATTAGATTTTGCAGAATTAAATAAAGCAGAAGCTTTCATCGATAAATTAAATCCAGAGTTATGCCGTTTGAAAGTGGGTAAAGAAATGTTCACCCACTTTGGGCAACAGTTTGTAAAAACCTTGGTTAATAAAAACTTTGATGTGTTTCTAGACCTTAAATTCCATGATATTCCTAATACTGTTTCTAAAGCTTGCCAAGCTGCAGCTGATTTAGGTGTTTGGATGGTGAACGTACACGCCTCTGGCGGTCCTAAAATGATGGAGCAAGCGCGATTAGGGCTTGAAAGTTACGGTGCCAATAAACCCATTCTGATAGCAGTAACGGTACTTACTAGTATGGATGCAGAGCAATTAAATGCGATTGGCATAACATTATCGCCGCAACAACAAGTATTAAATCTAGCTAAGCTTACGCATAAGTGCGGTCTAGATGGAGTGGTATGTTCGGCACAGGAGTCAAGTCTACTTAAAAGTGAAGTGGCAAAAGATTTTACTTTGGTCACACCTGGTATACGCCCTGTGGGGGCTGATAAAGGTGACCAAATCAGAATTATGACACCAAAAAATGCCATCGATGCTGGTTCTGATTATTTAGTAATAGGCCGGCCAATTACACAAGCGGCTGACCCATTACAAGCATTGATTGATATAAACCAATCAATTTATTAAATCACTTAAAGTGTTTCTAAAGCAGTTTTAGGCTCTAGGTAATCAAGGTTTAGTTCTTCACCTAAAGCATCTACAACGGCTTTATAAGTTACTTTACCTTGATGTACATTTAGTCCATTTAGTAAGTGTGCATCATCTAGCATAGCTTGTTTTGCCCCTTTGTTGGCTAAAGCCAAACCATATTGCAATGTTGCGTTGTTAAGGGCCATAGTAGAGGTACGAGCCACCCCACCTGGCATGTTTGCTACGCAATAATGTACTACATCATCAATAACATAAACCGGGTCTTGGTGAGTGGTTGCTTTTGAAGTTTCAAAACAGCCTCCTTGGTCAATCGCTACGTCCACTACGACAGAGCCCGCTTTCATATTCTTAATATGTTCACGGTTTAGTAATTTAGGTGCTGCAGCGCCAGGAACTAATACCGCGCCAACAACTAAATCGGCCCTTGAAGAGTAGTACTCGATTGCTTCAGCAGTAGAATAAACAGTCGCCAAGCGACCCTCAAAAATGTCATCAAGCTCGCGCAAGCGATTTAATGATCTATCTAGTATGGTAACGCTTGCGCCCAAGCCCATTGCCATTTTGGCAGCATTAAGACCTACTACACCGCCACCTATCACTAATACTTTTCCAGGAGCTACACCAGGAACGCCACCTAATAAAGTGCCGCTTCCCCCTTGTGCTTTTTCTAAATAATGAGCTCCAGCTTGAACTGCCATTCTTCCGGCAACTTCACTCATAGGAGCAAGTAATGGGAGTGCACCATTAATATCGGTAACTGTTTCATAAGCAATACAGGTTGCGCCTGATTCTACTAATAGTTTAGTTTGAGTAGGGTCCGGTGCTAGATGTAAGTAGGTGTATAAAATTTGGCCAGGACGTAACATTTTACACTCGTTAGGTTGTGGCTCTTTAACCTTTACAATCATCTCTGCGTTAGCAAATATTTCTTCTGGAGTTGCTATAATTTTAGCGCCAGCCGTTACATATTGCTCATCAGTAAAGCCAATGCCAGTACCAGCATCTTTTTCTACCCATACTTGATGATTGTTATTTATAAATTCTTTAGCAGCAGCAGGAGTGAGTCCTACACGATATTCGTGATTTTTTATTTCTTTTGGTACACCAATCAGCATTTTATTACTCCCATATGGTTAAAGGTTTTTAGTTGTTTTTTGCTGGATTGAGTATAAAGGAACTTCTTCAGTAAGAAGTTTTGAATAAAAGTTAGTTAAAGTATAAAATTCTGTAAAATTGTTAATATGCAAAATTAAATATGCTAATTAAAACGCCGAAACACCTAGATAGAATAGATAGAAACATCTTAATTGAGCTACAACAAAACGGACGAATTACCAATTCAGAGTTGGCCACCAAGGTTGGGTTGAGTGCAAGTCCTTGTTTAGAAAGAGTTAAAAGGTTAGAGGGTGAAGGCTATATCACAGGATACCAAGCTAGAGTTGACCCAGTAAAGCTAGGTGCGGCTATGTTGGTTTTTGTAGAAATCACATTAGTAAAAACTTCGGTCGATATTTTTGAAGAATTTTCTACTGCAGTGAAAGAGCATGAAGATATTCAGGAGTGTCATTTAGTATCTGGCAACTTTGATTATTTACTAAAAGCCCGAGTAGCTGATATGTCCAGTTATCGAAAGCTATTAGGTGACACTTTATTACGTTTACCAGGAGTGAGCGAATCTCGAACCTATGTGGTGATGGAAGAGGTTAAAGAGTCTACCCAAGTGAAAATTAGTCTTCGTTGATTTCAATCGTTTAATTACTAAGCGAAGAAACTTACTAAACTAGGATTTTCACATCGACACTGGTATCTTATACAGCCTTAATTTCATCATAAAAAAGTAACGAAATAAAACCTATGGCAAGACTGACTGGCATTCAAAGAGTTATGGAAGTAGGGATGATTGTAAGCAGCGTTTTTGCATTCTTTCTATTATTGGCCATGGCTTCGTTTCATCCAGCGGATCCCAGCTGGAGTCAGGCGGGTTTGCAAAGTGAAGTTAACAATTGGGTTGGCCCCATAGGCGCTTGGTTTGCGGATATCTTATTTTTTACTTTAGGCTCTTTTGCTTATTGCTTGCCCTTTTGTTGTGCTTTTTTGGGGTGGTTTTTGTTCCAGCAGACGAAAACCCTGCTTGAGATAGACTATCTCACCATAGGATTAAGGTTAGTAGGGGCAATCTTATTGACATTAGGTGTGACTGGTTTACTGAGTATGAATGTAGCTGATATTCATTCTTATACGTCTGGTGGAATGGTGGGGGATATTCTTAGTTCTTCATTGATCCCATATTTTAGTTTGGTAGGTACCACTTTATTACTACTATGCTTGTTTTGTACTGGTTTTACTTTGTTGAGTGGAATTTCATGGCTGTCAATAGTAGATAAGGTGGGAGAGCTCACACTCTTTATTACCCGTTGTATTTATCGAACTCCAGCAAAACTAAGACAATCGTCAATACCCTTATTAACCTTTAAGCGCCCAGAGAAAAAACACCCAGCTTTAGAAAATACAGAAAACGAATTTTGGGGAGAACAGCCAAGGCAGGAAAACCCATTTGCTACTGCACCTGAAGAGCCAAGCATAGAGCCTGAAGTCCCGCATAGTATTTTGGAAGAACCAGAAGAAGCGTCTAAATCCCCCGTGTCATTTAATGAGATAAAGAAAAAAATTACTAAGTCTCGTACTGAACCCAAAGTGCACAAAGAACCTAAATTCGAACCTGCAGCTGGTTCTGGCGGTATAGTCACTGCGACAGCTGTTCACGTTCCTGAACCTTGTGAAGATGGCCAAACGCAAGGCCCAATGCCTTCTTTTGACCTACTAGAACGTGCCGATAAAGTGAAGAACCCAATTACGCCTGAAGAGCTTGAAATGGTTTCTCGTTTACTCGAAAGCAAGTTGGCTGATTTCAATATAGAAGCGCAAGTAGTGGGCGTTTACCCAGGCCCTGTCATTACTCGGTTTGAAATGGAATTAGCACCAGGAGTAAAGGTTAGTAAAATTACGACCTTATCTAAAGATTTAGCTCGCTCTATGTCGGCGATATCTGTACGTGTTGTCGAGGTTATCCCTGGTAAATCTGTAATTGGTCTTGAACTGCCAAATAAAAAACGAGACATGGTGCGACTAAGTGAAGTAATAACTGATGATGTGTTTCAATCGTCTGAATCAGCCTTAACTATGGTGTTAGGAGCAGACATTTCAGGTAAGCCTGTATTTGTAGACCTTGCGAAAATGCCTCACTTATTAGTGGCTGGTACCACAGGCTCTGGTAAATCAGTGGGCGTAAATGTGATGATTTTAAGTTTACTATATAAATCGACGCCAGAAGATGTGCGCTTAATTATGATCGATCCTAAAATGCTTGAGTTATCAGTCTACGAGGGTATTCCACATTTGTTAGCTGAAGTAGTAACCGACATGAAAGAAGCCGCAAATGCACTGCGTTGGTGTGTGGGTGAGATGGAACGTCGATACAAGTTGATGTCTGCGTTAGGAGTGAGAAACCTAAAAGGCTGTAATGCCAAAATATTAAAGGCGATTGAAGAGGGGGAGCCCATACGTGATCCGTTGTGGAAATCAGAAGAAAGTATGGATACCGAAGCGCCATTTTTAGAAAAGTTGCCAGCAATTGTAGTGGTAGTTGACGAATTTGCCGACATGATGATGATCGTTGGTAAAAAAGTGGAAGAGTTAATTGCCCGTATTGCCCAAAAGGCGAGAGCGGCTGGAATACATCTAATATTAGCCACACAAAGGCCATCGGTAGATGTTATTACAGGTTTGATTAAAGCCAATATTCCAACACGTATTGCATTTCAGGTGTCGTCTAAAATCGATTCTAGAACAATCTTAGATCAACAGGGAGCAGAGGCATTGTTAGGATCTGGTGACATGTTGTACTTACCTCCAGGAACTGGCGTTCCTACACGGGTACATGGTGCTTTTGTTGATGATCATGAAGTTCATGCCGTAGTGGCTGATTGGAAAAAGCGCGGAGCCCCACAATATATTGATGAAATACTTAATGGCGACGCCAGTGCTGAAATACTCCTCCCTGGAGAACAACCTGAAGGTGAAGATCAAGAATTTGATGCTTTTTATGATGAAGCGGTGGCGTTTATTACTGAGACTCGTCGAGCATCAGTATCTAGTGTACAGCGTAAATTTAGAATTGGTTACAATCGCGCAGCGCGTTTAGTTGAACAAATGGAACAGAGTGGCGTCGTATCTGCACCCGGTCATAATGGAAATAGGGAAGTATTAGCTGCCCCTGCTCCAAGAGATTAAGACTCACTTTTAGATATTCGAGAAATATAATTATGAAGAAAACAACGACTATTATTTGGTTGCTTATTAGCTGTGTATGCTTGCTTAATCAAGCATTTGCACAAGGAGATGCTAACGATGTGAAGCAACAGTTAAAAGACAAATTGTATAATTTACGGACTTATGAAGCTAACTTTACACAAACAGTGACTGATTCAGAAGGAACCGTACTTCAGCTAACCCAAGGTAAAATAGCCATGAGCCAGCCGAATAAACTTTATTGGGAATTACTGGAGCCAAACGAAAGTGTATTGTTAGCAGACGGTGACACGTTGTGGACTATCGACTCTTTCATGGAGCAAGTCGTGGCCTATGAACAAAATTCAGCAATTGAAAATAATCCCCTTATCTTGTTGACAGATCCCCATAGCCAAAGGTGGCAGGATTACAATGTAGCAGTAGCCGCGGGGCAATTTATTATTGAACCAATCTCTGATAATGGCAGCATTGAAGTATTGCGTTTGTTTTTTGAAGGTGATGAGTTATTAGGCTTGGAAACCCGTGATACACAGCAGCAGACTAGTCGTTTGGCTTTCTCAGACATAAGCCAAAATGGGGACATTTTACAATCTATTTTTTCTTTTAGCATGCCTATTGGGTATGAGTTGGATGACCAACGTAATCCATGACCAACGAGTTCGATTTTTCAGACAGTCTAACAAGTGCTGAGGATTTTACTCCTCTAGCAGCCCGTATGCGCCCAGGTTCAATAGAAGAATACTTTGGACAACAACATATCATTGGACCAGATAAGCCTTTACGTGCAGCATTACTTAGAGGTCAGTGTCATTCTATGATTTTATGGGGGCCGCCAGGCACAGGTAAAACTACACTGGCCGAGCTAGTTGCTTCCCATTGTAATGCCCATATTGAACGTTTGTCGGCAGTCAGTAGTGGTGTTAAAGACATCCGCTTGGCCATTGAAAATGCAAAGTTATATGCCTCACAACATCAGCAAAGAACTATATTATTTGTAGATGAAGTGCATCGTTTTAATAAAAGCCAACAAGATGCTTTTTTACCCTTTATCGAAGATGGTACCGTCACCTTTGTTGGTGCTACCACCGAAAACCCCTCCTTTGAATTAAACAATGCTTTGCTTTCTCGGGCTAGAGTGTATGTCTTAAAAAGCTTGAACGCGCACGATTTAGATGAAGTGTTAACTCGTGCGTTACAGGATGATAAAAAAGGCTTAGGTAAACGTACCATTCAAATTGAAGAAAATGCTAAATCACTACTCATAGACCTTTCTGGTGGAGATGCCCGGCGTTTATTAAATTATCTAGAGCTGACCGCAGATTTTTTACCTGCAGAAAGCCATGTGCTAACACCTGAGATGGTAAAACTTGCTGTGGGAGAGCGCGTTGCCCAATATGATAAAAATGGCGACCAATTCTACGATTTGATTTCAGCTTTTCATAAATCTGTACGTGGCTCAGCACCAGATGCTGCCTTATATTGGTATGCACGAATGTTAACTGCAGGGTGCGACCCGTTGTATGTAGCGAGGCGTTTACTCGCCATAGCTACAGAAGATATTGGCAACGCTGACCCAAGAGCCATGCAAATTTGTTTAAATGCATGGGATATATTCCATAGGGTAGGGCCCGCTGAGGGAGAGCGTGCTATAGCGCAAGCCACTATTTATTGTGCCAGTGCTGCAAAAAGTAATGCAGTATATGTCGCTTTTAAAGCCGCAATTCGAGACGCTAAAAATGATCCTGACTTCCCAGTGCCAGAGCACCTAAGAAACGCACCAACCGCGTTAATGAAAGATCTAGGTTATGGTCAAGAGTACCGGTATGCTCACGATGAGCCCAATGCCTATGCTGCGGGAGAAAACTATTTCCCAGAGGCTAAACAACATATGCAATATTATGAACCCACTAATCGTGGTTTAGAAAAAAAACTTCAAGAGAAATTGAATTTTTTAAAAAACTTAGATGCATCAAGCACCCAACATAGGTACAAATAACATGCAAAGCACCACCATTTACATATTTATCGCCCTAGGTGGCGCAACGGGAGCATGTTTACGTTATTTTCTGACTCAACTGATGTTTCAATGGTTTGGTAAAGGCTTTCCTTTTGGTACACTTCTGGTCAATGTTGTCGGTTCTTTTTTATTAGGTTTTTTGTATTCATTGTTCGAGCATGGACATCTAGAAACCACATTATTACGAACAACAATAGGAATTGGTTTTTTGGGGGCGCTTACCACATTCTCCACTTTTTCCGTAGACACAATAGTTCTCTTTCAACAAGGCTTATGGTTGAAAGCTGCACTTAACATAACATTAAATATTCTGTGCTGTTTATTCGCAGCATGGGTAGGCTCTCAAATAGTTAAAGGTTAGATAAAACAAGATGTTAGATCCAAAATATTTACGTGGCGACATTCAAGAAGCAGCTGAAAAATTACAAAGAAGAGGATATACATTAGATGTTGATGCCTTTTCTGCTTTAGAAGAAAAACGTAAATCACTACAAATAAAAACTCAAGAATTACAAAATGAACGTAATGTACGTTCTAAGTCAATTGGTAAAGCTAAAGCGTCCGGCGAAGATATTCAGCCATTGTTAGCCGAAGTCGGCAAATTGGGTGCTGAGTTAGACTCTGCAAAAGTTGAATTAGCCGAGTTACTAGAAGAAATTCAAACCTTAGCCGCTGGTATTCCAAATATGCCAGATGATTCGGTACCAGAAGGTAAAGACGAAGACGATAATGTAGAAATCAGTAAATGGGGTACACCTCGAGAATTTGATTTTGACGTTAAAGACCATGTTGATATAGGGGCAGGGTTAAATAAAGGTGTCGATTTTGATGCTGGCGCCAAACTAGCGGGATCTCGCTTTGTAGTAATGCGTGGTCAAGTGGCTCGCCTTAATCGTGCTATAGCGCAATTTATGTTAGACCTTCACACCCAACAACATGGCTATGAAGAAACTAATGTTCCCCTTTTAGTCAATGCAGAAAGCATGACTGGGACAGGCCAGTTTCCTAAATTTATGGGCGATGCGTTTCACACCAAGCCGGCTACAGAAGAAGGGCAGGGCTTATCTCTGATACCTACCTCTGAAGTGCCTCTAGCAAATATCGCTCGTGATGAAATATACACCGCAAAAGATTTACCTATAAAAATGACTGCATTCACGCCTTGTTTTCGTAGTGAGGCTGGTTCTTACGGTCGAGACACCCGTGGTTTAATTCGCTTACATCAATTTGAGAAAGTTGAGTTAGTGCAATTGGTAGAGCCTTCGACTTCTTTTGATGCCTTAGAAGAGCTAACAAGCCAAGCAGAGAAAGTATTGCAATTACTAGAGCTACCGTACCGTAAAGTACTCTTATGTACCGGAGATATGGGATTTGGTGCATGTAAAACTTACGATTTAGAAGTATGGTTACCCGCTCAAGACACCTATCGAGAAATCTCTTCCTGTTCAAATATGTTAGATTTTCAAGCGCGAAGAATGCAAGCAAGATTCCGCGGAGCGCAAGGCAATAAACCTGAGCTATTACATACATTAAATGGTTCAGGTTTAGCGGTAGGCCGCACTTTAGTGGCAATACTAGAGAACTACCAAGAGGCAGATGGCTCGGTTACTGTTCCCAAGGTGTTACAACCTTACTTAGGTGGCTTAGATAAAATTGGCTAAAAGGACGTTTTAATAGGAGCAGCATAAATGCAGGATACAAAGTGGTACCGTAAACCAGAAATGGTAGTGGCTTTTTCGGCCTTGTTTATGAGTTTGGTAACCACAGTTGTAGGTATTTATTCAGCTTACATTGATCGTGCATATGCTAGGGCGTCTGTCTGGCCGAATTTGGTCATGTATAGAAGTGCAGTTCCAACGCTAAGTTTCCATATATCTAACAGAGGTACTGGGCCTGCATTGATCAAGTACGCCAAAATCAATGACGGAGAAAACTATATTAAATATTGGAAGGATATCCCTGACTTTCCAACCACTACGGTTCAGTCACACATAGGTGGTATGACACTGCCAAGTAATGAAAGTATTCCTGCAATTGCATTACATGAAAAAAGTAGTCAAGAACATAACCAAATGTTCCGCAAGTCTATGAGCTCTTTAACAATTGAACTTTGTTATTGTTCAATCTATGAAGAATGTTGGTTTATAGATAGAAACAATAACACTCGTTCAGTTCCTAGTTGTGAAATCAGTGAGGAACAGCGGTTTTTACAATAAATGTTTTTGACTCTGAAGTTTTGCCTAAACGACCTATCTACAAACACTTAGCCGGTTTAGGCAAACCGGCTATTTTGGTTGCTTGCTTAGCTGGCCCTTTAGGAAACAATTTAAAAAGGTATCGGCTATTGCCTTTCTCTTCACCAAATTCATTTTTCATAGCTTTTACTAAGGCGCGCATAGCTGGGCTGGTATTAAACTTTAAATAAAAACTCCTAACGAAATTCACTACTTCCCAGTGATTTTCTGTCAACTCAATACTTTCTGTTGCCGCGAGTATTGGCCCTAACTCAGCTTGCCAATCGTCTACATTTAGTAAGTACCCTGCTTTATCTGTAGCAATGGTTTTACCAGCATATTCAAAGTGATATTCCATAATAGTTACCAACTGACTACCTTGTTAAATTTAAGAGTAAGCTCAACAAAGCCTTCATAATCAATAATTTCAACGTTACCGTTTGCTTCAATCCCACGAGCGTCAGCATCCTCTTCAAGTAAAAATACCTTGCCACTAAGTGCGTTTAGTTTTTCTCTGATGTCTTGATGTATTAATGCGTACACGGCATCTTGAGTGAGTAAAACCCCGTCACTCTCACCTAAACGTTGCAAACAATGTTGCAAGGATAAGTCTTTAAATGGGCTAGATGTTAGCTTGTGTAAAATCATTAAAAACTCATTACATGCTGTTGGCAAGCCAGTAGAGTAGGTAACTCATGTAGTTCAATTAGAGTTATGTCTATACAAAGCTCTGACACTTTAATTCCTCTGCTTTTAAGGCTTTGTTTACAGACATAAATATTATCAATATCGTAAAACTCTAAGGCTGGAAATGTCTTATGGTACGTCTTAGCATCTATGTTTTCTGGGGCTTGTTTTGATAAAAGCTGTAACACGCCATCTTCAATAAAAAACAGACTTACGTCTTGACCAAAGTTGCTCATGGCCATCGCCATGTCTAGGCTTTCTTGCCCATGTGAAGTGCCATATGGTGCAGATTGATTAATGATGGCAATAGTACTAATAGAGTCACTCAAAACTGTATCAACCTATCACTATTTTTCATTAAAACGGCCAACTCACCCAAGCCTACTGATTCAAAAGGGGGGGTGAGGCTGAAATGTGGGGTGTCAGAATCCAGGGCTTCTTGAGCTGTGGTTACCCCTCGTCTATTAGCTGCACTCACGCAAACCATTAAAGGAACGTTGTAGTCATTGGCTAAGCCTTGCCAAGCAGCATATAAATCAAACTCGTTAGAAGGTGTTAGCTGTAAACTTGAGCCATTTAACGTACCACTTTGATAGAAAAAGATGCCGTTAACCGAATGTTTGGCTTGAACAGACGCAAGGGCAAAACGATATGCACTGTAGGCATTTTGCTCTGTAAAGGGGGCTGAAGTAACTAATAAGGTAAAAGATGACATAAGGGTGCAATGTACCATATAAAAAAACGCCCCAGCAAGCTGAGGCGTTTTAAAAGTAATTCTATTAAGTATTAGTCATCGCTACTGAAAGCACCAAGAAGGTGTAGAATCGACGTAAATAAGTTATATATATTCAAGTACATAGACACCGTAGCGCGAATATAGTTAGTTTCACCACCGTTAATGATTCGGCTTGTGTCATACAAAATGAAACCAGACATGATGAATACTATAGCTGCACTCACTGCCAAACTTAACGCTGGAATGCCTAAGAATATGTTAGCGATTGAGGCTACTACCGCTACGATTAAGCCAACAATTAAAAAACCACCCATGAATGAGAAGTCTTTCTTAGTTGTTAGTACATATCCAGATAGGCCAAAAAATACTAGAGCTGTCGCGCCAAAGGCTTGCATGATTAACTCACTGCCGCCTTGGAAGCCTGCATAGTAATTTAATGTATAACCTAAAGAGCCACCTAGTAAACCGGTAAAAGCAAAAACAAACCAAATTCCAGCAGAACTTTGAGATGCTTTGTTTAAGAAAAATATCATAACCAGAGCAGCTAAGTTCATTCCCATGGCAATACCTGGAGAAATGTTCATAGCCGCTGTTATGCCAGCACAAACTGCGCTGAAAGTTAGCGTCATAGCCAATAACATATAAGTGTTACGAAGTACTTTGTTTGTTTGCAATACAGAAGCTTGACCTGTATTACTAAAGGAAGATCTGTGTTCCATTGTTTTCTCCAGGAGGTAAATTTAAAAAATTTTGTTCAGAATGTATTTGTATGGTGTTTAGGTGACTTTTTCAAGTGTTATTGGTGATAATTCTTATTACTAATTTGTAAATTGATGTAAATACATCCAATCCGTTCAAACAATCATCAAACAAAACATTTTATTAAATTAACCCTTTACAACACCTTAAAACGTCACTAATATTCGCATCCTCAATTCGGGGACGTCGCAATAACAAGTTATAACGACAGACCGGAATTAAGTAAATAGGATAGCTGGCAGAGCTCGGTTTAATGCACCTGACTTGAAATCAGACGTACGGTCAAACGTACCGGGGGTTCGAATCCCTCGCTATCCGCCATATTTGAGAAACCCGCACTTGTTGCGGGTTTTTTATTGCTTAAAACTTATTGATGTGTAAATTCGAGGGTGACAAGTCTCCGCGGTTCAACAAAAAATGTGGAGTCTTTATTCGCAACATCCTTGTACTTCAATCACTCCGTGAGCGAGATAAACTTATACTAATCTGTTCCACTGTCTTTTGGCGCCGAAGTAGCAGTCATATGAATGTGATTGAATGAAGGTCCTAGCGGTAACCTCTTTAAATAGATTTCATTCACGGATTAGTATCTAGATATTTTGCTTACTAAAAAAGTTCATATCAGCCTGCTTTTTATAGCCAATTAATGAAGAATTCTTTATTAATATTCTATAAGTTATTTATGAACTGACTTTGTATTGAAATATTGATTTTTAAGCATAAATAATCAAATTAACGCTATTTCAGAGCATTGATTTTTACTATAATAAACATCTATTTTAAAGGGCTTATCAAACATTAAAACAAGTTGATGCTTGTTGGTCTTCAACATATTTGTGGATGAATTAAATGAACGTTATTTGTGTAGGCGAAATGTTAATTGATTTTGTTTGTACTGATACCAATATGGGATTAGTCAACGGCGTTAATTATGTTAAAAAATCAGGTGGGGCTCCGGCAAATGTTGCCGCCTGTATTGGCAGATTAGGTGGCAATACTTCATTAGTCGCATCTGTTGGCAACGACCCTTACGGTGAGTTTTTAATTCAAGAAGTTAAAAAGTATCAAGTAAACACCGACTATATAAACGTTTTACCAATGTCTACTACATTTGCTTTTGTATCGTTGGCTGATAATGGTGAGCGAGAGTTTGCTTTCAATCGAGGCGCAGATGAGCAACTTGAGCTGACTGCAAATGAGGTGGGTGAATTAACAGATAATTCCATTTTACATTTAGGCTCTGCTACCGCCTTGTTGGGCGGAGGGTTAAGTGATAGCTACTTAGCGTTAGCGAAAGAAGCGAAAAATAAAGGCAATATAATTTGTTTTGATCCTAACTACAGAATTGATTTGTGGCGCGGTAGAGATCAAGAGTTTAAAGATGCCTGTAACGTTTATTTCAAAATGGCCGACATGGTTAAAGTCAGTGACGAAGAGCTAACTTTGCTTTCAGGTGAAAATGATATGAAGACAGGTTGCCAATTTTTTCACGACTTAGGTGTTAAATTAGTACTAGTTACCTTAGGCCCTGATGGCTGTTTGGTTTCTCTTAATGGTAAACAAACGATTGTTCCTGCTTATGAAATAAATGCAGTTGATACCACAGGCGCAGGTGATTCATTCATTGGCGCTCTGTTATATAAAATGTCTGAAGCTGCTCCAAGTGAAAATTTCTATGAAAATGATTTAGAAGAGTTTGTTGCTTTCGCAGGAAAAGTAAGTGGTTTGGTATGTTCCAGCATAGGAGCTATGTCAGCATTGCCAACGTTAGCTGAAGTTGAGTCTATGAGTTTTACCATAAAGCAGTAGATATAATAAAAGGGACGTTAGCGTCCCTTTTTGAGATATATCAAGTTTAACAAAGCTCACTAATCAATACTTAATAAGCGCTCTGCTGTGTATTCATTTGTAATTAAACCATTGATCATTTTTGACCTTAGCGCCCCTAAAATAGCAAACACTTTTTCTTCACCAGCTGCAATTGCAAATACAGGTTTATCAACACCAACTTTTAACGGAGTACTGGCTACTCTTTGATTCACTGCACAGTCGAGTAGTTTACCATTTCGATCAAATGCCCAGCTAATCATTTCACCTACAGCGCCCTTTGAATCCAACTCATCTAACTCTTCGCTAGTTATAAAGCCATCTAAATGTAGGGGGGAGTGTGCTCCCAAGTCACCTACACCAACAAAGGTAACGTCGGCATTTTCAGCCAACTTTAAATTATTTGCCACATAATATTGCGCGTGTAATTGTTCTTTTTCTGCTTGGCTGCGGGGTAATACAGGTAAGGCCATAGGGTAATGTTTAGCATTTACATGCTCAGCCATTCGAACCACAACATCATAAGGAGAGGCAGAACCATCTGAGGCCATATTACCTAGCAATGCAACAATTTTATGTTGTTCGCAATCTAATGAAGACAGTTCATCTACGCAGGCCCTTAATACTCGACCTGTGCCCATGGCTAATACTTTTGGCTCGACCGATTTTAAATGTCTTTCTATTTCACTGGCGCCAGCTTGAGCTAAACCTAAGGTTGAAGATGGGTCTTCGGCATCGCTAGGAACAACTTCGCAAGACTGTAAACCAAAACGACTTTTTATTTTGACAGCTAAGTCCATGCATTTGGCGACCGGATGGTCAAGCCTAACTTTTATGAGACCTTCACTTACAGACAGTGCGACCATTCGCTGTGCTGATTGACGAGAAATATTGAGTTTTTTTGCAATTTCGTCTTGGGTTTTTCCCGCCACGTAGTAAAGCCAGCCAGCTCTTGCTGCATCATCTAGCTTTCTGGTTTCAGTATTAGACAGCTTAGCCACTATTACTCCTAATTAATCTTTTGACATGAGCAAAGGTGCTAAGTCAAACAATTGTATCCATTCATGTATTGTAACTACATCATCCGTGACGTTGCTATTTATTAAATTTTTGTTTTTTAAATGACTTGCCCCAGTGTACTTAACAACTTGCATCTCTGCGGATTTAGCTGCTTTGATACCTGCACAAGAATCTTCGATTACTAAACAATGCTTTGGCATGACCCCCATTTTTTGGGCCGCATGTAAAAATATATCTGGTGCTGGCTTACCTTTTTTGACTTCAGAGCATGTAAAAACGCAGTTTGTAAAAAAAGTGTCTAACTCTGTTACTTTTAAGGCATGCTTAACTCGCTCAGGACTACTACTTGTTGCTACGCAGCAGGGCAAAGAAAGTTTTGACAGTAAGGTTTTTAACCCTGGAGTAGGAGTTAACTCAGCACTAAATGTTTCCATTAACGCTTGGTGATAATCCTTTCTAAAGTTTTGGGGTAAAGTTACTGTAAAATCTTCTAGTATCTTAGCGCTAACATGATTAAAGCTATATCCTAAAAAGTGTCTATCGAAATACTCACCCGTTACCTGTGCGCCAAGCTTTGTAAGCATTTTAAGTAATACTTTTTTACTAAGAATTTCGCTATCTACTAACACACCATCGCAATCAAATATGACCAACTTTATATCTTCATTGATTTGATAGGTATTCAAATTAGTCATGTAACAACCACCGTTTGAGTTAAATCTTGTTGCCTACCTAATCCAAGTATTTCGTTATGGTTTCGGTAATACCTTGGGTCCAAAGCATCGTTAGCCAATGCCCAAAGTTTTTTGCAAAAATTTCGTTATCGCACAGTGTTCCAAATATATCGTGCATTTGCAAAAAAGCATTTACATCATTTTTGGCTGCCAGCGCATTTTTAATTAATCTATCTGCTTGTTGGTCATCTAAGGCTATGCCGTTTTCAGGATCGGCCGACGCTGCACATAGGCGGCACCAAAGTGCCACAACTAAAGCGAGGCCTTTACAATCTCGCTGCATCTCAAGGTTGGCAATAATGATAGGTAAAATAAATTTAGGTAAGCGGTTTGATGCATCTTGACAGAGACGAGGCACAGTATCGCGAACCTCAGGATTGCTAAAGCGAGACTCTATGACACTAAAATATTCTGCAAAGTCTACTCCTGGTACTGGCGCTAGGGTAGGAATGATGTCTTCAACTACCAATTTTTTAAGGTATGTACTGATTAGACTGTTTGCCATCACGTCATGTACTAACTCTATTCCCATTAGTGCCGCAGGGTAGGCGATAGCAGCGTGTCCTCCATTTAAAATTCTTAATTTCATTAATTCAAATGGTGCAACATCTGTTACAAATTCAACCCCAACTTTTTCTAATGGAGGGCGACCATTTGTGAAATTATCTTCTAATACCCACTGTCTAAAAGGCTCACAAAATACGGGAGCTTGGTCGTCTACATCAAATAAGTGCGTCAGTCTGTCACGTTCTGCTGTTGAAGTTGCTGGCGTAATACAATCAACCATCGAATTGGGAAAGGTTACGTGAGTTTCTATCCACTGTGCCAAATCTTTATCTATGGCTATGGCCATTTCTAAAACGGCCCGTTTAGCCACATTACCGTTGTGAGGTATGTTATCGCATGACATTATTGTAAAGGCTTCGACCCCTTGCTCGCGTCGGTTTTTTAAGGCGGTTATGAGGATACCAAATACCGTAGTGGGTCGGTCTAAGTTTTTAATATCTGCTTGGATTTCAGGATGATTTAAATCAAAACCAGCAGTTTTATCATCCATAAAATAACCACCTTCAGTGATGGTTAGCGACACTATTTTTATGCCTTCCTCGCTAAGAGCAGCGATCAAACTACTTTCATCGTTTTCGATAAAGTCAATCATCGATCCACATACTTCAGCACTCAGACCTTGTGCATCTAATTCAACCACAGTTGTTAGCCAATCTTGGGGTTTTAATTTATTGCGCATGGCTAAGTCGTACGCTTTAGTACCGGCACCACGTATTGCCCAATTGTGAGCCACCCCTTTGTTAAACAACTTGTGCAAGTACATGGCTTGATGGGCACGGTGAAAATTACCCACGCCAATATGGATAATACCAGCAGTTAATTGCTCCCGAGTATACGAAGGTTTATTCACCTTTGATGACAGGGTACTTAAGGTGTGACTATTCAATTTAACAGACATTAGCGACCACTCATTATTAAATTACTGTGTCACATTTAGTGACACAGTGTTGCTCTATTGCAAGAATCGGATTTACCTTAGCTTTCTAATAGCGACGGCAAGGTAAGGCCTGCTTTGTCAAAACGTAGAATTTTGTGGGAGGCGGCACTCAAAAATACCTTGTCACCATAGGTAAAGGGACAATCGCCATCACTTTTAATCGTTAGTGTGCCAACTTTTTCTACATGAACATGCAAAAATGTTTCTGAACCTAAATGTTCAACCACTCCTACGTTGCCTGCCCACATGCCTTCATCAGCGGATATTTTAATATGTTCAGGGCGCACACCTATGGATTCTGCTCCATCAGAAGCTGCAGGTATGTCGATGAAGTTCATTTTGGGTGAGCCTATAAACCCAGCCACAAAGCGATTAACCGGGTTTTGATATAACTCTAAAGGGGTCCCTACTTGCTCAATTACGCCTGCATTGAAAACGGCAATACGGTCAGCCATTGTCATCGCTTCTACCTGATCGTGTGTTACATAAATCATGGTAGTAGCAAGGCTTTTGTGCAATTCAGAAATTTCTAAGCGCATGTTTACTCTAAGCGACGCATCGAGGTTTGATAATGGCTCATCAAACAAAAACGCAGAAGGTTGACGCACAATGGCACGGCCAATCGCTACACGTTGTCGTTGGCCACCAGATAATTGCCCAGGCTTACGATCTAAATAATCACCTAGGTTCAGTATTTTTGCAGCTGAGGCAATTTTTTGCTCAATCTCTGCGGGTGCAACTTTGGCGCGTTTTAGAGGAAACGCAATATTATTACGCACCGTCATGTGTGGGTATAGTGCATAAGACTGAAACACCATGGCCAAGCCTCTTTTGGCCGGCGGAGTGTCAGTGGCATCTTGGCCATCAATTTCAATGTTGCCACTTGTTGTATCTTCTAAGCCTGCAATCATCCTCAGTAAAGTGGATTTACCACAGCCTGATGGCCCCACAAAAACGATAAATTCACCGTCTCTAATTTCTAAATCTAATGGTTTGATAACGTTCACATCACCAAAGCTCTTAGTTACTTGTTTTAATGTAATACTACCCATCTTCAAATCTCCTACTTGACTGCGCCAAAGCTTAATCCACGCACTAATTGTTTTTGACTAAACCAACCTAAAATTAAAATTGGAACTATTGCCATAGCTGATGCCGCTGATAGCTTGGCGTAAAATAGCCCCTCTGGGCTTGAGTAACTGGCAATAAATGCCGTGAGTGGCGCTGCATTAGCGGCCGTTAAAATTAATGTCCAAAATGCTTCGTTCCATGCCAAAATCACATTTAGTAATAGGGTTGACGCAATGCCAGGTAAGGCAATGGGTAACAATACATGAAACACTTCTTCAACTATGGTGGCGCCGTCCATACGTGAGGCTTCGAGAATCTCACTAGGGATTTCTCTGAAGTAGGTATAAAGCATCCACACCATGATAGGTAAGTTGATTAAGGTCATAACAATCACTAAGCCAAGCTTGGTGTCTAATAACCCAAAATCACGAAACAACAAATAAATCGGTATCAACACGCCTACAGGAGGCAACATTTTTGTAGATAGCATCCACATTAATAGGTTTTTAGTACGTTTGGTTTGTACAAAAGCCATTGACCAAGCAGCAGGAATAGCAATAAGTAAACCCAATAAACTTGAGCCAATAGATATCACCACTGAATTCCAAAAGTGAGTGAAATAAGGAGAACGCTCTAACACGTCTCTATAATTCTCTAAGGTCCAATCAAACATAAATAAACTTGGACTAGCAGATATTGCTTCGGCTTCTGTTTTGAAACTGGTAAGCAAAGTCCACAAAATAGGAAAAAATATCAAGCCACTGATGGTCCAAGCTAAAGTGGTATAAATTAATTTTGATTTATGACTACTAGTAATTGCCATGATTTAGCCCTCCAAGTTTTTGCCAATAAGGCGCATTAAGAAAATGGCTACAATGTTCGCAATGATCACTGCTACTATGCCTCCAGCAGACCCGCCACCTACGTCAAATTGCAGTAAAGATTGGGTATAAATTAGATATGTTATATTGGTTGACGCATAACCTGGTCCACCACTCGTGGTGACTAGGATTTCAGCGAATATAGAAAGTAAAAATATGGTTTCGATTAAGATAACCGCAGTTACCGCTCGTGAAAGGTGAGGTAACACTATGTAGAAAAACTTACTAAAAGGGCCTGCGCCATCTAAGTCAGCGGCTTCTAATTGCTCACGGTCAAGAGATTGAATAGCCGTTAATAGAATTAAAGCTGCAAAAGGTAACCACTGCCAAGACACAATAATAATGATGGAAAGCAAAGGTACTTGTGCAAAAAAATCAATTGGGTTCATGCCCAACCAAGATGAAAAGTGAGCAAACAAACCATTAACTGGATTCATCAGCATGTTTTTCCATACTAAGGCAGACACAGTTGGCATAACAAAAAATGGGGCTAAAACCATGATACGCACGTAATTGCGACCCCAAATAGCTTGGTCCAGTAAAATGGCTAAGCCAATACCGCCGCAGATTGTGATGATTAACACACCACCAACTAATAATAATGTGTTGAAGAAAGACTCAGTGAAGGCTGGATCTGTAATAAAGAATTCGTAGTTTAGAAAACCAATGAACTCATGTTCGCCCGGTATGAGTAGATTGTAATCTAAGAAAGAAAAATACAATGTCATACACAGCGGTACAATCATCCACCCCAATAGCAATAGTACTGAGGGCATCAACATAAACTTTGCCAATGTTCGGGATTGGGTAGTCGCCATAATTAAGACCTTTTTAAAAATATAAATAATGGGTAGGTTACTAAAGGTAACAACTCTTAGAACCTACCCGTCAATAAGCCAACTACTACTTAGGGTAGCGAGCTTTGCGCATGGCGCGCTCAGTTAAACGTTGAGAACTTGCTAAAGCTTGCTTAACCGTCATTCTGCCGGTAAGAGCTGCACTAAACTGCTGTCCTACAGCGGTTCCAATACCTTGGAATTCAGGGATAGCTACAAATTGCACACCAACATAAGGCACTGGTTCTACTGTTGGGTTAACAGGATCTGCAGATTGGATTGAATCTAGCGTGATCTGAGCAAATGGAGCTGCTTTTAGGTATTCTGGATTTTCATATAAAGACACACGTGTGCCAGGTGGTACTTTTGCCCAACCTTTTTTAGAGGCTACTAACGCAGTGTATTCTTTCGATGTGGCCCAACTAACAAACTTCATAGCCGCATCAGACTTTTTACTACTCGCTGGTATAGCTAAGTTCCAAGCCCATAACCAATTACCACGTTTACCTAACCCATTATCTGGTGCAAGTGCAAAGCCTACTTTGTCGGCTACTTCAGAGTCAGTTTTATTGGTAACAAACGCACCTGCAACGGTAGCATCAATCCACATGCCGCATTTACCAGTTTGAAACAATGCTAGGTTTTCGTTGAAGCCATTGGCAGATGCTCCAGGAGGGCCAGACTCTTCCATTACTTCAACATAAAATTGCAAAGTATCTTGCCATTGCTGAGTATTAAATTGAGGTTTCCAGTTTTCATCAAACCAGCGGGCACCAAATGAGTTAGACATAGAAGTGATCAAAGCAATGTTTTCACCCCAACCAGCTTTACCCCGTAAACATATACCGTAAACACCGGCGTTTTTATCTGTCATGGCCTTAGCGGCTTTACGGATAAAGGTCCAAGTTGGTGCTTTAGGCATTTCTAAACCAGCTTTCTTCATTAGATCCGTACGGTACATTACCATAGAGCTCTCGCCATAAAACGGCGCAGCAACTAGCTTGTCTTCGACTGATAACCCGCTTCTAATCGCAGGCAAAAGATCATCTACGTCATAGTCGGCGTCTAGTTTATCTAGAGGCTTCAACCAACCTTGCTTACCCCAAATTGGAACTTCATATGTTCCAATTGTCATAACATCGTACTGTCCTCCTTTAGTGGCAACATCTGTTGTTACTCGTTGGCGTAAAATGTTTTCTTCTAGGGTGACCCACTTAAGGTCAATCCCAGGGTGTTTAGCTTCAAAATCAGCACTCAACTCTTTCATGGTGATCATGTCACCATTGTTCACTGTGGCGATGGTAATTGTTTCTGCCGTGACGGCGGCACTCATTGTCAAAGCACCGCAAGCTAACATTGTTAATTTTTTTAACATCGGGTAATCCCCTTATATTCTAAATTGAAGTCTCACCTAAATGAGACGGTCTCTTCTTAAAACTTCATACTTATCAATTAAATATTAGTTACAAACTAGAATTTTACTGATATTTCAGACGTAAAACCGTCAAACCCTGCGCCTATTTGGCCGCCAGAATTAATGCCTTCGTCTTGATTAACATATTCAACTTTCAATAAAGTTTTGTCGTTAAACCAATAACCAGCCGCTACTTGCAAACGTTCAACGCTGTTATCCGTTTGTTCGATAAGTTCTGAAGTGTTTTGAGCATCGGAATAGCGTGCTGCTACATAGAATTTATCAGGAATAATGTAATGCTGAGCTTCAACTACATAGTACTCAACAGAAGATTCGCCCTTAATAACGTTTGAAGAATCAAAAGTAGTACCGTCTGCATCCGCTACACCATTTGTACCAAAATAGGTGACACCAGCTACTGCGTTACCAGCGGTGTCGGCAAAGGTGTAATCATCAGAAGACTTACCAAGCATTAATATCACATTGGTATTTGGGCTAAACTGGTAGGCTAAGTCCAGTTCAATAATAGATTGGTCGAGACCAGGCATAATCCCTACATGGGTATCACGCTCACTAGATGCAGATGCTGAGAAGTTATAGTTTTCACCATCACCAAAACGGTAATTAGTGGTGGTTAAACCATCTAGGCTAGCTATGCCACCTTCAAAGCTAAGTTGATCGCCTTGATTAGCTTGGAAAAAACTCAAGCCGGCTTTAAATCCATTAGTTAACTCCACGGCACCTTGCAGACGATAGTTGTAACCTCTATCTTCTTGGAAAGCTTCACCAAAGCTAGATGTGGTCATGTGTCCAGCTAATGAATAGCTTTTGATGGGGCCGTCTTCAAATGATTTCTTATAGGCTAATTGAGCACCGTTTTCAGCTGTAGCGTAGTCAGTGATACCGTTACCAATAAGTGCATTTCCTTGATTGTCTGCTCCGTCTTGGAAGCCTTTAAATTGGAAAGGAGCTGCACCAATATTACCTAAACGAAGAGTTAAGTTTGAATCGTCACGTGCATTGCCTGAAAGACCAAATAGTTCAAACTCAATTCCTGCAAAATCTTGATGGAATGAAAAGTCTCTGTCGCCATTATTACCAAAGTCATTTGGTTCTTCGGCAATATCTACGTCAGCAGTAATGTAGTCTGTAATATGAAATTTGAACTGAAGGTTAACCCTAAGACGACCAAAACCGTCAGATTGCTCTTCATCAACAGGGCGAAAAGCTCCATCTTTAGCTTGAATAGCTTGGTAGTTTTGTAATGCTAAAAAATTAACTTCTGCTAGACCATCAAGGAACTCTTTAGCAAAAGCGTCTGAACTGTGTAATTGTGCTCCTGTACTAACCGCTAAAATTGCAGCTGGCAAGCTTAGCTTTTTCTTCATTTTATTTAACATGTTTATGTCCTGTGTCTTATTCACTATTAAAATTAGAAACTGGCAAATTTATTAATGGTTTTACTTACGTATTGCCAATTTCACGGGTGAGCAATTAGTTCAAAGCTTAAGCTAAAATCTCTATTGATACATATGCCCAACTGGTGAGCATATTCTCAGAACGGTTTATAAAGATCAATCTTTTTCGTTACAAATAATTTACATTTTTGTCTTTGGTATTTTTTGTTGTTTTAAATCAATGCTTTAAATTATATTTTTATGTTAACAAAATAAGCGATTATTCAGAGGTATGGTAGTTTAGATGTGTTAGAGCGTTTATAGAATATGTCAAAAAGCTAAAGAAATGTGAAAACATCTTCTCTTTATCAAAATTCAATTGGCTTGCAAGCAGAAAATATTATGGGAAGGGGAAATCTATACCTTTGCTCTGTGAGTGATGTTTACATGGCAACAAAATTTCTAGTATGTTGCTCAATTGTTATCGGTTTAAACCTATGAGACTTGGATTAACAAAGAATGTTTAAGTGCAAGTAATACAGTGTAAATAAACGGGAGTTGTTAAAAGCATACAAAGAAATAAGCTTAAGTATGCTTAAAACATTATGGATTAGTTATCGGTAAAACATCTTGTTGTACCGATAATGAATAAGAGAATAACTTGATATTATTCGTGAGAAACTTTGGCATAGGATCCTGAATGGAAGACTAAAGGTTTGTTACAATCAGCGGTTTCGTAATCAAGTACTCTACCCACCAAAATCACATGGTCTCCACCATCATATTCATGTTGGCAAACACATTGAAACCTCGCGTTAAACTCTGGTAATAATGGGACTTCACCTATACCAAATGTTACGTCTAATCCTGCAAACTTATCCTCACTTTTTGTGGCAAACGTATTGGATAAATCTTGTTGATGCTCACTTAACACATGCACGGCAAAATGATGCCCTTCACCAAATGAAGGCAGAGAGCGGGCTCCCTTGTCTATGCTCCACAATATCAGAGGCGGGTTCAACGACACAGTATTAAAGCTACTGGCAGTCATTCCAATTAATTCGCCCGATTCATTTTTGGTGGTAATGATCGTTACACCTGTAGGAAACTTACCCAAAGCATTTCTGAAATCACGTGGTTCAAACTCGGGTTGGGTCATGGGTACTCTCCTAATTATTGACGTTACTTGTGTCCCAAAATATTCTAAAAATTACATTGAAACCATAAAGCAGCAAGCTTAAAGCTTCTCAGGTGGTTTTAAAATAGAAATTATAAGTATATTAGGTACATAACTTATGAAAAATCATCAGAATTTAACTATGAAAATGCATACGTTCTAATTTTAACTTATGCAGCGCTAACTGAATATAGATAGGTTTCTGTGGATTTATGTTTTGGGTTTTAACACTTAATGATTTATCCTGAATAAACTCTAATAAAATGGCTAGATACCATCATGTTCTCTTCTAAAACAGAGCAATCTTCTGCAACTTCGACTCCACATCTTGTTTACACTCCAAGTAAGTGTCGATGTGGTGGCAAGCCCACTAAACCAGTAAAAGTTACATCTATCTCTGATAGGTGGGTGATAAAATGTAGAGTTGAAGCTTGTTATGCGTATAATATTGCACAAGGACTGAATGACACGATTGCTGGTTGGAACCACTTAAGTACTCACTTTTACCGATAATTGGTAATTGTCTTTTTAATAAAAAATAATAGGTATGGAGTTGTTCCTTGATTAGACTGCTATTAGTTGATGACCATGAGTTAGTGCGCACTGGGATCAGACGTATATTAGAAGATGTAAACGATTTCGAAGTAGTAGGTGAAGCTACCAACGGTGAAGATGCTGTTAAGTTTTGTCGTAACAGAGCGCCAGACTTGGTATTAATGGATATGAGTATGCCTGGTATTGGTGGATTAGAAGCCACCAAGCAGATTCTTCGTTTCTCAGAAAACACCCGCATTATTGTATTGTCTGTTCACAAAGAAAACCCCATTCCTGGAAAAGTTATGCAAATTGGGGCGTTTGGTTATTTAACCAAAGACTCAGAGCCCAACGAAATGATAAAAGCGATTTATAAAGTTTCAGCAGGGCAAAAGTATGTGTCACCAGATATTGCGCAACAAATAGCCCTTGGACAACTTAACCTTAATGACAAAAACCCCTTTGAGCAACTTTCAGAGCGAGAGTTAGAAATAGCCATGATGCTTACCAAAGGAGCCAAAGTTCCAGATATTGCAGTGTATTTAAATATCAGTGCAAAAACCGTTAATACCTATCGCTACCGTATGTTTGACAAGTTAAGTGTGAGTACTGATGTTGAGCTCACCCATTTAGCGCTGCGCCATAAGTTAATTGCTTCAGAACTTCTCTAGTTTAAAACTCCCATGAGTGAAAACCAAACTTTTGACTATCAAGGCTTTCTTAAAATTCTGACTAATCAGCCGGGCGTGTACCGTATGTATAATCAGAAAGAAGAAGTCATATATGTAGGTAAGGCTAAAAATTTAAAAAAGCGGGTGTCGAGCTACTTTCGTAAAAATGTCGATAGCATCAAAACTCGCTCTTTAGTGAAACAAATTTGTGAAATGGACGTCACGGTTGTTCACAGTGAAGCCGAAGCTTTTATCCTTGAAAACAACTACATAAAAAAATATAAACCCAGATACAACGTACTCCTACGAGACGATAAATCTTATCCTTTTATATTTTTATCAGACCACACTCATCCAAGGCTCAGTAACCACAGAGGCCCAAGAAAGTTAAAAGGTGAATACTTTGGGCCGTACCCAAGTGCGTGGGCAGTGCGCGAAAGTTTACGTACCATGCAACGCTTGTTTCCCATTCGCCAATGTGAAGACAGCTACTACCGTGCTCGAAGTCGCCCCTGCTTGCAATACCAATTGCAACGCTGCGCGGGGCCTTGTGTTGAAGGCTTAGTGTCTGACGAAGACTACTCTCAACAAGTACAATTGGCTCGGCTATTTTTGAAAGGTAAAAATAAACAAGTTATTGAGTCTTTGGTACATCAAATGGAAAAGGCAAGCGGCGAACTAAGATTTGAAGTGGCGGCCCGTTATCGAGACCAAATTGGCGCGCTAACAAAGGTCCAAGAGCAGCAAGGTGTAAGTGGAGATCAACAAGAAATGGATGTGTTTGGGTTTGCTTACCGTAACGGTATCGCCAGTATCCAAGGCATGTTTATCCGCGACAACAAGTTATTAGGGAGTAAAAGTTTTTATCCCAAAGTGCCCGCAGACTCAACGGCTCAAGAAGTGTTTGAATCCTTCGTGTTACAATTCTATTTAGCAGGTAATAAAGTTATACCTCAGCAAATTGTTATTCCCATTGAGCTTAACGAACAAACCACTATAGAAAGTGTACTTAGTAATGAGGCTGGCCGAAAAATACAGTTTTATAAAGGGGTGCGAGACGAAAAACGCCGTTACCTTGATTTAGCTAACACTAATGCCGAAAACGCCCTAATATCGAAACAGAGTCATCAAAAATCTGTATTTGCCCGTTATGTTGAATTAGAAAAAATCCTAGAGTTTGAGCAGCCTATTCAAAGAATGGAATGTTTTGATATCAGTCACACATCAGGGCAACAAACCGTTGCTTCTTGCGTAGTCTTTAACAGGGAAGGGCCATATAAAACGGATTATCGTAAATTCAATATAGAAGGCATTACCCCAGGTGACGATTATGCGGCCATGGCTCAAGCATTGGCAAGGCGCTATCGTGATGTTAAAGACCCAAGTAAAATACCAGATATTTTGTTTATTGATGGTGGTAAAGGCCAACTTGCCCAAGCAGAACAATATTTTGAAGACTGGAAGCAAGAAAAAAAACCTCTATTAATTGGTGTCGCTAAAGGTACAAGTCGTAAAGCTGGCCTAGAGACGCTTATACTAGCAGGAAGCCATGCCACCATTCCCATGCCTGGTGACAGCATCGCCTTGCATTTAATTCAACATATTCGCGATGAGTCACACCGATTTGCCATTACTGGACATAGAGCTAGGCGTCAAAAAGACAAAACCACTTCCAAGTTACAATCTATACCTGGTGTAGGTGCAAAAAGGCGCCAAAGCCTATTGAAATATATGGGAGGCCTGCATGGCGTATTGCAAGCTAGCAAAGATGAGATATCCAAAGTGCCGGGCATAAGTGCAGATTTAGCTGACATTATTTATGATCATATTCATAATTGAGCTTTGAAATATTGCCAGCATATGGGTTAATAGGCCTTTCTTTTATCTAATAATAATAAACATAGGAAATACAGAGACTTTTCATGTGGACTATTCCTAATATCATCACCATTGTCAGAGTATTGCTCATACCTGTTTTTGTTTTTGTGTACTTTCTAGATTGGAAATGGGCACACCAAGCAGGGGCATTTATATTTTGGTTTGCAGCCATCACAGACTGGTTCGACGGCTACTTAGCCCGTAAACTCAACCAAACCACCGCTTTTGGCGCATTTTTAGATCCAGTTGCCGATAAATTGATAGTTGCGGTTGCGCTATTACTTATCACACACAGTTACGCCAACATATGGATAACTATTCCAGCGGTACTATTAATGTCTAGAGAAATCTATATATCGGCCTTACGCGAATGGATGGGCCAGCAAGGCAAACAAGACCTAGTAAAGGTATCATTTTCTGGAAAGGCAAAGACCATGGCACAAATGTTAGCCTTAACAGGGTTACTATCAGAAATGGAATATTTCATGGGAGTACAAATCTATTGGGTTTCCCTTGGATATATTTTGTTATATTTTTCAGCAGTGTTGTCTTTTTGGTCAATGCTTGTGTACACCAAAGCTGCATGGGACGATCAAAAAAGTACACCTGATTAAGACTGATTTATAGGTTTTTGCACAAAAATAACTCGTTCAAGCCAAAAATTAGCCAGTCAGTTCAAAAAGTTACTTTTTGTTGTTGACTCCCTTGTCTTTGAATGTAGAATGCAGCCTCAGTTTTAGGGAGCCAAACGATTTACCAGTTGGGCAACCAATAAAACAGAATGAAATGTAAAGTAAATTATGCGGGAATAGCTCAGTGGTAGAGCACAACCTTGCCAAGGTTGGGGTCGCGAGTTCGAATCTCGTTTCCCGCTCCAATTTCTTTCATTTTGAAGGTTTTACTTAAAATAAATGTTTGTTTTAAGATAAGATTCGGCGGAATGGCAGAATGGCTATGCAGCGGATTGCAAATCCGTGGATCTCGGTTCGACTCCGGGTTCCGCCTCCATAAACGCTTAAGCGATACCAGCTTACTTTTTCGAGTAAGTACCCCCGATGCCCGGGTGGTGAAATTGGTAGACACAAGGGATTTAAAATCCCTCGTTCGTAAGGACGTGCCGGTTCAAGTCCGGCCCCGGGCACCATTTTGTACTTTCTAGTTAACAATCGTTTAAAACATTCAATATGTATTTGTAGATATCTATCTACATAATTAGTAATACCAGCTTACTTTTTCGAGTAAGTACCCCGATGCCCGGGTGGTGAAATTGGTAGACACAAGGGATTTAAAATCCCTCGTTCGTAAGGACGTGCCGGTTCAAGTCCGGCCCCGGGCACCATTTTAAGTTATTGGTTATTATTGATAACGCCATAAATTCCAAATAAAAAATACAAAATTAATTCAATAATCCGATTCATTGCCTTTTTATTAGTCCCTAGCTATTGAAGTGCGTTTAAATTCCTATAGGTCATCAAACCTCACATTAGGCAATAGTCATGTAGCTCGCTCTTTAGGGCGTCACACCCTCGATAGGCTATTTTAATATAGGTCGGCATTTATGCCGTCAAATGCAATTGGCGCGACTCTACGACTCAGGAGTAGGAGGGAATGACGCTAGAATCTTAGCGACTAGCTCATCAATCTTTGTTTGTAGCTCTATGCTGTTACCCGAGTCTATTTCAATCTCGTCTATACCGCTCCAGATAACCCTGTCACCTTGTTGTATATCTATTCTCAGGCTTTGATAAATTGTCTCTTGTTTACCCAATGGAAGGCTTACAATACTGCCTAACGAAACACCACCTGAGCGGCCTCCAAAACCTGTGCCTAGTCCAATTGAGAAGCTAGTATTACTCGGCTCTGTAGAGGTAACTGCAAAATAGCTCACAGCTATATCGCTTTGCGAAGCATCAGTCTTGTTTAGCCCTTTCGCGGTTAGGTTTTGCTCTATGCTATTAGTAAGTATTGTTGAGCGCAATCTGTCTGGTGAGTCTACTGGGAGGTCTAAAGAAAAGCTTTGAATGTCCGAAAAACTAACAGTCTTATCGTAATCAATGTGGCTAGAGGTACTACAACTTAAGAATAGTACGGTTACCAATAAAAATAAAAGTGTGCGTTTCATTAAAATTGGGTCCAGAGTAAATTGAAGATTTAGTAAAATGTGTACGTTTCAGTTGTTAACAGAGAGTCGTAAACCCTTTATTAAGTTCACTCCTGTTTTTCAAGCCTACCTATATACTTAAATTAACGCTAACGGGTCGAACTTTGTGGTTCACAGGTGATTGTTCAGCTTCACAATAAACAGCAAGTGACTAATGTCGTAAATGTTACGTGTGGTCAGCTTTAAATAGGTGTTTCTTAAAAAGTTACCAAAGCAGAACTAAAGTAACGAGTGCTAAGTAAGTTATTAATTTTGTTAAAATTGTGGCAAGCAAACTCACTGAGTGGCAAGTTTGAAGTAACTGTGATCATTCAGGGCTTTGCTTATCATCATGGCACCTTCAAGCAAGCTCACGGTGGTAATGGCGGCTTGCTCTGGGTCTGATTCGCCATTAGCGATGTGCGCTGCTGTTAACCAAGCTAGGTTTTTACTAAAAAAGCGTTTTACTTCTGTTTGTATTTTTTCGGGTAAGCTTTCGTTTTGAGCGCCTAACAGGCCACATAAACACATTTTATTGTCATTCAATAAGGCGTGTTTGAAAATTTGCGTATAGGTATCAATTGGGTTTTTATCTTGTGCTTTAATTTGGTCCACATCACCTAATGCAGCCATAAATGCGTCTGTATATTGATGAGCTAATTCGGCACCTAAATCTGCTTTAGTAGGAAAGTGGTAGTGAACACTGGCACTTTTAATACCGACTTCGTTTGCTAATTCTCTAAAGCTAAAGTTGCTGTATCCACCAGCTCGCACTTTATCTTCTGCAATTTTTAACAGTTCTTCCTTCTTGCTCATGATTACCCCTTACATCTGTGAATGTAATTATCTATTAGCGAATACCGCAATACAAGAGCTTTCATTTTCAGGCTAAGTCCAACAACTAAGCCCCATTTGGGCCTTAGGTTACACATAACAGCATCAAGTAAAACCACATTATTTTCACACACAATCACATTGACTCGCACTAGACCGCTTGACCGTTTAGCTTATTATTAGTCATCAAAAAAAGCGTAAGTTCTGGTCTCTATACTCTGGCGCGGCTTACCATGTTCGTTTTGGCTTGATAACGGAAAAGCCGTATGCATAGCAAAACCCGCTTTAGATTTATCTGTATCAAACCCTTTAATTAGCATGGCTTCGCTTGAGTCCATTTGTGAGTAAAAATACCATTTTTGGTTAGGGTTTTGTTTTACTGCAAAGATCTCACCTCGGTGATTTTCACCTGTATTCATGTCGTTAAAGGCAATATGAGCGGTGACAAGGTCGTTTTGATCTAGCGATTGGTGGTCCATAAACGCCAATGGATCTTTTTGAACAACTCCCGCGATAGAGCGCCATACGTTAATTTGCACCATTCTTTTACCTGCATACTTGTTCATTACATCTGCATCTAGTTCTGACTCGGCTCGAATAGACCCGGTTTCATAGGTGTAATCATTATGAATATGGTACGCGGGGTGGCGGTTAGAGCCTTCAATACCACGGCGCACAGTATGGTCAAATGCCACGACATGGCTTGCGCCAAGTTGTTTTTTAACTAAGGCCTCTACCTCGCTATAATACGAGGCTTTTACCGCTGCTGAGTCTAAATAATCTACCTTATTTGGTGTAAAGCTTGTTAACTCAAAGCCTTGTTTGTCTAAACTGAATGACACATCAGGCACAGACCTAGCATCAATAATTTCGGCACCTTCAAAGCCGTAATCATCACTATATTCTTGTAGCTCGTTAAACCCCGAATAATTGATAACAGGCGTACTCGTCGAGTCTTTTTTTATGAAGTGAAGGGTTGTTTTTTCTGTCTTGTATTGCATGACGGCCTCTTATTCATTTTAATATTTACTTTATCTATCTACTGGTAGGTATCTTATTGTGCTGTGTAGTCTACTGTCAATTACTTTTTGTTTAAAAAACACTCGTTGAATTTTCGTTTATATTTTTATGAATTTTAAATTCATTATTAATCAATGGTTTATGTTCTATTTTAAGTTGATTTGTTAAAAATAAATTGACTACCTTCTGGTAGGTAGGTATCGTTTGCTGCGTTCAAAACACAATGTATTTGCAAGGTGATAAACGAATTACTTGCAAATATGCAGTAACAATCAAACTTCAAATAAGAGGGTTTCAACATGATCGGATACACTACAATTGGTTCAAAAGACCTAGACAAAGCAGTAGCATTTTATGATGGGCTATTAGCGTTAGTTGATGGCACAAGATTAATGGAAATGGACCGTATCAAGTTTTACGGGACAGAAGCGGGCGGTGCTATGTTGGCAGTGTGTACGCCTTACGACAACAACCCACAAACGGCGGGTAATGGTCAACAAGTTGCTATTCCAGGTGGCTCTATTGAAGGTGCTCAAGCACTTTATAATAAGGCGATTGAATTAGGCGCAACAGATGCCGGTGAACCAGGGCAGCGTTTCGATTTCTTTTATGGTGGCTACGTTTATGATCTAGATGGAAACAAACTATGCTTTTTTCATATGACCTAATGTTATTAAGTCATACTGGTCAGGTCGGCTACATGCCGGCCTTCTTTGGTTATGACTTTTTTTTTCAACCATAGTTAGCAACCAAACTTAGTTTCATATTATTAATGGCGCAGTAGCCCCTAGCTTGATACAAATTGATAATACATAGCAGGATAAATTAAGAGGTAAATGATGAAAATAGCTGCAGATTTTAAACAAAGAGCGTTAGTGCACTCTGAATCTTTACCTTGGCTTACATCACCTATGCGAGGTGTAGAAAGGCGCATGCTAGAGCGAGTGGGTAACGAAGTGGCCCGTGCCACAAGTATTGTAAAATATGCCCCTAAAAGTAGTTTTTCACCTCATGTACACACAGGCGGCGAAGAATTTATTGTACTAGAAGGCGTATTTCAAGATGAGCATGGCGATTTTCCTGCAGGCACTTATGTACGTAACCCGCCTCAATCTAGCCATCAACCCGGCTCAGATGAAGGCTGTATTATATTTGTAAAACTGTGGCAGTTTCAGCCTAACGACAGAACTCATATTAATATTCAGATGGATAACGCCGCGCCTCAAGCTGATGAAAACATGCCCGGTGTAGCGGTAGCATCACTATTTAAAGACGATTACGAAGAAGTCAGTGTGTTATACCTTGATCCCAACACTGTGTATCAACAAAGTGTTGCAAATGGTGCTGAGTTATTTGTACTACAAGGAAGTGTACTAGAAAACACAGACCGGCTTAAAAAGCACAGCTGGTTGCGCTTACCAATAGGCTCAACTATCAAGGCACAAGCAGGCTCAGAAGGGGCAAAAATCTGGATGAAAACAGGGCACTTGTCAGATGTAAATAATCAAATCGACAGGCTGCACACTGCTTAGAAAGTTTTCTTGAACTACCTAACCAAGCTTTTAAACGTCTTAGAAATAGTGCGTTTGGGGTTTGCTATTATGATTCTAAACGCAACAAGATAGGTATTGGTATTATCTTAAGTACTCAGTGGCTTTGATCGCATTTAACATAAGCTATTTAAAAGCCCTAATTTTAGTAGAGTTTAAGCTTTGCTCATTGTGAAGCAAGTGAACGGGAATTGCCTTAGCTTCATATTCGGGCAGTACTTTTACTAACGCTCCTTGTTTAATATACGGGGCAACTGGGTAAGAAAGAGTTCTTATAAATCCCCATCCATCGAGTGCGCTATCTATACATGCAGTAACTGATGACAACATATAGGGGTAGAATAATAAAATTTGCCTCTAGTATTAAGCGGCATTTTTTGTGTATAAAAAAGGGTAAGTTACAATACTAACTATAACTATAACTCTAACTCTAACTCTAACTCTAACTCTTATTGAATAGGAGAGGGGATGATTAGCTTATTGAATATCTATTAACTTCACGCTAAAACCACATGAACAAGGCAAGGCCCCTTCCATTGACTGTAAAAGCATCACATCTAGATTTCAAAAGACATCCACACAAAGTAAATAAGAAAAGGTTGGTACTGTGAAGGTGGACTAACTATCAGCTCGGTTTTGTGAAAACTTTTTAAGGTACTGTGCGCCCCATTGTTCTAGTTCTGCCAGGATAGGTTTAAGTGTTTGTCCAAAAGACGTTAAACGGTATTCAACTCTGGGCGGAACCTCTGCGTACACCGTTCTTAGCACTATTTCGTCTTTCTCTAATTCACGTAATTGTTTGGTTAGCATTCTTTGCGTGACTTTTGGCATTAACCGTGTGAGTTCGTTGAAGCGTCTGTACTCAGATGTTGTTAAGTGATGCAAGATGACTCCTTTCCATTTGCCGCCTATCGCCTCAATTGCCACCTCAACTGAACATCCAAAGCTACAGCTGTAATCTTCGTGCTTCATAAATCACTCCTTTAGTATACTTTTGGTAAGTATAGTACATTGATGTGCGTACTTGTTTTAACGAATGTTAGCATCATAATATTCCTGTCATCATCACACCAACAGGAATTTCTAATGACTCACGTAATTGTTAAAGATCTGCAACAACGTTATACGGTAAAAAAATACGATAAAACTCGAAAGGTTTCTCCAGCTGATCTTAGTGTTTTATTTGAAGCTATGCGGTTGTCGCCCTCGTCTATTAATTCACAGCCTTGGAGGTTTGTTGTAATAGAAAGCAATGAAGCCAAAAAACGCATGAGCAGCACATTTACTAATAAGCATACATTTAACCAACCTCACGTGTTTGATAGCTCGCACATAATATTGTTTGCACATAACCCTCAGTATACTCGGGCTCACTATGCAGAGGTTGTAGATAAAGCAATTGAAGACAAACGAACCAAGCGTGAAGCCCGAGAAAGTGCTTTTGGCGCCTTCGTTTTTGCCGAACTCAATACTGATGAGGCGGGAGACACCAGTACATGGACAAAAGCCCAGACTTACTTAGCTTTTGGCAATACGCTGCATACATTAGCAAGGCTTAAAATAGATTCAACGTCAATGGAGGGAATCGATATCGAGTTGGTCAACAGTGAGTTTGCAACCGAACTGAACGGTTACCAGTGTGAGCTTGCATTAGCTATTGGCTATCGTCACCCCGAAGAAGATTACAATGCAAGGCTACCAAAATCTCGCCTCAGCTTAGATGATGTTTTAATCTGTATATAAATAGCAGTACCGTAATAACGGAATATTTAAGCAATGGGCTTGTGTTTGCCAAATTGATTGTGTCTGTCATTAAACTAATCAAACTCTCGCGTTTATCATTGTGTAAATCTTGAGAGCGGTGAACCTGAATATTGATATTTCCGATATCAAGTAATGCGGTTTTGATTGTGGTTAATGACGTTGGCCGCCCTATGCACGTTCTGGCGGTGATACCTAACCCAGTAATTACCACTGGCCAAATGCCGCTAAGGCTTTGGCTTTGATATAGAACTTCCCTGCGAATACGTTTTGCGTCTAATGCTTGTATTGCTTTTTGTTTAAACAGGCAAAAAATAAACGTAAGGTTAGTTAACATTGTAGGCCGCGCTGTATGGTTATGTTGGTTAAAACTATCCTAAGCACGGCCACATTTGTGGTTGGTGATAAGCAAACACTTATATGGGCAACCTTGTTACGATTGAATCTCTAGTAGCTCTACTTCAAAAATCAATAAAGAGCCTGCTGTGATTTTGCCAGTAGACTTATCGCCATAGCCCAAGTTTGCAGGGATAAAAAACTTAAATTTATCGCCCACAACCATTAATTGCACACCCTCAGTCCAACCAGCTATAACTTGATTTAAACCAAAGCTGATAGGTGAATCACGCTCTACTGAACTATCGAATACTGTGCCATCTAACAAAGTGCCATGGTAATGCACTTTAACTTTAGAACGGGCAGTGGGGTTAATCTTGCCATCCCCTTTATTTAGCACTTCATACTGCAAGCCAGACGGGGTTTCTTGCACCCCAACAACGGTTTTGTTAACACCTAAAAACTCTTTCGCCGCTGCTTTGTTTTCAATGGCTAATTTTTTATTAGCAGCGGTTCGGTTGAAGTAAAGTACCGCAACGGCAATTACGATAATGATTAAGATAAATTTCATGAAAACTCCTATAAAAAAATACGGTGACTAACTAAACTCTTGAGCATCAAATGTTCACACTGGGTTTGTTCATAATAAAGTGAGTTTAGTTAGCTGGATTTTATTTGAGGATAATACACTATTAACTTGAGATGCTTAAACTTAAGCTGGTTCTTTTCTTGATTAGTGACAGGCTGTTGTTGGTTGACTAATAACAAGTATATCGAGTCAAATTAAACTAAAACCTGACCTTAAAGGTGCTAATAGTGTAAATGGTAATATGCTGATCATAGATCATGGCATTGCTGCTGTGTTTTATGCAGGCGGGTGTAGTGATGATTTTTCAAATCAACTGCATGTGTAAACGGACCCATTCGACAAAGGGGGCAGTATTTATCTTCGGCAAATCTAAATGTTGTGAGATAGCCATTAATTGGGTGTGCATTCTTATCTGAATATACATACACCATACTTTCTTCATGCTTTACGTACTTATCTTTGTTTACTTTTCGCACTATGTACTTTTTAAATAGGGATAAATTAAATACTTGATTACCAAGGAATTGATAAGGTCTGTTAAAGGTTAAGCTTGTTTCAATATGCCAATCGCTAGTCTTTTTTACTAACTTTTATATTAGTTAGCTGTTCAGGTGGGAATGATAATAATGAAACTATTGGTTCCTCTGACATTTCTAATCCAAAAATTTATCTATCGTCATCGAACAAGAGCCTGAAATGCTAAATGTAGATTACCAGTGTACCTGTTGGGCTAAACCTTTATCTGCTATCACCTTAGCCGAAAATCGATACATGGATTTGTTAGATCTGGCGGCACAAAAAGTAGAAAATACATAGACTATACCAATGTTAGCGAAGAGTGGAAGTTACAAAATATCACTCGCTGGACCTGTGGATTCCTTAAGGGGATACTTTGGTATCTCGTTGTGACTTTAAAAAGCATATCCAGTTTGTAGTGGATTGTTGTCTATCAACCAATCACTGGTAAGCCCGTTTTTGAGCCCAGGCTGCCAACGAATTTGAACGCCAAGGGAAGTGGCATTATATTGCACAGCATTAGCTTGTATGAAAACACCAGCTAACACCCAGTGTTTAGCAATTCTCCACTGGCCTTCAACACGTAAGTTAGCATTAACACCACTACTCTTTGAACTATTGATAGCTTCTATTTCAGAATCCAAATATCTATAGGTCGCAGCTTCTGAGAGCCGTGAGTAACCGAGATCTAGCTCAGCCTTAACTTGCCAATTATGCCCTTCTTTAGTCAAAAGCTGTGCAAACAATGAGAAATTTAAATAGTCTTTTGGACTAAAATAACCACCGTGGGTCACAGTAAATAAACTTTGGTTTTTTTCATAGTCGATATAGCTGATACGCGGCCCAATGCGCAAATAATCTAGATCATATTTAATATTATTTTTCATATCAGAGGATGCACTCAAAGCGAATGCTTTCATGCTATTCTCAGTAACATTTTGGCCCGATAATTTTGCATGTTCAGCGTTCAGCGCCAATGACCAATTACTGCTGATAGGTGCAACAAACAACCCCTTTATACCAGTTGATGTGACGCCACCAAAATAACTACCATCTTGCGCTTTAACTCCAGCAGTACTGAGTAAACTGTCTTGTTTTCTTAGTTTATAAACACTGGTAGCCAATGTGAAATCTGCTATGTACCAAACACCAGCCAGCTGCCCTGTGATGTCGTTTTCAGCAGGTTGGTCAAATAGAAGGTATCTAATATCTGCGTATAAATTAAAATCGTCTTGTTGTTTAAATGCAGAGACGCTAACTCCTTTATCTTCTATTCCTGAGTGAAAACCTTGCTCTGTTAAATAGCGCTCACTGCCAAACCAAGCTCCTTCAGCGGGTCTACCAGAATAGAGCTGCTCATAATCAATTCGTGCTGTTAAACGCCAGTCTGAAATCAACTTTGTAAAGCCAAGATAATAATTAAATTGGTGAAATTTCCCCAAGCCCTCATCACCTGAACGTTGACTTCCCCTTAGGCCAGTATAAACAGATATAGCCTGACGATTTTCATAGGCATTTGAAGAATCAGATGCGGCTAAATCAAATTGTTTTCTGGCAGTGGCTAAATGAGCACTTTGTACTTTAAAATAAGATTCTAATGCAGGATATTGATTACGAAAGTCCAGTTGTTGACGCTTTGGTAAAAAGCTTACAGCAGTGTACAAAGCTTGAGAGTAATCATTGTTTTCCCTATTTGAAGAATGTAAAGATCTAAATACATCACTCGCTAAGTCATATTCTTCTAATTTAAAATGAGTCCAACCTTTGAGTTCAAGGGCTCCCAATGTTAGAGGTTTAATACTCTCCATCTGTTCTGCATAGAGTAGGCTTTGTTTTAATGCTTTTTGGTTATACGTATTAAGCTGTCGCTCTGAGAGCCTATTAATGCAGTAGGTAGCAAGTTCTTCAAGCTCTGTATGGGAACAAGCTAACGAAGTTGCTTCGTTTATTTTACCTTGCTTTTCTAGAGCTAGCGTACTGCCGTATTTATTTTCTTGATAATCAAATAATAATTTAGCTTGCGTATAATCCTGAGCTTCGAAGGCTGACCATGCAGCAGTATCGAGCAAATCATCAATATCATGTTGAGCCTCAATAACATTAATTTCTGAGACTTTTCCTGTTTCTATAGTGTATTTTACCCACTGTTCGAGTGCAGCTTGCTTACCTTGTTGAGCTTTTTCAACAATAGCCTCATCAAGTTGTTGCTCATGTATAAGCTCAAATTGAACCAGAGCTTGTTTCGGTAGTTGTTTAGCTAAGTATATCCAACCAACCAATAAATCTAGATTTGGGTCACCTTTGTCTACCACTAAGTCTCTAAATTTACTAAATTGTGAATCGCTAAGACTGCCCCAATCTTTGGGATTTAAACTTGCGACTTTTCCTAAAAATGCATTATTTTGATCGTTAATTTTTTGCTCATGAGTATAAACAGTATCGGGAGCCTTGACAGTATTCATGTCCTTTATTGCTGTACTCAAATCTACTGGCACCTGCCAATTGGGAAATTCACGTTGTAAACGCTCAAGTTCATTAGTTGCGAGTGCAGTTTGAGTTTGCTTGATATGATACCAAACCCCAGTCGTATCCGGAGAGGCACTACTTTGAGCAATGACCGAGCTTTGAAATAAAGACAAGCAACTGCCCATCAACAAGCTGCGTAAGTAAACATTTTTATGTAAAGGATAAAATTTATTCATTGTTGATTATCCAACCATGCCAAGTGAGACAACATAATTAAACTCGCAGAAAAGTAATCAGATTTACTATCAACAATCGGGGCCAAGAACTCTGTTTTATTAGTAGCCAGTGCCATTGTGACGTCATGAATACTTTGCATTCCAACTGTATAGCTATATTCCGCTGGGTTATCGTTTAACAAATTTACTGTTGCTGGTACAAAGCTTTGTGACCAAAATGTTAAATATGGCGCTAATAGTTTAGTATCAGTTGTTCCCATCCAGACAAGGTGAAGAGGGATCCTACATGCATTAAAACCATAGTCAGGTGAAATAGCCCCTTGTATTGATGGTGAGCTATCCGAGAGAATTGTCCAATCAGGGTTCAACTGCGTACTACCAAACCGTGTCGTTTCCATTAACGTTAGGCCGCTTTCAATCAACTTGTTCCATAATGGATTTTTAAAATACGCATCAAATGCCTTCAGCGCAGGAAATACCCAATAAGATAAATTAATTTGAGTCGTAGAATCTTTATTGAATCCGTACTCACCAGGTATAATTAAGGCTGTATCAAACCTCTCGATAACAAGCTTTTCTTGAAATGCCATTAATATTTTATTCGCTGCTTTCTGGTACTTTTTTTCTTGCCATTTTTTAGTCGCGCGCAATAGTGCCCATGCGAGTAAAATTTCTCCATCAGAGGCATTGTTTTTATCCGTAATACACGTGCGGTTATTCGCATCACAGGGAGTATATTGCCAGCTGAATAAGTTGTCTGGCCGCATCAATACCCGTTTAGTCCAATCCCACATTTCGTCAAACCGCTCTTGATCATCGGCCTCTACAGCGAAGAGCATTCCATAACCTTGCCCTTCACTGTGACTTATATTTTTGTTACCTGTATCGACTATCCGACCACTTTGATAAAAGCGTTCAACATAGCTTGACCAACTTTTCTGAAAAGCACTCTGAGGTGGTGGATTACAGCTAGCAAATAGCACCATACAAATACTTAAAAGGCTTAAATAAAAGCGTATGCTTACCATGATGACTCTATATTCTTATTGCGAGCTTTTAACGCTATATAACATAACCAGCTTCCACTAATTACTAAAGCTAAAACAGCAAGAATCCAATACATAGGGTTATTTGACAACCACATACGAAGTTCTAACCATATGCTAGTAGCTTCGCCAAGTTGATATTTCGAAGAGACACGCATGGTTAAATCTGGTTTTTCAGGGTTGCTCCATGCAAAAAAGTCACCTGCAAGTTGCCCCCATAAATTTAAACCAACTAATTCTGATACCCTTTCGGTTAAAATATCTGTCGTTTCAGCAGCAATGATCAAAACACTGCCCGTTTCACTACTACTGGGGTTTTCCTTCATTATCAAAACGCCTAAATCCCCTAAGGTACTATTTTGTAAAGTAGTTCCATTTATAGTCATTAATGCGTCTGTGGTTTCTTTTAACGAAACTTGAACACTATTTTGTAACGTATTTTGTAATTGATATGGCCACTTTTTAACATTAGATACTGCTGTGTTGTAATCAACAAACAGGTCATCATTCAAATCCGCAGGCCGAGTCAAAACTAAAGCAAATGTAGACAGTGTTTGTGGTACGCCAGCTTTAAGTAAAATATTAGGATTTAGCGTTTTAGAAGCTTGTGCTGATTTTGCAGTCAATGTTAATGCAGCAGAAAGCATGTCTGGTTGCGCATAGTAAATAGTGGCAGGCATATCACTTGTGGCATAAGTAAACGGAAAGGTCGTATCTGCAAATAGTGCCAAGTCGGGCTGAGCTGCAACCTTGCCAGCTTCTGGAAATTCAATAGTAGAGCTAGCATGTAATTGAAATGCTAAATGTGAACCTGGAATTTCATGGCAATTAGTTTGAGATTGTGGGCTCCGTAGTACAATTGAAAAGTCCATAGTATTACTACCGGCCTTAAAGTATCTTACAGGTAGGTCTAAACGGTATTTACTAAAGGCTTGACCATTAGGGTTATCAAGAGATAATCCGTGCACTATTTTACCGTTGACTAAAACATTCATTACCGACCCTAACCCCATACCAGCACCATATGAAAAATCTAATAAAGCTTTTACTGTGGCGCTTTCAGGTGAATAAAAATCTGCTGGTAAATCTAAGTTTACTGTTTTGAAAAATTCACCACGCCCTCTAAAGTCATTTCCAGAATTACCCGTTTCAGCAAATGTATATGTATAATCTGGTTTTAATGCTCGCGTACTAACGTAATTACTAGTAGAGAGCTCACTTTGCTCTAATATCGTTATGGCAGAATCGGGGTTTAACTCGTCATTAAGGGTGGCGAGTGCTTTTGCTGCTAGGCTGACTTCCTCAGCATTGGTACCACTAACAATTAATCGTTGTGATTGTGGGATGATAACGTTTTCTTCTACTACCACTGCAGCTTGCGTTTCAATGCCAATATAAGCACCTTGAATGGCAGAGTAAGTGGCATCAGTCACGTAAGGTTGCAGTGCCGACTTAGTGGCAACCACTACATGAATGATATCTTCTATTTTACTATCAAGGTAAAAACTACTTTTCAAATAGCTGGCCTTATTTGCTTCGGTCCAATCAAATCCATCAGGAAGCGACGGAAAATTAGGCGGAGTGATTGAAGTGGCAGTTACAATCAAGGGTTGATAATCATTTCTAAGGGCTAAGCCTTGCGCAACAATAGGTAATGCCTGCGTCGTCACTTCTTGCTTATCATCATGTATGCTTGCTAACGTAACCTTACGTTGCGCACCAATTCCCGGCGAAAACAGACCAGACAGGTGCTTAATAGCCAAGTTTTCAACACTATGCTCTGTATCTATTAATAGTGAAGATCTATAAAGGTCGATTTCACTCCACAATTCAGGCGATGAGCTATCCTCACAAACATTACTGTAATGTTGGCTTACTTGGAAGGTTACATTATTAAAACCCTCCCTCCATAATGACTGCGGGATAACGATAGTCTCGTTAATGAATGGCTGTTGAGGAGAATATGGTATTTGAGCTATCGTGGCATTGTTAAACCGTACGTTCAACAATGAGCGATTTTCTTGCAGTGCTATTGAGCTTACTGCTTCTATATGAATACTTGCAGACTTGACCTTTTGGGCCGAAGATAAAGGAATCGATAGTGAGGTTGCTGCACTCTGTCCTTCTAGCCTCAGGATACTGTCTCCTGCATAAAATTCGGTCAGCTTGTATGATTCTTCACTATAAGATAGTGCTGAAAAAGTAAGACACCAAATAGCAGTTAATTGCCAAAAGTATTGTTTCATTTACCGTTATCCTCAATTATTCTTTTAAAATGATTATGACTATTACTTTTTGTTATATTGTTTTAACCCTAGGTAAATATGTGTCAAAAATGGCTTCATACTCACTTTTAAAACATGTTTAACCCCATACCAATAAGGGATCTCTCTGGTACGGCGGCGCTGAAACGATTTCCAGCGGTTGCTGTCACCCAATGAATACCCTATAACTTCATTCATTTGCTGCTCAGACTTTGGAGCAAATACTAAACGTACTTGCTTTTTCTCTTCATCAACTTGCTTCACATTACAAGGCAGTATCACTTTTGCCTGCGCAGACTCTGACCAACCAACTAATTTAGGGGTATCAGATACTTTAATCGTTGGTGTTACAGCTAATTGTATTTTGGCTCCACCAACAGATAAATCGAGTAAATGCCCTTCAAAGGAATTACCTAAACTATCAAGCAAACTCATTCGGTCGAAGGCTGGCAAACGAGAGTGGGTTCGTATTTGTTTCTTCTCAATTAACACACTCAATAACCCAAACATCATGATTAGGTTAAAACTATTCCAAAGTAAAACCACTACCGTTAAATCTCGTGTCAATGGCTCATTAATTAATCTGTAAAGCCCTGCCACATTTGCGATAGCAAGCAAAGCCGTTAACCAATAAAACACATTAGACAAAGGGGAAATAAAGGTTTTATCGAGGCTTTCACCTTTAGGCGTGACAACAAATGAAGGCTCTCTTGGCTTAATAAAAACTTTGATAATCGCTTTAAGGGTAAAGGTACACTGCAACATTTCGTAAAGCTCAGAAACCAATGGCCATCGTGTTCGGCCAAACAGCAAAGTTGATATCATATAAGTCGCAACAACATGAGGCACCGCAAATGCTAAAATTTCTATTAAAGATGCGTGATAAACTTGAAGATCAAGCAGCAGGTAGGCTAGTGGCATTAGCATAAATACTACGCGAGAAAAGGGAAACAGCCAAAACAGAATAGAGCTCATGTAACCGGCTCTCTGATACCAAGAAAGTCGACTTTCTAAAAAGGGTTTTTTAAGCAGCAGTATCTGTGTCATACCCTGTGCCCAACGCATCCGTTGCACAATAAATCCATCAAAAGTTTCAGTGGCAAGGCCACTTACCATAGGTCGGTCAACATATACAGATTCATAACCTAATTTGTGCAAATCAAATGCTGTTTCTGCATCTTCTGTAATTGAATCACCAGAAATCCCGCCTACCAAGCCTAAATGTGTGCGTCTTAAGACTGCGGCTGATCCACAGAAAAAAGAAGAGCTCCAGTAATCTAGCCCTTTTTGAATGGTTCCATAAAACATATCATTTTCAGATGGCATACGAGTAAATGCAGAGAAATAGTTACGTTCCACGGGATCAGGGTTTGCCATAAAGTGGGGGGTCTGAACCAGAAAAACTTTTTCATTCTTGATCATCCAAGGAACCGTTTTATCAAGGAAGTCAGCCGTTGGCACGTGATCCGCATCCAAAATAACAATCAGATCACCATTGGTATTTTCGATTGCACTATTTACGTTTCCCGCTTTTGCGAACTCATTTTTCTCTCGGGTATGGTATTGTACACCTAGTCGTATACACAATTTATTTAGGTCGGCGAATCTATCTTTGGCTTCTTTAGCTTTATTCTCATCAGATTGATTACGTTTTTGTAACGTCCCTCCATCATCGAGAAGGTGTACATTAAGTTTATTTTTTGGGTAATGCAGCATTAACGCTGAGCGAAGAGTGATTTCAAGAATATCTTCACTTTCATTATATGAGGGCACCATAATATCAACACTAGGTAGTTGCTCTTCGTCAAACTCGCTTAAATCTAACTCTGGACGAATTAATGGAAATGCATTAACCAAACAACCAAGTATATGGGTGATCGCCGCATAAATTTCAGCTAAGAATAATGCCCAAACTGCAATAAGTGATAACAAGTCAGGAGCAGTTAATGTATTAGTTGATCGCCAAATTAAATAACGCAGTGTTAGTGCAATACCAATAATTAGGGTAAACATTCGAAATACATGGCGATACTTATGGTAAAAGGTTGTTTCTCTTGTGGCAAATGCCATACCCACTAGAAAAACGCACGCTGAAAGCAATTGAGCACTAGAATCCATAGGGGCAGCTAGCAGTATTGCCAAACATGCAAAACTTAATATGATAGAAAAGATAATTTTGTTTTGAGCTAAAAGGTTAGCGTTTGTACGCTCAGACATACCGTCCTCTAATACTCCCATTTCATTGGAAGAATGATTGAATTTAATTATTTATCAGTGAAAATAATTTTAATTTGTTTTAAACAGCTATAGCGAAATAGCAGCAACAACTTTATTTGAACCTCGTTCCACCAAAGATAATTTTTTTTCTACCGCTTCTAACTCATGATTAGACTCAAAAAATTGAATTTTTATATGATCTCTCTGCTCAGTAATTACAATACAAAACATAGCAGTGAAAAGGTAGCTGACTGAAGATAGAGCAAATGTAATTGTAATTGCCAACACTGCGTATTCATTCATTGTTAAAAGTGATGCCAAAGAGAAAAGACCAACAGCAATACAAAGTATGACTAAAGAACCAGATGCCGCTTTTGCTCTGGTATAACTCAACAGTTTATTTTGTACATTTTTAAAAATTTCTAAACGCTTTAACCAAATGTCGTCACTTGTACCGTCATTTTGGGCTGCGTCCGTCGAACTAACTAATGTATAAGCTCCCTGTGCAGTTAGTTTAGCTATAGCGGAACTACTTAATTCATCTTTGAGTAAGAACATGTATACAACCCAATTAACTATCAATAGTTAACAGTGTGATTGAATCATTACATTATTTAAATTGCGGCGACACCACATAGGTATGCTGTAAAATACCTTAAATGGGGTGTCACTTATTTTACGCCGATTTTAAGAAAGCTGTCTAAAAACACTTTTTTTCTTTGTTAAATGCCAATGACTAAACATAACTATCTGCCAATAAAACCTAGTTTTTATTCAATCGCCATGATGCCTGTTTTTCCAGTCGTAAGTACAGATGAAATCTGGGTTTGCATAGGTGTAAGAGATTGAGTTTACTGTGTTTTTTTTGCAGAAGATAATTGACGCGCCACTAAATATGTTTAATAAAGTTCATTTGCGATAATCTCCATCAAGACATAATCAATGTTCTAAAATCAATATGCTCAAGGTGCAAATAAATGTCACCTGGATCAACGAGTATTCTCATGAATGCAATACCTTGACGAAACGTGCCAACCAATCAGGATTTAGTGCTTTTGAGAGCGATTCAGTTGAGTTTCTTCGGGGGTTATTCCTCGCCGCTTGCGACGTAATGCACTACAGGTGAATGAGTCATTTTATACATAAAATTTTTAATGTGATGATGCTACTTTATCATCTTATATTTCCAGCGATTTATTGGCGCGCGGTATTTGATCAGGATGTTTATTAAGTTCTATCCGAAATATGTTTGAAAATAGATAAGCGTTATCAGATTAAATTTTTAGAAATTGGTATGAATAATGGTGATGTTCTTTTTTCTATTACAATCAGTACCGACATAAAGTATAACTAAGTTGGTAAGAACGATTCAAAGCTCGACTGTAAGAGAAATGTCCCATTATAAGTATAAAAAAGCAGCTTTTGGGGTGGGGAGTTTTGGTCTGATGGCTATTTTGCAAGTAGAAAAGAATTACAAGAACACACATAGTAAATGTGCACTTCGTAAAAGTGCAAAATAACTGATACACCACTGCTTACCCTCAATTTAAAGTGAAAGCATGATCTCCATAACCCATTGGTTTATTTAACTATCCAAAGTAATCTGCCATACAACGGTTAATTTAAGCGACTTATCCCGTCTTTGAGTTTTCTATGGGTTTAGGAGTTGCATGCTTATCGGTATCTTCATATTCTGCTAAAAAAACAAATGGGGAATACTTATGTGCGATGACTTTACAGAAAATGATAACAGTGAATTTGCAAAGAACGGCGGTGAATTAAGTCGCCGTAATTTTGGCAAGCTAAGTGCGGCAGCCATCTTTTCTTTGGCGTTTTCAGGCTTGGCAAAAGCCTCTGGTGCCTTTGAGGGCGACTTGGTTGAATCTGAGGTGAATGTGCAAATGCCAGACGGTGTGTCTGACAGCTTTTTTGTTCATCCTGCTAAAGGCATACATCCTGGTATTTTAATGTGGCCCGACATTCGTGGCCTTAGACCTGCATTTAAAGCTATGGCAAAACGTTTGGCTGCTGAAGGTTACGCTGTGTTAGTGGTAAACCCTTTTTATCGTGATGCAAAAGCGCCGGTTGTCGACCCAAGTGCTAGTTTTAGCGACCCTAAAATACGCGAAGTGCTTATTCCTATGTACAAAAAGCTTGACCATAAAAATAGTATGTCTGATGCACAGGCTTACATTCGTTTTATTGATGCCCAAGCAAGTGTTGATACCAAACGTAAAATTGGTACCGCTGGGTATTGTATGGGCGGGCCTCTGATTATGCGTACTGCAGGCGCGGTACCCGAAAGAGTAGGGGCAGCGGCTTCATTTCATGGTGGTGGTTTAGTTACCGATAAACCAGATAGCCCACATTTGTTGATTCCTACCTCTAATGCTCAGGTGTTACATGCTATTGCGGCAAATGATGATGAGCGTTCGCCTACAGTAAAGGGTGACCTAATTGAGGCATACAAAGCGGTTGGTACGCCGGCTGAAGTAGAAGTGTATCAAGGCACCTTGCATGGGTGGTGTCCGCCAGACTCGCCTGTTTATAATGAAGCGCAGGCTGAAAAAGCATGGGCCCGATTATTGAATCTATATAAAACAGCCTTGGTGTGAGTCACCTAATAGGTGTTAGCGGCCTTAACCGCTAACACCTTGTTCATTTGGTAGCCTAACGTGTTTATGCACTTACGCTACACGCTGTTATATAATACATCCTCAATACGCTCTTTTATCATATCAACCAAAGCCTAAAGCGCTAGCCTTACTCAGCAGTTGAGTATTTAACGCGCTGCGCAGTGAGTTACTTTAATTAGGTGCTGTATTTAGCAAAGATTACCGTATGATTGCGCAATAACGAGTGCATTCATTTTTTAAGGTAAGTGGCGTGAAAATTAACACTAAAATATATAAGGCTGTGTATAGCCTGTCAGAAAAGCTAATGGCGGCAGCCGATAGAGAAAATCAAAAGGAGTTTGATAGGTATTTTGCAGAGCTAAAAGCCATTTGTGTAGAGAACGAGAACACGCCTAAAGATCATCCCGAGCAGTGGGAAACATTGGCCGATTTTACCGAAGACTTGGCCGAGGCCGTAATTGGGTATCAAAAAGCGCTCTCAAAAGCCGAGGCGATTAATTCGAAAGATCATATGTCGTCTATCGGGTATTCAATGGCTAGGTTACAAGTTGAATTGGGTGATACCAGCGGGGCCGTTAAAAGCCTAGAAGCGGCAAAAATTAGTGCTAATAAAATTCAAGATAACGAGCTTAAAGCAGAAATACAGCAACTGCTTGAATCATTACGTTAGGCTTGTCTTAATGGCTAAAGCAAAGCTAATCTTAAGCGCAACATTTAACTCATCATTTTACATCTCATAGGGTACGCATAGGCATTATGGCCAGAGAAATATTATCGTTAAACTTGAAAAGAAAAAAAGTCAGCAAGCCTGCTGATAGCCAAGTTAACAAACATGACGTTAACCCATCGCCCACCAAGCAAGCAGTTGAAGACCCTCAATCTTGTTTTTTAAAGGGCACGGCGGTTAATCCTTATGAATGTATTCAACTATCGTTAACCTCTAACGAGCCTACCATGCGGGCGATGGATATGTTTACGCCCATTGGCAAGGGCCAACGTGGCTTGATTGTGGCGCCGCCAGGGTGTGGAAAAACCACTATGCTAAAACACATTTGTCAGGCCGTAGGGGCGGGGCACCCCAAGATAAAGCTCTATGCATTACTGATTGATGAACGCCCAGAAGAAGTCACCGATTTTACCCGCAGCGTACCTGCTATGGTACATGCCTCATCTACCGATGAAAGTTATGCTCACCACGTTCAAGTGGCGAATAACTTACTGAATATCGCCCGCAAAGAAGCTGGCGAAGGGCATGATGTGATGATTGTGATTGATTCATTAACCAGACTTACGCGAGTGCATAATGCTAAACAAAAAAGCAGTGGTCGTACTATGTCGGGTGGCCTAGATGCAAAAGCAATGGAGATGCCTCGCAAGTTATTTGGCTCAGCCAGAAAAGTAGAAGATAGCGGCTCGCTCACCATTTTAGCCACAGTACTTGCCGATACCGGTAGCCGTATGGACCAAGTGATATTTGAAGAGTTTAAAGGCACAGGCAATATGGAAGTGGTATTATCGCGCGAGGCGGCCAGCCAACGGGTATTCCCAGCGCTTGATATATCAAAAAGCAGTACACGCCGAGAAGAGCTGCTACTAGCCCCTAAAACCCTGCCTAACATTAGAGCACTACGCAGGGGATTAACTGGTCTTAAATCCGTTGACGGTGCTAAAAAACTAGTTGAATTACTTAATAACTACCCAACCAATGCAGAGCTGTTGCACCGCTAAACCGCCTAATATTTGCAACCCATAATCCAAACTAGGTTAATATTGCCCTAAGAATTTTTGTTGAGTGAATGCTATTCATTTTATTCATCACCATCACCCGCTTAGGTCTTTTCTAGTTCTGCAATATATGCATCTAATATTGAGTGGCTACGTGCTCCTTTATTAACAATTGCTGAAAATTTGGTATTAAATTTCCGAGTGTTTGACTCAATAGACCGCATTTTATCTAGTGTGGTCCAACGTTTTGCAAAGTGAGTCGGTAAGAAGCCAATAAATCGCCCAGTTAATATTAGAAAAGCGATACCCTCTCTATCTGTTGCTGTGGCAGTGGCATTTAGATAGCTCTGTTGTTGTTTTATTTCTGCTGATTGCGGATAACTGGGAAGGACCGCATCGTATTTCCCTAACGAACTATCACTAATAGTGTCCGTTTCGGAATGAAACAATGGATGTTGATCACTACAGAAGAGTTGAGATTGTTCTTGATACAGTGGAGTATAATTAAACCCAGTCAACGTTCGAAATTCAGGCACCACACCAACATGTAATTGCCCATTTAGTATTGCTGTTTCTATATCATTGGGAGGCATCATACGAATGTTAATGATCACTCCTGGTGCTCGATGTTTAAGGGCACTTAGTGCGCGGGTAATACGCATTTCTTCCATAGTGACTAAGTTATCTGTGATTCCAATATTGAGTTCACCTATTAACTCGGTATTAATTGCATTTATTTCCGCTCGAAAGTTTTCAATATTACCCAATAATAATAATGCGGATTGGTATACCTGCTTACCTTGTTCAGTAACAGAGAAACCGGAACGACCCCGATAACAAAGCTTCATTCGCAAAAGAGATTCCAATTCTGTCATCGCTAAACTTATAGCTGAGCGACTAATATTTAATTCAACTTGGGCAGCAGAAAACCCTCCAGATTCAATGACTATTTTATATATACGCAATAGTCGAATATGGCTATCGCCAATTTTGTGGGGAAGAATGTTCGTGTTTTTCTTCATAAATTAAACTTTCCTATACGTAGTAGCCTATTGAATAGCCTTACGGTTTCTTATAATCGCATCTTTTATAATAAGTTAAGTAAATACTAAACTTAACGTTATTTTTATTGAATTTAATAACCTATTTAAACATTGATAATACATTCTCACAATTGAACAAGTCGCAATTTGATGTTGAGGTAATAATGAGTAAATCAACAAAGGCTAACAATCATGGCATCACCCAGGCTCAATTAGATGCGCACTGGATGGCATTTACTGGAAACCGTGAATTCAAAAAAGATCCACGTATTCTTGTTTCAGCAAAAGGAAATTATTATACGGATGCAGATGGTAGAGAAATTTTTGATGGGTTATCTGGGTTATGGACCTGTGGAGCTGGTCATTCGAGACCTGAAATTACAGAAGCGGTAAGTAAGCAGGTTCATACGTTAGATTATTCTCCTGCCTTTCAACATGGGCACCCAAAAGCGTTTGAATTAGCCCATAGAATTACGGAGTTTATGCCTGAAGGGTTGAATCGTGTGTTTTTTACTGGTTCGGGTTCAGAGTCGGTAGAAACAGCATTAAAAATAGCTCGTGGCTATTGGCGTAAGAAAGGTATGGCTAGTAAAACCCGATTTATAGGGCGAGCAAAGGGGTATCATGGCGTAAACTTTGGTGGTATTAGCGTCGGAGGTATTGGCGCTAATAGAGCTATATATGGTCAAGGAATCGAAGCCGGACATTTAGCTCATACAATGCTGCCTGAAAATAAATTTTCAAAAGGGATGCCAACAGAAGGTGCTCATTTAGCTAAAGAGTTGGAAGATATGATAGCAACATATGATGCATCGAATGTTGCTGCTGTTATTGTAGAGCCACTCTCAGGATCTGCAGGTGTAATCCCCCCTCCGGTAGGCTACTTAAAGCAATTAAGAGAAATTTGTAACAAACATAATATTCTACTGATCTTCGATGAAGTCATTACTGCATTTGGGCGTATGGGAGCCAATACTGGTTCTGAAGAGTTTGGTGTAGTGCCAGACATCATGACGATAGCCAAACAGTTGACTAATGGTGTTATCCCAATGGGAGCAACCATTTCTAAACAAGAAATTTATGACACATTCATGGATACCGCCGGACCAGAATACATGTTGGAATTACCACATGGTTATACTTACTCTGCACATCCTGTGGCCTGTGCGGCTGCTTTAGCTTCTCTAGATATTCTACAGCAAGAAAAATTACCTGAACGTGTCAAGTCAATTGCCCCCCATTTTCAAGAAGTATTACATTCATTAAAAGCTTGTAATCATATTGTAGATATTAGGAATTATGGGCTTGCAGGGGCTTTAACTATCAATGCTGTCCCAGGAGAGCCTGCAAAACGCCCTTATCAAATAGCGATGAGAATGTGGAATAAGGGATTTTATGTACGCTATGGCGGCGATACGATCCAATTAGGATTACCTTTTACGTCTGAACTTTCAGAAATAGATAGCTTAATAAATGCATTGGGCGAGACCCTCAATGAAATTGAGTAAAGCTCATAACATACTTTAAATATAAATTGCTGTGATAACTTTTATCGCATGAGTCACATAGAGTTGAGGAAATAACATGAAAACCATAGGTCACTTAATTAATGGTGAAATAGTTAATGATAAAGAACGTTGCCAAGATGTGTTTAACCCTGCTACTGGTAAAGCAGAAAAAACAGTTGCATTAGCTTCAAAAAAAACAGTAGAACAAGCAATTTTAGCTGCTGAATCTGCATTTCCTGGGTGGAAAAATACGTCACCTATTAAACGTGCACGTGTTATGTTTCGTTTTAAAGAATTACTTGAACAAAATGCTGACAAAATTTGTCAATTGATTGGTGAAGAACATGGAAAAATCTCTCATGATGCGGCTGGAGAACTGCAACGCGGGATAGAAAACGTTGAGTTTGCTTGCTGCGCACCAGAATTATTAAAAGGCGAACATAGCAAGAATGTTGGGCCTAATATTGATGCTTGGTCTGAATTTCAACCTTTAGGCGTTGTTGCTGGTATTACACCATTCAATTTTCCAGCCATGGTGCCTATGTGGATGTTTCCACTTGCTATTGTTTGCGGTAATACTTTTATTTTAAAACCATCAGAACGAGATCCAAGCTCTACACTTTATATTGCTCAACTTTTAAAAGAAGCCGGTTTACCTGATGGAGTGATGAATGTTGTTAATGGTGATAAAGAGGCTGTAGATGTACTCTTAGCCGATCAACGTATTAAAGCGGTTAGTTTTGTTGGTTCAACGCCAATTGCTGAATATATTTACTCAACTGCCAGTGCAAATGGTAAACGATGCCAGGCACTTGGTGGCGCTAAAAATCACGCTATAGTTATGCCTGACGCGGATATGGATAATGCTGTAAATCAATTGTTAGGTGCAGCTTTTGGATCATCAGGTGAACGTTGTATGGCGCTTTCTGTTGCTGTAACTGTAGGTGATGATGCTGGTAATGCGCTTGTTGCTAAAATGAGAGAAGCAATGAAAGGCTTAAGTGTTGGAGAGTATACAAATGCAAAAAATGACTTCGGCCCAGTAATAACACAAGTACACAAAGATAAAGTCAATGGCTTTATTGAAAGTGCAAAGCGTCAAGGAGCCGATATAGTTGTTGATGGTCGAAATCCTGAAGTAGCAGGGTTTGAAGATGGTTTTTTTGTTGGCGCTACATTAATTGATAAAGTATCACCAGATATGGATAGTTATAAAGCGGAAATCTTTGGTCCGGTATTACAGGTCATTCGTGTAGAAACAATGCAAGAGGCAATGAAACTTATTGATGAGCATGAATATGGAAATGGTACATGTATATTTACTCGAGATGGTGAAGCTGCTCGTTACTTCTCTGATAATATTCAAGTAGGAATGGTAGGCATTAATGTACCATTACCTGTACCCGTGTCTTATCATAGTTTTGGTGGTTGGAAACGTTCACTTTTTGGTGATTTGCATGCTTACGGCCCTGACGGCGTACGTTTTTATACGAAGCGCAAAACCGTCACCCAACGTTGGCCATCAAGCGGCGTTCGTGAAGGAATTAGTTTCTCATTTCCTAGTTGAATTGAACTCTAGATAAGCCTTACCGTCCAGTCTGGCTATTATTACGTTTACCTTGGTCGAACTTGCTCTAAAAAGCTCACTGTTCCTTTGCAAGTTCGACTCAACAAACGCAATAATGTCAGCGCTGGATGTGTATAAAGCTATAATCAGTTAAGGATGACTATCTAACTTACTGTTACCGCAACGCCTAATCCTGCGATAAAGTTAGTTTGTGGAAATTAAAGCCAAGCTAGTAATTGGTGACATTAATGAGTAGCTAGGGCTTTAAATCGATTTTAGAGGTGACCCTAAAATCAGGGTTGAGTAATAGGTGTTATTTAGGCCTGTGGAATAGAAAATATACGCAAAAAAGATGCTAATCGTGACTTTTCAATTTGTGAATACAACTTGAGGATAATTCATTTTGGTGTGATCCTATGTTTTTTGCGAAATTCTAAAGGTGTCATATTCGTCCATCGCTTAAAGGCACGACTAAAAGAACTAACATCTGAATATCCCAAAAATATGGCGATATCTTGTGGTAACACCTCTGAAGCACTTAAATAATTTGATGCTAGCTTGTAGCGTATACTCTCAATAACGCTCAAAAATGATAACCCCTCATTAGAGAGTTTTCGCTGTAATGTACGTTTACTAACATACATTTTATCAGCAATATCATCTATTTTAGGGACTCCGTTTTCCAACGAATTAATAATTTTTTCTTGAAATGGGTGAAACCAATCTTCTTCTAGTTGCTCTTGATTAATAGAGAGAAGTTGTTCCATAGTAATAGTGAGTGATTTCTTTAATTGAATATCGATATTATGTACTGGAGCATTTAAGAGTTTCTTTTCAAAAAATAAACAATTAAACGATTTATTAAAGTGAACACTTGAACCGAGTAATTTCGTATGCTCGCTAGTGTCATCAGGCGCTTCATGTGAAAAGTGCACTGCAGATGGTTGCCATAATCCATCATAAAGAAAACGTATTAACGTTACGGCTCCCATTAATGTCATTTCGGCGTCTTGTCTGCTTTTGGGACAGTTTTTTGTGGTTATATTATAAGTTAAAGTAGCAATGTCATCTTCTACAACTAAATTATATTCCATCCCTTGTTGGAATAAACAATAATAACGACTTGAAAAATATAATGCTTCTCCAATTGTTGTACTATTAAGCAGTACATAACCAAAAATACCTAAACGTCTGAAGTCAACATGTTGGTAATAATGAAGTCCTAAATTTTCATCTCCAATATATTTAGCGGCTTCTTCTAGTATCATGACAAATTTAGACATAGGCATTAAGCCTTCATCATCAATAAGGCTATCTTTATCAACATTTAGTTGACTTAGAAAAATGTCTGTATCTGCCATTGCTCTATTACGCATATGTTCAAGCAATATATTTACATAAGTTTTGCTGATTTGCGCTTCATCTAAAGATAAATGGTTACTTATCATTTATTAATGCCTTAATTGCTACCAGAAATACTAATTATTATATTTACCAATATTCGAACATTTTCCCATTTTTATTGATATTGCAACATGTGCCAACAAATGGCATGTGGCGTCATTGCAAAGAACAAAGCGGTCGCTCATTATTTAATTCGTTCGATATTTATACTTTAAAATTAAGTACGTTTAATCACAATACTTTAATGTACAGAAGTAATTAATTTTATCAATGTATGAACAACAGCCAAAGTTAAATCATCAGATACGCTAATAAATACAATAATTAAAAGGTGGTGAATTACCATGAAATATAAAATCAGTAAAACATATCAATCTGTAGTTTTAGCACTAACTGTTAGCTCGTGTTTTAGTCTTAATTACGTTTTTGCAGCAGAGGAAGATACTGTAAAAGAGAAGAGCACAACCTTTGAGGTTATAGAGGTTAAGTCGCGCAAGCGTGTCGAAAATGTTAGAGATATTCCCATTGCGATTAGTTCCATGGGGGAAGAAAAACTAGATGCGTTAGGTGCAGACACCTTAGGCGATATAATTGGTAACGTACCAAATTTAGCAATCGACCCAAATGGCAACTCTTTAAGTTCTTGGGGGATGAGAGGCATTGTTAGTGTTACGCGTAATGCGGGACAAGAAAGTGGCTTAGGAGTATATGTTGATGGCGTCTATGCCGGAAGACCTGCATCATACAACGTCCCCACTAGTGATATTCAACAGGTTGAAGTATTACGTGGTCCGCAAGGTTCATTATTTGGACGTAATACAATTGCTGGTGCAATAAACATTACAACCAAGGCTCCTGAAGGTGAATTTGCCGGTAATTTATCAGCATCTTTTGGTAACTTTTCTAGAGTTGAAATACAAGGCGGTATTTCAGGTGAACTTATTGAAGACGTGCTCTCAGCCAAAGTCAGTGTTTTCTCTAATAAACGTGACGGCTACGTGAAAAACGTGTTTGATAATAATGATTATATGGATAATGACCGCCAAGGCGGTCGCATAGGATTATATTGGACACCGAGTAGCAATTTATCATTCACTCTGGCTTCTGATTTTGTGGACCAAGATAACAATCAACTTTTTGGCCAAACAGTCGAACCTCAATTAAACGAATTTGTACCTGATTGGTACCAAAATGATCCGTATACCGTTAACCATAATGATCCAAATAGCGAAGAAATTCAATCTGGTGGTACAAGTTTGACTGCTGAATGGGAAATGGATTCAGGGTTTATTTTAACTTCAATAACCGCAAAGCGTTATGCTGATTTTGAAGTGTTTGCAGATGATGATGCAGGGCCAATCACACTGAGTTATTCACACTTTGAAGATAACTCAGAAACCTTTAGCCAAGAACTCCGTCTAACGTCACCTGAAAATAATTCTTTTGATTATTTAGTTGGTGTTTATTATTTAGATCAAGAAATTACCGCAAATCGTGAAACAATAACTTTTGACCCTTTCCCTACAAATTCTTTAGGTATTTTTAGTGATGCTTCTGTTGATAGCGAAGCTTGGGCCATTTTTGCCACAACCAATTTTCGTTTAAATGAAGAATTAACGTTAAGTGTTGGTCTACGATATACCGATGAAGAAAAATCAAGCGTGTTTCAACAACTTGAAAATGCGGATCTTGGTTTTCCTACCGTATCTTTTGAGCCAACAATTCAAGACAGTGGCTTATCCGGTGATATAAGTGTTGGTTATGAATTAAATAGAGAAATTAATTTATATAGCTCTATACGAAAAGGCATCAAAAGCGGTGGTTTTCAAACTGATATCATCGACTTTAGCTCAGAAGATTTATTTGCTTTTGAACCAGAAGAAGCCACATCATACGAAATAGGTATGAAAGGCATACTGTTAGATAATACCTTACGACTAGATCTTGCCTTATTTCATACTGATTATGAGAACATGCAAGTAGGTCAGTTGTTAGGTCTTGGTTTTACAACTACCAATGCTGGTGAAGCAGAAATAACAGGAGTAGAGGTAGAATTTGAATGGTTAGCCACTGATGATTTGGCTATCGGATTCAATGGAGGGGTAATGGATAATGAATATACTTCTTACGACGGATGTAATGGCGCAACTGTAAGCTGTGCAGGAAATAATTTACAGTATGTAACTGATTGGACTGCTGCAACCACAATCGATTATTTTTACAATTTCGATGATGATTCAGGATTAAATATCCACTTAGATGCCACTGCTCGAAGCGATAGTTTCTCAGATGCTATCAACGATCCTGATTTAATTGTAGAAGGCTATACATTACTTAATGCACGTATTAGCTATGTTACACCTGATGAAGATATTACCGTTGCGTTGTGGGTTAAAAACATTACTGATAAAACTTATAGCTCTCTTCGCTGGAAGTATCCTATAACTCCTATCGCTTTTGGTGAATTCGATCCTTCAATCACTGGTGCACAACATTTATTAGGCTCACCGAGAACTTTTGGTCTTGATGTTAGTTACAGGTTTTAACTTATTTAGCTAAATTTACGGTTTATATCTGGAGTTCAGTGTAATTGTTTGCATTGAACTCCATCGTTTTTCACTAAATGCAGACTATATAACTTTTATAAATTGCTCATCCTAAATGAAAAGTAAACTTTAGAGTGAGTAAAACTATTTCAGTCTTATATGACGTTGTTTTTCATGCTTGGGAGTTAATGGGATGGAAATTTATAAACGTGACGCCGTTATATCACCAATCATATTAAGCGTTATAGGGATGAGCGGCTTTCTCATATTGCCATTAATAATTGGCGCAGCCGCCAATAGTTTGCACTTTGATGAGCAACAACTTGGCTGGATGGCTTCTATCATAATGTTTGCAGCCGCATTAAGTTCAATTTTTGCTATAGTTTGGATCCGCAAGATAAATTGGCAATTAGCAGGATATGTAGCTCTGTCAGTTATGTGTTTTTCTTATGTCGCGGCGTTTTTCATTCATCATCAAATTTTTTTCGTTTTGTTAATAGCCTCAGCCGCATTTGGCGGTGGCACTTTATATTCTATCGCTCTCACCGTTCTTTCTGATAGTAAACATACTGATAGAAACTTTGGTTTTTCAATTGCAGCTCAGGTTTCTTTTCAAGTTTTGAGCTTGATGATATTACCCATGTTTATTCAGCAACATGGTATTAATAGTTTAATTGTATTATTTCTCATACTCGTAATCGTAGGTTTAACACTTGTGCGATGGATTCCTATTGGTGGTGTTAAAAGTATCAAGAATGAGCCCAGTAAAAATAATGTGACCGATGTAAAGCATGTTCTAAGTGCCATTTTGACGCCTAAAATCATTTTTGCTTTACTAGGCTGCTTTATGTTCTTTATGAATGTGGGTGTTATATGGACATACATAGAACGGATGGGGAACAATGAGGGGTTTTCTGCTGAAAATATTGGCCTAGCATTAAGTATAGGGGTGTTTTTTGGGATCCCTGGAGCATTGCTCGCATCATGGGTTGGTGAGCGTTTTGATTGTATTCGTTCTCTAGCTTTAGGAGCTATAGTCACCGTTATCTCAGTATATATGTTACTTGAAAGTATGACTTTTGTTGATTATATCATTGCACTTGCTCTCTACAATTTAGCATGGAATTTCTCACTTACTTTTCAATATGCTGTCGTTAATAAAGTAGATACTTCAGGAGTAGTGGTTGCAGCAGCTCCCGCTTTTCATGCAACAGGAGCTGCAGCAGGTCCGGTTATTGCTGTTTTGTATGTCACATCAAGTAGCTTTGTTGCAGTCAATACGTTAGCTATATGCAGCGTTATCATAAGCTTTTTGTTTTTTGCCATAGCGACTTATTTGGACAAATGATGACCAAGTCATTCATTGACCCAATGGATGTCTAAAATAATTGTGAATTTTGAGAATAATATTAATGAATTTAAAACATAAAATACGGGCAAGAGATCTTGGTTTACCGTTAGCGGGTAAACCAGGGAAGTGGAATGCCATCACTGATGTTGCGGGTGTAGAAGTTGGGTACACAACAGTAATGCAAGGGGCCAGTGACTTGGTTGTTGGTGAAGGACCTATTTGTACTGGCGTTACCGCTATATTACCTCGAGGTCGACAAGAGACACCTCGCCCCATTTGGGCAGGCCAATTTGATTTAAATGGCAATGGAGAACTAACAGGTTCTCACTGGATCAAAGATGCAGGATATTTTGTTAGCCCCATTTGTATTACTAATACCCATTCGGTTGGTATTGCTCACCATGCGACAACTGCTTGGATGATTGATCAACATAAAGAATATTTTCAGAGTTCACATACATGGGCTCTTCCTGTAATCGCAGAAACCTATGATGGTTTATTAAATGATATTTGCGGGCAGCATATTACGTCAGAACATGTACTTAGCGCATTGAATACTGCCACCACAGGAATGCTCGATGAAGGTAATGTCGGCGGTGGTACAGGTATGCAAAGCTATGAATTTAAAGGAGGGACAGGTACGAGCTCACGTCTAATTACCATTGAAAATAAAGAATATACCGTCGCAGCCCTTGTACAATCGAATTTTGGTTTAAGGCCCGAGTTTACTGTTTGTGGAGTACCTGTCGGTCAACACATAACAGATAATGCAATTCTATCTGAAACAACTGGTCATGAAACGGGTTCTATTATTGTCATCTTAGCTACAGATATTCCGATGCTCCCAACTCAACTACAACGGCTAGCTAAGCGAGGTGCTATTGGTATCACTCGGACTGGCAGCTATGGAGGTCATTTTTCAGGTGACATAATGCTAGCTTTTTCTACAGGCAACAATATTGATATGCCGCCATTAGGTGCCGAACAACCTCTTAGTTTTAATTTGGAGTGCATTAATGATGCACATATGGATGTCATTTATGAAGCGGCAGTACAAGCAGTCGAAGAGTCGGTACTTAATGCAATGGTAGCCGCTAAATCCGTAGCAACTGTAAAGCCAGCTAACCGTGTTCTTGAAGCGATAAACCATCAAGCTTTATGCGATGTCATGAAGAAATATAATCGACTGTAACTAGTATTGAGTGAAAGAGGATACATATGAGAGCAACAGGTTTTGTTTGCCAAGAAATTTATTTGTGGATGGCAGCAGTGCTTGTGACTGTGTGTTTATGTCTGTTTGTTCCCTGTAAGACTTCTTCTCTAAATCAATGCTGAGTGCTCACTTGTTAACATTAATAGGGTTATAATATCGGCCTATGCTTTTTTGTTAGGTTTATATAGTGCAGTTATTAGAAGTAGAGTGTTTAGGTAAGCCCCTTAAGTTAGAAGGGTCTATGGCAGGGTGGCAGCAGTTGTTTTGGGGTGACCAATGCGTATCGCAAATTGATGCGAGCGCCACCCATAACAACAGTGATGAGCCAGACGGTACGCCGTTTTCACACCAGTTTACGTTACAAAGTGAGCAAGGTGATGTTCATATTGAGTTGAGTGGGGCACTTAACTGGCAGCCATTTGCACTGCAATTTACGCTTTTGGTCAACGATGAGCAGGTAAATGATGGCTCTCTCAACGAAAAAGACATAGAGCAGCGGCAGATTACTCAAGGTAAAAAGCAGCCAATTAAGTTTAGTTTTGTGGGTATGGCAAGCCTAGGGTTAAAACTGCTAAAAAGTGCCAAGGTGGTTAAGGTACTGTTTGCTGCGGGCAGTTTAGCGGCTTATAGCTGGTTGTTTTCTATCGAGTTTGCCATTGCCCTTATTCTTTGTTTGGTATTTCACGAATATGGTCATATTAAGGCTATGCAGTACTTTGGCCTAAAAACCAAAGGCATTTATCTCATCCCCTTTGTGGGTGGCTTGGCCTTAAGCGACAGCAAAATAAATACTCGCTGGCAAGATATCGTGATTTCAATCATGGGGCCATTTTTTGGTTTAATATTGTCTGTGGCATGTTTACTGGCATATTGGATCACCGATATAGAAATACTCGCAGGTTTGGCGGTATTTAACGCCTTACTCAATTTATTCAATATGTTGCCGGTACTCCCCCTAGACGGTGGTCATGTGCTAAAAAGCATCGCGTTTTCTGTCAACTCTTGGGTGGGCATTATTGCCTGTATATTGGGCGCGGTATTAGGTGTGTTTGTTAGTTACTATTTTGGTTTGGCTTTGCTAGGGTTTTTGCTCGCCATAGGTAGCCTAGAGATATTCTTTGAATACAAACGCAGGCATTTAAGTGAACTGTTGCCACTAAACCGTTATGCACAGTTTGTTTCTGTAGCTTGGTACGTGGTTACAATAGGCGGCCTAAGCGCGATTATTTGGTTAGTTGGGCAAACCGGTAATGATGCCTTGTCTTTACCCTTAAAAATATTGGGTAGTTAGGTTTATTAGCCTTAACTAGCCCAGTTAAACGCTAATAATTCACAGCTTTGTTCTAATCCAAAATTTGGTTTTAAACGTACTACTAAAAGCAGTCTAGTGCTGCTTTTTTATTTGCTAACGTTTAAACACCGGATTCCAAGATACAAGCATGAGTACAGCCCCCCATACCCCAACAAACGTGGCCATTTGGTGGGTTAAAAGAGACCTTAGACTGTTTGATAACGAAGCATTAACTCAAGCTTTGGCCCACAGTAAGATTGTTATCCCGGTATTTTTACAAGAGCCATTACTACTAAACGGGCCAGACTGGGGCGCGTTTCATACCCATGCCTTACAAACTGGGGCCAATGCCCTAAGCCAAAACCTGAATCACTTTGGCAGTGGCCTATTAGTCTTTAAGCTGTCGCCCATAGAGGCTGTGCAATATATTAACGCCGCCATCAGCGAGCTTGGTTTTGTAGTCAATCAAGTGTTCTCCCATGAAGAAACAGGTTTAACCCATACGTTTGAACGTGATAAAGCCTTTAAGCTTTGGTGCGACAACAATCATATAAAATGGCACGAATACACCAACAATGGTGTGGTTCGTGGCCCCATGAATCGCGATTACTGGGACAAACACTTTAAAGACTACATATTCAAACCTGTACTTAACATACCCAAAGAGCCCTTACTGGGTAGTTTTCCTGAAGCGCTTAAACAGGCTTTTTTCAAGCATTTACACCCCAACCACCCAACCTTAAAACTTAACTCTTTTGCAGCCGAATACTCATCGGTAAGCGAAAGATATGCTAGGTCTACACTCAAAGACTTTTTATGGGTACGGGGTAAAAAATACCGAGGCGGAATAAGTAGCATGAACAAAGCCCCCAGCGCATGTTCAAGGGTGTCGGCCCAGTTAGCGTGGGGCGCGTTATCCCTAAGGGCGGTATTTCATGAATGCGATGTTAGGTTACAGCACTTGGTTGAAGCCCAGCGCGCCATGCCAGAGGTTAATTACAAGCAATGGATATCGAGCTTAAGAAACTTCACCTCGCGGCTTTTTTGGCATGCTCACTTTGTACAAAAGCTAGAGAACGAAGTCGAAATGGAAGTGCAAGCGGTTAACCCAGCCTTCAGAAGCGGCTTGCCCTACATTACCAAACAAGAAGACGAAACTGAGCACACAAAACGGCTTCAAGCATGGTTATATGGCGAAACGGGGTTTCCGGCCATTGACGCTGCCATGCGCTACTACCAAAAATATGGATGGTTAAATTTTAGATCAAGAGCCATGATCACCAGCTTTGCATGCAATGCCCTAAGGCTACCGTGGCAAACAGTTATGTATGAGTTGTCTAAGCTAATGGTTGACTACGTGCCCGGTATACATGTGTCGCAAATTCAAATGCAGGCAGGTATCACAGGTATTAATGCCATTAGAATATATTCACCCCAAAAACAGCTCAGCGACCATGACCCCCAATGCCATTTTGTGCGCAGTATGATACCCGAGCTGCGCTCTCTAAAAACCGAACAAATCATGGCGTTAAACCATGAAAACGTAGCACCAAAATATGCAAAACCTATTATTGATTTCAAGCAAGAATCAAAAATAATGAAAGACGCCCTCTACGGAATATCAAAGTCTGTAAGTGGTAGGCAAAACGCTAAACAAGTGTTTAAAAAGCACGGCTCACGAAAACGCAACAGCACCAAAAAGAAAGCCAAACAAAAAGACAAACCAAGCGCCCAAGACACCCCCCAACTAAAACTGTTTTAAATGGCCTGCATTGGCTTTTGGTTGATAGAGCACATAATTACCTTTACGCCAGAACCTTTATTCTTTTAATATAAAATATCAGTTCTAACAACACTCAAGTTTGGCAATTTGAACCGCTGTATGACTAAAGGAATATAATGTCGTCGGAGTATTACAACAAGCAGGTTAAAAGCGTATCTGAGCAGTATCTATCTCTTTCATTTGAAGATGTTCATGCTAGTTGGCTACATCACCTACCTGCTATTTGGGAAAAACCGAACCTTGCTATTTTAGATGTCGGGGCAGGGGCTGGTCGTGATGTAAAGCGAATGGCTGAGCTCGCAGTTGCTGAACAACCCGAAGGCAGCACATGCCAAATATATGGAGCTGAGCCTTCAGAGGCCTTGTTAAAAGTCGGGCAGCAAACCACCGCTGGCCACAATGTAAATTGGCTACAAGATTCATTACCGTCGTTAGATAAAATCACCTCTTTAGAAGTTAGCTTTGATTTGATTCTATTGAGCGCTGTTTGGATGCATGTGCCACCGTCACAGCGTAATCGAGCCTTACGTAAGCTTACAAACTTGCTTAAACCTGGCGGTAAGATTGTTATTTCGCTTAAGTTTGGTATGACAGTCAGAGAGCAGCAACAACGCAGTATGTTTGATGTCAGTGTAGAAGAGCTTGAACACTTAGCGCAAACCCTCGGGTTGTTTTCAACCTTGGCGGGTTCTGCCGACAAAGACAAATTAGGTCGCGATGCCGTCTATTGGCAAACCTTAGTGTTGCAACTGCCAGATGATGGCACGGGCGCATTTCCTTTTATTCGCCACGTTGCTATTAATGACCATAAATCTGGCACTCATAAACTAGCATTGCTTAGAGTGTTATTACGTATTGCTGATGGACACCCCGGAGCCGTGTTACGGCGCGAATCAAGCCCAAACGGCGACAGGGTGATTTTGCCCATGGGGTTAGTGGCTTTGTATTGGTGTCATCAATATAAAGAGCTAATTGACACTCACCAGTTATATCAAACACCTAATGAACGTCCAAACATGGGGTTTATGAAAGAAAATGGCTGGCATAAGTTAACCCACCGCACAGCTGCAGATTACCGTATTGGTAACTTGTTTTTAGGTGAGGATGCTATTTCACTTCACAGAGCACTGTCGGCAGCGGTCATTAATATTAAAAAAATGCCTTGTAATCGTATAACCTTGCCCAATAGTGACCAGACTATATTTGAAGTAGACAATAAAACAGTCAGAGCTAAAGACAGCTTGTTTCTAGACTTGCAAACTCTAGAGCAATGGGGCGAGTTTTCATTGCCAGAGTCTACATGGTTGGCCTTTAATCGCTATGCCTGTTGGATAGAGCCTGTATTAGTGAGCGAGTGGGTTAAAATCATGGCGGGTTATACTGGCAACCAGCAATATGCGGCACCTAAAAGTCAGTATTATTTGCAACAAGCTTTACTCTGGTTAGAGCCTAAACGCAGCACAGGTGAGGTGCGAACAAGGTTTGAACAAGTAACCCAACAAAGTCCTGAACTCGCTCAGTGCGTTTGGTCTGCTAAATCACTTAAAAGAAAGTACGACATTGATCACAGTATGCCGTTTGCTCGCTGGCCCAATAACGACCTGTGGAACCTGTTACCAACCGATAGCAAAATTAATAATCAAAAAAGCGATAAGCTACCATCTGAGCAAAAATTAAAAGAGGCTAAAGAACGGATCCAAAGCTGGTGGCAACAAGCTTGGCTTCAAACTACTGACCAGAAGCTAGCAGTAAGAGAGCAATCTGCAAGTTATCGTATTGGTCGTAGTGAGACTAGCTCAAAGGTTGCAGAGCCTTCACTGGAAGGATGGCAACAAGGCAATCAAATCAAACGCTTTTTCGCCGAAGCTAACATTGCTTTACCTGGACTAAGTTCAAACAACGACTCAATTGACGATCTTTTTGAAGCGCTGATTTTACAAAGAGGTAGATTGAAAGAAATGCAACAACTGCAAGAGTGGTGACACTTAAGCATTGGTTAAACCTCAATATGTGATGTATTACCTTCTCACCCTCCCAGCATGTTTATGATTTCAGGTAATTTATTTTTCTTTGCTAGCTCTAGCGGGGTGAGTTGGGGTGGGTAGTAGTTTTCGATTTTAGGGCATAAGGTTTGAAACTCTGTCGCTTATTTGCCATTTCTTAGACTGCCAACTTGGGGATATCCTCGAATTTGTTGATGAGCGCTAAGGCCTATTAGGCTCATCCTGCGTATTTACTTTGCTGCTAAACTCTCACGAGCAACCGCTTGGCCATTTATAATAATGGTCTCGATACTGTTGTAGGCTTGAGCATTGTCTAATGGGTTCTCGTTTAGTAGTAGTAAATCAGCCTGCATGCCTTCTTTAATACTACCTACGCGATTTTGTATGCCTAAAAGCGTGGCGTTGCGAATGGTTAAGGATTTAAATAAGGTTTTTAAATCAACTCCTGCAGCTACCCAAGCTTGTATTTCTCGAAAGCCGTTTAAGCCCGGAAACTGGGTGTAAATCGGCCCACTTGGTGTATCGCTGCCAAACACAAGATTTGCATTATGTGCTAATAGCAGTTGTACACCTTGTCTATGTGTTTGCTGGGGGAACTTGTATTGCTCTTTAGCTTTACTGTACTCGTTATTTCCTTTTGATCTGTCTAAACCTTTGCTTATCACTTGCTTAAACCATTGGCCTTTTTCACTTTTATAATAATGAAGTAAAGAAGAAGGGATGGCTGCTCGAACAGTTTTATCTGAAAAAAACGACGGGTTAAATAATTCCAGTTCACCGTCTAATACGGTAAACGTAGGTTGTACAGACATGCCTTGGTTCGCGATATTTTGTATAAGCGGCACAATATCTTTGCCTCGGCTATGCCATATTCCGTGAGCCAACACCGAAACCTTGGTTTGTATGGCAAACTCATAGGCCTCAGATGAATTAGCATGTAGGAAAAGCGGCATATTCTCTTGGTCTGCATATCGTTTTAGGTCGCGGATCAGGGACTGGGTGGGTACTGCTAAGTTTTTTCGTATCCCAAAGCCTGTTTCATAAAATGCTTTTATACATATTGCACCTTCTTGTTTGGCTTTTTTAACTAATTGCTTAGGCAGATGCTGTTTGATTGGGAAATCTGTTGGGTATTGAGCGGATTGGTTTTTATCATACAGTTGACTGTAAGCCATGGGAGAGCTTAGTTGGGCGGTTGTATCTCCTGCATAAACCATGGGGTACCCGTTTAAGATAGAGCTTGCTTTACAATAAAGTGCTTCTGGTGCCAATTGTTGAGTGTTCCACTGATTGATAAAGCTAGTATGACTCGCGAGATCAAGCACAGTTGTAAAGCCAAAATATAGGTAGCTTTTCGGTACTTGACTCAAACCTACGTGCTGTAACAGTTGCTCTTTGCTAGCGTCCCCTTTTAGTCCAGGAACACCTTCTAAGTGCACGTGAGAGTCAATTAGGCCAGGTATAAGGTACTTTCCCTTTCCATTGATGATTCGGTCGGCTTTTGTATTAACATGGCCAATGTTAGAAATGATCTCTTCGGTGATCAGTATATCGACTGCTTGGTTTTCTAACTCTGCGTGGTGGTTGATAATTTTTACGTTGGTTATGAGAGTGGTTCCGGCTTGAGATAAAGTCGTGTTAAAAAAACTAATAACAATAACCAAGCGTAAATTGTTTTTGCTAAACATTGTGGGTCCTTGTGTAGAATAGGACGCCATAACACCCTGACGAGCGCCTAGTAGCGACGCAAAACGCGTTTTTGGACCAATTAATTTATGGAAATACCTCTTAGTACCCTGTTTTTGATCAATGCTTTGATATGTGGGTTGCTTGCTTCTCATTTAATTATCAATCCGGTTAGGGCTGAGCACACTGTGTTTTTAGGTAGTTGTTACGCGTTATTCGCTTTTTTGCACCTATTGGGTTTCGTTTTTTTGATTACGGATATCTGGCAAGTCGGAGCGCTAAGAGCAGCCGCTGCTGCGTTGGTTGGTCCATTGTTTTACTACTATTTTCAAAAAGTACTTCGTTTGAATAATGCTTGTTCTCTAAGGCTTCAAATTCAACGCGCAGTGGTCCACAGTGCCCCTGCGATTTTTGTGGCTTTGGTACTATTTTGCAAATTTACGTTACTTACAAGATGGGTTGATTTATTGCTATTAGTCAGCTTTTGGACGTATTTAGGCTTGACGATTAACTGCCTCGTAAAATCAAAAGCACAACTACAAGGCGCTAAGGTTAAGTCAATGATGTTGCAGTGGCTGATGCTGCTAATTGCTATTCTTGGGTTAAATGCTGTAGTTGAAATATTGATTGTTTGGGAGGTAAGTACGGGCAAACGACTTGCAGAGTCGGTGGTTATGACGCTGTTTGCTGTAGTATTTTTAGTGATTAACGTATTCACTATTTATTGCGCATTGCAGCGACACCCTTTGTGGGATTGGATGTTGGAAACCCATACCAATACCCAGCTTGATCAGAAAAATTCGACGCAAGGGTCAGCGGCGACTCAGGCACTTGTGCAATTATTTATAGAACAATTGAATCGTTTTGAGTGGTTTAAGGCTGAGTCGGGTTTTACTGTTGCTATGGCTGCTAGCGAGTTAGAAGTGTCTCAGCGGCAGTTATCAGAAGCGATAAACGCAGAGACCGGAAAAAGTTATTCTCAACTAATGAATCAGCGCCGCGTAGAAGAGGCCGTAGATATGATCAGGCAAAATCCAGAGAAGCCACTAACGGCCGTTATTTATGATTCAGGGTTTAGAACTAAATCTAGCTTTAATCGAGAATTTGTAAAAATTACTGGAAAAACACCCAGTGAATTTCAGCAAACATTGAAATTTCAAAACTAACTCTTTGAAAATTTTGAGCGCACGTTGTTTTTTGAATTTATCATTCACTCGCCACTATCTACTATTCACTTATTTTGTACATTTATTTGGCCGTTTAGGTTAACCAGTGTCACCTTGCTGGTTAACCGTGTTTTTTGTGCGCTCAAGTTTGCCTTTTGCAGGTATAACTTATCTTAAGGCGTTCGCGATAAGTAAAAGGTCTAACCCTTCTGATAAATTCATTTTCATGAAAGCTACAATACTGTGCATAACGATTAAAACTTGCTGATATTTTAAGTTGTTATTATTTACAAATGAGCGGGCTGATTTGTAGCCTTCTTGTTTGTAAAGGGTGAGCAACTGAATGCTGTTTTCTTCTGCTGTTATTTCCCGAGGAATTGGATCGTAACCTAATGCTTCGATGGTTTTTTCAGCAAGAGTCCAGACAGACCAAGGGTTTTGCCCGGTAATTAATTGCCCGTCTTGGACTACTTTTTCTAAATAGGTTTCGCCCAATTGAAAATTTGCCCCTCGTTCAGATAATTTATCTTGTAACAAAAAAGGAAATATTGTTTGCGCATCTGGGATCAAAAATAGTTCTTCATCGTTGGTAAAACCGCTAACGTCTTTATTTGTAATTAACCAGTCATTATTGTCCAATTTTACGTTTACCAAAGCTGCTGGTCCATGGCATACCGCAGTAATGATTTTGTTATTTTCATGGAGGTTTTTAACAAGCTTCTGAATAGCAGGGTTGTTTGGAAAATCGAACATGGCACCTTTTCCTCCAACAAAATAAACAGCGGCATAGTCATTTGGGTCCACGTCATCAATAAAAAGGGTTTGGGTGACTTTTTGTTGTGCTTTGGGATCATTTAAAAATGCATAGTCATATTCTCCCATATCATCAGCATCAATGACTACGGGCGCTTTTCCTCCTTTGACACTTGCTACATCTACTTTGAAACCATTGGCTGTAAATACCCAATATGCTCTCGATAGTTCGGTAAGTTCATACCCTGTTTTTTTATTAGATTGGCCCATTTTGTTAGTGCTTGTGACCACGGCTAAGATTTTACCTCGGTGCTCGGAAGTAGAGCCTTGTAAGTAAGTAAGAGCAGACGGTTGGCTGGCTTTTAACGCTGTAATTTCGTGTTCTTTTGGCATAAAACTAGATAACCAATAGAATGCATACGCACCTAATGATAGAACTAAAACTACGATTGTAATGGTTGTAATTAAAATTTTTTTAAGCATAGAACCCTCCTTTTTTTTATATAGTAAAATTAAGGAGGTGAAAACCAAGTGAAATTTAAAAGAAAATACTGAACCGAAATGAGCGAGTGTTTTGACTAAGTTGATAGCGCCAATTACAGCTTTCGACAATTCGTGTTACTAAGTATAAGCCTTGTCCTACACCTTTACTTTCGTGATTTTTTGTACCTCGAGACAGTAAAAAAGAGCCCATATCACTATTTGTTATGTTTTCAAACGTAAGCGTATTTTGCTGTAAGGTTATTTTTAATTGTTGCTGCGGGGCGTGCTCAATTGCATTGGTGATTAGGTTGTTTATGAGTAGTGTTAACAAAGTTGGATTGGCTAATAGTGTATGTTTGTGATCGACATCAATTGCAATATCTAAGGTTTGTTCGCTATGTGTATTCACCATTATAACCTGCTCTATAAACGCGCAAAGATTGCAATGTTTCCTGTCAATAGATTCTGAGCGGGCTAAAGCCAATAAAACAGATACTGTGTTTTCCATTTGGTGGCTTAATTTTGTTATTTCAGTTAAATCATTTTGAGAAAAGCCTCTTTGTTCAATTAACGTTGCAAGGTTTTTCAAAATGGTTAGAGGTGTGCGTAGCTCGTGCCCTAGGTCGGTGGTAAAGTCTTTTTCTCTCTCTAGCGCGAGATGTAAATCACTAAACGCTTTTTGTAACGTCTCAGATAAGTAGCCGATTTCATATTGATACGTTTGTGTTGGCTCGGTTGATTGATTGACGTACCCACTTTTTATCACAGTGGTTAAGTTTATTATGGGATCAACGATTTGATTCGAAAACGTATGCGCAACAAATACTGCAAGCATTAAAGCTAGCAGTAATCCAATCAAGTAAACAGTAAATATATCTGGATGCCTGCTAACCGCCAATAAATCGGATACTTCTGCAACAATGTAAGCTTGGTTATTGTCGCTCAATGTTAGTTTTTTATAATGGTAGTGAGTATCGTCAGGCATGAATATTTCGTGGTCGCCAGTCGCAGCCGATATACTATTCATTAGTCTGTGAGGTAGGTCTTTTGCTGATGGGTACACTTGGATGAAATCAAGATCTATAGTAGGTAATGTCCCCGTTTTTTGATAATACTGTTCAATGTAATTTACGTGTTTATTGAGCATCTTACTTAGTATCATGTCTTCAACTACAAAACCAACTATCACTGCAAGACTCAGATAAATACAAGTGAGACCAAGGGTAAGTGAAACCATTAAAGCCAAAGATTTGTGTTTAATACTCGTTATTAGTGCCATTAGTCGAGTCTATGTTGATTGAGCGTTAGATGGTAACTCAAGCTTATAACCCACATTCATAACTGTTTTGATTTGTGGTGCATTGTGAAAAGTCGTCAATGCTTTTCTAAGGGTATAAATATGTGATTTTAGTGGGTCGCTTTCAGGCGGAAAGTCGCCCCAAAGAGTGTGAAGTATTAAAGACCGTGTAACGCCCTCTGGGTAAGATTTGATGAGTAAGGTTAAGATTTCAAACCCTTTAGAGGTCACTACACAAGGCTGATCGTCTATTGTTACAGTTTGAGATGTACAATTTAGAATTACTGCCTCTAGTTGCAGTGTATTTGATTGGTGTAATGTGCTTCTTTTGGCGAGCGCTTTACAACGTAATACAAGCTCTCTTAAATCAAAGGGCTTAGTTAGATAGTCATCTGCCCCATGCTCAAACCCCGCAGCTTTGTCTGTAAAGCAGTCTCTAGCCGTTATCATTAATACAGCAGGGGTAATTGGCGCGTGTTGTTTAATCGCTTTGCATACTTTTAAGCCATCCATATCTGGTAGGTTTAAGTCCAGCAGAACAACATCAAATGTGTTGTGCGTAGCTAAGTTTAAACCCAGTTCTGCATTGTCTGCGTAATCAACTTGCCACTCATGTGCAGTCAAAAATTCAGTTATTTGGGTAGCGATGACTCGATTATCTTCTATTAACAAAGCATTCAAGTAATTATGGCTCTTATTTTGTGCAAACAGCTTATATTTGCTATTTATCGAATATTAAATATAACAACTATTGCTAGAGTTTATGTCAATTGAGGTGAAATCTGAGTGAATTTTATAGATTTTTTATATTAGGGGTAGGCAATAGGGTGGCAACTAATGGGTCTATAGTTAGCGTATTTTCTGCCTACCAGCTTCTACTTTACTCTTTACTTAACATAGAAATAAGGTGTGTAAATTTATTTTTCTTTGCTAGCTCTAACGGGGTGAGTTGTGGGGGAAAGTAGTTTTCGGTTTTAAAGTTTGCCTCGTAACGCCAGTTTAGTTTTGAGGGTTCGCTAACTGTATTGGTGCTTGCGCCTATTTTGATTAACTTTGCTACAAGTTGGGGTTGATTGGCGTTTATGGCGGCGTGCAGCAGTTGGTAACCTTCGCGGTCGAAGGCTGTTAATACTTTTTCGGCTTGATCTTGGCTTACCAGTGAATGCAGTTCGTCGGCATACCAGTTTAAAAATTCGTAATTGGCGGTATAAGTAGCGAGTTGCGCGGCTGTGGTGCTGTCTTTTGCGATGGCTGTTAAGTCTGCACCATTGGTTATGGCTGTTTTGATAGCCGTTAAATTGTGACTTTTTATAGCGAAAAATAGCGGGCTGTAACCTTCATTACTTTGATGGTTAATGTTTGCGCCTTGATTGATTAGGTAATTGATATTGTCGACCTTACCGTAGTTGGCGGCCCACATTAATGGGGTTTGCCCGAGCTTATTTGGGGCGCTGATATTGGCACCTAGGTTGATCATTCTGGCCAAGTCAATGCTTGATGCTGAACCTGCGCAAAGTTGAAAAGCATTGGTACCGTCTTCTATGGCTGCATTTACATCAGCGCCTTTGTCTAAAAGGGCATTGATGATGTGGCTGTTGCCGTATCTGCAGGCTTGTATGATAGGGGTAAAGCGGTTGCTGTTGTTTATGTTAACGGTGGCGCCGTTGTTAAGTAGCAGGTTAACAAATTCAGGCTCTTGGGTTTCGACAGCCCAGGCTAACAGGCTTGAGTTATCGGGTAGTGGTCGGTTAACGTCGATTTTAGTAATGAAGCTGGCTACTAGGGATAGGTCTAAATCTAGTAAGGCCTGTTTGGTATCTAGTAATAATTGGGTGTGATCGGGTTCAGTCAATACTACTTTGGCTGAACTTGTTTGTGTGTTATCTGCACAGCCAATAAGGTGCGCCATAACTAAGGTTATTGCCCCTATTTTAAGGAGACGTTTTAAGCTTTTAAGGGGGCAGCTTGTGTTGTTTGTTAAATTAAAATGTGTCATAGGGTTAGCCTTAAGTTATTAAGCCTGCAAGTGGTTCTGAGCTGTCGCCAAAGCTTTGTGCGGGGACGCCCATTTGCTGTAATACAGACAATAAAAGGTTACACATAGGCGTATGTTTTTTGGCGGCGATGTGACGGTTACCTTCTAAGCCACCACCTGCAAGAATAACGGGTAAGTCCATGTGATCATGCTCGTTCGACTCACCAATACAAGCCCCGCGCACCACAAAGGTGTTGTCGAGTAAGTTTGAATCACCATCAGGAATACTGGCCATTTTTTCTAGATAGTCTGCAAACAATTGCATGTGGTAGGTGTTTACTTTAACGAGCTTATCTATTTTTTCTGGGTTATTGGCATGATGGCTTAATGCATGGTGGCCGTCGCGCACCCCAAGGTTGTTATAAGCATGGTTACTTAATTCTCGCCCGAGCATAAAGGTGCTAACCCGGGTCATATCGGTTTGTAATGCTAACATTTGTAAATCTAGCATGATTTTTACATGCTCTTCGTAATCACTGGGAATGTTTGCGGGCACGGTAAAGCCGTCTAGGTTCATTTCTATGGTGGTTTGCTGGGCTTTGGTTATGCGTCTTTCAACATCTCGGATAGATTCGAGGTATTGCGCCATTTTATGACGGTCGTTCACTCCTAGGCTTTGGTTCACTTTTTTGGCTTCTTGATTGATAAAGTCCAAAATACTGCTTTTGTGTGCCAGTCTCATTTGACGAGTGGGCTCGTCAATTTGATTGCCATCTCCAAACAGGTGTTCAAATACGTCACTGGGGGCCACCATTGCAGGCAAGGCTTGTGTTGGGCTTTTCCACGATATGGTGTTGGTATAAGTGCAGCTGTAATTAATGTCACAACTACCTAATAAACTCGGTGGCTCTATGCCTAATTCTAGTGAGGCAAGTTGGGTGTCTCTTGCAAAGTATTTGGCTGCGACTTGATCTACCGACACACCACAGTATATATCTGCCCCTTCGGTCGCTTTAGCATGTGCTCCTGTTAAAAACGCAGGGCAACTTCTGCCATGGCCAGCCGGAGGCGCACCAAAAGCACTGGCTTGATAATGGCCTAACCCAGAGATTACCGTGTATTTGTCTCGTACCTTTTCAAGGGGCTGTAGGATAGGGGGCGCATCGTAATTTTTACCTGCAGTGGTGGGGGTATAATGGGTCATTCTCATGCCATTTGGCGAATAGACCACCGTCATGCGTTTTGGGCGTTGCTCTATAGACTTAGCCATAGCAGGCGGTAATAGTGATTCCATTACCGGAAGGGCAATTGCTGCCCCTACGCCTTTTAAAAAGACACGGCGAGACGGGCCACTACCATGATTAATGGTATTAATGTGCTTTAACGATTTGTTGATTTTCATTATTCGCCTCTGGTGCCTTTTTATAGTTAAACGGGGTGCTGGCGACCACCGCCTCGATGATGCTGTGAATACGATAGTCTTGTGTACTTGCCTGTTTGGCTATTTTTCGAATGGTTGGTTGGTCGTATGGCTCTAGTCCTCTGCCAAGAGCATAGGTGAGTAATCTGTCTGTAAAGGCCTCTGCAAAGCGTTCTCTGCGATCCCACAATATTGAATGTAAGCCATTTAATCCTTCAAAGTGAGTGCCGTCAGGCATGGTTGCGGTTACATCAATGTCTTGGTTGGCATAGGTGTGCCTAAAGGCGCCTACTGCATCGTATTTTTCTAGGGCTAAGCCTAGCGGGTCCATACGCACATGACAGGCGGCGCACACTGGGTCTGCTCTGTGCTTGGCAAGTTGCTCTCGAGCTGATAAGGCAATGCCATCATGCACTGCTACTAATGCAGGTACGTCTGGTGGCGGCGGCGGTGGGCTAGCAGCCAGTAAATTATCTAATATCCATTTGCCCCGTTTAACGGGCGAGGTGTGATTGGGGTTAGAGGTTAAGGTTAATATACTGGCTTGGCCGAGTAGGCCTCCTCGGTTAGTTTGTGAGTCTAAGGTGACTTTTCTAAAGGCACTGCCGCGCACTCCCGGTACACCATAATGCTCAGCCAGTTGTTCGTTTAGGTAACTGTAATCAGCATTTAGAAAATCAAAAATAGAGTGGTTGTCCTTTAAAATGCGAGTAAAGAATAATTCGGTTTCTCGCTTAATGGATTGCTTTAAGGGGATATTGAATTTGGGAAACTCAAATACATCAGGAAAATGATGGGGTAGGTTACGCAAATAAAGCCACTGGCCGGCAAAGTTGTCAGTTAAGGATTGGGCTTTATGTGAACTGAGCATGCGGGCTATTTGCTGGGACAATACCTTAGGCTCTCGCAGGGTGCCCTTTGCCGCTAAGTCGGCGAGCTCTTTGTCTGGCAAACTACTCCATAAAAATAACGCTAGCCTAGTGGCAAATTCATAGTCATTAATTTTGTAGACTAGACCGGGCTCCATATTCGCAGGCGTTGGTTCTTGAATATATAAAAAGCTTGGTGATACCAATAGTGCTTGTATGCTGGTAGCAATGCTGCTTTTAAAGTCTAAGTCGGCCCTTGCATGTTTAAACACATCTAGTAACGGCAAAATGTCACTGTCGGTGATGGGGCGACGATAGGCTTGATTAGCAAGGTTAGCCATAATGTTATGAGCACAATCTATCTCTTGGGTGCTATTGGCCTTGATAGAGGCAGGGCCGGTTTCTGAGCTTGGATAACACACAAAAATTTTACGTGTGCTAGCGGTGGCGGTTATGTCGTTTGGGCTGTGACTTGGGGGGGGCTCATCATGGGTTTTCAAGGGGCCAATGACTTCAATCTCGAGTATGTCTCGTAAAAACGCTGCTTGGGAAAACCGTGACGACATATAATAAGACGGCACTTGGATAGTATGTACGCGGGCGCCATCAATTATAAAGTCTAAGTCTAATAAACTTGGCCCTTGGGTTGGCATTACAACATAACTGGTACCTTTACGAACCTTAGGTACGCCTTCGGTAAGGGCTAATTGTTTGCGAAAGCTTAGGCCGATAGTGTGGTGGCCAGCGGCTAACGTCATTTTGTAGTTTTGTCTTAGGTTGTCTAGCCTGTCTACCTCGTTGGCGGTGTTCGCATTAAGGTAGCCTGCAATGTCATAGGTGCCTGTGATTGGGGCGTAAAAATTAAAACTGCCACCACCTCGAGAGTCTAAAGGCAATTGGTCGTTTGCTCTGAGATCAAATGCCTGTACACCACTATTTTTTACTGGTCCATCTTTAGGAATTAAGTAATTCTTTTTAGTGGCCGATGCGCCCGCTACCCCTGTAGCCAATCTACTGAGCTTACCGGCTACCGATAGGTACCTTTCGAGCAGGGTGGTAGATACTCCTAATACGTCGGCATTGTTGTCAAATCCATAGCCTGAATCGTCTCCCGGTAATGATTGTGTGATATCAATATCTAGTGCGAGTAGGTCTCTCACTGAATTAGCGTATTCGCTGCGGTTTAAACGGCGAATGGTGGCTCGCCCGGGGTTTGGGTTGTGCTTGCTGTAACTATTTAATGAGGTTTCGAGCCAGTGCAAAAACGAGGCTTTTTGTTCTGGGGTGAGTTGCTTTTTATCTGCAGGAGGCATGTCTCCCATAGACACTGACTTAAGCATAGCCTCCCACAGCCTTTGGTTTTTACCCTGTGATATATCGGTTACGTCTACATCTTCAACAGACCAATTACCATCAAAAATATAATCGTTATGACAATTTTCGCAGCGCTTGTCGATTAATTCAGCTGCTTGAGTTTGAGTAAAATCGATGCTGGTAGATTGTGAGTAAGCTGTTGTACTTTGGCTAATTAGCATTAACCCAAACAACATAGGTAAGCCCTTCCGTGAACAATAAATAAACCAATTATGGGGCGTATACAGGGCCATTTGCACTCTCTTTGAGCAATTCTACGTAATTGCAGGGGGTATATCAGGACTTAGGGATAATCACTAATTTCAGCAGCTTTTATGCCAAGGTAGCTTGGCTGGTAAATTAACTAACCTAATGATAACTAATAAAAAATTATGGTTAATGAACTAGGCTTACCCCAAAATTAAGGAGCGGCAATATTTAGCTATAATTGAGTTTTGATTTAACCTGATGCAGATCAAGAACCTCACGCTATTAGGCCCTAATATTGATGCTCCAATTAGTTATATTTAAAAGGTTTGCATCATTATGGAATTAGATAAACATACATTACTTAAGGATTTTCCAGATCATCACCATACTATTCGTCATCTTAAAATGAATGATGGTCATTTTGCTAAGCTATTTGATGAGTACCACGAATTAGAAAATGAAGTGCACCACATCGAGAAAAACGTTGAGGCTGTTGCTGAAGATTATTTAGGTAATCTTAAAAGTCGCCGAGTTCATTTAAAAGATGTGCTTTTCAATTACGTTAAAAGAGCCGAGCAAGAGCTGTAGCGCAACAGAATGCTAAAGGGATGACTAAAGCACTGAACTTTTTTGATTTTGCTATACCATAGGTAATAATCAGGAGAATGCCTGTTTATTGTAAATGTAATCTGATTGTATAAAAATTAACGTCAATTTACGGTTGGTATTGTAATGAAAATATTGAATTGTGGTTTAGTGTTATTTGGTGTGTTTAGTTTAGTTTCTTGCTCTAGCTTAAATGTTGATGTGCCCAGTTACGATGAATTGCTGCGGGCAGAAACAGAGCAAGATGGCAGAGCTTGTGTTCGCCAGCGCAGTATTCGAGGGTATGGCTTGTTAGATGATGATTTAATTAGCATCAGTAGTAGTGGTAAAAAACGCTACTATCTTGCTACAACTTTTATGCAATGTTACTCATTGCAAACGGGGTTTCAGGCGGGCTTTAAAGGTGATTTTTTTGAAGTGTGTGGTGGGCGAAACGATAAAATTATTACCTCTGACGAAGCTTGTCCCATTAAAAGTATTTATGAATTTGAAAACCGTGAAGCTGCATTTGCTGTCGTCAAAAAAATAGAGAAAATTCAAGATGTTATAAGAGAAGAAGCTAAAAAGGAGCAAGAAAAAAAGGAATTAACAGATACACCAGGTTAGTTATTATTATTTTGTAGGTTAGTGGGTAACTAATGGCCCTTATTTTTACATTCTTTTTGTTTTTCTGATCAACCTTAAATAAAACTATTTTTCTTATATACAATTGTTATTGCTTCGCTATGATCTCTGTCTCATATTACAACTAAGTGTCTCCTATTTTGCTCGAGCCATCTGCCGAAAAGTCTGGTATTGCCAAGTTTGCGTTAATCATTGTGTGTTTGGGTTCCATTATTGGGCCTTTGGGTATGGCATCAGTGAATATTGCTATTCCCGATATGGCGGCTGATTTGCAAGCGAATGCAAAAATGGTGTCTTGGTTACCTACTCTGTTTATTTTAAGTAGTGTGGTGTTTATGTTGCCAGCAGGTAAGTTGGCTGATAACTATGGACGTAAGCGCATTTATAGTTATGGTTTAGCATTAAATGCTTTCTCGTCTTTTATGTGTGGTGTGAGTAGTAGCATTGAGTGGGTGCTATTTTGGCGCTTTATACAAGGGCTTGCATCTTCAATGATATTTGCAACGGGTATCGCTATTATCAGTTCTGTTACACCTTCTCATAAGCGTGGCGCAGCTTTAGGGCTTGCATCGGCCTGTATTTACATTGGTTTAACCGTTGCCCCAGCTGTTGGCGGTTGGTTAACGGAGTTATGGGGCTGGCGAGCGGTATTTTTGTTTCAGGTGCCTATAGTTATAGCGCTGCTGGCTTTAATAAAAATTCGACTTGAAGGTGAATGGAAAAATGACGATAAAACCAAATTTGACTGGTGGGGTACGGGGATTTTTGCTGTATTTTCTTCTTCTCTTGTTTATGGGTTGAGTATTCTTCCTAGTGTACTAGGTGGAGGGATTTTGATGTTATCAACCTTGAGTTTGGGTTTGTTTGTGTTGCATCAAAGTCGCAGTCGAAAGCCGCTCATCAGAATACAAATGTTCCGAGACAGTCGAATTTTCTCTATATCTTTGTCTACTTCGTTACTGATGTATGCTAGCAATTTCCCCTTAGTATTTTTAATGAGTTTATATTTGCAGTATGTGAAAGGATTTAGCCCTTCTCATGCAGGGCAAATTATCTTACTTCAAGCTTTATCTATGGCCATACTGGCGCCAATTTCTGGAAAGCTAGCGGATAAGTTCGAAGCAAGGATAATAGCAACACTAGGGTGTGTGATAGTGGGGGCAGGATTAGCAGTACTCAGTATGATAAGTGCTGAAACTAGTATTGTGTATATTGCCACTTCTCTATTATTAATTGGAGTTGGATTCGGGTTGTTTTCTACTCCCAACAATAATGCCATTATTGGGGCTGTGAAGCCGAGTGAAGTTGGCGTGGCGTCTGCTACTTTAAATCTATCACGGACTATTGGTAATCTATTTGGGATGAGTTTGGTTAACTTGATGGTGCATTTTTATATTGGCGATGAACAGTTTAGCGCTGAGCAAAATCCTGCTTTAATTCATACCTTTGATATGGCTTTGTTGATGTCTTTAAGCTTTGCCGCAATGGCTTGTATATTGTCAGCATTACGAGGTAAGTCTTAGGCATAAGTAAAAATAAGTTTTTGGTCCAAATTATATGGTCAATGATTGTAAGAAGTACTCAACGTAAAGGCATACTTTGTAATTTTATAATTGTCGATGAATATGATGTAGGAACTGAGTTTAAAGGTTGTTAATTTATGCTATTTTTAACATACAGGCGGCGGTTACCGTAAAACGAAAGATAATTGGATATTGACACATGCTGCATATTTGCAATTTTCACCAATGGGATGTTGGCTTCTTTAAATTTACGACAAGGTTTGTAACAAAACTCTTGTGGTTACTGAGTGGCAAATATGTGCTGAGCTTGTTGCTTTGTTCATTCTTAGTGAGTCCTATTGAGGTTTTGAGTCAAGAGAGTGATCAGAAAATAAGGAATGTTGGGAGTGAATATGATCAGCTGTCTGATGTTGAGCTTATTGAATTAGCTGAGTCCTTTGAAAATACTAATTTAAATTTAAGCCAGCAATTGGCCATTAAAGGGTTAAATAAATCCGAAGAAAACAACAATTCAATTCTGAGTGCGAAGGCACTCCGGTTTTTGGGTAACCTTGCTGATAACGCAAAGGACTTTGAGCTGGCCGCCAGCTACTTTTCAAAAGGGGCGCTTATATATCGAGAAAAGGATCATCAAGAAAATTATATTAAAATGTCTCTCTATTACACTAAGGCCTTGTTAAAGCAAAAGCTTTATAAGAATGCCACAGAGATCGTCAATGAAATTTTACCTATAGCAATAGATTTTGGTGATAAAACGCTTATTGGGCGTTCTTTGATACTAAAAGGGGATGGGCTATACAAAAGTAAACGTTATGAAGAAGCTATTTCAGAATACTTAGAGGCTACAACTTATCTCACTGGTCACGGTGTAGTTATACAAAAATTTCTTGGAAATACCTACAAACAACTTGCTCAGTCATACAAACGCGTAAAAAATAGAGAGAATACGGCGCTTTACTATAAAAAAACCTTGGACGTTTACACTGCTTTGCGTGACGAAAAGTTAATGGCGCGTACCTTAAATACATTAGCAGAAGCAGAACGGTACTTAGGTAATTACGTCATCGCTTTGGATTATTCAATCCGTGGTATAGAACTTCACAAATTACTTGAGGATCCAGAAGGGCGAGCGAAGGCTTTAACTGGAGCTGGAATAATATACCGATATATTGGTCGTTATGAAAAGTCTTTAAAGCATATTCATGAAGCTTACCTTTATTATAAAAAAATGAATGATAGTAGTGGTATTGCTAAAACTTCTAATCAAATGGGGCTTATCTACACGAGACTAAAGCAGTTTGATCAAGCTCGCTCGTTTTATCAACTAACGATTGACCTGCCAACAACTGAAGTAGACGCTAACACCTTAGCAACAGCCTTAAGAGAGCTTGCCGTAATTGACTTATATAACGGAGATTTTACAACTGCATTAATCATGGCTGAAAAAGCTCTTGATACCTATCAATTAGAAAATGACAAAGATAAACAAGCATTAATTTTGCGAATCATTGGAAATATATTTCGAGGCTTGGAGGATAAGACCAATGCTATTGATTTTTATAGACAATCACTCGCTACAGCATCTGAGGTTGGTAATAGATTATATGAAGCTAAAGCCAAAACATCTTTAGGTGGGCTTTTGATTGGTGAAAATACAGGTGAAGCCATAGAGCTACTTATAGAGGCTGTTGAAACCTCAGAAGAGATAAACAACAAAATTCAGATGTTGCACGCTTATGGTTTTCTTATTAAGGCTGAAAAGGTAAATGGAAATATTATAGCTGCCTTGGATTACGCTGAGAAAAAAATATCTCTAAGCCGGCTTGTTCAAGAGCAGACTGAAAACAGTGAGCTGGTGTTACAAAAAGCTAGCTTATATTCTCATAAAATGGAAATCGAACTTGAGTCATTAAGAGAGAAAGCAAAGTTAGATGCATTAGAGCTAGAAAAGAAAAGCAATCAAATAGAAATTGCTGGACAAGCTCAGAAAATTTCAGATTTAGAACTAGTAAAGAATAAATATGCAAGTATTGCTTTAGTGGCATTATTGATTATTTGTTTGCTGGTAGTTTTAGCTATATATAGGCGGTTTAACGACTCGAAAAAACGCAATATAGAGTTAGATTATTTGGCTGCTCGAGATCCTCTTACTAATTGTTATAATCGCCGGGTGTTATTTGAGCTTATGAGTAGAGATTTTGCTAGTTTAGAGCCGTTTAATGAGTACTGTGTCATTATGATAGATATTGATCATTTTAAGAAAGTGAATGATACATATGGCCATAGTATAGGAGATGAAGTCATTCGTGGTGTTGGCGATCTGTTACAAAATACCGTAAGGCAAAATGATATTGTTGCTCGATATGGTGGTGAAGAGTTTTGTGTTGTACTTCCTAGCGCTTCACTGAACCAGGCTATGCGTATATCTGAAACTATTCGTTCAAAAATCGAAAGTAGCATGTTTGAGAATATAAGCATTACTTCTAGCTTTGGTGTTTCATCCATTAAATTTAAAGCTAAAAGTCCTTCGGAGATAATTAACCAGGCAGATGATGCTTTGTATAAATCAAAAGCTTCAGGGCGCAATAGAGTGACCCTTTGGGATGAGTCCTTATGCAAATAAAATGACTTAGGTTGAGCGAAAAGAAGTTAATACCTGCCAAATGAAAAATGCAAATACTGTGGTGGTTTTAGATTTTGAAACCACGGGTTTGTCACCTGACTATGGTGATAGGGCCATAGAAGTAGGTGCTGTGAAGATTGAATCTGGAATAATAGTTGAGCGCTTTCAAGGGTTAATGAACCCTGGTAAACCTATTAGTTCTTTTATTGAAAATTTTACAGGTATCAATAACTTTATGCTCAAAGGCGCGCCACCCTGTGGTGATGTTATGGCGCAGTTTGCAGATTTTATTGCCGATTATAATTTAGTTGCGCATAACGCTTCCTTTGATAAACGTTTTTTGGATGCAGAGTTTGCAGCCATTTCTGAGTCTTATTCTGGGCAGTTTTCATGTTCTATGTTGATGGCTCGCCGTATATATCAAGATACGCCTAATCATAAGTTGTCATCTTTGATTAACTATACGGGTATTGAATCACAGGGTGGGTTTCACCGGGCTCTATATGATGCGGAAATGACAGCCAAATTTTGGTTGGTGATGTTGGCAGATATGGAGCAGCGATATGGTATGTCGTCGATCCCTTTTTCATTAACCCAAAAGCTTACTAAAACTCCTAAACAACAGGTTGCTAAGCTAATGCACAGTCAAAAGGCTAGAAAACATCCACATTAGTCGTGTTAATCAGAATTATATTTAGTTTCAAATATTAGGTTTCTATTCGCCACAAAACTGCAATTCTACCGTTATAAATATGTCATAAAGGGCCTTTATGATACTCGCAAATTATTTTTCAATTTATAGGTATTATGTTGCAACCTTTATCACGACGTCATTTTTTATCTTTATCTGCTACCTCAATCGGTAGTATGGTTTTATCTAATAGTTTGACAGGATGCGCTATTTCAAGTGCCCAAACGGATGACTTAAGTGATGTAGAGTTTAGCCATGGTGTCGCCAGTGGCGATCCTTTGCAAGGCTCTGTGATTTTATGGACTCGGGCATTACCCCATGACGGTGCAGTTTATGCTCGCTTGGTTTGGGAGCTAGCAACCGATAAGTACTTTACGAATATTGTACGCTCTGGGCTGGTGGATTCTTCTGAGCCTAGAGATTATACGGTGAAAGTAGATGTACAAGAGTTAAACCCTGCTACTGAGTATTTCTATCGCTTTAAAGGTAGTCAGCAAGTCAGTATGACAGGCCGCACAAAAACCTTACCCTCAACTAACCCAGAGCAGATCAAGTTTGTTGTGGTGTCATGTTCTAATTACCCTGCCGGGTACTTTAATGCTTATCAAGAAGCCGCCAATACTCCTGATTTAGACGCGGTATTGCACTTAGGTGATTACATCTATGAATATGATGCTAAAGGTTATGCAACACAGCGAGCAGCCGAGATTGGGCGAGAGTTTGCTGCTGATAACCTTGGTGAGCTACTTACCCTTGAGGATTACCGCAACCGATATGCCATCTATCGCACTGACAAAGGCTTGAATGCGTTGCATGCTGCGGCACCATTTATTGCTGTGTGGGATGATCATGAAATTATGAACGACACTTGGTCGGGTGGGGGAGAAAACCATAATCCCGGTGAAGGTGACTTTTATGAGCGCCGCGCAGCGGCTATTCAAGCTTATTACGAATGGTTACCTATCAGGCCGCCTAAAGGGGATTTACAACCTCATATTTATCGTACCTTTGATTTTGCTAACTTGTTGTCATTGCACATGTTAGATACCCGAGTGATAGGTCGAGATGAACAGCTTAATTACAGTCATTACATCAACAAAGATACCCAACAGATAGATAGCGAAGGCTTCATTGCTGATTTACAGGATAAAAATAGAAGTTTACTCGGTAAAGCGCAGTTTGATTGGTTGCTTAATTCGTTGAAAACCTCTGAGGCCAAGTGGCAATTATTAGGACAGCAGGTGTTAATGGGTAAAATGCTTATTCCTGACGCAATGTTGAGCCAGCTTGGTAAGAAGGACTCAGCAGCGTTAATGACAAAGTTAACGAGTATAAAAACTAGATTACGCAAAGGTGAAGCTTTAACGCCACAGGAACTAAGTTTAATTGATACTGTTTTACCCTATAACTTAGATGCATGGGACGGGTACCCAGTTGAAAGAGAAAAACTATATGCCGCTGCTACTAAATTAGGTAAAAAACTGGTTGTGGTGGCCGGTGATACCCACAATGCGTGGACTAGCCAATTAACTAATAGCAAAGGAGACATTGTAGGGATTGAATTTGCAACACCTGCGGTCACCTCTCCGGGAATTGAAACTTACCTAAAATTAGATGAGCAAGGTGCTAAACAAACCGCACAGGCACTAACCTTATTGATTGATGATTTGCAGTATTGTGATTTGCATCAAAGAGGATATTTGCAGCTTACTGTTACGGAGCAAAATATTGATGCGACTTGGCGTTTTGTCGATAATATTTTGTCTACGGATTATACCATCTCAAATGAGCATCAAGTGAGCTATCCAGCCTAAGTGCGGCTAGGAGCAATAAAAAAGGGAGTCAATTGACTCCCTTTTTTGTCAGGTTGTTAAATTCTACTGAAGGGCAATAGATGCCATCTTCATGGTGCTTTCGAAGGACTCTGCTCCGGCAATAAATAACCCATTATGACAAAACATAGCATCAGCAATACCAGTGGCTTGCTGTAATGCTTCATCTGATAAGCCTGCCCATTCTTTTGGTAGAGACTTTCTGTTTTCAAAAGAGCCTGGTTCAATAGGTACTGTTTGGATTCTCCATTGGCCCGTATCTGACGGATAAATAACATACAGCGCTTGCTCTGATAGGGCATGAACTGTTTTTTTCCAAGGGGTGTATTTTTCTAACACAATTACTCGTGGGTCTGCGGCGTTTGCAATGGCTTCGGCCACGATAGACTTGGCATTAATCCCGCCACTCGCTGCTGCAATAAAGCGTTTTAAGATGCGAGATGCAAAGGCAACGGCTTCATTAAAGCAGTCGTCATACTGACTGTCTTCTTGCCATGTGGGGTTGAACATCGAAATGGTTTGGCTAAGGCTAATACCTTCTGACACACCTTCTGTGTACCCACAATCTATAGCATCAATAGTTGAGACTAGCCCTGCATCAATGGCGTCGGCCACTTCTTGGTTTCCTTCGCAAAGTGCTAAGCCGTATTTTTGCCAAATTAAACCAAAGGACGAAAAGGGGATGCCATTTTCACGGGCGCCAGCGCCCCCTCGTTGATGGTGGTCAAACCGCCCTGCATCCGGATCATACTCTCCGCCTACATCTATTACGATATCGGCCCTGGCTATAATGTCTTTGTGGCGTGTACGTACCAAGGTAAAGTTTGGGTAAACATTTTTAAGAGTGGCAACGCTAAACACGTCATCAGCATGAAAATTACCACTGTGGGTAACTATAGTTTTATCTGTCATTGTGGTGTGGCCAAGTAAAAAGGAATAGGACGGTGTAGAGGGACCGCTTCATTTAGGGTGTTATTTACTAATAAAAATCACTAAGACGATTTTATACGAAAAACCTAGTTAAAAGCAGTGAGTCATAGTGAATTTATTAAAAACAATTAGTTTTGGTGAGTAAATTGCCCGGCTCTCTGGGTTAAATTAAACGGTGCAAGATACTTCATAAACGTGCAGGGTTGTTTTTACAACTTGATTAGGTTCAGCCGCAGAACTCGATAGCATGATCCCTTCAGCTAATAGCTGTATATTTGTGGCTAGGGTTTCGCAGTCTAAGCCAATCTTCTTGAGACAAAGTTGTTTGTCTTCGATAGCTCGTTGTAAACGTGTTTGAATCGCATGTCTTGTTTTAATCCGATTGTGTTCTAGTAAGTCGTGACAATGGGAGTGGCCTGCTAGGATCAAATCTGACTTAATCATCGCATTAGGAATATTGTCGAAGATTTCTGTGCAGCGTCTTGCTAAAAATTCATAGGTGTCACACCAAAATAATCCAGTCTTATTGGTATATATTTGAATTTCAGTATCTTTTTCTAATAAAAAGTTTTCTATTGTGGCTCTAAATAGCTCCTCTTTTGAAGAAAATTGTTTGTGAATTGTCACTCTAGATACGCCAGAGTAACGGCTGATCATAGCAATACTGGATGCACTATAGCCGTGTTGAAAGAAACACTCTTTGGCTGTATCGAATATTTTTTGGGTACTTTTTAGCATCTATCTCTGCCTTAGTCTAATACCGCTAGTTTACCTGAAATAGTTCATTTTTCAATTGGGTTTACACTTAGTGTTAATGTGTTAATATTGCGCCCAGTTGATTGATACTCAATTGGCAAATTTTTTGGGGAGAGTAGGATGAAACAATTGATTTTTATAGGTCTGATAATTTTGTGTCAGAGTTGTAGTGAGTCAGAGGTTGTTGAAGTAAAAGAGGAGCCGTTAGTGGTACAAACTTTTACTGTGGTGGAGAAACCAATCAATGATGTTTATGAATTTCCTGCTGTTGTATCTGTTGTTAAAAGTGTTGAACTTAGGTTTGAAGTATCAGGACGCTTGATTGCAACAGACTTAGTTAAGGGCCGAAAAGTTCAAAAAGGTCAGGTGTTAGCTCAAATTGACCCTCTTCCCTATGAGCGAAAAGTAAAAGATAAAGAAGCTAGGCATGAACTAGCCAAAAACGATCTAAAACGTATCGATGCGTTATATAAAACTGGTGGGGTATCACCTAGTGCGTACGATAACGCTAAAACACAATTCGAAACCACCTTATTAGATCTTAATAACGCCAAACAAGACTTAAGTTATACCAAAGTAACAGCCCCATATGATGGTTTTGTATCTGACAGATATGTTGAAATTGACAGTTATGTTCAGGTGGGCTTGTCTATAGCGACAATACAAGACCGTTCTAGTTTGTACTTTTCTTTTGATGTTCCTGAACGAGTAATGACGCTTAATAAAGGCAATAAAGATGTGGTTGCAACTGCCCGTATCGTGGGTATAGATGACCAAGTCTACCCTATTCATTATGTTGAACATCAAGCCACTCCTGATCCTATTACACAAACTTTCAAGGTGACATTTGGCATTAATAATGCACAAGAAACTATCTTTAATCCTGGCTCAAGAGCCATGGTGAAAATAGAGAATCAGGCAACCAAAAGGAACGTGATTACGGTTCCTATATCTGCTGTATTTGGTGATGCAGAGTCAGGATTTGCTGTTTGGTGGTTTGATGAAGAGCAAAATAGGGTGACTAAAAAAGCAGTGACTGTTGACGCAATCTTCGACAAATATGTTCTTATTGGATCGGGGGTAGTGGCTGGGGATAGGATTGTGTCTGCTGGTATTACTAATATGAGAGAAAATCTACTCGTTCGTGAATACAAGGTAGCGCCATAATGGATATTGCTCGTTATTCTCTTACAAGGCCTGTCAATATATGGTTGTTAGCCATAGTTTGTATTATTGGAGGCCTAATCGCCTTGGGCAATATCGGGAGGCTAGAAGATCCCGCTTTTACTATTAAACAGTCGATGATAATGACTTATTATCCTGGGGCAAATGCTGAAAAAGTTGAAAAAGAATTAACTGAACAAATTGAAATTGCATTGCAGAAAATGCCGCAGTTGAAACGTTTGGTTTCAACTAGCAAACCCGGTGTATCGCAAATTAGAGTTGAAGTACTGTCAACCTACAATACTGAAGAGTTACCTCAAATTTGGGATGAGATGAGAAAACGTTTAAGAGACCTTAACTCTTCTCTACCAATCGGTACGTCTACACCTTTGGTGATTGATGACTTTGGTGACGTGTATGGTTTGTATTATGCGCTTACTGCACCGGATTTTTCACCTTATCAAATTAGAGAATTTTCTCGTGTTATTCGTAGAGAATTACTGACTATTGATGGTGTAGCAAAAGTCGATGTTAACGGTATTTTAGAAGAAGAAATTGTTGCGACTTTTGATACTTACCAAATAGCAGGACTAGGTTTATCGTTTCCAGATATTACACAACTTCTCAGTAATAATTTGCAACCTTTTACAGGGGGCAGGTTATTGGTAGAAGGCAAGCAAGTTAGGATTTCTCTGGCGGATTCTACAAATAGAATTGATGAGATAAGAAACTTATCCATTGTTCTACCTGGAAATAATGCATCTATAAAGCTACGAGATATAGCCGAAATTAGCATTCAACCTGTAGAAATTCCACAAAGTATTATGCGCTTTAATGGTAAGGATGCCATTAGCTTTGCCGTCTCAGCCAAGTTTGATGTAAACATAGTCGATGTGGGTAAGAAAGTTAATCAAAAAGTCGACGAGTTAATTAAATCTCTCCCTACAGGGATAGTAGTAGAGCCATTATATGACCAAGCTGGAATTGTAGAAGAGGCTGTAGATGGTTTTATACTCAATTTAGAAGTGTCTGTGTTAGTTGTGACCTTAGCTTTATGTATTTTTATGGGCTGGCGCTCGGGTGTAGTAGTAGGGGTTACCCTACTGATTACTGTGCTTGGTACAGTATTATTAATGTGGTTGAGTGATTTACGATTACAACGTATATCTTTAGGTGCCATGGTCATAGCCATGGGGATGTTGGTGGATAATGCCATTGTAGTCGCCGAAGGTATGATGATGCGCATGGCTAAAGGTAAATCCGCTTTGGAAGCAGCAAGTTTCATAGTTAAGCGAACCCAGTGGCCTCTACTTGGGGCTACCATAATCGGAATTATGGCGTTTTCTGGTATAGGGTTGTCAAATGACGCTACAGGAGAGTTTTTATTTTCACTTTATGCGGTGGTATTGATTTCGTTATTACTGAGTTGGGTCTTCGCGGTTACCTTAACTCCTTTATTAGGCAAGTATTTTTATAAAGTTGGTGAAGAAACAACTACCGAGCCTAAGTTATCGGTTCTATCTAAAGGGTATTTGAGTTTTTTAAAGTTAGCCTTACGTTTTAGGTGGGTGAGTTTGGCAGTACTACTTATTATAACCATTACTGCATATGCAAGCTTTGGCATGATAAAGCAAGGTTTCTTCCCTCCTTCAAATGCCCCCGTGTTCTTTATTAATTACTGGAGCCCACAAGACAGAGATATTCGTGAAACAGAAATTAATATGGTTAAAGGTGAAAAAATCATATTGTCTGATGACAGTGTTTCTTCGGTTGCTAGTTTTGTGGGGCGCGGTGCCGAGCGATTTACCTTGCTGTATGGCCCAGAAATGCCAAATGAGAGTTATGGGTTGTTTTTGGTCAGGGTTGATAATGCGGAGGACATTGCTGCAACCGCTGAGGCGTTAGCTAAAAAGCTACAGACTGTAGACCCAGATGGTCATTTCTATGAGAAGGTGCTTCAGTTTGGTCCTTCTGCTGAAGCTAAATTGCAAACGAGGTTTTCGGGCCCTGACCCAAAAATACTGCGAGAGCTCGCCGACCAAGCTAAAAATATTTATATTGAAGACCCCTCAATTATCAGTGTTAGGGATAATTGGAGAGAGAAAGGTTTTAATTTGATCCCTCAATATGATGAAATCACTGCAGGTTTAGCAGGAGTATCAAGGTTAGACTTCTCCGAAGCAATTCAATTTGCTAGTAGTGGTTTACGAATTGGCCAACTGCAGTTTGGTGACTACTTATATCCGATTATTGCTAAGAGTCGCTTGCAAACTGAGCCTGATTTATCAGACATACAAAATAGTTTGGTTTGGAGTAGTAGCCAAAGGCGATATATTCCATTTCAGCAGGTATCCAGTGGCATTCAGTATGAAAGCGAAGAGCTGTTAATTCAAAGAAGGGATCGTGTACGTACCATTAGTATATCCGCTGAGCCCGGGGCAAATGAAACCGCGGGTGCTGCATTTGCTAGAGTAAAGCAGCAATTAGAAGACATTCCTTTACCCGTTGGTTACGCATTAGAGTATGGGGGCGAATATGAAACCGCAAACGAAGCACAACAAGCGTTAGGCGCTGGCTTGCCATTAGGTTTTTTGGTGATGTTTTTAATTAGCGTGGTGTTGTTTGGGAGAGTACGCCAACCACTAATCATTTGGTTAATAGTACCAATGGCCATAGTGGGTGTCGTTGCTGGTTTATTAGCAGCTGATATGCCGTTTGGGTTTATGTCTTTGTTAGGTTTCTTAAGTTTATTTGGCATGCTGATAAAAAATGCCATTGTGCTGCTAGAAGAAATCGATTTACAAATCGGTGAAGGTAAAGAACCATTACATGGTTTAATTGAAGCGAGTGTAAGCCGTTTACGCCCCGTCGCTTTAGCCGCGATTACAACCATTTTAGGGGTGATGCCACTCTTATTTGACCCGTTCTTTGCAGATATGTCGGTTACTATTATGGGAGGTCTTGCCTTCGCAACCTTGTTAACTTTGGTTGCTGTACCGGTATTTTACAGCTTATTTTACCGAATACCTTTTAGAAAAGATTTTTAAGCGTTAATTATTGCTTCAAAACCTTTGGGCTGGCGTAGGATCTGTGATTTACGCCAGCACTCAAATCTACGTTTGTATTGGCAATTAAATTTTATCTTGTTTGATAAATTAAATACGTTTGTTTTTAGGCACGTAATTTAAAATAGAAATGGGCACTGTCTTTTTAACTTCAAATCCTTCAAAGGTTTTTCTCGTTATAACATGGCCAACACGACTTTCGATGGCACACAGGTTTCTAAAGTTATCTTTAGCTACAAATGAAATAGCTTCACCTATTGCTCCAGCTCTGCCTGTTCTGCCAATTCTATGAATATAATCTTCAACTTTGTCAGGTAAGTCGTAGTTTACGACCCGTGATAGGTTTTCAATATCTAAACCACGGGATGCGACACCAGTGGCGATTAAAAATTTAATTTTTCCAGACTTAAAGTCCGCTAATATATTCTCTCGGACTGCTTGGGTTCGGTCACCATGAATACTTTCTGCTGAAATACCTCGTTTTGCTAATTGACTCACTAATTTAGCGGCACCTTGTTTGGTTTCAATAAAAATAAGGGCTTGTTCCCATTCTTGTTCTTTAATGAGATGGCTTAATAAAGCTGATTTATTACCTTTATCAACCGTTACTAACCATTGTTCAATTTTAGCTGCGGTGGTTTTGCCTTGCTTGATCGATATTTCAACAGGCTTGTAGATAGAACGTTTGGCTAAGGTGCGTACTTCGCTAGAAATAGTCGCGGAAAAAAGCAGATTTTGACGATCTTCTGGCAGGCGTTCAATAATTTTATTTAAGTCGCCAATAAACCCCATATCCAGCATTCGATCGGCTTCGTCTAGAACTAAAACTTCAAGTTCATCAAAATGTAGTGAACGTTGATGAGCAAGGTCTAAGAGGCGGCCAGGTGTCGCTATAAGTACGTCAATGCCGTTAATTAAGCGCTGTTTTTGTTCAGATGAATCAACCCCTCCATACATCGCCATGGTGCTTAGGCTTATATCTTGGCCATAGGTAATAAAACTCTTTTCAACTTGCACTGCTAGCTCGCGAGTAGGGACTAGAATAAGCGCACGAATACGTTTACCCCTTAACTTACGTTTAGTATCAAGCATTTGTAGAATCGGTAAGGCAAAACTTGCTGTTTTACCTGTGCCCGTTTGTGCCGCAGCTATCAGGTTTTCTCCTGATAAGATAACCGGAATGGCTTTTTCTTGAATAGGGGTAGGCTGGATGTAACCTAAATCAGTTATTGTTTTTAAAATAGTTTCTGATAACTGTAATGCTGAAAATGACATGCTTTACCTTATAAATAGAATTTGCTTCTAAAGTTTTCTTGCTAAAAATATAGTGGGTTGTTTGCCTTTTTTCGAACCGGCTTGGACATTACGTGTATCCACTCTAAAGCCTATTTTTTTTAAACGTAGCGTAAATAAATAGTCAGCCTCGACAGCCAAAATGGCTAGCATGCCATTTGGGCCTAATGTGTCGTAACTATCTTTGAGTCCATCTTCAGAATAAATCGAATTATTGTCTGTTGGGTGAAGACTTTTGGGATCATGACTAACATTAAGTAAAATGGCATCGTATGTGGGTTTTCTGGTACTTAATAACTTTTTTATATCACCAATATGAACATGCGTGCGTGGGTCTTGTAGTGGGTTGCCCGCACATTGTCCTAAAGGGCCTTTATTCCATTCGACTACTTCAGGTGTTACCTCAGAAACTGTCACTTGGGAATCAGAATTGATGGCTTTTAGGGCGGCTGTTAGGGTATATCCCATTGCTAAACCTGCTACCAATACATGTGCGTCGTGGTGAGGTTTAATATGCGCGCAACCTACTTGAGCCAGTACTTTATCTGAATTATAAATTCGGCTATCTATTAGTCCGCCACGTTTACCTAACTTCTTTATCGTGAATTCACCACCACGCTGGGAGAGCTTTAATTCACCGCCATCGTTAGGGATTTTTGCTGTGTCTACAAGAGACCATGGGATCATAATGTGGGCCTAATAAATCTGTATGCTTTAGATATTGTGTAAACGCATACCTTACCATAAGCCTTGAGGTGTGAGCCGATGATTTCGAAGCTTGGGTGTTGCTATTCTGATATTTATTAGTTTGTAAGTGTATTCACCATAATTGGCTACTCAGCAGAGAGTTAATCGTTCTGTTGGTGAGTAGTAAAAAAGGCACCAATGTTGGTGCCTTATTATAGGTTTAGTGCTTGTGGTGTAACTTAGTGACCAAATGATATGGAGAAGTCTATACCTACAAATCTAGGCGGCCCTGCTACAAAGGTTGGGTTTCCAAAACTACCGCCAGTATTACCGGCATCAACTAAATACTCTTTGTCGAACAAATTGCTAGCGTTCAAACTGAGGCTCCAGCCACTCTCTTGATTAGTAATACCAATTCTCGCATTAACTAAACTGATTGCGTCTTCGCTGATATCTAAACCTGAAATAGGGGCATTATCTGGTTCAAAGTATATGTCTGAGCGATAACTGTAGATTAAAGAGCCCATCAAGTTATAGTTGTCTGACAACTCTTGGTAGTAAGACACTCCGGTACTCGCTGTCCATTCTGGTTGTAACCTAAAACGATTACCCGCTAGTTCGCCATTGGCACTATCGTCATCAATTGTGGCGTCTATGTAAGCCAAGTTCGCAAATACGTCAAAGTTATCACCCATAAGCGCTCTTACTTCTGACTCGAATCCAAAGTTTGTTGCAGAGCCCGCATTGGCTGTAAAGAAGTTACCTGCATCGTCTTGTTGGGTGACTTGAAAATCAGAGTAGTCTTGATAATAGACAGATGCAGAGTAAGTAACTGAGCGATTTAGTGCTTGGCCTTTAATACCTGTCTCAGCATTCCAGATTATTTCTGCTGGCACTAGCGTTACGTCAGCCACAACATTGCCATCTTCATCTGTTGTAGAGCTTACATCTAATACTTCAGAACGACGGCCTTTTGAGATAGTTGCGTAGATATTGGTGTTATCGCTTAGTTTATAAAGCATATTAAAGCGGGGTAACCAGTCGTTAAACTTATCTGTTGCTTCAAGTACTACACCATCGGTATTAACGACTGGTAGTAGTGGAGCTGGAGCGCCTATTAACGTTAATATGAGTGAATCGGGTGCAACAGAGCTATAGCCACTGGTTTTTTCTTCAGAGATATATCGTAAACCGGCAGTGATTTCTAAGTCTTTGGTTAAAGCGTAGGTAAAGTCAGCAAAGGCTGATAATGAATCTGTTTCACCAAAGTTACTGAATACTGCGCTGTATGGAATTTCAGAATAAACTCCTTCTGTTAATACGACACTAAGTTGATTAACAGAGCCATCAGCATTAATACAAGGGAGGCCTGTTCCTAGAACACCTAAGCAATTTAAGTATATAGATTCTTCTGTGCTAAAGGGAACGGCTTGATTACCGTCTTCGGTAAAGTAACTAACACCCGCTATGGTGGTTAACTTCTCACCGGTGTGCAGTAATCTAAACTCTTGGCTGAATTGATCACCTTTAGCATCTTCTGCGAATTCTAAAAACCACGCTTGAGTGCCGTCTGCATCAAATATTTCTAATGAATCAAAGCTACGAGTCGCTGAAACAGAGGTAAATGTAAGGCTGTCAGACATTAACCATTCAACGGTTAGGTTAAGATCATCTGTTGTACGATCTACTCCTAGTTTTTCTGCACCTAGTACTTCAGCTGAGTAGGGGCTACCTGATAACTCTACGAAACTAAAGGTGCTGGTATCGCCACCCGTAGGTGCATAAAGTCCATTTTTGAAAGATGTTCCTGAGTCTTGGTTTTCTTCATGTGTATAGACCAAATCGGCAGTAATTGTCTCTGTGGGTAAGAAACGTAGAGATGCGCGATAAGCTGTGCGTTCGATGGCATGCATGTCGTCTTGCTGCGTGCCATCAGGTGATTGTGAGTTAGCGTCGCCAGCTATATTTTCGATATAACCATCACGTTGGCGGTAGCTAAGTGCAAACCTGCCCTGAAGGGTTTCATTTCCGCCTGTAACATAACCTTTCACTTGTTTGGCTGAAAAGTTACCTGTGCCAACCGTAAAGGCTGCTGAGAAATCTTCTTCTGGTTTATTCGTGATGACACTTAATGCACCTACAGAAGCTGCCGTCCCAAACAAAGTCGCTTGCGGACCCTTAACAACTTCAACTCTTTGAATATCAAACATTTCAAAGTATGAGCCTCGAGAACGAGAAATATCTGCACCATTGTAATAAATAGATACTCGTGGTGAGGCTTGAGAAGAGCCACTATCTGAGGTGATACCTCGTATAACAAACCCTGGGTTATTTGGACTTTGTTCTTGAATGACCAAGCCTGGTGTAATTTCAGAAAGAGTATCCAATTCACCCACACCAATTGAGTCTAAAAAGTCACCGTTATATGCGCTGATACTCGCGGGTACATCTTGTATTGATTGCACCCGTTTCTGGGTTGTCACGGTAATTTGTTCTATTTGTTGTTCGCTGGTTTCTTGAGCGTAGAGGTGAGCGCCAAATATGGAGCTAATAAGTAAAGACAATTTGCTTAATTTTAGTCTGACTGCTTGGGGTTTTTTCATTATATTACTTCTTTGTTTGCTAGGTTACGTTTGTCCTTGAAGGATGCAAAACTAAGAGTTTTGTGAGACGTTTCCATGACAGAAAAGTGACATTATTATGAATTGACGACTATTGTTAAGCATTGTTTAGCTATGAAAGCTAGGTTTTAGGATGGACCATTTTGCGATGGGGAGTCGCAAGTAACAGAATATGAATGGCAATGTAGAGAGAATTTATTGCTCTATAAAAAAACCTCTAAGTATCGAGTTGGATGATACTTAGAGGCTTGTATTAGTAAAATGCTTTAGTAACAAATATTACTTTTTAGTGAAGTAATAAGGTCCTTTCCAGCGGTATGTTTTTCCATCAACTTTCAACTTATGTTGTTTAGACATGGAAGCATTGGTATTAGACAAAATAAAGATATTCGCATTTCCTTTTAGATCTTTTATAGATACTGCTGTGTATTTTGACGTATCCAATTCCACTTTAAGTTCATCTATGCTGCTATTGGAGTTAACTGATAGTTCTGATACAGGGCTGTAACTGCCATGAGGTTCAACCACAGATACAAAGCTAGTGTCTGCTGTGTTATCTCTGCGTATCATTAAAGCGGCTTCTCTGCGCAGGTTAAAGTCTGGATCATTAGCACCCATACGAGTAAACAATAACTCGTCACCTTTATTTGTTGCAGATGTTAATGTGTAGTACTTGCCTTCGCCTAACCAAGAAAATTGTGTGCTATCACTTGATGGTTTGCCTTTGCCTTCAAGGTAAAGGTGTTGATAACCATTTTTCTTACCTAAAGGCTTTAAGGTTTCAGGTGACTCATAATCAAAGTTGTCACTTAACACTTGGCCCATAAAGTAAAACGGAAAATCATATTGGTTTTTCTTGTCAGCTTTAACTTTCATAATGTCTAACAGAAATGGTTTCTCAAACCCGTCAGTTTTAATGATTGCCATTGTACGATGCAGCTCAGTGCCAGGGTAGGCATTGGCTTCGGTGGCACTGACAACTTGAACATCTTTGTTTGAATCATCATAAAAATACAAATCTGAATGGTGTTGGCTAGCTACCTGATACTTGCCATCAAAATGCATTTCTTCATTTAGTGAAATAGTGTTGTGAGCGATGGTGGTTTTAGCCCAGGTTTTGTTTTCTTTTAAATAGTTACCACCGCCTTTTTGACCAATATTGACAAATCTAGCTAAACCATAATCTTGTATAACTTCATCTCCTTTTTCATATAAAGAGAACGAAAGTTTGTCATAGTGGCCGTGACTTAAGCCTTGAGCTGCATATTTAAATACTAAGGTTAGGTCTTCATTACCATGCCTCAAAACTCCAACACCGCCCTGATCACCGTTTTGGCCATCAGTTAGGTTAAGGGAATTCTTAACGAACGGTTGAGCTTTACCATCACGAATACCCATAGCTACAGCAAGGCCTGATTGGTCTAGTAATACTTCATTTTGTTTTTCAGCAATACTTAACAGCTGTGGGTTTTTATCACCATACTGGTAGGCTATATCAACTGCCGTCACTAGTGCAGGAGTGAAGTACGACATGCCTTTCTGTCCGTCGTTTAATGGGAAAAATTCACCATCAGCATCGGTCAAATTCAACAGTGCATCCACCCCTTTCAATAACACATTGTCTTTATGTGAAAATACTTTCATTTCTGGTTTTACATTGTTCATGGCTAAACCAAAAATTAGGAATGGATACATGGCATAACGCTGGTAGTAAGGGCCTTCTGTATAATAGCCATCAGGAGAGAAGGGGTCTTCTAAGTTAGCAAGAAAACCTTTCTTTTGGCCTGCAACTTTAATTGTGCCGCCGTCGTTGTCTACGCCGCCAATTGGTAGACCGTCATCTTCGATTCCGTATAAAGCTCTGTCTAGTAACTCTTTGTCATCCATTACTAGGGCTATCATACCCACTGCGGCATTACCCCAAGTACTATGATTATGAACACGATTATAAAATTTAGGGTTCTCTAAAGAAATGTAATCAGCAAAGGGTCTAAACAAGTTATTCTCTAACTTATCTCGCTCTTGCTCTGACAGTGTGTCGTAAATCGCATCATAGGCTTGAGCCATATAAACCAACCAATTACTGTCGTTTAGGCACTGCCAAAATAACTTACCTCTTGCATAAGAGCGCTCTTGTGGGTGCACTGGTAGGTCTTTGTACATGGCCTCGTATTGAAATAACATGTCGCGAACATATTTAGCGTACTTGTCATCTTCTAAAATTTGGTAAAGTGCACCTGCTTTTTGAGCGATAAAAAAGTTTAATTTATGCCTTTGGTGAGTGTATCCACCTGAAAAGTCTTTTGGGATAGGGGTGTCAATACCCAAAGCAATTTCTGCGTCTACTTCTTTTTTTACGCTTTGTACTGAAGCGTCAAATAAAGGTACATTACCTAGATTCTTTCTGACCTTTTCCATACCCACTTTGGTCATTATCAAGTTGGGATGTTCCTGCGCTTGAACTATAAGGGGGGTTGTCAATGTCGCTGCCATTAACAATAGGGCAGAGATTTTCATTTTGCTCATCAGCAGTAGCTCCGGTTTTATTTAATGTAAGGTATTGTCTCATTTTTTAGCAGGTGAAAAAATTCACTTAATGATTGTTATTAGTGACTTACCTATTAGGTAAGCTGTGTGTAATCTTATCATTTAAAGCCAAAGTATTGATGAAAACTTTAACTTAATTAATGGGTTATCTAACGTATTTAGTGCTATAAAAATGCTAACCCCAGCAGTAGCTGGGGTTAGTTTTGTACTTTTGAATTATTCACAAATAGTGAATATTGTATGCTGCACCTTAGAAGCGGTAGCTAGCTCCAAATGTAATACGGCGGTCTGCTAAACCTTGGAAACAAAGAATTGCACCTTCATTTACACAAGATTGAGTTACGCCTGCTTTATTTAAGTTAACTGCTTCAACACCAAGATTTAGCTGCTCGTTAACATCATAGCTAACACTAGCATTAAGCTGGCCACGGTCATGTGTATAAACTGGGAAGCCTAACGTTGAGTTACGTGATGCACCACCAGCTGTATCATCTGTGCGGAAAGCCTCACGCCATGTGTAACGAAGACGAGCAGACAAACCAAACTTTTCATAGTATGCAGTAACGTTATATGCATTCTCTGAGAAGTCTAAAAGCCCTTGCACTGCTGTAACTGATTCAAAATCTGCATCATTATAAATGCCGTTGATTGCATTGAAAATGTCAGTACCACGACCTGCAGAAGAGTTTACAGTAGAGCCGCCTTTATATTCTTGAATGGTATAGTTAGCCATGAAACCAAAACCAGATGCCCAACCTAAATCATCTTCAAATGAAGATAAGTCATATTGAACAGCCATTTCAATACCCGTTTGAGTAGTGGTTGCAGGGTCATTTATTTGTGTTTGCTTGTCAACACATGCACCTGTTACACCTAATGGAGCTAGGAAGTCGTCGCCCTCGGCTACTGGGTTGTATATTCCACCGCTAGCACATGTTGTATCGGTAGTTGTAAAGAATCCGTTTGAATCTCTCAAAGCAGAGTCTAGCGTTGACACAAATAAGTTACCAATCTCTTTGTCAAAATAACCAATACTAACCACTGCTGCTTCTGCGAAGTACCACTCGGCAGAAATATCTAAAGTAGTGATTTCTTGTGGCTCTAAACCAGGGTTACCAATTGATACTGACTGATTAATGTTAGCAGGGAAAGATACTGATGTATTTAAGTCTGAAAAATCAGGGCGGCGAATATCTTGGCCCCAACCTAAACGAAGCACAACGTCATCATGAGGAGTTACAACAAGGTTAAGTTTGGGAAGTGTGAAACTATAATCACCTGAAATGGTAGTTAATGTATCCCCAGCGTCAGTTATTGTATTACCTGTTGAGTCAACAGTAGTTTTAAGATGCCTAACACCAATGTTACCTACTACATAATCAAACTCGAAATTTGCTTGAGCATAAAGAGCCTGAGTTTCTTCAGAGATACTGAAAAACGCTGAAGATGAAGGAGATAAAGATGATAAATCAGGTGACGAATCGTGTGCAATTAGCGCTGATTCTAATGTTTCTAGAACAAAATCTGGGTTGTTGAACGCTAAATCAGGGTCAATAATAATAAAGTTTCGCATTGCTAGTTCACGACCGTCAGCATCGCCAAAGTTGCTTGGGCCTTCTACTAATAATTCAGAGAACAAAGAGCCACTTGGGCTATCAACCATCTTGCTAAAGCCACCAATTCTATCAGTAATTTGATTAAACGTACTGTCTCGTTTACTTACGCGAAATCCAAAGTCCACTGAAGTTACAGGTGATTCCTCTAAATAATAAGTGAAGTCAGCACGTAACGCGTCTAGTGAGTTATTTGTTTCATTACGTCCAACATCTACTTGGTCTAGCACTACATTATTAGGGTCTAATAATTCAGCTACAGTAGGAGCAAATGGAGAATCAAAGTTTATACCAAACGTTAACGCACCACCTGTTAAATCATAAATGAAAGGCACCGCATTATCGTTGCTTGTATCTGAAGTGATGTTTCCATCATCGTCAAGTCCATCTAATGGTGCATTAGGATTTATGAAATTTAATGTAGTACTTAGATTGGGGTTAGTAGTATCCGAACTAGCTGAAGAAATTTCAAAGCTAGCAAATAAATTGTCACCTTGCCATTCACCACCAATACGCACTAAAGATGTATCAGTTAGGCGAGCACCAGTATCACTACTAAACCTTAAGTTAGGATCATCATCATCTTTTGCTAAATCTGGTTCGATAGTACCGCGCACTGCAGCCTGAATGCTGCCAAGCTCTACACCATCTAGTGAGCCATAGTTAACCGTTTCAAATTCAGTAGGTAAATTTTGATTAAGTACAGAGCTGACACCAGAACCTTGAACTCGAGTACTATCTTGACGACGCTCTTGGTCAGTTAAAAGAAGGTCAACGAAGAACTTCATATTGTCATTAGGAGCATATTCAAAAGTAGTTGATATGTTAGTGGTTTCATATTCGAAGTTTTCGTATTCTTGGTTTAAAAATTGAATGCCAAGGAAGTCAAAGTCTTGACACACCGGACGACTAGCTACATCTTCAACTTCGCCATCTCTTACTACTACGGCATCACAGTTTTCAACTAGACTACCATCACGGTCAACACGTGGTCTGAAAGAAGATGATTCCTGTTTAGTTAAACTACCACTGAATACGAAACCAAATTTCCCGCTATCCGTGTCCCAGTTGTTCCCATATACAGCTGAAAAACGAGGCTGGATACCGTCTGTAGTTAAGCTACTGTCTTCACCTTGAACACGAACGTTAATTAATTGTTCGCTTAGCTCTAAAGGTCTAATTGTACGTAAGTTAACTGTACCACCGACAGAACCTTCAATGGTTTTGGCGTCAGAAGCTTTTGCAACTTCAACACCAGCAATAATTGAAGCTGAAACATCTTCAAAACTGATACCGCCACGCCCTGTACCAGCACCAACAGTTTGAACACCATTAATTAATACATTATTTGAATTAGAACCACGAATTTGAACACCTGTACCGACACCAGCTGTTCTTGTAATTTGAATACCTGTTACGTTTTCAAGTACTTCTGCTAAATTTTGGTCTGGAAGTTTACCAATATCTTCAGCTTCAATAACTTCTATAAGATTGATTGACTCACGTTTTTCTAAAAGAGCGCTTGTTAAAGAGCTACGAATTCCTGAAACTTGAATAACTTCATAATCGTCAGATGCTTCTACTTCTGCGGTAGTTTCTTGAGCATTAACAACGGATGGGATGTAAAGAGCTGTTGCTGATAACATCGCTAAAGTAATTTTCGATAATTTATGTGTCATGTGTGTCTCCTTGTGCAATGTAAGAGTTAAGTGTAGGAGACTTACATTGCATAGTTGGTTTTAGTTTCAACTTTATAATAACAATATTCATATTGAGTTCGCTTTTGTCACATGCGGATTACAAAGCTGTTACAAATTATCCATGAAAATTAATATTGGTCAACCTCTAATCCCCTGTAAATTACGTTTTTTAACATATTCTGTCTTACCAATATGGTATTTTTGGACATACCAATATTATTTCTATTTAGTTTGATTGCTGTAAACTTCTTGTTTTTCAATGTCCTGGGGGGTTTTGCTATTTTGTTTGAACTTTCTTGAAATTGATTTTGTAAACAAGAGGTTAATTTATATATTTTATCTTATAACTTTTAAGTTGAGTAATTGTTGTACATATAGGTAAACATTATTTTTACATTAGCAATGTTTCGTCATTATTTCTGTACTAAAAGTGTTCATTTTAGGTTGCGCTTGCTTAAAAAATAAACATGAATTTAAGTGGGGATCTTAAGGTTTGTTAAAATTCATTTCTTGTGAAACAAGATTGAGTTAGAATTTCTGTTTGTTGTATGAATGATTCTTCATTTAATTGCTTACAAGCCCAATTAAATAATCAAGGAGGCTCTGAGCTAGCTTATAACAATTTTCACCTTGCTCACTTTAGGCTGAGCAATGCAAGAGGAAGTGGATGAAAGAAGAACAATTAAGCGTACTTAAGTTATCTGAGATTAATAACGACGTAGACGTTCCAAGTTACGATTTGGCATCAATCACCTCTGGCATCGTTCATTTTGGTGCTGGGAATTTTCATCGCGCACACCAGGCCGTATATTGCCACTCTCTTTTAAATATGGGGGAAACGAAGTGGGGAATTACGGGTGTATCCCTTCATTCATCTGCAATGAGAGATAATCTTGTGCCTCAGGATTACTTGTACACAGTGGCGACGTTAGGTGGGTCTTTGAGTTTTCAAGTCATTGGGGTAATCCAAAAAATATTAGTAGGCCCTGAGAAACCGCAGGCGGTGATAGATATTGTGGCTGAAAAACAAACCTTATTAGTTACAACCACTATTACCGAAAAAGGGTATTACTTGAATAGTGGGGAAATAGATATTGATAATGAAGATATAGCGAATGACCTTAAATCTATTGAATCTCCAAAAACAACTTATGGATACTTGGCAGCTGCATGTATTAAAAGAAGCCTCATTGGGGCTGGTCCATTAACCATATTATGCTGTGATAACATGCAAGCAGGTGGTACTTCTTTGGAAAACGGGGTGAAGATGTTATTAGCGCGTCATAGCCCTGATACGCTAATTTGGCTTGCTGAAAATGTCGCTTTTATTTCATCTATGGTAGATAGAGTCACTCCAGCCACAGACCAAAAACTGAAAGAGAAAGTGGCTGCGAAACTTAACTTAATAGATGCTGCGCCAGTGGCTGCAGAGCCATTTAGTCAATGGATAATTGAAGATCGTTTTGCTGGTGTTCGACCGTCTTTTGATAAAGTAGGCGCGTTGTTTGTTGAAGACATCACACCTTTTGAACAGGTAAAACTTAGGTTTTTAAATGCAGGGCACTCGATGTTAGCATCTATAGGGTATTTAGCTGGTGACCAATATGTGCACCAAGTTTTACAACGACCAGCTATAGCTAGATTTGTTGAGAACACTTTAAAATTAAATGTCATGCCAGTTACACCTGTTCCAAAGTCGGTTAATAGCGAAGTATATATTGACCAAGTATTGGAGCGTTTTCGTAATAGCAATCTTCCCTACGCTGTATTACAGGTGGGTACGGATAGCTCTCAGAAAATTCAACAACGTTGGTTTCCAAGTATAGATAACGCCTTGATGGCTAATGGGGATTCCTCATATTTAGCTTTATGCATTGCTGCTTGGGTGTGTTTTATTCAAAAAACAATATTAGAAGGTGACCTAAACGACCCGCTTAAAGAGCAGTTTACTAACTGTGCTCTGATGCCTGCCTTAGGCAATATAGAAGATTTTTTATCTTTAGCCGGTGCTCAAAAATTTAAATTTTTTAACAATAGTTCTTTTATGGCTTCAGTGAAGCAATTCTGCAGTGATATTGTTGCAACAGATGTTGAACAAACAATAACTACTTTTATTAATAATTAAAATAGAGAAACAATTATGCGTGAATCTTGGAGATGGTTTGGTCCTAACGACCCAGTAACAATTGATGAAATACGTCAAACAGGCGCAACAGATGTAGTCAGTGCACTGCATGGTATTGCGACCGGCGATGTATGGACCATAGACGCTATTCGTGAACACAAGGCTCTAATTGAAGATTGTGAGGTGGGCTTAACACCTTTAATCTGGAGTGTGGTTGAAAGTATCCCTGTTCACGAAGATATTAAATTAGCCCGCCCGGGTCATGAGAAGTACATAGATAATTGGATTTTATCGATGGAAAACCTTGCTATGTGTGGTATCAAAACCATCTGTTACAACTTTATGCCAGTAATTGATTGGACCCGTACTGACCTTCAACATATGCTGCCAACTGGGGCATATGCACTGCGTTTTGACCAGAAAAAGTTTGCAGCGTTCGATCTATATATTCTTAAAAGAGAAAGTGCTGAAGCCGAATACAGTGAAGCTGAAATAATTGAAGCAAAAGAAGTATATGATGGTATGTCTGAAGCAGAGCGCATCCAGCTTACTAATAATATTATTGCTGGCTTACCAGGCAAAATGACAGACGCGTACGGAATAGAAGACTTCCGCGATATGTTAGCAAGTTATAAAGATATGGACAGTCATGCCTTAAGAGCTAACCTTTTCTCTTTTTTATCAAAAGTATTGCCACGTGCAGAAGCAAGTGGAGTGAAACTCGCAATACACCCAGATGATCCACCTAGAGATATGTTGGGCTTACCCAGAATAATTTGTACCGCAGATGATTTAGATATCTTATTTGAAGCTTTACCTAGTCCATCAAATGGGATCACATTATGTGTAGGTACATATAGCAGCCGCCCAGATAATAATTTACCTGTTATGGCGAAACAGTTTGGTCCTAGAATTCACTTTTCCCATTTACGTGGCGTAAGTCGTGATCCTGAAGAGCAGCGTTCATTTTATGAAGCCAGTCATCTTGATAGTGACATTGATATGATAGCTGTGGTTAAAGAGTTGCTGAACGAAGAATCAAGAAGAGCAACTCAAGGCTCAGACATGTTAGACATTTATATCCGTCCTGATCATGGACATCAAATGATGGGAGACATTGGCAAAACTGTAAATCCTGGTTACTCGGGAATAGGTCGTATGAAAGGACTAGCGGAAGTGCGTGGTGTTATTCGGGCTTTGTCTGCCATGTAATTGTTAATGTGTCTAGCTTACAAGTTAGTAGTTAAAATGGTCTTGTGAGCTCGCATTGAAATTCTTTGCTTATTAAGTAGTTATTTATAATAATAGATACAAATAATTAACAACTTTCACATCATTTTATCTTGTCCTAAATCGTTTTGATAAAAGAGGTTAGGGCCAATTAATGATTGCTCAGTTTGTCCACATTGCTGGAACCTTTAATAATGACAAATCTAAAAACGTTTTTTAAATCGCTTTTACCGGGCATCTTTTTGTTCGGCTTTACTGTTGGCACAGGTAGCGTTACATCAATGGCTAAAGCTGGTGCTGATTACGGTATGTCACTACTTTGGACGATATTTTTGTCTTGTGCCATTACGTACTTTTTAATTTCTTTATTTGGAAAGTTTACATTAGTCACAGGGTTAACAGCGCTTCAGTCTTTTAAAAGACATATTCATCCTGCCGTAAGTTTGTTCTTTATAGTGGCGCTTACAACTCAGATATGTGGCAGTGTGATAGGGGTAATGGGGATTTTGGCTGATGTTTGTTATGAATGGTCTAAAACCTTTATTAATGGCGGTATTAGCCCCTTTTATTTTGCTTTGTTTTTTATAGGGTTCGTGTACATCATTTTCTTAATCGGTAAAACAGAAGTGTTTGAAAAGGTACTAGCTCTATTTGTTGCCGTTATGGCGTTATGCTTTTTGATTAACTTTTTCATTCTTATGCCGCCAGCAATTGAAATTCTAAAAGGTATGGTACCAAACGTTCCTGATGCGAGTGCTAACAAAAGTTCATTTTTAGTTATTGCTTCTATGGTTGGTACCACTGTTTTTTCTGGTTTATTTATTTTGCGAACTATATTAGTTAAAGAAGCAGGTTGGACTCTATCTGACTTAAAAGCTCAAAATAGAGATGCACTGTTTTCGGCATTTTTAATGTTTATTGTCAGCACCTCTATAATGGCAGCAGCAGCTGGGTCCTTATATGTTAAGGGTATTACGTTACAAAATGTAACTCAGATGATTAACTTGTTAGAACCATTGGCAGGCGCTTCAGCAGTGGCTATTTTCACAATAGGATTAATAGCTGCAGGGGTATCTTCGCAGTTTCCTAATGTGGCTTTACTGCCATGGTTATTAGATGATTTTCATGAACGTAAACCTAATTTGAAACGTCCAAGTTACCGCGTAATGGCCCTAATAATTTCATGTTTAGGATTAATTGTACCAATATTTAATGCTAAGCCAATTGCTGTTATGGTTGGCTCTCAAGCGTTTGGTGCGTTGGTTTTACCCGCTACCGTTGCTTGTATTTTTTACATAGGTAATAAAAAAGGGTTAATGGGTGTCCACAAGTTTTCACCTCTAGTAAATGTGTCGTTATCTCTAATCTTTGTGTTTGCTTTGGTGATGAGTTACATGAGTTACATGAGTTACAACGGAATTGTTTCTATATTACAGACACTGTAATACACACAATTTTATTAGAGCTCTTACAATACTGTACGAGTTTTAATCATTTCTATAATCGGGTCCTTACTAAAAAAGTAAAGCCGTAAAATAAATGGGAGCCGTGTCTATGAGTAAAATTATTAAATTTGGTGCTAACCGTGTCTGGCGTACCTATCAAGGTGGTAAATTATTAGATGCCATCGAAGGAAAGGATCTGCCTGTCGACTCTAGCTTCCCTGAAGATTGGATTGGCTCTACAGTTGAAGCGCGCAATGTTGGTAGAGAGCATATATCTGAAGGGCTAGCCATGGTTGTAGGTGAAGATGGCGAGTCTATTCCTTTTCGTGAGCTTCTTAAAAATAATCAAGAATACTTCTTAGGAAAAAGTGGTTCAGAGGTACGTTCATTGGATGATATTCCTTTGGTCAAATATCTAGATAGCTCCACTCGTTTACATTTTCAAGCTCACCCAACCAGAGAATTTGCTAAAGAACGTTTAGGCTTACCTAGGGGTAAAACAGAAGCGTATGTTATTTTAGAAACCCGAGAAGACATAAGCGACCCTTATATTTATGCTGGCTTTCAGCGACCGCCCAGTCGCGAAAAACTTAAAGAGTGGATTGAGACGCAAGATATAGATTCTATCGAAAGTTGTTTTGATCGTATTCCTGTGAAGCCTGGTGATGTATTTCTATTACCGGGCGGCAGACCCCATGCATTAGGGGAGGGGATATTAATGTTAGAAATCATGGAGCCTTCTGATTTAGCCGTACGTTTTGAATTTGAACGTTGTGGTTACGAGATACCAGAAAAAGCAAGGTTTATGGATAGAGGCATTGAAACCGCATTAGACGTGTTTAACTTTGATCCTGTTACACCAGAAAAAACTGATGCTGAGTTCCGTTGCGAGCCAACTCTCTTGAGTTCAGATGGCAGTGGTAACAGTTTAGAAGAACTAATTGGTTCAGATAAGACGCCATGTTTTACGGTAAGAAGAGCATCAGTTAATGGCAGTTTTGAGCGAAAAGAGGAGACTTTCTTTTTCGGTATTGTGACAAACGGCTCAGGTTCAGTCAGAATTGGCGAAGACGTAATAGAGTTACAACAATGGGAGCGTTTTTTTTGCCCTGCAGGTATTACGGCTTTTGAATATCAATCTGATTCAGGTATGTCTATTTTAGAATGTTATCCAGGTAATACTTAAGGTTATTTCAACTAATAGAGTGGCTTTACTTTAGAAACGAAAAAGGGAAGTGGCATCGCCATTCCCCTTTTTGTAAAAGATTTTACTTATCAATTATTCTTTCGGTGCGGTCGCTGCACCAACTGTTAATTTCATAAACGTTACTTGGGCATAATCTCCATTTGCTTTATCCGTTTCCCAGTTACCCGTACCTAAACACGCAGGGTACCAAAATCCTGGTGCGTCTTTAATACTACACTGATCATAAGCTCCTGCCTTAAAGAAATTACCATCCCCAGTGTAACCATTTGGATGATCAAGCTCATCAACGTTACCATAGGCATCAACATTGTCAGCTAAGTTTATGGAATAGTTCACTGTGCCGTGGCGTTCTGTTGTGAAGGTTAAATACATGATGTTTTCATATACATTTACTTCATAACTGAATGTTTCATCTAAAGCGATGCCTTTTTCACCTGGTGCACTGCTATCTAACCAAGAGTTTCCCCAAACAGGGTAACTGATGTCTTTTCTATCTGGGTTCTCTTTTTCTAAATTACGCTCATAGTTCCAAAACACAGAGCCATATTTGTGGCCTGGCCATTTTTTGAAGTATATTTTTAATGGCTCATTACCATATCCGTATCCTTCACCTTCTGCCACAAAGTCTTTGTCTTTTGTTGCATGGATTTGTCCAACTACTACTGAATAAGCCGGTGCTTTTTCAATGTACTTAGCTCGCTTAGCGACGTGATTTACTTGTAGTGTTGCTTGTAAGTTACCGCCAATTTGCCCATATTTATCAGCGTCTTTATTGGCTCGAATGGTAAAATTGTTGTCGTATTTATCGCCTTTGTCTTTTAATCCTGCAACTACTTGATGTAACTCACTACGAGTATTAGAAGAATTAGGAGTAGTGAAGGCTTTATTAGGTGTAGTGAATACCAAATTTTCATTGGAATCTAAATAAAAGTAGTCTGAGTGTTGATAGGTTTGGATCGCTTGTGTGCTAACTGCATCTACCTTGCCATCATTGTTTATGTCTGTTGGAACAGTAATCTTCCAGTGAGTTAAATCAAATTTCTCAGCTGGTAATTTTGTATGTTTTGAAATATCTTCGCTAGAGTTACAACTAACAAGCGCTATTGAACTTAAGCCTGCCACTGTATACGCAATTAGGTTTTTATTGAAATTCATTATTAATACTCTGTCTATTTATATTGCAGTTAATTTGTAGGGGGTAAATAAAGCTAGTGGTGTTTTTAGCGCTTAGCCGAAAGATTATATATCTTGTAAGCGTGCTGAAACCGTATTCACTATCTCTTCTGGGGTTCCTTTTATATCAATTAACCATCCATATTCTGGTAATTCTAAAGTATTGAGTTGTGAGTCTAATAGGCTAGAGTCAAAGAAGTGTCCACTACGAGAATCTAAGCGTTCTATCAATAACTCACGGGATCCATTTAGCATAATCCAGTTTACTTGTGTATTTGTGGATGAAGCCAAAATTTTTCGGTAACTCTCCTTTAGAGCAGAACATGCTAACACGGCTCCTCCGTCAATTTCCCATGAAGCAATATGCTTAGCTAGAGACGCTAGCCAAGGTTGCCTGTCTTTATCATTTAAAGGGGTACCACTTTGCATTTTTTGAACGTTACTTTCAGGATGAAAATCATCTCCATCATAAAAAGGTAGTTCAAGCTTTTTTGCTAATTGACTCCCTATAGTTGATTTTCCAGTACCTGAAACACCACATACGATCAGGATCATTTAATTTCCTTTTTTATTGTCCAATAAGGGCGAGTACACCATTATACGAAATGATAACGGAGAAAAGAAATGCTAATCCCAATACAAAGTTGAGTAAATAACCTGCTGTGTGTTTAGCCATGATTTCTTTTTTATTTATTAGTAAAATAATACCCAAAATAACTAAAGGCAAAACAAATACGTTAAACACTTGTGTCAATATTTGACCTTTTACTGGGTTAAAGACCACCACAGGAATGGTAAGGGCAACAATGGCTGCAATACCAGTAATAATACGGAATTGTTTGGATTGAGTATCAAGTCTGCCCGAGCGGTAATCCTCAATTAAAAGAGGGGCAATTAACATACATGGGAATACAGAAGATAAACCTGCGGCAAGGGTACCAAAAAAGAACACTGTTAACGCGCCTTTACCAGCGATAGGCTCTAAGGCATTTTGTTCTGTACAAGTAATTCAGGACACTTTTCTTAATGAATTTTCCCATACTCTACTGGTAACAGATCACCATTAGTTGTATGAAGCCGCTCTAAATTGTAATAGCGCATGTACGCTGTCACATCATTTTTCATGTGCTCACGAGTTAGTTTCGGTATTTTCAATAGCCAATCGTGTTTTAAACTGCCAAAGAATCTTTCAACAACAGCATTGCCTTAACACGCCCTACATAACCCATGCTCGCTCTCATGCTATAGCTATTCAATAAATCCCAATATTGTTTACTGTTATATTGTGAGCCTCTATCGGAGTAAAAGACCAACCTTTTTGATGGTTGACATAGGTTGTTGGCTTTTATCATGGCTTTACTCACCAACTCAGTCGTCATGCGTTAATCAATATGCCACCCCACAATGCGACGAGAATGTAAATCCATCACATCGGTAACCTAAACTATTTCTGCTTTGCTCGAACAAAACTTTGGCTTTTCGATATAAATGCAGCTGCTCTACTTCGAACTTGGCTTTCCAATTATAAAGTAATTTATCAGTGATACTCAGAGAAGCCACCGCTTTAGATACGCTGTAGCCTTGGTCAATAATTAATGCCACGGCTTCTTTTTTATATTTAGCTGTATAGCTTCAGTTTGCTATTTTTGTCATTTTACACCTCAATAATTGGATTATAATCCATTATTAAAGTGGTCGGTTTAATTAGAGCAGAGCAGTATTCAACGCTGTAATCAGTGAGCAAAGTAACCGTCGTAATGCTAGTCGATACAACGGCAAATTGTTTGTTGGCAATCGCGTGGTGTTTTAACTCGCGATAGTTGTTGTTTTTTGTTGATACTAATTGTTTTGAAACTTTAATCACTAAAGTTTGCAGCAATTCGCATTTTTAAATACTCTTCTGCACTTATGGGAGGGTAGGTTTTTTTAGGGCCTTGAATTATGATATTTTTGTTGGCTTGACAGAAAAAAGCCATACTATAACGTGGAGTTTTATATTCTCCTTTATTTGGCATTCTTACTCGATGTAGTGTTGATTTGAGCTGGTCGTCACTCCAGCGCATTAACATGTCTCCTATGTTACAAGTGATCACATCATCCAAAGCTTCTACTTCACACCATGATTGATGGGTTGAAGCATCTTTTCCCGCACATACTTGCAATCCTGCTTGTCCCTTCTTTTGAAATACCATAGTCAAGCAGTCATAGTCTGTGTGCGCACCGGCACGCCATGTATTTTCAGGTAATTCAGTGTTTTCGGGTATTGGTAAGTAATGTAATAATCTTAAGGTACTTTGATAATCTGGTTGACTGCGGTCGTGGGCGTTTCTAAAAAAATCTCTTTCAAATCCAAGCTTGTAAGCAAAGCATTGTAAAACCCTCATTCCTAGTTCCCAAGATTGATGTTCTAGGGCGGTAATATTATTTTGGAAGGTCGCCATTTGATCAGTGGTAGGCCATAATCCCTGCATACGTGGGAGGGTGACTTGATATGATTCTTTTTGGTCGGCAACACCTGTAGAAGGGCGCACTTGTTCCATATATTCCCAACCCGCATTGGTTCCATTTTTTAGTGGATATTGGCTCTTAATCGGTTTTGGTAGGTCAAAAAAAGCTTTAGATTCAGCAAACCCTTGGGTGATACTAGAGTGTGGTAGGCCGTGATTCACTAGTTGAAAAAATCCTACTTCAGTAGCTGCATCCCATAATTGATTAGCTATATCTTCAAAACGATTTTCAAACTCAGTTAAATCAATTTTAGGAATGCTGACTTCTTGCATATCAGACTTTACTTGGCTAAATGCAGCTTCTAGCTGTAATTCTTGAAGCTCGTAATTAGATTGCTTTGTTTCTGTTTTTTTCATTTTTACTCTCTTAAGTTTATGTAATAAGAGCAATGCTGACCTTACCAGCGCTTCTACTCTGGTTGCCATTTATCATGGCGTGAAAATGGCTGATAAAATATATTGGTTATAAACCAATATATTTAGTGTCAGAATCTGTCTTTCGGTAAGCTCCAACGAAAAAACAAATATTGAATCAACTGAACTGTTTTAAATAATAACAAGCTTAATGTAGATAAAAGTAGCAGGGCTGCAAAAGCTTGGGGGATTTTAAAATATGAAGTAGAAAATTGTACAAAGTAACCTAGCCCTTGTTCAGCTGCGACAAATTCAGCCACCACTGCCCCGATGATCGCTAAGGTTATAGCGACTTTCATACCACTAAATATATGAGGTACAGCATAAGGTAAGCGAATATGCCACACCTCTTTTATTGCAGATGCTTTTAGAGATTTCGATAACTCTATCAACTCTTGAGGTGTTGACATCATGCCTGTAGTTGCAGATACCACCAAAGGGAAGAAGGTAATTAGACAAGTAATGGCCAGTCTTGGGGCTTCACCAGCCCCCATTATGACCACTAATAACGGAGCGATAGCAACAACAGGAGTCGATTGAATGACAACCAAAATCGGATATAAAGTTTTAGTGAGAAACTTAGACTTAACCATGAATATAGCCAGTGGCAAGCTAATGAATAATGATAAACAAAATCCCAGTATAGCAACCCTTAACGTTGCCCATAAATGTATGCCCCAACGAGAAAACTCGACGTCCATAAATGCACGGTAAATTACTGACGGTGCAGGTAAAAGAAAATTTGGAACATCAAATATTCTAACGGTAACTTCCCAGATTGGTATGAGAGCGAGTAACGTAACTACAGGAAGAAATTTACTAATGGATAAGTTGACTTTGTGTTTAATCATCATTCTCACCCGAATAAGAAGATTGAACATTGGCGTTTGGATGATAAATTAACTGACGAATATGGTCAGTGTAAGCGCTAAATCTTGAGGTGCTAATGGTATTTAACGTTCTAGGCCTAGGTAAGTTAATGGTTAAATCTTCAATTATTTGCGCAGGCCTTGGGCTCAACACTAACACTTTGTCGGCTAATAAAACTGCTTCGGATATTGAATGAGTAATAAAGAGTACTGTTTTGGGCTTTTGTCTCCAAATATCTAATAACTCAAACCCCATTTGTTCCCTAGTCAAGGCATCTAAGGCTGAAAAAGGCTCATCCATTATTAGGATTTCTGGATCCATTAGTAGTGCGCGAGCAATGCCAACTCTTTGTTGCATTCCACCCGATAGTTGATCTGGCAAATGCTCAGAAAATTCTGTTAAGCCCACCATATCTAACATGGCTAATGCAGACTCTTTATCTTTACGAGATACACGGCCTTGTTTATATTGAATAGGGAATAATGTGTTTTGTAGTACGTTTTTCCATGGCAGGAGGGTTGGCTTTTGAAACACTATACCAGTGTTGGACTGTGGCCCAGAAACGGGGTAGTCGTAGATAGAAACCTGCCCTTTTGTTGCTGTAAATAAACCAGATAATAATCTAAGTAATGTGGACTTTCCGCACCCAGAAGGGCCTAATACTGCTACAAACTCTCCTTGTTTGATTGTAAAATTTATATTTTCTAAGGCACAAACTGGCTTTCCGGCCTCTGTCTCGTAAGTATGGCCAACATCTTTAAAAGTAACGTGGGGAAGCATGTTTATTTATTCTCTACTTCAAATTCTTCTGTTGTCCCTTCACCATGTATCCCGATTGGAGCCATTGCATCCATAAAACTGCGATTAATAGCCGTTTCAGGCTCTATGGCGTCTAACGCAAAACCCTGAGATTGAGCTACGTAAGACCAAGATGTTGCCAATCGTTGTGAGTTAATAATACCTAAACCATGGGCGTCACTTGCATCGTTATACACTAGACTACGTATATTAATTATAGTGTCTAAGGCGATTTGAGTATCAACTTCAGGCACCAATTTATGCACAATGTCAGCTGATTCTTGGGGGTAAGCCCAGGTGTACTCTATGGCTTTTTGAAAGGCAATTAAAAAACGTTTAGCGACGTCTGGTTTAGCGTTTAGAAACTTATCAGTACCTACAATCACAGTGGAATAAAACTCTAAACCAGCGTCATACCAGGGCATTACATGAAGCTCTTTACCAACAGTGGCCACTTGTGATTGATACTTTACTGTATCGGTCATCCACGAAATAATTACATCGGTATTACCCGTAGCCAACATAGGCCCCAAGGCGCCAGCGTCTACTTTCATGATGCGGATACTATCTTCAGGTATGTTATTTAAATTTAGTAGCAGAGGTAAAAAAACCACAGATGAGCTAAAAGCTGAGGTAGCGACTCGTTTTCCTTTAACATCTGCAACTGAGCCAATACCGGAGTCTTTTAAAGAGAAAAATGCGTGGGGCGCTTTACTAAACACACTCATTATTGCTGAAACTGCTAACGGCTCTCTAGCTTTTGCAGCAAGTAAAGAAGATAGATCAGCGTAACCTAAGTCTGCGATACCAACACCTAATTTAGTCAGTGAGTCTGATGAACCTTTACCGTGTGAAATTTTAACTTTTATATTTTGTTCTTTGAAAAAACCTTTGCCAATGGCAACGTATAGTGGCGCTTTATCGCCACCTGGTAACCAATCTAGTTGAAAGGTGACTTCATCCATTTTTGCTCCATGAGAAGTAGCACAGAAAAAACATAAAGCTAAAATAACGCGGGGAAAATGCACTTTTTTCATTGTTGACCTCATTACAAACTAAGAAAAGACAGAGCCATGACTGTTATATGTCTGATGATAAAAAATGATTTCACGGAGGGTAAACAATGAGAGTTATAAATTATTTTATTCAACATACTCACACCCCAGTCAGTTAAATCACACTAACTAAACGTTGCGAGCAATGTCCTAGCGTAATAAAGATGTATACACACCCATATTTGTCACCTGACAGCTTCTACTCAAAGTTTATGAAATGATTTCACTACATAAAATGACCCATTTAGGGAAATCATTATCATGAGGTTTATAGCAGGTAGTGTGCCAAATACTATGTTTACTTAAATCGTTATGTTTACAGGTTATTGATGATGATTTGACTTTCATTGGTGCATTACCTTTGTGCAATTAGGGCACTTCGCCCCAAAAGTAATCATTAGTTTTGTGATTACGAATGCACTTTGCCTCTTTGCCGATATTCGATATAGTCAGATTTTTAGCTTGATACAATTTAGTCGTTAATATGTAACTAGTCGTTAGCGGTAAACCCCAAGGAATATTTTTTGAATTACCTTATTAAAAATGCGGCTGGGATTGTGGCGCTTTCCTCTGTAAGACCTGCAGATAAGCTTCAATTGCAATCACATGATATCGCGTCAGATATACGTATAAGCCAGGGCTTTATTAGTGAAATAGGGCAAGGGTTAGTGGCACGGAAAAATGAGACCCTTATTAATGCAACTAATTGTATTGCCTATCCTGGCCTAATAAACACTCATCATCATTTAGCTCAAAGTGTGCTTAAAGGAATTCCTGCGGGGTTAAATACCCGTTTGGGGGATTGGTTAGCTGCTGTACCATACAGGTTTTGGCCACATATAGATGCGCAACTTATGTACGACGCGGCAACATTGGGGCTGGCCGAGTTGTTACGCTCTGGTGCTACAACCTGTTGTGACCATCATTATTTATATCACGCATCTGTTAGCCCTGAAATTGAAGATGCACTTTGGCAAGCGGCCAGTGATATTGGTATGCGCTTGGTACTATGCCGTGGGGGAGCAACATCTATTGGGAGCCATAAGGGATTACAAGGAGGGTCTATTCAACCTGAAACCGTAACGAAAATGGTGAGCCGTCTTGATGATACTCGGTCTCGCTATCATCAAGTAGGTGCCAACGCAATGAGGCGTTTAGTGGTTGCTCCTACTAGTTTAATTCACAGTACTCAACCTGAAGATTTAAAAGTACTGGCGGCATATGCTAGAAGCAATAGTTTAAAAATGCATTCTCACTTACTAGAAGTGGATTTTGATGAGCAGCAGTCACGCACTTTATATGGTAAATCAGCGGTGCAATATGCTGAAGAGTGTGAATGGCTGGGCAAAGATGTATGGTTTGCGCATTTGGTAAAGGCCTCTACGCAAGATATTAATTTGTTAGCTAGAACTGGCACTAGTATCAGTCATTGTCCTACTTCTAATTGTCGCCTTGGCAGCGGTATAGCGCCTGTGATTGCCATGGAAAACTCTGGAATGAATATCACATTGGGCGTGGATGGCTCGGCGTCTGCTGAAAACGCCTCTATGATCCAAGAGCTAAACTTAGCTTGGTTGTTACATAGAAGTATTCATGGGCCCGAGGCTACCAGTGCAGAGCAAATAGTGAAGTGGGGGAGTCAAAATGCGGCAAAGCTTTTAGGGTTAGATGCGATTGGTGAAATAAAGGTCGGTAAAGCGGCAGATATAGTCTTGTTTGATATGAGCCATTATCGTTATTGGGGAAACCATAGCCAAACACTATCTCCTGTTATTGCTGGTGAGCCTGTGTCTGTCAAAACTGCTCTGGTTAATGGAGAAATGGTATTAAGCAACGGCGAAATTAAAGGTATTGACCTAGATAAAGTTCAAAACAGTTTGGTACATGGCTTCGCTAGGTTAAAACAAAAAGTAGGGAATTTTTAATCACTTAAGTGACATACCCAATAAGGTAAACCTTCCTTCTTCAATCATGATGGTTTTGTTAAAGAAGGAAGGAGAGCGAAACTTTTAGCTGTCTAAATAGCTCTCTAAGTCATCACCTTGTTGGCTTTCAACGTCTTCAGGATCTATTTCTATTACAGGGATGGTTTGATCCACAGTAAAGTGAACGCAACTTGGTTGAGAAAAGTTTGGTACGTTATCATAACTAAATACAGCATAATATTTAGGTTTGTTAGGGTTACCAAAGCTATCGTAGGTGTATTCATCTGGCCCACCGTATAACTTTACTCCGTCAAAAGGTGAACGCGGCGGATGAAAACAGTTTCTCACTACAAATGAGCCTACAAAATCAGGATCTTTAGGGTTATCCCAAAGGATTTTAACTTTGTTGTTTTCAATTTTGGTACGAATGTTCGTAGGTGACTCTAGCGGCGTTTTCTTGCGCTCAATATACTCTACTACTAATTTAGGTTGTAAGTTTTCACTAGGACTATTTACCCATTCAACTAATTCATCTTGGCCATCTCTAAAGCCTGAAGTTGCTCGAATTAAAAAGAAACCTTGTTTATTGTCTTGATAGAGGTTCTCTAACTCACCTCGGCTATAACTATCAAAGTCAAAATAATGGGTCTTTTTATTGCGAAGTTCTGCATTGCTGACTTCATAACCAATATATTGAATACTTTCCCTTTGTTTCATACTCTCGAAACTGAGTTCTTCAAAATCAGCCAATTCAACTGTAAATCGAATATCTTTTTTAGGGCCAAGAGAATTGTGATTAGATAACTGTAAGTAGGCATTGGTAATCACTGTTCGTTTAGGATCTGGCATTGAATGCATAGCAAACGCAAGTTGGCCGTATATTTTGTTGCCATCTTTGTCGTATCCAGTTTGTAATTTTCCGGTTACATTACCTTCAGCCATTATGGTATTGATACTAGTTGGCGATATCTCAACTTTATTTGCTTGACGGGTATAGATAATTTCAAGGTTAGGGCGGTAATGTATACCTGAACCAAAGCGGCCATAACCAATGTCAAACTGCATCATTTGAGAGTCTGCGCCATTGGGTAAAGTGGTTGGTCCGTCGATACGCATCAATACTTTCCCAGTTTTTAACTGTTCTTGCAGAATAGCGCGCTCTTTACCGTTTAAAGGCCAATCACTCCACACTCCCTGTGTTACTCTGTCAGATTCTATTGTTTGCCCAGAATGAATGACAGTCGCGTTAGCAATGTCGTTATAATCACGAATATTAGGCACACTGGACGCGTCTAAGAATGAGATCCCCCATTCACCATAGCCTTCTAATTTGGCACTGACTCGGTTCATTGGATACAAGGAGAAACATGCTTCTTTAATTTCTGCGTCGTCGGGTAACCTATCAAGAGAAAATTCGATTACCCCATAACAGGCCCCGCGAGATTTATTTACACCAATAAACAGCGAGTTTAATCCAAAGTGTTCATGGTTTTTTTCTTGGGTATACTGCCCTACGTAACCAATTTGGTTGGCTGGCGGAAACAAGGTCTTACTAAATTGCTCGTGGGCCAATAAAGTTCGAATTTTTACTTCAGGAGCGTATGGGCCTTTTATTTTGGTCTTTAAGGAAACACTACGAATTTTATAAAAATACAATTGCCCACTTTTAAGCTGAATGTCGCTAAAGCTCAAAGATTTAGTGATACCGACTAAATTATCATCAGTACAAGGGCTTTTATGATGAGTATTTCGATAGATTTCAAAATACACATTTGCATCTTCTGTGTATTCCCACTCGAGCATAATACTATTCTCGGTTACTTCAGACATATTGAAGTTATGAGGTCTACTGGGTGCGAGGGCTGAGTAATTTACTGCAGAGCGAAGGGCATGAACCAAGGCTGGTATGTTTTCGTTTACACTCTCAGACATGTTTTCCATATAGTCTGGAATATTTTTGGTACCCACTTCTACAACAGTGGCTAATATGCCCTTACTGTAATAATACTCGCGGCCACTGCCATTGATTAGGTTTGTGGGGGGCTTCCCTCTATGAATTCCGTATTTCCTGCCGGTTACTTTTTCAATTTCAAATGCCATGTTGGCACAAAGGGTATTTAGATCTGTGGTGTCGATTTCAGCTTCGTGATCAAATTTATGTGCGGGGAAAAACACATTCCCTTGGGAGTGGTAATCTAGAGAAACTGTAATATTGCTATGATCTGCTACAAAATCTCTTATAGCTTGGGTTTCTGGCTCTGAAAACGCACTTGGGCCACCATAAATGTTGGATGATGGGTCGCTTCGTTCTTTAAACCTCACACCAAAATTACGATTAAGATCTACGCCATAGGTACCGTCGCCGTTATTTCGGCGATTTTTACGCCAAAATGAAAAGTGGGTGCGGGAATATTCAAAACCATCAGGGTTTAAACAGGGCACTATATAAAGGGTATTTCTGGTTAAAGCATCTTGTAACTTAGGGTTAAACTGATAGTTATCAATTATATATTTAATAAAGCTATTGGCTAGTTCAATGCCTATCCATTCTCGAGCGTGAATAGTACCTGTATATAGTAGCGCAGGTTTCTTGTCGGCATTGTGTACGTCAAGACTAATGGTCGCCAACATAATTGGGCGTCCTTCCCATGTATTACCGATGCTTTGAACTTTTATCAAGTCTGGGTAATCCCGTGCTGCATCGCCTAAAAATGCCATAGTTTCTTTATACGAAAAATACTGTTTTTTCATCTTTTCTCTTAACTATTATTGAGCAATGCTTGGCCGACAGGCCTCATTAACTTCATAGGCGCAAATTAATGCGCCAATACTAGTTCCATAATTATTGAGGTGATGAGTGAATGTATTCTTGCCATGTTTCTAATATGCTGATTACTTTCTTCTCACCAATATTTTTTACTCTGTAAAATTCTTCACCATCACTTTGCAGTGCTTGGTGAATCGTTGGTAAATCTAATGTTTCAAATATTAGTGAAACCTGTTGTTTACCAAAGCCCTTAATACTACCAAAAAATTCGGAGAATGCCTCAGCACTAAACTCAACAGTTTCTACATTTTGCTCATTTTCTACTATCTCTGGCGATTCTTCTGCTTCGTCGGTTATTTTTATAGTCGCGGCTTCAGATGCGTCCAAGGTTCCTGTTTCTTGAGGTGGTGAAACTTTGGCCGTTGTATTCCCTTTGTTTTTTAAATAATTGTCTTGGCGGTTCCAAATATCACTTGGCCACTCTTCATCAGCCATGGCTGTGGTTGCTAATATTGGGTAGTTGTCATCACTGATTTGAGTGAATAATTCTCCGCCATCACAGCTTGGCATGACTTGTTTTCCAAAGGTTATGTGTCGCATTGTACGCAAAACATTGGAACTCATTTTGCTCAACTCTTCCCAATTAAATAATGGAATATAGGGAAGCTTGAACTGACCATTAGAAAACTTCCACATCAGGTATTGGCCAATCCAATCCCTAATGTAAGGAAATGCTGCAAAGGCTGTTGCACACTCTAGAATTCTGTACTTACCGTCTACACCCACCGCTACATCGCAAGCCCAATATTCGGCTTTTGCCGCTTTAGATACCTTAACCGATAAGTCTAATACTTCTTGAGGAACATCTTGGTAATCCATTGAGCCGCCTTGACTGGTATTGGTTAACCATTCTCCTTCCGGTGGGCGACGCCAAAAGGCACATACTGGCTTGTGACCAATAAGCATAACGCGAATGTCTGCTGCCATAGGCAAGAAGTCTTGTAAATAAACGGGGTAGTACTTTTTCTCATCAAGTAAGCTGCTGGCCTCTTTGTAACTATCTACTTTATGTACAAAGTAGCCACCATAATTTGATGGACCATAGGACTTCTTGATTATTTTTGGAAAATTAGTTTGTTTTAAAAAATCGTCAGCTTCTTGTTTTTCGTAAAATATGCGAGTTTTTGGAATAGGGATGTCGTATTTCTCACAAAATAGTGTCACATTTTCTTTTGATTTGTTTGAAAACTGAGTATCGAGTGAGGGTACAAATTGTACATTAGGCAATGCATTACTAATTTCTCTAAAGGTTTCGTAAGCAGTTGCTGGAATATTACCAATTAATATGTCTATCTTTTTTCGTTTTACTTCATTAATAAAACGCTGCTTATCCTTCCGCCAGTGATAAGTGACTATATCTATTTTGTCTGGCCAGCCTTTGAAATTTGACTTGTCAAAAAATCTCAAAACATGATCTAAATACAGCAGACCTATTTTAGGCAATGGTGCTTTTGCATTCTTTTTCATTACTGTTTCTCTTCTACAATTTTGTCGATTAAATTAACAATTTTTTCGATTTTAAGGGCATTAAAATCTAATCCTAATTTTTCTTGTTCTGGTGTAGCGAATGCTGGAATACCGTTTACTTCAAGTACGACATACTCTTCTGTGTCTAGGTCATATAAAAGGTCAACGCCAGCTATTTCTAAGCCTGTAACTTTTGCTGCTTTTATCGCCAACTCAATAATAGCGTCGTCAGGTTGACGTAATATGACAGAGCCGCCACTTGTCACATTTGTTTTCCAGTCATCTTCTGGGGCGCTTCGTCCGTAACAACCCACAAATTCGCCGTCGACCACATCTATGCGGTAATCTGTTTTGTCATAATTGATAAATTTTTCTAAATAGAAATGTTTCATATCCATTCTGTTGAGAAAAGGAATGAGAATATCTAGTGAGCGCTCGTCCTCTATTTTTACTATACCATTTCCACCCCATCCATCGGTAGGTTTATAGACAACGTGGCCTTGCCATTCACGAACTGTGTTTTTTAATAACTGAATGTCTATATGATTAATTAAACGGTAGTCTGCGGTGCGAATGCCAGCTCTGTTTAACATGTGAGCAGTAAGAAATTTGTCTTCTGTGAGGGCGAAAGCTTGGTAGTTATTAATCGTTGGGACTGAACGGCTTAAGGCATTGTATAAGTATACTTGATAGGCTGTTTGCCCCCCAGCATTGTATGAAAAGAAAGCTGATAATTCTTCCATGCAAATTCCATTGCAAACAATTTCCCCGCCATGAGCCGATGCATTAACTAAATCTAAGCTAGGAATAGTCTTTATGTTTTTTTGACTCAAAAGGTCAATGATTTGCCTTTGAATTTCATTGCCACCACTGTTTTGGTACATCCACATACCAATAGTTGGCTCAGACCCAGAACTTGTATTCGAATGCATATAAAACTTCTCCATTAAACTTAATAAGGCCCAGTCAGATTATAAAAAATGGATGTATTCACATCCTTTATTTCTGGGTTTTACAAATGCAGACCAGCAATTTTAGAGCCAAGAGAAAATATGAATTACCACCTAAGCCGTATATTGACAAATTGAAACAAAGAGAATCTAAAGTGTCATACATCATTTACTGAATTAAATTAAATCAAAATAAAATCAATTTAGTTGATAGGTACTATAAGTGTGCATCTATATTAGCCATGTCTGTACTTTGTTGGTGCGTAAACACTTGAAATTTTAACTTTCTAGATCAAAATTCCATAGCTAGCCGATGATAAGTCATGATTATGATGTTGGTATTTCAATTGCTTTACGTTAAGTGTTCACGTTTATTTAAAATGTAGGAGTGACTTTGGACTTTACTGAACTTGCACAAATAATTAACCTCAATTCTTACACTAAAAATAAGTTAGGCGTTGATGAAAATGGGAGAGTATTTACTCGGTGGATGGAGGAGATTGGTTTTAATACAGAGGTCTTTACTAGAGAGGAGATTGGAGACCACCTATTGTTTAAATCACCTATTGTTGAAGGTAAAAAACGGGTTTTACTATTGGGGCATTTAGATACTGTTTTTCCGCCAGGTACCTTTACTGACTTTTCAGAAGATAAAGATTGGGTTTATGGTCCCGGTGTCTGTGATATGAAAGGGGGGAATATTGTTGCGCTAGAAGCCTTACGTAACGTAAATGAGCAGCAAGGTTGTGTTACTAATATTGACATGTTGTTAGTTAGTGATGAAGAAAGTGGTAGTGATGATAGTAAATATTTAAGCGCTGAGTTGGGTGAAAACTATGATATTTGCTTGGTTTTTGAGGCAGCAGGTGTTGACCATGAAGTTGTTATTGCTCGAAAAGGTGTTGGGACTTTTTTTATTAACCTTGAAGGTAAAGCTGCCCATGCTGGTAACCATTATGTGGATGGGTGTAATGCGAATTTAGCGGCCGCACATATGATAATTGCTTTAACAGAATTAACGGACCTAGCAATGGGAACGACAGTCAATGCTGGGAAAATCAGTGGTGGTATAGGCGCAAATACTATTTCACCAAAAGCAGAAATAGTTGTGGAGGTTCGTTATACCCAGAAAAAAGAAAAGGAGCGGCTGTTAGCAAGCTTAGACTTAATATGTGCGAGCCCGGCGGTTGATGGCGTCAAAGCCACTTTGTCTGGGGGAATACAAAGAGATGTGATGCAAAGTTCGCCAAATCAAATGACGTTACTGGCGCAGATTGCAGGTATTTTAGGGTATCCCTTAAAAACTGAAAAGCGAGGTGGAGTAAGTGATGCAAACATTGTTTCATCTGTTGGTGTTGCAACCTTAGATGGTTTTGGTCCATTTGGCGACGGAGACCACACTGTTACAGAGCGCGCAAGTAAAGCTAGTTTTAAAAGACGTATAGATGAGGTGACTAAAATACTGTTAGGTGTGAATGTTGGCCAGTTTTAATTGCGTTAGTTAAACTCTGAGTGTTTATTCCAGTATTCAAACTCGTGAACTAGAATATTTTCTAATTGTATCCAGCTATTAAGCTGGCTACTTTGGATTTTTGGGTAAATTATGATGTGAACAATTTTTAGAAATGAAAACGATTAGGCAATATATTCAGATCTAACTGTTCTAGCTAGGTGGCAATAAGAAAGTCCAAAACATTTTAAACAAGTACAATTCATCTGTTCTTGTTGTTAAACCTTCCTAACAATTAACCTTCATATGACGATAAGGTATCAAAGCGACTCTGTTTGTATTGCTTTAATAAACATCACATGAAAGTGTATTTTTTACTTTTACTCTTCTTATTAAATCAATTCTGTTTTTCTTTTTCATTAGCTTGAGCATATCAATAATTGTTGTTTTTGTATGATATTTAGGCAATTGAACTGCATTTTTAAAAAAATTTTAAGCGTTTACTGATTTGTTCGACTATTAATTAAATATCTTTAGTTAATAATTTAAAACTTAACAGGACAAAAGTAATGGCAATACCTGTAACTATTGCAGACGACTCTGCACTCTCACGTAAAAATGTTCGACGTGCTATCCCTGAGGATTGGGATGTGACTATATCTGAAGCGACCAATGGACAAGAAGCCATTGATGCGGTTGAAGCAGGCTTAGCTGATATCTTATTTTTAGACCTTACAATGCCTGTTTTAGATGGGTTTGATGTACTTCGACATGTAAAAGATAATCATCAAAAAACCGTAGTTATTGTGATTAGTGCTGATATACAACCAAAATCAGTAGATCTCGTAAATTCCTTAGGTGCATTTCGTTTTCTTCAAAAGCCATTAAAAGCTGAGGAGTTAAAAGTGACGTTGCATGAAGTAGGTTTAATATGAAAAATATATTATTAACAGAGGACCAACGAGATGCCCTGCAAGAAATGATGAATATTTCAATGGGGCAAGCGGCAAAATCACTAGCACAGTTAATTGATGTGCAAATAATTTTATCAATTCCGACAATTAATGAAGCGAGTCCAGATGACTTAATTGAAATATTAAATCATAGTGATGACACTTGGTACGCGAGGCAATCGTTTTTAGGACAAATTAAAGGAGAGGTTCTTTCTTTAATAAGTAAAGAGGGCTGTGACGCCATGGCTGAGTTAATGGATTATGATAAACCATTGTGCGATGCCCAAACTCAAGAGTTAATTTTAGAGTTAACAAATATATTATCTGGTGCATGCTTGAGTGGCTTATCAAATCAGCTAGAGTTAAAATCTAACCTAAATATGCCGACTCTATTAACCCCCTCAACAAATGGTAAACCAAATTATAATTGGGCCACTGTGTTATTGGTTGAAGTATGTTTTAGCATCGAGAGTTTTAGTTTTAATGCAAGAGTTGTTATTTGCTTAGAAGAAAACTCAATTGTTTCATTGAAGACTAGTTTAGACGCTTTATTGAGTTGATAGTGAATGCATAAACCTGAATTATTAGAAAGTCTGTTACGTAAGTTACCCATGGGAGCTTGCATGGTAGACATAGAATACCGCATTGTCTTTCTCAATGACTTTTTTGCTGATCGAATGGATTGTGATGAAAAAGACGTTCTTGGAAAGTCCTTGTTGGAGCTCTTCCCCGAACAAGCTAGGTTTCTGAAAAAGAAAATCAATAGTGTCTTTATTTTAAAAAATGAAAGCTTTTCATACTGGGAACAGCGCCCACATATTTTCAACTTCTTGAGTTCTCGTCCAGTAACTGGCGAGGAGTCTTTGATGTTTCAAAATATGGAAGTACTGCCTCTTATGGATGACAGTAATGAGGTGCTTTATGCATGTATAACTATCCAAGATGTGACAGCACAAGCCAGTTATTACAATGATCTATCCAAAGTAGCTGATGAATTGGATTTAGAGCATAAAGCGCAAGCAAGTCTGATCAGTAAGTTGAAAAATACACAAAGTCAGTTAGTTCACTCTGAAAAGATGGCTTCTATTGGCCAGTTGGCTGCAGGTGTAGCCCATGAAATTAATAGTCCTATAGGGTTTGTTTATTCTAATATTGAAATCCTCCAAGATTACATTGGAAAGCTCGTTAAAATCACCCAGTTTTCAGATAAGTTGATAGATAAAATTGGACAAGAAATCCATCAGAAGTTGAAGAAAGATTTCTTTGAGCGACATGAGTTTGATTATATAAAAGAGGATGTAGTCGAGCTGGTAGATGAGTCGTTAGATGGTGTTAAACGTGTAAAAGTAATAGTTGAAAGTTTGAAGGAGTTCTCCCATGCAGATGCAAAACATTGGGCAGAAAGTTGCCTAGTTGAAGGTATTGAAAGCACACTAAAAATTGTTAGTAGCCAGTTTGATGCTAATGTCACGCTGCATAAAGAGTATGAAGAAGGCTTAACTCCAATATTTTGTATGGGGATGCAGTTAAACCAGGTTTTCATGAATTTACTTGTGAACGCATCTCATGCAGTAGGTGATAATGGTTCAATTTTTATAAAAGTGTTTAGCGACGGAGACTATCAAAAGGTAAGTGTAAGAGACACTGGTGTTGGTATTGACGCAAGCAACGTCTCTAAAATATTTGATCCATTTTTTACGACAAAGCCTGTAGGAAGAGGAACAGGATTAGGCCTTTCACTTTCTTATAATATCATTAAAAACCACAGTGGTAATATTGATGTTAACAGTGTGGTAGGAGAAGGAACTGAGTTCATTGTTAGTATTCCAGTTAAGAATGCAATCTAACAAAATCTGTGATTATTTTAAAATTTACTAGAGAATTAAAGATCTAATTAATTACGCTTTTTTTTGTGTTTTCGTTGATGCCATGCATTTGATACTGATAATCTCCACAAATAATTGAATACAAAGTATCCCACCGTACTAAAAAATACTGCACATATAAAACAGCCCACTAAAAAGGCTGGTCCAATAGTTTCCATACTTTGCACTACCCAGTGCCAACTTAACTCGAATGCAAACTCTTGTGTTGTGGTGCCTAGTACCGCTGATCCTACTAGGTAGGCACCATAAAAAATGGGCGGCATGGTAAAAGGGTTGGTGATCCAAACAGTAGCTATGGACAATGGTAAATTCACTCGCAGAGGGATGGCGATGCCTGCAGATAGCCACATTTGAAATGGTAGGGGAATAAAAGCAAAAAATAGCCCCACAGCAACGGCTCCAGCTGCAGAACGTCTATTTAAATGCCATAAATTTGGATCATGTAGTAATGTTCCAAAAATAGACAGTACCTTGTTTTCTTTTATTTTTTGCGGGCTAGGCAAAAATCGCTTAATTAACTTTTTCAGAATTATTCTCTATACTTATTTTAGTCAAGCAATGGAAGGCGTGATTCACCTAGTATGGACAGTAAACTTTTCAGTTTTATTGCAGCTGCAATTTCTAGTCTCGTTTGGACTAATTTACCTTCCATTTTTAGTCTTCTTTTACTTCTTGTCGTCGTTTTCTTATTTGCTAAACGATTTATTCATTTAGCTTATTTCTTTATTGGCATTATCTGGATGGCGAGTGTAGGTCATTGGCAATACTCTTTGCAACTGTCTTCAGAGCAGACCTCTAAACCAATTATTGTTTTAGGTGAAGTTATTACTCTAAATCATAAGGATCAACAGGTACGTTTCAATCTCAAAATATCACAAATAAATGCCAACAAACTTAAATTGACACGGATTATCAGAGTGAGTTGGCGTCATCCGTCTTGGCTAGTGCAGCAAGGTCAAGTCGTTAAACTTGAAGTGAAACTCAAACCACCAAATGGGCTAGCAAACGAAGCAGGATTTAATTATCAACAATGGTTATTTAGTAAAGGGATTGTTGCTACAGGGTACGTAAAAGAAAGCAGCGAAAGTGAATTGTTGCAAAATGTTATTACTAGCCGTCAAGCTTTGTTAAATAAGTTACTTAATTTAGATTTACATCATATTTCTTGGGTATCCGCTTTAACTGTGGGATATAGAGGGTTGTTAAAACAAGAAGATTGGATGTTGGTGCAGCAATCTGGTATCGCACACTTAATTGCCATATCTGGGTTACATTTAGCTATGGTTGCTAGTGCTAGCTATTTTTTATTTGTTTGGGTTTCTGCAGGCGTTGTTAGCCGGATATATAGGCTACACAAGGTAAATTTACATATAGTGGCTATGACTTTGACTACATTGGTTACTTTTTGGTACTCATCCTTAGCAGGATTTGGTTTACCCACACTCAGAGCCTGGTTGATGCTAACTATTGCAGCTTTGTTATTCGTAAATAATAGAAACATAAGGGTATCTAGGCAGTTATTGATTGGGTTCAGTATGTTTTTAATTTTATTTCCTCTGAGTATATATGGCTTGAGTTTTTGGTTGAGTTTTACGGCTGTTGCTATCATTAGTTTTATATTTTGGCGTTGGCCAGTTAAAAAAGCTGATTTTTCGATTACAACCGCGTTTTTCAGTATGTGGCGGATACAACTTTGCTTAACATTTTTAATGTTACCGATTGTTGCGTGGCAGTTTTCTTATGTCTCGATTATTTCCCCTTTTATTAACCTTATCGCGGTTCCTTTTGTAACTTTATGTTTATTGCCTCTTTGCTTATTGGCGACACTGTTGCTCTGGGTGTATCCAGATTTGGCAAAAGTACTATTTGGGTGGGTTGATTATTTAATTGGATTAAGTTTAGGCACTTTAAACAAGGTTGTAGTATTTCCATGGTCCTCAATAGATTTACCTGCTATGCCTTTTGTTGTCTGGGGATTGCTGTTTATTGCCATGATTTTATTGCTCCTACCTAAGTTTGGTGTATCTAGAAAATATATTTTTTTGTTATTTCTACCCTTTTTTAGTTATTTATTGGAGAGTAGAGATACAGACTGGAAAGTTGATGTTTTAGACGTCGGGCAGGGAACTTCTGTACTCATAACGAAAAACCTGAAGGCAATTATTTATGATGTAGGTGCAAGTTATCCTAGTGGTTTTAATATGGCAGACAGCGTGTTGTTGCCTATTTTAAAGTCTAAAGGTATCAAAGAGGTTGATGTGGTCATCGTCAGTCATGGTGATAATGACCACGCTGGTAGTTTATCGTTTTTGCTTCAAGGAGTCGCTGTAAAAAAGGTTATGACCACGGCTGATTTATGCCGAGAAGGTTATCATTTCAAATGGCAAGGTCTTAACATTGGGGTGTTTTGGCCTGATGACCCCGTTAAATACGATGACAATAATAGCTCTTGTGTGGTTAAAGTTTCTGATGAAATCCATGCAGTGTTATTACCTGGGGATATAGATAAGACTATAGAACGTGTCTTAGTTGAAAAATATGGCGATAATCTTAACGCAGATATATTGTTAGCCCCTCACCATGGAAGTAACACATCTTCTTCTGTTGCATTTATTGAAGCGGTTAATCCGCAATATGTGATTTTTAGTCAGGGGTTTATGAATCGATGGCAATTTCCTCGCAAAGAGGTAATTGAGAGATACCAACATGTATTTCAGGACAGTCAGATGCTACCACAAGAGGTTTTTGCTACTTCTGAAACAGGTCAAGTGTCTTTTACATTGAATTTTAATTCAGCTAGCCCAATAAAAACGAAAACTCACAGGCAAGACATGTACCCCTTTTGGTATGCTAATATGTAAAGTGGGAAATATAATTGTCGCTAAAATTGCAGTGCCAATAATATCGAAAATCGTGCCTTTTTAACCATGCCTTAAGCGCTTGCCCATTTAGATCTTTGATTGTTTAAGCGGTACTTCTACGTTACCTGAAAGCTCAAAAATCACTATATCTTGGTTATTTGGCGAAATAGTACCGATATTACATTTACTGTGACTAAGCTAAACTATGTATTAGCTAATTATTAATGACTGATTATTTGGGGATTACCGTTCTACCAGTTACAATGGCTTGGTTTTCCTAATTGAGTTCGAATAATTACATTTTCATGAGTAAAAACACCCCCGCAAATCTTGATTTAACTTCTAGTGTATTTAAGCGCTTTCGTGGCTACCTTAAAAATTTCAAACTGGCCTTCTTACTTGCTGTTTTTGGAATGATTGGATATTCCGTTATAGACGTCATGGTCGTCGCACAATTAAAGCCTATTGTAGATGACAGTCTAGGTAATGGTGATTACGGATATTTACGTTTAGCTGCATTTTTTATTGTGCCTATTTTTGTATTAAGAGGAATATGTAATTTTCTTGGGACGTACACAGTGGCATGGATTGGCAATCATGTGGTGATGGAAATGCGTCAGGAGCTGTTTAGTCGATATACTCACTTGCCTGTTGAGTTTCATGATACTAACGCTACAGGTCAACTTATATCTAAAGTGACTTATGATACAGAGCAAGTGAAAGTTGCTGCAGCTAAAGCATTATTAACTCTTGTACGAGATGGCGCTTTTGTTGTGGGTTTATTGATTGCCATGTTTTATTACTCTTGGCAGTTGTCGCTAATTTTTGTACTTATCGGGCCATTGGTGGCCGTGATTGTATCTGTGGTGAGCAAACGTTTTAGAAAGGTAAGTAAAAAGATTCAAGAAGTGATGGGGGATTTGACGTCATCTGTAGAGCAAGTAATTAAAGGCCATAAGGTGGTCTTGATGTTCGGTGGGCAAGATCTAGAAGCAAAACGCTTTGCTAGTAAAAATAACTACAACCGCCAACAGAATATGAAGCTTATAGTAGCTAGAATTTTGAGTGTTTCGTCAATTCAGGTCATCGCCTCTATCGCACTTGCTGTTGTTTTATATGTTGCCAGTTTTCCAAATTTAGTTGAATCTCTTACTCCAGGTGTGTTTGTAAGCGTTGTGGTATTTATGACTATGTTGCTTAAGCCATTAAAGCAACTCACCACAGTGAATAGTGAGTTTCAAAAAGGCATGACTGCATGTGTTAGTATTTTTGAAGTATTAGATCAGCAGCCTGAGCAAGATAATGGAACGGCTGTGGTTGAAAGGGTAGCAGGAAAGATCGCATTTAAAGATGTGAGGTTTAGCTATCCAGGCAAAGATACGCCAGCATTAGAGAACATTACTTTTTCGGTGAAGTCTGGTCAAACTTGCGCTCTAGTCGGCCGTTCGGGAAGCGGTAAATCTACCATTTCTAGTTTGTTGACTCGTTTTTACAATCATCAATATGGGGATATCTTAATTGACGATATACCTATTCAGGATTTGCCTCTTAAATGTTTACGAAAACAGTTTGCCTTGGTTTCGCAACATGTGGTGTTATTTAACGATACCATAGCAAACAACATTGCGTATGGGTCTGAAGGTGTTGTTAGCCGTGACCTCGTCCTCGCTGCAGCTAAAACTGCACATATATTAGAGTTTGTAGATGAGTTACCAGATGGTTTAGATACTATGATAGGTGAAAATGGTTTTATGTTGTCTGGTGGTCAACGTCAACGTTTAGCCATTGCTCGAGCGCTATTGCTCGATGCACCTATTTTAATCTTAGATGAGGCGACCTCTGCGTTGGATACCGAATCTGAACGGTTAATTCAAGATGCATTAGAGAAACTTCAACAAGACCGCACCAGCATAGTAGTAGCTCATAGACTATCAACTATCGAAAATGCCGATACTATTTTAGTAATTGAAGGTGGAAAAATATTTGAGCAAGGTAATCACAAAAGTTTAATGGCGCTCAATGGGCATTATTCTCAACTATATCAAATGCAATTTAGTGAGGAGCCAAAGGGAGCGTGAGTTTCATAGATAAACTTTGGTATGCACCTAGTTGGTACCATTGGCCTTTAATATTGTTACTTTTGCCACTAACTCTATTGTTTTGGGGGTTGTCTGCCAGTAGAAGGCTTGCTTTTAAAACAAGCATAAAACAGTCAACACTTGTGGCTGCCCCGGTAATTGTGGTTGGCAATATAAGTGTAGGAGGGAATGGTAAAACACCACTGGTTGTATATTTAGCAAAGCGCCTCAGACAAGAAGGGTATCAGCCTGGGGTACTGAGTCGGGGGTATGGTTCAAGGCAAGCTACTTTTCCCCATTCAGTTACTGCTTCATGTAAGGCCCAGAGTGTGGGTGATGAACCAGTTTTAATGCGCCAACATATTAATTGCCCGTTAGTGATTGATCCTATTCGTGCGCGGGGGGCCAATAAATTAGTGAAAGACCACAAATGTGACGTGATTATTTGTGATGACGGTCTGCAACATTACGCCTTAGAACGAGACATTGAAATCGCGGTTATGGACGGGCAACGGCTAACAGGAAACCGTTTATTGCTTCCTGCAGGCCCTCTACGTGAAGGTAAGTGGCGCTTAAAGTCAGTAGATTTTGTGGTCTTAAATGGCGGTTTGGCAAACAATGGTGAATTTTTAATGGCTCTGGTGTCAGGCAGGTTGGTGAATGTCAGAAATCCAAATAAAAGTTTGTCAATACATGCTTTAAGCCAGGGGGTGAGTGCCATTGCTGCAATTGGTAATCCACAGCGATTTTTTACAATGTTAGAGCAAAAACAGGTTAAACTTAATGCCTGCATCAGTTTTGTGGACCACCATCAATTTACCGTAAAAGATATCCCTCATGGTACGGTAATAATGACAGAGAAAGATGCTGTTAAGTGCCGTGATTTCGCACATAAGGATTGTTGGTATTTACCGGTAAATGCCCACTTACCTCAACAGTTTGATACAAAACTAATTCAACAGTTAAAACAAATTCTAGAGAACAAAAAGAAAGACGCTAAATAAAGGAATCCTTATGGCTTTTGATAAAAAATTATTAGAAATATTGGCCTGCCCTGCATGTAAAGGTAAGTTAATATATCAGCCTCATGATAATCAGTTAATTTGTAAATTTGATAGGTTGGTATTTCCTATTCGTGAAAATATTCCAGTGTTGCTTGAATCTGAAGCGAAAGAAGTTTCAAGTGATGAGATAGATCAGCTCTTAAAGTAGCTATTATCTTTGATTGTAACCATATCAAATAAGTAACGAGATAGCCCTATGCAATTCAGTGTCATTATTCCTGCTAGATACGCATCAAGCAGATTCCCAGGTAAACCTTTGGTAAAAATAAAGGGTAAGCCTATGGTTCAGCATGTTTATGAAAGGGCAATTGAATCAGGTGCGAGTAATGTTGTGGTTGCTACAGATGATGTAAAGATAGCCAATGCCGTTGAGGCGTTTGGTGGTAAATACTGCATGACAGGTGAACACCATGAATCAGGTACTGAAAGACTAGCTGAAGTGGTAGAACTACAGAATATGCTATCCCATGAAATAGTTGTTAATGTACAAGGAGACGAGCCTTTTATACCTGCAGAGAATATTCAACAAGTTGCAGAAAACTTACATCAACATCAATTAGCTGAAATGGCTACATTGGCTGTCAAGATAACAGATGTAGAAGAGGCTTTTAACCCAAATACTGTCAAAGTTGTAATGGATAAGCTCGGGTATGCTATGTATTTTTCTCGCTCTACTATTCCCTATGACAGAGCGCGTTTCTTGGATGCAGAGTCGATTGATGAAATTGGTGATTTTTATTTTAGGCATATTGGGATCTATGCTTATCGTGCCGGGTTCATAAAGCAGTACATTAATATGTCTCCGTCAGGGATAGAGCAAGTTGAATCTTTAGAACAATTACGGGTGTTATGGCATGGCGAAAAAATTCATGTTGAAGAGGCAAAAATGCCACCGCCAACTGGAATCGATACCCCAGAAGACTTAAAGCGTTTATTGCAAACTATTAATAAGGATTGAATGTGTTAAATGTAGTTATCACAGGTGCAAATAGAGGCATAGGGTTAGCGTTAGTAAAGCAATATATAGCGATGGGGCATATAGTGTATGCCCTTTGTAGAAGTAGTAGTAATGAATTAAATCAAACTAGAGCAGTTGTTATTGATAACGTTGATGTGAGTAATGTTGAGGCATTACAGCATAACTTAGAAAAAGTCTTAGCTATTAACATTGATGTTTTAATTAATAATGCCGGAGTCTTAGCTGATGAAAGTTTGCATAGTATGTCGGCCATTACTATTGAGTATCAATTTAAGGTTAATGCTTTGGGGCCTTTACTGATAACACACATTTTAAAAGAGCAATTAAGTCATGGGGCAAAGGTAGCCTTAATTACTAGCCGAATGGGTTCTGTTGCTGACAATACATCAGGTGGCCGATACGGTTATCGTATGTCAAAGGCTGCTTTAAATAGCGCTGGGGTTTCATTAGCTCATGACTTAAAGCCTTTAGGTGTGGCCGTAGCTCTTCTACATCCTGGGTATGTACAAACTGAAATGGTCAACCATAATGGCGATATTTCAGCTACCCAAGCAGCGAGCCGATTGATCAAAAGAATTGATGAACTTAACCTCGATAATTCTGGATCCTTTTGGCATGCAAATGGTGAGATTCTTCCTTGGTAGATAGTTACTTTGAGATAAGTAATATAAATACGAAAATTTACCTTAGCACGTCTTCTCTTGCGCACAGCTTTGGTTACAACACCTGCGTTTTATCTCATCCTAATCAGTAAAAAATAACGTTAAATTTTTCATCTAAGTTGTCAATACTTTATTGGCTGTTGTTCCAATTTGGTGCGGTTGCACTTCTTTGGTTTTTAGCCTGTGGCGTATAGAACCTCAGAGCCCTATGAATACTCGACCTAACTTAAATTATAAATTGGCTCACGAATTGCTATTCCAAAGGTATAAGATTTTACCGTCAAGGTTGGAGTATCAACTTGCGACACAGTGTTTTAACTAATGATAAAGAGGTAGGGACACCTGAGCTACGCATCTTGTTGATTGATGATGATCAACTACGGGCAAATTCGCTCACATCTGCATTAAACAATTCTAGATATAAAGTTATTCATTTGGCGAGCCCTGATATGGCTTTATTAAAACAAGTAGATGACATTAAGCCAGATATAATCGTTATTGATATTGAGTCTCCTAGCCGAGATATATTAGACAGCTTAAGTACCATTTCTGACTACAACCCGAAACCAGTTGTCATGTTTTCAGCTCAAGAAGATACCAATACTATTAATCAATCTATTGCATCTGGTGTCAGTGCATATGTGGTTGGGGATTTAGAACCAGAAAGAGTCAAACCCATTTTAGATGCAGCAGTTGCACGTTTTCGGGAATATCAAAAGATAAAGACTGAGTTAAGTGATACTAAGCAACAGCTAGCATCACGGAATACAATAGATCAAGCAAAGCGGTTGTTAATGAAGAAAAAGAACCTGTCTGAAGATGAGGCATTTAAAACCATGCGTAAGACTGCCATGGATACAGGTCAAAAATTGGATGACGTCGCTAAAACATTAATATCCTTGCTAGATAATTTTTAAGGTTCTTATTTATAATGATTACACCCGAACAAACTAAATTGACATTGGGCTTTATCCCGTTAACAGACTCAGCTCCCCTTATTGTTGCAAAAAATATGGGGTTTTTTGAGCAGTGGGGCCTTGATGTTAAATTACAAAAACAAAACTCTTGGTCAACTTTAAGAGATAAGTTACATGCAGGGCTCTTAGATGCAGCTCAAATGTTAGCCCCTATGCCACTCGCTAGTTCTTTAGGGTTGCGGTGTACGCCTACAAAAGTCATTACTCCTTTAGTACTTAGTTTAAATGGTAATGCAATAACCTTATCTGAAAAGCTACATCAAGAAGTGTTAAAAGATAACGGGATATCAGAAGTAACCTTGCCTTTAGCCGCTTACTTATTACAGAAAGTTATTAGTGTTAGAAAGCAACAAAATAGGCCTAAACTTAAATTCGGTACGGTATTTCCTTATAGCTGTCATTATTACCAGTTAAAAGACTGGCTTGCATCTGCAAATATAACTGAACTTGATGTTGATATCATGGTTGTACCTCCTGTTAATATGGTTGGTTTTTTGGAGAGTGGAGAAATCGACGGTTGCTGTGTCGGTGGTCCTTGGAATGCTAAGGCGGTAAGGGCTGGCATTGGGCTTACGGCATTAACATCTTTTGATATCTGGCAGGACTCACCAGAAAAAGTGTTAGGACTTTTGGAGAGCTGGCAAAGAAACAACCCTACTACTGTTTTAGCATTAACCGCTGCGCTAAAGCAAGCTTGCAATTGGTTGGAATCAATCCCTAATAGGTTTGAAGCTGCTCGACTTTTGAGTGCTGAACAATATCTGGATGCTTCGACAGATGTAATAGCTCCTTCCTTAATAGGAAGTTGCTTAACCCATGCAAACTTACCCCCAAGGGCAATCCCATCTTACAACCAATTCTCAAAAGCAAATAATGGCTCAATTAATGTCCCTGAATACATTCGAGGAGAGTGGTTGCTTAGCCAGATGCAGAAGGCGGGGCAACTTGCAGGTATCAAGGTGCCTAATGACTTGGTTAAAAATGTATTTAGGCCTGATATTTATCAACAGATGCGCTTACATTTAGAGGACATCTCTTAAACTGTTATATAAGGTAACTAAAGTGAAGTTGCACTTTTTAGGGGCTTGTTGCACTAAATATTCTTATTGTAATTGCTCTTTATATTTTTGTTTTTTATAAGTTATTGATATATATGCTTGGTTTTGTGGCTTGGAAATTGATAATCTAATTTCAAGTTGGGCTGTAACATGGCGTTGACAGCCCTTAAAATTAAAATCATGTTGTAGTAGATAATACTGACAACAGGCAATGTAGCCCATTTAAATAACATAGAATTTATGTTGTTTTATGGGCTTTTTTTTGTTCGTAATTTCATTAAAAGAGTACATTCATGAGCGCTGAAAAATTTAATATTTTGTCATTTACCGGGAAAATGAAAACTCTACATCTTTCATGGGTGGCATTTTTTATTACCTTTATGGTTTGGTTTAATATGGCGCCTTTGAAAGGTGCCATAGTTGACGGTGTTGGCTTAACGCTTAGTGAATGGAAAACGTTGTTGATCATCAATGTGGCCTTAACTATTCCTGCACGAGTTATTATTGGGGCCTTAACTGACAAGTTTGGTCCTCGTGTGATTTACTCGAGTCTATTGGCTATTTGTTCTATTCCATGTTTTGCCTTTGCGTTAGCAGATAGCTTTACGCAGTTAGTTATTGCTCGGTTTGCCTTAGGTTGTATTGGTGCCGGTTTTGTTGTTGGTATTAGAATGGTTAGTGAGTGGTTTCCCCCTAAGGAGTTGGGGACAGCTGAGGGTGTATACGGTGGGTGGGGTAATTTTGGATCGGCTGCTGCGGCATTTACGCTACCTACTCTTGCCTTGCTCTTCGGTGGCGATGATGGATGGCGCTATGCGGTGGGGCTTACTGGGTTAATGAGCTTACTGTTCAGTGTTGTTTATTATAAGAACACTACAGATACACCTAAAGGTTCAACGTATTTTCGACCCAAAAATTTGGGCGGCATGGAAGTCACCAGTGTAAAAGACTTCTACCTTTTGTTAATAATGAAAACACCTATGTATTTGGCTCTGGCATTGCTTAACTGGAAGCTATCTCCTGAGGGAGTTTCGTTGTTAGGTGAGAACGTCGCCATAGCATTATATGTGGCTTTGGGAGCTCTGTATATTTATGACTCTTTTGTCACTTACAAGGTAAATAAAGATATTTTTGTTAACCCAGTTCCTGAAGTCCATCAATACCAATTTAAGCAAGTTGCAGTTTTGAACATTTTATACTTTGCGACTTTTGGTTCGGAATTGGCTGTAGTTTCAATGTTACCAGCTTTTTTTGCTGAAACATTTGAGTTAAATATGGCAACTGCAGGGCTATTAGCGGGTATGTATGCATTTATGAATTTAATGTCTCGCCCTGGTGGTGGGTGGTTGTCAGACAAATTTGGTCGTAAAAAAACTCTATTAATATTAACAGCAGGTTTGGCACTAGGGTACTGGTGCTTAAGTTTGATTGATGCTTCTTGGCCTATTTGGTTGGCTGTAATAGCGGTAATGGCCTGTTCTTTCTTTGTGCAGTCAGGTGAAGGTGCAGTATTTGCTGCAGTACCGTTAATTAAGCGCCGTTTAACAGGACAGATTGCGGGTATGACAGGGGCCTATGGCAACGTTGGTGCTGTAGTTTACCTTACAGTGTATTCGTTAGTGGATACAGCAACTTTCTTTATGGTTATTGCCGCTACTGCAGTTTTGGGATTTGTGACTTTGTTATTTATGAAGGAACCAAAAGGTACTATGACTGAAGTTCGAGAAGATGGTAGTGTGGAACTCATAGATGTTACCTAATTTACAGCTGCATTTTAGTTAATCAAAAAGGATAGCAATCAATTGTTATCCTTTTTTGTTTTTAACCTATAAAAATAGATGACATATTTACCATGGAAAAATTACGTTTAGAATTTGGTGGATTTTCTAGCCAAGGTGTCAAAGGAGAAAATCAAGATGCGTTTGCGGCTTATCTTCCAAAAGATCATTATGCAGAGTCTAAAGGTGGTGTAGCGGCACTCGCTGATGGTGTAAGTGTATGTACAAGAGGGCGAGAAGCCGCCATTACTTGTGTTACTAACTTTATTCAAGATTATTACCAAACCCCCCCTACATGGACTGTAAAACGAGCCGCAGGCAAAGTACTTCACGGATTAAATCGATGGTGTCATGGACAGCATGATTATGAAAACGACGGTCATAGCCAGATGATTACCACTTTTAGTGGCATGATATTTAAGTCTACCTCTGGCTTTATTTTTCACGCAGGTGATAGCCGAGTTACAAGGTTTCAAGGTGGTGAATTAGAGCAGCTCACGAAGGATCATGTATCACGCCAAGGTGGTAAAAACGTACTGACCAGAGCGATTGGTATAGAAGCTCATCTGGATGTTGATTTTACAAATGTTCAGTTACAACAAAAAGACTTATATGTGTTTACGTCCGATGGTGTCCATGAGTTTCTATCTAATAAAATATTTAAACAACTTTTGACTGAAGCTGGCTCTCTCGAAGAGCGGGCCACGCGTATCGTAAATAAAGCGCTTAATTTAGGGAGTAACGACAACCTTACTTGTTTGATAGTTGAAGTTAAAAGCCTACCGTTAGCAGATTTAGATGAACATTCTAAACAAATAACTCGCTTAGCTATGCCTCCTGCTTTAGAGGTGGGTATGAAGTTAGAAGGATATAGGGTATTAAAAACTGTATTTAATGGTACTCGGAGTAGCTTATATAAAGTCGTTAATGAAGAAGATGGCAAAGTATATGGTTTGAAAACACCATCTCAACACTATGCTGATGATGCGGTGTTTTTAGCGGGGTTTTTACGGGAAGAGTGGGTAGGGCAACATATAAAGCACTCAAACGTAATGAAGATTTATAAACGTAAAGAAAGTGCTCGATTTATGTATCACATTTGCGAATACATTGAGGGACAAACGTTACGTCAATGGATGGTTGATAACCCCACCCCTAATCTAGAGCAAGTTAGGGCCATTATCAGTCAGGTCATAACAGCACTTAGAGTGTTACAGCGTAAAGACATGGTGCACAGAGACGTAAAACCCGAAAATGTTATGATAACCCATCAAGGAGAAGTTAAATTAATTGACTTTGGAACCGTATTAGTGAAAGCCTTAGCTGAGACTAATTCGTTACCTTTAGAAGAAGTAGTGGTTGGCGCAGTACATTATATTGCCCCCGAGTATTTGATTAAACATATAAGTTCACATCAGAGTGACATGTTTTCTTTGGCTATGGTGACTTACGAAATGCTAACTGGGAATTTACCCTTCAAAGCGTTTAGTTATCAGGATTATATACCTGTTTCTTACAGTGAGTGGATGTATCAACCTGTTAATAAATATCGAGCTGACTTACCCCCATGGCTCGATTTAACTTTACGAAAAGCATTACAGCCTAACCCAGAGTTACGCTATCAAGCTTACTCTGAATTTTTACAAGACTTGTCGCAACCAAATAAAGGCATGTTGCGTGCTGTGGCGCGGCGCCCTCTATTAGAGCGCGATCCATTGTTGTTCTATAAAGCGTTGTGTATTGGGCAGTTTGTGATAATTTGTTGTTTGTTGGCATATTAACTATTGAACTAGCACTTGATGAGTGCATCGATGCACTTATTTGGAAAGAGTAAGCAGCTTTGTAATTCAAGTTGTTTTTTTAAGTGTATGAAATTAAAGGATTTTAAAAGTTGGCACTATTGATGCAAACGTTGTTGTATGCGGTATCATAATACTTAAAATATTAACCGTTATATAATTAGAAGCGTTCAGCGCTCTAAAAAATTTATTTGTAATCTTTCTTGCGATGAAGCAAAAAAGTTTACATGGCAATGTAGCCCGCAAAGACTTTCCATATTCTGAAGTCTTTGCGGGTTTTTTTTTGGAAAAAATTCGGAGTCGACAATGGCAAGTCTTAAAGTATTAAGTTCATTAAAAACAGCGGTTAAAGTACTTCGGGTTAGTGCAGTTTCTGCTGTGCTTACAGGGTCTTTAATCGGTACAGCGTCTGCAGAAAAGTTAGGCTGGCCTGAAAAAGAAGAGTTAAAGTTTGGTTTCATTAAATTAACAGACATGGCACCACTAGCAGTAGCTTATGAAAAAGGCTATTTTGAAGATGAAGGTTTGTACGTCACTATAGAAGCACAGGCCAACTGGAAAGTACTATTAGACCGCGTTATTGACGGTCAGTTAGATGGTGCTCATATGTTGGCTGGCCAACCTCTTGGTGCCACCATCGGTTATGGTACTAAAGCAGACATTATTACTGCTTTTAGTATGGATTTAAATGGTAACGCTATCACTGTTTCTAACGATATTTGGAAAGAGATGAAAAAGCACGTTCCTCATGAAGATGGAAAGCCGGTTCATCCTATTAAAGCTGATGCATTAAAACCCGTTGTTGATGACTTTAAAAGTAAAGGTAAGCCTTTCAACATGGGCATGGTGTTTCCAGTATCTACCCATAACTATGAGCTACGTTACTGGTTAGCCGCCGGCGGAATTCACCCAGGTTACTATGCGCCACTAGAAGGCTCTGTTAAAGGGATTAGCACAGATACCAAAGGGCTATTAGATGCAGATGCTTTGTTATCTGTTACACCGCCACCACAAATGCCAGCTACTATGGAAGCTGGAACAATATACGGATATTGCGTGGGTGAACCATGGAATCAGCAAGCTGTATTTAAAGGTATTGGTGTGCCAGTTGTAACAGATTACGAAATTTGGAAAGACAACCCTGAGAAAGTGTTTGGCGTAAGTAAGACATGGGCTGAGAAATATCCTAACACTCATATTCGTGTTGTTAAGGCCATGATCAGAGCTGCAATGTGGTTAGATGAGAACAATAATGCTAACCGTCCTGAAGCTGTAAAAATATTGTCGAAAAGCCAATATGTTGGTGCAGATTATGAAGTCATTGCAAATAGTATGACAGGTACTTTTGAATACGAAAAAGGTGACAAGCGTTCGGTTCCTGATTTCAACGTATTTTTCCGTTATAACGCTACTTATCCATTCTATAGCGACGCTATCTGGTATTTAACACAAATGCGTAGATGGGGACAAATTGCCGAGCCTAAGTCTGATGAATGGTACAAAGATATTGCTAAGCAAGTCTATCGTCCTGATATTTATGCTCAAGCGGCTAAGTCTCTGATTGCTGAGGGTAAAGCTAAAGCTTCTGAATTTCCTGAGTTTGCTACAGAGACTGGTTTTAAACCTGTTCAGAAACACTTTATTGACGACATAGTATACGACGGTACTCAACCTAACGCCTACTTAGAGAAATTTACTATTGGACTCAAAAACGATAGCAAGTTCTAAGTGGCTTTTCATGTAGGTGAGAATTGCCTCACCTACTAGGAGTTTTAAAAATGTTTAAACAACAAGCGGTTCCCATGATTTTTAGTCAAGTAAAACAAATTCGTATTCCTTCAATCAATGATATTTTGAGGGCTACAGCATTACCTCTTATCGGTTTAGTTATATTTCTTGGCCTGTGGAGTGTTATGGCTAAAAACATTGATACTTCTTTGGGCCAGTTCCCAGGGCCTACAGCAGTATGGGAACAGGCTGTGTCCTTAATTGACGAACATAGTGCGCAAATGGATAAAGCTGATGTGTTTTACAATCGTCAAGAAGAGCGAAATGCAGCTAGGGTAGCGCAAGACCCAACATACCAGCCAAAGATTAGGGCCTTTACGGGGGCACCGACTTTTTTTGAGCAAATATGGACAAGCTTGTATACGGTTTTAGTTGGATTTGTAGTTGCCTCTTTGATTGCAATACCAATCGGAATTATCTGTGGATTGAGTAAAAATGCTTATACCGCTATTAACCCGCTTATTCAGTTGTTTAAACCTGTATCACCTTTGGCTTGGTTACCACTTGTTACTATGGTGGTCAGTGCTGTGTATGTCACTTCAGATCCTATGTTTTCAAAGTCATTTATCACCTCAGCTGTAACTGTATCTTTATGCTGTTTATGGCCGACCTTGATAAATACGGCTGTTGGTGTATCTAGCATAGAATCAGATTTGATAAATGTGAGTAAAGTCTTACGTTTAAATGCTTTATCTCATGTTACCAAGATTGTCCTTCCATCTTCTATACCGGCTATCTTTACCGGTCTCAGATTGTCCTTAGGGATAGGTTGGATGGTACTTATTGCCGCAGAAATGTTGGCTCAAAATCCCGGATTGGGAAAATTTGTTTGGGATGAATTCCAAAACGGAAGCTCAGAATCACTAGCTCGTATTATGGTTGCGGTTCTTACCATTGGTGTGATTGGTTTTATTTTAGACAGACTAATGTTGATGCTACAGAAACAAGTTAGTTGGGACAAAAGCGCTGTATTGCGTTAATTCCAGTCACTAAAAACGATTTTAAGGAAAGGTAATGAGTAATAAACATCATTTAGAACTAACCCAAGTAGGAATTGATTTTCCTACTCCTAAAGGGCCATTTACAGCTCTTCAGAATGTAAATTTACGCATTGATAAGGGCGAGTTTATTTCACTGATTGGACACTCTGGTTGTGGTAAATCTACGGTGTTAAATATAGTGGCTGGGTTGTACCAAGCTACCAATGGCGGGGTGATTTTAGATAATCAAGAAGTGAATGAACCTGGTCCAGAGCGGGCAGTAGTGTTTCAAAATCATTCATTATTACCTTGGTTAAGTGCCTATAAAAATGTGGAGTTAGCGGTTAAACAAACCCCAAATGGACGCTCTAAGAAAGAAATGAAAGAGTGGGTTGAGCATAACCTAGAGTTGGTTCATATGAGTCATGCAGCAGATAAGCTGCCCGCAGAAATTTCTGGGGGTATGAAGCAAAGGGTAGGGATCGCTAGAGCATTAGCCATGGAGCCTAAAGTCTTATTAATGGATGAACCATTTGGCGCTTTGGATGCTTTGACTCGTGCTCACTTACAAGATTCGGTTATGGAAATCCATGCTGAACTAGGGAACACAGTTATTATGATCACCCATGATGTAGACGAGGCTGTCTTGTTATCAGACCGGATAGTGATGATGACTAATGGGCCTGCTGCAACGATAGGTGAAATATTACCTATTGAATTAGCCAGACCAAGAAACCGGATTGAATTGGCTGATAATCCTCAATACAACCATTACCGTCATGAAGTGCTGAAATTTTTGTATGAAAAACAACGTAAAGTTGAATCAGTTGATGAACACCGTAAAAAATTAGCTAAGCAGAATAAAGCGAGTTCCAATGGAGCCAGCGTAGCTTAAATACAGTCTATATTAATCAGTTATATAGATTTAAATATTGTTCAATAATTTATAAAAATAGCGGTATTAGATCGCCGGTTCTTATCGGCGAACTCTACAGCTGCGCCTAAAATTAGAGAGAAACCATGAAAACATTAAATAGTAAACCTCAAAAAACGGCCCTTAATATTGCTTTAGGGTTAGCACTAATTGGTACATCTAGCTTTGCTGTTCAAGCAGACAGCATTACTGAAGCGTTAACGTCAGGTAAAGCTAGTGCTAATTTAAATCTACGTTATGAAAGCGTTGAGCAAGATAATGCAGCAAAAGATGCAAGTGCTTTAACATTACGTACTCTGTTATCTTATGAAACTGGCTCATTCAACGGATTTTCAGCAAAAGTAGAAATGGAAGATACTCGGATAGTGCTAGGTCAAGGTGACTACACAGTCGGGCCAAGTGGATACAACCCTGGTGTTTATTCAGTCATTGCAGATCCAGAACACACTGAGTTGGACCAAGGCTACATTCAATATAAGAATGATGTGCTAATAGCAAAAGTTGGACGCCAAGTGATTACTATGGATGGCCACCGTTTTGTTGGTCATGTAGGCTGGAGACAAGATAGGCAAACTTTTGATGCTGCATCTTTTAAGGTTATTCCAAACAAAGATTTAACCCTACAGTATGCTTATGTAACACAGCGCAATCGTATTTTTGGCGAAGATGCGGACTTTGATGCAAAAGATCATCTTATTAATGCTTCTTATAAAACATCAGTGGGAACATTAACAGGGTATGGGTATTTACTTGAAGTAGATAACGATACTGACAATGCTTTAGATACGTTTGGTATTAGTTTTGCTGGTGCAACTAAAGCTGGTGATACTAAAATTGTTTACCGAGCCGAATACGCAACACAAACAAGTGAGTCTGCAACTGTTGAATATGATGCTTCTTATTTGAATTTAGAAGCAGGCGCTGTATTTAGTGGAATCACTGCTAAAATTGGCTATGAAGTATTAGGGTCAGACGATGGAGTTTATGGTTTTTCTACACCTTTAGCAACACTGCATAAATTCAATGGTTGGTCAGACCAATTTTTAGCGACTCCGACTCAAGGCCTTGTTGATACTAATGTTTCTTTAGCAGGTAAGGCGCTTGGTGGAGGCTGGAAAGTTGCTTATCACGTGTTTGATGCTGATGACGCTGCTGATTCAGGTATTGATGACTTAGGGTCTGAATTAAATGTGTCTTATGCTAAGGCATTTGGAAAACACTTTAACGCAGGCATTAAATATGCTGCTTATTCTGCAGGTGATACTAAAGTCGATGCGGATAAATTGTGGGCATGGGTAGGGGTTAAATTTTAACATCTACAGATTGATTTAATCATTAAGTTAAATGTTCGATTATGAGAGCTGATATTTTTATATCAGCTTTTTTTTTGTTTAATTTAATTTTTTGGTAAAAAAATACTCTTAATTTTTACCACCTTGTATATAAGTTGAGTATAATTGTAATGAATATATGAATTCTATTAACATGTTTAGATAAGGACGTTTTTATGCAAGCTATATCTCGCTATGTTTCCGTTTTAATTGTAATTCCCTCATTATTATTATTTCTTATTGTATTGACTGAGTTTTTAGTTAAAGCGCAAGACGTTCAAAATGCGTCAAAAGGCTCTCATTTATTAACATTAGCTGATAATGCCGCAGCTTTAGTTCATGAATTACAAAAAGAAAGAGGCATGTCTTCAGGTTTTTTGGGGTCGAAGGGGGTTAAGTTTAAAGCTGAATTGATTACTCAGAGAAAGCTGGTCGACCAAAATCTCCAACAATATCGTGATTTTACGACGCAATATAATGATGATCTGGGTAAGGATTTAAACCTTGATATTAGTGCAGTATTGAGTCACTTAAAAAACCTGTCAGACATTCGACAAAAAATAGATACACAGACTATTAATTTAGCTGATGCTCTAGGCTTTTACACTAAAATAAATAGAGAGCTTATTAAACAGCCACTTGCTTTAATAGAATTTGTTGATTTAAATGGAGTAGTCCAAGGGCTGATTTCTTCTTATAACTTAATGCAAGTTAAAGAGAATGCCGGTATTGAAAGGGCTGTTCTCACCAATGTTCTAGCGGGACAGTCGTTATCAGAAGACAACAAAAAAAGAGTATATTCTCTGATTGCTAATCAAAACTCTTATCAGGACTCTTATAATAAATCTATGCCTGATAATCTGGAGTGGTTTGAGCGATATAATAGATTCAATACTAGTAAAGAAAATAACTCGATTATAAAGTTACGGCAACAAGTTATATCTGAAGCGTTAACAGGTAAGTATACCGTTCTGCCAGAGACCTGGTTTGATGCTGCGACAGCGCGTATAGGTGAGTTAAAAAAATTGGAGTTTGAGAGTATCAAAGCGCTGCATGTGGAGATTGATACCATGTACTTCAATTCGTTTGTATTCATTCTGGTAATGATAGTGTTTTTAATTGTGGTGTTATTGTTAACTTATTTAGTATTTATCACGATTCGAACTATGGGCAAACAAGCAACAGAAATAAAAAATACATTGAATGTTATAGATAGAGAACACGATTTAACTAAGCGTATTGCTATTTTATCGCAGGATCATTTAGGTCAATCAGCTGTTCGCTTCAATCAATTATTGGAACAAATCCGTTTAGATTTTGTCACAATCGCAAAAACAGCCTATGAAGCGGTGTCGTCAACTCACGATACCGTTGTCTCTGTAGTAGACACCGACATAAATATTGAAAGACAACAAGTAGCGACAGCCAGTGCTTCAGCTGCAGTTGAAGAGATATCTGTCAGTATGGGGGATATTGGTAGACAAATTGAAGAGTCGACTTCATCAGTCATGAAAGTTGTCAAAGACTGTGACAAAGGGAGAACTTCAGTATCAAATGCACTGACCAGCATCGAAGGGGTGGCATCTGAAGTTGAAAATTTGAACGTTATTATTGGTGCGGTTAATGAAGGAGTTGTAAACATATCAGTTGTTTTAGAGGTTATTCAGTCTGTTGCACAACAAACTAATTTACTGGCACTAAATGCTGCTATTGAGGCTGCCAGAGCAGGAGAACAGGGGCGGGGCTTTGCTGTAGTTGCAGATGAAGTTAGAGCTCTGGCTCAAAGAGTACAAAGTTCAACCGAAGAGATTTCTGACATTATTGCATCGTTGCAAAGTGATTCTAAGCGGGCGATGGAAGGTATTACTGAAGGGAGAGAAAAGGCTAGTGAGACAGTTGAATTATCAAGCGTCATAGACCAGGCATTTAGTCAAATTTTAACAAGTATGAAAACTGTAGAGTCTATGAGTACATCTATTAGTACTGGTGCAGTTGAGCAAATATCCGTAGTTAGAGAAGTAAGTGAAAATGTTAGCGATATTGAGGTTATGTCAACTGAGAACATGAAAGGAGCGCAAGATATTGGCCAATCGGCTAGTAAATTATCAGAAGTGACAATGTCTTTACTCGATGTCATCAACATATATAAAATAGAAGAGTCAGACCGGTTTATTATGCCAAGTGAATGGAAATATGGCTCCAGTAAATAACGGGAGCTGCACACTCTATTTTTCGCTAAATTTTTGGCGGTCTGATACTTATTGTGAAAGTTAACATTAGTAAAGGTTAGAAGCCTTAAGTAACTTGTTTGCTAGCAAATATTCAAAATACAAATAAAGTATTGAAGGAAAACAGTATGAGCCAACATCATAAAATTAATTATATAGAAATACCTGTAAAAGCACTTGCTTCGAGCAAAGCTTTCTTTAATAAAGTGTTTGGTTGGGAGTTTGTTGACTATGGTGATGATTATGCCGCAATTATTGGGGCAGGAATTGATGGGGGCTTATATGTTTCTGAAAAGTGTGTGTGTGCAGATAAGGGCAGTGTTTTAGTTGTATTGTTTAGCGATGATTTGGCAAAAAGCGAAGTAGATATTGTTGCTGCAGGTGGCAGTATTAAAACGCCTACATTTGATTTCCCTGGAGGGCGGCGCTTCCATTTCCTCGATAAAAATAATAATGAATATGCCATGTGGAGCGATAAGTAGTGATAAGGATTTTCCTTATCACCAGTTAATAGTTATTCTGAAAACTCATTATCATCAATTAAAAACTTACCTTCTGCGGCTTTTCTGGCTAGTTGGTCGCAAGCTTCGTTTTCCGGATGACCAGAATGACCTTTAACCCAAAACCAGCTTACCTTGTGACGATTGACCTCTTCATCTAAGCGTTTCCACATATCTACGTTCTTAACTGGCTTTTTAGCTGCGGTCCGCCAACCATTTTTACGCCAGTTATTTATCCATTGGTTAATTCCATTTTTTACATATTGACTATCAGTAGTTAGATTGACTGCACAAGGCTCATTCAATGTTGCCAATGCTTCTATGGTAGCTAATAATTCCATTCTATTATTGGTAGTATGTTTAAAGCCTTGGCTAAGTTCTTTACGATGTTTGTCAAAAATTAATACGGCACCATATCCACCAGGTCCTGGGTTACCTAAGCATGAGCCGTCTGTATATATGTCTACTTGTTTCATAAGTGCCTATTAGTTTAATTAAATAGTAATAAGATAAATTTCAAGAAATTAAAATTTAGCCCAGTATAATACCAGAAAGCGAAACCAGCTACTCAAGCAAAAGAGAGTGAAATGCGTCAAATAGTATTAGATACAGAAACCACAGGTATAGATCCTAAGCAAGGGCATCGAATTATTGAAATTGGGTGTGTAGAAATGATAGGCCGAAAATTAACGGGCCGAACCTATCATGTTTATATCAACCCAGAACGCTTAGTTGAACAAGAAGCAATTGAAGTACATGGTATTACCAATGAATACCTAGCGGATAAACCATTATTCAGTCATATTGCAAAAGATTTCATAGAGTTTATTGACGGGGCAGAATTAGTCATTCACAACGCGCCCTTCGATATTGGCTTTATGGATCATGAGTTTCGAAGATTACTGGGTAATCAAATTAAAGAAACCTCACAAATTTGTACTGTCTTAGACACGCTAGATTTAGCTAGAAAGATCCATCCAGGTCAAAAGAATAACCTTGATGCTCTATGTAAACGTTACGGTATTGATAACTCTCACCGAGAGAAGCATGGCGCTTTACTCGATTCAGAGATATTAGCAGATGTTTACCTAATGATGACTGGTGGACAAACTGATTTAAACCTAAGTGGGAAGTCCAGTGGTGATTCAGGCTCGCAGGTAGAAGTGATTCGCCGTTTACCATTTGATAGAAAACCGCTAAAGGTTGTAAAGGCAACTGCCGATGAATTAGAACAACATGAAAGCCGTATAGACTTGGTTGTCAAAGAGGGTGGTGCCAGTTTGTGGCGCCATTAGTCGCCGTTTTATTATGAGTTGAAAATAAATGTCAAAAAGGCTGATATCCGCTTACCTATTATCAATAGTTACATTGCTAAGTTTATATGGTTACGCTGCGGATGAAATGGCAACGCCTGTTTCCCAACCTAACCATTCTCTGTTATCCATGCCTAAAGAGCCACCACTGACGCAATTAGGAAGTGAATTTCACAACAATATTGAGTTATTGCAAAACCGCTTTAGGATTGATTACGAAGTGGACGAAGTCACTATGATTTTCTTCCGAGAGTATGGTTCAGCACCTATTGTATTGGTAAAGCCTGATGGTTCAAAAATTTTTCAATCTAGTGCCAATGGTGAAGATATATTTTGGTTTGATACTGCTACCTACGACATGATTAGTTTAAAAAATCCGACGCCTGGTCCTTGGCAAGCAGTTGGGCAAATTCAAGATGGCAGTCGTGTGATGGTTATTAGTGAATTAGCTTTACACGCGGACCCCTTGCCTAGAATAGTTTTCTCAGGTGAAATTTTAAAGCAGACTGCTTATCTAACAAATAGTGGTGTACCCATTGACTACGCTGCGTTTAGAGACGTCGTAGAGTTAACCATTACACTAGCAAGCACTAATAATCCAGATTTTAATAATTTTGGGGCCAAAATCGAAACAGTTGCAACCTTTGAAGATGATGGTCAGGGCATGGATGAAGTACCTTTAGATGGTGTATTTACGGGACAATTTAATTTAGCTATTGCAGATGGGGAATGGATACCTATGTTTAAAGTGTCTACGCCTATGTATTCAAGGGAGCAAATCGATGCTCCTATTAAGTTGTTTGCTAATCCTATTAAAGTTGATGTTGAATTAGATGGAGGGGGTGATGGATATCATAAGCTAAAGGTAGACGCTCTTCGAGAACATGTTGATATCTCAACTTTGCTTATTGATGGTAAAATTCGTTTTCCAAATGGGGACATTCAAAATTTTTCGATTACCGATATGTCTATGGATATACGGGAGTATTTAATTGTTAACTATGATTATGGGGTGTATCGCGTCAAGTTAACAGCTTACGGAAATACTATAGATGGTAGAGAGTTTATTTTAGATGTACCAGAATATACATTTTTATCAGAAGAACCAGAACCAGAAATAGTAGTGAAACCAATTTCCACAGATAGCCCTGATGGTAAAACAGTAAACAATAATGAGCTGGAACAACAGTTACTTGAAGACCAAAAGATGTCAAAGGTCAGTTTGTATTCTTTAGTTATTGGTATAAATGCGCTAGTGATTGTCGTTGGTGGTGTTTTAATTTATTGGTTTATATTGGGCAAGCGACCAAATCTTTTAGTTAAAGAGTTTTTACAAAAGTTAAAACCAGCACCAAAACTTAATATTAAAGAAGAAAGCGAAACAGAAAAAACTGCTGGTTTTTTTGCGAAAATATTTAAACGACAGCCAAAAGTTGTTAAAAAGGTTGTTGATGAATCTAAAGAGCAATCTAAACCAGCTAACGAAGGTTTTAAAGATTTAAGTATTTAAATGCTTTTTGAGTCTCTCCCCGCTGTAGATTTGGACAAATTGTTCAATCCTGCAGCAATCAACGATTTAAAGCGTATTTCATGCTAAAAACCTGTTGACTAGTACGATTTGAACCCGTATTATCTGCGCCGCGGTTGAGGAGGGATGTTGGTTAATTCTTATCTAACCGTTTGATAATATTGAAGATTGTGGAGTGGTAGTTCAGTTGGTTAGAATACCGGCCTGTCACGCCGGGGGTCGCGAGTTCGAGTCTCGTCCACTCCGCCAATTTCAATTTTATCTTTATTACGTGTTTAGACATATTGCCCTTAGGGGAATTAGATGTGCTTAAACAGTAATGTTTTGATTACGGCTGGAGTGGTAGTTCAGTTGGTTAGAATACCGGCCTGTCACGCCGGGGGTCGCGAGTTCGAGTCTCGTCCACTCCGCCAACATCAAAACAAATATACAGTTTATATGCGGAGTGGTAGTTCAGTTGGTTAGAATACCGGCCTGTCACGCCGGGGGTCGCGAGTTCGAGTCTCGTCCACTCCGCCAATAAACTTGTTAGTGGTAAGTCATCTTTGTACATTCTTATTTAAAAAGTTCTCCATAATTCATATAACTAGAACTCTCTCTAACCTAGCTTGCAGTTCAATGTTTTGATAATATTTATCTCCTAAATTTACTAGCTTTTACATACCTTCCAGAGAAGTCATCAACATGCTTTTGTTGTTATTATATATTTTTATTGCATTAGGTTTTTCGTTCATCTGTTCAGTTGCAGAAGCAGTTATTCTAAGTGTTTCTTCTGCTTATATTTCAGTTCTAGAAAAAGGTAATGGTGCTGCAGGCAGTTTATTGCGGTCACAAGTAACGGATATAAATCAACCGTTAGCTGCTATTTTAAGTTTGAATACTATAGCGCACACTATGGGGGCTGCTGGAGCTGGAGCTCAAGCGGCTGTTGTTTTTGGTGATGCTTATTTAGGTGTTGCATCTGCTGTTTTAACTTTATTGATTCTAGTCTTTTCTGAAATTATTCCTAAAACCTTAGGTGCAACATACTGGCGCCAGCTGGCACCTGCTACTGCTTATTTTCTAAAGTACTTGATCATTATACTTTGGCCTCTGGTGAGACTTGCCAATATGTTGACGTCTAGAATGCATGACGAGTCACCCTTAAAAGGTTTAAGTAGGGATGAATTGTCGGCTATGGCAGCGTTGTCTCAAGAGGAGGGACAAATTGCGGCTACAGAAGCCACTGTCATGCAAAATCTACTCAATTTGAAAAATATAAAAGTTCGAGAGGCGATGACTCACCGGACGGTGGTGTTTTCGGTTCCTGAACTTATGACCGTAGCAGAATTTGTAGATAAGCATGGTGAGGTTACATTTTCACGGATTCCAATTTATGAATTCAATGAGCCAGAAAATATTAATGGTTATGTACTTAAATCAGATTTGTTATTGGCCTTTTCTAAAGGGCAAGGTGATAAATTAGTGAAAGGGTTTGCCCATGAGATGGTGACCATATTAAGTACTATGCCATTAGCAAAAGGATTTGAATTATTACACTCTAAACGTAGTAATATGTTGTTGTTAGTTGATGAATATGGAGGCCTTGAAGGAATATTAACCGTGGAAGATCTAGTAGAAAGCCTATTCGGAATTGACATTATTGATGAGAAAGATCAAGTCGTAAGTATGCGCAAGTTGGCAAAAATTTTATCTAAAAGGCGAGAGCGAAAGCGGTTAAGTAATTTCAAGGGCCAAAAGTTTGATTAGGAATAAATGTTGATTATGGAAGAGTTATTGTCTTGCGTGTCATTAAGTAAAGAATACAACGAAGCTGAAAATAGCGTCACGGTTTTGAATAAACTTAACTTTGCAATTAACAGAGCGGAACAAGTGGCCATTGTGGGAAGCTCAGGATCTGGTAAAAGCACCCTGTTACACCTACTAGGCGCATTAGATAAACCAAGTGAAGGTGAGGTGTTATTTGAAGGTAAAAACATATTTGAATTTTCGCAACGTCAACAAGCACAGTTTAGAAACCAGTCTCTAGGGTTTGTTTACCAATTCCATCACCTACTTCCTGAGTTTAATGCCCTAGAAAACGTAGCTATGCCGCTAATGATCGGTAAAGTATCTATCAAAGATTCTAACCAACGAGCCATGGCTATGTTGGAGAAGGTTGGTTTAGAAAATAGAGCACTTCACAAACCTGCAGAATTGTCTGGTGGTGAACGCCAGCGAGTTGCAATAGCAAGAGCTTTAGTCACAGAGCCAAAGTTAATTTTGGCAGACGAGCCCACGGGGAATTTAGACCAAAAGACGGGCGAAAGCATTTATCAATTGTTAAATGATTTACGAATACACATGCAAACCAGCTTTGTGGTGGTAACCCATGATATTAAATTGGCAAGCCGATTAGACCGTTCATTCAATTTGGTTGAAGGTACATTAACTACCAGTGATATGAGTGGATTTTAATGCGGTTAATTTGGTTGTTGGCGTGGCGTTTTCGTTCTAACAAACGGCAAAATGGTTTTATTTCATTTATTTCAGCCTCATCAACTTTTGGAGTTGGTTTGGGCTGTTTTGTATTGATTTTGCTGCTATCTGTTATGAATGGATTTGAAAATGAGTTGAAAGAGCGACTCTTATCTATAATCCCTCATGCTGAGTATAAGTCTGTTTATCGTCAAGGTATTGATGATTGGAAAGATGAAATTGCGCTACTGAAAGCCCACCCTAGAGTGACGTTTGTTGAGCCCTACGTAAAAGTAACTGGCATGCTACAAAAGGGTAATAAAATGAAAGCTGTGGATATGACAGGGCTCGAACTTTCCTATGCAGCAACCGGTTTTTTACCGGAGATTGTTTCCACTATTGAATGGCAAGAGTTTATGGGTAACACCTCCGGTGTGATATTGGGAAAAGGTTTACTGGAAAATCTAAGCCTAAATGTTGGGGATAAAGTACAAATACTCTTACCTCAGTTAACAGATGATTTAAGTTTGAGGGCACCTAAGTCATTAACACTTGAGGTGGTGGGGAGTATAGAACTCGGAGGGGAGTTAAGTAATCATACAGGTTTTATGCATATGTCTTTAGCGGCCGAAACCCAAAATATCACGAATGGTGCTCAAGGCATTCGCTTGAGGTTTGATGAGCCCTTTGAAGCGCAGAGCTTAACAAAAGAAATTGGATATGGATTACAATCTGAGGTCTATATGTCTAATTGGACAATATCTGACGGTAATCTGTATCAAGATATTCAATTAGTTAGAGCTGTCGTTTATATAGCTTTGACTTTAGTTATCGCGGTTGCCTGTTTTAATATTGTTTCTAGCTTGGTTATGGCGGTGAATGAAAAGCAAAGTGAAATCGCAATGCTTAAAAGTATTGGTGCTGATAACGGGTTGATTATTCTGGTGTTTATGATGCAAGGTACATTGAATGGCGTGATAGGCACACTATGTGGTGCAGTATTAGGGGTTATATTTTCTCTTTATTTGGCTGATATTTCATTGTTTATAGAAAATTTATTTGGTGTGCAGTTTCTATCTGGGGATGTATATTTTATTGATTTCTTGCCCTCAAAATTAGAATGGCATGACGTATATCTGACTGTCTTTATTGCGATGGGCTTAAGCATATTAGCAACCATTTATCCTGCGGTTAAAGCTGCAAAGGTAAACCCAGCGAAAGTGTTAGGTCATTAGCTTAAATTCTATTTATTAAAAAGGCTTCAAAATGGAATGTTGAAGCCTTTTTTTTCAATCTACCTTAATTAAGATTTAGCGTTTATATCTTTCAAGTTAACGTCTTCTTTCAACCCTGCTTCTAAATCATTGTATGTATTTGTATCAAGCTCATTTTCACTTTTCCCAACAATACAGGCCACCATACAGTCACCAGTTACATTGACTGCTGTTCTAGTCATATCAAGTAATCTGTCAACACCAATTATAAGCGCTATGCCTTCTACAGGTAAATTAACTTGCTGTAATACCATCGCGAGCATAATCAGCCCTACACCCGGCACACCAGCGGTACCGACAGACGCTAGTGTGGCGGTTAGTATCACCATCATATAATCACTAAGGCTCAAATCTACAGCATAAACTTGAGCAATAAACACAGTCGCCACACCTTGCATAATTGCAGTGCCATCCATGTTAATGGTTGAGCCTAGTGGCACGGTAAAAGAGGCGACAGATGATTTAACTCCTAGTTTTTTAGTGGCTGTCTCCATAGTGATAGGTAACGTAGCGCTACTACTGGATGTACTAAATGCAAACAACGCGGCATCTCGCATTTTTCTGAGCAAAATAAGAGGGTTTAGACCGCTTAGTAATTTTAAAATTATCGGATAAGAGACAAACGCATGGACACCCAGCACAAACATTACTAACGCAAAGTACTTAATTAGACTTTTTATTGTGTCAAAATCAACAGTTGAAAATAATTTCGCCATTAGTGCAAATACACCGTATGGCGCTAAGTTCATTAATATCGTAACTAATTTCATAATAACCACACTTAAATCATCAAATACTGCAGTTAAGCGTTTACCCGTTTCACCTGTCATTGTCATTGCTATTCCAAATAAAACAGCAAATACAATAATTTGTAACATGTTGCCTTGAGCCATAGCATTGATTGGATTGGTAGGCATCATGTTAATAATAACCTGACCCAATGAAGGTGCTTCTTTTGCAACATACGATGCATTCGTTTCAAGGTTTAGACCTTCTCCTGGTGCAATCAATAAAGCAAATCCTACAGCCAAGGTTATGGCGATAGCAGTAGTGCCAATATAAAGTAGAATAGATTTACCGCCCAAACGCCCAAGTTTTGAGGGGTCTGATAAGCTTGAGGTGCCGCAAACTAATGATACCAACACCAGAGGTACAACAAGCATTTTTAAGCTGGCAATAAATATTGAACCAATTACGTTAAATATACCGTCGACTAAAAGTGCATACGTAGAAACATGGATCCCCAATACACTAAACGAAAAATCTCCGCTATCATCAAATAACTTATTTAGTAATGCTCCGATAACTATTCCGGCGATCATGCCGATAAAGATACGAGCGGTGAGACCCATTTTAGGGGTTACTGATTTTGGTGGTAATACATGATTCGATTTGGTCATGAAAATCCTAAGCTTTTGTTTTTGTTAGTTGACGCTGTGATTAAATGTTTATCGTAAACATTAATACACGAGCCATTTAATTAGCTTTCGTAAAGTAATCGACAATAGATTAGCAAGTTTGTTCGCTAACCTGAATAGTAAAGTGCATGAGTTGCAGACTCAAACCTTATAATTGGATAGGAAAGGTATATGATTTCACGTTTTAAAACTCTTTTTAGTGTCTTGGCTTTAGTTAGTCTTTTTTCCTGTGGGGGCGGAGGGAGTATTTCTAGAGATGATGATGACAGTTCAATAGGTACAGATACAGATGTAACTGTCACTACAACTATTGAGTTAACGTTAACAGATGCTAACGGCAATGGTTCATCGGAATTAGCAGAAGGTACACCTTTGACTTTAACCGCATTAGTATTCGACTCTAACGGAGACCCAGTAACAGATAGTTTGTTAACCTTGTCTTTTCAACCTGAAGGGCTCGCAGAGTTTGGAAATGATGCTGGCACGGCGTCTACTAATAGTAATGGTGTAGCTACGATTGAAATTTTAGTGGGTGAAGGTTCTGGAGCTGGTTTAATAACAGCGTTGCTTGAATCTGGTGAAACTGCCACTACTACTTATAACTCAACAGGCACGACCCAAGTTAGTGAACAACCTGCGTCATTAGATCTATATGCGAGTACTATTCAACTCGCATCGAGCGGTACTGATGAAATTGAACTGATTGCCTTAGTTAAAGACGCAAATAATGTGTTACTTGAAGGTATAGATGTGACTTTCTCTGCTGATTCAGGTGCAAGTTTACAAATTATACAAGGTACGACTGAAGCAGACGGAACGGCTAGAGCTACTTTGACAACTCAAAATAATCAAGAAAACCGCACTATTGTTGTTTCGGCTCAGTCATCAGTTTTTACTAAATCAATTGAGATTGATGTTGTTGGTACAGAGGTGAACGTTGATGCTGCTTCATCAGCAATTGTAGATGCACCTATTACCGTTACTATTAGTTTAGTAGACTCAGACGGTAATGGAATTGAAAACGAAGCCTTATTCGTTTCTGCAATAAACGGAACTTTGAGTTCGTCATCAGTAACCACAAACACTAGTGGACAGGCTTCGATTCAATATTCATCAAGTATTTCTGGTGCAGATACTATCACAGCGACAGCACTTAATGCTGAAGGTAGCTTTGATATTATAATTCAAGAAGATGATTTCTCTTTTACTGCGTTACCAGCGAGAGAAGTGACGCTAAATGAGCAGGTGACTCTTACGCTGACATGGCTAAAAGACAGTAGTGCTTTTGCTGGGGGAGATGTGTCCTTTACAACCTCCAGAGGTAATATTATAAACTCTGATTCAGTTACCGATGTTAATGGGCAGGTCACTGTCACCCTTGGGTCTGATAATGCTGGCTTTGCTTCTTTGTCCGCCACTGGTATCGACGGAGAAGGTAATCAAGTTAGCGCATCTACAGAAGTAGAATTTATTGCTGCCGAAGCCAATAGCATCATTGTGGATGCCACACCTGACTCAGTCGGGCCTGATGGGCAAACTAGTACAATCACTGCAGTTGTTAGAGATGAAGAAGGAAATTTAGTTAAAGGAAAAGTGGTTAACTTCTTGGTTGACGATGTAAGTGGAGGCAATATTTCTGTAAACCAATCTACTACTGATAGCAGTGGAATCGCAACTACGGTTTATACATCAAATGCCGTAAGTACGTTTGAAGCAGTTAAAGTTTATGCTACTGTTGACGGTTCATCACCAGAGGTGTCTGAATTTGTTAGTTTAACGGTAGGTAATCGAGCATTTGATATTTCTATAGGTACAGGTAGGCTGATCGATATCCCTACAGACTCATCTTACTCAAAGGAGTTTTCTGTATTTGTTACTGACCCTAATTCTAATCCTGTTGAAAATGTAGATTTAACGTTTTCAGCAACCCCAGAAAAATATAATCAGGGTGGGGTTTTTCGTAAGGGATATTGGATTTTTGATGACGACTTAGATGTCTGGTATTCATTTGTTACGGCAACTTGCCCAAATGAAGATATTGATGGTAATGGAATATTAGACGATGGCGAAGACCTTAATGGTGATGGGCAACTTACTCCAGGTAACGTAGCGACTATTCCAGCTTCGGGATTGAGTGATGAAAATGGTCAAATGCTAATTGAAGTTAGTTATGCTAAACAGTTTGGTGCTTGGGTAGATATAACTATAGCGGTAAATGGTGAGTCTGCTGGTAGTGAAGATTCTGAAACGCAGAACTTTAGTTTAACAGTGGCTGCAACTGATTTAACAGATGAAGCATCGCCGCCGCCAAGTAGTCCATATGGAAGAAGCACCTCATGCTTTGATATTGATTAACAATTGATAGTTTACATTTAAAAAAAGCTCGGTTTATCCGAGCTTTTTATGTTTGGTTCATATATTTAAACTTGTTGGAACGGGTATACTGAGCCCAGTTTTAATAATTGAGTGAGCTCATCCAAAGCTGTTCTTGATTCAATTAATAATTGTGGGTCAGCTAAATCTGCCACAGTTAAAGTATCTCTATAATGATTATCTATCCAAGTGTTTAAGCGTTCAAATTGAGCATCATTCATTAGGGTATGCTGATTTACGGCTTGGTGCTCTTCTGCTGTCATTGCTACTCGTAACCGCAGACAAGCCGGGCCACCGCCATTACGCATACTTTCCTTAACGTCATAGTAACGAACATGTTTTATCGGGGTGTTTTGAGTAGAAATTTCGCTTAAATACTTAGACACATTAAGGTTTTCTTGGCAGTTTGTTGGAGCAATAATGGCCATTTCACCATTTGCTAGGGTGATAATTTGGGTATTAAACAAGTAACTTTTTATTGCATCTTGAACACTTACTTCTTCTGTTTTGACGCACAGTAAGTGTAGGTCGTTCTGACCAAATTTTCGTTTGATTTCATCTAATTTTGAAGTTGAATCAAGAAAAGCTTGTTCGTGATAAAACAGTACATTTTGGTTACCTACTGAAATGACATCATTATGAAACACACCTTGGTCAATTACGTCAGGGTTCTGTTGAATATACACAACATTTTCTTCTGACAAACCATGCAATCTGGCCACAGCTTGGCTTGCTTCAAGAGTTTGCCTTGCTGGGTATTTTTTTGGGGCTTGCTTACTATGATCAAATGCGTGACGGCCATAAACAAATAGTTCAACTCCTGACTTACCATATTGAGAACATAAACGGGTGTGATTAGCTGCGCCTTCATCACCAAAATGTTCATTGTCTGGTAAGTGAGTGTGGTGACTAAAATAACGACTATCGTTAAATGTAGCTTTCAATATATTGCCGGTTACTTGCGGCTCCAATGACCTGTGATATTTATTAGTTAGATTTGCTGGTGTAAAATGAATTTTTCCATCGGCTGTGTCAGCACTGGGTGATACAGTAGCAGCATTGGCGGTCCACATACTTGACGCAGAGCAACATGCTTGAAAAATGGCAGGTGCTTGTTTGGCTGCAGTGGCTAAAACGTTAGCATCGTTGCCTGTGAAGCCCAAACGACGTAAGGATATGACATCAGGGCGCTCCTGTGGGGCGAGAACACCTTGAACCATGCCTAGGTCAGCTAATGCCTTCATTTTTTGTAACCCTTGCTTAGCGGCTTGTTTAGGGCTGCTAGAAGAACTTGCATTACTTAAAGATGCAACGTTCCCAACTGATAAACCTGCATAATTGTGAGTTGGACCAACTAGACCGTCAAAATTAGCTTCAAATTGTTTCATAAATATCTCTCATCAGGTAGGTTTTGTTCATAATTAAGCAAAGGTTTTAGTTAACTTATCGGCTTTTGCGGGGCATTATACTGCTTTTGTTTGCGCTGCCAATCCGTATGGTTGAAAAGTGAACAGTATTCACGGGTTTTCAAAAGACATAAATAAATAAGTATGAAGAAGAACTTGTTTTCTATTCATTTTGTCGATATATGTTAAAAAGCATTTTAAAGAGGCATAGACTAACTTTAGTCTTGCTTATTATTAAAAACCTATAAAAATCAAAGGTTAAAATCAATTTATGGCAAAATCATTGGTCATTGTCGAATCACCGGCAAAGGCAAAAACAATTAATAAATATCTCGGCAAAAATTTTATTGTTAAATCTAGTGTCGGACATGTAAGGGATCTTCCTCACAAGGCTGTTGGGAAAGTTGCGCCTAAAAAACCAGCAAAAGAATTAAAACTATTATCAGAAAAGAAACGCGAAAATTACCTTAGAGATTATGAATATAAAAAGCTTGTAGATCGTATGGGGATTGATCCAAAGCATGATTGGAAAGCTCACTACGATGTATTAGAAGGTAAAGAAAAAGTTGTAAATGAATTAAAAAAATTAGCTAAGAACGCAGATACCGTTTATCTCGCAACGGATTTGGATAGGGAGGGAGAAGCCATAGCATGGCACCTTCGAGAACTAATTGACGAACCAGGAAAAGAGTTTCAAAGGGTTGTGTTTAATGAGATTACCCAAAATGCTATCCAAGAAGCGTTTGCTGCCCCGGGTGAGTTGAATATCGAGCGCGTTAATGCACAGCAAGCTAGACGATTCTTAGATCGTGTTGTGGGCTTTATGGTATCACCTTTGTTATGGAAGAAGGTCGCTAGGGGCCTTTCTGCTGGGCGAGTGCAATCAGTTGCTGTGAGGCTTGTGGTTGAACGAGAAAGAGAAATTAAAGCATTTGTTCCCGAGGAGTTCTGGGATGTGCATGCTGACTTAAATACCGCACAAAAAACCAAACTTAAAATGCAAGTGGTTAAAGAAAATGGCACTGCATTTAAACCAACTAATAAAGCGCAAACTGATGATGCAGTAAAATTTTTAGAGCAAGCTAATTATCAAGTAGTAAGTAGAGAGTCTAGACCTACACAAAGTAAGCCTTCTGCTCCGTTTATTACTTCAACTTTACAACAGGCAGCGAGTACCAGATTAGGCTTTGGCGTAAAGAAAACCATGATGATGGCACAACGGTTATACGAAGCTGGTCACATTACTTATATGCGAACAGATTCCACTAACTTAAGTAAAGACGCCGTTGATAGTTGTCGTGATTATATTACAGATAATTTTGGCAATAAATATTTACCAGAAAACCCACTTAAATACGGCAGTAAAGAAGGAGCACAAGAGGCACATGAAGCCATTCGCCCTTCTAATGTTCTGGTTAAATCAGAATCTCTAGGTGATGTTGAACGTGATGCCCAGCGTTTGTATGAACTTATTTGGCGTCAATTTGTAGCGTGTCAGATGACACCTGCTAAATATGATGCAAGTACTATACGGGTTAAAGCTGGGGAGTTTGAATTAACCGCTAAAGGCCGCGTATTAAAGTTTGACGGGTGGACTAAGGTTCAAAATCCTCAACGTAAAAAAGGCGATGAGGATTTATTATTACCCGACGTAAAAGAAGGTGAAAACCTTACTCTTAATAGCTTAGATCCTAAGCAACACTTCACGAAACCCATTGCGCGATTTAATGAAGCATCTTTGGTAAAAGAATTAGAAAAGCGAGGAATAGGGCGGCCATCTACTTACGCTAGTATTATTTCTACTATTCAGGATAGAGGCTACGCTAGAATAGAAAATAAACGCTTTTACGCTGAAAAAATGGGTGAAATTGTCAACGATAGGTTGTTAGAAAATTTCGATGATCTCATCAGTTATGATTTTACCGCGAATATGGAACAACAGCTGGATGAAATTGCTGATGGAAATGCATCGTGGAAAGGTGTGTTAAACGAATTTTATGAAGACTTTGAGGAAAAGCTTCATTTGGCAGAAAAGCCACCAGAAGAAGGCGGAATGCGTTTAAATCAGGCCGTTCCTACTGATGTTGAATGCCCTAAGTGTGGACGAGAAATGAATGTGCGTACTGCTAGCACTGGAGTATTTTTAGGTTGTTCAGGCTACAACCTGCCGCCCAAAGAAAGGTGCACTGGTACCAGAAATCTAACTTCCGGTGACGAAGTTGTAAAAGTAGAGGATGAGGAAGAGTTAGAAACCGAAGCATTACGATCCAAGCGTCGCTGTCATTTATGTGGTACCGCTATGGATAGTTATCTTGTTGATGAAACTCGAAAATTACATGTTTGTGGTAACACGCCGACCTGTGAAGGTGTTCATGTAGAAACTGGAACATTTAAAATTAAAGGATACGAAGGTCCGATTTTAGAGTGTGATAAATGTCAATCTGATATGGAGTTAAAAAGCGGTCGCTTTGGTAAGTATTTCGGTTGTACTAATGAAGAGTGTAAAAATACCCGTAAGTTACTTAGAAATGGTGAAGCAGCGCCACCTAAAGAAGACCCAACAGATTTGCCTGAACTACCTTGTGTTAAATCAGATGCTCACTTTGTGTTGCGTGATGGTGCATCAGGTATCTTTTTGGCTGCACATAACTTCCCGAAATCTAGAGAAACTCGAGCACCGCAAGTTGCTGAGTTAGCGCGATTCAGAGATCGTATTTCACCTAAGTTCTATTATTTAGCAGATGCACCAGATAAGGATCCAGATGGTAATCGAACTATCGTTCGTTACAGTCGAAAAACAAAGCAACAATATGTCATGTCTGAAAACGAAGAAGGTAAAGCAACGGGTTGGTCTGCTTGGTGTACAGATGGAAAGTGGCAAGTAGAAGATAAACGCAAAAAACCTAAAAAATAAACTAGCTTATCTTGCGATAAATAGCATGGCAGCGACTTTGGTCGCTGCCATATTTTTGTAACTTTGTTAAAAATGGCAAATCAAAATGGCCCTATCTCTTCAAGAACAATTACTTAAAGCTGGTCTTACTGACAAGAAAAAGGCAAAACAAGTTAGGCAGCAGAAACACAAACAAGCAATAGCACAAAAGAACAATAAACAGATAATAAATACTAATGAAGCCAAACTATCTGCCGAAAAGCTAATCGAAGCTAAAAAAGCTAAAGACCGCGAGCTTAATCAAAAAGCAAAACAAGAAGCGGATAAAAAAGCAATCTTGGCGCAAATAAAACAACTTATTGAGGTTAATTTACAACCAAAATTTGCAGGCAAAAATGGTGAAGACTTAGTATGTAATTTTACTGATGGCACCAAAATTAAACGGATGTATGTTAGTCAGGTTACTCACAAGCAAATCACCCAAGGAAAGTTAGCAATTGTTAAACTTAATGATGGGTATGAGCTAGTGCCAATGCCCGTTGCAAATAAAATTGCAGAGAGAGATGTAAACGTAGTTGTATATCGTGCAGATACAATTAGTGAAAGCGATCAAAAAGATAGTGAAAATGATGATTGGTATGCGGATTATGACATTCCAGATGACTTAAACTGGTAGGTAATGTGGGTTCTTAAATAACCAGTTTATGTACCTCAATTCTTTAAATAAGTACTCTAGTATACGGTGGAAACTTTTAAGCATGCTTGTTACAAAATCTCCGGCTTTTTATATTTTATTGATTGGGTTTGTATTTAACTTTGCCGAATCTAAAGAAACCATTATTTTTTCATCTCCGATTGAAAATAATACTGCTCGCATAGTGTGTGAGCAAAAGTTATTGGCCGCGTTTAAGCAAATGGGGTACTCATTCAAAGTCGATTTAATGCCTGCTGCTCGTGCATTATCTATGTCAAACCAAGGTATAACTAGCGGTGAAGTTGCAAGAATGAGTGGTCTCAGTAGTGAGTACACAAATTTAGTGCAACTTAAAGAACCATGTTACGAACATTGGGTTTATTTTTATGTAGAGTCAGGTAAAGAATTCGTTGTAAATGGCTGGCCTAGCATCCCAAAAGAATATTTATTAGGATATAGAAAAGGCATTAAATTTATTGAGTTTGCTGCTGAAAAATATGGCTTTAAATTATACGCGATGGATACGTTAGACCAGTCATTAGGCATGTTAATGATGGATAGAATCGACATCCTAGTAGGCTCTAGTACATTTCTAGTGGCATTGAGTGCTGAAATAGATGTCGGTCAAATTATAAGGCTAGAGCCTGCAGTAGAAAAGCATGAGCTCTTTCCATATATTCATAAAAAATATGAAACATTGGTTCCTGAGTTAACTGAAAAATTAGTGGCATTAAATCTACACTAATTGATTACATTTTATAAAGTTTATATACACAGTGAAGAACTAGCACTAATGAGATTTAATTAAACTTACCAATCGCCAATCAGATTTGACTTTTACTTTGTTTAACAACGTGTACATATGAACGCGGCCATTTGGTTCAATTGCACACAATAAAACCATTCGGTCACCATATTCTTTTTCATAACTATCAAAGGTAAACTCATCAGACATGCGAGTTGTTTTAATGATAGCACCTCTAGCCACATAACCTGCTAGTTTTCCATATGTACTGTCTTCAGAAAAAAGCCCTGAGTTTTTAGAAAAAGAGTCAGAAACTTGATGACTCGCTAACTTGCTAGAGTCATTTGAGTTTAAAGCGAGTACAGATCCTTTTCCAATTTGATGTTCAAAATGGTGAGTTATAAGTGGATTAAGCTGTTTGTAAGGTGACAAGATTAGCACTTTGCCAAATATCGAAAGATCCATGTGTCGTGAAGCGTGGTCTGACATAGGGTTTCCAAAATATGTTGGGATACCTTCCATACGCGCATTACTTATCGCCTCCCAGTTTGTATCAGCAATACTGACAATCACCTTTTGTTTTATTAACTCCTTTGCAAGTAAACGAGAAAAAGCACATGCACCAAATATTAAAAAACCATAAGGGGCAGGGGCACGAAGTCCCAAATATGTTGCTACTCTAACAGAAGTTAAACTTTGGATGACAACCGTTACTATTATTACTAAAAATACCATTGGTACCAATAATTCAACCTGAGCGTAATTTAATACTTCAAGCTTTAGAGCAAACAGAGCTGATACAGCCGCGGCAACAATCCCCCTGGGAGCAATCCAACTTAACAACGCAAGTTCTTGCCAAGATAATTTACTACCAGTAGATGAAATAAGTACTGAGATGGGTCTGGCGACAAACATAATGACAAGTAAGACTACACTTGCTCCCCAACCTAAATTTAGTATGGCATCAAGTTCAATTCTTGATGCCAAAAGTATGAACAACCCAGAAATTAACAAAACACTTAGGGTTTCTTTGAATTCTAAAATACTCTCTACTTCGACACGCTTCATATTTGCCAACCACATCCCCATTATGGTGACTGTTAATAAACCTGACTCATGAGCGATAAGATTTGAACCTTCGAATGCGCCTAACATTAAAGTAAGTACTGCTGTATTCACAAGGTAGTGAGGAACCAAATTGTTGCGAAGCACTAGCCCCATAAAATATCCTGACAAGACACCAAAAACAGAGCCAACAACTATAGTTTTTGCAAAAGCATAAAAGGTATGAGTTAACGCATTTTGAGTTGAAACAATAAATTCAAATACTAGTACGGCCAGCAATGCACCTATTGGATCAATGACGATGCCTTCCCACCTTAATATGTTTGATATCTTAGAACTCGGTCTTACTGTACGTAACATTGGGACTATGACTGTGGGGCCAGTTACGGTCACAATTGCTCCAAATAAAAAGGCCATTTCCCATGACATCCCTAGGGCAAAATGAGCGACAGGTGCAGCGATTAACCACGTTATAATTGCCCCTATTGTACAAAGATTACGAACCATTGAGCCATGGCCACTTAAGTCTTGAATTTTAAGAGTTAATGAACCTTCGAAGAGAATAATTGCAACTGATAAAGACACTATTGGGAATAACAAATCACCAAACAGTAAATCGGCATTTAACAGGCCAAGGATAGGGCCTGCAACAATCCCCGTAATTAAAAGGGGTAAGATTGCGGGTAGTTTAATTTTATATGATAAAAACTGGCAGGCAATGGAGAACAACCCCACCGCAACTAGTGAAATAATAGGATCGCTCAAGATTAGTCCTTTATGATTGAAGCAAGCTTACTTGCTGGCTATTATCACATGTTACTCGAACGATTTGTATAGTTCTTAAATTGAAACCAGCAGAGAGCTAATTTACCGATTTTAAATCACTTAACTCTTGATTTAGTTGGTATTTTTTATCAGTAACTATTGCTTCAAGAACTTCTAGCCTGCTTTTCACAGCCATTAATTCATTTTTTAAATTTTCTTTTTCAGAATCATTTAAGCTAACACTTAATTTGGCCATGTCTTTTTTATGGGTGCTCCAAGTTCCGTAAATAACTATGGGTAACACAAATGCAAATAAAATAATTAATGTAAAAATCATCCCAATATCCATACAAATTTCCTAACGTTTATAAGTTATCTTACAAAGGTAAAAGCATAGTGTGTGCCATAATTTAAATATGCAATATAAACAACTGGTTAGGGTGTTTCTAAGGTTTTTTGAAGGTGATGATTCTGTCAAACTCACTAATGTTTAGCCAAAGTAGCTTTAAATTTATCTAGCAGTCCATCCCCCATCAATTACTAATGCTTGTGCTGTGATGTTTTTAGCGGCATCTGTTAGTAAAAAAGCAGCCAGAGCGCCAACCTCTTCAATGTCAATAAAGGCCTTTTTAGGCATTGGCGCTAACATAATTTTATCAACCACTTCTTGTTCACTTATGTCATTTTCAATAGCCTGTGCTGCTATTTGATTTTCTACTAGAGGCGTTTTTACATATGCTGGGCATAATGTATTCACCGTCACATCACAATCGCCTGTCTCTAATGCTAAGGTTTTGGAAAAGCCTAACAATCCATGTTTTGCTGCAACATAGGCAGATTTAAAGGGGGAGGCAATAACAGAGTGTACTGAACCTATATTAATTATACGGCCGTAGTTTTGATGCCGCATTGCTGGTAAAAGTGCTTGGCTCAACAGTGCTGGTGCGACTAACATTATATCTATCAACTGCTGCCATTTATGTGATGGAAAGTCTTCCAGTTTACTAACGTGTTGAATTCCAGCATTGTTAATCAATACATCTATTGTTATCGGAGCTAAGGTTTGGGGTAAAGAAGCAACGTTTATTGCATTAGTGACATCTAACTCAAGTGCAGTAGCTTTGATATTTTCCTTATGCAGTTTGATTGAGGCTAATTCTGCCGCAGCTAAATTAATATCGGCAATTATTATATGGTGACCTAAGCGCCCTAAATGCTCTGCTATGCCAAAACCAATGCCGCTTGCGCCTCCGGTTATGAGAATGTTTTTGTTTTCCATTATTATTCTCCTAGTTTGATTTTAGCGGCAAAAGAGTTCACCATATTTTTTATGGCCTTAACTTGCTGTCCTTTTTTTGTTGCATATTTTTTGTCAGTGTAGCCCCACCAGTCCCAGCAACCTTGAGGGTTTAAGGGCATAAACATCGAATTTTTAGTTTGTGGATAAATGACTATCAGATGGTTGTTGTCAGCCCAATTATTGATGCCATTTTGAGTAACATATTGCGTGCCTATGGTTTCTTCGTTTTGTTGACAACCATGAAAATGAATATGAACTTTGCACATTTCGCCTTGTAGGCAGGTACTTGGAATGTATGCGAACCCATTTTTAGCCAATGATTGAGCAGAATCTCCCCCCAAGTTATGTTGGTCAAACTGCTGTAGTTTTCCAGTTGTTTTTGTTACTCGCGGAGCTAAAGAGTCATATAAATAGTTGAGCATTTCACCGGCCCCATCATAGTTGCAGTTACCAATAAAAGGCGCTTCAGAAACATGACATTTTGTGCCGTTTGCTAGCGTGGGAAAGTGATGTCCAAAAGGTTGGTCTGTAACAAATTTAAGTTGGTCTTCATTTAACCAGTTTTTATATTGAGTAAATAAAGCTTTACTAACTGCAGGGGCAATTGTTGTATCTTTATTTCCCCTTAGTAACCAAACCTTGCTATTTGCTATATTTTCAAGAGGATCAATATCGCCATTTTTTGCATATATATTTGCTTGTCGGTGAAGGTCTTTGTCGGTATTTTCAGTACTCTTATTAACACATTTTTCAAGGGCTTCTTTAATACTATTGTTAGCACAATAATATGGGCCAGCGGCCATAATTCCCACTTTATCAACCCACTTAGAATGGGCTATATGAAATTGATTCGCCATATATCCACCGCTAGACAAACCAGACACGGCAATTTTCTGGGTATCCAAGGTTAACGGTGTAGCATCTAAGTTTGTAATGACAGAAGTTAAACTGCCCAGTATCAATAAGGTTGTTTTTTTCATAGTTAGTCTCTAATTAGGTATCACTCTTGTTCAATAAAGTTTTTTATTTTCTCTGCTTTTTCGGTAATTTTTGCAACCCCATTTAAATGCCCTAGATTACCAGTCAGAGTATCAAGTTGGCTTGACTTGCCTTGCTCTTTTAGGCTCAGATGTACATTTTCACTGAGGTAGGGCATGAGTAATAAATCATTTGCTGATGGTATGAATAACGTTCTAGCTTCTATGCCAGAAAGGGCAGTATCTAAATTGCTGTTGTGCCCCGCTACAAATAATTGAGAAGCTCTTGCGAGGTAGAGTAGATGATTTGCGTCAAAGGTTTTCGCCCTTGCGGTAGCTGTTGTTCTCAACCATTGTACTATTCTATGAGAGTGTAATATTGAAGTCATAGGTTTGGCTTCTAAAGGTTGATGATTTACGGCAGATGAACTGCCAATATCGTTAATAAACTCTGGTGTCAGTGCATCCTGAGTGATAAACATCAGCGCGGCAATCAAGCCTTCAGTAGGCGGGGTACTATCATAGTAGTTTCCATTGTTCCAATTAGGGTCGAGCTTGATTGGAATAGTCCACTGCTCAATGAGAGCAGTAGTCCAAGCATCACTTTGAGCGCTCCCTATAATTGAAATCATTCTAGGTACCCATTTAGGGTAAGTTGTAGCCCAATCAATTGCTTGCATCGAACCCATTGAAGGGCCTATTACCGCATGTAACTTTTTAATCCCTAAGCTCTCTAGCACTAACTTTTGTATATTTACAAAATCTCTAATGGTTACAACGGGAAAAGAAAGCCCGTAGGGTTTACCTGTGTCAGGATTTATAGAAGCGGGACCGGTGGTAATCACATGTTCATTGTATGCGCCTAAGTTAGCTAAACTATCTACACTAATTACAAAATACTTATTGGTATCTATAGCTAGATTTGGACCAATTAATGCGTCCCAATAACCAGAAGTTGGATCATCATCTGAGTACTTTCCCGCTGCATGTGAGTTCGCAGAAAAATAGTGTGTAATTAAGATAACGTTATCTTTATTAGCGTTTAATGTTCCGTAACTTTCCCAGCCCACAGCGACCTGTTTAATGACTTGGTTATTAAAGGTTTTAAAATTTTCAGTCTCAAAACGCTGCTTTATTACAAGAGGTTTAGCAATTAGCGCCGAAGACATACTAAGCCAAGTCATGAAGATTGAAATTTTGGCTATAGATAGTAATGATGACATGAAAACAAATTCCTATAAGAGTTTAAAAAATGCAAAAAAGAGTGATAGCTAATGCTACACCACAAAGCGGAACTACAACTGTTAACGCTCCCAGTGGCCAGTAAGCCCTTTGATGTGTTTCATGGCATATCGCTCTAATAGTTGTAACAACATAACCATTATGAGGCAATGAATCTAATGCTCCTGATGAGATGGCAACAATGCGATGTAACTCTTCAGGATCGACGCCTTGGTCTACATAATGAGGGGCAATAAGGGGTAGGGCAATTACTTGCCCGCCAGATGCTGAACCAGTAAGGCCAGCAATGACACTAATTGCGATGGCTGCACCAATAAGTTCATTTCCAGGGATTTGTGTCATTATTTCTACTGCAGAATGAAATGCTGAAGTAGATTTAGCTATACTACCAAACCCAACAACTGCTGCGGTGTTACCTATAGCAATGAGTGCGCTTGTTGTGCCTGCTGTTATGGCATTTTGCAAACTATTAAAATAGTTACGATTTACCAGCATTAGACATAAAACCCCGCCGCCTAAGGCCACAATTAATGCCATTTGCTGTAAATGTTGATGTAAAGTGAACGACAAAATTAATACCACTAATAAAGGTAAAATCCCTGTAAATGGGTGAGGGTAATTTCGTGCCTCTATTTTTGGGTCATGGTCTCGCACTTCAAAGCACTCTCCGTTGGCTAACGCTTTGTTAATCATGCGTCGTATCCACCAAAAGCCAAAACTAGCCATAAATATGGCCACCACTAAACTCACTTCCCAACCTGCGAAAGGAGAGGTCCCTAGGTATTTTATGGGGATCCAATTTTGAATTTCTGGTGAGCCTGCAGATGTCATAGTAAATGTGACCGAGCCAAAGGCTAAAGTTGCCGGTATAAATCGTCTAGGCAAATTAGCATCTTTAAATAAACTAATTGCCATAGGATAAACAGAGAAAGCCACTACAAAAACACTTACTCCACCATAAGTTAAAACAGCACAAGCTATTACCACTGCTAAAACCGCTTGTTTTCTTCCTAACTTGTTAATTATCCATTGAGATAAAGCGTCAGCTGCCCCAGTATCTTCCATGAACTTCCCGAATAGTGAACCAAGTAGGAACATGAAAAACCAAGCAGCTATAAAAGCAGAAAACCCCTGCATATAGGTTTCAACAAAGTTATTTTCACCTATGAAAATAGGTAAACCGCTGGTTATCGTGACAAACAAAGCACAAAGTGGTGCCGCGATAAATAGGTTCACTCCACGAACAGTTAAAACTATAAGCAGAAATAGTCCACCTATTAAGCCAATTAGACTAAGCATATGATATGTTTCCTTAAATTAAGTCTGAGACCGCAGACCAACAGAAAGGATGGGTTGAAGTGTGTGTCATAGTGTAAAAAAAGCCCATAGTACTATGGTACTAAGGACGAATTGATTGTTCTAGATTAAGGTAGTTAAGACCGCAGCATTCAGAATTATATAAAACTGATATTCGAGGAAATAATGAAAACTATAAATTACACACCCCGTATTACAGGTGCTACCAAACTGTTCAATCAATCACTTTGCGCAATAGCCGTAGGAGCCATACTTAGCACTAGTGTTTATGCTCAACAAGAAAGCAAAGGTCTTGAGCGGATTGAGGTTACCGCTCGAAAAACAACGGAAAGCTTACAAGAGGTACCTCTTGCTGTTACTTCAATTGGAGAGTTGGAGCTAAATGCATTAGGTATTGCTGTTATTACCGAGATTCAGCAGTTTTCTCCCAATACAACTCTTCAAAATAGTCGGGGAACTAACTCTACGTTAACCGCTTTTATTCGTGGGGTAGGGCAACAAGACCCGCTTTGGGGCTATGAGCCTGGCGTAGGAATTTATGTGGATGATGTATACATTGCCCGTCCACAAGGTGCTGTACTAGATTTATTAGATGTCGAAAGAATTGAAGTATTACGTGGCCCACAAGGATCTCTTTATGGCAAAAACACCATAGGCGGTGCCATCAAATATGTTACGAAACAAATGTCTGGTGATACTGCGTTCAACTTGTCTGGAACCCTTGGTAGCTACGCTCAGCGAGACATTAAAATAACGGGTCAATTACCTGTTATTGAAGACAAATTATACATTGGAGTAGGCTATGCTGATTTAAGTCGAGATGGATTCGGCAAATATTTAGAGTCGGCATTACCTAATCAAGATTTAGAAAACTACAATAAAGATCTTTGGGCAGCTCGGTTTAACGTTGAGTTCCACGCGAGCGAAGATTTATTCTTTAGAGTTAGATGGGATAAAACAGAAGATACTTCAAATTCAAAGGGGGGCTATCGGCTTTTACCTAGTCGCTTAACTGATGCTCCTGTTCCAAGCAGTGTGTTCGACTCTTATACTAGTTTACCAACATACAATCGTGTTGAATTAGACGGCTATAGTTGGTTAGCTCAATATGATGTGTCTGATGCTTTACAGGTCAAATATATAGGCTCACATAGAGAAGGATACTCAGCGACAAACATAGATTTTGATAATACAGCTTTGGATATTTTTGATGTGCCTGCTGAGTATGATGATAGTAATGATACACATGAAGTGAACCTTAGTTATGGAGTCGATGGTTTATCTTTTGTAGCTGGTGTGTATTTTTATGAAGGCGAGTCATGCGGGAATTTTGATGCTATTTTAGGGTTTTTAGGCAGGGCTGCGTTCGGTACGCCAGGCCTCACTAGAGAAGTTTCTGGTTGTAATAATAGTGAAAGCCAAGCCGTGTATGGGCAGAGTAGTTTCGATGTGTCTGAAAATTTATCTATGTCAGTTGGCCTTCGGTATACAAAAGAAGAAAAATTAGCTTACGTAAATAACGGCCTAATATTCGATAATGTTTACCCTTATTCTAACTGGGTACCCGGTTATGTGAGACCTGATGGCGACATAGTGCCGCAAGTATTAGGAACTGACAGTAATGGTGACGGCGTGTTAAATGCGCCCGCAAAAGAAGACTGGTCAAGGTTGACTCCTAGCTTTAGTGTTGAATACCAATATGCTAAAAATATTATGTTTTACGCCAGTTATGCTCAGGGCTTTAAATCGGGGACATTCAACCCAAGGGCTACCATAAATGAGCCATCAGTGGATCCTGAAGTAGTTGACTCGTTTGAAATTGGGATGAAAAGTGACTGGAATGATAAACTAAGAGCTAATGTCACTTTGTTTGCTTTAGACCATAAAGATCGCCAATACATTTCTGTGCTACCTGTTAGCTCTCCTGAAGACTTACAGCAAATTTTGGGTAATGTAGGCAGCTCAACCGGGCAAGGGGTTGAAGCAGAGTTTACGTATGCTGCCACTGACGATTTAACCTTTGACCTAGCCCTAGGTTATATTGATGCTGAATTTAGTGAAGTGATCCAAGAAACAACAGACGGACCAGTTGATATATCTGATTCATTTGCCATTTCTAACACACCAGAATATACGGCAAATTTTGCCACAAACTATGTATGGTCTTCTGATATTGGTGATTTGGTATTTAGTGCTAATTATTATTATCGAGATGATTATACTATTACAGAGACTGCAAATAGCTTAATCACTCAAGATGGTTATGGTTTACTTAACATGAGTGTATCTTGGACCAGTGTTGAAGGTGATTGGTATGGAGGTATACATGCTAAAAACCTTACGGATGAAGAGTATGTAGTAGGGGGCTATCAATTTGTTACAGAAAATCCAGACGACCCAACAGGTTACACCGCTGGTACCGGTGGCGATAACACTCTAATTGGCTATTATGGTGATCCGTTGACATTTAGCTTAACGTTAGGATATAGGTTTTAATTTCCATACTTCTTACACAGGCAGCTAAGGCTGCCTTTTTTATTGCTTTTAATACACTATCTATTTTACTCTTTAGGTTTTATTGTCAGTGCTCTTCAAGGATTAACCCATGCCAGCTCGTGCTATTGTAGCAGATGACCACCCGATATTTCGAAGTGCACTAAAGCATGCCGTATTTGAAAGCTTGGGGGATAACATTTTAGAGGCATCTAATTTTAGCGAAACTGAAGCTCTACTCTCGGTAAATGCAGAAATTGAACTGGTATTTTTGGATCTCAATATGCCAGGCAATATGGGATTAACTGGCTTAACTACTCTGCGTAATAATTACCCAGATGTTTTGGTCGTTATTGTGTCTGCCGAAGAGCGCCCAGAAATTATCAAGAAGGCTATTGATTTTGGCTCTAGTGGATATATTCCAAAATCAACGCCTTTGCCTCTCATTACCTTTGCGGTGACACAAATTTTGGATGGTCAAATTTGGATGCCTGAAGACATGATGAATGATGTTCAAGAACATGATAATTCAGAATATAAACGCTTTGCGAATCACTTAGAGTTACTTACACCTCATCAATTTCGAGTATTACAAATGATGGCTGACGGATTATTAAATAAGCAAATCGCTTATGAATTAAAAGTTAGTGAATCCACTATAAAACAGCACGTTTCAGCTGTTCTCAATAAATTAAATTTTAACAACCGGACGCAAGCCGGAGTGATGTTTAAAAGTGTCATGAATACAACGGAAGGGTAATGTATTTGTCATATTTTTGAGTGATTATTTAAAGTTCACGAACTTAAATTGAGCATGATTATTTAGAACTTCCATTGTAGATATTGAATTTAACACTATTAGCACATCCATTTTGTCGATTTTCATTTTTATACACTCGTCTGACTGTTCATTTCGATTGGTATTCATAGCCTTTCCAAGTAAAATTGTACCGGAATCTAACGTTAGCTTAAGTGTGTAGCCATGCATACAAGCCAGTTCTATATAGTCATAATGCTCACAAGATATCATCAATATAAACCTTCTTAGTTTGTCAGGACATTTAAAATAAAGTGTAGATGTGAGTCGAGGTTACTTTATTTTTTAGTACAGCCTTAGATTAATTGCTTTAAGCGATTAAGATACCCGTTGAGCCAAATTTTGATAATAAGTATAAAAATATTTTTGTATTTATGTATCCGCCAGATTACCCTCTTCAGCAGCATGTAATAACAATGTTTGGTTGACCATAGCCTTAGCTTCTATAGTCTCAAGTTTAATTAGGATAGTTTTATGTCACCACACCCACTTATTGGTGAGTTAGTTTCCATTTTAACGATTGATAATGTCGCTGTTGGTGCGCGTAATACCGAATACTATCGCAAGGGTTGGCGTTCTGGTGGAGGCTCAGCACTTGCTGTGGCTTTTCCTCAAACCTTAGTTGAGTTTTGGAGGGTGTTACAAGCTTGTGTTAAAGCTGATTGTATTATTGTGATGCAAGCGGCTAAAACAGGCCTAACTGAGGGCTCGACCCCAAGCGGTCATGATTATGATCGAGAGGTGGTCGTAATTAATACACTCGCAATGGACACACTTTTGATGTTAGGGGCGGGAGAGCAAGTTATCGGTTTGCCAGGCACAACCTTACACACTCTTGAGAAAACTCTAAAACCCTTAAACAGAGCACCTCACTCTGTGATTGGCTCTTCATCTTTAGGCGCTTCTATAGTGGGAGGTGTTGCTAATAACTCAGGCGGTGCCCTTGTCAAAAGAGGCCCAGCATATACCGAGTTGTCAATATTTGCATGGGTAAACGCTAAAGGTGAATTACATTTGGTTAATCACCTTGGTATTGAATTAGGTCAAGAACCAGAAGAGATTCTGGCGAACTTAGAATCTGGAAATTTTGATGCTAGTAACTTTGCCTCCGACAAAAAAGCATCCGCCACAGACTATGTTGAGCTCATTCGCGATGTTGAAGCGGATACACCTAGCCGCTTTAATGCCGATCCTAATCGTCTTTTTGAATCCAGTGGTTGTGCCGGAAAAGTCGCAGTATTTGCTGTGAGATTAGACACCTTCAGTGTGGCTAAAAAAGAACAGACTTTTTACATTGGCACTAACGACCCTAAAGTACTGAGTAAAATACGTAAAAATATGTTATCTCAATTTAAGAATTTACCTGAAGTAGGGGAATATTTACATAGGGATTGTTTCGATATCGCTAACCATTACGGTAAAGATACATTCTTAAGCATATTGCACTTAGGAACTGACGATTTACCTAAAATGTTCGCCATAAAAGGACGCATTGACTCAGCCCTTAACAAAGTGCCATTTTTACCAAAGTACTTAACCGATCGCGTTATGCAAGGAGTGAGTCATATATTTCCTAATCATTTGCCAAAACGGATGCTGGATTATAATGAAAAATATGAACATCACCTGTTATTGAAGATGAGTGATGCAGGTATTGCTGAAGCCCATCATTACTTGAGTGACTTTTTTACGCAAAAATCAGACGTGGGTGACTATTTTGTATGTGATGAAGATGAGTCTTCTAGAGCATTTTTACATCGTTTTGCCGCAGCAGGGGCTGCTATCCGATATCAGACCTTAAAATCTAAAAAAGTGGGAGACATTTTGGCTTTAGATATTGCCCTTCGTCGCAACGATATGGAGTGGGTTGAAGAGTTTCCAGAGAGTATTTCACAATGTATCGAGAAAAGCCTTTATTACGGTCACTTTTTTTGTCATGTGTTTCACCAAGATTATGTACTTAAAAAGGGTACAGATGCCAAACAGGTGAAAAAGCAAATGTTAGCTTTACTTGATTCAAGGGGGGCCAAGTACCCTGCAGAGCATAATGTTGGTCACCTGTACGAGGCGGAGAGTGAATTACAGAAGTTTTATAGAAAACTAGACCCAACTAATACCTTTAATCCTGGAATAGGAAAAATGGAAAAAACCAAGCGTAATTGTGCTTGCTGTGTCTAATAGTATATTTAGTAAACTTGGCTTTGTGATGACTTTTAATCTGACTAGATGCCCGCTTGTATAATGAACCTCTTTAACGCTGCGGGTTTGATGGGTTTAGGTAAATACTGAAGCTGTCCTTCAATTGCTAAGTTTCGGACGGCTTCGGTACGGTCTGCACTACTCAGTACCGCAGGTATAGTTTTTTGCCATTTTTGCCTAATTAGGTTTGCGGCCTGTATACCTGTCTCATTGTTATTCAAGTGATAATCTAGAAACAATAAGTGAGGACAGCTTGGGCTGTGTTTTAGCGCCTCTGAAGCGCTGTTAAAAGGGTATACTGAAGCCCCCCAACTCAGAAATAGATGGCGAATCGCTTCAATGGTATCTAAGTCATTTTCAATAATCACAACTACTTTATCACGCATTAATTCTGATGAATTTGATTGAATGATAGTAGGTGTAGATTTAATGGTTTGGGCGACAGACGTGCTGGGTAAAGTGATGTGAAAACAACTCCCTTGTTCCAGTTTTGATTCAACGGCTACAGAATGATGAAGTAGTGCACTAAACCTGTCTACTATGGTCAGTCCTAATCCTAGCCCCTGATTTTTATGATGTTCATCTAGTTGATTGAACTCTTCAAAGATAGCCCCTTGTTGACTTTCTGCAATCCCTTTGCCTGTATCATAAACTCTAATATTAAGTTGTTGTTTGAGGCGTTTGGCCACCACTAAAATTTTTCCTGAATCAGTATATCGAACCGCGTTAGAGATCAAATTTTGTAAAATACGCCTTAGTAATTTTTTGTCCGAAGTCACTACACAAGTACAGGCTACATACTTCAACGTTAACCCTTTGTGAGCAGCTAAAACCGAGAAATCTTTGATCAAAGGGGTCAGTAGTTCACTCAGCGGAAAATTTTGTAGTTTAGGAATAAGTACTCCAGAGTCTAACCGCGTCATATCGAGTAGGGTCGATAGTAACTCTTCAGCATTGCCTAAAGATTGAACCAAGCTTTGGCTCATTTCTTTTAGCTCTTTATTGGGCGCTTTTTCTTTAATTAAAGACGCAAATAAACTGGCAGCGTTAAAGGGTTGCATAAGGTCATGTCCAGCAGCGGCTAAAAATTTACTTTTACTTTCATTCGCTTGTTCTGCCTCTTGCCTTGCTTCATCAAGGGCAATATTGGCCCTTTCTAATTCTGTGGTGCGCTTTGCAACTCGGGATTCTAGGTGTTGTTTCGATTGTTGTAATTGTTGCTGAATACTAATGTAGTCTGTTATATCACTATATGTAGTCACAAACCCGCCTCCAGGGAGTGGACTGCCATTTACTTCAATTGTCTTACCATTTTTTTGCTCTCGAACATATTTGTAAAGACTTCCTTCTCGCATAAACTCCATACGCTTTTTAATTTCTGCATCGATTTGTTGCTTATTGCCAAATAAGCCTCTTTGAGCATTAAAAATTAACAAGTTTTCAATAGGTATACCCACAGTGACTAAACCTGAAGGGTAATTGAACATTTGAATATAGCGTTGATTCCATGCCAAAAGGTTTAAGTTCACATCTACTACGCATATACCTTGTTGGATATGCTCAACCGAAGACTGTAAAACTTCATGATTAAAGTGAAATGTTTGGCTGGCTTCTTCAACCAGTTCAACTAATTCGGCAAGCGCTACATCTTTTTTTTCTGCGATAGCAGACAGTAGAATTCTGGCGCTGACATTACCTACTTGATTGGCTATTTCATTTTCAAAATTTGCGAGCAACTTAGGGCTGGCATAGGCCGATGTTTGTTCTGAGGGTAAATTATTCAATAGATATTGGTGTCTGTCTTTGTCTAACACTTTTTCTGTAATCGCTAATAATCTAGAAATTTTAGTGGCTTTATTTTGGGCTGAAAAGCTTTGCTTGGCTAAAGATTTAGTTGGTTGTGTTTTGGTGGCAGGAAAAATAAAACTAAACAAGACAAAGCAACTTAAATTAATTATTAAACTTTTTACAAAGCCAAAAGCAAGCTGCAAATCGCTAGGAGGTGGTTCAAAGTAGTAACTTGCTGTGATGCTAGGCCACAGTAGCCAGTAGGCCCAACATGTTGCACCAGCTATTAAGGCAATCATAGCCGCATTTTTATTGCGCTCTCGCCAATATAACCCGCCAATAATAATAGGAAACGTTTGCGATAATAAAGCAATTGCAATTATGCCACTTTTTACTAATGGGGCAGTTTTACTGATATCAAGATGGTATAAATAGGCTATTCCCATAACTAGAAGCACAGTTACGCGACGAGTAAATAGCATTGCTTTAGGAGTCAGGTTATGTTGATGCAATCTTTGTAATTGAATTTTTAGTCTAAGTGGTGTGACTAAATTATTCGAAATCATAATCCCCATCGCTAAAGTGGCAATTATCACCATACTGGTCGCAGCTGATAATCCACCAATAAATGCAATTAACGCAAGACTCTGGTTTTTATCATATAAGGGTAAGGCTAACGCATAGGTATCAGTACTGACTGTTGTGGTATCAAAAATGATATGACCGGCTACACCAATGGGTAACACAAATACGGTCATTAAGCATAGATATAGGGGGAAAAACCAACGGGCTGTTCTTAGTTCTTCTGTGCCATTATTTTCAACAAAATTGATATGAAATTGCCTTGGTAGGCAAAACATTGAACATACGCCAAGTAACATGTGGCTTAAATAAACCCATATGGCCGAATCTGCCTGTATGATAGTTTGACTTTTGGGGTGCAATTGGGCTTGTCCAAATAAGTCTAACACCCCATCAAACATGACATAGCAAATATACCCGCCCACAATGCATAGTGCGCCTAATTTAACTATCGACTCAAAAGCGATAGTAACCATCAAACCAGGGTGTTTATCGCTTGCACTTAAAGATTTAAGCCCAAAAAGAATAGTAAACAGTGCCATGAATATGGCGACATATGCGCCTATATTAGTGCCCCAGCTCACATCGTTACCCACTAGCAATGAAACACTTTGGCTAACTGAATCTAGTTGCAGTGCAATATAAGGAATAACACCGACTAGGCATAACAAGGTTACGATTGCTGCTAATAAATAAGACTTTTCGAAGCGCAAACTAATAAAATCAGCCAGTGAATTAACTTGGTGTTGATGACACAAAGAGCTTATTTTTCGTAACACTGGGTGACAAAATAAAAATACACAGATTGCCCCCAAATAGGTAGGTATAAACGCCCATCCATATTGGGTTGCTTGTGTGGTTGTGCCAAAAAAAGCCCATGATGTGCAGTGAACACCCAACGCCAAGCTATAAATAAATGGGTGTTGCTGCTGTCCTTTGTAGCGCTTTTCAGCCCAAAACGCTATACCAAACAATACAAGTAAGTAACAAATTACAACGGCTGATACTGTCCATACGTTAATCATTATTATCTAATTTTGGTTCTAGTGTTAAGGGGCCGTTTATCTGTTGTACTGCATGCATACTGCTGCAGCTCACATTGAATTAGCACAACTACATTATCATCGTTCTTGACTCTATAAATAGTGCACAGATTGCTTTAAAAATATTCACCAAAGGTAAACCGCCTAAATTAGTTGATATACTCTACCTGTAGCGCAATCAATATAAAAGTCGACTTTAAAGCACTCAAAAGCAGCTTATTTAAGATAAATCAAAAAAACATCAAATATCTGCCTTGAAGCTTGTAAATATAACCCCATTAAAAGTGGCAGTTATAACTTTGCTAAAGAAAACAGTATACGGAGCTAAGCATGTCAAATGAACAAACACCTCAGCAAGGTGAAGAATTAGAAGCGGGTGTGGAAATTGAACAACAAGCCGCAGAAAAAGTGTCTGACGAAGAAGTCGTTGAATTAACAGAAGACCAACAACGTATTGTTGAGTTAGAAGCTGCCGTAGCTGCTGCCGAGGCTAAAGTTGCTGAGCAAAAAGACTCAGTAATTCGCGCTATGGCAGAGTCTGATAATGCACGTAAGCGTGCCCAAGGCGAAATTGATAAGGCTCGCAAATTTGCATTAGAAAAATTTGCCGGTGAACTATTGCCTGTAGCTGACAACTTAGAACGTGCTTTACAGGTTGCTAACCCTGAAGATGAAGCGATTAAACCTGTTGTGGACGGTGTTGAACTAACACTTAAATCTTTTGTTAGCACAATAGAAAAATTTGGAATGTCAGTGATTGACCCACAAGGACAACCTTTCAATCCAGAGCAGCATCAGGCCATGTCAATGCAAGAGAACGCAGAATTGCCACCAAATACAGTCATGGCCGTGATGCAAAAAGGTTATGAAATCAATGGCCGCTTGTTAAGACCTGCCATGGTTATGGTTACTCGTGCACCAGAGGGTGGCGTAGATACTCAAGCTTAATGGGTTCTTTAGTTAGGGCATTCCCCCAACCAAGAGCTATTGGCGAAATTAATTACAGTTTTGTGAAGGTTTTTTTAATTAAGATGTTGAAAAGCTCAATAATAACCCCACAAAGTGTACAAGCTTTTAAGAACAATTTTTTGGAGAAAAACTAATGGGTAGAATCATTGGAATAGATTTAGGTACTACTAACTCATGTGTTGCAGTACTAGATGGCGACAGCGCTAAAGTTATTGAAAATGCAGAAGGGGATCGTACAACTCCCTCAATTATCGCATATAGCCAAGACGGTGAAACGTTAGTTGGCCAACCTGCTAAGCGTCAGGCTGTTACTAACCCACAAAACACCTTGTTTGCAATTAAACGTTTAATCGGTCGTCGCTGGGAAGATAAAGAAGTTCAACGCGACATTGACATTATGCCTTTCAAACTTGTCAAAGCCGATAATGGCGATGCATGGGTTGAAGCTAAAGGCGAAAAAATGGCTCCGCCACAAATCTCTGCTGAAGTTTTGAAGAAAATGAAGAAAACAGCAGAAGATTACTTAGGTGAAACAGTCGATGCTGCGGTTATTACAGTTCCTGCTTACTTTAACGATTCTCAACGTCAAGCAACTAAAGATGCAGGCCGTATTGCGGGTCTTGAAGTTAAACGTATTATCAACGAGCCAACTGCCGCTGCACTTGCATACGGTATGGACAAGAAAAAAGGCGATAGCGTTGTTGCAGTATATGACTTAGGTGGTGGTACATTTGATATCTCTATCATCGAAATTGACGAAGCTGACGGCGAACATACATTTGAAGTATTAGCGACAAATGGTGATACGCACCTAGGTGGTGAAGATTTCGATAATCAAGTTATTAACTATTTAGTTGATGAGTTTAAGAAAGACGCAGGTATGGATTTACGTAAAGATCCATTAGCTATGCAACGTTTAAAAGAAGCGGGCGAAAAAGCTAAGATTGAATTATCTTCTGCACAACAAACAGAAGTTAATTTACCTTATATAACTGCTGATGCATCTGGTCCTAAGCACCTTACAATCAAGCTTACTCGTGCAAAATTAGAATCACTTGTTGAATCTATGGTTAAAGCGACTCTAGAGCCACTTAAGCAGGCGTTATCTGATGCAGACCTATCTGTAGGTGATATCAACGATATCATTTTGGTTGGTGGTCAAACACGTATGCCTCTAGTGCAAAAATATGTGACTGAGTTCTTTGGAAAAGAGCCACGTAAAGATGTTAACCCTGATGAAGCAGTAGCAGTCGGTGCGGCGATTCAAGGTGGTGTATTATCTGGTGATGTTAAAGACGTATTGTTACTCGACGTAACGCCTCTTTCTCTAGGTATCGAAACAATGGGCGGTGTAATGACTGCTCTAATCGAGAAAAATACCACTGTACCCACTAAAAAATCTCAGACTTTCTCAACAGCTGAAGATAACCAGTCAGCGGTAACTATCCACTGTTTACAAGGTGAGCGTAAGCAAGCCGCAGGTAATAAATCATTGGGTCAATTCAACCTTGAGGGTATACGTCCAGCACAACGTGGCGCGCCTCAAATTGAAGTAACCTTTGATATTGATGCTGATGGTATTTTACATGTATCTGCTAAAGATAAAGATACAGGTAAAGAGCAAAAAATCACTATTCAAGCCTCTTCTGGTTTAAGTGAAGAAGAAGTTGAGCAAATGGTTCAAGATGCTGAAGCCAACAAAGATGCTGATGCTAAGTTTGAAGAACTTGTTCAAGCACGTAACCAAGCAGATGGCATGATTCACGGTACACGTAAGCAAGTTGAAGAAGCAGGCGATGCGTTAAGTGAAGAAGACAAGACTCAAATCGAAGCTGCGGTTGTAGCCCTTGAAGAAGCAGTGAAAGAAGGCGACAAAGAAGCCATCGACGCTAAAACTCAAGAGCTAATTCAAGCATCAGCTAAATTGATGGAAGTTGCTCAAGCTAAAGCGGCTGCTGAAGGTGCTGAAGCTGGCCCAGAAGCAACAGATGCGGGCGCAGCTCCACAAGATGAAGATGTAGTTGACGCTGAGTTTGAAGAAGTAAAAGAAGACGACAAAAAATAATTGTTGTTAGACATACTGACTGCCGAGTTTGCTCGGCAGTACAACTCGGCGCAGCAAGTCACATTGTTTGCGCCTTGTTTGTTTTAAGAATTATCAAAAATAGTAGTCATACAAGTTAGCAATTTAGCTACTTTGTGATCATACATAGACCGCAGGATACCGAATCGAGATGTCGAAGCGAGATTATTATGAAGTGTTAGGTGTGAGTAAAAGTGCCACCGAACGCGAAATAAAAAAGGCCTATAAACGCCTAGCCATGAAATATCACCCTGATAGAACTCAAGGTGATAAAGCAATGGAAGAGAAATTTAAAGAAGTGCAAGAAGCACATGAAATGCTGACCGATTCGCAAAAACGTGCGGCCTACGATCAATATGGCCATGCTGGGGTTGATCCAAACCGCGGTGGTGGCGGTGGTCAAGGTGGCGATTTTGGTGATATTTTTGGTGATGTTTTTGGTGATATTTTTGGCGGTGGAAGAGGAGGCGGTGGACGTCAATCTCGTGCTCGTCAAGGATCAGACTTACGCTATAACCTAGAGCTTTCTCTTGAAGAAGCGGTGAAAGGCAAGAGCGTAGAAATTCGCGTTCCTACATTAGTAGAATGTGAAGTGTGCGATGGCTCTGGTGCTAAAAAAGGGTCTAAGCCAACGACTTGCCCAACCTGTCATGGCCAAGGCCAAGTACAAATGCGTCAAGGCTTTTTTGCTGTTCAGCAGACTTGCCCAACGTGTTCTGGTAAAGGACAGATTATCTCCGATCCATGTAAAGCATGTCATGGTGAAGGTCGAGTTCAAAAAACCAAAACCTTATCGGTTAAAGTACCAGCTGGTGTCGACACTGGCGACAGAATTCGCCTAACAGGTGAAGGTGAAGCCGGAGAAACCGGTGCACCACCAGGTGACTTGTATGTACAAGTTCATGTACGTGACCACAAAATATTCACCCGTGAAGGTAATAACCTATATTGTGAAGTACCTCTAAGTTTCACCCGTGCTGCACTTGGTGGAGAAATTGAAGTACCAACACTTGAAGGCAAGGTTAAACTTAAAGTCACGGCAGAAACACAAACTGGAAAAATGTTCCGTTTACGTGGAAAAGGTGTGAAATCGGTACGTAGTGGCAGTGTAGGTGACTTAATTTGTAAAGTGGTAATCGAAACTCCGGTTAACTTAAGCTCTCGTCAAAAAGAACTGCTTAACGAATTAGAAGAATCTATGGGTACTGGCAAGGATGTCGCTAAGAACCGTCCTAAAGAAAGTGGTTTCTTTGATGGTGTTAAAAAGTTTTTTGATGATTTGACCCATTAATTACTTAAAAGCAAAAATTTGAAAGCCGCTCTTGTAAGCGGCTTTTTTGTGTTTAAACCTAATATTAGGTTTGTGCCCATTGCCTTAAAAGGTTGTGGTAAACACCGGTCAACTGAACAATTTCAGGGCTGTCATGAATACTCTGCCTTAAACCTTGAATGGCTGTATCCATATCAAATAAAATTCTACGTTTTTCATCACTGGCGATCATACTTTGCAGCCAAAAAAATGAAGCTAACCGCCTACCTTTAGTCACAGGGGTAACATGATGCAAACTAGTGGATGGATATAACACCATATCACCTGCTGCAAATTTCACAGTTTGTGAGCCATAGGTGTCTTCTATCACCAATTCGCCCCCTTCATATTCATCGGGTTCAGAGATAAACAAGGTCATTGATAAATCGGTACGCACTTTAACAGGGGTGCCCGGCACTTGGCGGATGGCATTATCCACATGGGTACCAAATGACTGCCCCCCCTGATAGCAATTAAACAAGGGCGGGAATATCTTATTAGGCAAGGCTGCCGACATAAAAACATTACTTTTAGACAATGCCAGTAAAATCATATCACCTAGCTGACGGGCAGCTTCAGAGTCTTCTGGCAGTTGTAAATTATTTTTTGCTTGGGAGCTTTGGTATCCAGCTGTGACATTACCATCGGTCCAATCGGCATCAAGCATGATCTTTTTGGCTTGCCGCACTTGCTCTTGGCTTAATACGTTTGCAACTTTTATTAACAAGGCTTTATCCTCATGATATACAACAAAAACAAAACCAGAAAAATATCCGGTTTGTTTTAAATAACTTGAAACTTGCAGCTTAAGAATACATCCCTGTATTCATATTTCTGCATACGTACAATTCGCTTACGGTTAACAGCTTACTAAAACGAATAAGTCGCTGTTACGCTAATGTAACGACCTTCACCTGGTAAGAAGTGGCCACCACCAAGTTTGTCAATATACTCTTCGTCCGTTAAGTTACTACCATTTAATTGAGCGCGAAGTTTGTCAGTAATTTGGTAAGACACCATCATGTCAAAAATTAAATAATCTTCAGCCAATTCACGGCCTGTAAGACTGGTGCTATTGTAACGTTCTCCCATATATTGCGCACCTAGCCCAAACTCTATACTTTCTGACACCTCATAACTGCCCCATATGCTAAACGAATGCTCTGGAGTTCGGGGTAATTCAAGTCCCATTTGGGTTGCATCAGCGCCTTCAGCATTAACGACTTCACTTTTTTGGAATGTATAAGCCGCTGAAATTTGTAGTTCATCAGTAACTTGTCCGGCTAATCCTAACTCTAACCCGTCAACTTTTTGCTCACCATTTAATGTGTCAGCACGGGTATCATCGCCATCAACACCATCAAATGGGTCATCGGTTAATGCATTGGTTTTCTCATTGCGGAAAACTGCGGCGCTTGCTAAAACATTGCCATCGAGTAGCTCCCACTTAGTCCCAACCTCGTAACTGACATTTTTCTCTGGGTCTAGATCAGCAGCGTTACCATTCGTTGATACGGTAAGATCCTCTGCAGCGGGAGTGAATGAGGTACCAGCGCCAAAGTAAATTGAGCCATTGGTGGCTGGTTTATACACTGCTCCAATATTCCAAGTGAACTCTTTATCTGTTGTTTCAAGTTTAACGGTAGGGTCATCGCCATCTAGGTCATTGAAATATTCAGTTTCAAAGATGTCATAACGTAATCCTGCTGTTAATTCCCACTGTGAATTTAAGGTGACAGTATCAAAAATATAGATACCTGTGGTATCACCCGTCGCCTCTTGGCTTTTTCCAGTACGGGCATATTCACCAGTAAATTCAACAAAAGAGTCTGGATTGTATAAATCAACTAATTCAGGGGTATCATTTAAGTTATCAGCAACAACCGCGGTATAATTCCAACGTTCAAATTTCTCATTCGCGAATTCAGCACCTGTAACCAGATCGTGAGTAGTTTTTCCTAGCTGATAACTGCCAATTACATCAAACTGAAATACGGTCAAAGAATCTTTCGTATCACGAGTTTTCTCATCACTTAAACGCACATCAGTAGTGGTTGAATTATCAATAAAACGAGGTGCGGTCACAATATTTAAACGCTTAATAGACCCCGTACGAGCTAATGCTCTTAAAGTAGTGTCAGAACTTAAATCATATTCATATTTGGCCGTTAAGGATTTAGCAGTAATCTCTTCAAAATCACGATGAACATTTCCGTAAAAATTACTGAAGTCTACCGGTGGCGCAGAACCAACATAATCCACTAATTCAGCTACTGGCGTAGAGCCATTTGACACCCAAGGAATGCCATAATCTGGCATATTATCTTGTTTTTGATATTCAGTATTAACAGTTAAACGAGATGTTGTAGTTAGGTTAGTTACCAATGAGCCCGCAATAGCTTGTTTTGAGTTGAATACTTGATCACGGCCAGCAACATCACCATCATCAGCTAATAAGTTAATGCGGAGAGCTGTATCGTCACTAATCATTATATTAGTATCTAATCGTGCACGATAATCGCCTTCTGTGCCAACCCGTAGACTTACGTCGGTAAAGTCTTCCAGTTTGGCTGTCTTACTTTGTAAATTAATGGTGCCACCAGCAGAGCCTCTGCCTGCAACAGCAGAACTAGGGCCTTTCGCCACTTCTATAGATTCAAGGTTATACGTGTCACGAGAATAACCGGCGATATCACGCACACCATCAACTAAAATACTGTTGTTCGTGCTAAAGCCACGAATAGACATGCTGTCACCTGGAGGTGCACCACCTTCACCCGCTGCTAAAGAAATCCCGGGAACACCTCTCAAAGCATCTTGTAAACTATCAACGTTACGATCTTTCATCATTGATTCAGGGATAACAGTGATCGTTTTCGCAGTGTCTAGTAACGGTTGGGTATATTTTACGGAAGTTGAGTTATCTACTTTATAGCTATCTTCAGTTTGCACCGTCGCTTTTGCAGTAGGCAATTGCTGGGTTTCTTGCGCAACAGCAGTGCCTAGGGGGAAAGCCGCTGCGATAGCAAGGGTAATTGCACTACGCTTTACGCCAATATTCGTAGGCATGCAAGTCAGGTTTCTCATTTAAAAATTCTCCATTTGTTATGTGTTGATTGCTTTTTTCGGGGCGCAGATTAACACTTAATAATCTAAATGCAAGTAATTATCATTTGCAATTGTATTGGTTGTGTGGATAATTACGACCTGTTGAAATAGAGCTATTAACACCAAACTAAAAAGCTCATCGTTTGTGACTAGTAAGAGAGATTAAAGTTGAAAGATGTAACAAGGTTAACCGGCATAACATTAGACAAGACAAACCAAGACAAGAGATGCATTAGTTTTAAAAACTTAATAAAGTTTAATAAATTCAGTTTGTTAGCTTTACGTCCATTGATGTTGGTTAGCTTTTTATGTAGCGCAATAACAATGCCGTCGGCGTTAGCTACAAACGTTATTCAGATAGATAGACTTACCCAACAATGGTTAGAAACTCAGCGTCAAAGCAGTCATTTATTGGTCGACTGGCAAGCCAATAAGCCTATTTTAAATCAAAGGTTGACCTTACTCAGCGTTGAAAAAAAGCAGTTAGAAGACATTCTTCAGTACAGCACAGATAGCCAAGAAGATGTCACTAAGCGTCGTACTGAATTATTAGAACAACAATCAAAGCTTGAGCAACAACAGACGGCATTAATGAATAAATTAAGCTTGTTGCTTAATCAGGTAGAGCACCTTAGTGAGTTATTACCGCCTCTGTTAAAGAATGTTTGGTTACAACAACAAGACGAATCTTCTGACGATAACCAAACCTCTAAAAGTTTGCAGGCTGTTTTGGCTAAGTTGAATAGTCTTATGGATTTCCAAAACCGTATTTCTGTCCACGAAGGGCCAATCTCTGTATCTACGACTGATGAGGTTATGGTTAAGCAGCTGTATCTTGGGGTCAGTGCTGCATGGTTTGTTAGCGCCGATGGAAAACTTAAAGGGCGAGGGCAGGTTCAAGATAATCAATGGGTTTGGATTGAAGATGAATCTATAAGCGCTAATGAAATCAAAAACGCTATAGATATATTTGAGAAACGTAAACAGGCCGATTTTGTAGAGCTACCAGTCAACGTAGTAGCCTCAAAAGTAACCGTAGGCGGTTTACAATGATTAGCATAATAAATGTACGAAAGATTACAAAAATCAGTGTATTTGCCTTGGCGTTATTCTTGGTAATCAATGTTTCTGTAAACGCACAAGAGCAACTAGTAGAGAATCTATTAAACAAAATAAGTACTGCCCAAAAAGAATTAACAAAGGTCGAACAAAACATATCAAAGCAACGCCAAACATTGGTAGGCAAGTTATCTCAATTAGAATCAGAGGTTTTAGTTTTACGTGAAAAAACCGCAGCAATAAGACGTTTATCAGACGAAAAAACCTTAAGTTTATCTCAACTAGAAGAGCGCTTAAAAACTTGGAACCAACAACAAGCTTATCAGCAAGGATTATTGAGCCGCTTTATACAACAGCAAGGTGGTAATAGTGACCCATCAATTATCGATAACAGTTCTTTGGCAGAAAAACTGGATAAAGTCTTAACCACCAGTTACCAATTTGAAAAAAACTTTGCACCTAGTTGGCAGCAATCTAAGGTTATTTTACCCAGCGGTGATATTACCCAATTGGCGACGTTAACTATGGGGCCAATCACTTGGTATTGGAATGAGACTAGCGGCTATGCGGGTCTTGCCAGCGCCCATCATGGTCAAACTGATTTGTTAAAAAGTAACGTGCAGTTTAAAGGCGCAGCTAACCGCACAATTGGTGATTTACATAAGCAGACCGAAGGTTCAATTGTATTTGATCCAACTATGAATCGCGCTATGGCATGGCAAGAACATTCCGAAAGCTTTTTTGAGCATGTATTAAAAGGTGGTAAATGGGCTATTCCAATCGTATTTTTTGCTTTATTTGCATTAATTATTGCCTTAATTAAAGTTGTGCAATTAGGTCGTTTATCAAAAGTTATTCGCTTTACCCCATCAATCTTGAGCAATGCTTTAGCTAAAAGCACAGATGCCGCACAGTCTCACATCATGAGTAAAGTGAAGGGTATGCAAAAACGTTTATTAGATATTGCAGTAACAGCCAAGTCTACAAATGAGCGTGACGATCAACTATTTATGCAGTTACAAGATGACAAAACCCGTTTAGAGCGTTGGATTGGCGCTATCGGTATGACCGCTGCGGTGTCTCCTTTATTAGGTTTACTTGGGACGGTTAGCGGTATGATAGAAACCTTTAAAATGATGACCTTGTTTGGTTCGGGCGATCCTGAGGTCGTATCTGGTGGTATTGCACAAGCGTTAGTCACTACCGAGCTTGGTTTAGTGGTAGCCATTCCTGCACTGATATTAAATGCTGTATTGTCACGCAAAGCTAAGTCTTACTACAACGAGTTAGAAAGCTTCGCTATTTTAATCAGTAAGTCTGATGGACAGGCAGACACTACTGAAAAATCTAAACAGATTAATAAACCTAAAGTCGCAACCCAATCTAAAGAAAAAACCGCTAAACAAACGCCTAGTGTTGCTCAATTAACTTTAGAAGAGTCGAGTGCTACATAATGCTTGAGCAAATATATGGTAACTGGGTTTGTTGGGGCATTCTGGGTCTAGCGTTGATTTGTTATTACCAAATATCTATGAGTTACATTCTTTCTTTTAGTGCCTCTGACCGCGGCGCTATTGATGCTGAAAATATTCAAATTCAACAAAGATCTACTGGTGTTTTGATTGGAGCACTGCCATTACTCGGGCTGTTAGGCACCATTATTGGATTACTAGATTGCTTTATTGGTATAGCTAGCCAAGGGGCTAGTAGTGAATTAGTGAGTGCAGGTATAGCTGATGCACTACTGACTACCCAACTAGGTCTAGTTTGTGCCATTCCAGCATGGTTACTGCACTCTTATGTACGTTCTGTACATGCCTCATTAGTGCCTAACGGAATATCGAGATAATAACAATGCCAACTAGATTACAAAGACGCTTAGAGCAACAATCAGAACAAGGTATAGACATGTCGCCGCTATTAGATGTGGTGTTCATTTTGCTCATATTTTTTATTGTCACTACAGTATTTGTTAAAGAAACAGGTGTTGAGGTAGACAAGCCTCAAGCTATTTCTATTCAGAAGATGGAACAAACAGCAATTTTATTGGCTATCACAGATAACGGTGAGGTGTTCTATGACGGCAGTAATGTGGGAGTGGCCGGGGTTCGTGGCATAGTTGAACAGCTGCAGCGCCGCGAGCCAAGGCCTGTGGTTATTCAAGCTGATAAAACTGTACCTACAGAATTACTGTTAGAGGTGATCGATGGCGCTAAACTTGCTGGTGCAAAAACTGTCAATTTGGCAGCACTTAAAGGATGACTTCAGTCGCTCAACCAAATGGTAATAATGGCAAGGTCAACGGGGCATTTTTGTTTAATAATGTTCGATTGGTTTCAAAACCTCAAGCCATAGCGAGTGTCGCCAGTTTCATCATTTTGGTATTGGCGTTATTAACGCTATGGGTAGGTCATGGGTTAAGCCAAATGCCAGAAGACACCGTTATGGTTAGAGAAATAACAATAGCGACACCTCCTCCGCCGCCACCTAAACCTGTGGTACAGCAACAGGCAATAGATGCGCCAATTACTGTGCAGATTGAAGGAGCGGGTGCCAGTATTCAAATGGTTAAAGTTGTGCAAGATATCACTATTGATAAGCCCGATATGCCCGACTTCAGTCCTCAAGAGACCCAGTGGCAATCGTTAGAAGTTGATTGGGATGCGTTTGACTTAAGTGAATTAGATGGATTACCAACGCTACTCACTATCCTAAAAGTGACATTACCAAAAAGCCTCACTAGACAAGGTATTAAAAAAGTAAAAGTTGCATTTGAATTGGTAATCGACGAACAAGGTAAAGCCACGTTAGTCAAAATCGTTACCAATCCCTACCCACAGCTAGAAAGTGAAATTAAAAATCTAGTGCGTCGCATTAGATTCACTCCCCCACTAAAAGACGGACAGCCAGCTAGGGTGAAATTTGTATTGCCTGTAGATATTGGCTCATGAGAAATTTACTAATGTATAAGACTTATAATTTGATGATTAAAAACCTCACTGTTTGCACAGTGCTATGGACGAGTTTATCCTCACATGTTTTTGCCACCCTAGGTGGCACCACTGATATTACCGTAAAGCTTACTGCTCCAAAGTGGGAGTTTTTGTTGAAAAATATAGCCTCGGGTGAAACTCAGGCACAATTAGATTCGTCTGAAAGTAGCTTTGCTAAAGAGCTCCAACCTTTATTAGCCGCGCAAGACCATAAGGCAATTGAGCAAGCCTTTAGCGAAAGAGATATTGAGCAAGACAGTGCGGCTCTAAGACAACTGCGGGGCCAGGTCTTAATTAGTTTAAAGCAATACTCTGATGCTGAAGTTGCCCTTAAATCAGCCTTGCAATTAATGCCAGACTTAGCCTTGGCACACCGTAGTTTAAGCATGGTGTATATGGTAAGTAAAGATTACCTAAAAGCCCGAAATCATCTAAAGAAAAGTATTGAACTTGGTGTGGCAGACGCCCAAGTCTATGGTCAATTAGCCTTTGTTAATTTGCAATTAAAACAAGGTGCTAGTGCCATAGCGGGTTATCAATATGCATTATTTTTAGAACCAGACAACTTGCAGTGGAAACAAGGCTTACTGTACGCCTTGATTAACGCACAGGCTTTTAGCCAAGCTCAAGCCTTACTTGAAGGCATGCTAATGTCTAGCCCTGATAATGCTGAATTATGGTTACAAAGAGGCCAACTAGCCTTTAAGCAGGGCCAATCATTACAAGCACTTAGCAGTTTAGAAAGTGCGCTATTGTTAAATCAAGTTGCTAATACTACTACCGACCCAAACAACATAGTTACCCTAGCTCAACTACATATTCAAAGTGGTAGTGCACAGCGGGCCGTTGAATTACTAGATAATAACCTGTCGCTATTTTTAGCTAAAAAGTCCAACCAACAGGACAGCAGCCGCTTTGAGGTACAGCCCATTGATCAAATTTGTCAATGGTTGGTTTTCAACCATCGCTGGCAACCACTAGAGCAGCTGCTTACAGCGCTAGCGTCTTACCGTAAGCACACTTCGAGCTATTTTTTATCCCGCTTTGATGTCTATCGCAGCAAATTAGCCTTACATAAAGGCGACTCAATGAAAGCTGAAAAAAACCTAATGGGGAGCGTTAAAGCCGACCCAACTAATGGCGAAGCCTTATTAACACTCGCAAAATTAATGCATAGCAAAAAGAGGTCAGCGCAAGCTGTTCAATATTATGTACGTGCCCAAGGGTTAGCTGCATTTAAAGAGCGTGCACTGCTAGGCCAAGCCCAATTAGAAATTGATCGTCAAAAATATGCTGACGCTTTGAGGTTATTAAGAAAAGTCATTGAATTAAACCCTACGAGACAAGACATTTTAGCGAATATTCAGTCTTTAAATAACCTAGTTAGAAATGAAAGCTAGGGTTATCGAATAATGAGTAGGGTGTAGTGATGGTGATTTCGATGGGATCAATAAGACAGTGGCATTGGATCAGTGCGTCTTTGTGTATGGCGGGAATGTTTTTGTTTTCTATAACGGGCATTACTTTGAATCATGCAGCTGATATTTCTAGTACCCCTCAGCATATAAGTATTGAAGGCGAAGTACCTAATACTTTGCTGCAAAAATGGTTAACCGACGACACACCGAGCTATTTGTCAGCACTGTTACAGCAGTGGCTTAAGCAGGTCCACGATATCGAAATCTATAAACGTGCAGTCGGAGAATGGGAAGACGGTGAATTTTACCTGCCACTTGCAAGGCCAGGCGGTGACGCGTGGTTAGCTATTGATACTGAGAGTGGTGAATTTATATATGAAGATACTGACAGAGGTTGGGTCGCATTTTTTAATGATTTACACAAAGGTCGAGATACTGGCTCAGTCTGGGCATGGTTTATTGATGTGTTTGCCGGTGGCTGCGTTATTTTTAGCATTACGGGGTTAGTTTTATTGTGGCGTCAGACGTCTAGTCGCCAATCTACGGGGCCATTAGCGGCGTTAGGTGTGCTAATTCCCTTGGTCTTGATTTTATTATTTGTACATTAACAAGCGTATTAAAGAGAGATATATGCAAAAGCAGAAAAAGCGAATTATGTTAAGTGTTTTGGCTGGAGCCATAGTAACTGCATCTGCAGTCAGTCAAGCATACGCCAAAGCTGATACCTTGGCATTGACTGTAGAAATCCCACAGTTAGATACAGCCGAGTATCATAAACCTTATGTAGCAGTTTGGCTTGAAGACTCAGCCCGACAATCCACACAAATAGCCGTCTGGTATCAAATTAATAAAAAGAATAATGAAGGCCTAGAGTGGCTCAAAGACTTACGCCAATGGTGGAGACGTGGTGGCCGTAGCTTAGACCTACCTTATGATGGTTTAACCTCGGCAACTAAAGGTCCTGGTAGCCACCAAGTCAGTATTGATCTATCAAAGGGAGATTTTAAAGATTTAACACCAGGTAACTATAAATTACGAATTGAAGCTGTACGTGAAGTTGGTGGCCGCGAGAACGTAGTTATTCCGATTACTCTGCCACTAGAGACTTCTTTATTACCTATCGCTAAAAACGGTAAAACCGAATTAGGTAACATTCGCTTAAATGTTCAATAACACAACTTTATTACTCATCTAACACTGCTATTTTTTTGGCAGTCATACATTCTTTTGGGAGAAACAATATGAAATCTAAATTATTACTTAAACTCATTGCTGCAGGTGTAATAGCCAGTTCTGTCACTATGCAAGCCCAAGCTCACAAAGCTTGGATTCTACCAAGCTCAACTGTACTTTCGGGCGATGCCCCCTACGTAACTTTTGATGCAGCTGCGTCTAACAGTATTTTTTCTATTGATCATGCTGCGTTAAATATTCAAGGTGTGACTGTGGTTGATCCAAAAGGAAGCCCTGTTGAATTAGAAAACACGTCAAAAGGTAAATACCGTAGTACCTTTGATATTCAACTAAAGGAACAAGGCACCTATAAAGTCGCTACTGCCAGCGGTGGTTTGCGCGCAAGGTGGGAAGATGAAGATGGCAAACGTCAAAGATGGCCTAGACGTGGACAAAACACTACGGATGCTGATTTTGCTAAAGCGGTGCCAAAAAACGCTAAAAAATTGAAAGTTAGCCAAAGCTATCGCCGTATCGAAACATTTGTGACACTAGGTGCCCCTACTGACTCAGTTTTTCAACCAACAAACCAAGGTTTAGAAATGGTACCTGTGACTCACCCCAACGATTTGTTTTCTGGTGAAGAAGCGACGTTTACATTACTGATTGATGGCAAACCTGCTAAAGGTGCTAGTGTTGAAATTATTCAAGGAGGTTCGCGCTACCGTGATCAGCAAAATGAAATCAAGGTAACGGCAAACGACAAAGGCGAATTTTCGGTTACTTGGCCACAAGCTGGTCGCTACTTTGTAGAAGCATCTTACGAAGACGAGCAAGCTAAGGCTCCAGCAACAAAGCGCACCGGAACCTATGTTGCTGTGTTTGAAGTGTTACCAATGTAATGAATGTTGCTAAAAATGTGTCAAAGGGTAGGTGAATAGTCGGTGAGTGAATTGAACCGGATTAGTTTAGCAGTGTTTTTAGTAAGCGCATGGTGTGTGTGGTGTCTTTGGCTATTGGTGCGTCAAAGACAAAACAAACCCAATGCTGATACCCTAGCTCGAATTTTAGTGGCTTATGCTAGCCAAAGTGGCACAGCGGCTACTTTGGCAACTAAAAAAGCGGAAGAGCTAGAGTTATTAGGTAAGGTTAATTTACTGCCGTTAGATAGTGTTTGCCGAAAAACGTTAGGTAATACCCAAGAAGCACATTTTATAGTTAGTACCTATGGTCAAGGCGAGCCACCAGACAATGGCCATAGGTTTTACACTGAGCTATCCAAGAAGGATGCATTTTTTGATCTTTCCCATTTGCGGTATTCGGTAACTGCTTTAGGAGATAGTAGCTACGAGCATTTTTGTGCTTTTGGTCATAACCTCAATAAACGATTGGCTACTTTGGGGGCACAATCAGAAGCCGCTGTTACAGAAATAGATAGCCAACAGGATGGTAGCTTTAGCTCCCAAGTGGCATCGGTGGCGGCAGTCACTAATTGGAAACTAATCCATCGAGAATGCTTAAATCCTAATAGTGCCAATGCACCCCTTTATTTACTGACGTTTTCAACAGAGGCCACTAAATCAGTAGATATGCCAAAGTGGCGTGCAGGTGACGTAATTTCAATTCAACCTAAACATAACCCAAAAAACATACAAGATTGGCTGCAAGCTAACAAGTTAGATGGTGAGCGGGCTATTGCTAAAGGTGGCCTAACTGTCACCCTCAAAGAATATTTAACTGAGTATGCTTTGCCAGAACATTTGCAGGTCTCTGCTAGTGAACCACTAAACTGGCTAGATTCACTTAAGCTATTGCCAAAACGAGAGTATTCGGTGGCATCGGCCCACCATGAAAACCATCTTAAGTTAATTGTAAGGTTACAAAAACAGCTTAATGGTCAAGCAGGTATTGGTTCTGGATGGTTAACTCAGTTTAGTGAGTTGAACGATATCACCCAAGGGCATATTCGTAGTAATAAACGGTGTCATATCACTGACGTTAATCGCCCATTGCTTTTAATAGCCTCCGGAAGTGGCCTAGCTGGCTTACGAGCGCAACTTGCAGAGCGAGCCATAAACCCGAAAGCCGGTAAAGTGTGCATGTTTTATGGAGAACGAAGCCCGCATCATGATCAAATGCTTAAAGACGAATTGCTACAGTGGCAACAACAAGGTGTAGTCACTGATTTATTTTTTGCCTATTCAAAGCACCCAGAAAGCCCAACGTATGTGCAAGACGTAATGGCGCATCATGCAGATAAAATACAAGCAATTGTTCATCAAGGAGCAGATATATATGTTTGTGGTAGCAAAGCAGGAATGGGTGACGGCGTGCATCAGGTATTGAGTAAACACCTAGGCCAAGAAAATGTATCAGCTTTGCTAAGCTCTGGTCGTTATCGTAGAGATCTATATTAGTTCAGCTACCCTAATAAAATTTAGAAACATGCAAAAAAACTCCTGCTGCACTACAACCACCTAAACACTAAATCATGACTTAACGTTCATATTATAGTGATATGTATCGTATGTTTTTAATAAAATAGATTAATATCTTGTTTTGTGAGTGTTTTTAGAGTCATATAAAATTATTCCTGTCTACAATGTCGTCAATCAAATCATGAATTTATTTAACGAACCCAGAGTGACAGCTCATGCAAAATACAACACAACAGACAGCAAAATTAGAATCGATTAGACAGACTGTACGCGAAAACATCGTAACGGAAGAAGAACAAAGTGTAGAACATTTACTGCAACAGAATCCGTTGAGCGCAGATGCTCAGAGTCGTGTAGAAGAGAGTGCCTTGAAATTTGTTGAAGCGTGTCGTGCTGATCCAGACAATCAAGGCTTGTTTGATGTATTTTTGCAAGAATATAGTTTGTCTAGTCAAGAAGGCGTAGTGCTAATGTGCCTCGCTGAAGCGTTACTACGTGTGCCTGATAGCTTTACAGTAGATAAATTAATTGCAGAAAAAATACACATGGGTGAGTGGGATACGCACATTGGGCACTCATCTGAGTTTTTGGTGAATGCTGCCAGCACCGGTTTGTCACTGACTCGCAAGATCTTAGATAAAAGTAATGATAAATCTGGTGAGTCAAGTACGTGGTTTCGTAAATTTATTGGCCGTGTGGGTGAGCCAGTTGTACGCAGAGCAACGTTACAAGCTATGAAGTTTATGGGACAACAATATGTCTTAGGCAGAGACATAAATGAAGCGGCTAAAAGAGGCCGCAAAGGTAACCCGAAAGGAACACGTTTTTCTTTTGATATGTTAGGTGAAGGTGCAAGAACCTACGAAGACGGCGAAAAGTACTTTCAATCATACTTACATGCTATCGAGAGCATTGGTATAAACAATAAAGAAACAGACATTTATGCCGCTGACGGTATTTCTGTTAAGTTAAGTGCATTACATCCGAGGTATGAATTTAGTCACCATGAGTTGGTATTAGAAGAGTTGTTACCTAGTGTCTTAAAGCTGGCGATTCGGGCCAAGGAGTTGGGAATAAGCCTGACTATAGATGCCGAAGAAGCAGCCCGATTAGACATTGAATTAGATATATTTCAAGCCTTAGCGTTTGCACCAGAATTACGGGGCTGGGACGGCTTAGGGTTTGTTCTACAAGCTTATCAAAAACGTGCCATTTATGTGGTTGATTGGTTAATAGAGCTTGCCAAGTTATCACATAAAAAACTCATGGTAAGACTAGTTAAAGGGGCGTACTGGGATGCTGAGATTAAGCATGCCCAAGAAATGGGATTTGATGAATTTCCAGTGTTTACCCGTAAGGTCAATACCGATTTAAGTTACCAAGTGTGTGCTGGAAAATTATTGGTAAATAAAGAAAATATTTTCTCTCAATTTGCCACACATAACGCCTATACCTTAACACTCATTATGCAGTTAGCTGGCACTAAGAGCATGGGCACATTCGAATTTCAGCGACTACATGGTATGGGTGAGCTGCTTTACGCTCAAGTTAGCAAGTCAACAGGCATTGAGTTACCGCTGCGTGTGTATGCCCCTGTTGGAGTACATAAAGATTTATTGCCATATTTAGTGAGGCGATTATTAGAAAATGGTGCAAACGGCTCGTTTGTTAATCAATTTTTAGACGGTAAAGTACCTGCTCAAAATCTAGTGCAAGGCGTTGAAGCAGTTATCGAAAATATGCCTGGTAATCGAAATACTCAAATTCCAGTGTCTAAAGATTTGTTTGTTGACTATGGTGAGCAAAGGGATAACTCGACAGGCCTAGATTTAGACGATCCATTGGTTTTCTCTGATTTACAAGACCATGTCAAGAATGTCTTAAAGCAAAACTGGACTGCCGGCCCCATCGTTAATGGTGTAAAACGGACTGAGCCAAGGTACAGGATTTATTCTCCTGCAGATGCCAATCTAAAAGTAGGGCATTGCACAGATGCAACCTCTGAAGATATTACCCATGCGTTGCAAAGTGCGGCTTTGGCCCAAGTAGAGTGGGGAGCTAAAAAAGTTGATGATAGAGCAAAAACTTTAGAAAAAACGGCTGACTTATTGGAACATTACACCCACACACTCACCGCCTTAATTAGTTATGAAGCTGGCCGTACCCTAGGTGACGGTATATCTGAAGTTCGAGAAGCAGTAGACTTTTGTCGCTATTACGCTTTACAAGCAAGGTTGTTAAAGTCTGAGTTTGGCAGCAATACCGGTTTGGACGAAGGTAAAGGCGTCTTTGTTTGTATTAGCCCTTGGAACTTCCCGCTGGCCATATTTGTGGGCCAAGTGGTGGCCGCGTTAGTGACGGGTAACAGTGTGATTGCCAAACCTGCAGAGCAAACCCCATTAGTGGCAACGTATGCAGTAGAGTTAATGCACCAAGCGGGTATTCCAGTAGAGGCATTGCAGTTATTGACGGGCACTGGAGCTGATATTGGTCCTAAATTATTAGCAAGCCCGCTAGTTTCTGGTGTCGCATTTACAGGATCAACAGAAACTGCAAAGCGTATTCAAAATGATTTAGTGCAACGAGGGACTAGCATGCCTCCGTTTATTGCTGAAACCGGTGGTCAAAATGTGATGATAGTAGATTCGACGGCACTACCAGAACAAGTGGTAGATAGCGTTATTCAATCGGCATTTTTAAGCGCTGGGCAGCGTTGCTCGGCCTTACGGGTTTTGTATCTGCAAGAAGACGTTGCAGACAATATGTTAAGTATGCTGCAAGGGGCTATTAAAACCTTAAAAGTCGGTTGCCCGTGGCAATTAAGTAGTGACTTAGGCCCTGTTATCGACGGCAAAGCCCAGCAAACCCTGCAAGCACACAGTGCAAACATGCTAAAAGAAGCCAGTTTGATTACTAAAGGTTCGTTGGCTGTAGAGTGCGTAAATGGCGCGTTTGTCGAGCCACAAGTATATGAAATCCAACATATTAATCAGCTTGAACGAGAAGTCTTTGGGCCAATATTGCACGTTATTCGTTATAAAGCAGCTGAAATCAAGCAAGTAATTCAAGACGTAAATGACACCGGATATGGCTTAACACTTGGTGTGCATAGTCGTATAAAACAATTTGCTGACAAAGTATTCGAGCAAACTAAGGTAGGTAACACCTATATCAATCGTAATATTGTAGGGGCTGTGGTAGGCGTAAATCCATTTGGTGGTCATGGGCTTTCTGGGACAGGGTTTAAAGCAGGCGGGCCTCATTACTTATTGCGCTTTACCGATTTATGGCAAAGTGTAGATATTGGCGACAACTCAATAGCAGAAGCGCAAACCTCACAATCACTCTCTAAAGGTTGTCAGCAATTTTTAGATAATGTCAGCGACATACAGCACACTTGGGACCAAACTCCCGTTGCTACCAGATGTGATGCCCTAACAAAAGCCATAGATATGTTAGAAGCAAGTAACCAACTCGATAAAGCAAACGTTGCGCTGGGTCAAAATAGACTCGCCCAAGCCAATACCCTGTTTAGTGAGATAACAGAGTTACCCGGCCCAACTGGCGAAACCAATGAGCTTAGCCTACATGCCAGAGGTGTCGCCTTATTAATTGTTGATACCGAGTCGTTAACGAATGGGCACTCAATACTGCAGTTTATCAGTGCATTAGTTTCTGGCAATGGGGTGGTTATAATAGGTCGAGATAACGCGAGTCATGACCTTATCTCTAGCATCGCCAGTATCTTTCAAGGTCACATTCCTGCTGGGTTAGTGCATGTAGCAGGCGAGTTTGACGATATGGGCAAGTGGTTGCTCCATAACCAAATTGCTTTAATCGCTTGCCGTGATACAAAGGGCCTTTGGCCAGTGTTAACCAAAAGAGATGGGGCAATTGTGCCTGTGATAAACCATGTTCAAAGTCAATTTGCGTTATTGCCTTACGCCATTGAAAAAACCAAAACCAATAACATTGTGGCAACAGGTGGTAACGCCATGTTGCTTAATTTAAAAGAAAGTTAATATGAAAAAATACTCAACCGAGCTTGACCGGATAGACCAAAAAATTCTTGATATGCTGCAAAGTAACTGCCGCATATCAAATGTTGAGCTTGCTAATCAAGTTAATCTAAGCCCAACTCCCTGTTTAGAAAGGGTTAAACGCTTAGAGAAAAATGGCTACATAGACAAATATGTGGCCCACCTCAATGCTAAAAAACTAAATGCCAAACTAACAGCCTATATGCAGGTGTCGGTAGAAAACTCCAGTACCCAAGCACTGAACCAGTTTAATCAACAGGTTAGGAAGTTAGACGAAGTAATAGAATGTTCATTAGTGGCAGGGGGCTTTGATTATTTGCTTAAAATACGGGTGCAAGATATGGAAACCTACAGAAAGTTTTTGGGCGAAAAATTTGCAGATATCAAAGGGGTAACCCAAACATTCACTTATGTGGTAATGGAAGAAATAAAATCTACCCACATAGTGCCAGTTGAGACTAAGTAGTTTACTAAAAGTCTATGGGGTAAAGACTAAAGCCTAGATAAAGGGCTGACTACAGAATTGCCGCCACGTTGTAATATATGTGTGTATATTTGAGTGGTGCGTAAGTCGGCATGGCCTAATTGGTCTTGTACTGTGCGAATATCCGCACCAGATTGTAATAGGTGAGTGGCAAAGCTGTGGCGCAGAGTGTGGGGTGTGACGGTTTTCGGTATGTTGGCTTTTTTGGCGGCAGTCCGTACTGCTTTTTGTACCGCAGACGCATCAATATGGTGGCGCCTTAATGACTGGTCTTCAGGATCTGTCGATAATCGACTAGAAGCAAACAGATATTGCCATTGTATCGAACGATTGGCCTGCTTGAATTTATGCCTTAAACGATGAGGTAAATAGACGCCACTGTATTCAGGGTTAAGCAGATCCGCTTCCAAATATTGTTTTACTACAGTGATTTGTTGTTGCAGAGGAGGTATAAGCTCTTCTGCTAATGTAACTACTCTATGTTTACCGCCTTTGCCATTCCAAACTCGAATAGATTTGAAGTCAAAGTCTATATCTTGGACTCTCAATCTAATACATTCCATTAAGCGCAAACCACTAGCATATAAAATGGATACTGCTAGCTTTTGTTGAGCGTTTACAACCGCTAATAAGTGCCGCATTTCATCAGTAGTTAGTACGATTGGAAGTTTTTGTTGTCGAGTACTTTTAACAAAATTTAGCTTAAAGCTTAAAGGCTGATGAATGATATCCCGATACAGAAATACCAAGGCATTTAGTGCTGATTTTTGTGTTGCTGCAGCCACATCTAACTCTAATACTAAATGTGAAAGGAAAGTTTCTACCTCTCTATCATGCATTAAATTTGGGTGTTTTTTCTGGTGAAAATGTATATAGCTACTGATCCACTTGAGATAAGCTTCAATCGAGCGTTTAGAATAACGTAATTTAAACATTTCATCTTTTATCATATTCAAGAACATTGATTTAGGCACAAAGTATCCTTACTAATTACATGTTTATTTATACAGTTATAGTTAATAATCCGCATAACAGCAAGATCTAGGAAATATTCCGTATTTCTCCATGTGCTAGATCCATAGAGGGCAATAAAGTTAACCTGTACAAAGGGTTAGAGGTTATGGTAGAAATGGAATATGTAGAAAGGCGGAAAAATTCCGTGTTTAAACACGGAATTTTTCCGCCTATTAATATTGTTAAATGCCATGGACACATTAGAGAAACTCGCACAGAAAAATAAAGCTCATCAGAAGCATTTGAGCAATGATCGATTTTCAACTGTCGTTATGATCTTGGTTTTAGTTCCATTTTTATTTGGAATTGCCATCGATGTAGGGGCTATTAATTCAACCGCAGATTTTAATCTCTGGTTATATGGCTTAGGAGCACTTTGCTTTGGTCTACCCTTGGCAGCCATGGGAGATCTCATGCTTTTCTCTCGATGGTTAAAAATGACAGTGCTAATTATTGCTCAAGGTTGGTTTATTTACTTTTGGGCTTTTGAAATGCAATCTTGGCTAGCTTTTGTCCCTTTGTTACCAGCGTTTATTTTGGTAAAGGTACAGTCTTCCAAAATTATTCAAAAAGCGGAGGCAGAGGAAAATGGCAATTAACAAGTGCATCATGGTGGGAATTTTACTCGCTGTAAAAGCGCTCCTAAAATCCCCATATGCAAAGCGTTAGCTGCCAATAGAAACTTATGATTACCGTTCATCTACCTAAAATACTATTCTTAATGCGCTGGCTTTTTCCATGTTCGTTTCTTTGGTTTCTTCTTACCGCTTCTGTAATTCCAACTTATGAGGGGCAAGTTAACTATATTGTTTCTATTTCTGCTTTGTTTTTTACTGTTCTAAACGCTTTTTTTGCTTGGGCAGCTGGTATTTATTTATCCGTAGCTTTTAGCGAGGGGCTTAGTATTAAAAAGAAAACTATTAATGTTGTATTAGTTTTATTGTTCAATGTGTGGGGGCAGTATCATTTTCTGCGAAAAGTTAATAACGTAGGCGCTCGCAAGGAAATGTCCCCTTACGACCTTTTTTATTTGTTTTTCCTGTTCATTATATGTGTCGTTTCGTACATGATGTCGGTTGGGGTTGGCAATGGCAGCTAACAAAACAATAAACCACATTCGCTTCGCTCATTGGGAAAAAGCCTCGCTTGCACTTCGTGCCAAAGCACTCGGTTTATCCCGTTATCGTAAGCGTTAGGTGTAAAGGGAGTTACGAGTTGTTCGAATGGTTCAGGAGGCGTAAAAAACCATATAACGAGAATCAAATCCTAAATGATGGTTTGGATTACGCTATGGAATTTGGGTCTAATTGGCTACAGCCAGTACAATCTCGGCTCGTGAAGTTATACCCTGAACTATCAGAAACTGAGTTAGAGAATTACAATTCAAAGTGTAAAACAGCGATGACAACAGGTCACGATCATGTTTATGCTTTGGCGGAACAATCTGGCAAAGATGCATCATTTGATATTTTTGCTACAAATTACATTAAATCGTACCCTTGGGTAAATGATAAAAACTTAAAGCATATCTTTTCTCAAGGCATGTATTACGCTTGGAAAGATATTGGGTGGTAATTTACACCTAACAAGCTAATTAATAAGGACAAAAAACAGTTGGCTGTTTTCGTTCCTCAACATTTTAGCCAACAATTTTTTGCCCATTATTAGGGCGTTAGGTGATAAGTGAGCTTTAGACGAGATCCATACATAACTTATATGAACGCAGCAGGCGTAGCTGTAGCTTGGATTGGTTCTGTGTTAGGGCCACTTTTTATCTTCTCAACATTCGGTGATTTTTCACATCCAAACACTTATATTGGTGCTGCATTAATTTTAGTAGTTTTGCTCTCAATTAAAGATGGTATAAAAGCTAGGAAAAATAGAAATATATCTGGGTTTGTTGCAATGTGTTTAGTGCCTTTAATGCTTCCATTTGTAGTAATAATTTCTTTTTATATCTTTTGGAGTCAGCAATGAGCAGTTTATCACCTAACAAAAACATCATGTTCATTCGCTACGCGAATTGGGACGCCTACTCGCTGGCTTAGGCTCGTTCCTCGCAAGTATAGCCAGCAAGTCTGCTCCGTTTAATAGGGGCGTTAGGTTTCAAGGAGAATGTTGTGAAATTGGTTGGCTCTAAAACTGAAAAGGAAATAAAGTCGGAGCTTTTAAAAAATACTTCATCCGTATTTTCAAAATCAGTTGAGTCTCACGTAAAAACTTTCTTTTTAGAAAATGACTTGGATACAACTAAAGTCATTGTTTTAGACTCCTTTCCGGATGACAGAATTGTTTATTATTGGTTACTTATTGAATCACGGATGATTGGTAGAGTAGAAGTCGAGCTAGATTGTCCTGAATGTACAGGCATGGATACTTTTACTCTTCTAGAATATCGCCATAAGTTAAGTAAGATCCAACAAATAAAGCTAGGTGTCGCAATGGAGTTATTAGCAACAGAAACCTAACAAGTTTATTAAATTTCGTTACGGCCAAAAAACGGCCTTCACTGGACGCGCAAAAAACGCGCGCCATTTATAAAAAGCGTTATGTTTCAGGAATATAATTATGAAATCAACTGTAGATAAGGATGGAGTAACAGTAATTGTCGGTGATAAAATATTGGTTAAAGAAATAGACAGTAGGATTACTGAGTATTTAGAAGCTGATGAAGTTGAAAGTTTGAATGAATTTATTGGAAATGTATTCGAAGTAAATTCAATTAATACCGATGGTTCAATGGTTGTAACTAAAAGTACGGTAATTGAAGAGATCGGTGAAATATATGGAACTGACTTAGGGATTTTTCCAGTTGGTGCAGTTAAAGTTTCGTAGCTCTGCAAACATAACAAAACTAATTAAAACCGACGCAAAACACTCCGCTTTCATTGTATTTCGCTTCGCGGATTATACACAATGAAAGCTCCGCGTTGTTGCGGGGTTTATTAGAACGTTATATGCCAGCACAATCAAAAGGATTTGTCGTAATATGAGACTATGTATTTTTTTATTCATTTCCCTTGCAGCGTTCATTGCAAATGCTGACGACAACATTCCTGAGTATGTTGAAATCAATGGGAAGTTTCAGTTCAACATTAGAGATAGCTTAGGAGAGTTGCAATTCGGTAGTTACATTGAATCACCATCTGAATTGGTTTCTGCTTCGATGTGCACGTTGAGAATATCGGCAGATGATGACTACTACAATACTTATCCTATAGAGTTAAACTTAAATGTTATTGATGGCCAGATAGTTTCGTTCATCCATGTAAAATCATTGTACATAGATGAAAACAGTAGGTACCGGAACAAATCAATTCTGAATTTTTCATTCTCTGTAGCAGATCTAATTGCAAATAATGAAACTTGGCTGCAAGACACAATTGAAGGCAATTATATTCTTGTTAGTCCCAACTTAGATTCGGGGCAATTAGCGTTTCATCATTTAACTATGGGGCAACCACTAATGATTGAATTAACTAAACAAGGTAAGCCCTCTCAAGTAACTATCAACGTACCACCATTATCAGCAAAGTTAGCTTCAGTTGCTCGTAAGTGTATGAAATTAATAGATGAAAGTGTATAAGGCATATAACAAACAAATCATGTCCGACGCGCAAACAGCGCGCGGCGTATATTCGAAGCGTTAGCTTTCGGAAATAGTATGCAGATTAATCACAAACCTGTCGTTACCTTTTTAATATGTATAGTTACTGTTTTCATATCGTTTTATGTCGCTTATCAAATTAGTGGCTCGGTGCTCGGTAAATCAAGAATAACGGAACTTGCCAATTTTGGTGGCTTAACTTTAGAGGGTATAAAGAGCCTTGAAATATGGAGGTTAGTATCTTCTCAATTAATCCATGTTCATCAAAAGCATATGATTTACAATGTATTGTCTATTTTATTCTTGGGTATTATTATTGAACGAGCCGTTGGTTCTAAATACACCTTAATTATTTGGCTTTTTGCTGGTTCTATTGGAACGTTGTTTAGCACTCAATTTACACCTCCACCATGGAATGTAGGTACAGGTGCATCACAAGCTGCTTTTGGTTTGGCAGGTTTTGGTTTGTTTTTAGTTTTTAGTAAAATTCAACGTGGCTATATATTCTTATTTGCTATCGCTTTTGCGCTTATACCAGCGTTATATTTAGATTTTAAATCCGTAGGTTATCCAAAGGCAGGACACTCTCTAAGTTTTGTTATTGGTTTAGGTCTGGCTATCTATTATATCTATAGTATTAAACAGAAGCGCGTTCAAGTGGCACCAGAAAGCTAACAAGTCAATCAAGCGGGACTGTGCTCTTCCCCCGTTTTAGTGGACACCTCCTCATCACTTTGAGGAGGCTACAATGCCCAAATATACCCAACCTAGAAGGACATGGTTTTACCCTGTTAATTTCAAAATCAAAGCCGTCGAACTAAGCTTACGAGACGATGTTATGTCAAAGGACGTTGCCGAGGCTCTCGATATTCATCCGTTAATGCTCAGTCGTTGGCGAAAAGAATATAAAGAAGGTAAGTTTAAAAAGACACCACGCTATCAAAGTAACGACGAAATAATGAGTAAACCCCCAACCAAAAAAGAATTGGATAATATCCAAAAGCTTAAGAAAGAAAACGAGCGTCTTAAGCAGGAGAATGACTTGCTAAAAAAGTGGCAACGGTATCTGGCGGAAGTACATCAGAGCGATTTGGATTCATCCAAAAGTTCGGACAAGCCTTAGGCGTCAAATACCTATGCTCATGGCTGAACGTCTCACGCAGTGGTTATTATGCTTGGGTAAAACGACCTTTATCAGCTCGAGATATATCCGATGCGGATTTATTGTTGAAGATTGAACACACCTTTAATGCGAGCCACCAAACCTATGGTAGTCCCAGAGTATTTCATGCGCTTAAAAAACAAGGTGTTAAAACCAGTGAAAAACGTGTCGCCCGCTTAATGCGAGAAAACGGGTTGAGAGCAAGAGCGTTAAAGACTTACAGCAAACCTGCGAAAGTTAAATTCTTCTATAAAGAGATAGAAAACAAACGTAAAGATATGGAAAAGCCAACGGCAATTAATCAACAGTGGTCAGGTGATGTGACTTACTTAAAAGTCGGTGCTCGTTGGCACTATCTTGCTGTGGTCATCGACTTGTATTCACGCCGAATAATAGGTTGGGCGTTTGGTAAAAACAAGACAACGGAGCTTACGCTAAAGGCGCTCAGGCTAGCAATAAAGAAACGACGACCAACAGACAGTGTGTTATTTCACACTGATCGAGGCGCAGAATACCGCGCCCACGTCGTACAAAAGTATTTAGCTAGTCATAACATCAAAGCCAGTATGAATAGGCCTGGATGCTGTACCGACAATGCTGAAGTCGAGTCCTTCTTCCATTCACTTAAGGCGGATTTAATTCGAGGCCATAAGTTTGAAACGAGTAATAAATTACATTCAAAATTAAAGGGTTACCTAAACTATTTTTACAATAGACAGAGATTGCATTCGAGTTTAGGATATAAATCACCTGCTGAGTTTGAATCGGCAGTTATTTGAAACGTGGAAGGTGTCCATTTTATCGGGTGAAGATCA
>NZ_JBDUZQ010000024.1:0-276140 GCF_039943935.1 Paraglaciecola sp.
AAACAACAACCTATCTTCAACCCACCCTCTTCTATGCTCATAGCTTTGCCCTGAGTAATTGTCCACGCCACACAAAAATGAACGGCGTACACAACGACTCACACAATGATAATAAGGGGTATCTGACAAACTAACTTGAGATTTGCGGGACTGGGGCATCATTGAATCCTTTCAAATAATTAACCCTAAAAGCCTAGTTCAACTATTAAAAACATCCAAATTTATCTTGGGTGTCCAGGTGAGTTTATAAGTCAGAGAAATGTTGGTAAAATGACCAATTATTTCCACTTTTGTTAAAATGTTTGCTATCAGCAAGCTCTAAGTCAAGGCATACATTAAATGTTAAGTGCAATACGGGTACAGCACTTAGATCAACTTTCATTATCGGCTCGAGTTCACTACACCTGCCCATTGTTGCATATAAGCTCGCCCATACCGTAAAGACATCTAGTAGGTCACTTTTCAGGCTGGACACTTGCGTGTTGTATGACTCTAACTCAGCCAGTAGCCTCAGTTTTTCTTTTAAGTCATCGGTGAGCATTGAATCAAGTTTTTGTGAATACCGATCAACCATTTCAAACACGTTTTTTCGGGACGCTTCCCTTTGTTGATATACCCCAAAATCTCTTTGATGCAAAAATTGCTTTACCAAAATTAAAAGGGTGAAGAGAGCAAATAACGGTGCATATAGCCCTCCAATAGCACTGCCCATATGAGCCCAATCCTCATTGCTCTCCCAAACACCAAAGCCAAACTTATATGCATAAGCCAAAATCGGAGCTAAAAAACTCACTACAGCAATCAGGGTGAGTAACAGCTTGCGATAATTAACCATGTTCACTGAACCTCTGACTTATAACGCCCGACTCAACTGCGTAGCAAGCTGGCGCTTGTTATACAATTATTTGCTTGTCGAACAGTTGCTCAATGATTTCAGGGCTCTTTTCTATAGCCCATTTCCAGTCCCCTAGTGTTGGCGCATCGCCATCCCACCATTCCGCGTAAAAAGTGATATTTCTAAGCTTTTCTAGATCTGTTTTTTCACTATCAGTGATTTTATTTTCTTCATGGCACATGATTATAAGTTTAGAAAGGCTTGGAGATACACCTAAACCATGATCAGGCTTTAAGACTATAAGCCCTTTTCTCATTAGCATTCTTGCTAACACTAACTTTAGCCAATCATTGGTTTCAACAGATTTAAATAAAGTCTCTAATGATTTGTGATCAATACTTTCTCCATGAACTGCATGCTTGATGGTTTTATTTACATTTTGTTTTAATTTTTCTAGCTCAAGTCCCTTAGATCCAAATTTAATACTTGAAGCATCTTTCCAAACAAATATTAAAAATGGGATTAATAATAATAAAATTAAATTGAAATCTAACGGAGACGTTACGCAAGGGTCAAAAGCCGCATATATATGAAAACCAGCTACGGCTGCAATAATTAGAATATAAATAATTTTCACGATCTATCAATTTCCTTTTGCATAACAATATTAATATCCGGAAAAATTTCATGTTTAAACACGGAATTTTTCCGCCTTTCTACATACCCCATTTCTACCATAATCCCTAACCTATTGTACAGGTTAACTTTATTACCACCTATTCATTCAGCCAATGGAGAAATACGGAATTTTTCCTAGATCTTGCTGTTATGCGGAGTTGTAATCAAAACTGGATAAACCATTAGCACAAATAGAATTTAAAAATGCCGCAGCCGATGCTTTTGATTTTATCGCGACTCCAAGTTCACCGAGCAACGCAGTCAAATAGAAGGTAAATGACAGGGATGTCATTTAAGCAATGCCTTGTAGGGAACAAATCATTGCGGCTTTTATTTGGCAAGTCGCGTAGGTATTAGAACTTGGCCGGAGCGCGGCCCTTTTTGCTTACTTTTTGCGGCTGTTGGTAAAAAGTAAGTTGAGCCTCAGGGATGAGGTTTGAAACCCGCAATGGATTGCGGTGAACGAAGTGAATAATCTCAATAAGCAAAGCAGATAAACGAGCTACAGATCCTAAGCGTGATAAGTGATGTGCAATAGCATTGAGTCTATAACAACGCTTTCGAACTTTGAGACCCATTGAGCTTATATGTTACTAAGTGATTTGGGCGAAAAGTGAGAGTAAGGCAGTTATAGGCTCAAGGATGAAGCACATCATACTACTTGCCCAGCTACCCAACCACTGCTCCACGCCCATTGAAAATTAAAGCCGCCTAGCCAACCGGTTACGTCCATCACTTCGCCTACAAAATATAGGCCTTTAACCTTTTTGGCTTCCATGGTTTTTGATGAAAGTTCGTCTGTGTCTACGCCACCTAGTGTCACTTCAGCGGTGCGATAACCTTCGGTGCCATTGGGTTTAAGTTGCCACTGATGAAAAGCAAGGGCAGCTTGTTCAAGTTGTTTGCCTTGATATTGTTTTAGTGGCTTGTTTTCAACCCCTAGGTACGGCAGGGCCGCTTGTACATAACGTTTGGGGTAGTGGCTTGAGAGTGCGGTACTGAGTTGTACATCAGGCTGGTTTTGCTGTGCTTTTTGCAGTTCTGCGAGTAGGTCGCCATTAGGAAACAAATCAAACTCAACACTTTGCCCCGGCTCCCAAAATGAGGATATTTGTAGCACGGCTGGGCCACTTAAGCCTCTGTGTGTAAAGAGAATATTTTCATTAAATGAGGTGTTAATGCAACTGGCGCTGGCGTCTAACGAAATACCACTTAGCTCGGCGAGAACTTTTTTATCTTGTTCGTGCAAGGTAAAAGGCACTAGCCCTGCCCGCGTGGGTAACACCTTTAAACCAAATTGCTCTGCTATTTGGTAACCATAGGGGCTGGCCCCTAGTTTGGGCATAGATAAACCGCCTGTTGCCACCACTAATGATTCGCTTTGAAACTGACCTTTAGCGGTATTCAGCTCAAACCCTGCTTCTGATTTCTGAACCGATAGAATTTCACACTGATTGGTAATGGTTACCCCTGCTTTTTCGCACTCGGCCAGCAGCATATTCAAGATGTCTTTAGCGCTGTCATCGCAAAAAAGTTGCCCTAGGGTTTTCTCGTGATAGGCAATGCCGTGCTCGCAAACTAACCCTATAAAATCCCATTGGGTATAGCGACTTAGGGCTGATTTACAAAAGTGGGGGTTGTTAGATAAAAAGTTTTCGTGACTGGCGTACATGTTAGTAAAATTACAGCGGCCACCGCCCGACATCAGAATTTTACCTCCTAAGCGCTTGGCGTGGTCTAGCACGGTTACACTGCGCCCACGCTTAGCAGCCTCAATGGCACAAAACAATCCAGCCGCACCGGCCCCTATTACGATTACATCTACGTTTTTCAAAAGATTACTCACCCTATCCTCAAGGCTGAGATTATAAAGTATCTATAAGGGTTGCAGGTAGTTAAATTAGTTTAGCCTTACAGCCAACCATTTTGATGGGCTATTCTGGCTGCTTCCACACGATTTTTAGCATGTAATTTACTCGATGCCGATGACAAATAGTTGCGCACTGTACCGGTAGATAAAAATAGCTTTTCGGCAATTTTTTCGGTGCTCAATCCATCTTTTGCTAAGCGCAGCGCATGCCGCTCTTTGTCTGATAGCGGGTCTTTTTCCATCCAAGATTCAACCATCAGTTCTGGCGCAATAGCCGTGCCCCCTTGATACACTTTTTGAATGGCGTCGATCAAATCTTGAGAAGGCGAGTCTTTTAACAGGTACCCTTTTACCCCTGCATCCATGGCACGGCGTAAGTACCCACTTCTGGCAAAGGTAGTCAGAATAATAGTTTTGCAATTTGCTTGGGTATCATGAAGTTGTTGTGCCAATTCTAAGCCTGTCATATCTGGCATTTCAATATCGGTGAGAACTATGTCTACCTTTTCAGACTCTGGCGATTGCACATAATCAAAGGCTTGTTTACCGTTAGCACAGCTTTGTACCACATGCAGGTTATCTTCTAAGTCTAAGATAGTGGCCAGTGCATTGAGTAACATGGTTTGGTCTTCAGCCAGTAATATATTGATGGTTTTCATCTTGATTAGTCCTTATCAACCACAGGTAAACTAACCTGGGTTAGTGTGCCCTCTACCCCTGCCCCACTTTGAATAGTGAAAGAGCCATTTAAATATTGAATGCGTTCGGTAATACCTTTAAGGCCATTGCCATGAATTTGAGTACTGTCGATACCCACACCATTATCTTGCATACTCAGTATTATTTTACCGTTTTGCTGCATGATATTAGCCGTGACAGAATCGGCTTTAGCGTGTTTGATGATGTTAGTCACTAACTCTCGCAGCACTATAGCTAACTCTTTATTGGCAGCTAAATCTAATTCAATATGCTGCTCATCTATGTTTTCAAACTCATAGTCAAATTTAATATTTAGACTAGCGAATACATTTTTTGCATTGGCTAGTTCACTGAGTAAGTCACTGGTGCGGTAACCCGATACCACCTCTCGTACCTGGCTTAAAGCATTGCGAGATATCTCTTCGAGTTGCTTTATTTCACTGCGGGCTTTTTCAAGGTCTTTATCTAGTAACCGCCCTGCCAAATCTGCTTTAAGGGTAATCACCGAAAACGTATGACCAATTAAGTCATGTAAGTCACGGGCGATACGCTCACGCTCTGCTACTTTGGCTAGGCGCTGGGTTTCTTTACGTGACAAAATAAGCGCTTGCTTGTTTTCGTGTAAGGCATATTGATAAATATTTAATAAACCAATAATTAACGAAAATACCAAGGCAGGCAGAATAAAGTACAGCTCAAAGCTAAATACCCAGCTTATTGAGGCAATCCAAATCAAGATAGCAACGAGTACACCTAGGGCATACTTTATGGGCTTTAAGCGACTACAAAATGCGGCGGCATAAATAAACAAGGTACTAGCAGTGGCGGTAATTAGTGCTGAAAGGCTAGCTATCAGAATGATAGCCACAATATGATAGATAACCGTTTGGCCTTTCACCCAAAAGGCATGAAAATACAATGCTAAGAACGCAAAAGTTGCCACCAACACCCAAACAAAATCCATCGGGTGTTGATGCAAAAAAGCAACAGGTACAAAAAATAGCGGCAAATAAATCAGCCATACATAGGGAGAGCTTTGCTCATTGAGGTTTCGGGGCAACAACCAACCGTCTATTTTTTGCAATAATCGCTTCATCACATTCACTCTAACATTTATAAAATTGCTGTTCTAAAGCCTTCAATTAGTTCGCTTTTTTACGAGATGCTAAAACAGCAAACACATAAAATATACCACTAAACAGCCCCAAAATAAGTATGTGATTGGCAACCGAACCACCCGCATCTAATCCCACTACTTTTAAAGCAAGCTGCGACAAATGATAAGGCGGTAAAAACTCAGCAAAAGACTGTAAAAACTCTGGCAGCATAGCAATAGGTATCCACAAACCAGATAAAAACGACATAGGTAAGTACACCATATTAATTACCACAGGTGCGCTTTCAGCTTTTAAAGACAAGCCCAATGTTAGTCCTAACAAACAAAAGGGTAAGCCACCTAACACTAAGATTACAGACAACACACCTACTTGCGATAAGGTTAAGCTGATATCGGTAAGGCTTGCAGCTAGCCCTCCTAAACTTAACAAGATCAGTATAGAAAACCCCATAGATACGAAAAGACGACTGATAACTTGTGCCCCACCCGGCATAGGTGATGCCGATTTAATGTCTAACCAACCTTGCCCTCTTTCTATGGCCAAACCCGCTCCAAACGAAAATAACGCAGGCCCCATTACACCAAATACCCCGTAGGTACATAATAAGTAAGTAGCGGCCTGAGGGTTATAACCATTCATCAACACCCCAAAAAACACATAAAACAACCCAGGAAATGTAACAGCAGGCAAAGCAAACGCAGGGTTACGGATAGATTTCAGCCATTCGTACTTAGTTTCTTGCCAATATACGTTTACGTGTTTGTTGAACGTCATTGTTTGATCATGATTGATATGTGATCCCATTGTTTCTCTCCTTAAATTTCAATTATTAGCTAAGTTGTTTAAAGGCTTCTTCTAGGCCAGCGCGCTCTACCGTAACGTCTTCTAAATTAGGGTATGCGGCGAGTATCCCTTGCAAGCATTGGCTGGCATTACTGGTTTGAACTTCAATATATTTACCGCTTTTAGCGCAGCTCACTACACCATCAAACCCATCGAAGGCAGCGGCGTCTAAATCTGTACAAAAACGTATGGTGGTATGATTAACACTGGCTTTTATTGCTTCGCTGCTACCTCTTTTCACGACCTTGCCATCTTTTAACAATAAAATTTCATCTGCTAGGCTGTCAGCTTCTTGTAAATAATGGGTGGTAAGGACAATAGAGGTCCCTGTGCTTTTAAGATCACGAATGGCCTGCCACATGCTTTGCCTAGACTCGATATCCATTCCTACACTTGGCTCATCTAAAAATAACAATTTAGGGTTACCACAAATACTTAACGCAAACAGTAAGCGCTGTTTTTCACCACCAGACAGCTTTTTAGAATACCTGTTTTGCATCTTTTCTAAGCCTGCGTAAGCAAGTACTTTTTCATAGGGCATAGGGTTAGGGTAATAACATTGAAACAGGCGAATATGTTCTTTAATTTTTAAGGTTTCGGGTAAATTAGCCACTTGCAACATAGCGCCAGTTAAACGCTTAGCTTCTAAAGAACCTGCTTTAGCATTAAACAAACTGACATCACCCGAGTCATGATTAAGACGCCCCAATAGAATATTAATTAGGGTTGTCTTACCCGCTCCGTTCGCGCCAAGTATGGCAAGAACCTGACCCGAGCAGATCTCAAGGTCTACATTCGACAATGCAGATTTGCCTTTGAAAGCTTTGGTTAACCCTTTAGCAAAGGCAATCATATTTTGTTGGGCCATGTGTGCACTCCGTTTTACTGTAATTAAGTCGCTGTAAATGATGGGGACACTATGAATCAAGCAAGAGCAGCTAGGCAGAGCCAAGTGTCATCAATTCAATATGACAAATGTCATGTTATGCAAAAAACCTACAATTAAATGTCACAGTTTTTAAACTCGCCGTGCCTTAGAGATGTTGATTACATTCTTAAAAGGAACACACAATGTTTAAAATGACTAAAGCTAAAAAGTCAGAGGTTTTACTAAGGTTTGTGGCTGTGTTTATAGCCACTGTTATTTTTCAAATAGCGGTGAATTCAAAAGCTTTCGCTGGCGAGCAAATTGCGTCTCATAATCAATTTAGAGTTGAAGTTTCAGGCGCTGGTCGACCTATTATTTTAATTCCGGGTTTAATGTCTGACAGCCGCATTTGGGATTCATTAGCCAGCTCTCTGTCCACACACTATGAACTACATAAGATTAGCGTGGCAGGTTTTGCGGCAACACCCGCGGTTACTGAGCCCTCTATTACAGAGCTTAAAACCCAACTTTTATCTTATATCCACCAACGTAGACTCCATAAACCTATCATAATTGGCCATAGCTTAGGCGGGTTTATGGGCTTGTGGTTGGCATCAAGTGCACCTAAAGCAATAGGCCCAGTGATTTCGGTAGATGGCCTACCTTTTATTGGCCCAATATTTACTCGCAGCAACGACACAACAGTGCAAAGCCTAGCGGCTCAAGCCCAGCAAATTAAACAAATGTATTCGAATATGTCGCTGCAACAGCTTATCGAACAGTCTCGTTATAGCCTGTCAGTACAAGCCAGCACAGATGCAGCAAAAGCTAAGGTAATGGCTATGATAGAAACCTCTGACCCCACTACCTCAGGCTATGCGATTCACAGTTTAATGAGTCATGACTTACGCCAAGATATTGCCAACATCACCTCACCTGTTTTATTGTTAGGCGCATCAGGAGGGTTTGACTCTGACTCACAAAAAACCATGGTAGAAACCTTGTACAAACAACAGTTAAGTCATTTACCACATGCTCAATTGACGATGAATACTCAGGCTCGGCATTTTATTATGTTTGATGATCCACTATGGCTTAACCAACAAGTTATTCAATTTTTAGGGGCGCAACTATGAATGCCACTATTAGCCCAGCTTTAGATAATAAACAACAAGATTTAAATCATGACATAAGCCTTGCGCAAGGTGGCGATCAACAAGCTTTCTCTCGTTTAATTAAGCACACTCAAAACCTTGTATCTAGCATTGCATTATCCATAGTGAAAGATTTAGATAATAGCGAAGACGTTACCCAACAAGTTTACATAGGTGCATGGCAAAATATTACAGAACTAAAAAATGGCGACAGCTTTTTACCTTGGTTAAGGCAAATGACCCGCTACAAAGCTCTTAATTTTCTTCGCGATAATAAGGTACGTCAAAAAATTGAGGGTGAAGAAGCCGACCAAATACTCGCGCAATTTTGTGATCCCAAATTAGCCATAGATGACAATATACAGCGCACCCAATCCAACCTGATAATACAGAACTTTATAGACAAGCTACCCGATGAAAGCCGCGAACTAGTGTTGCTTTACTATCGTGAAGAGCAATCTAGCCAGCAAGTGGCTAGGCTTTTAGAGTTGAGTGAAGCGAATGTGCGTAAAAAACTGTCTCGTGTTAGGCAATTACTGCAAAAACAAATAATGGGCAAGTATGGGCGCTTACTACTGAGTACCGCTCCTGCTGCTGGGTTAAGTGGCTTAATTTTAGGAGCCATTACAACCAGTAGCCCAGTGGCGGCAGCAACTATTAGCTCGGTAAGTGCCAGTTCAAAAACTGGGGTGCTACAAAAAATTGGGCTACTTTTGGGTGGCTCTATGATAGGTGCTTTTTTTGCGATTATTGCGATTCGTTTGAGTACTAAGCCGTTATTAAAGAAAGCCACAAGTGATGAGGCTAAACAGCAAATTTTAAGTTATAGGCGCAACATAACCATTTGGATTATCTTTAGCGCGGTTTTACTTACTATAGGGTATGAATTTACAACAGGTTGGTGGGGACCTGTCTCAGCATTTAGCATTTTTGCAGCGGGTATCTTATTTCACACTAACAAAATGCAGACATTAATAGCACAACAAACACTAGCGGAGCCTAGTATAGATACCAAAGAAATATCCCATCAAAAGTTTCAAGCCTTATGTGGTTTTTGGGGGAAATATTTGGGGTTATTGTCAGGTTTCTCTGGGTTAATTTATGGCTTGGTATCTAGTGGCAGATTATCCTTTTAAAAAAGGGTGTTTGCATATGCTAATCGCCAATGTAGGCTAGTCACAAAAAAATAAACGAGATAAATATGATAGAAACTTTCACCGCTGCAGATAATAAGCCGCGCTGTGAATGGTGCGCAGCCTCACAACTTTATATTGATTACCACGACAACGAATGGGGTTACCCTGTTGTTGATGATCAACGCCTATTTGAAAAAATTTGTTTAGAGGGGTTTCAGTCGGGGTTAAGTTGGTTAACCATCTTAGTTAAGCGTGAAAACTTTAGAGCTGCTTTTGCAAATTTTGATTTTAATCAAGTGGCTACATTTACTGATGAAGATATTGAGCGCTTAGTATTAGATGCAGGCATAGTGCGTCATAGAGGTAAAATAACCGCCACTGTTAATAATGCAAAAAAAGCCCAACAGATAATCAAAGAATTTGGCTCTTTAGCTGCCTATTTTTGGCAATATGAACCTAAACGAGATGAATCAATAGAGCCAGAGGTATTGGCGACCTGCGACGAGTCCATTGCTTTATCAAAGGATCTTAAAAAGCGTGGCTGGAAATTTGTAGGGCCTACCACTATGTACGCGTTTATGCAGGCAATGGGCATGGTAAACGACCACGCACTCACTTGTATTGGCCATGCTAAATCCAAACAACTGCGAGAACAGCTTATACGACCTAAAACCTCATAGTTCTTGGAGTTTAGTCTTAGTAAGTTTACTAAATGCTACTACCCAAAAGTGAGTTAATTCATCTACTCGCTATTCAAACCATGTAAATACCTTGAATATGACAACGTTTAACAATTAACAAAATACTATCGGCATATAAAAAGCCGTTAGTGTTTTGATTGTTTTTTAAACGTTTATTCGTAAAATAAACAATGTTATGCCACAAGCCAAGCAACTGCAAAATATTGCAATATTTTTGTACTCAATTAGGTCTGTTAGGCAAATCACTCAAAAAATGAAACTGACATGTTGAAATTTCTCTTTTCGTCAATTTTTATACTTATTTTTACCTTCAATCTAAATGCTAAACCTAGCGTCCTTACTGATGGGCTAAACCATTTAGGTTTAACTGTTAGCAATTTAGAAAAAACAACCGCCTTTTTCACCGACACCCTTGGGTGGGAAATAAAAGGTGGGGATCCTGATTACCCAGCAACATTTGTGAGCGACGGAAGCATATTTTTGACACTATGGCAGACAAGATCACCACAAAAAACAGTGCCGTTTGATCGCAAAAATAATGTAGGGCTACATCATTTAGCGATAACTGTTATTAGTTTTGACGCCTTAAATGAATTACACGAACGCTTTAAAAATGTAGAAGGGGTTGTGATTGAGTTTGCACCCGAACTTGCATTCGGAGGGCCTGGTAAACATATGATGATTAGGGAGCCAAGCGGCAATCGTTTAGAGTTTATTCATAGACCATAAAGCACTGTTTGGGGCCTCTCAAAAGAACCACTAACCTTTATATGTGAATTAAATAAACATCGAAACGGTTTGCTTTTCCTGCCATTTCGATGTCAGGTTTTTTATTGGCTAAATAGGGGGCTCCTGCTGGGCGTTTTACGACCACGCGCTTTTTAGCCAATGCCAATGCCGGAGGTAATAGCAAATCAGCATCTTCATCTGGGCCTAATAATTGTTGAAACAAACGCATGTCTTTTTTAACCGCTGCACTTTTTTTACGATGAGGGAACATTGGGTCTAAATACACTACATCTGGTGTAACACCCTGCCATTTTGACAATAAATCTACAGCAACCCCATGATGTAATTGCATATGCTCTGGTAACCAAGCACTTAACTCTACATCTGCCTCAGCTCGATTTAACCCATCTTGCAACAGTGCAGCCACTATTGGTGAGCGTTCTATCATATCCACTTTGCACCCTAGGCTTGCTAATACAAAAGCGTCACGCCCAAGGCCAGCAGTGGCGTCTAAAACTCGCCATGTTTTTTGGCCTTTCAAACCCACAGCTTTAGCGACGGCTTCACCTCTTCCTCCGCCATGTTTACGTCTATGGGTGGCGGCATTAGACGCAAAGTCAACAATTACCGCTCCAACTTTAGGCTCATCGAGCTGTCTTAGTTCAAGGTGCGTTTGTTGCTGAAAAAGTGCTAAGCCTTTGTTTGCTGTTGTTTTAAAATCTAACCGCCATGTTTTAGCAATTTCTTGAGCTTGGGCAACTAAGGCCTCACATGCATCACTAGGTACGGTAACGGGTACACTGCGTTCTATTTGGAGTTTATGCATGACCAAAATGCTCTTTGTTGCCTAACCAGCGATTTATAATAGCTTGGGCGTTTGATGGGTATTGTTGCCACAAATGATCGGCAATGTTTTGGACCTGAGGGATGAGCTCGGCGTCGCGCATTAAATCTGCAATTTTCAAATCAGCAAGACCTGTTTGTTTAGTCCCTAATAACTCGCCAGGGCCGCGTATTTCTAAATCTTGCTGTGCGATATAAAAACCGTCGTTAGATTCTCTAAGTACGGCTAAACGTTTATTAGCGGTCTTAGACAATGGGCTTTGATACATCAGTACGCAATGACTTTCAACAGACCCTCGCCCTACCCTGCCACGTAGCTGGTGCAACTGTGCAAGCCCCAAACGCTCTGGGTTTTCAATAATCATTAAGCTAGCATTAGGTACATCTACGCCTACTTCGATGACTGTGGTTGCCACCAGTAAATCTAAGTCTCCTGCTTTGAACTCGTCCATAATGCTTTGTTTTTCATCAGACTTTAATCGGCCATGAACAAGACCCACTTTAAGCTCAGGTAACGCAGTTCGTAATAAAATAGCGGTGTCTTCAGCTGCTTGGCTTTGCAAAAATTCAGACTCATCTATTAAAGTACATACCCAGTAGGTTTGCCGGCCTTGCTCAACACTAACATCGCGCACTCGGTTAATGACCTCCTCACGGCGCGAATCTGGCAAGACGACGGTCTTAACAGGCGTACGCCCTGGTGGTAACTCATCAATGACCGAGGTATCTAGATCTGCATAGGCGGTCATGGCTAATGTTCTTGGGATGGGCGTAGCAGTCATAATTAGCTGATGGGGAAATGCGCCTTGAGACTCTCCTTTTTTACGTAGAGCTAAGCGCTGCCCTACACCAAACCGGTGTTGCTCATCCACAATCACTAACGCAAGTGACGAAAACTGCACAGTATCTTGAAAAATAGCATGGGTGCCTACCAGCATTTTGATTTCGTTATTGGCAAGTTGCGAAAGTACTTTTTCTCTAGCTTTGCCTTTCAACTTACCGGCAAGCCAACCTATTTCGATGCCTAAAGGTTCAAACCAATGCCTAAAGTTACTAGCATGTTGCTCGGCTAACAACTCAGTAGGCGCCATCAGCCCCACTTGATATCCAGCAGCGATTGCAGATAAAGCCGCTAAGGCTGCAACTAAAGTTTTACCAGAGCCGACATCACCTTGTACTAAGCGCATCATAGGCTGCTTCTGTTGCATGTCGTCTTGTATGTCAGTGGTAACTTTTAATTGTGCGTTAGTTGGCTTAAAGGGTAGGTTACCTAGAAATTGATTCAGTAAATTAGCTGCAGGCCAAATAGGGTAAGTGGCTTGTTGCTGACTTTGTTGACGCACCTTCAATACACTCAAATGGTGAGCAAGCAATTCTTCAACCACTAAGCGTTGTTGGGCTGGGTGTTTGCCTTCTTCTAACAAGCTTAAGGTCACATCGGGAGGAGGACGATGCACTAAATGTAAAGCCTCTATCAAACTGACTTGATGCTGATACAAGCCTTCTGGTAATAATTCAGCTAAACCACCTTTGTCTAATAATACCAGCGCCTGTTCAGACAAGCTTCTAAGAGTGAGTTGTTTAATGCCCTCTGTAGCTGGGTATACAGGAGTCAGTGAGGCTTGCATGGAGTCTGGCTTGTCTGCATCGATAGATTTATATTCGGGATGCATAATCTCTAGTCCAAACTTACCGGCTTTCACTTCACCAAAGCAGCGAATTGTAGTACCTACTTGCAGATTATTTTTTTGTGCCGCCGAAAAGTGGAAAAAACGTAAGGTCACTGTACCTGTACCATCACTTAGTCGAACCACCAACATACGCTTACGACCAAATTGAATATCACACGACATCACTTCACCTTGAATACTGGTATGTAAGTGAGGTTGTAAATCAGTGATAGGATAAATACGAGTACGATCTTCGTACCTGTGAGGCAAATGAAAAAGCAAATCTTGGACAGTGACGATCGACAATTTAGCAAGCTTCTCAGCCGCTTTGCTACCTACTCCCTTTAGCGTTGTAATTGGCTTTTGCGCTAACCCAAGCATGAAGAATACTTACTTAGCTCGTTATAAAAAAATAGCTGTTGGTTATTGAACAAAGAGAAAACCAGAATATTTAACAATTAATGACTAATACTCGGAGATTATTCTTTTATACGCAAGGTTTACCGAGCCGAAACATAGCGACTCGGTTATAAAATGATCTAAAGCGAGAGCTTAGCTGCCTGAAACAACAACTCTGGAGATAAACGCTCTTTATAATTTGGATTGACATAGCTAAATTTAACTACACCTTTTTGATCCAAAATAAAAACTGCTGGGGCGGGCAACACCGCTTTATCTGTGCGTTCTTCAATATTTAAATTAATATCCCACTTATTTTTGTACTTGCTACGAGTTTCATTAGGTACATAAAAACCTACTCCAAAGCCAGAAATAGCCTCTAGTTCTGGATCAGACAGCAACTGCACTGTAAATTGCGTTTGCAATTTTTGTTCTTGTAGCTGAGCTGGGGTTTCTGGAGAAATTGCTAAAATCTGATAGCCCAATTCATCTAGCTGTACTTCAATATCTTTTAAACCAGCTAACTGCCTTGTGCAATAAGGACACCAGCCCCCGCGATAAAATATCAAGACAGTAGGTTTTTGCATGGTAAATGCTTTTAAACTCACTGGGCTTCCATCCGCAGTCTGTAGTTTACTATTTGGTGTACTTTGCCCCACTAAAAGAGGGGTCACATCTTCAGCGTTGTCGGCAATGCGAGTTCGATCTAATGCGCTCACCTGTAAAGACAATAAACACAGCAATATTGGCATGGCCAAACGAGTATAAAACATAACAATTTTCCTTTTTTTCCAAACACGGATTGATAGACGATAAAGAACCAGAAAACTCAAATATAATTTCATTTGGTTTAATAGTTATTTAGGTCCATAGAGTATACGTTAACTACTATGCTGAAGTTGTTGCCACCATACTTCATCAGCTTCAATCACCCCCTCAGTATTAATATGAGGGTACGCTAAGCCCTTGCGGTCACAAATTTTTTTGAAATTTGGAAAGCCACCGGCGAATAACGTACGCTGGCAAGTTTCTTCATCCAATAGAGATTTTTCATACATACCAGCTAACTGCCGTTGGCGCTGAGCCTCATATAAAATGAGAGCGGCGGCCACTGACACATTTAACGATTGCACCATCCCCACCATAGGAATAATTATTTCTTTATCTGCAAAAGCTTTTGCTTTAGCACTCACACCAAGCTTTTCTTGGCCCAAAAGAATAGCCGTAGGCTGGGTGTAATCAATCTCCCGAAAGTCTACTGCAGCGGGGCTCAGATTGGTTACCAAGATTTGCATATTCTGCTGCTTTAAAACATCAACTGCACTATCAATATCCGCATGCACATGGGTTTCTACCCAGTGTTCGCTGCCCATAGCTGTAGCTTTTAACATAGCACTTTCTTTTAAACCTGAGGCACTTTGTGGGCTATCTGGATCTTGCGAGCAAACAGCATGAACTTTGTGTATTCCCACAGCATCACAACTACGCACAATCGCAGAGGCATTATGTGGTTTATAGAGTTGTTCTAAACATACCGTTAGGCTTGGTTGCCTTAAAGCGAGAAGCTGCCTAATACGGGCATACCTCTCAGGAGACATTCGTGAGTGTGAGGTCATGCAGATCTATTCATTTACTCATTATTTATTCGGGTAATTCCATCACACCGTCAATTTCTATTTGTACCGCTTTAGGCAATGCACTGATTTGAACTGCTGCCCTTGCTGGATAAGGTTGCTCAAAATACTGACTCATGATTTCGTTAACCATGGCAAACTTAGAGAGATCGATTAAAAATATATTCACCTTTGCAAGGTCATTTACTGTGCCACCAGCCGCTTCACATACAGCTTGAATATTCTTAAACACTTGATGAGCTTGCTCTTCAAAATCTTCCGAAATGATTTCCATAGTCTCTGGTACAAGGGGGATTTGCCCAGATAAATATACTGTAGTGCCGCTTTTGACTGCTTGGCTGTATGTACCGATCGCTTGCGGCGCCTTGTCTGTATGAATAACCGACTTAGACATGATAGTTTACCTTTTTAAAAATTAAGATTTATGGATGTTTTGTTTGTTAAGTTTTGCTTGGCTGTGTCTTGAAACTCTCTGCACCTCTGGCATAGTGCGTATTTTACGCATCACATTTGCTAATTGCAGACGGTTTTGGACCATTAATTCAATATCGATGTAATATACATTACTTTCTTTTTCTTCAGTTTGTAGGCTGACAATATTAGAACCGCAACGGGCGACTGTATTGGTTAATGTGGCCAATGTACCTTGATGATTGACTAACTCTACGCGCAGTGATGCATGGAACTCGCCTTTAACATCCTCATCCCATTTCATTATTAAAACACGGTGTGGCTCTTCTTTTGTGAGCTTACGAATATTACTACAGCCGTTTTGATGGATAGCTAGGCCTCTACCAGGGCTGAGGATAGCAACAATCTCATCATCAGGTATTGGGTGACAACAACGAGAGAAAGAAACCAATAACCCCTCAGTGCCTCGAATAGCAACCTTACCTTGCTTATCAAATTCTGTATTTTCCCCTAACAAACGTCTAGCAACAATCGCGCTAAGCTCATTACCTAAACCTATGTCACCTAACAACTCGTTAAAGTTATTATGCTTGGTTTCCAACACCACTCGATCAATGTCTTCTTTTGACACGTCATCTAATTTAATTCTACCTAATGCATGCCTCAGCAACCTATTACCCATCACCACGGCTTCTTCTGCGCGCTGATTTTTAAGGTAGTGTCGAATATTAGAACGCGCCCTTGCCGTAACGACAAAGTTCAACCAATTCGCATTGGGTTTAGCTCTTGGCGAGGTTATGATTTCAACAGTTTGACCATTTTCTAATGGTTTACTAAGTGAAAACGGTCGCCTTTCAACCTTGACCCCAACACAGCTATTTCCTACGTCAGAATGCACCTCATAAGCAAAATCAACAGCCGTGGCACCTAAAGGCAACTCAATGATCCGTCCGTCTGGAGAAAAGACATAAATTTCTTCTGGAAATAAATCCGTTTTAACATTTTCGATAAACTCAAAAGAAGAACTGGCACTTTGTTGTAATTCAATTAAAGACTGCATCCATTTGCGAGCACGCACTTGAGCTGTAGTACCAGAGTTATCAGTATCATCTTTATATAACCAATGGGCAGCAACACCTTTGTCGGCCATATGATCCATATTTTCGGTGCGAATTTGAATTTCAACAGGGATACCATGAGGACCAATCAAAGAGGTATGTAAAGACTGGTAGCCATTTAGCCTAGGAATGGCTATGTAATCTTTAAAGCGACCTTCAATGGGTTTATACAAACCATGCATAGCACCTAGTGCTCGATAGCAATGATCAACCGACTCAACCACTACCCTAAAAGCGTAAATGTCCATGACTTCATTGAACATCAACTCTTTGTTTTTCATTTTGCGATAAATAGAATAAAGGTGTTTCTCTCGCCCGCTAACTATGGTTTCAATCTGAAAGTCTTCTAAGCGAGACTCAACTTCTTTACGGGTATTTTCAATAATTTCTTTACGATTACCTCTAGCCTGTTTAACCGCTCCCATTAATGCTCTATGCCTTAAGGGATACATGGCTTGAAAGCCTAAGTCTTCGAGTTCATTTTTAATAGCATGAATACCCAACCTGTGAGCTATAGGCGCATAAATATCGAGAGTTTCACGGGCAATTCGGCGACGTTTATCAGGACGCAAAGAGCCCAGTGTTCGCATATTATGTGTTCGGTCGGCTAACTTAATCAAAATAACACGAATATCTTGCACCATAGCCATCATCATTTTTCGGAAGTTTTCGGCTTGGGCTTCTAGCTTATTGCTAAAGTGGATTTTATCTAACTTGCTGACCCCCTCAACCAACTCACCTACCGTCAGGCCGAACTGCTCACTGAGGTCGTCTTTGCTATGATGGGTGTCTTCAATTACATCATGTAATAACGCAGCCATGAGGGTTTCATGGTCAAGGCGCATATCTGCTAAAATACCAGCAACCGCTACAGGATGAGTGATGTAGGGGTCACCACTAGAACGCATTTGGCCACTGTGAGCATCTCTAGCTACAACAAACGCACGTTGAGTATCCGCAACCTTTTCGGGCGGCAAATAAGATTCGAGCTTTTGTTTAAGACCCTCAAAGAGATACACAGCTAATACTTTCTATTAATGGATGAATAATCTAAGAATACGGGTAATTTCGGGGGATGCCAACGGCAATAATTAAAATTTTCAGAAATGTCTGAAAAAGCCAAAAATACTTACCCCAAGTTGTACGCGAAACATACAATGAGGTAAGTACCTAACAATAACATTTTAATATTTGTCAGCCCTGTATTTTAAAGCAGGCAAACAATCAAAAAATTTTATTGCTCTGCAAGAATATTAGTTACTGAATCAAACTCTGCTTGGTCTTGTGCTTGTTGATCACGTAAAGTATCTGCTTCTAATGTATCAGCAGTCACTAAACCTTCTTCAATTTCACGCAAGGCAACAACTGTAGGCTTATCAGTGCCACGTGCTACCATAGGCTCTTTACCTTCAATAGCAATTTGGCGAGCACGACGAGCAGCCACTAATACTAAATCAAATCTGTTGCCAACTTTATCTACTGCGTCTTCAACTGTTACGCGGGCCATGATGATCTCCGTCGATGGTAATATATAAAAAAAGGTCGCGTAGTGTACTGGCTAATGCGACAGTTTTAAAGCTATTTGATCGAGTATTGTCTATTTATCCGTCAATAAATTATCAAATAAGCTCTGATAACGAATAATTTGCTTCTCTTTTCGCAAGCGCCTAGTGATCACTATGGCATCTAATTCATTTAAAGCAGCCTCAAAATCATCATTCACCACTATAAAATCAAACTCATGATAATGGGATATTTCTGATACAGCTTTTGTCATTCGCTCAGCAATAACCTCTGCAGAGTCTTGCCCTCTTTGTGTTAACCGTCTTTTTAATTCTTCTTTTGAGGGAGGAGCAACAAAGATAGTAGCCGTATCAGGGATTTGTGCTTTGACTTGCCTAGCGCCTTGCCAATCAATATCTAAAAACACATCAATGCCTTTAGCTAGGGTCTGTTCAATAACCACTCTAGAGGTACCATAATAGTTACCGAATACCTCAGCCCATTCAAAAAATGCATTTTCAGCAATTAAGGCTTCGAACTCAGTATGGTTAACAAAATGATAATGCACCCCATCAACTTCACCTGGTCTAGGTGCCCGAGTTGTATGGGATACCGATACCTGCATGGCATTATTATGCACACCTGTAGTTTGATGTTTTTCTAATAGGGCTTTGATAAGGCTAGATTTACCGGCCCCTGAAGGCGCAGCAAGAATAAATAGATTTCCGAGAGTTTGAGGCATTTTTATCTTTTAGCTATTAAATGTTATGTCGCAGTTAGTTGGCAATGTTAGCATAGTCTGTATCAAGGGCCGAGTACCCAAATTCAATTAGCCAAAACAGGTAACGATATGAATGACAGCCAATATCATCAAATGACCGACGACTTACTTATAGACATTGAAGAAATGTTAGATGAATGCGAAGTGGATATTGATTATGAATCAGCAGGCAGTATTCTCACTATGACATTTATAAATGGCACAAAAATTATCATTAATAAGCAACCACCATTACAACAATTGTGGATGGCGACTAAATTCAATGGGCATCATTTTAATTTTCAAAATGAGCAGTGGATAGACGAGCGCACCGGTGTTGAATTTTGGTCATTCTTAGATGAAGCCATATCTAAGCAAGCAGAAACAACAGTTAATCTCAGAAAATAATAAGAGCCTTAAATATGAGTCAAGAATTGTTACCGTACGTTGAAGTTAATCCTACCCAAGCACCTAAAGCCACAGTCATTTGGTTACACGGCTTAGGGGATTCAGGAAATGGCTTTGCGCCAATTGTACCCGAATTAAACATGCCAGAAGATTTGGCTATTCGATTTGTTTTCCCCCATGCGCCAACTCGCCCAATCACTATTAATGGTGGCATGGCCATGCGCGCATGGTATGACATAGCAAGCATGGACTTTAATAACAGGGCCGATAGCAAAGGCGTGAGAGAGTCAGCCGCTCAGGTTGAAGCCCTCATTGAAGCTGAAATAAGTAATGGTATACCTGCGAGTAAGATTGTTTTGGCGGGTTTTTCACAAGGTGGTGTAATCGCAGCTCACTTAGGCACTCGATATAAAAACTCTCTAGCAGGCATAATGATGTTATCTACTTATATGAGTGAGCCAAATACATTAGCCGCTGAAGCAAGTGATGCTAACAAAGCGACGCCTATCTTTGTAGCCCATGGAACTCAAGATGAAGTCGTCCCTATTATGATGGGGAAAAGTGCAGTTAAGGTATTAGAAAGTAACGGTTATTCCACTTCGTGGCATGAATATGCAATGCCTCACAGTGTTTGCAAGCAAGAGATAGACGACATATCAATTTGGTTACAGCAAAGACTAAACTAAGTACCACTCACCATTTTTATAAATTTTATAAGGGCTGATTTTATCTCAACTATATTGAAGCTATCCGTAGCTTCGATAAGTTGCAGAGCAAAATCAGTTAAAGGCTTAGATTGATATTTTTCGGCCACTTCTAATAACTCATTAGCAAATTTAGCGATGTCACTTAAGTTATTACGTTGCTTGAGCTGCTCACACCTAGCTAAAAATGTATTGTTGAGCTCAAGTAACAATTCATCACTAAATCCAAGCTCGCATTCAAGTTTTGGCCCTAATGGGCTGTAGCTATAACTTAAATGTTTTTGCAGTTCAGCTATTAATTCTTGTTTTAAAACGGGTTTACGTAAGTATCCAATAAAGTTTTCTCTTCGTTGACGTTCATAATCATCACGCATGACTGATGCTGTTAACGCCACGACTGGAAGCGCTGGATGCGATAGTTTTATCTGATTCGCTGCTTTATATCCATCCATAACTGGCATGCGAATGTCCATAAGAACCAAGTCGAAGTGGTGTTCATGACTCATATCTAGCGCTTGTTGACCATTAACAGCTTGCATACACTCGATATTTAAACCCTTGAAAATTTCGATTAACAAATTTCTGTTATCTGCAATATCATCAACCACTAAGATTCGAGCACCATTAAATACAATATCTGCAGGTGCAGTTTGCGCTACTTCTGATGCAGGGCTCTCATCGACTGCCATAATATCGACAGACTTCAAATAAATCGAAAAACAAGAGCCTTGATTGGGCTGGCTAGTAACAGATATTTTACCCCCCATAAGCTCTATCAAACGTTTACTGATGGTTAAACCAAGCCCAGTTCCCCCATACTCCCTAACACTTTGCCCCTCGTGTTGCTGAAAGCTCTCAAAAATATGCTCCAGCATATTAGACTCAATACCAATACCTGTGTCTTCGACATCAATCCGTAAATCTAACTTGCTATGAATGTCATTTTCGTTCTCTGCAGCCACTCTCAAGGTTACACTTCCAGACTCTGTAAATTTTACTGCATTACCTACAAGGTTAAACAACACTTGCCTAATTCGTGTTGAGTCCAGTAATAGGGCATGAGGTATCCTTTTGTCTATGTCCAACAAAAAATCTAACCCTTTAGTGCGTACACTCATTGTAAAAACGTTACCGATTTCATCAAAAATATTGTGAGGGTTACACGCCTCTTTAGAGATATTAAGCTTGCCTGCTTCAATCTTTGACAAATCTAAAATATCATTTATCAGCAGTAGTAAAGAATTTCCGGCCGACCTAATCGTTGAAACAAAAGATTTGAGTTTAGAATCTTGGAGCTGTTCATGTAACAACTCGGTAAAGCCAATAATCGCATTCATTGGGGTACGAATTTCATGGCTCATATTGGCCAAAAATTCTGACTTTGCTTTATTTGCAGATTCAGCATGGTTTTTTGCTTGCTGAAGATCTCTTTCCATAGAGACTCTTTCATTTAAGTTAACAATAATGTGTAACCAAGCATCTTCATTGTGGTATTGAATCGCATTTATGGATAGCTGCCCCTCAATGGTTTGACCATCTAACGTTGTGATTTGAGTTTGCTTATCAAACGTATCTTGGTTTTTGCCTTGATAAAAGCGAGCACCAGAAATAGAGCTAATGTTATCTGTTGGCAAAGCAAGGGATTGAATAGCATTTTCATTAGCCATAACAAGCATGTTTGTTGTCGCATCTACCACATACACAATAACCGGAATATTATTGATAACTACAGATAGATTACGCTCACTTTGCTTTAACGATAACTCAGTCATTGCCCTGAGGCAGACTTCCTTTTTTAAGCGCCGATTCCAAAAAAACACTATTGAAATAATCAATATTGCCACCACAACCACTGCTAGAATAAGCTTGTAATCTGTTTTAACTAAAAACTCTTTATCACCCCAACGGTCCAAAATTTGCTGTTTCTCGACCGTATTCACACTTGCCAATACTTTATTTAATATTGGGACTAACGGGGCTAAGTTTGGGTGTACTACAAAGCTAAGTTCTAAGTTGTATTCAGTTTTCCCAACCACTTGTAAGCTTGTATAGCCATTTTCTGCTATTAAATAGTTAACCTGAGCTAGCGGCCCAATAAAAACATCGGTTTTCCCTAAATATAGGGCCTCTAATCCCGCTTTTGCTGACTGCATTAATTCAAACTGATTATTGGGATACCGTTCTATTAAGGCTGCTGTACTTGCATAATCGTCTATTAGACTAATCCTACGATCCAACACATTATCAACGTTATCTACATATTGATGTTCATTTCGCATCACAATAACAAACGGACTTTGGATGAAACTGTCAGTAAATAATAAATGTTGGTAAGGTCGATATGTGCGGGCAGCGATACCGATATTAATGTCATTTGATAACATTAAAGCTGAGCTTTCTTTCCAGCTATTTGTCATAACCTGCGTGAAGTCAATATTCAGTGTTTTCGCGACGATATTATAATACTCAGGCAACATACCTTGGTGCTGACCATTTTCGTCGATAGACTCAAACGGCATCCAGTTAGGATCAGCAACATACACAAGATTATCATGCTCAAGCAGCCAAGCCTGCTCTGACTTTGTCAGCTCTATCCGAGGTTTGTTTTTTGAATGTCGTTCAATACCCCACTTATCGATGAGTCTATTAAACTTATCCCCTCTTATTTGAAGTAAAGCCTGATTAATAATGCCAACCAAAGGTTGGTAGTCGTCTCTAACTGCTATATGTAAAGACGCAGAAGGTAAATTAGGAAGAGATTTAAAGGGAACAACACTAGTTATATTTTGCTTATCCAACAAGTAAGCAATCACAGAATAAGAATCAAATAATACATCTGCCTTTTTATTTATAATAAAATCGATGGCTTGCATGGGAGAATCAACATAAACAAAACGTATGTTAGGGATTTGTTGGCGAATTTCATTCTCCATGGCAGCATCTCGCACAATTGCTAATCTTAAACCGTTGAACTGTTCAAAATCCGAAGCTTCAATGTCATCACGAATAAAAAAATAATTTAAGAGCTGAAAATAGGGTGACGAGAACAATAAATTTGGTAAGCGACTCGGTGTTTTAAAAACTGCGGCTAATAAATCATTGTCTTTCTCTTTAACACTAATTAATGCGTTTTCCCACACATCTGTATTAAAAGAAAACTGCAATCCAGTTAACTTACCTATTTCTTTCAATAAGTCATAGCTCAAACCGTCATACTGTTGCTGTCCATTTTGAAACTCAAAGGGTGCCCATGCATAATCACCTGCAACATTAATGACCGGATGTTCTTCAATCCACATTTTCTGTTGCTTTGTTAAATCTAACTCTGCGGATTGCTGCGGATTAAGTCGATTAAACCAGCTGTTTTGAATATCACGATGTTGTTTAGACGTGATCGCATCCAAGCCTTTTTGAATAATACTAGCGAGTTCAGGAGAAGCTTTACTTGATGCAATATGTAGTGGGTTTTTACCTAGATGACGAGCTGATTTAAAGGGCGTTATAGTGTTAATCCCTTCTCGCTCTAAGATGTACACAAGTGCGCCATAAGTATCAAATAGTAAATCAGCTTGATTCTCTAAAACCGCATCTATAGCCGCGGTCATAGTAGGTACTTCAATCAAAATAATACTTGGAAAATGCTGTTGAATAACTTGCTTGTGTGCAAAGCCAGATGGCATAGCTAAGCGCAAACCATCTAAATCATCCAATGAACTAGCCTCTAAATCTCTGCGAATAAAAAAATAATCTAACGCTTCAAAATAAGGGCGAGAGAAAAATAAGAACTCTTCTCTTTCGGGCGTTTTGTACGTGGCAGCTAAGATCTGTATTTTATTATTTTTCGCTTTATGCAGGTTAACTTGCCACTCATCAATCATGACACGGTAATTCAAGCCAGTATACTTACCGATAAGCTGTAAATAATCCCAAGCAATACCTTGATAATTGCCATGCTCATCAGTGAAGTCAAATGGAGCCCAATCAGGGCCTCCACCTACAATTACCTCAGGATGGTTTTGAATCCAAGTTTGCTCTGCTTGCGTTAACGGTACTTGCTTAACCGACTCTGCCCGAGCTTGTTGCCAAACAAGCCCTAAGAAACAAAGCAAACAAATCCAATAACGAAGGGCCATATTATTGATTCATGATCTTTAGAAACTCAGGTAAATGATCAACTAAAATATCGACTAAAAAAGGATCAAAATGTTTACCGCTATTCTGTTTGATATATTCCACTGCATCATCAACTGTCCACGCACTTTTATATTGGCGTTTATGAGTTAAGGCATCAAAGACATCTGCTAAAGCTACAATTCGTCCAAAAATGTGAATTTCGTCACCTTTCAACCCTCTTGGATATCCGCTGCCGTCCCATTTTTCGTGATGTTGATGCGCAATAATAGCGGCAGCAGTTGTTAAGCGTCGCTTTGAATTTTTTAATAACTCATAACCTTTCTCGGCATGAGTTTTCATTATTGTCATTTCAGCTTCGGTAAGCTTGCCTGGTTTATGTAAAATTTCTTCAGGAATAGCAATTTTACCAATGTCATGCATGGGAGAAGCTAAAAATATACTATTGATTTCCTCTTCACTTAAGTAATCAACATATCTAGCCAATAACTTGCTGGTATCAGCAACGCGCTTGATGTGCTGCCCTGTTTCATCTGAGGTTGATTCCATAACTTCCATCAAGATGTAAATCATTTCACATTGGTTGTCTTCAATTTCCTGAGTTAACCGCTTTGCTTGAAGGTTTGCTTTGACTTCAACCTCATTGGTACGGTCTTTCAAGATTTGTTTCGACACAGCCAACTCTACATGAGTTTTGACCCTAACTAAGAGCTCATTGGCATGAAATGGCTTAACAATATAATCGACACCACCTACTTGAAAGCCTTTAGATATTGCATCTACATCCGCCTTTGCAGTTAAAAATATTACGGGGGTATCTTTTACATGGTCTAATTGCTTGATTTGAAGGCAGACATCATAACCATTAATTTTTGGCATCATAATATCTAATAAAATAAGATCAAATGCGTTACTTTTGATGAGTTCTAATGCTTCTTCTCCATCCGAAGCAAAAGAAAACATATAGCTTTCTTCTTTTAGAATATTCATTGCAACCTGAATATTTTCAGATACATCGTCTACAATCAGAATATGTACGTCTTTACCGCTCTTCAAAATCAGTTCCCTGCCACTATAATAAAGCTAATGCACAATTTTCCGTCAGTTTACAACATTACTAAAATATTTAAAATTCTTAATATAATCAAATTGATAGCCTTATCATCGAATGAATTACCTTAAAAGCGAGTTAAGTTCGTCACACCACTCTAAAAATAGCGCTATACCTGTGATAAATATGTGATGAAATCATATTGGTCACACTCCGGTTTACTTCAACAAGATAAGTAAACTAACCGGAGATCCCATGAACAAATTTTTAAAAACTATCAGTATATTAGTGTTTGCTCTATTCGCCCTGCCCGCTTTATCTGCCGACAGTGCAGTAAAAACCGGCATTTTTAATAACACCGCCATAGAAGGTTACGATTCCGTTGCTTACTTCACCAAAGGCAAGCCAGTAAAAGGCAGTGATAAATTTACATATACTTGGCGTGATGCTAACTGGCATTTTTCTAGCCAAGAAAACTTAGCGTTGTTTAAACAAGAGCCTGAGAAGTATGCTGCCCAGTATGGCGGTTACTGTGCATGGGCCATGGCCTCAGGTAAAACGGCAAGTATAGATCCCAAGATTTGGTTTATAGAAAACGGTAAGTTGTATTTGAATTACAACAAAAAAGTCCAAGAAGACTGGTTTAGCGACCTAGAAGCAGACATTCTTGCTGCTGATCAAAAATACCCAGAAGTCACCGACGTTAAAAAATATCAATAACCTTTATGTCACCTTTTAAAAACAGCCTGTAAATACGGGCTGTTTTGATACCAATAAATAATTGAAATTTGTTTTTAGCCATGCCGCCGCCGTCCTGATAAGATCCCCAGCATAGAATCAATTTTACGATCACTAGATCACCGTAATTTAGGAAGTGTTATGGCCACCCGCATTATCCGTATCGCAACACGCAAAAGTGCCTTAGCTTTATGGCAAGCTGAATATGTTAAAGCCGCTCTGTTAAAAGCCCATCAAGACATTCAAGTTGAATTGGTCCCCATGAGCACACAAGGAGACAAAATTCTTGATACGCCATTAGCTAAAATTGGTGGCAAAGGCTTATTTATAAAAGAGTTAGAGGTTGCAATGAACAAAGGGAGAGCTGATATTGCCGTGCACTCGATGAAAGATGTGCCGGTTGAGTTCCCCGAAGGGTTTGGGTTACACGCGATTTGTGAGCGAGAAAACCCATTTGATGCATTTGTATCTAATACCTTTACCGATTTAGCATCACTACCGCAAAACGCCGTAGTGGGTACTTCTAGTTTACGTCGCCAATGCCAATTGCGAAAAATGCGTCCTGACTTGGTTATCAAAGATTTACGGGGTAACGTGAATACGCGCTTAGCAAAACTAGATGCAGGTGAATACGACGCCATCATACTGGCAGCAGCTGGTTTAATAAGGCTTGGCATGGTAGAGCGAATTCGCTACGAAATTCCTGCTACTGAATCATTACCGGCAGTGGGCCAAGGGGCTGTAGGCATAGAATGTCGCAATGATGACGCAGAGCTTATTGAGCTTTTGGCGCCACTTAATCACCCAGAGACAGCAACCCGAGTGCGTTGTGAGCGAGCCATGAATGCTAAGCTAAATGGGGGTTGCCAAGTACCTATTGGCAGTTTTGCCACCTTAGAACAACAACACATCACCTTAAAAGGCCTAGTCGGCTCTACAGATGGCACCACCCTACTTCACGCCACTGCAACAGGCACACTCGAGCAAGCAGAAGCTGTGGGAGAGCAAGTAGCACAGCAGTTACTTGACCAAGGCGCAGGCGAAATACTTGCAGCATTGCACGCAGAGTAAGCTTTGAGCTTTTTATTATTAAGGCCTCAAGGTAAGTGCGCCAAAAGTGCATTAGCATTTAACCGTGCTAATGTCTCAACGGTAGCCTGCGGCCTTATTGATACTCAGCTTGATACCAACGCCATTGAGCAGTTACCCGCAAAGATAGCAGCCTTACCCAAACATGTATCCCATGATATTTACGTTATAGTGACCAGTACTGTGGCGGCCGAGCAATGCATTAAACTTAAAAACACTTGGCCTAACAACATTGTATTTTTTGCGGTGGGTAATAGCTCAGCTAACATATTACAACAAGCTGAATTAGACGTTGTTACTCCACAAGAAGCCCGTACAGAAGGCTTGTTAGCTCTTGCTAAACTTCAGCACGTTGCAAACAAACACATTATTGTAATGAAAGGGTTTGGAGGCCGGGAGTTACTCGTAGATACACTCCGTATTCGTGGTGCACTGGTGAATGAGTGGGAAGTTTACAAGCGAGTTAAAATTACACAGCCACTGTCAACACAAGACTGGCAAGAAGATCAAATTCGTTGCATTATTGCAACCAGTGGCGAGGTTATTCAAGCAGCCTTCGAACATTTTGAAAAAGCTTGGTTACAAACAAAAGACTGGATAGTGGTAAGCACACGTACCGCAGAAATCGCAAAGAAAATGGGCGTTAGCCATATTCATATCAGCCGCGATGCCAGTGATAAGGCAATCATTCAATGCGCACAGCTTTATTTGACTCGCGCAAGACATTCTACGGAGCTTTAGATGGCAGACAACAAAGATGATTTAAGTGCAGCAGACCAAAAAGCGTTGGCTGAACTCGAAAAACAAATAGCAAAAGACAACAGCGCTCCACGTTCTGCGACAAAATCAAAACCAGTGAATAACGGTGGTAAATCCTCTCCTCAATCTAAACCGAGCATTAGTTCAAGACCATCATCTCAAAACACTAAAACTACAAACTCTTCTCCCAAAGCTAAAACCGGCTTACTATGGTTGGTAACCCTTATTAACTTGTTAATACTCATTACAATTGTTGGCGCGGGTTACTGGGCATGGTTACAGTGGCAAACGCAATCTACGCAACAAGATGAGACCTTAGCTGCGCAACAAGACTTACTTACCACCCAAGCACAAAAAGTCACCCAAACCTTAGCCGAAAATCAACAGCTTCAAGCTGAATTACAGCAACAAAACCAAGGGTTACAAGCAAGCGTTAATAGCCTAGTTCAGCAACTACAATTAACTGACTCACAAACACAAAGTAACCAAAGACAATTAACAGAAATATCAGGAAGACGCCCAGCAGACTGGTTATTAGCTGAAGCAGATTACTTAGTTCGTATGGCTGGCCGTAAATTATGGTTAGAACACGATGTGAAAACCGCCATTATGATGCTGCAATCTGCAGATAGCCGTATTCAGGACCTAGACGACCCCAGCTTACTGCCTGTTCGCGAATACTTAGCGGCAGATATACAAAGCTTGCAACAGATAAACCAAGTCTCCACTAGCTCTATCGCACTCGCGCTAGGAGCCATGCTAAAACAAGTTGATAACTTACCTTTAGTATTTTTTGAGCGACCCAAAGAGGAAGTAATCGAGCAAGCCGTTACTGACTCAGTAGACGATTGGCGCAGCAACTTTATGCGTAACGTTAAAGAAGTCACCAAAGACTTTTTTAGCTTTAAAAAAGTTACCACAGATATCAAACCTTTTATGTCTGAGCAACAGCGCTGGCTACTAAAAGAACAGTTAAGCTTTGCCTTAATGCAAGCACAAATCGCGGTTTTACAAGAAAATCAAACCTTATATCAACAAGCGCTGCAGCAAGGTTTTGCGTTATTGATTGAGCATTTTGACACAGAGCAAGACATAGTCGTACAGTTCACAGAAAGCCTAAGCAACCTTCAACAAACCGACTTTTCCCGTGAATACCCGTCACAGCTCGAAGCAGCCCCTTTATTGCAAGATGTAATAGAGAGTCGCTTAGACAGCCGTTTTGTAAACGGAAGTAACTAACTATGAATCAGTTAATTCGAATTTTTGTGGTGTTTTTTGTACTACTGATTGCACTAGTCATAGCGGCCATGTTTTGTGACGACAGAGGCTACGTACTAATAGAATTTAGTGGCCGCATAATAGAAATGAATGTGATGTCTTTGTGTATATCGCTCATTTTTGTTTTTATAGGGTTAATGTTTATTAACTTTATAGTAAAAGTGTCGCTGGCAGCGGCCAGTGGCTCAAAAAGCTGGTTAGGCAGTTGGGGGCAGCGTAAAAAACAAAAAGCCTTTACCCAAGGTTTATTGGCATTAGCCGAAACCAATTATTTAACGGCCAGAGAGCACTTAAAAAAGATAGAAGATATAGACTTTGACGGCCTTAATTTGTTAGCCGCTGCAGACGTAGAATTACAACTTGGGCAGCCAGAGAAAGCCAAAGCCCTATGGCAAAAAGCCACCTCTTACGACAAAGCTGCATTAGCAGCCAACTTATGTTTGATTCGAGATGCGTTAAACAAACAAGATACAAACTCAGCATTACGCATGATTGAAGACCTAGACGACCAACAACAAAGCCAAGGTCCGGTCATTAAGTTATGGGCCCAAGCCCTTTATCAAGCAGGCAAATGGCAACCTCTTAAAGATAAACTAAAAGGCTGGAAAAAAGCCCTAGGTACAGATTACGAAATATTCATGCAACACGCATCAAAAGGCAGCTTTGCAGAAATCGCCAGTAAAAAAGGCGCGAGGCAACTAAAACAAAACTGGCAAGCATTGCCCCGAGCCACCCGTAAAGACCCTGCCCAGCAAGCGTCGTATATTCAGCAACTGATTGACCAAGGCCTGCACTCAGACGCCGAGAGCGCCTTAGTCGAATACCAAAAATCTGGCCCCCATGCTTTATTGCTACCCTTGTTCAAACAAATCAAATTGCCTAACCCCAGCTTAGCCATTAAAAAGCTTGAGGCATGGCTAAAGAAAGATGACGAAAATGTAGAGCTACTCTCTGTACTTGGGCATATTGCCCATAACGCAGGCGACGACGTACTCGCAGAAAAAGCCCTAGCAAAAGCCATCAAACTCGATAGCCAACAAGGCGACTTAATGCTCATGGCCAGCATCAAAGAAAAACAACACGACGACGGTCAAGCTTTGCAATTATACAAACAAAGTATGCAGCAAACTAAATAGCAGTATATTCACAGGTACACAGATGTTAAAAGTAACAGCACTCACCTTGGTTGTGGCTTTAGCTTGGATCATACCGATCAAAGCCATAGCAAAACCTACTCCCCCTGCGTTTGAATTAATCACCCTTGGGGACACCGGTGGCATAGAAGATGGCAACTTAAGTGCCTTTTTATTCAGAGCCTTATCAGAAGAAAACTACGTATGTTTAGACGGAGGCACACTCGTAAACGGCATAAATGTAGCCATAGAAAACCATGCTTTTGATGGTTTAAAACGTGCGCCCGATGACACACTATCGGCCGCAGGTAATATTTTGCATCACCACGTGAAAGGCTACTTACTTAGTCATGGGCACCTTGACCATGTGGCAGGTTTACTGATTGCATCACCAGACGATAATTCTAAACCTATCTACGCCCTACCCTCAGTTAACCACACCATGAGCGGCAATTATTTTAATTGGCAAGCCTGGGCCAACTTTACCGACCGAGGCATCATTCCCCGTTTAAACAAATACCCTGTTATTGACTTAACAGCTGAAAAACACCTTCAAATTCAAAATACACAACTCAACGTCACACCTTTTAGCTTGAGCCACCCATTAGAATCCACTGCATTTGTAATCGAAAAAGGCCAAGATCTATTTGTATATTTTGGTGACACCGGCCCAGATGCAGTCGAAAAAGAAGGCAAGCTAGACGCCATCTGGCACTACCTAGCCAAACAAATGCAAACCAAAACCTTAAGAGGTATGGTGATCGAAGTATCGTTCGACAACCAAAGACCCGACAACCTCTTATTTGGACACCTCACCCCCACATACTTACACCAAGAACTCAGTAAATTTCATGGTTTAGTGAGCGATAAAACCCAATTTCAAGATATGCCAATTATTATTAGCCATATCAAATACAGCTTAAAAAGCGACATCAATCCAAAAGTAAAAATTAAACAAGAACTAGACGTCGCCAACACACTGGGCTTTAACTTTGTTATCGCCAAGCAAGGACAACGACTGGTTTTGTAGTGCGTAACCAAGCTAAGCACTAATAAATGTAAATAACAGTGGAAAAGTCAGAGGTTTTCATTAGAATCAGCGCTCGCTTGATCATGTGGAATATGTACAAAGTTTAGTTATTTAACTTAAGTGAGTCATATACACGTCCATGATGATCAGCACCCAAACTCAACATCCATGTTGAGTTGTACAATCAGGCGCTGCAGTGCAGCTAAAAAAAACTGATTGCACCCGTAGCTCAGCTGGATAGAGCGCTGCCCTCCGGAGGCAGAGGTCAGAGGTTCGAATCCTCTCGGGTGCGCCATCTACAAAAGAGATTCATTGGTAGTAATCACTAACAAAAATTTTTCTGTGACCAGATTGTGACCAAAAAAATTAATACAAAAATCTCATTACTCCAATTCAGCTTTTTGAGAATGATTAGTTTTAGTGGTTTGATTCAACTTATAAAGCACTCTCACACCACCCCTTTGCTGTTTTCTCTTCTTTATATTGCCGTAACCATTTCTATAATGCTGAATAACCAACATTCACAGCTTCAGCAGCTTGCTTAACTGAATACCCTTGAATGATGCTCAGCTCTACATATTACAATTTAAATTCAGTTGTAATCTGTTTCATTTTTACCTCGTTGGTTTTGGTTATGATACCTCCAACAAAGTGTCTCGAATAATTGGACCATTACAGATAACGAATGTGTATTTGATGACGTTGGTTTGGGTGATAAGTTTCACGAGTATCACAATAAAGTCAAAGCATTAGAAAGCGAATTTGAAAAAAGTCAAAGTGCTAGTGATTACACGCCTAGGTTTGCTCCTAAATTTTCCGATGAAATTAAAAAAGAGCTTTACGACAAAGAGTATGCAGATGATTTAGCTGCAACAATCCAAACCTTTTATGATGATCGTTAAAACTGGGAGGATTACCTCCCAAAAAAAGTTTGAGATTTAATTTGATTGACTAAATTATCGTAAATAAGAGATTTGTGGATTTTTTGTAGGCTCAAATTTAATTGATCAAGTAGGCTATTAAACTTTATCCAGTAATCAATTTTTTCTAACAGGTGTTTAAAGCAAAATAAAATATCGTTAGTTAGTGCGAAGCCCTGTTAGTTATATCCAATTGAAATACCTAAGGGGTTACACTGTAACCCCCTATTACTCGCTGTAAAATTTATGATTTAAGAAAATTAAATCTAAGTAAGTATTTATCAGTAGAAATTTAGTTTGGATGCTCTTCCAGTGTTTCAGATATCAAGATATTACCTCTGCCATAAAAAACTAAGTAGCACAATTCGGTGACTACTACGTCATCAATATACTGAAGATATTCTTTCAGTATAGAGCTTACGGTGTAGCCCTCTTTAGCCCACTATTTCTATAAAGTTAATTTATTCATGTATAACTCACTTACAAACAGATTTGCATAATAAAACTTGAAATAACAATGTTATCTTTCAGGTTTTACGCTTATATTTTATTTATATAGAGAACTGTCTTCCAATCAAACGCATTGACTACTTGACCTGACTTCCACACTTCGAGCATTTTAAATAACTGGCTATTAACGTCAGAAAAATCAAAATTGTGCTTATTCCATCCCAGATGATGTTTCCAATAGCCCATGCCCTGATCAAAACCAATACTGTAATTATTTCCATTTTTAAAGCTTAATACTAATTCACGGCGATGAGATATTTTTGATTTGTCTTCATGAATATCCAAGTAACAAGGCACCTCTATACCTTTTTCAAACCACATATTTATAACTTCTTTCATTTGCGAAGAATCGCACCAATCATGGTTTATTAGGCTTCCTCTTCTAGGCTTTTCAGTAAAAAGTGTTTGTAGTTCAAATGACGGTGCAGAGGTACTAGGCAAACCACGAATTATTTCGCTTAGCATAATCAAGTACCAAGGTGATTGAAGGTATCTGTCTGTGTACTCGATTTCAATTAAAGTGCTTACCTCAAAATCATCCTTAAGAATTTGAAATTTATTGCAAAGCAGTGACCAAAATCTGTTGCCAAATGTATTTATTTGGCCGTTAAATTCAGAGCTAAGCTCTATGCGTTTCCCGCCACTTTTATCAGGTTGTGACCAAGAACTTGTATCCAATTCTGTAAAGTCAAACCCTTGTGGAGCATATGATTTTACGAGCATGTCCTCAAGAGTGCTGTTTAACCATGTAGCATTGGGTGAAAGTAAATTCATAGATTGACTAGCAATTGCTAATGCCGAGGACTGATTAGATACAAGAGCGACCATATATCCATTAGAAAGTGTTTTCTCAATATTAAGTAGCTTGACCCCTAACTCTTTGTAACGAAGCAGAGCACGCTTCTCTGTTTCCTCAAAAACAACATTAGGCAATACTAAATTCAGTTGCTTATTGTTAATTTCAAGCATCTGGTAAATAAACCTATGTACTTGGCGAGAGTGTAAATCCCATTCATTAAGTTCATTCGATAGCCAAATTGTTACTGTATCAGCCCCTCTGTTTAACTCATGTGATATCGCCTCTTTAACAGATTCATGGCAATATTCAGAACTATTCAGGAAGTTAAATTCTGGTGCGAGTGACACAAAATTATTAAACTCATTACCAAGCCACTCGAGAGCTGTAAGTCTATTTAGATGGCTCGCATCGTGGCGAGTATTTGAGTCTAACAAGCAACTAGAGCAGGCGTCGTCACACTTAGCTACACATCTAAGGTCTTCTAGTACTTCCAATAATAACGAGTCTATAAATCTCGCGGCGCTAGGTGCAAATCCTGCTCCTCCACTCACGGCATCATAAAGCTGAATAACTGTAGCAGGATGGTTTGAGCGTAATACTCTTGAAGGCCTAATTGAATAACCTATTTCTGAAGTTGAGATACCTAATTTTTTAGCTAGTGCATTTCGTAAAGCAACTGCCAAAGTTAGGCCTACCGCTTCGCCTTGCTCAGATACATCAATATATTGGCCCGTCAAAGGATGTTTAAGAGTTAACTCAAAAGCATCAGTAAGGCTTGAACATCCTATGTGAATATCTGAGTGGACCGAAGTGCTTCCTTCGCATGGCGGCTGATATCCATCTGAATCTTTTGAATTAGGTGTTGAAGTAATAGGTTTATGATCAGTATCAGAGATAGATCCTTTGGAAACTCACCATTTACAGTCATTGACTCGGCTTTGCCACAAGCTAAACAAACGGCATAGCCGGTGCCAAACTCACCTGACGAATGTTGAAACAATGTAGCATTATTTCCATAACTCATAAAACCAATTGCAGGGTTGGGCAGAGGGAACTCTTTGCCTGTCAGCGACAACCAAGAGGGTTGCACTGGAATATATTTTTGCGAAGAAATATCATTGCCAGGAGCATCAAAAAAATCTGTAACAAATCCAGTTGGTTGAATCGATTTTTTGATAGATGAAGAGTGTATTTTATGTTCACAGCTGCTGCATTTTATTTCATCTAAAGCTGCACCAGTTTCATTCACTCCAGTTTGTCCACAATAACCACACATCCATGCAACATTAAGCTTTTGTGCTTCTTTTGAAGTAGGTCCTATTTTTTGCCAATTAAGTGAAATGCCCGCAGAACGAAATACTCGACCATCTATGACTAATTGTGCACCTGGTGCATACTCTCTGATTGCTACCGCTAGATTACGAGAAGGCATGCCTCTTAATTGAGAAATATTATCTTCTCTAATTTTAGTTTTTGATTTTTGTCCGGCTTTTTCTCGCCTAAAATCTACAATGTTTGTGTCATTTAAAGTCACAACATCTGTTGGAAATCCATATCCGGGCAAGAATGCTTTCGCAGCTAATTCTTTAAGAAGGTATTCAAGTCGATGTCTTTGCAGCTCTAAATTAATTCTATATTCAAAAGGTGAATCTTTTTGTGCACTATCAAGAGCGGTTTTCAAAAGTGCTAGCTGAGCCAACCAATTATTTTGCAGGTTTTCGATATCACGCTTTGAATTGTTGATTATGCCGCTGACTTCATTACCAGCTAATGCGGTACCGCGTACTAAGCTTTTAATAGAGTTATCGATATAATCAGAAGAAGCCTCCATCCACGCTTTAAATTTTTCACAAATAGATAATTCTTCGCCTTCTGCTTCAAAAAACCATTGTAAGTTTAGGCTTGTTTTTTCTTTATTTGTCGAGCCTATAACTTCCCTTAGATAAATCGACAAAAGTAGAGAGTTCACATGACGAGATACTAGCCGAGCGGAGTCTAACGATATTTGTGGTGCTGGAATTTTAGTGACAAAAGGCCACGCAGTGTCATTGAAGACTTCATTATCATGAGGGTTACTTTTACACAGCGTATAGGCAATCGCTCTCGATTCGTTGCTACGACCTGCTCGGCCAGCGCGTTGTAAATAGTTTGCTGGATGTGGAGGCACATTGTTCATTACAACGGCTGAAATCCCTCCTATATCAACGCCCATCTCCATCGTAGTCGAACAGTTAAGTACGTTTACCTTACCTTGTTTAAACATGTCCTCATAATTTTTAAGGCGATCTGCAGACTGTTGAGCAGAATGTTCAGCTGTTCTGTAATAGTAGCCACCTTCAATCGCTCTATCATTGATGTCAGTCCATAAGTTTTCAACTCGCAATGCGGTTAAATCCTTATCACTGCTAACCATTCCTCGAACTTTCTTTAAGCCTTCTCTGTAATCTTCTTGAGAAATATCAAAAGTCCAAATGGGCGGCATATTTACCACTTTACAAGTGAAGTCGCCTTGTAAGAAACTTCTAGGTAAGTAAGGGGTTAACCCTCTAAATGTTGTATCGATCAGCTTATTGGTTATGGGGCAAACAAAAAACTTGTCACAAAAGGAAAATGTTATTTTTTCTCTATTTAAATAAAACTGGTTCCCTTCATTGTCAAGAACACGATGAGTGGTTAAGGCAGTCCAAGCAGACCTCAGCCATTCATTCAACTGGTCCTTATCACTATTTTTTGCAGGATCCAGTTTTGAACCTAGTGCTAAAAGTTTTCCTAGTCGATTTAAATTTGAGGTTTTAACTTGTGGCCACTTTTTGACGCGATTTTCGTCTTCTTCAATGGAATCAGGACTTCTAAACGTTTTAGGTGCAAACTTAAAACCAATCCATATGCGCCAGTCGTCTTCAAGTTTTATATAGGTATTCTCACGCACGTAAAAGTCTAAAGTAACTTTCAGGAAGTCTAACCAATCAGTTAATGTTAACCCATGCGACTCCCAGTTAGGGGGAGTCACTGTTACCTTGTCCAAACCAAGGTATCCTAGCTTTACTATTCCCTGAGTTTCTAGGTTATTTTGGCGTTTTGGTCTTCTAGCAAACTCTCTAATTAACAACATTTCAGCTAGTTTCTGCGGGCCACTTGATGTGTCAAATACTTCAGGATTTGCGTATTTGTTATATTCCAATATTCCGTTTTTAATATCATTGGAAAGGTATAGGGTTTTAACCAACTCAGGCCATGACAAGATGGCTGGCTGAAATGTTGGCGTTTCTGATTTTGCTTTATTAATTTTGTCTTGCAGCTGCACGGCCATGTCTTTTAAGCCAGCCCCAAGCAGCACTTCTACTTGGGATTTAAGTGCCTCGATGTCTGTATCTGACGATATTTCATCCTCTACAGGCGCTTTAAGTTGGTTTTGTCTAAGTGCATTAAAAACTAAACCTCTAAGCTTATTACGTTCAGCTTCTTGTTGCATTCTGACTGCCATTCTTGCTGTACCTTGGCGGCTATCAGTGAAGGTAATAAGTTTTCGTCCTCTACCGGGCAAACTATTAGGACCTAACTTTGTCTCATCATCCACGGCTGGATCTGGGCAAAATTCAAGTAAAGTAGGAACTGCGTTGGCAACATAAAATGGTGCGCCAAGCATTGCTCTGCGTATAGGACTACTTCCTGAAAAGCCCTTATATGAACAATTTCCACATTCACTTTTATTTTCAATTTCTTGAGATAGATAAAGTTTTATCTCTTCATCTAGACCACCAATAATGCCGGTATTTTTGTTAATGCCAACCTGTATGGAATTTCCTTCTTCATAAGGTTCGGCTCGCAATGTTATGGGAGAAGAGTGCCGTAACTCTTTTTTATCACCTGGGGTCGCAGCGCCATCTTCATCATCTTCAACATCTACCAGCAAAGAAAATTCATCTGAAGTATTTGCTTCTCTATGTGCTATCGCACGGTTTTTTTCCACGGCTAATAGATGAGGTTCATTACACTCGTTACAAAAACCTATTTCACAAACTGGTGCTCCACAATCGCACCGGCTTTTTTGGCTCACTGACACATTACCAAAAGGCCAGTTGCCATTTAGAACCGAGCTGGCTTTTTTAGAACAATTTGGATCAATACAGCTCCATAAGCCGTTGAGCATACGCTGAAAAAAATGTGCTCTGACTTTTAAAAATGCTTGTGAATCTATGTCTTTTTTTGTACCTGTCAATAAATCTAACCATCGAAGAACACAGGTTTGATCAAAACTTTGTGATGGAAATTTTAGATTTAAATACTCCACCAATGCTGTAAGTTTTATCGGTTTATCACTAGCTACAAACTTATCTCTTATACTCTTTGCAATAGTAGACTGACATAAAGCGCTAAATCGAGCTGAAGATATATCTGGATCAAAGTCTTTTGGTTTCTTAGTGAAATCAGCTGGGATTGCGCACATTTCTTTAAGGGAATAACTGTCGGTATTATCAAAGCTAATTGGAGGAATGGCTCTTTTACCGCCAATGACCACAACTTGTGAAGTAGGCACATCTGCCAATTCAGCAAGAAAATTTTGAAGCTGACTCTCAGCATCCTCGTCAGCTATTGTTGCAGAGGTTGCAACAAACCTAACATTTTTAGCTTCTACGCCAAACGCTTGTAACACTCGTCGCAGTTGCATAGACAATTCTGCAGCTTGCGAACCAACATAGGTATGCGCCTCATCAAGAACGATCCAACGTAAAGATTTTTCTGCTTTTGATTTACTGATAATAGGAGAGTCAACGTTTCTAATTAACATGTACTCCAGCATAGTGCCGTTAGTAACCAGAATTGGAGCGGGTTCTTTTCGCATTAACTCGCGAGACAAAATCTCATTAGGTACTAAGTTCTGTTTCGCCCTAACTCGGTTTTCTTTTTCTTCAGTGTTACCGTTGTACAAACAAAATCTAATGTCGCTGCCAAAGTCTTGGGTCCATGAATGGAGCCTTTCACGTTGCGAATTAATCAGAGCATTCAAAGGATAAAGAAAAATAGCCCGTACACCCGACAGTTTTTCTTTTTCTAGTTGCTGTTCCCTATACAAATCTTCTAAAACAGGCACCATAAAACATTCAGTTTTACCCGAGCCTGTACCACTAGTTACGACAACTGATTTAACTTCTTTTGATAAAAGCGTTTCCCAACTTTTTAATTGGTGAGTGTATGGGTAGTACTCGGCTTTAAACTGATATTTATTTTTTACTTCTTTATCAGTACTATTTTTAATTGTTTTTTTATCAAGTGATGCAACAACCTTTTCTGATAGCAAACCTTTTGTAATTAAGGAGCTCAATGTAAATGTGGAAGGTGTCCACCCAAATGTATGCTCAAATAATGGCGATGCCAAAAATGATCCATCATTTCCACAGGGGCTTTCCATTTGTGCTTGAAGATGAGTGCGTAGCGCTGGGTTAGTGACCCCTAAAACGCTTAAGGTTGATTCTTTGGCTCGACTCAAAGATTGGGAAACTAAGTCTGTAAAATAATGCATATATAAATCCTTTTAATCTTGAGAAGAAAAATAACTGATAGCGAAGCTATACATTGAGGAAAACCATTCTGAGTCGAAGTCTCTGAGTTCTTTTAGAGCATGTATTGTATTGCTATCATTACGAAATATTTCTGTAAACTGCAATTTACCTGTAGCTAATGCAGCAGCCACCACCGGATACATGACAACACTGGTTTGTCTGAAGTGAGGAACGTCAATTAGGCCTCTAAACTCTACTAGTTCATTGGTTGATTTTTCAATTTCATATTTCAAACTCATAGGCCAGACTGATTCTGCATGTTCTCGAATCAATTCTTGTAGCCAAATAGTATTGATGATCATTTTTCCTTGTTCATAGGGTAACCGAGTCGCTAATGCTTGCCCCTTAAAGTATTCAATTATTGCTCCAGGAAAACTTGGCACTGCCCTATTAAAGCGATCAAACATCTTACTTGTTTGTTCATTAATAAAACTTTCATCAGCTCCAAGTTTAAGCAACCAACTTGTGAAACACTGTTTAGCGAAGATCCAATGATCCAAAGAAATTAACTCCCACAGCTTGGGAAATTCAGCATCAATACGACGAATAAACTCTTCATTCATCTCAAATTTAAGTAACGCTAAAGTCAGCGCTTGTGGTGTTTTTACAAGGGCTTTCCATGCTTCAAAGGTAGATAGCGGCAAATATCCAAAGTTGTCCCAAAGATTGCGAAAATATCCCCAGCTAGGATGTTCTATATCAGATGTCATGGTGTGCAAAAAATCTGTAATTACATCTGGTGCTGTTGCTGGGTGATAAACTTTTATTGCCGTCTGAATGCTTGAGATTTCGCTAATTGCATTATCAGTATCAAGATCGGTTGGGTAAAAAGTCGGTCTAAAGTCAACATCAACATTTTGGCTAGGAATAATTAACCAGGGTCCTTGTTTTTTCATCTCATTGGCTATTTCAAACCGATCTAACTCGATACTCCCCAACATTTTGGGTTTTAATTGGATAGGTTTTCGTTCAGGCTCTGCCATTCGCATAGCAAGAGGAGAGTGCTCTACGCTTTCCAACTGGCTATTCTCAAAGGAAATTAAATCGTTCATTCTGTCTATTTTGATATCTGATGCAAATCGTCTTACATTGTACTTTTTCGTATTTGACGAATCTGAAATGCATACTTGCACTTGCGCGTCTAAGCTGTTTGACAGTGATAGCAGTTCAATTATTTTTTCTTTAAAACTATATAAACTAAGTACCTGAGGTTTATCAGCAACTGAAACAGTTGAGACAAATGATGGTGAGTTTTTACTTACAGGCAATAAGAAAAACTCTAACTTAAACTTTGCAACATATGCTTTATGTGAATACAGATAAACCTCTGAACCAAGCAATCGGTTAACAGTAAGTTCACTATCTAATATTCCACCCTCAGAGTTATACCCATAAATCCCTGAAGCGGGATATGGAAGAGTTATTTCAATTGGTTCACATTCTAAATTCGGCTGAATTAGTAAAGTAACTTTTGCTGGGGGCAAACCGTTTGGCTCAATTACAAATCGACGATATGTAGGCATTTTTTCAATAGTTACTTTGGAATCCGTTGCGATTAAATTAGTTAAAATATTACATTCAGTCGAAACTTGTATTACTGCGTTTTTTTCTTCACTGCTAAAACTAATCTTTAAGTCACTCGGTAATACCGCAACTTTTCGTCTAATAAGCGTGTCGTTTTCTTTGTTCTTAACTGACAGCGTATGAGTGCCATAGCGCTCGTATTCTTGCGCTATATTTACTGGTTTATTGTCTATAAATGTAGTGAGCCCAAAAGGTGAATCTGTGCTGTTATTTATGAACTCAATTTTGGGTAACCCCAAATACACACTAGAGGGTTTGCTCTGCCATGAAATCTCGGTGCCTACTAGTTGTATCATCCCACTGGTATTAGAGGTTGAATTTGTACAAATCCTATAACGACTTTGATCATCATAAAAACGTACGTCACCGTTTATTTCATACCAATCAAAGAATTTACCCTCAATGCTTAAATCGTCGACCTTAGTACACGTGCCAGTAATAACATCAGTTTTAAATCCGGTTGGAATTAAAACATAGATGCTTAGATGCTTAGTTGTAAAACTTGCTTGGCCAACAAAAGCATATTTATCTTCATCTAAAACAAAACCAATTGGTACATCACCTATAGATATTGATGACTCTGGTATTTCTGCTTGTTCAACACGTATACCTGCCTCAGTAACATTCACATATAACTTTGAATGAATCTTATTTCGGGGTAGTCGAACACCTTTTTTTCTGGTGGTTATAACAGTGCGATCGCTTTCAAATTGGGCATATACACTACCAAAATTAGCTCTTCTTACGCTGCCTTCATCTAATCCCAAATCTAAGCGACTCGAATTAACATTGGTTTTATTAAAGTTAAAGTAGAGCTTTTGAGGCAGTGAAATTTCTGAAAAAAACCTAGTCGTGTTGAAATCAAAATAATGCTTACATGAAAGCTTCTTTTGGAACTTTTTAATGGATGAACTCGCTGACCATGCCCCACGCAACCAGTTATCGAGTAATCCTTTACCAGTGGCATTATCCAAAGGAATAGGAAACTGATTCCGCCAGTTAGGTATTAATTTGTCGAGTTGATCTGAAGGTAATTCATTTTGCGATTTAGTATCAATTTTATCCACTAAGTCCATTAGGTTTCTGATAACGTTTGAAATCAACTCAATTGATTCATCTTCAGCAAATACTTTTGGCAAGTAATCTACATAACGATTTATTAAGTCACTGAGTTTGATCCCTAATAAATCGACTTGATAATAATTGGCTAAAACCTTTCTAATTAGATCGCCAAATTTGTTGTCTTTTGAGCTGATTAATTGAAATGGCAATCCTCCTTCGATGAAAACAGAGCCCAAAAAATTTCTTCGTTCTGTGTAAAAACGAATAGGCCTGCGCCAATATGATTCCATTCCTAAGGGGATCAAATCTCCAATATCAGCAGCATTCAACTCAAAACCTAACTCTTGCCAAATAGCAAACCAAGACCACCCATCGCTGGCTTGATACTCTCTTCGATACCACTCAGAACACCACAAAACAAAACAAGCTGACCAATCTTGGTGTTTTAAAACGTTTATTTTTATTTTGGGCTGGTATGTCACAACAACTTGTTTTAGTTCTTCATACTCATTCTGTTGCAACTGATAGGTAAATAAAGGATCCGCAGTAACCTCAGGTAATCCGCGGTTTTCTAATAGTTGAGTTAGAAATTGATTAGGCGTCAAATTTGACATAAACACATACTTCCTTTTATGCACTCAATTGAGTTGAGTTGTTACTAGAATAGAACCCTCGTGCTTCGCACTCTTGCTTAAGTTCCCGCCATTTTTTTCCTTTAGAATAATTAGCAGCAACTTCTGGCCTCATATTCTCAATAACCACTTGGTGAACACCTAAACGTTTCATGTACTTTTTTATGATGGCATTGCGCTTATTCTCTTCTGCTACCATCCCTGCATAAAGAAACAAGAAAATATACTTTGCTTCAATTGCATCAGGATATTCGATGGAAATATCGTCGATTAGTTGAACTACGTTTTTATCAACCACGTTATTCGTTAGTTCAAATATACGACAAAAGTGCTTGTAAAATAAATACTTAAGTTTTGTTTTTCCTATGAACGATATCTTTTGGAATACATCAACGTCTTTTATTGCATGAGCCGTTTTATCCTGAACGAAATAAATGCACCAACAGTCAAATCTGCCTTTTGAAAATACTAAGTAGCCTGCACCAACAGGTGAAATGAGCGTACTCTGCTCAATAAATGAATCATTTATTCTAAATGGCATTTCAATTCTCCAAATTTCATAACCAATTAGAAACAGCGAAATACATGCCAAAATGTAAAGGCATGATTTTTAAAGGTTTTCACAAATAATGGAGACATCAAAATATAGTTTTATTTATTAAATTATAAATATTTTTATATTACAATAATCAGTTTCTTACATGGCGAAATCTAAATAACTATAATAAAAAAATAGGTTACAAAGTTTATTCTTATTGACGCAATAGTTGATGTAGCAAACATAAATAATATGGAAAAGGCTGAAGTATATAAACTAGCTGGTAAACGGCTAGGCTGCTTCTGCAAACCATCCGCTTGTCATGGTGATGTACTCGCTGATTTTTTAAATAGTTGGGATGATGGGAAGTAGTACAAGTAAAGGCTTCCAATTTAATTGGGTTCAGTTCATTGTGATTCAGATACAATTCCAAAATTTAACTCTTCAACAAACTGAGCCCATTTTTTTTGATAAATATCCGCTGCCATTAGTATGGCTTCATCTGAATGGTGTTCTTCTCCTGATACACCAATCCCATGTCCTGTAATAACACCACCAAGCTCGGTTAAAAGACAGCGGTTGTGAAAAACATCATTTCCATCTATTTCTTTTAGCTCAATTACTTGAAGCTCAATATCACTAAGCTCAGCACTAACTTCTTGCATAATTTGAGTTTTCACGTGATCTGCTGACGGACTGCCACCACCTGTTTTCCCACCTCGTTTTTCCTTATAAAATAATGTTAACAGGGGAAGCTTTTGATTGACTCTATTTGTAGGAATAGAGTTAATTAGATGCCGCATAAAACTGATTGCTTCAGTAGTCCAACCAAAAGTGTCAACAACTACAATCTGTTCAGTTGCTAATCGAACAAGATCATTAAAAGCAGTCATTAACCCAGGATTTGTGCGTTGTATGTTTAATTGGTTTACACAATTCCATATGCTTGTCGCACTGTACATATTATCTGGTGTTATATTTTTTTCTGTCTCTAAAGATTGGGAGGAAAGAATAACTCCAAATGGTAATCTCTCGTTCTCAATCGTAACTATGTCAGTCCAATTTGTGCTCTGATAATTTGGTGTTTCTCTAAAAACTAAGCATTCTACAAGCTTGTTAACCATTTCAGTGTATCGCCTCCCATGTAAAGATTGATCATCTTGAGGTCCTGCTTTAAGAAGGTAACTTCTAAGTTTTGATGCTTTTCTCTTTGGAAAGCTACTAAATAGTCGAGATGTACCAATCCCATATTCTCTTAAAAACTCTGAATAGTCTCGGCTACTGTCGGCCCATTTAGTCAATAAACTTGGCTCTAGGGTATATTCATAGATCATTATAGAAGCTCCCCTCTACGTTCAGAGAAAAAGCCTCTGGGCCAACGGTCTATGAACTCGCCATCTTCATCAATCCTAATACGTTTGGCAACTACGCCTTCTTTTGAGGGCGCTAAATAAACAATTGAAACATCATCTTTACTAACCGGCTTGTGACCTTCTGGCAACTCTTCATCTGTAGATTGTCTTATTCTTTTTAACAAACGAAGAATCAAATGTTCGCTATGTGTTTCGATTAAGAATGAATGTTCATTTGCTGTATCGAGAAAAACATCTGCAAGCTCAACCTGAAACCTAGGATGTATATGTAGTTCTGGCTGCTCAATACTTATCAATGAAACAGGATCATAGTTCGCAGCGACTACAATGGGAAGTACTTGAGAAATTCCAGTTCCTAATTGATTTGCAGATAACACGATATTAGTCCGAATCTCTTTAAAAGATAAATGTCGATTACTCAACAAACTTTTATTCGTCTCATCAGGAGATATGAAAAATCTATCCATGATTGAGTAGTTAAGTATCTCGTAGCCGCTATTTAACTTTCTACTAGACGAAAAGCAATCACTAGTGTTGTGTATTAATTTTTTAATATCGGGATTTGTGTTTGGATCTTTACTTAATAAATCCCAAGCGGCAGAGCCATCTGCCCAATCCTTTTGCTCAGGATGAGGGTTAGAAACGTAATCACTGTCTGGGACCAGGCGCAATGGTCCAATATGAGCACTTTCTTGAAGGTATTCTAGAAGCTTATCTAAAGGTAAAACGAATGCTTGGCTTAAAATTGATTGTATGACCAAAAAATGCAAATGTTTATCTAAGTCATCAAAATCTTGACCACTTAAATTAGTGATAACTGGTGAACCTAGAATTGGAATGGCACCACTCCGACATTGAAGACCTATATGTCCTACACGGCTACTAAATTCTGAATCAATAAATTCTCCTATATTCGGAGGATTCGAATTTAAAGCATTTAATTCTAATTCAAATTCTGTACGCGGTTCGTCATCGTCCAATCCCTCTCTACTTTCAACTTCGCCGTATTGGTACTCTTGCCAGTCATCATTATTGTAAGGTATCAAAGAAGGGTGTTCGGTATTAAGTTCTTTTATCATGGTATTTGAAAGGTCTTCAGACGAATAAACACATCCTAAATAAACCTCATTAACCCAAGTACGGTAGTTTTTTACATAAGCTCTATCAAAACGCTCAGACCAAACTATTTCGAATTCTACTGCACCAGATTTCAAGTTGCCGCCAAAATCATCCATTAAAAGGTATCGTGCGTCAGGGATATGGTTAACCATTTCATCTACTCGGTGTTCATAGTTCAGAAATAGAGACCTTGTGGTTTCATAATCTAAACGAATACGAATTGGCTTTGTTAGGTCTTGACCATGTACTAGCGATTCAAAACCACCAATATTTTTTTGACCCATTGCGTCAAACCTCTGAGGATTGCAATGACCTTTACTTAAAATTTGCTGAATGTAAGCTAACGCCATGAGCACCGAGCTTTTACCAACACTATTAGGGCCGAATAATAAAGTCACTGGAGCAAATTCAATGGTTTGGGTTTCTTTGAATGACTTGAAATTTGTTAAGGATAATTTGGTGATTCTCATTTATTTCTCAATTTCATTTTTCGATGTGATGCCAGCAGCTGCAATGCTTTCTTGATAGGCTTTTTCCCAATTAATATCTGGAAACGCATTTTTTAATGCATCTATAAACTCTTCATCGTTAAGGTTTTCGAAGGTTACGTCTTTATAAATTACCGACACTTCCATGTTACTTATCATTTTTTCAGCTTTAGGAAAGGCGCCGTTCAACTGTCGACTAATCCAATCCATTACCTGTTGTTCATCGTTTATAAACATGCCTAATTTACCCTGCATATCCATGGGTGGCTTTGCCTTTACAATGGGTAAATAGTATTTTGCAATTTTTGCTATGGATTCATCAATATTGGCTTGCAAGGTCGATTCAACTTCTTTGGCATGTTCAGCTAATTGATCTTTAAACAGCTTTATCTGCTTATTAAAAAGATCTTTATTGCTCTTGAGCATGACTCTTCCGTGTTTTTTCCCCAAAGATGGGGTAAAGGCTGCACGAAGTTCTTTCAGTTTTTGTTCTAATTTTTTGGAAGACAGAATGTTGTCTTTTGCCAATAAATCAAAACTTGTGTTGAGTCGCCCAGCTAATTCTTGATTGTCAGAGCCTATAGATTGCAATACTTTAGGAATAGCAACTTTTTGGCGTTGAATTGCTGCGCCCGTCATACTAACTTCAACATATTGCAAATAAGCGTTATACACTCGGACTTGACGACTTACATCAAAGGCCACGGGAGGCGCAACTTTAAGCATGTTTCCTATGTTCTCGACCACGTTATTATCAACAATAAGCGGTTCGATAGATGGTGTTATTTGGTTTAGCGCCTGTTTAGTTGTTTCATCTTGGCACTGTGCTACAGCAATCGCTTTAGCCGCGGGTGATAAGCGTACCGTTGCTTCTCTTACTTGGTCTGTAGTGAGCTTTATGGCGTTAAAGCCAAGGGAGGAGGATTTATCGCTTTCTAAATATAAGGCGTTGGGGGTAAAACTATAACCATTACCATCAACCACTACTAAAGCAAAACGTAAATGCTCAACATGCTGCAATAAAACGCCATCGTCTTTGAGCATTTCTACGGCACTAATATCACCATAACCTAAGCGTAATGAATGTTCAGAAACATCTAAGCATACAATGACCATTTCACTTCCCAGCTGCTTTGCGGCTGACAAAATTGCTTCTGCCACATTCTTCTGAATTCCAGGCGCAGCAATAATTACCGACTTTTTAGCCTGCTCGACCATCAATTGCAAAGATTGACTAGTTATTTGAGTAAAAAAAGTTTCTGCTTGAGATGACACTGAACATCCTTGTTATTGTTGTTAGAGTTCGCCAGCGAAGGCTTTTTGGCTTAATGAGTTAAAAGATTTTGTTGATTCAACTAGCGCTGCTTCCATATTTGATAATGACTTTCTTAGTTTAGAAACAACGTCATGGTACTTCTTAATTAATATTTCTTTTGGTAAGAGTACTTCAAAGTTTTTTAATTCTACAGGCGATATATGTGGTACTGTAGTTTCCGTTGGGCAGCAATGTTTCTCAAATGCTTTAGATAAAATACAGGCATGAAGGTAATCTGTGTAAATCGTCTGCTTAGGTCTAATACGTGCAACTCGTTGAACCAAATAAGTATCTCGTTCGTTTTTGGGGAAAATACAAACTTTAAGTCCGCTTGATATCCAAGGACGATCCATTGCAAGAATTACGTCACCAGCATTTATCTTATAATTCTCTATTCCCTTTAATTTACTAGCCTCCCAATAGACTGTGTCTTTCCATTCAAAATAACCAGTGAGAGTATTCGCCCCTCTGCAAAGCCTTACCGCGCTATCACTATCTGGGATATACTCTTCACTTTTAAACGCATATCCTGTCATTACGTCAGACAACTGAGTAATTTGAACTTTATTAAACCCCTTCGGATTCGTCACTGGATCACCAAACATGTCCAGGAAGACAGCGCGGAGGAAGTCGTCGGCGAGTTGGATGGCTTGTTGGCGTTTGCGGCGGATGGCGTCGGCTTTGTCGAGTATGGCGGCGATGCGTTTTTGTTCGGTTAATGGGGGGAGAGGGATTTCTATATTTTTTATTTTTGAAACTGAAAGGTGCTTTACCGTAACAGCTGGAGTATTCCGGTGTATTCTCAATAGCTCTTTATGTAACAGGTGATATAAAAAACCTTGATCTAAACCTACATTATCAGCCGTTAACTTACATACTCGCTGATTAAGTAGCGCATCCTCGGATTCCCAGTATGCTCGGTTAAAATCGCCATCCATACCAACAAGTAAATCACCTTTTCGAATAATATACTCGCTTGAATAATCTCCACTATAATATGTAGTTGTCCTACCACGGACAACATCTCTTATACGAACTAAAGGCATCCCTTTGTCACTGAACATCGAAGACTTAAATGCAAAACCAGAAAGAACATTTAAGTGCTCTCCAATCTTTACTAAAGGCCAACTCACAGCATTCCCTCCAACTCATTTAGGTCAGCCATAATCTCACTTTCCAATACCTTCAGCTTACTCAATATAACCTTCGGATCTTCAAACGTCTCTTCTTCATAAACCACTTCTTTATAACGATTAATAGAAAGGTCATATTTGCTGGCTTGAATATCTTTGGCATTTACCACAAAAGCTTTTTGGGTTTTATCACCAAAGGCTTGTTCAATCTCAGTTGCTGGTGCATTACTCATGACCAATTGGCGGTATTGCTTCCATTTGGCTTTGGCATCGGGTAAGTCATTGCCATCTGCACCTTTTAACTCGGTGCGTTTATCATCGAGTGAATAACCGTCGGCTTGTAGGTCATAAAACCAAACGCGCTCGGTGTTGCCGCCTTTAGTGAAAAACAAAATTGCGGTACTTACACCGGCATAGGGCTTAAAGACACCACTGGGTAGGCTAACAATGCCCTCTAGTTGGTTATTGTCTATCAACTCTTGGCGTAGCTGTTGGTGAGCTTTTGATGAGCCAAATAACACACCATCGGGTACAACCACGGCAGCACGGCCACCGAGTTTAAGTTGCCTAAGAATTGAGGCAACAAACAATAACTCGGTCTTTTTGGTTTTCACCATATCGAGCACTTTGGGATTGGTGTTGGTTTCGTCAATCGCACCTTTAAATGGCGGGTTGGCTAATATTACATCGAAGAAGTTTTCTTCTTGTTCTGGGTAGTTTTCTTTTATGGATTTGTTCAGAGAGTCTTGATACAAGATATTGGCACCGTTTACGCCGTGCAACGCCATGTTCATACTCGATACGCGCAGCATGGTAGTGTCGAAATCAAAGCCCCAGAACATTTGGGTGTCGATATGTTCGCGATAAGGTTCGAGTAAGTCACCGGTATAGTGCTTATTACCTTCTTCGTCTTCAAAGGTGCCTGCGTCGCTTGAATGTACTCGGTTTAAGTACTCCATGCTGCGGGCTAAGAAACCGGCGGTGCCACAAGCTGGGTCACAAATACGTTCGCTTGGTTGTGGGTCGGTCATTTCAATCATGGCGTCGATGATATGGCGCGGTGTTCTAAACTGGCCGTTTATGCCGGCAGTGGTGAGCTTGCTTAGCAGGTATTCGTAGATATCGCCTTTTACGTCGCTTTGGGTCAGCGGTAAGTCATCTACCATCTCAATGGCAGAAACTAAAACCGATTCATTCTTAATTTCTAGATCAGCGTCTTGCATGTATTCGCCGATGTTACCTAAGGCTTGTACTGTTGTGCCTTCTTCGGCTAAACCTTCTTGCTCTGATACTTGGCCTAGCTTGGCAAAATGAGGGTATACATTGCTTTTAAGGTGTTTATGTAGCTCAACAGCACTCATGTTTTTGAAGTTTTTCCAGCGCAGCATTTGGCCTTCAGATGTTTCCGGAAACAGACGATCAAAACTTTTACCGGTGCGCGAGGCCTTTCGCTCTGCTACTTCTTCTTGCATGTCGAGCATGCGGGCAAACATCAAATAACTAATTTGCTCGATAACCGTTAATGGGTTGGTAATTCCTCCAGTCCAGAATTTTTCCCAGAGTTTGTCGATGTCGTTTTTAATTGGTCCAGTTAGCATGTATTTTTACTTCTAATTTAATGTTTATATCAATCTAATGTTCACTGCTGAAATAGCAGCAGTGGCATTATGGTTGAGGTCGCTGTTCGTTATCGCGAACAAATGGTTTTAGCAGTGTGACTAAGTCGGCAATGGATTCTTGGCCAAACACACCATCGATGCCTTCATGCGACAGTGCAGTGAAAGGCGCATCGTAAAGGGTATCGAGTAAGATAGAGCCGTTTTGCGCAATGTAATTTTTTAATAGGTTCATAAACTGAACCTGTTTAGCGGTAAGGTTGCCGTGCTCGTGCAAAAACGCTTTAAAGTGCGACTCTATTGCTGCGGCATCAAGACCTATTAGCTCTCTAATTGTTAATTGTAACTCATCCGCTGTGCGTCCATAAAACTCATTCAGGGTTTCTAAGCTAACGCCTGGATGCGCGGTTAATATGGTGGAGGTTAACGTTTTTAGCTCATTTTTATTTACGGGCTCGCCATCATGGATTTTTTTCAAAATTGGATTGGCAGCGACCATGCTGTCTAAAATACTTTTTAAGCGTCTTCGGTAGATCATGGCTTCGTCGGCACCTGAAATTTTAACCTCGCGCTCAAACTCATGTATCTCGCCATCGATGGTTTTAGTTACAGGCGTGTAATCAGAAGGGCCGGTTTTAGGCTTTTTGTATTTCATTATTCCGCGTAGTTCTTGTCTGGCCCATTCTAGATCTTCAAGGGCGAGACTTTGCCAGAACTCACTGCTGCGGATTTTTTCAATTGCTTTATCTTTTTGTCGAACGGCTTGAATATTAACCGCAAGTAAATCTATTTGTTTAAGCAATTCGGTTTGATTGTCTGCAAGGCAACTGGCTTCTTCGATGAAACATTTTGCAGTGTTGGCAATTAACCTATCAAAGGCCGATGCATGTTTGTCGCGTAATACTCGTGCTGACATTAGTGGCGCGATGGTGGTTTCGAGATCGTGTTGGGTTTTCCCGCTAAGTTTTGTCAGTAAGTCGGTTTGTTGTAACTCATGTACTAAACGTAAGTTGCGTCTAACTGCAATGCTTTGGTCGGGTAAGTCATTAATATCCGCTTTAATTTGACTTATTGCGGTATCAAATGCGCTGGCGTGGTTTCTTTCTAATGCTGACTTAGCCAGTGCGACTCTTGCCTCAAAGGTGGTTTGAAGCAGCGATTTACTGCCCAGATCACTAGGCTCAACATACTCTTGTTCAAAAAACTCAAAATTGCCGTAGTGGTCAAAAATGTAAAACTCACTTTTGTTTAGACCCGCGCCAAACAAGTTGGGACGTAATCGGGTGCCACGACCAATCATCTGCCAAAACTTAACAAACGACCTTACCGTTTTAGCAAAAACTAGGTTCACTACTTCTGGCACATCTATACCTGTGTCGAGCATGTCTACAGAAATGGCGATGCGAAACTCGTTATCTGCTTTTTTGAATTCTTTTATTAAACTCTCAACATGTGGCACCTTGTTATGGATAACTTTGCACACCTTGTTGCCATATTGAGGGTAAAGTTGGCAAAACATTTTTTCAAGGTGCTCGGCATGCTCTTGTCTTTGCGCAAAGATAATGGTTTTACCAATGAGAGAGCCAGTTTCGTCTTTAATGCCGTTATTTATTAGGTTTTCGAGAATGATTTTGTCTGTTTTTTTACTAAAGATTTTACGCCCTATATCTTTGCCCGCTATTGTGGTTTTTTTAGCCTCTTCTTCACCCAAATCTTCTTCTAACTGAGATTTTTGTTCGCCTGAGAGATCATTGTAGTGAATACCATCGCGTAAAAACTCGGTAGTTAAGTCTTTTACTTTAAAGGGCACTAAGTAAGGTGGCTCATTGTTTATTGCTGCGTCTAGTCCAAATTCAAAAGTTGGATCGGTTGATTCACAGTCAAAAATGTCGAAAGTGTTACGGCTGATAAACTTTACTGGTGTAGCGGTTAGGCCAACTTGCAGCGCATCAAAGTAATCAAACAGATCTCGGTATTTATTATAGATAGAGCGGTGGCTTTCATCTGCCACTATTAGGTCGAAAAACCCAACATCTAATTGCGCAAAGCGATTCATCATGCCTGGATAGGTGGCTATGTAAATTCTTGCTGATTGATCGATTTTATTGGTTTCGCCAATGACACAGCGTGGCTCACTTGGCAGGTTTTGTTTAAAGGCATCATCTGCTTGTGTGCGTAGCTCTTTTCGGTCACATAAAAACAATACGCGTTTTGCCCAACCTGTACGCAGTAATAACTCGGCAAGCGCAATTGAAACACGTGTTTTACCTGTGCCCGTTGCTTGGATGATGAGCGCTTTACGGCGTTGGTTTTGAAAATGAGCGCCAACGGTTTTAATAGCTTCAATTTGATAGGGTCTATCGGCTATCTTTAGATTTGGGTTGTGTTGCTCGAGCTTTTTATTGCGATAGGCACGCTGATAAATTAAATAGTCAAGGCTGTCTTTTGAATAGAAGCCGTACACTGGGCGATAGGTATTGTATTGCTTGTCGTCCCAAATGAAGGTTTCGTAGCCGTTTGAATAAAAGATAACAGGACTTTGGTAACCCATATCTTCAAGTGCTTGTGCGTACAAACGGGCCTGCTCGCGACCAGCATGTAAGCTTGTATTGCCTGACTTTTTAGCCTCTACAACCGCAAGAGGTTGGCCATTGTCACCCCATAGAACGTAATCAACATAACCTTTACCTGATGGGTTATTGGGGAAAGCAACTTCGAATTCTTGACCTACTTGTTCAGGGTCCGATACGTCCCAGCCAGCTTGAAGCAGCATTGCATCGATCATTAAAGTGCGAGTTTTGGCTTCATTCCATTGCAGGCTGTCTGCAACTGACTGGCTTTGCTGTTTGCGCCTTGCTTGCTCGGCTGTACTTGGGGCTTCGATTTTTGTTGCGTTTTTAATGCGTTCTTTTTCAAGTTCAGCAACGACACGCTCTAACTCTTCTTGTTGTTTCTTTAAATCCTTTTCATAGGCGCTGACTGACTTATTCAGTTGTGACAATTTTTGGGTAGGATCAGGTATATCTTGAAAAGTGGGAATATTATTTTGGCTTTTACCGTAATACTTAACTGCCATGTACGTTGCTAGCTGATGCGCTGTTCCTAATGCGAATTGGGCATTACGAAGATCTCCAGTTGCCCCGTGGGCTGGATCGTTGCCCAAAATACGAAGGTAGTTTATTTGATGAATAAGAGATTTATTTACGCAGTCTTCAAAAACAGGGTTTTTGACCAAGTCGTAAAATCCAGCACGAGGGACCCGTGGTAACCGCTCTTCTTTATAAATGGCCTTTGTCAACTCTTCAGCAAACGACCTCGCTCTAGTTAGGGCACTTCCTGGATCAATAAACAATACCGCTTCTGCCAATCCGCCAAGGTTAGCAAGGGTTTCATTTTCAGGTTTAAGAAATTCAAAGTTCATTGATTGCATAAGTTTTATTTCATCCATGTTTAGCTATTAGCTAGTAATGTGCCACTATTTATTTGATGTTGTATTTATCAATCCAGTTATTTAATGTTTGGTAGTTTTTTAAACCCAATAATGATGCAGCTTTAGACTTATTACCATGACAGTGTTCCATTGCTTTAACAACGTACGACTTAGTTAACTCACCAATAACTTCATTAATATCAAACTCTTGAGTTAAACCTCTATCCATTAGGTTCTCAGACTTACGTGTGGAGCTAATCAACGACTGTGCTATGTCATCTTCATTCAGCACATCGCCAGCTTGCCAGAGTGTAGCTCTGAGAATGGTTGCCTGTAACTCACGAACATTACCTGCCCAAGGCTGTTTTGATATAAAATTTATTGCATTAACAGAAAATTTCTTATGAACATACTCTTGTTCTTGTTTTGCTTCTTGGTTAATTTGTTCAAGCAATGCTTTGGCTAAATGTGTTATGTCACCACTGCGGTACCTTAGTGCTGGAAGATGTAGTACACCAATTGCAATACGGTAGAAAAGATCTTCTCTAAATCGCCCTTCAATAACTTCGTTAGCTAGGTCTTTGTTAGTTGCCGTTATTATTCGTACGTCCACTTTTTGCTCGTTAGTAGAGCCGACAGGGGTGAGTGTGCCTTGTTGTATCACTCTTAAGAGCCGTACTTGAGAGTCTAGGGGTAATTCTCCAAATTCGTCGAGGAATAAGGTACCTCCATCTGCTTGGCTAAAGTAACCTTCCTTTGCAGTGGTTGCGCCAGTAAAAGCACCTTTCACATGGCCAAATAAAGTTGTGTCTATTAGGTCTTTAGGGATAGCCCCACAATTAAGAATAAGCAGTGGCTTGTTAGCTCGCTTACTTGAGTTGTGAATAGCTTTTGCAAATAGCTCTTTACCCGTGCCCGTTTCACCCGTAATTAAAACAGGTACATCACGCTTAGCAATTATGGCCGCTTTTTGTTTTAAGGTTTTTATTTCTGGAGACTGAGTAATAATGTCGGAGAAAGCGGCGGTATCTGGAGCTTCTCCTATAAAAAATGAAGAAAGCTTATTTTCTTCTTTTAATAAGTGAAAGTCGGCTGCGATATCAAAAGGTAGTTCAGGCTCGATTACACCTTGCTCTCTTGTCGATTGTAAAAACTTAAACCCATATTTTTTACCCAACAAAATTGAAACAGCCGTCATAGATGGGGTACCAGATGAGACCTGGATAGTAATATCTTTACTTGCGTGATCTGGAGTCAACTTTGATATTAAGCTACTCATTGCAGCAGAAATATCACCATAGTGAGTTGGATTTCTGAGGGTAACAAACTCTGGTATTATTATTGATTCGTGTTTTTTTGCGAGCGATTCAAAATATGTCGCCATCTCACTTTCAGATTTATCCGTCAGGGCAAAAACAGTGTCGAAAGTACCTGCATGCATCACACTCTCTAAAGGGCCAAAATCATCAACATTTGCGATCATTTTGATGTCGGTGATACCCACCCAAGAGACTAGGATTTTCTTTGCCATAATTATTATTGTCTTAGCGCAAATATTTTTATAATTTAACTTTTTGACACAACAATGTATACAAGCAAATTATGAGGTACTTCTATTAACAAATAATTATGTCCGGTTAAAAAACAAACCTAGCTTGGAGTAGCACAGTGATCAGTAGAGTCGCACTTCTCTGCAACATCAATTGTACATATTGAAATACGCCCAATTCCTTAACTAGTCATAGAAAGAAGTAGTGGCATTAATCTCACATAATTTTTTCCAACAACTCCCCCACTTCACACTCAAATAAATCACATAGTTTATCTATAGCTTCTAAATCAATGCGTTGTGCTGTTTCTTTGTAAAGAAGAGTTACAGTATTTCGGTTCAACCCGGTTTCTCTAGCTACATCCATTATTTTCATTTTCTTCTCACCCATCAGGCGAGCCAAGTGGCATTTAATCACGCTTAATTACCTTTAGAATTCATTAATGTCATTTAAAATAACAAAAAGCCATTGACAAATGCATTCTGCGATGTAAAATGCTATTTAGAATGACAAATTGACCTTATAAATTAAATTTAGTCATTTTAGATTATCACTAAAATAGGAATAGATCGATGAATACATCGCAAACTTACTTAACAACACAAGAGCTGTCAAAACTCATTAAATACGATTCACGAACAATACGCGAAAGGCTTAAAGATTCGGTTTTACTTGAAGGTATTCACTATATTCGTCCCTTTGGTGGTCGCAAAATTCTTTACAACTGGGAAGTCATTAAGCGAGATATAGGTAAATTTTCCGCAAATTCAATGGCGATACCTATGGCGAACGGCGGTGTATCTAATGGCTAGTATTAACGTTCGTAAAGAAACCGGTAAATTATATTTTGATTTTAAGTTTCGAAATCAGCGTTGTCGGGAACAAACCACTTTAAAAGATACAGCCGTGAATCGGAAAAAGCTGGAGAAGGTTTTAGAACGTATTCAAGCGGAAATTATGCTTGGCTCTTTCGACTACGCTCGTACTTTTCCAAACAGCCGCTTAATCAAAAAGTTTGAAGAGATTGAGCGTAAAACTTTGATTGCGAATGGGGCGACTGAAATTCCTAGCTTTGAGAAATATGCAAATATCTGGTTCGAGCAAACTAAGGTGCAATGGAGGGATAGTTATACAGACACGGTTCATTACATCTTATTTAAACGTTTAATCCCGCAATTTGGCGATGTGAAAATTTCAAACATCAAAAAAATGGATTTATTAGAGTTTCGGGCTGGTTTAGCAAAAGTTACTAAAAAGAATGGCATTGGACTGTCTCCGTCTCACATCAATCGCCATATGAAAATTATGCGAATGATTTTGATAGAGGCGTCAGATAACTATGAATTCACTTCACCATATCGAGGCATCAAACCTCTCAAAGTCCCAAAAAGTGACATTCAGCCATTCACACCTGAAGAAATTAATTTGATTTTAAATAATGTACGTGACGATTTTGTTCCGTATTTCACCATTCGCTTTTTCACAGGCATGCGCACCGGTGAAATTGATGGGCTTAAATGGAAACACATAGATTTAGATAATCGTCGTATTCAAATCCGTGAAACCATAGTTAAAGGCGAGGTTTCTTACACCAAAAACGATTTTAGCCAGCGTGACATTCAAATGAGTGAACCTGTTTACCAAGCATTTATACAGATGAAAAGTAGCACAGGCGACCAAGAGTTTGTTTTTGTAAATAAAAATGGTAACCCACTTGAGCACAACGCAGTGACTAAACGAGTTTGGTATCCACTTTTAGATTCGCTCGGTATACGTCGTCGCAACCCTTATCAAATGCGCCATACCGCAGCCACACTTTGGCTTGCATCAGGTGAAAGCCCTGAGTGGATTGCAAACCAGATGGGGCATGCAAATACCGAAATGTTATTTCGTGTTTATTCGCGCTACGTGCCAAACCTAACACGTCAAGACGGGTCTGCGGCAGACAAAATGTTATCTAATGTAATGGAGGGAACAACCAATGCTTAAATCAATTCAACCCTCGCTGTCAAAAGTTAAAGAACTCAAACGTTTTAAAGGTAGATATTTTCTAGTGAGTTGTTTGCAGAAGCACTCGAAAAAAGGTGAGCCTATTTGGGAAATATGTTTGTCAGACAGCACTGCTACGATAAAAGTTTACTGTTTCGACCAAAGGCACTTTTTCTCTTCATTTAAAGCCAATTCACTTGTGCATATAGAAGTGTGTGCTAAATCACATCACGGCAAAAACTATTTACGGTGTGTATATTTGGAAGAGGTCGCTCAATACAAACTGATAAATAAGTTAGATATTTCCTCTTTGCCAAGCAGTTTGTGCCCTTACCCGTCACAACTTAAAGAGGTTGTTGTTTTATTTTATCGCATTACAAATAAACACTTGAAGCAGTTTGTTTCACAAACGCTTTTACAGCCTGATGTAGCGACTAAATACATAAATTGCCCTACTCGAGTAAAGGTTAAACAAAGCGAGACTAACTGCTTGTTGTCTCAAGCTCTACTAGTAGCCGCAAAGCTTTTAAGTAATCAAAGTCTGTCTGTCGAGCAAAGAGATCTGGCGATTGCTTTTTCTATTTTGCATGAGATTGGCAAAATAAATAAGTACACCTCTGATTCAACGCTTTCTGCTATTGGGGTAAGAGCTGATATTGAAGATCTATCGATGGATATATGCGTTACGCCCTTAACGGGGCTCAAAAACACATCACCTCAATTGCACTATCAACTTCGATTTTTGTTGAGCTTTGGTTTTGTTAGCAAACGTAGCAGCTTTAACTTAGACAGTTTTTACTCCTGTCTTGACCACTTGTCTGCATCTTGGCGCAATAAACAGATTCAAGCCGGTAGCGCTAAAACCAACCGAGCAATCGCGTTTGCATCGCTTTAACAGAAACGCTGCATCTTAAATTTAATTAACGCAACTAATTAAATTAATTAAAGGAATTAATCTATGGCTAGGCACCCAGAAGTGAAAGAAAAAGAAATTATTGAAGCCGCTTTAGAGCTTGAAAAAAGCGGCAAAACACCTAACCCAGGTGCTATTCGAGCAACGCTGGGGTATCGAGGAGGATTGGTTAGGATCCGAGATATTTGGACTGCATACGCTGCTAAGCGAACAGGCAGTTTTGGCGACATTAACGATCACGAGTTGTCTCTTGAAGATTTACCATCTGACATCTCAGAAGCTGCAAGCCAAATGATTACCCAACAGCGGGATCAACTTGAAATGTTGGTTATAAGTGCATTTAGGCGCTGTCAAAAAATGTACGAAAGACGTGCAGACGATTTGAATAAACAACACGAAGAGTCACTTCAGTATTACAAAGAATATGAGATCAGTGCTGACCAATCCATCAAGTTGGTTGAAGCCGACATGCGTGAGCTACAAACCGAATTAAAAACCTTGGCAAAACAAAATGCTGATTTGCTTATCGAAAACTCAAAACTCACCGGCAAAGTCGCTGCATACGAAGCGGCATTACCAAATAACCAATAATTAGCATCGACTAATTTCTACTATTAAACAAAAGGACGCAGTATGAGCCTACTACTTATCAAAGCTAAAACACTTGCAACGCAAGCACATCAAAACCAAACACGAAAGTTTGACAACTCGCCTTATATCAATCACCTCAACGAGGTGAAAGCAATTCTTGAGCACTTTAACTTTAGCGACGTTAAGTTTCTGTGTGCTGCATTGCTTCATGATGTGATAGAAGACACTAGTGTAAACAGCATTGAAATTGAAAAGGCGTTTGGAGTTGAGATAAGGTCAATGGTTGAACAACTTACAGACGATAAATCTTTATCGTTAAAAGCGCGGCGACAAGCAACTATTAACAAATTGATAGACCAGCAACCTGCTATTCATGCCATTAAGCTTGCTGACCTCATCAGTAACTTAAGCGCACTGCCACCATGTTGGAAAATGGACAAACGAAAAGATTATTTTAGCTGGTGTGAAAATCTAATCGTTGCTTGCAACAAAGCACCAATTGGCATGACTAGACTGGCGGAATATCTGTTGTGGAATCAATCGGGAGAATCTGACGATTTTGATGTTTTAAAGAGATGGGTGACAAGTGACAACCTATATTGGAGCGAAGAAAAGCAGGCATTGCTGTTTGTAGGCTTTACTGAAGTCGGAAAATTAGAAGCGCACATAATGTTCGATGAAGCGGAAGTTATCAACACGCTATTCAGCTTAGGATTACTGCGCGGCTTTTACGCAGATTCTGCCACTCGAACTAAGCATTTAGTCGTTAATACTTTGCCTAAGTCAGTGGTACCCAGATTTGAGCAATACTATTTAGACTGTTGTAGAGTGAACATTAAAAGCAGATGAGCGAAGTGTTACCTTCGTCTTCGGCCCCAATGTTAAAACTCAACGATAAAATTGTGGATGCAGTGACTCCTTACCGGTTCACTGCATTTTTTTGTGAAATAAAAAAACAAAACACAAATAATTGAAAAACAATCTAAAAACATAATACTTAACTCAGTTATTAAGCTGTTAGATAAGTGGAGTTTGACCGAAAAGCAAAAGCAAAACGTTCTAGGGTTTGAGTTGATTAATATACCAAAAACACTATCCATAGAGCAGGAGCTAGGTTTATCTGTTTTGCAAGATATATATGGGGCTCTTAGATAGCCTTTTACTAACCCGACGAACGTTTACGGTTATATGACAATGGTGAATCACAATGCCCCTTTTAACGGTCGTCGACCGATTGAGCTGGCCTGTGAAAGTTTGCAAGGACTTCACTCTGTTTGTGACGCTATTTAAACTTTATAAGGCAGTCATATAATCGAGTCGGCTTTGAGCTAACGGTGGAAATAAACTCATTAAATGCTTAAGAGAGGTCATTCGCAGAACCTGCCCCCGCAGTTTGTTAACACCTTTTACTCCATTTTGGCCTTATCAGCATAGATAATTTACACGAAAAGGCTTAACTAATATCCCTTTCGTTGGCTCGAGTCTTTTTATGCCGCGGTAAGGTTTATACAGCTCAGTCCAAAAATGCTCATCTAAGTCACGTGCAACAGATTCAAGCGTTACCTCAGCAAAAGGCGAGGTTATTTCAAAAACATCGTTAGCCATCATTTCACGTAAATATCGTTCATGATTGTTTTCATTCAGTTTTTCAATTTGCAGCAAGGTTGCTAAGGTATCTCTCGCAATTAGCCCTCTCAATGGGCCGTAACTTCTGTATTGACAAGCTTCCAATGCATGTTTAAAAAACTGGGCTGCGGATTTGAACTCATTCATTGCAATATAATTTTTTGCCTTAGCGCAGAGAAAGGGTGCTTTCCATACATCAAACCCAGAGTGTTGTTCGATGCCCTCAAGCAAAGATACTAACCTTTCCTGAGTATCCGTTGGTCTTTTGTTTCTGGGCAAGTCTATTAAATAGCTGCACTCAAGCAATATGACACCAGCTTCTTCTTGAGGCGTCTTCGAAATTTCATAAAGTCGCCGAATAGCAGCCTCTTTGATGCGATCACTGTATGAATTATTTTGGGCGAATTGAGTGATAACCCAATAACTATTTTCTTTTTGAAAAGCCCTCCAAGGTGAGCCTTTGCAAACCTGTTTTTCCAATTCAATTTCAGCAACCGTTTCATCGGCCCATAACTTTTGTTCAATAAGTTTTTGCTTAAAAGCATCTAAGTTTGACTTTGGGTTTGGATCAAAAAGGTTTGGCAGGGAATCTTCAGGGCCCATCCGTTGAAATCGTTTTGTTAGTAACTCCCCCAATAATGAAAATGAACCTGAAAATCTTGATGGTGCAACTGATAAAAACAATCCATTCTTATCTATTTCAGGCAATTGATTATCAAACCATTTATCTTCTTCTGCTTGGCTTGGGTTAACTCTGTACGCTTCGATAGTTAAATTATAAACAAACTTGTAAATATGGCAGAGTTGAAGAACTTTATTTTCATCTAGGTTTGGACATGTGGGTTGGATATCATCACCGCACAAAAATTTAAGTAACCGCTTATAACCATCTTGCATGGCCTTAGCAACACGTAATCGTTGGCGAATTGTTTTAAAAGTCGGTTGAGCATAGCGAATGGACATCAGTTGAACGAACTTTTGATTGTGCTCCTCTTCTCCTTTACCCTTGATGATTTTCTCTAAGGTGCTGACTTCTATTATTGGTAATTCACGAATTAATAGTTCAGGAGTAAGACCTTTATTTCTGACAAAGCTAATAGTTTCCAGTAATTGCTCTTGTTCACTTAAACTGCTATCTATTTTTAAACAGCCCTTAAATTCTATCTCAGTATTATCAGGGAAACTTTTATTGATAGTTTCTAACCTTGGTACTTTGCCATTTTTCCAGTTATAAATATTTCTAATTAAAGTTTCTGTATTGGTCTTTTCTAAACTTAAGTTCCTGACACGATCTAAAGGAATACCTAGTAGATCGAGTAACCACGAGCAAACCTGTTCTACTGGCATTGTCACGTTTAAGCGATCTTCTGTTTCAGTCGGTAAATACCAAAAATGCCCACCAGGCATGCCTTTATCTGTTATGTCTTCAAGATTCCAATAAGCCATAAACCTAGCTATTCCAGGAATGTAAGAGTGACTGATTAGCTGCCAAATCACCTGTTTAATATCGGCATTGAATGTCCAGGTTTTAAGTTCAAGCTCTTTTTGAAATTGAGCAAAGTTTTCTATGTTGTATGTAAGGTCATTACAGGCGTGAGCATCCTTATGGATTTCCAAAGATCTAAAGATGCCATCGATAATCTCTATAAACTGTTCATGGTGTTTATCAAGCGGGCGCTTCAGTTTAGAGAATGCAGCTTTTTGATTACTCGAATATGGTGGTAACTCTAGGCTTTGGTGTACTTGTAATAATATTGACTCAATAGACGGTATACAGCTCATTTTAATCCTTGTTAAATATATTTCCCTAAATATCGCAAAGCCAAATATAGCCTAACATGAAACTTCTTGTTTACTCCTCTTGGTTTTTCTTAAAACGGGGTAGTCAAATAGTTTCATGGTTTTAATTCATGATGATTCCTATTATTTCGCCATCAAGTGATTTTTTATAGAGAAATACTTGATAAGAACTCTGGTTACCATAGGAACATCAGAGATATTAATCGGGAATTTATAAGATTCCTGTTAATCCTAAAAGGAAATAAAAATGCAAAATACAGGCGATATGTCGAATGATGAGTTAGATCTTTGGTCGGATATTAACAACCCAAACAATGATGCTGATATGGATGACTGGGCAGACGGTCATAACCCAAACAACGATGATTACTTAGGAGAATAAAATGAACTTAACTACATATGTAGAAATGGGACAAAATCCAAACTGGCCAAGTCGTACAGGAAATCCTTCCGGGCCCGGAAGAGGGAACAAACCACAAAAAGTTAAGTAAGCTCAAAGGAAACAGAGATCTTTCTGTTTCCTTTAATTTTAACGATTAACAACAAAGTTCGTAAAAAGGGACCAGAGTCATTCTAAGTAATCTTTTCTCTAAATCAGTTTAAACTGCCCTAAAGTGAGTTGCTTTTAAGCAATACATAATGGCCCCGCTTACGACCGCAATGTCGGATCTGCTTCCATATGAGTGTTGGAAGCAAAGGTCCGAGTACATTTTAACACCGCTTTTAATATTCAAACATTTATAATTTGACTTACAGTCTTATCAAGGACATTTACTTTCTGTATACAGTTGAATTGACTTAAGATGTATTGCGGTCCAGTGGCAGGCTGCTTTCAACGAGTTTGTAGAATATTTAGCCATCTTTTGTTTTGAACGCGAATTCAAAATATCGTCAGCATCGGGATGCATTAGATATAGATTGGCTTGTCCTTCCGGAAATAAATTTTTATTTTTCTTAGTCTTATCGCTCACTTCAAAGTATCTTACTTTGTCTTTAATGCTTTGCCAATTTTCGATACCACTCAAGTCGTGAGCGGGTTGTAAAATAAGGTGCCAGCGATCTTTGTCTATGCCTGCTTGGAAAAACTGAATAAATCGCCCTGACCGCTCAATCGAATCAAACAAGATATAGCTATGGTCAATTGCAGTATTCGAAAGAAGGTGGTGAATAATCTGTTTAGTTAATTTCGGTTTTGTCTCATAGTTTGACACCAACAACTTACAAATTTTTAATCGGTCAGCGTCTTCTGCTTTACTCTGCATTTTTGTCGGTTGAATACTGTTTGAGGATGAGTTTATTAGTCTCGATTTGCCTCGGTTGGTTTGGTATGCACTATGCAAGTTGATTAGTTTTGCTGCTTCGATCACTGCGAGAATGTAGTTTTCTGGTAATGTCAGAATTGAACATATGTATTCAATCGTTTTGGCATTGTCATACAGTTTTAATATGCGCTCGCAGTGCGTTAAAGAAGGCTTGAGTGAAACATCTACAGTTACGATTTTAATGTTAGTTAGTTTCGATGATTGTGATGCTGTGATTGAATATTTTTGAATTTGATTGTCAAAAAACTGCGTAAGCTCAGAAGTACTAACAGCTTCTTTTAAACCAATCTGTTTGTTCAGAAAATTGGACAATCTAGTGACTGATGTTCCTGATAAATTTACCCAAAAATTTAGTGATTGAGCAAAATTACATTTCTCTAAATGTTGACTCAAAATAAGATCAGTAAAATGTGAATAGGTACTTATTGTAGTGCTCGGACTGAGATGGCCAGCCACACTGGAGAGTTGATAGTAAAGGTCATTCTCGTGTGTTGTAAAGAAACGACGTATGCTTAAAACTTGGTTTTCTGAGTAACAGATATACTTCTCAGCAGTTTGAGCATTTCCAAAAAGAGTCAATTGTAAATTTGAGATGCTAGAATGTCTAAGCTGATAGGCGACCGTTCGATGGCCTGCGTAATCTGACAATAACTGCGTAATTTGAGGTAGAAAACTATTACTATCAAATATCACGTCATGATTTATTTGCTGTGAAAACAATAAAGCTTTTTCTCTATCTTCGGTTTCAGCTTTTCGTATTGAAAGAAAGTAATCAACAATTTTACGTTCATCTGGCTTTAGCAAAATACCAAGCGGTACTTTCCGAGTTGCGCTAAATGTCTTAACTCTACCAAACACATTTTTACGAATATATATCCACAGCTCGGGTGACGATTCGATATCGCGCATTTGTAACTTGAATACTTCAGATGGTCTAAAAAGGCCTCGCCGTAAGAATATTATTATGATGTCAACGGTAAGCCTGAAACTTTCACTCTTGTCAGAATATTTTGACTGTAGGCCGTTTCTAAGTCTTTCGTAAAAGTGCTCAGGTACAAATTCGCTGCGCACGTGCCAAGCGTTTATGTTATCAGTGACTGACTGTGGAATTGCGATGGTGTATCGACTAGCGATAAACTTAAAAAGCAAGAAAAGGGTATCGCGAGCTGTGGAGTCATGATCTTTTCTTTGTTCGATCATATACTCGAACAAAACACTCATGTCGTCTTCTCCACATTCTAGGATATCGACATCACGCCAAGTTTCTATCCAAACCTCACCTATAGCATTTAGATACCGGTTTCCTGTTCCTAAAGCATGTTTCCATCGGTTACTAGTTAGATTTTCTAGGATCCATTCATGAAAAATTTCACATTGAACATTAAAATCATATTTAGTCCGCAGTTGTTTTAATCTATTCAACGTGATTTGACGCGATTGGTCTTCATCAATCTCATCTCGCAATATTTGTTTAATGCCGTCGAATACAGCGTGATCATTGAGATATTCTGTTTCTTTGTTTTGAATTTGACTAATGTTTAAGTTTTCTCGCTTTTCTTGAATACCAATTGAGCGTTTTTTAATGACTTGGTTGTTAAGGTTTAATAGTGATTCAACAGGCATAGACGCACTATAGAGCTTGCCCAAAGCGTAGTTTTGCAAAAAATGAGGCATTGAAGTTCGTCTGAATCTTAGCCCCGCAATAAAAAGCGCTGGCAAGAAATTATTCGTTTTAGCAATTGGAACATTAGATGTTTTATTAAAACGTGAAATTGCGCTTTTCAAGATATTTGGTAAAGTCAATTTAGCTACTTCTGGTACAGAGGATTTCTTTTTCAAGAATGCTGATATCACAGCCTTGCTTGCAGTCTTTGGATACCAACGCCTCATCGTCACTGGGGTTTCGTTTTGATAAGCGTTGGTGGGGTGCCCTGATTTTTTATAGGTCAAATCTATAAATACCTGATCATCAACGACAGTGACAGGCTTATCTTCATCTTGAAATTTATCAAGTAGACTTTTCAAAATCTCGTCAAATGCTAGCCCATCCTGTGCCGAAAAAATGATCACATTTTCAAGTAAAAACTCATAGCTTGGTTCAGGTGTCTGTTTAATTAAATCTAGGCGATGAGCTAAGAATTGCGAAAGGTTATTTGCAAGAATCTGCGTTTTAACATCGAGTTTATTGTTAACTCTCGCGACTACTCGTCTTTCATAAATAGATTTGTATGTCTTTTCGAGCTCTTCAATAATGAGCGTTTTTGCTCGCGAGTACGACTTGAAATGCTGGTTTACAACATTTTCAGCCTGCTCATAGTTATTTTTTAAAAGCTTTTTTTCTGGCTCAGTAAGCACAATGTTATCAAACTCAGAGAGCCTGCATTTCAATCCCAAATTTTCAATGATAATTCGTTTGATTTGGTTGGATTGCATCGACATGACGCAATCTTCAACCGCTAATAAGTTCTGTTTTACTTGTACTGCATCAATCGGATGAATAGCTGTTGTAGTAGCTTGTTTGTCTTCCATGACAAATTATTCCTCTATTAAATTATTACTGGCAAATTTAAATATTGTGTTATGTGTTTTTCGATTTTGTCGCTCAGAATTCGATTCTGGTTAAAATCAAAAGAGCTGTAGTCGTTATGCAATTGGTCAGGCGCAGGAGCGTGTCCCATCAGTGCTTCAAGTTCGTTACGTGATACACCTTTTTCTATAAGCACTGTTGATATGTAATGTCTTGCCCAATTGTGAGGAAAAGGAAACACTGCTTTGATCAACGTATAAACATTATTTGGGTGGTAGGGCTTTAATCCTCGATCATCCCAGAACTTAAAAAGGTTACTTTCACTCGCCAGTTGCTTTGCGATATTGTTGGCTACTTCAAGATAAGTGAATCGCAAATCGCGAATTAAATTTTTTAGGTAATTAATGTAAGCGGCAAGAACATTACAGACTGTCTTGCTGAGCGGAATAACACGAGAACTTTGTGGACCTTTATCGTTAATGACAACGCGACCTGAGGTCAAATCGAAGTTTTCAAGTTTACCAAACTCACTAAGCATTGGCCGATGCAGAGTGCTTAATTCAAGAAAAACAACAACGTAAAATGTGTAAAAATTAAAAGACTGTACAAGCTCTGCAGTCGTTATGGGGCTGCGATTGATTTGTTGAACACAATAGTTAAAAAAATCTGAAACAGAAGAGCCTTTTAGTACTCGATGACTACCGAAAAAAGATTTTTTGTCGATGCTCTGGGCTTGGAAATCAAGCAAACCAGCTTCTTTTGTAAGAAAACTAATGTATCGCACGTGTTTTTGACTCACATGGCTTGCATCAAAGAGGCCGTAAGAGCAATGCGGATGGTCTACTAGATCGTAATCTGCAATAAATGCAACGTCTGCCCGTGAAAGTCCAAATTTCGGCGCTAGGTGACTAAAGTGATTTTGAATTCTCGTCGGATTGATATGCTGAAACAGCTTTCCAAAATATTTCTTTTTGAACTCATCGACTTCTGCGTTCAACTCTTCAAGTGTTATGTTTTCATCACGCGATTTTTGAAAAGCTGGCAACAATTCTACAGGTAATAGTACCCCACCTTTGCTATCTGGCGCTTTAAAATAACTAAGATACTTACTTGGAAGCGTTAGTTTTGGATGCTGCCAATTCGATAAAATATAGAAACCGACATCACTGTGTCCATTAAGATTTTGTGATGGGATTTCAACCTTTGCTTCAAGCAATTGCAAGAGGCTTCGCCCAGTAAACAGGCTGGCTAGAATATAACATGGGGCTAAGCCTAGATTAATATTCTGAGCACATTTAATAACGACTGACTTAACAACACTATTTGTCAAACACGTCACATCTCCAAGCAACTTTTTTTGGCGTTTGACAATATGTGCAGTTGAATACGATTGTTGATTCTTATTAAGTTTGCCAGGGGAGGAACTAGTCATTCTGAGCCTCCTTTTTGATGAGCTTGTTTACTTTCAGGCAGTTTTTTAATTTGTGTCCGTACAGGCTGCCTTTGCTCAGAACACAGTGTCATAACCGCAGATTCAACACTGCTAAAATTGGGTAATTTTGTTAGTTTTTGCAGAGTTGAATTTGGACAAATTTCAACCATTTTCGCAACATAAGCAAGAGCAAAATTCCGGTGCTGACATCTAGACAATGTATGCATAACGTATTGCCATGCTATTGTTTCTATTCCCCGCGGTTTCTCTTCAAACACCCGTGCACAAATCGATTTGTTTTTTGGTAGCAGTGATTGAAATGACCTATGCAGAGAAACCCAATTAGCAAAAACGCGAACTAGGCCATCACTCATATAAGCAAAAGGTATATCAAAATTCCATGGCTGATTTGAGTTAATGCGAGAGTTAAGTAAATCCGTGTTCATCTGATAGTTAAAGCTAGAGCTAAGAGCAAATGCATCTTTTGCTTCGTCTGCTATTCGTATTCTTCGTACATCTATTTGCTTAAGCTGTGAATTGAGCTGCATAAAACATCCTTTTTATAAAATTCACAACTTATGATGACACAATGTTTTAAGTTTTCCGCTTTGCTATAAAATTTTTTAAAATGATAATAATTAGTCACTCAAACTGTTGCATTTGCAACAGTTTGTTGTTTTGATAATAGAATGTTTAGACGTTAACTAGATGAAACCAATCAAAAATACAGATGTTTTAGTACCCATATTGCTCGCAGAAAAAATAGACAAGATTTCAGGTTCAATCAGACATCAACTTGAAATTGAGTTTAAAGTTTATGAATTGAATGTAGAGCAAGGGCTAATCCTTGAGGAATTAAATTACCACAGAGAACATACAACTACTCAAAAAGAGCTTGGCAGAAAACTTCGTTTAGCTCGATACTCAGCAAGCAGAAACATAGACAATCTAGAATCACTTGGTTATGTGAAGCGCTTTAAAGACCCTGACTCAGCCAGAAGAGTAAAAGTTTCTTTAACGAGGTCCGGTGACAAGCTAGCCTCGATACTTTCTTCTTTAATTCGCAACGTCTACAAAGATATTTTTTCTAACTTAGATGGAAAAGAACAAACAAACTTGTTTAAGATCATGACTAAACTTTAAAGACACGTCTGTCGATTACTATAATTTGAAGTGATTTGGCATTTCCAAAGGGGATAGGTTTGGTGATTTGTAACATTGCTTTTTACTTTCAATTCTATACATCACGGTAACTATAGAAAAATACTATAGTTACCGCGATGTCACTTTTGCAGTTACTCGAAGTCCTCCTCTTCTTCTGACACCATTTCAAACCACAACCTTGCAAAGTTCGATTTGGGTCTGTGTTTCAAAATGTTTATCAGTAGTTCGCGACTTTGCTCATCTAAATGATGCATTTGAAAGCCAAACGGAATCTCAGGCTCTATGTACTGATTGAAATCATCGAAGATGTCAATAACGTACAGCCAAGATATCAGCTCTATTTGTGAGTGAGAAAGCTCACTTTCAACTCTCAAAATTGTATAAGGTGTCTCTTGAAAATCGCCTTCAGAATCGTCGTGCTCCACCTCAGCCCACTCCAATTTCTGAAACATGCGATCATACATTCCAAAATGCATAATGATTGAATCATTACCGTCCGCGTCAGTAATCACAAGCGGCCTAGCTGCTATAATTGAATTTTCACTAGTCATTTTTTTTTCAATAAGAAAATCCTCGACAAGTTCCCACAGCATTTCCATAAAGCATTTAAACGCTGCATTCGAGGCTGGGTGTATTACTAGTTCAGATACATAAACAGTATCCACAGTAAGTTTCATTCCGTTCAACATTAGTTAATTCCTCCGTTTTTTGATTAACGGTATTAACTTAGTCGATTTGCAAAAAAAGTGGAAAAACGGTTTCAAACTGGAATTTCAGGGTGAATTTACACCCTTACGAGCAGCTTTTGTCTGTAGTACATACGCACCAACTACCGCTAATCACATAGGGATTATCATTCTGATCGCAGTTGATAATGTAACTATTATCAAAATGATATCTCAAAACACCTGCGTACTGCTGGCACGTAATTGCTCATATAAGAGCTATTGAATGAGCTTTTGAAAGTTTAAATAAATAATGCGACTGAGTTGGGCTTCTCATTGAAAACCGTACGTCTGCTACTGAGGCAGTCTATAGCAGCAATTAGCCATGAACCGTTAGATCGTGAGTTCGAATCTCGCCGGGTGCGCCATCTACAAATGCACTTCCCTTGTAGTGACCACTAACTAAATTTATTCTGTGACCAGGCTGCGGCCAAAAGTAAAGTTACCTAATTGGCTATGGTACTAATTTGATTTATGCTTCACCTAAACTAAGAAGTCTCTAATTTAATAAAGTAACATCCATACGTTTTAAAACTATTCAATAGTTTGCTAAAAACCAAACAACTTACATTTGGCTGTAGGCAATTTAAAATGCTTATATTCCCCTCACCCCGCACTTTAGATTGAATGAGATATAGTATAAAATGTAGCTGTGTTGTTCTTTAACAAGCTGTGCAAAAAAGTAGCCAACTGAGTGATTAAAAAACAGTCAACTTTTTTGTGTTGGAAGGCTTTGATTTTATTAAAGAATTTTTAAAGCTAGGGTCCAACACATGCCCCGACATTAGAGGGGATTAAGACTATCCACACTGGTCTGATTTCGATTCGGATTGGTCCAACACATGCCCCGACATTAGAGGGGATTAAGACTTCCCACTGCTTATCTTCAGGTAGTGTTTCAAAGTCCAACACATGCCCCGACATTAGAGGGGATTAAGACCGTTTTACTTCGTCGTCATCCGATACACTGTGTCCAACACATGCCCCGACATTAGGAGGGCACCCCTGCGAAATGTCGGCATAAGTTTTAAAGCATGACTAAGCGGTTTTATTAGGTATATCAATGCCTGCAGCGAAGTGCCGTCCTATCTCTAATAAAGTCGTTTTACACCGATGGTCACCGACACGTCACAAAAAGTCCGTGACCAACATGCCGAAAAATCGGCATTTTTGACCCACGCGAAATGCGAATTGTAAATAAAATAATCCATTAATACACTCATAAAACACCGTAAATTACCTTTGAAATTTATACAAGGTGCGCTGAGAAACAGGTAATTAAATCGAAAGTAACTACGCAACTTATGTATCGAGTGATTTAGAGATTAGATTCATATCCGTGAATTACAAGTTTTGTTAATCTCTTGAGTCTTTAATTACACAATAATATTTTTATTCAAAAGTAAAATCTATTCTCATATCGGTTTGTTATGTTCTGCATGAATAAAACTTTTCCTTCTTGCACGCTTTGTAAAGCAATGCGTACTTTCTGCAAAGAGTATTGCAAGCGCATGGATAAACTCTATAAGCATAAAAATCCATTGGATTTTGATTTCGCACACCTAAGTGCATATCTAACATTAGAGGAAAAGAACGTGAGCAAACAAAATATTGAAGTTGTAAATAGACTGATTGACCAAGTGATTAATCAAGGAAATTTTGATGTAATCCAAGAGGTGGTTGATGAACAGTACTCATATCAGGCGGGTGAAATATCCTTTGTAGGCAAAGAGCCTCTTGAGCATCTATTGCGCGCCTATCGAGATGCATTCCCTGACATTAAGATCACCGTATTAGAGCAGTTAGCATCTGGAGATACAGTAGTAACACGTGGACGAATGAGTGGCACACAACTAGGGAGTTTCAACGAACTACCGGCTAACGGAAGAGAAATCGATGTTGACGTAGTTATTTTTAGTCAAATCAACAATGGTAAAATTGTAAAAGAATTCGAAATAATTGATGAGTTAAATATGTTGCGTCAATTAGATGTTGGCAGTCTTTGACAGGAGCCAGTATGAATAATTTTTTTTCAATCATTCTTGTAGCCTCCATCAGTCTATCGATTGCAAGTTGCGGTGTTATCAACAAAGTTCGATTAATGAACGAGAATAATGATCTACAAACCATTTGGAATGAAGATGATACTCAAGCTAATCCTAAAGCCGATTTTGTATATGCAAAACCTTACATTTACGGGAGCATAGACGGCGTTAATGAGCTTAAGTTTCTAATTGATACGGGGTCCTCAATCTCCATGCTATTCGATACTCAAAAAGTTAAGCGGATTAACCTAAAACCTGGCTATGAACTAATTGTCGGCGGCTATGGTGGTCACGAATATTCTGCTGCCTATCAGACAGAAGTAAATAAACTCAGCATCGACTCACTTTCATTTAAAAGTGTGGATTTTGGGTATATACCAGTCTCAGAAACCGGCTTTTTTATTCGTCCGGATCAGGTAGGTTTTGACGGTGTTATTGGTAATGACATACTACGAGACCTTGTTTGGCATATTGATAGAGATTCAAACAAAGTCACCGTTCATAAAACATTACCCGCCAGTCTGCTAAAAAAGTCCATTGTGTGGACCCCTTTTGATACTTTTTTTGGAAAAATCAGTTTCAAGGCCAAAATTACCTTCGAAGATCACATTCTAGAGCGCGACATTATTCTTGATACGGGAAGCCGGTATCATATGAGCATTAATGACGCTTATTTTCATGACAATGACGAAAAAGCTTTTCCTAGTCCCAGCGTGCAGTCCGCAGGTTATAGTTTAAGCGGGTTAGCGACACACCATAAAGCCAATACGCCGAGTGTGGAGGTAGAAAGTTTAAAGTTCATGAATGTTGTGACAAATATTATCCAAGAGGATGAAGATGATTTTTGGACGCTCGGAAGTGCACTTTTGAGTCAATATGAAATTATTGTCGATTATCCTAATATGCAATTAGGATTCATTGCTCGCGAAGGGCAAAGCTTTAAAAGCCAATACAATCTGGTTGGCTTAGAATTGCGAAAACTACAAAACGGGAATTTTATTGTTGGCTACAGCTCTCCCGATTTACCTTCAAGCTCATTAGGTTTCGAAGTTGGCAGTGAAATAAATTTGATAAATGGGGTTAACGCACAAGATATTTCTGTTGACCAATGGCTAGAATTAGCGTCGAAGGAAGGGGTATTTCAGTTTTGTCTGGTTAACACAGATACTTGTCCAGAAGTTGAGGTTTTCTCAATAGAAGGTTTTTCTAGATAGCACGGTAGTTGTGTTAAGCCTTAGAACGGAAAGTCGTTGCATTGTCGGGCCCAAGTCGTGGCCGACAGTGGCCTGTTAGAGGGATTATCAGCTTACAGAGCAACACGGAGTTATTATGATTGTAAAAAAACTAAGAGATAAAAATGCGTGGTCTCAAGAACAACTTGCGGAATATTCTGGTTTAAATGTGCGCACCATTCAACGTGTTGAAAGCGGTCAAAAAACCAGTCTTGAAACACTAAAATGCCTTGCCTCTGTATTTGAAGTCGATATTTCAACACTAACAGAGGAAATTACCGTGATAGATAAAGAAACCGAAAAGTGGAAAAAATTACCATGGTGGTTTAGGGCGAATATGTTTGGTGTCAATTCTCGACGCCATGTCCTTATGATCGAGTTTATGCTCTTGATATTTGCATTTGCTTCTTGGGTCTTCTTTCCAAGCGTCATTGCAACATCCACTGCATTTTTTGCCGCATATCTAACGGGTTGGATCGTTAGGTATGGTGACAAAAATGATGCTTGGTAAAGTGACAAAAGCAGCCATACAAGTAGGTCTTTTCTAGTCTAGGCGAGCCTGCAGTCTACATTAAAAAACAATTATCAACTTAACCGATGTGTTTAGCACAATGCGGGATAAATCAATGAATCCAAAAGTTGAGGTTGATAACCATTTTAGCCGAAAATATAGAGTGAACCACCTCATGAAAAATAAAATAGAGAGAGCGAGAAAATATTATCAAGTGTTGTCAGTTCTGATAATACTTTTTGCAAGCATTGTTTCCTTCTCCAGTCTTGCTTTCCAAAGTCAGACTGAAAGACTACAAAACATCAGACAAACTATGGAAAAGCTAAGACAGGAGATGCAAATACCTGGTATGGCTTTGGTTATTGTCAAAGATGATGAGATAATTCTGGCTGAGGGATTTGGCTATGCTGATGTTGAAAATAAAACGCCAGTATCTCCGCAAACTAACTTTGCTATTGGGTCTACAACAAAAGCCTTTACAGCAACTCTAGCCGCCATGATGGTAGATGACAAGTCAATGTTATGGGATGACAAGGTGACCGACTATATTATTTGGTTCAAGCCAGAACTCGGGGAAGAAACAGGTAACCTTACGATTAGAGATATGCTTTCAAACCGAAGTGGTTTAGCGAGAAATGATGCGTTATGGGTGAGCGGAAACGTAACCAGAGAAGATATTCTAAGAGAATCGATGGATGCCATACCTTTGGGAAAGTTTAGAAAGAGCTTCCACTACAACAATGTGTTGTTTTCTGCTGCTGGTGAGGCTACTGCACGCGCTGCTAAAGCAATAAGTTGGGATAGCTTGTTACAAGAACGTATTTTTAAACCTCTCAAGATGAACAGTAGCACCTCATTAAATGACCAATCGGTAAATATGGCTTTAGGTTATCGTTGGCTTGAACATAGCCAAAGCTATGAACTGTTAAATAAAAAAAACCTAGACAATATCGCGGCAGCCGGCGGTATACACTCAAATATAATGGATATGGCGAATTGGTTGCGCTTTAACCTTAACAGAGGAAGCTTTGAAGGCACGCGACTGTTAAGTGAACCTCAATTTGAGCAACTCTGGCGACCTGTTATTCCTGTTTCTAAAGATAAACAGTACGCGCTAGGGTGGTTTATTGACTCATGGAACGGAAAAAAAGTTGTTGAGCATGGCGGAAGTATTCAAGGTTATGCGGCACAAGTTGCACTTATACCAGAAGAAGGCTTAGGCTTCGCACTATTAACAAACTCTACTATTACGCCGCTTCAACAAGGTTCAATGGAAGTTATTTGGAAAGGCTTACTGGGTAGTGATAACCCAAAGTCTAATATTTCTCAACAGAATCAACTTATGCAATATACTGGGCGTTATGTTGCCAATTTCGGGCCATTTAAAGAGACTGTTTTTACCGTTCAAGTTAACCTGCACGGTGAGCTGAGCGTCGATATACCGGGTCAAAAATTGTATGTTTTAAATGAGCCAGACGAGAGTGGCAAATGGTACTTACAATTAACGGACACTATTGCTGTTTCCTTTGCACAAATAGAAAATGAGCAGGCGAATTTAATGCGTTTGCACCAATCAGGTATGAATTTCGAACTGCCTCGAGAAGGTGTCTTAGTTCAAGATGACGTTGATATAGCGCAGTATGCCCCTTTTATTGGGCAATATACCCACGAAAAACTGCCCCAGCCGATTACGGTTTTAATCTCTAATGGCCGCTTGGCTGTCGATGTTCCCGGGCAAATGGTGTACGAATTGCACCCGCCGCAAAAAGATGGCCATCGCAATTTTCGAATTAGCGACACATTGAGTGCTAAGTTTTCCTTAAACAGCGAAAACAAAGGCGATACGGTTAGTATTTTTAGTAACGGCGAGAAACAGCTCACTGCACAACGAATAGACGACGCTATTGAGAAGCCCTTGCCGTCACATGATGACCTAATGGTATTGATGAACAGCAAGCAAAAGATAGCGACTTTTAGAAGGTGGGGAGCGTCAACAATGCGAGCAAAGGTATCAATGCAACAAGCCGGGTTATCAGGTTCGTTGGTGTTGCACTATGAATTAACGGATAGATACCTTAGCCGTATCGATTTCGGGAAACATGGCAAGATATCAACATTCTTGAATGAAAACTACGCAGCCCAAAGAATCTTTGGAGAAGATACTCAATTAAAGGGTGTCTATTTTGAGCAAGTAAAGAAGGATCATCCTTTGGTGAGTATTGACTGGTTGTCATATTACGACAGCGTTCATATTGCAGAGCGCAGCAATGTGCGAGGGCGAGATGTTTACTTGGTTGAGCTTAAAAAAGAGGGGCTTCCTCTTACGACGGCTGCTGTAGATACTGAAACCGGCGATATTATTCAGCAACACAGTCGATTTTTAGTACAAGGTGCTGGGTCTATACCAATGACCGTGACTTACTCAGATTTTCAAGAGCAAGACGGCATTCGTATGGCGAAAAAAATGAACGTATTTAATCCTAATACTGGCAATATGTTAATTGAATATGAATCATTAAAAACTGGCCAAGTGTTTAATCCCGACGTCTTTACACTGTAAAGACGGTGAGCGGATAAAGATAGGCAGTTAATAAACTGTCTATCTTCTACTCCAAATTAATGACAATTCAAATAAATGTCACATATTGTGGACGCGCTGCCCACTTATAGATGGCAGACTGAAGTAATGACAAAGCCTTTCTAGTGTTGAAAATTAGTCATTCGATACGATCTGCAAAGCGTTATATACCATCGGCAAATTACATAATCGCAAGCTCTTTTATAGTTTAGTTTTAAAACAGTCGAAGAGGCATATTTTCATGGGTCAACAAATAAAAAACATTCTAGTCATTGGCGCAAACGGTAAAACAGGTTCGCGCATATATCGACAATTAAAAGAAAAGGGATTATCGGTTAAAGGAGCAAGTCGTAATGGCGAAATTCATTTTGATTGGCAAGCGCCGGAAACATGGTCTGCTGCATTGCTACAAATTGATGCTGTTTATCTGACCTATTATCCCGATCTTGCAATACCCGAAGCGCCTGAAGATATATCGAAGTTTTGTGCTCTTGCAAAAATTAAAGGCGTCCAACATATCACTTTATTGTCAGGCCGAGGAGAACCAGCCGCTCAAGTTTGTGAGGAAATTGTGCAAAACTCTGGTTTGAGCCACACCGTTATAAGAGCGAGTTGGTTTAATCAAAACTTTAGTGAAGGTATGTTTAGAGAGTTTATTAATGCAGGCACTATTGCTTTACCTGTTGGCTCTGTTGGTGAACCATTTATTGATATCGACGATATCAGCGAAGTCGCAGTAGCATCACTGACTGATAGTCGACACAACGGCCAACTTTATGAAGTGACAGGGCCAGAGTTGCTGAGTTTTGCTCAATTGGCGGATATATTTTCTAAATACTTGCCAAAACCAATAAACTTTATTCAAGTAAGCCAAAAGAGTTTTGTATCGTCTCTAGAAAAAAATAGTGTAGACCCCAGTGCTATCGCTATGCTGAACTACTTGTTTACGGAAGTACTCGACGGAAGAAACGAGTTCCTTGGTAACGGTATTGAGAAAGCGCTTGGTCGCCCTGCTAAATCGTTTGACCGATTTGTTCAAGACAATCTAGAGTTGTTTAGCGGTGTAGAAAATGTCTAGTCTTATTATTGCTATATTTGAAGCAACTCTTCAACTGACAATGATCATTATGGTTGGCTTATATTTTGTCTTTAGCAATACCGTCATGCCTGTTTTAGCTAAGCATCATGATGGTGCCGCGACAATGATAAAAATAAACAAGAAGATATTAAATCCTTTGTTTATGATTTGCTTTATATCGTCAGGGCTAGCGGGGTTGTATTTCTTTTTGTTGCACACTGGTTTTTTAGCTGCTGCCGGAATTGTATTTTTTATTGGGACAACGATAGTGACTATTGTATTTAACGTCCCACTAAATGACCGTTTAAAAAATTCATTACCACAAAAACGAGACGAGGAATGGATAAAGTACTTGTCAAAGTGGGTGGCATGGAATCACGTCAGAACGTTAAGTGGCATCGTGTCAGCCTTTCTATTAGCCTTGTGATTTAGTTTTTATGATGAAAAAATTCATGTTAAAGCAGGCTGAAATTATTAGAAGGATTGCCCGTTAAATGACCGATAATCAGGTAGTGTGTATAATAGGTTAGTCCGAACAGAGGTAATAGAATTATGAATTTCGATTACAAAAGTAGAATAAACACGCCAATTAATGATGAACCGATTGGTAAGTTGTTAGATACTTTGCGTATGGAAAGCGCTTTTTTTACACAGTCATCACTGAGTTCTCCTTGGGGTATGAAAATGCCTCCTATGCACAATTGCATGATGTTTCATATGGTAATTGATGGAGAAGCTGTGTTTAAAATTGACGCAGACGAAATTATTCTCAAATCTGGGGATTTCATTCTTTTTCCTAAGGGAGAGGGTCATGCACTGAGTGATGGAAATTGTTTATCGTTTACACCCCTTGAGGACTTGCCTATAAAAGCAGTAACCGAACGTTACGAGACTCTGCTATTTGGCGGTGGTGGACAACAAACATCAATGATATGCGGTGTTCTGCTGTTCCAGCACCCACTTGCGATCAAGTTACTCGGTATACTTCCGTCACATATAATTATTCGAAACAGCGAACATAGTGCATCTAACACGATTGAAAATATAACAAACATGCTCGACCTCGAAACTAATGCCATAGGTATTGGCACCGAAGGAGTAATATCAAGATTAGCTGACATAATGGTCATCACTGCCATGCGACAGCATATGCTTGGACTCAGCGGTGATAAGCTAACATTTTTAGGGGCTTTAGAAGACGATCGAATTGGCAATGCTCTCAAACTCATTCATGACAAACCTGATCACCATTGGTCATTGGACGAATTGGCGACCAACGTTGGCATGTCAAGAACAAGCTTTGCTCAACAATTCAGGAAGCTAGTTGGCAATACACCCATGGAGTATTTAACCGAATGGCGTATGTCACTTGCATACTCAAAACTTCAATTGTCTAAAGACTCTGTATTAGTGATCGCACTCGACTTGGGCTACCAATCCGAAGCGGCATTTTCAAGGGCGTTCAAAAAAGTCATCGGCAAGAGCCCCATTGAAATTCGTAAAGTATATCAAGCATTGAGTGCTTAGATTTTAATTTAAATGTACTTTCTGCAAAGTACTCCATACGTTTTATCAACAATCTGATCCACCTGTTAGCTATTTTTAACCTAATTGGTTTGTGTAGGTGGATTTATGAAAAAATTGATTGTTTATTTTCTGATATTTATTGCTACAAGTGCTGCATGGGGCGGTTTCCGGCTGTCAGCTTTGATGCAAGGCTGGTTCCTCACGCCGTGGGCACAGCAACAAGACATTACTTCTTTTGCCAAACGTTTAAAGGTTGAAGTTAGCAATAACTATAAGGGTAATGCCGCCTACGCTTTAATAGAACAAGGTGAAATAGTAGATAAGCATTTTGTTTCTTATGGAATACCTGTTAATGAACAGTCTGTGTTTGGCGTTGCGTCTGTAGGCAAATGGATAACCGCGATGGGCGTTATGCGATTAGTTGAGCAAGGACTACTAGACTTAGATGAGCCTGTTTCAAGGTATTTAACTCGGTGGCAACTACCAAAGAGTCAGTTCGACAACGAGCAAGTAAGCTTGCGATTACTGTTAAGTCACACTGCCGGAATCGAAGACGGCCTTGGCCACAATGGTTTTCAACCTGGACAGCCCATCCAACCCCTGGTTGAACATTTAACGCTAGCAGCTGACGCTGACGAAGGGGTTAGTGCCCGCGTGATTGTCACGCAGAAACCCGGTGAGCAATGGCAGTATTCTGGTGGTAGCTACAACCTTATTCAGTTGATCATTGAAGAAATAACGCAACAGTCATTTAACGACGCGATGCAAGCACTGGTTTTCGAGCCACTTGCTTTGCAAAATACTTATTTTCAAGTCAATCGCAATGATCCTTTACTTGCAGAATACTTCGGTAAAGATGGACAAACTCAAGAGTATCCAAATTACACGTCTCTTGCAGCAACTGGGCTCTACTCTAATTTAGATGATATGCACAAACTTCTATTGGCCAATATGCACTCAAAGTCATTGCAAAAAGACAAAGAAAATTTACTGAGTCCTTCTAGCTTAATGCAGATGCAGAAACCGCAAGCTTATGTGAGTGGACAAGCAATTTGGGGAGCAGGCGTTATGCTATTTGCTCCTACTGATACAGGACATATTGTAGGGCATGGTGGAAAATCGCCATTTCTAAATGCAAGTGTTCGATTTGACGCTCAATCGGGAGATGGCTTCATTATGTTTCAAACTGGGAATGAAGAAGCCTTTGCATCAAATATGGCAACTCAGTGGACACTTTGGCAAACCGGCAAGCCTGACATTTATCTTGTGAACAGCAGGATGCCCCTTGTTATTCAAGATTTCTTAAAGGGGGGATTAGTAATTCTGTTAATGCTGATTGTTCATTGGATTTGGCGAAAAAAATACTTCAAGAGCAAGGCTTGAGGAGCTTTAAAAGCGCACTGTTAAAAGTGAAGTAGGTTTTTAATAGTAAGCTAATTTAATATTTATCATAACACTGGAGATAACAAATATGATTGATAAAAATTCTAATGAATGGCAAAGCGTGCCGCTATGGGTATCAATTGGGCTTTTGGGCTTTAAAGAGAAAAAATCGACTATCATCACTGTCGCGATGCTATTTTTATGCGGCATATTATTTTATGCAAACAGTGGTTGGGGAAGCCCAACTAGTTTATCGGCTTTTGCGTGGTTTGGTGCATACATTGGTGTCACTGGATGGTTCGCTCTTGCGGCAATTTGGGCGACCCAAAAAGGTCTTTGGAAATAAATACGCTAGCTTACTTAAATTGAAGAAATTTCATTTTACGTCTCCCCCTATGTTCTGGTGGACACGAACATCGTTGATAGGATAGTAATCAACTCAAGAGTTTTATATACGTAAATTTTACGTATATAAAACTTGTGCTTTTGGTACCGAATTTCGCTTAATATCTATCCCTATTTTAAAAAACCAAATTAACTGCAAAATACCAAACGAGGTTGTAAGTATATAATGGGCGGAAATCAAATTAGCTGCACCTATGAGTAAAACTAGGATAGATATTAACTACGAAGTTTTTTGTGCAAAAGTTGGTTCGACTATTACTTGGATATGAGGGGGTTACATCGGCTTCGATTGCGAATAACCGTTCACGCTAACTATCATTTTTCGGCAGTTTTCGTGCACAAAGTGGACGTTAAAAGTTGATTCGTTAAGTGCTTCAAATTGAACTCACAGCAGTTAGGAGACATTCAAGTGCGATACTTAAAAAACTCAAATTTAAAAATATTGAATGTTAAGGGCTTTTCGTTATCTAAATATAATCCTCATGTTACTCTAAGGCTTTCAGTCACCCAATAGTTGAGGATATCAAGATCATCTATGCTTGCAGGTCGCAGTGTTTCCATACTAAATCCAAGTAAAGTGTAGCGGTTTTTCCATCCAAGGGAAGTGAACAAGCGAAAAAGAAAACGGACATTGATACAATAATAGGTCATACTGTTTCTTTTCAACAACAAGTGTCCAGCGTTTTGCCTCTTCTGTCAATCGTCCATCTCTGACCAACCAATTTCCGCGAAATCCTTCGGGAGTAATATTGTAGATAGCTGACCAGTGACCGATCATCGCGACCAGAAGGCCATCCATCAATTGTCGATCCTCCTCAGTCAGATCTATTGAAGAAGGAATAGGCGCTTCAAGCTTCAACCCGCACAGTACTTTGCTCAGAGAGAGTGAGTCTGGGTAATTTGAAGTGGGGCCGTAAGCGAGGCAATTCAGATAGTGTACAGCCTTATCCTGATCTGAAGGTTTGATCGCATCATTCTCTAAAAACCCCAATCGTTCAAAGAGCATTTTAAGATAATTACTTGTGAGTACGAGCCCCGCGTTCCATATTGGTGTTCCAGTATTCATTTCTTTCCAGTTTTTACGTGCTAGTTTCGAGATCCTTACCCCTTAGGTTCCGTGATAAGGTCGGTCGAGGGGTGAGGCACTCGAACCCCGCAATCGTTTATTTCTTCAACTGCGATTCCCACTCCTGATAATCCTTTACGATAACCCGATACGTTTCATTATTCGAGTCGGTGATTTCTAAGACAATTTTCTGCACTCCGTGCTTTCCTTGGGAGATGCGTTTGATCTCACCCAATTTTAAATTGAATCCAAAGCTTTTCTCTTCCGCTTTCTGAGTATAGAAGATATAGACGCCCCAACCCAATAAACAATTTAGCTCAGCAGCATTAATTTGTTTAAAGTAGAGGGTGAACAAAACCAACACTCTGGAAAGAAAAAAATGATTACAGTAAACCCCAGTGCATAGCAACAACCACAGAAAAAAGCGCTTAGGGATACCATTAGGCGGTTTGTATTCATCGTTCACCTCAGACTTAGACGCATTCGATGGTGAATTAAACAGGGTCAAATAGAGGTGAATTTTTCTGAGTAATGCCTGCACACTTGTACAGGCATTTATTAAACCGTAGATATTGCTTTTTTTGTACTTATTTTGGAAACTTTTTTCAAAATAGCTATTTAACTCGATAAATCAGTACCTAAATATTGATACCACGGCAAATTCGGACCTTTTGGAACAATACCAGATGGATTCAAGGCTTTGATTGAATAATAACCTGCCTTAATATGATCAATGCGGGTGTTTTTAGCAAAAGCATCTATTTGAATTAAGCGTTCAAGATAGCTTGAAAGTGCTGGATAGTCTGATATGGCTTTGATATTCGTTTTAAACAAGCCGTAATATGCGGGATCAAAACGACTTAAGGTCACAAACAGCCTTATGTCACTTTCGGTCAACTGACCACCTACTGCATATTTGTTACTTTGAAAATGGCTTTCTAATTGATCTAAGCGCTTAAATAGAATATTGACGGCTTCATCATATGCATGTTGGCTTGAAGCAAAGCCAGCTTTATAGACGCCATTGTTAACACTGTCATAGATACTGCTGTTAAAGTCATCTATTTGATTTACTAACTTAGCAGGGTATAAGTCAATCGAAGATTGATGCACGGGGCGTAAATCTTCGTTGAAGATACGCAAAATATCGGCTGACTCATTGTTAATTATTTTCTTATCTCTAATATTCCAAAGTATAGGCACTGTAGCGCGTCCTGTGTATTGCTGATCTGTCATGGTATAAAGCTCATGTACATAATCAGCATTTTCAACAGCACTATGTGTTGACCCAAGTTGGGACCCAAATTTCCAGCCAAAGTCACCCAAAAAGGGTTCAGCTACCTTAACATCAACTATCTTTTCTAATCCCAATAGCGATCTTGCAATCAAGGTGCGAGTAGCCCAAGGACATATATAGGCTACATATAGTCTAAGACCTTTTTGCAAAGCCCCTTGGTGATCATTGATGCGGCTGATGAATGCGCTGCTTTGACGAACAAAGCGACCTTCCCGATCTTTTTGTTGAACAGGGTCCCATTTTTTTTCCCATTTTCCATTCACTAACATCATCTCACCTCGTTATGTTTTTGCACGACAATTTTCGACACAAAACGCTGTGTCATTGGCACTACAAATAAGCTTGCTGGAAAAGCCACCAGCATCGAAATAGCCCAAGCTTTTGGCCAGTTTAAAAATATTTCTAAAAGTATTGGAGTTTCAAAAGCCAACATGGTCAACGACATAAGCCCAGACATCAAAAAAGACATTACAAAAGAAAATGTGTGAAATTGCAGTTTATTCGGAATCATCTTTTCACCCTCTTTATGCTGATGTTAATTGTTTTTTTGTTAATTTAGCTAAGGCTACCTTGAGTTCTGCTGCTAGCGCTGGGTTTGATATTTCGTTTTTATCTACATCAAAGTTGTCGTAAAAACTGGGTATTGATACCGTCGCGAGTACGTTCCCTTTGAAAAAATGTGCAGACTCCCTGGCCAAACCTAAGACGCTACTTGCGCCACTTGCACCAGGTGATGCAGATAACATGACCACCGGTTTAGACTGGTAAACATCCATTCGCTTGCGCGAAGCCCAGTCGAAAAGGTTCTTAAAAGCGACTGTGTAATTTCCATTATGCTCGGCAAATGAAATTAACAAAGCATCGGCTTGCGAAATTTTATCTAAAAACTGAGATGCCGCTTCCGGAATACCTTGCTCTTTTTCAAGATCTTCACCGTAGATTGGCATTGTATAATCGTTAATATCTAAAATCTCCACATGGGCTTCCACCAGAGTGGATGAATAGCTCACGAGCGATTTATTGATAGATTTACGACTGTTACTTGCTGCAAACGCTAAAATTTTCATATTTATCTCCAAATTTAAGGTTAGGTAAAGTTGAGCTTTGTTATGCCAAGCTTCCAAACTTGCCGTTGGCAAAATCAGCTTCGACTTGAGCGATATCTGCTTGTGAACTCATAACGAAAGGACCTTTTTGAACGTAGGTTTCGTTTAGAGGTTTTCCTACTACAAGTGCAAAATGAGCGCTCTTTGAACCCGTGTTTTTAAGTGCAACATCGTTCCTGGTATTAGCCTGAAAGTCAGATAGGGCAATCGCTTGACCTTCTTGGATGTTTCTCTGTTGGCCGTTAACTGAGACCGAAAGCTCACCGGCTATCACGGTAATCCACACATTGTCACCGCCTTCTTGCTGATAAGTAAAAGAGACATTTGACTCAATGTAGCCATCAAGAATAGTCATAGGTAGTGCGGGAGACGCATGGCCTTTGATACCATTGCTTTCACCAAGCACGATGCGAACTCGATATCCTTCACCTTTAAGAGAGGGCATATCTTGCGCTTTAACATGTAGTGAATTTGGCTCACTGGTTTTTAGCTTAGAAGGCAAATTCACGAACACCTGTAGGCCATGTATTTTCGCACTTTGACGTGGTGCTTCATCATGAATGACACCAGCCCCAGCTTTTAACCAGTATAAATCCCCAGGCATTATGTCAAAGTCGTTGCCAAGAGAGTCTCTGTTATGTAAAGCGCCTCTGCTATCTTCAAAGATAACTGAAACGGCTGACATGCCAGCATGGGGATGAGCACCAAAGGTGGGTTTTTCCATGTGGTAATGATCAACCATGACAAGCGGATCCATTTGATGAGAGAAGTCTCTATCTCGATATGCTAAAGCCTTAAATCCATCTCCTATTTTGAACATTTCCCCAGTGCGTGACACCATGCTTTCAGATGCCAAAACACTATTTTCAATACTATTCACTGATACGGTACTCATATTTCACCTTCCTGATTTCATTTCCAACGCGATGGTATTATTCTAACGATGAAACGATAATCAGATAAAGATAGAAAATCAGAAACTTTCGTTCTATATCTGGAACAAAAGTAGGGGGATAAAGCACAATGATTGACTTAAATGACTACTACTATTTTGTTCATGTGGTTGAGAAACAAGGTTTCACACCTGCGGCAAACGCCTTGAATATGCCAAAATCCCGTTTGAGTCGTCATGTATCAAAGCTTGAGGAAAGATTAGATATAAAACTCATCCAACGTACCTCGCGACAGTTTAATGTGACAGAGACAGGTCTTGTTTTCTATCAGCATGCTCGCTCAGTACTTGATGAAATGGAAGCAGCAGAAGCTGCGATAGAAAGCCGAAAATCGACCTTAAGTGGTCATGTATCTATCAGTTGCTCTTTAGGCATTGCTTACTATGCGATAAAAGATTTGGTGACTAGTTTTCTGCAAGAGCACCCAAGTGTCGAAATTAGCCAGCAAGTAACTAACGAAAATATTGACTTAGTTGCTGCTGGTATTGATTTGGCAGTGCGTGGCCACAAGGAATCCTTGCCGGACTCGAGCATTGTTCAACGAAGTCTCTCGACTTTTTCATGGCATTTATTTGCAAGTCCTGCTTACTTGACTAAAGCAGGGGAGCCTAAAACACCTCAAGAATTACTCAATAGGCAGAGTTTGAAACTTGGCTGGCATCCCATAAGTGGCAAATGGGTACTACAAAACAAAGAAGGTGTGAAAACGACAGTTTTACATAGTCCGCAACTGTGTAGTGACGACATGGGCACCTTAAAGGCGGCTGCGTGTGAACACTTAGGTATAGTTAGTCTACCTGCCTATACATGCCGGCAAGAAATTGATAATGGCACTTTGGTTAGGGTGTTACCAGATTGGATATCGGGCAAGGCTCAGCTTAGTTTACTTATGCCTTCAAGGAGAACACAATCACCCTCAGCCAAAGCCTTGGGTGAATATTTACTAGATAAGGTGCATGAACAAACTGGTGATGATTAAGGTGATTAAACACATTTGGTTCTGGCGCTTGATTTTGCCTTTGCAAATTATGATATTTAAAATACTAGACTCGTCAAAGTACAGTGCTTAACATCACATAAGTGCAAGATAAACAATGCTGAAGCTAGATCCGAGAAAAAAGCTATTCGCAAGAGTCCTGACAAGCCACGGGTGATCGGCGTATGAAATCTTAAATTTTTTCGTCAAGACGACAACTAACCCCATTAAGCCAAACCATGGAGTGAAAAGAACATAAATCTCTTGATAAAATATCGATATGGCTAGGTCGTGCATTAAGCCACTGACGATAAATGTAACAAGGACGGAAATCCACTTTGGCAAGAATACTAAACTGGCTCTCATGACATATTTGGTGAGGTAAAAACTCCAAATTGGGTTCCAATAGTACCAAAACTTTGCAAAAGATTTTGCGCCTAATGAACGATATAGCATATTCCTAAATGAGCGTTTTGCACCCAGTGGGACACCATTTCTTTTCTTTACATATTCCGCCAAAGAGATACTTTTTCGCATATCACCAATACTCTCTAACCAGAGAAATCTTTGATTCTTTAAACCCAAATAACGCAAATTTCACATGATCTTTTTTCCAATGACCGTCCTTATCTAAAAAACCATATGAATATTCAACCGCCGCGTGGTTTTTCCCATAGATAATGTTTAATATTTTCCCTTGCATTCTTCTCTGTTCTTGATAAAAGCCTTTTTCATGCTGGCGAATAAATGCTTTGCGCCATTTGAGCTTGGTAAAATCTGCATCATATTCCTTATGTTCGTATTTAATATCATTGTGAAGTTGAGATAAAAATGTATCGATATCATCAACCTTAGACCCAAGCACAAAAATTTTGACAATATCGTTTAAATAACTCTCAATAAGATCTGTCTTACAATCATCGTTACAGGTGACTTCTTGAGCATTACTCAAAAAAGGTAGAAAGATAAGAGTTGCAAGCGTCAATAGTGTTTTCATGGATATCCTAAATTTGGTTATGGTCATATTTGCTTTTACTTAAGAAACTAATACTGGCATTTATATAAGTGGTTTTCGGATTACTTCATGGCCGTATGAATTATCGATAGCGCATAACCAGATGTTACCCTCTGATTTTTTGAACACATATGTTGCGCTGCGCTTAACAGCCGGAAAATTAGGGGCAGAAACAACTGTATGAGCCAAAACCAATGCTGTGTTTCCATTTTTTAGAACCTCTAATCCGTCTTGTTTTACTTTTAATCCCTGATCAAAATATTCACTTATTTTAATAAAGGCATTTTTAATTTGACACTTACCGATAGCGTTGCGACCAGGTTCAATTACCAGCAAAGCATCCTCAGTATAGAAAGACATCAATGTATCGAAGTCTTTCTCCATAATGGCCCTATCAGCCGCTTCAATTTGTTGCTAAATTGTATTTGAATTCATTGTTATTTTGCTCATCGTTTGCACTGTAAAGGTGGTATTTTTGTTTCCACATTGCCAGAACCATAATGTTTAACACTACTCTTTGGATTTTTCGCTACCGTAAATCGTCTCATTTCTGTCGATTTCAAAAAGGCTTTTTGGCATTGCTAATGAAACTATTAAGCTCGGAAATTGAGCGGATATGGTAAATGGTGCGTTTACCTTTGAAGTTTCTCAATTGTTCTTCAAAATCATCATTCCAAAATTGAGGACAAGCCTTCAATATCTTGTAAGTCTTAATGGTGCCTTTTATTATTGAACTACCTTCGGGCCACCCGTCAGGCTTTACAAACAATCCTTTTATGAGTCTTTTTGTTACTAGCCAATAAGTGGTGAAATACGGTAAATCGATGTAGACCAAAGTATCAGCAGCTTTTAGTCGAGCGTAGAAGGAATCTAAGGAATTTAGCGGTCCAAAACCTTCTATAATCCAACTTTTTTTAGTGATGATACTTTCATGTATAGCCTCGAATCTTTTCCGTGGAATTTCTTCTCCGTCAGATTGATAGAAGATCGAATCTATAGCATGTAGCTTGATCCCAGTTGAATAGGCTAGTTGTTTACTCAATGTTGACTTACCGTTAGCGGGCTTGCCAAATATTGCAATTTTTTGCATTGTTGCCTCTCATAGAGCTTAAAGTGAAACAGGATTGTTTTTGCGCAACTTAGTATTAAGCTTGCTAGTTAGGCGGGGCCATTTATTACTGTCTAAGCATAAGAAATATGCCCAGGCTACGAGGAATAGTTGCAAAGGTGTTCTAACTAACAAATAGATTGGTCCCCATTGATACCCGCCAAAGTCGTTTGCATTCATTGCTGAATAGACATTAGCCGGAAAGAACAAAACAAAAACGCATATCGCTATCATTGTCGCGTTATTTTGAAATCTCGGAGTAAACAGCGCAATGCTTATAAATAACTCAATTACACCTGTTACATAGACGACTGCTAACCGAAATGGCACCCATGTCGGCAACATTTGAATCATTTCATCGGTTTTAACAAAATGACCAATTGAGAAGAATAGAAAAGTGGCTCCCAAACCCCATAAGGCGTATTTTCGAACTGCTACTAATGTTCCTTTAACTAGCCCAATGAAATAGGCTATAGCTAAAGGTGATACAAGTAAAATGATGATAATTATTGGCGTTATCATAATATTAACTTCCTAAAGTGTTGACAAATAAGTGATAGTGTCACTTAACATTGATTACAAAACCGGTGTGTCGTTGATCATAAATTTGCTTTAGCTCAGTACTGCAATGGGTACGCTTCTTTTGGAGTTTTTCCCCGTTTTACCAAAAACCAAATAGCCAGTGATGTTTCGCCTAATAAGCTGGGTATGAGTAAAAATGACATAAAAAACCATTCATAGTCACTATAGTCCGACATACTAAATGTCATGGCCGAATCTAAGATATAGGCACAACCTGCCCACATGAGTAAAACAACAAGGAATTTGGGCCTCGGCAGCAGGAGCGCTAATAACAGTAGATGAAAGCCAAAGAAAAATAAGCCAATTAGCCAAATATTGTTAAATTGATTAACGGCCTGAAGAATGACTGCCTTCTCGGATAGTGACGGTATTGAAATCAAACTAAATATTGCAACACCCATAAAACAGGCATGCATAAAGCGAAATAGACAACATAGCTTAGTTAAAGTGTGTTCTTGATACAGTTCGTACAATACCCACGTTATCACTACGTCAAACACAACCGTTATCAAGAAAGCTAGAGCCCCGATTCTGATGAGTAAACTATTGTTCAGAACAATATTAATTGGATCGGCTTTAATCGACTCAATGACAAAAAAATTCGCAAATACTGCGGATATTAAGATAATGAAATAGCTAACTACAAATAACAAATAGAGATGTCTAGTGGGTATCTTTTTCATCGCATTCCTTAATTCATAAAACGTTTAATTCTGGCTATTCAAAAATGAATAAACCCGTATCGTAATGTAGTTTAATAAGTAACAAAAATTATTTATATAAGATTAATCAGGCTACAATTGGATTTCAATCGAATAAAATGCATAATATCTATTCAAATATGAATAGTAAAATTAAGGGGCTGGAATAATGGATTTTGATTGGAACAATGCAAAAGCGTTTATTTACACAGCTGAGGCTGGGTCGTTGTCATTGGCAGCAAAAAAAATGGGCGTTTCGCAACCAACAATGGGAAGACAAGTTGCTGCATTAGAAGAATCATTAAATTTACCTTTGTTTGAACGAACCAAGAACAAATTGCTTTTGACACCAAAAGGCCGAATTATTTTTGAACAGCTCAAGCAAATGCAAACCTTGGCAAGTGAAACAACCCTAAAGGCAGAAGGACTGTCCCATAATATTCAAGGCTCTGTCACTTTGTCTGTTAATCAATTAGATGCTATTTACAGAATACCGAGTTTTATTAGTAAGTTCAGACAAGAGCAGCCATCTATACAGGTGCAATTGAATGTATCCAATCTTAAAAGTGATTTACTAGAAAGAGAGGCAGACATTGCAATAAGAAACGTCCGTCCAAGCGAGGAAAACTTAATTGCTCGTAAACTCAAAACGGAATCTATATTTTTTTACGGCACGCCAAAACTACTGAGCAAATATGACACAGAAAATGATAAAGCACTTTCAAATATTCAGGTGATTGGATTTGAAGACAGTGCTTACTTTATCTCATATCTTGACGAAAAAGGTTGGGCTATTGCTGACAAAAACATTGCGATTAAGTCAGATTTTCAGCCATTCCATATCGAAATGGCAAAGCAAGGTTTGGGAGTGGCTGTTTTACCGCAATCAATTGGAGATAGCATTCCTGAGCTAGCACAGGCATTTAAAAATTTAGGTTCGGTCTTTGAGCTAGAACTATGGTTAGTATGTCATCAAGAGTTAAGAAGTAGCCGAAAAATTCGCTACCTTTTTGATTTTATTAGTCGTGAATTAGGCGAAAAATAAACTAATAAATAATTTATTAAAATTATCATGCTAAAAGCGTGTAGCGGCAAAATAAGCCAAATTTATGATGCACAAACGTTCGACTCACTATGTGCCACTATACTCATTAAAATTATCTCTGCTTAACGCAATATACTAGCTTTCAATTTACCTGAATAAGCATGCGCATCGCTAAGTTTGAATTAACGAAAAATGCATCACCTCCAAGATTGCTATTCATATTTGAATTAGTGGTGTGTATTTTCTTTACTTGAAACCACTCATTTGTATGAATATCCTTATAAAATTGAAATTTTTAAGTGTTTTCAATCAGATTTATACTAACGCCATTCAGACTTGAAGGCCTCTCTATTCCGCGAAATGTAGGTTATGAGGTAACAAACACTAATCGGTGGCTAAAACAAAATACTAATACTTTTGATAATGGCATAGGTAAGGTTAAGTACTCTGCTATTTGAGTAAACCTTAGATGCTACTAGCAAAATAGAAACAAAAATGGGAATAACAAATGAAATTAAAGAAGAAGCTTTTAATACTGTTATCGTGTGTCAGCTCGATACTGTACTCAACTAGCCTACTTGCGATAGAACATTCTGACCTCGTTGGGAGTTGGTCAGGTGAGCTAAAAGCAGGTATTCAGGAATTCCCACTGGTTTTTAACGTTCATCACCTAACGGTGAGTTAAAGGCAACCCTAGATAGCCCAAACCAAGGTGCTATGGGTATACCAGTGAGTGAAATTATTATTAAAGAATCTAAAATAGTTTTTGCAATAAACGCGGCTCAAGCCGAATTTATTGCAAATTAGACAGATGGTAAACAAAAGTTGAATGGTATTTGGAAGCAGGGTCCAAATGAACTCCCCTTATCTCTTACAAAAATGCAAGTAGTAACGTCCACTGACCCCATGATAAGACCTCAAGAGCCTAAAAAACCATACGGATATAAAGAGGAAATAGTTACGTTCACAAATTCAGAAGCCGATATAAAGCTTACCGGCACATTAACCACACCACTAAACGGTAGTAACTTTCCTGCGGTTGTATTGCTCACGATGCCAGTGCAGCAGTCGATTTTCTTGCAACACAAAAAAATATCGATACAAGTACCATCGGTCTTATCGGACACAGCGAGGGCGGTTTAATAGCGCCTATTACAGCAGACTTAAATTCTAAGGTTGGTTATATTGTGTCTCTTGCTGGACCTAGTCTAACAGGCAATGAAATTGCCATCACGCAAATAAAAGACACACGGCTGTCTATTGGCTTAGATATAGATACAGCGAATTTTGGTGCTCAAATCACTGCACAGTTAAATCATACTGTCTTAAATAATAAGGATAATACTCTTCTAAAGGACGAATTACTCGTTAGTTATCAAAAGGCCTGGGATGCAATACCAAAGCAATCGAAAGATAAACTAATGGCCAGAGGTGGAGGCCAATTGTCAGATGCTAGGCTTGAACAATTAAGTTCGAATTGGACAAAATATTTTTTAATGCATGACCACAAAATTTATCTGTCGAAATTAACGGTACCTACATTGGTGCTATATGGCAGCAAAGATACTCAATTAAACCCCATCACTAATATTCCGGTATTTGAGGAATTACTGGTTGGAAAAAATTCCTTTAACGAAGTTCACGTAATGGAAGGTTTGAATCATCTTTTTCAACCGGCGAACACAGGTTTAATGAACGAGTATGTATCAATACAGACAACGTTTTCACCATTAGCGTTGAATAAAATTGCAGTGTGAATTAAGCGCTTATCGGAATAAGTGTTGTTTGTCTATGTAAAAACTCGCTTACTCAGATTTCGTGTAGGTGTAGTGGCAGAATAAAGCCGTTCCTATAAAAACGACTAGAATGGAAGATTTCAGTTTCATGATATGCCAATAAGATAATTAAGTCGCGATAAAATTTTAGCGTTTATGATGTGAAGTAGATGTGAAAATAGAATATGTTGAGAGGTCAATCAGTGATGAACCAAGTCCTTTTGGCCCAATTCCATTGTCGTCAGCACATTATTAAAGATAATTTGAATAAGGACAGCGTACAAAATATCTTAAATTGGCATTTCAAATATAACAACACCAATGTTCATGAATACGAAGAACTACAGTGTCGTATCATACTCCTTTCGGTAAATATTTAAACCAATCAAGCTCGGGGCCTTGCGGCACAATCTGTGATGGATTTAAAGCCTTAATTGAGTAATAACCGGCTTTGATATGCTCTATACGAGTATTTTTTGCAAACGCCTCAATTTTTAATAAACGCTCTAAATAAGCTGATATCGCTGGGAATTCGCCAATCGATTTTATATTCGTTTTAAATAATCCATGATAAGCAACATCAAAACGTGTCAACGTAACAAACAATCGAATATCACTCTCCGTTAATTGCTTACCCACTGCATAATCATTGTTTTGAAAATGTGTCTCTAAGGTTTCCAATCGTTCAAATAACGACACTATAGCTTCATTATAAGCTTGTTGGCTTGATGCAAAGCCAGCTCGGTAAACGCCGTTGTTTACGCTTTCATAAATACTATTGTTAAAAGCGTCAATATCTTCTTGGCGCTCTATTGGGTAAAGATTAATGTTTGAATGATGTATAGACCTTAAATCCTCATTAAAAATATGCAATATGTCGGAAGATTCATTGTTAATGATCTTATTGTTTTGTATGTCCCAAAGAATTGGCACTGTAGCACGACCTGTATATTGATCATCGGTAATGGTATAAAGTTGGTGGGCAAATTCTAAACCTTCAATACCACTTTTAGTTGCCCCTGGAAATGAACCGAACTTCCACCCCAAATCTCCCAGTTGAGGCTCAACTACTTTTAGCTCAATTGCCTGCTCTAAGCTTAGTAAAGAGCGAGCGATAAGCGTACGGGTGGCCCAAGGACAAATATAAGCGACGTATAGTCTAAGGCCTTGTTCAACTGCTGATTCTGCATCAGTAATTCGCTGTGTAAAGACGCTACTTTGACGAATAAAGCGACCTTCACGGTCTTTTTTCTGTACTGGATCCCATTTACTTTGCCATTTTCCGTTAACTAACATGATATTTTCTCTATATTTTTATGCGCTTCGCCGTCAGGCTAAAAACGCATTGTTTACATGATTTCAAAATTTGCACGTATTTATTGTTTTCTATTTGGTATTTAACAAAGCACTAAGTTTATTGTCGATTGACAAAGCACCACCACCTTGGATAGTTAATGCAACTGTTGCAGCTAAAAGGCTTAATGCGAATTCGTAACCGTTATTACTCATGAACAAGCCATTTGCGATGTGCACACTAAAAATAGCCACCAACATGGTAAATGCACTTAATGCGGCGGCGGGTCTGGTTGCAAAACCCAATAATAATGCTATTCCGCCAAAGAACTCTGCGCTCCCGGCCAACAATGCCATTAGAAACCCCGGAGCTAAACCAATGCTTGCCATCCATTGTCCCGTGCCATCAAGACCATAACCGCCAAACCAACCAAATAGTTTTTGTGCCCCGTGAGCTGCCAAAATGATGCCAACAGGAATACGTAAAGCCAGAGATCCTGCGCCTGCGTTTGATATAAGTAATTTATTCAGTGTTAATTTATTCATTGTTTTTTCCTCTTCAGATTTAAGTTTTGTGTTTAATTAATTTTAGCTTGAAACAAGATTACCTTTATAATAAACATTGATAAATGCTATATTTATTGAATGATTACCAACACAGTATTTGTAATAGGTGAATTATAGGGTGACTTATGGATAGGATAGAAACGATGAAAGCCTTTATCTCTGTATCAGAAGAAGGTGGGTTTACTCGTGCAGCAGATAAGCTCGAAATGTCAAATCAATTAGTCAGCAAATATGTCTCAGATTTAGAAGAATACTTAGGGGTCAGGTTGCTTAACCGCACGACTCGCTCGGTCAGTCTAACTGAAGCTGGAGAACAATGTGTACTCCATATTAAGCAAATACTTGAACGTATAGGAGATATGGAAAGTGGGCTTGGAGACTTAAAAAACCAAGCTCAAGGCCTATTGCGCATTAACGCGCCTGTTTCATTTTCAATAAAGCACTTGTCAATATTAATTAGTGACTTCAAAGAGCAGTATCCATTGGTGGGTATAAACTTACAGTTAAATGATCGAAAAGTTGATGTCGTTGACGAAGGGTTTGATTTAGCTTTGAGAATTGGGCATTTAAAAAGCTCTTCATTAATAGCAAAGCGAATAACAACAATACGGCTGGTGCTAGTTGCTTCACCAGAGTACTTAGAAAAATATGGGACACCTGAACATCCGAAACAGCTTATACCGGCGCACTATCTCCACTATGACTACATGTCTTATGATCATCCTTCAAACCCACTTTTTGATACCCTCAAGCAATCGATAAAAGACCAAGCTACGAGTATTTCGAGTAATAATGGAGATATTTTGGTAAATGCAGCAATAGCTGGGCAAGGATATGCACTTCAGCCCACATTCCTTGTAGGCGAAGCAATAAAGCACGGGAAATTAAAAATAATATTGAAGGAGTATGAACCTGACGCAATGGGGCTATATGTTGTTTATCCTCATAGAAACTTGATGGCCAACAAACTCCGAACATTTATTGACTTTATCAGCAGATATTATGGCGACACACCTATCTGGGACCAGTTTTAACATTACAATTTGTGAATAGGTTAACACCTAAATATCGTATCGTCATAGGTGTTAGTGATGTTTCAAAAGCATCTACATGCAAAGTAATAAACCAGAAGCAACACCACTAACTGTGCGTACATGGTTCCAAACGACCCATTTAGATAGGTATTCTTTGCAGCTTTTATTTTGGGTTCTTGTGCATCTTTCAGCTTGTCATTAAGCGGTACATTGAACACAGCGGTTACTGCAACAGTTCCAACAAAGAAGATAATACCAGCTGCCGATATAAACCCTGTGCTTACGAAAAATAAACTCAGGCTACGAATTTTCTGTTAATGAGCGTTTTACAATCACGTTTGTAAATATGATTGGAGTAATACTGATAGCTTTGCCTTACATTGGAAGTTTTCTGAGTAAAGTTGAAAATAACACAGTTAGAACATTTCTCGATTTGCCAGCTAAAGATTCTAAATTAACCTTTTCAACTTACTCGGGTTCTTTAAGTGATCAAGCTCTAGCCTCATTCCTAGCTACCATTCTTATTGTGACGGGACGAGAGGCTATTAGTGAATACCATTTGTTTCTTGCCGGTCTTATGGCATAACCTAAAAAGAAGGTCATGGTTTTACGGCCACCGGCGATAGAAGCGTGAATTCGTAAGCTTTTATCTGCCGTTAATGCCGCAACTTTTTGGGTAATAAAGTCAGCTAAGGCTTGCTGGTCTTCTATGGTTCTGGCATCGTCTACTTTTGTACCTGAAGCATCTGGCACGACTAAAATCTGTTCGTCACTAAATGAGGGTACTGTTAAGTTGTACTCTTGGCATAGTGCCGCTAGCTTTCCCTCAGAAAGTAAATTTAGCCTAGCTTCTTCGCTGCCTTTTAAGGTGGTAATTATTTGTATTTCATCAGGCCAGTCTAACCCTTGTTGATAAATAACAAATAAGGTTTCGGTGACAACTTGCGAAGAAATACCGGTAACAGCTAACAATAAAGTACGATTTGGCCCAGACATAAAAACTCCATAAGATTCATCCAGTAATTGGGCATCCATGCCCTAGCTTATCCTAAGCTTCGTTCCAATCACATCCTGTTGATAGATATATTAAACACATAAATTAAAAAATAGTTGGCTGACAAACTTGTCAATAGTGAGAACTCCTAACTAACAAACTACTCATCTATGAGAATTTGTAATATTTCTCGGTGCCGTAGCACTTAATACCCGTGGGTTTATAAAAGCCGTTCCGGCTTTTCCCAAGATCCTTGTATGAATTCGGGTGATAATTTCACTACCTTTGTACTTTATGCCTTTGAGTTTAAAAGTGAATAAACCGTCAAACCGACTCGTTTTTAAAAAACAGTTCTTATCTTGAGGTCATAAAAACTCACCGATTGAGCTCTTAGACAGCCTCAGAAACAAAAAGCTTAGACCCCAACTTCCACACAGGTATTTTTGTTATCTTCCCTTGTACGTAAGATTATATTCAAATAACACCTTGTAAAAAATTTACCCGTACAATTTTGCATTGAAAAGTTAAGTCAGAGAAATTTTTATAATGATCCTTAAGGACAAGCAAATAATTAATGCTGTTGACCCACGCACGCTAGCCGGCCAACAACAAGAAAAGGACGTGGCGTTTTACTTAAGAAGAGCCTTCAAAGACCACAAAAATGTACATGTTATAAATGACTTTAAGTTTACTCATAACGGTGAGAATGCCCAGATTGACCATTTAATTATCTACCCGTTCGGTTTCGTTTTAATTGAATCCAAGAGTATTAACGGCGAAGTCAATGTTAATAAAGAAGGCGAATGGTCAAGGACCGTTGGAAATAAATGGGTCGGCATGGCGTCTCCAATAAAGCAGGTTGAGTTGCAACAAAAACTACTTAAAGAGTACCTACAAGAGCATCGATTAGACATTCTACCCAAACTATTTGGAATTAAAGCTCAAGGCTTTGGTATGCGTTGTTGGCACAATATGTGTGCAATATCGAGCAATTCCATAATCGCTAGAAACAGCATTCCTAAAACCATATCGGAACAAGTAGTCAAAACGGAATTCATACCCGATAAGCTCAAAAAGGTGATGAAACTAAGGAGCAAAATTGTATCAACTTTGACACTTGATAGTAGAGCAGAATTTAACCAAGATGAACTACAATCAATCATCAGTTTTTTGCTTAAAAAACAAGAACCATTACCAAACAAAGTAGACATTAAGCCTACCTTCTGTGAAGTTTCTCGCGAGCCATTTCTCAAATGTAAAAAGTGTAATGAAACACACAACCTGACACCACAATATGGACGCTATGGCTACTTTGCTAAATGTCATGTATGTGACACCAACACATCATTGAAAATGCCCTGCCCTGAATGTAAGAGCAAGAATACTAAGGTCTCAAAAAACAAAACAGTTTACTCACTAATTTGCTCAGACTGTCATTCAAAAACGCAAATCATCTAAATATTTCGGAAAGATAAAATGAGGGAATTTTTCGGCTATGTTTAACCAGAAATCAAACTGTTTTGTAATGTTTGGATATTCATACCCAAGCCAATTAGAGTGACTGTCTGTTAGGGCCAATGTTTTAAAATATATTTATGATTTTTATATGTTATTTGTAAGGATACTTCAGACTTTTCTCCCTGATACTTATAACAACTTTTTAGCTGCTTGCTTTCTCAGTCCTGAAAAATTGCCTCCGCCACGTAGACTGGAAAGTTACTGGGAATTTTACCTTCGACTTGAGCAATAGCGTTGTCAACATTACCGATAAAGTATCCATAGTGCGAAGCGGCGCAGATCCATTCAAGATATAACTATAGACCTATACCCCAAGCTTAAATATACCCTTAATGGTATATATGCCAAATTATACCGTGCGGGGTATTGCCTTTTATCTTAAAGACATGAATGAATGGGAAATTAATCGGACATTAAAGAGTAGAGGATTTACGCTAGAGAGTTTCAGATACGACAAAGTCGCTTGGTGTTAACACAATTAAATGTAATAGCTCACATCTGATCTGACACTTTGAGCCGATAGGTTTCGACCTCCGCTGATAGTCTGCATTGAGCGAGAAGCAGTCGTTTACTGACAAAGTTTCAATGTTCATAGTACGAGATCGACCTAAATTTGTGAGGAATGAACGCCGTCAAGTTATCCGTTACAAATAATCTATGTCAACGTCGATTTCTTCTTGGTGTTCACGCTCGAAAACTAGCTTTATTAATTCATCATCTTCTTCAATTGCTGATGACAAAGATGCTTCATCATCAATCGCATCGTTAATTTTGACGTACTTTAAAATACCTTTCGCCTTGTGATCTTTGGTCATAAACTAACACTTTAGAAAGTAGTGAATATTGTAATTATATCACATGACAGTTTTTGGCACTCAGGCGATCGTCTGTAACGAGCGATATTGCAGACCTTCGCTAGTCATAGTGAAGGGACTGGTGAACGCCCAAAGCGGACGTAAAGAAATCAATCGCAATGCACTGATTCATCTATAGAAGACATAAGTTGACCATGACCCCAGTTTTATTTTAAAAATGGCATTAGTTTCGACTCTTTAATAAGATGTGCTGTAATATTCTAGACTTTTGATTGGTAGCTCATATTTAGTTTCTAACTATGCTAAAAGGAAGTTATATGAAAGCTGGTGACGTAATGCTTGTTTGTGGTCAAAACAAACCATTCGAAATATTTAAAGTACATGCAAAAAATTATATATAAAGACGCTAGGTCAAGTCATGTCTTGATATGTTTAGGAGATAGTACATATATTCATGCTACTGATGACGGTGGTGTCCACTTGAGATTTCTTTTTGATGAGATGAAAGAGATCAAAGACGATTGGAGGATCATAAGATTACGTGCTTTGCCTGAAGAAAAAGAAGAGGAGTTAATACGAGCAGGCATTTATTTTATTAAACAATCATACAATCACAAGTTTCTATTAGCGTCAGATGAAAAGTCCTCCTTTTGTTCTGAACTTGCCGGTAAAATTTTTAATAAGGCCAGTATTCAAATTTTTAACGATCTTCCACCTCATAAATTAACTCCAGCTCATTTTGATCAGGAGGCAGACAAAGGAGTGGATTGGGAAGATGTTACTGATGAGTGCAGGAAATCGTATATTGATTCGGACGAAAATCACCATAGAATTGTGTTCGATAGTTTAGCTTTTGTGATTCACGGTGGTCGCAAAAGAAATCAGACGAAAGAACTTTTTTTAGGTGCTATTGAAACTTTATCACCCGATAACGGTAAAAATATCAGGGAAGAATTCGACAAAACATTTAGCGAAACTAAAATTCGCTTCTGGGATCAACGAAAAGATGATTAAACTTTAGACCATTCGCAGCGCAAACTGGCATACAGTTTTTTGCAAAGAATTTGCAAAGTGTCTTTTCAAAATCCACCGCCAGTAATGGTGTGCCGGTTCAAGTCCGGCCTTTCCACTTTCATATGTTGTTCTTAGAAGGAGCAACCATTGAAAACCCATGGGGCGGCACGACATTTACCCGCATCAAAGCACCATCTCATAGCGACATGGTCGAAATAGTCCATACCATCAGCCAACGTATTGTGCGATATTTAGAAAAAGTCGGCTTGGTAGAGCGTGATATGGAAAACAGTTTTCTTCAATAATGTCGGCGCGTGAGGTTACATGAGAATATCCACAAAAAAGTGTATTGTTAATCAATGGTAAGTACTCTTGTTCAAAGCATTTTCGCAGTACTTTTCTTGAAAGCCTTCCTCACCAATCAATGCGCTTATTACTACGCTAGTGTCTATTACGATTTTCTTCATCTAGTCGTGATAGCGTGTATGATGCCATAACGCAATTTTGCTAACATAGATAATGAGTATTAGACATTATTTTCAATGACAGCTTCTGCCTCTACAGGAGCCAGTCATAGAACTTCTGCTCAACGACTGCAAATGGCACGGAGCAGGCCAACAGCCAGCATTAACAGGAATAATGAAACTACAACTCGGGATCGCTCATAGCCTTCATAAAAGCTTCCATATTAGCGTTAGGTTGCTCCACGTCAAAGTTGCCATAATTGTATTTTAATTCTGACCATAAAAGTTTGAACTTTCCTTTGCGTCTAAAAAGGGGGTGGAGCCACACCGTTGATAAAAGTGGTCGGCATCCTTCATTTATATTCATTGTTACCAGACCAATTAAGCAATCTCGCTCTTCGTTTGTGTTTGGCACCACTAACTTTTCTACAAATGGATAAGCTTCAACGTTTTTCCAACCTTCATCAGAAATATCCCAACTCATTCCATCTCTGCATTCCCTACTTTGATATCTTCTAAGCGCGACGCATGCAAGCTTCTCCCAATCCGGCGATGAAATGGTTATTTTCGCGCTATACTCAGCTCCTTTGGGTGCGGGTATAGGACGAATTATGCATGCATTACATTCTTCTAATAATAAAACTGACGCTTCAGTGGTATCCATTACATTAACCTTTTTACCAAAGGTCACCAGATCAAATAATCCTGAAAGGAAGTCATCAACGACATATTCATCAATGTAGACTTCCTTTGTAATATCTCCTTTTCTAGTATTTTTATATCGCGTAACTTTATTGTATTCGATGTCTACAATATGAAATAAGCCAGATGGTATATTTTCAAACCCAGCAGGGCTATCTGCTAAATAAATATAGCTTTGATCATAGCTACGCATATGTGTTATCAGTGATGCACATGCACTTTCAACATCAGAACCAAATATAAAGAGGCTCTCAGCCTTAAAAGAAATACCAGAATTAGGAAAAATTTTCTCACAAAACTTCGTTAAAAGGTCTGAAATTTCTTTCTTGGCAAAATCATTATAATTAGCTATGACGATCGGCACATTCAGACGTTCATATTCGTTGTCAATTAAACAATCAATAGCAAGGCTAAGTGCCTTTTTGTGCTGTTCATGTATGTCCGTTACCTCATTTAAATAGGTTTCTTTTAATTCAATTAAGTTCATGCAAAATCCTATTTCTAACAATAATATTATTATGCCGAAGCGCGATACACCATCCCATCAAAAGTATGGTATTTCAATTCGATTTAATGTCCGCTTTTCGCTCATAGCTGCCGTTCAACCTGTTAAGTTGTTTAGTCCCCTTTGAGCGATTAGCGGCCGTTGATTCGCTCGACTGTGACGTTCTGCTTCAGACAATAAGCAGAAGTTCATATTTAGCTTCCTCGTGTGAACATGACCTCTTGGTAGCGGTTACTCAGAAGTTTAGCTTAGAGTCATTGGAATTTTGATGCCCGCGCAATAGGCGCTAGCTCATGAGTATTCTAATACCCTGATATACATATTTACGCAGTGATAAACACGTAATTGATGTATTTTACCGCAATGTTACTTCCTTCAGTACCTGCACTTAACAACAAGAAACGCCAGTAACAGGCTTAATCATTGCGTCACCCGCTTTTTCATAAACGTTTCCTGTTCCGTTATAGGCTCAATGCCACCCGTGATCTAGCGAGTAACGATGGGGTCGATTAACTCAATGAGTTGCTTAATTGCAAACCCAATCATTGACATCAGAGTCAGTGCATAGAGAGGGTTTGTTAATTCTGACGTTTCCACAATACCTGCATGCTAGAAAAACTCGAAGGCCGTGCCGACGAAAATACTTGCGGTCACGTTATCAGTTTCTGACTGCCAGCCAATTGAAATTCCGCCCGTTAATGCATCTTTGTCGTCTCGCATCAGATATAAGGGCAGTAAAATTCCCATTTCATCATTTTCAAAGTCCCGTGTCACTTTAGGAGCAATAGCAAAGTTCATTTCTGAGTTTGCCCAGCGGAGTTCGACGTAAGCCATTTTACGACGAGTCTGTGTAGGTTCTCCGATAACAACGTTGCTACAAGAAGTAGCGTTCTCTGGCACGAGTAAAGGTGAACAAATCTGTGTCTCGCGGCTACCTGTGTAACTTTCCTGATACTCAAGACCACCTCCCCAGACTGTTCTTCCAGACTTTCGATAGTAATAAGCTGTTATAGACCAAGGAGATTCTGTTTGTTCCTGATCAGCGAATGTGGTGGCATCTTTGAATTTAAAATTCTCACGACCAATTTTGCTTTTGAATCCGAATATATTTGCACTTATTGGCTCTAAAAACCCTCTCTGCACAAGCTCATCCCGTTTTTTTTCTCGCTGATACTCAAACTGTTCTACATACAATTTGTGATTATCATCAGATTCGTTGTCACAGTCGGCAATGTTCTTGGCTTTACAATATACATCTTTAGTTATTTGTCCTGTTCCACAGCCTCCAATATGAGAAGCGTCGTTCAAGAACTCTCTACATAACCTTTCCATCATGGTTTTAATTGTAGAAACACTGGAAGCCGGCCTTGTGTCAATGCTCCAATACGAAACATTTAACTGAAGGTTTGTAGAGTTGGCTACTCCGTCAAAATCCGCAAATGCAGAAGCTCCTGACTCACCAGAGTCATCGTACGGAGTTTCTATAGCAATATCCCATTTTAGTTCGCCACTATCGAGGCTCTTTCCCGGCATAGCCAGCTTTAAGTAAGCAGTTTTCTTTTCCGTCCCTGCATTAAGTAATATAGCGTCGACACCTGAGCTGAGATTACCGGTACTGAGACCAGGTAAATCACTAACGTCTTCTGCTTCAACATATGTGCATACCAAAACAGACAAGAAAAATAGTTTAATCAGCATGCATGCTTTAAATGTCCTCATGATGGCACCTTCAAAGTAATGGCGTTTTCGTAGTCAGGAGCGATAGCTGAGTCAGTGAAATTGTCGTTGTCAGATTGTGTAGTTGCGTTAATAAACTCAAATTTAAAAACAGCCCTGCCGCTGCCAAAAATGCCAACTATATGTAAATCGTTATCCCCTGTAGGCACGTTCTCAAATACCTCTGAATCTCCAGTACCGATATTCCTCGTTTCACCATTAAAGTTGATCGTTAACATCAGCTCATCTTCTTCATCAATGCGTTCAATCGTTACAGTCGTCATGTGTGTTTCCTTTTCGTTCTGAACAGGTGGAATGCCCGGCGAGGTGGTCACCAGCTCGAGGTTCATTCTTTCCAGTACATAATTAATATCTATTGCGTAGGTCCAGTCTTCCTGCATTTTCCCCGGACGCAGCCTTTGCACCCAACCACCCCATAAAAGCGCAACAGCATTGTGCTCTTCATCATCAGTCACAATCAGTTTTCCGCTGTCTCCGGGATTCGAAAATGCAGTTGGGATCAACTCTATTTCATCCTGATTTATTTGCTCATCACCAACGATGAGATAGTCGGTATATATCTTGTTAGCCCCATCGTTGTACTCATATGCGAACGCTTTGATTTCTCCTTTTTGCAATCCTCTTCGGCCTCCCACCCCAGCTACCCGTTTGCCCACGGGCCCCATGGAATTGAGATCCAATTGCAGCGGCGCACCAATAGTGCCGAGGCCAGGCAATTCAGGATCGATATGAGGAGCAATTTGTGGAAGTAGCTGAATGAAAGCGCAATCAATTCGATAGTAGGTTTCAGGTTCGTCGACGACACCCGGGAAGCGATGCTCATCGGTTGCGTACTCCAATAAGTCCTTAACTCTGCCAATCTGTGGGCTATTAAACCACGGAAAGCAGATCATGCTATCAAGAGCACTGGCCACATGCTGGTTAGTTAATATTCCTAAAGCACCATCGGTTTTGCTTCTGGCAAAGCAGCCCAACGTGCCAGTATGCCCTGAGCCATCAGAGTTGATGACAGCAAGACGAGCACCGGCTGGCATAAAACTCTCAGAGCCATGTAGCACCTGCAACAACTCAACATTAGAGCGGGATAACGGCGGAGCGCCCTCCAGTTCACTCCAGGAAACAATGTCGTTCCCATCTGCGTACGGTGCCCCATTGCTTTGGTAAGTTTTCAGATAGGTTTCATCGTATGAGCTACTCTGGATTACATCAGTTGAACATTCGATACCGTTTCCGTCATTCAGTGTCGGTGGAATTCTGTCTTGCTCACTTAGCCAGGCATTGTTGATTTTTCTAGGAACGAAAATCAGAATGGCGGGCACCCCGGAGGATTCGCCATCTGAGTATTTAAAACCGAGTGCACTACCTAAATTACCGTTTACTCGATCAATTAATTCGCGATTGTGAGAGCGGATCCTCAACAAATCACTCAAAGAAGATGCTGCGGGCATAACAAACTCCATTTTACCGTTGTATGTGCTTGTTATGTGACTCAAATATGTCAGTTCTCTCACAAAATGTGAAAAATATCTCTCTACCTTCAGCTATACATTAATAAAAATGCATAGCTAGCCCCTGATCGATAGAATGAATTTAGTGCCATGGTCATTGCTGCAATCAGATAATTTAAGGCGGCCCTCTTAGCTGATAATTTCGTGGGACGATGGTCAGGATAGTCATTAACACCATCAATATTGTTGTTTTCTGGTTTGCTAAACAGCGTCTCCGGCTTCGATACCTGATTACGTGGCTAGTCGATAAAAAGTAAAAAATTTTGCGAATGATTATGTATCTCCTTTTTTTTTCGAGTATAGGAAACATTAACGCTATGTACTAACCAATGTGACAGCTGCAACTGAGGCTGATTGCACGTGTGTCAGACTCATAAAGCAAATGGACGCCCTTATTCTGAACATTTGGCAGGAGTATAGACTTGATACTCATTGAGCCTCCCCAATCAGCGTGACTTTCAGCTACTCTGATAGGTGACAAAACCAAACGGAGAAGCTCAGAGGTTTGGATTGATCCTGAAAAAATGATCAAAAGATGACTAGTACCTATTGACCAACCAGAGGCTCATATGTGTTAGAGCATGTTTTTCAAATAAGCGAAGAAAAAGGGTTGGCGGCTGGTTACACTATTCTATAGAGGATACAGACTGCCTCTATCAGACATTAATGAATGCTGTGGGAAAGACTTACTAGAAATGGTGGTAGCTTTGACTGATGATAAGTCGAAGCCATTGAGTGAAAGACGGGAATACGTGCTTAAAAAATTGATTAGGCACCCGAGGATATCCGTATGCTAATGCTTGCTGACATCACTGCATGAGAAACATCTCTCTGTAAGTAATCAATATTTTTAGTTTTATTGGTCTAAAGTGCAGTCGCCGGCATCTGAACTGGCATATTTAATTTGAGGTCGATGCAACACCTGACAGGCAGCTAAATGACACTTAGCCGATAGTCGGAAGTGAGCATGAGTTTTAATTAAACTCTGTATACAAAAAATGTGAGTTTGAGTTCAGACCATTTTAAATTGAAGTACAATATCTGTTTTCGCAGGGGGCTATATTGGTTAATTTTAACCAATGTTTTTTGCCCTTTTTGTGACGTGACTGTGACCAAAGGTGTTAATCGTTGTAAATCGGCTTGTGACCGTGAAACTCTCAATCCCTTTATACACGCGGTGTAGACGCTTTTCGCCGGGGTAGACCGATTAAGCCCTTTTCGACGGGGTGCTCTCCGGAGGCAGAGGTCAGAGGTTCGAATCCTCTCGGGTGCGCCATCTACTCCCCTAAAGTAGTCAACAACTCTCAATCTTAACTACAAAATTAGCAGCGATCACAAATGTACACCCGATAGGTGAGAACCTCTGCTAGGTTCGACAAAATTGTCTGGAACAATTTTATTCACTACATCCATGTAGTTCACTTGCTTCGCAAGCCCGCTTTGCGGTTCTGATTTGTTCCTACAAATTTTGGTGGACATCTTTAGCTGGTCGCGAAGCGACGAAGCACATGGATGTGCTGAGCAATCCTCTCGGGTGCGCCATCTAGAAAAGCACTTCCCTTGTAGTGACCACTAACTAAATTTATTCTGTGACCGGGCTGCGGCCAAAAGTAAAGCTACCTAATTGGCTATGGCACTAATTTGATTTATGCTTCACCTAAACTAATCAATGTCTCTGACCCCATTGATTATTGAATGTCAACACGAAAGTAACCTGATACTGGGAATGCTATATCTTCCGGCGCCATAAAGAAAAAGTGAAAATAATACGTACCCGAATCAGGTAGGATATAATCTAATTCGTCTTCACAGTTGTATGAATCGGAATTGATACTTATCCCAACAGCACTTTTTTTACGTCTATCTAACTCTCCACTAGTGCTGCTGCAACGGGTATACATAATTGTTGGTATTGATTCTTCCAAATATGTATTAATAACTAGTCTGTCCCCTGCATCACCTGTATATGCAAAATAATTAAATAGAAGGTCTTTGTTGATTTGATTATCACCACCAACTAAGAATTCCTTTGGTTTACTAGGTACTCCCCCCATTCCATCTGCATCCAAAATTTCTATGTCGTTTAAATTAACTTTATCTATAGTAAAGTAACCATTGCCTTGATTTGGAAAATTTAAATAAATTTCATGTTCTCCGGCCTCAAAATTCATAACGAGCCTATGGTCGCATGCTGCCCCAGAGCCATTCACCCGAATAAATCCTCCATCCGCATCGCTAGCACAACGTGTTTTTTCTAATGTTTGTAAACCATTATCTAGAAGAACCGAAATATGAATCCGTGTATCTTCGGTCAGCACCAATGAAAAATAGTTAGAAAAAGAGTCTCCACTAACAATATTTCTTTTGTCAAAAGATACTGATGATGGATTGCCAACAGTTCCACCAGGATTATCTCCAGTTTCTGGCTCTGAGATTGTGGGAGGAATTGCAGACTCTGAACTACAACCGCAGCTAAATATTAGAAGTGATATCAGAAATATAGCAGTTAGACGTTCCATTAGTTTTCCTTAACAATAGAGAATTGAGTTCAAAGGTTGTTGCATAGAGGTTCTGATTACAACAAGCTGTGTGGTAATCAGAACCGAATCATTAGCATTATTTAGAGTGCCACATTGTTACACATATTATTTAATATACATATCTAATCAATGGGGTCAGAGACGTTGATTTTATAACTTAGCCATCTACGCTTAAGTTATACCTTTACTTTAGGGAATGGAGTGACCGTGGCTAGATTACCTCGATTAAATTTACCGGGTATACCCCAGCACGTTGTTCAGCGTGGTAACAATCGCCAAGTTAGTTTTTTTACTGAGCAAGATTACGCGGTTTATCTTGATAAACTCAAAGACTACGCAAAAAAGTACCAAGTGAATGTTCACGCATTCGTATTGATGACCAACCATGTACATTTACTGATGACACCCGAAACGGAAAAAGGTGTCAGTCAGCTTATGCAATCACTGGGACGGTATTATGTGATGTACATTAATAAAACCTATCAACGTACCGGGACTTTATGGGAAGGACGATATAAATCTACCTTAGTCGATAGTGATAACTATTTCTTGTTAGTGAGCCGTTATATCGAGCTTAATCCGGTTAGGGCTAACATGGTGGAGCACCCAGCAGAATACCCTTGGTCAAGTTACCACAGCAATGCACTGAATAAAGATGTTGCTATACTGTCGCCTCATCACTGTTATCAATCACTTGGGAAAACCGAAGAAGCGCGTAAACAAGCTTATAAATATCTGTTTAAACACCATATACCTGAACTGACATTGCAAGAAATAAGGGACGCAACAAATAATGCGTGGGTGTTAGGTGAAAATCGATTTAAACAACAAATTGAGCAGCAAACAGGTAGAAGAGTCGTGCCACTAGCGAGAGGTGGTGATAGGAAATCTAAGGGTTTTAAAGGCATTAACTAAATCAACGTCTCTGACCCTATAGATTGAATCATTTAAAGGAGTATGACCCCTTTACCCCTTTTTCACAGACATAACTTTATGCTTTAGGATGATGATGTGAATAGTTAGATGGATTATTAGGTGAACACAATGGATAAAATAGAGTTTGTTGCTTTTTGCGAGTCACAATTAAAGCTAGTGTTTAATTTAACAAAGCAGGGCAAGCCAGACAGTAAGCAAAAGCATCGAGTCGAAGGGGTATTATTAGCAGGTGAAATGCTAGGTGTTATTGACCGTTTAGAGAGTTCAGAGTTAATGGAAAAAGCCCATTTAGAGGTTTTTGGCGAAACCCTAGCAGCGCGAACTGAACGTAAACAAGCCCATGCCAAACTAAAAGCACTCTCACCAGATGATTACTTTGATATACCAGCAATAGAAAGGCGCAAGTGACGACGGGTTAATTAATTTTTTTGGCGATAGAGTTGATCACCAAACACTATGAATGTTCACTTGCTTTCTAATTATCTGATTGTTTTTATAGGGGTTTCGTGGGGAAACCTCTGACTCTATTGATTAAATACGATTAGAAATTTAAGCGCCGCCCATCACAGGCGGCAACAAAATTAACTACTCAATACTTGGGATACGACCTGGAGTCCAAGGCGCACCTATTGCCTCTAACTTCATTTCTAACTCAGTTAAGTCAGCTTTTAATGTTTTTAATTGGTCTGCCACACGGGTATATTCTGCTTCGGCAATATCGAGTGATGCAAGGTGATTACCAGACACTCGATTTTGACTACCACTTATCGCATAGTAGATGCTTGATGTACGCCCTCTAACAGACCAAGGAACAGGTTCTTGACGTGCCCGTACGGTGGCATCACCTGATAACAACACACTTAATTGCACTAATTTCGCTTGCAGGTTACGTACTGCAATTGCCTGCTCTTCTGTTGCAGAAGGTGTTAAATCAATTGCTGCAGTTAAATGCTTAATTCGATTCTGTAACTCAGACTGGGCTTTTGCTGCACCACTCACCGAACGATACAGATTAGCCGCACGTTTCTGAACCGTATATAGGCCTGCTCTGTCTTCTGTAATTTCAGGGCTGTTATTCAATAATTTCAAATTAAATACCTGTGGTTCTGACAGCTCAGTAACCTTCCCAAAGTGACGTTTCTTTAGCGTCACCGTATATTCACCTGGTAAAGCAATTGGCCCGTTAGGAGGAATAGCCCATGAAGGAACATATCCTCCAGGTTTTTTCAAACTAACCGGAGCAGAAGAGGGGTAATGCATATCCCAAGCAACACGATGAAACCCTTTCTTTGTTGAAGCGCTAACCTTACGCACTATCTTGCCTATTGAGTCTTTCACCTCTAAGAATACAGTAGGTGCTTCTTCTTGATCTTCTTTGCGTAACGTATCCCAGCTAGGGTACGGTGTGTCTTTGCCTTTTTTCTCAATGGCTTTTTCTTTTTCACGACGTTGTTTTTGCATAGTTTGGTAGCCATCCCTTAAATAATAAGAGAAAACCGCACCATAGGCTGGGTTGTCAGCGCTATAAAACGCATCACCATTTGAGCCATTGCGTTCCCCACCATATTGATAACCCTGTAAATATAACCAACTATCTTTGACAGGGAATAATGTGGCCACTTCTTCACTTAAACTATTGGTTGAAGTACGCAGAGGTGAATAATCATCTAAAACATAGATTCCTCTACCAAATGTACCCACAATCAAGTCACTCTCACGGCGTTGGATTTCTAAATCTCGTACAGCTATGGTCGGAAACTTCCCTTTCATCGGAGACCAATTTTTACCACCATTTTGAGTAACAAATAATCCAAACTCAGTCCCTACAAATAACAGATTAGGGTCGACATGATCTTCTGCAATTGTGTGTACTGAGCCTCTGATGGGCAAGTCATTGCTAATTAGCTTCCATGATTTACCTTTGTTTGTGGTTTTTAAGACATAGGGCTTATAGTCTCCCCGCTTATGATTGTCGAATACCGCATAGGCAACATTTTCATCATGTAGTGAGGCAATAATATCTTCAACCAAAGACATGTCTGGTACGCCCTTAAAACTATCTTCAGTGCGCCAGTTCTCACCACCATCTTCGGTAACACTAATTAACCCATCATCTGTTCCAACATACATCACGGCTTCTTTTAATGGGCTTTCACTTAACGCAATAATAGAGCCATACATAGAGGTTGAAGCATTTTTAGCAATAGTATCTACACTCCAGACACGGTCCATGACCTTTAACTTATTGCGGTCAATTTTACGGGTTAAATCAGGGCTAATAACACGCCAATTTTCACCGCGGTCATCAGATTGAAAAACCTTTTCAGCTGCATAAAACAATCGCGTAGGACTATGTGGGCTTAGCAATAACGGAGAGTTCCAATTCCATTTATAAGCGTTTTCGCCAGTCTTAGGGTGCGGGGTAATGGATACTCTTTCACGGGTACGTTTGTCGTATCGAGCGAGACCACCATATTGATATTGTGCGTACACTATATTTGGATCATTTGGGTCAATTTGTGGTTTATAACCATCGCCACCAATCACTATGTTCCAATCTGCATTGGTAATACCATGGATCACATCAGTGCGTGAAGGTGCGCACAATGAACTGTTATCTTGGGTTCCGCCACATATATTGTAAAAAGGCGCAGCGTTATCTGGCTGAGCCCGATAAAACTGCCCTAGAGGTAAATTTTGTGCATGACGCCACTTCTGGCCACGGTCCCAACTCTCATAAACACCGCCGTCACCGCCCATTAACAAGTGGTTTGTGTCATTTGGGTCTATCCATAATGCGTGGTCATCAACATGTCGAAACTGATTTGATAGTGCAGTAAATGTTTTCCCTCCGTCTTCTGATACTTTAGAAAACGTATCAAGAGAATACAGGCGATCTGGGTTAAGCGGGTCTACCACTAACTCATTATAATACTGAGGGCTGCTTGTCATGTGGCCAGAACGTTTTTTCCAGGTCTGCCCAAAATCAACTGAGCGATACACCCCTTTATCCTTATCGTTAGACTCAACGATTGTATACAGAATATCCGGCTTTGATGGTGCCATTGCAATACCAATTCTACCCATATGCTCAGAAGGTAAACCTGCCTTAATACGCGACCATGTTTTACCACCATCTAAGGTTTTATGAATACCACTACCCGGACCACCGTTTATTAAGGTCCACACATGACGACGACGCTGATAACTCGTCGCTACAATAATATTTGGATTGTCAGGGTTAACAACAAACTCGTTAATGCCAGTGTATTGGTTTATTTCTAAGATTTGTGTCCAAGACTCTCCACCGTCAGTAGTTCTATAAAGCCCACGGTCACCACCATTGCTCCACAATGGCCCCTGTGATGCCACTAAAACATGCTCGACATTCTTTGGGTCAATCCAGATTTGTGAGGTATGACCGGAATCTTTAAGACCCATGTTGGTCCAGCTTTTACCGCCATCAATAGATTTATAAACCCCATCACCATACGCGACAGAACGTTGAGAGTTGTTTTCACCAGACCCAACCCACAAAACTTTAGCGTCTGATGGTGCCATTTCAATCACACCAATTGAATATGAGCCTTGTTTCTCAAAAAGAGGAGTCCAAGTTGTCATATTATTTGTTGTTTTCCATAAGTTTCCTGATGCAGTCGCAACAAAAAACTCATTTGGACGATTAGGGTTAACAGCAAAGTCTGACACTCTTCCTGAAATCATTGCAGGCCCAATGTTACGTAGTGGAATATCTGCGATTGGGCTTTTCGGTGATTCTTTAGCCTGTGTTACTGCTGGCGACACCCCAATAGCAAAGGCTAAGCCTCCAGCTACAAGGTATTTAGAAATTGACATGATGACGTTCCCTAAGAAGTTGGTTCTATCTTTTGAAAGATAGTTATTTCTTATTTTCAACAAGTTATGTAAATACACTCTCGCTATCAATTCAAGTCAATTTGCCCGCCAGAAACATAAAATTACAAAAATAACGGAGGCCCTATAATGGCAAACTGTATTTCAACTTATACCAACTCAAACTAATGAGCGCCCTCTCAGAATACACCCTAGTTTTTAAAAAAGCGTAGAAATGCACTAGAAGTCGTTCACTTTTAAATACCAAGAAATGATTGTAAAAGCTGCTGGTTTGGTTATGCAAAATATGCAGACAACGGCCTAACTTAAGGCACTAGACTTAGATTGCTGCATGATGCCTTGCTTAACGTCATTGGCATTCAGCTCGAGTGGGCAACACTGACGGATAAAAAGCCCCTTTGGTAAGATATGTGTTGCAACGATCACTATTTTATTAATAGACAGTCTGTTGATTATTTCCCGCATACGTTTGATATTTTCAATATCTAAGGATTCAAAGGGCTCATCTAATAAAAGTAAATTAGCTTTGCTTAGCATAGCTCTGGCAAGACCTAGACGTTTCTTCTCACCACCTGATAGTAATCGGCCATTTTCTCCCAGCCATTGGTCTAAATTATTAAGAGAATATAAACCTACCGCGTTTAGTACTTCTCGCATTTTAACGTCTGAAGCATTTGGGTTAGCTACCTGTAAGTTTGCTCTTACAGAATCGGACAATACATACGGAAATTGTTCTAGGTAAACGGCGTCACACAATAAGCCATGTTCATTAGATTGAACGTGATTCGTAAATTCAAGTTCACGTGAGCCTTGATGCGCAATCAATCCTGCCAACGCCTGTAAAAAACGGCTTTTCCCGACACCAGAACCGCCAACTAATACATTAACCCCGCCTTTGTTAAAGTGTGCATTAGTCTCACTCATATTGGTGTCTATGGGTTTGAATTTAGCCACATCAATTGCATCCAAGTGTTCTGAGATAACCGAAAGTTGGTGGATATTTGTAGAGACAGTTTTAATTTCTTTTTTAGATTCTACATAAGTTGCAAGCTGCTTTTGGTTAGCTAAAGCGGGCGTTAACCAATCATTAAGAGTCAGCAACAATATTGGGAGCACAATAAATTCTGCATGACCGATATACTGACCTGAGTAGTGACTCAATATAGTAATAAGCAAACCGACTCCTGATAACAAGAGCAATAATGATGCATTTCTAATTTGCCTTTGTTGAGATGCTTCGAGCTTGCGGAGTGCATTTAGACTTGGAGAATTTTTCTTGTAGCTCTGCAGCAAATGCCAAATAGGGGCGGACTCGATATGCTGTATAATAGCAAATTGTGCTTGTTTTTTGGCTGCTACAATATGAGTACTCACCTTGAGCATTGCGATCAATAAACCTAAATAGATAAACATAAATATCCCTGTAAAGATGATTACCGTTGTTGTTAATGATGGCAGCAAAAATATTGAAACAAGATTAAGCATAACTAAAGAAAGAAGGACTCCTACATTTTGTCCAACCCACGCTATCCAAATACCCGCTACCTCTTCACTATGATGATGTAGCGCATCTAAAGATTGTTTTCTTGATATCGATACTTTGTTTTCTAAGGCTGCAAAAATACTCAATCGCAACGCCGCTAATTTGTTTAATAGATGGTTATGTCCCACCAACATTTGGCAGTAACCCGTAGTTGTACGTAAAATAGCCAACCCTCGGATCACAACAGCCGGTAACATATAATTAAACCCCATACCTGCGATACTGCAGGCGGCAATAAACCAAGACGCTACAATCAAGATGGCAAGGCCCGCAGCAAAGTGCGTTAACATCAACAATAAGGTAGCAACTAGCTTTAAGCCCTGAGATTTTGCATTTACCTCAGCTTTTATGGTGTTGCTAGATGAAGCTTCTCTCATGGTATTTCCTTAATTTCACCATGGCTAACCTTCCAAGTGCGCTTGAACCACGTATCTGGAAGTGTTTTATGAGATGCCCAAATCACTGTTTTATACTGTAACTTTTGATAAATAAGATCAGCAATGTCTTGATGCTGTTCGATAGTCAAATGGGCGGTGGGCTCATCTAACAAAACCACATCTTTAGGTTTTAGTAATACTCGCGCCAGCGCCAGACGTTGAGCTTCACCACCCGATAAAGCGGGGCAATCTCCCAACTCAGTTGCTAAGCCACAAGGTAAATTGTTTAACCAATCAATAAGCCCTACTTCTTGCAATGCGTTTACCATGTCATGTTCGGTAACTGACAAGTCACCTAAATGTAAATTAAAGGCAACAGACTTATCTAACACCGCAGTTTGCTGGGATAATAAAGCGAGATCAGCAGATAACTGGTGTGATGAAGCTCTAAACCCCATTAGGGCTTCAAGCAATACTGTTTTACCTTACCCAGAATCACCTTGTAACGAAACCCAATCACCCGGCTCTAGCGTCAGCTTGTTTGCATGTAAATTAGGCATAGTAATGTGAAAATTTAACCAAGCTAAGCCAATAAAGGCAGCTTGGTTTTTCGAGGACTCGTAATCATCAAAGAGTAAAGCAAACCTTTCTGCACTGGCCTCGGCTTTTGCTTTTTGATGATAAAAGCGCCCTAAAGCCCGTAACTCTGAAAATAACAAAGGTGCAGTCAACAACATAAATAGGCCTTGTTGTAAACTGATCTCAGGCCCAATATTTATTTCACCTAGCATAGAAAAACCAATAAATACTGCGACTAAAGCCATGGAAATTGTGGCAAAAAAATCTAAAACAGTGGTAGATAAAAAAGCTATCGACACAACACTCATGGTTTTACGATTAACAATATTACTCGCGTCATTAAGTCTTGCTTGTTGCGCTTGATGCTGCCCGCTAGTGGTGATTAATGTCAGTGCTTTTAGACGGTCAGAAAACATGTCACCTAGGCGCTCTAGGGTAATAAAATGCTTTCTGTGTAATGCTGCCGCGCCCTTACCGACTAAAACCATAAAAACAGGAACCAAAGGCATAGTCACACACAAGATGATGGCGACCACATAGTTAATCGGAAAAATAACCAGCAAGGCCACCAAAGGGGTAGCAGCTGCAAGCCACTTTTGCACACTATATTGAATTAAATAGTTGCCAATATCGGAAATATTGTTGAGTAACAGTTGCTGCCAATAAGTTGCTGAGTGTTGGCGGGTGATCGCGAGATGTTTGCTTTTGAAAACCCTATGCACCCGGTTTTCTAATTCAGTCTCAATTTTGTATTTGCTATGGCTTTGCAAGTTATCTGCAAGCCATATCAAACTTATCCAAATCAATGCGGCACATGCCAAAGGCACAAGCTGCTCTGGGAGAACATTCTGCTGCTCTACTATCACCCAATGAATAGTTTTAGCAAAAAACCAAAATACAGAAATTTGCGCAACCAGCTGAAGCAAGCGCACCAATAACACGCGAGCTTGGCCCAAGTGCATTTCTTTCGAAATACTCCGCAGCCATGTTTGTGCTTGCTGCTCAGGTGTTATTGATGCGCCTGTCATTTGTCTTCGTCCCTTGGGCCCACATCGCCAAGACGGTCCATATCTTCTGTAGCCTCTAACCACAAGGCGTTAATAATGCCAAACGAGCACGCTAGTAAAACGCCTAAAATCCAAGTGAAATACCACATAATGTAACTCCTCAATAAAGCACGTGAGACTTGGTTAAGTCTGCTTGTTTAATACGGCCACGCATGACCCAAAAACCATAAGCGGTATAACTCAATACAATAGGTACAAAGATACAGGCAACAATAAACATGGTTTGTAAGGTAAGCTGAGATGAAGTAGCGTCCCATATTGTTAAACTTGCACTGGGCATAATGCTGCTAGGCATTAAAAACGGAAACATTGAAAAACCAGCTGTTAAAATAACGCCAGTTATGGCCAATGCACTGGCTACAAACGCCCAACCACTGCGACCCACATACGAAGCCCATGCACAAGTAAGTGCAGCACCAATCCCTAATGCCGGCGCTATTACCATCCAAGGGTAGGTGGTGTAATTGTTAAGCCAAGCACCGCTGACGATTTCTACGGTTTTATTCAAAGGGTTACTGGTTGCATAACTATCAACAGCAGAGGTAATCACATATCCGTCGACGCCTATTGCTAAATAAATACCAGCAAGGGCAAACAAACCTGCGGTAGCAATAGACAAATATATAGAGACAATTTGGGTACGCTTATGCAAAGGACCATCGGTTTTAAGTTGCAACCAGCTAGCACCATGGTTGAGTAACATGGCAACCGACACTAAACCGCTCAATATAGCGAAGGGTGTGAGTAAACCAAAAAAGCTGCCTTTATAGGTAGACATTAAAGCGTTATCGTATTCAAACGGTACACCCAACAACAAGTTACCAAACGCAACTCCAAAGATTAGAGCAGGAACAAAGCCACCAGCGAATAACGCCCAATCCCATGCTAAACGCCATTGTTTATGAGGTAGCTTGGCTCGGTACTCAAACCCTAGAGGGCGCATCCATAACGCGATTAGCGTTAACGCTAAGGCCACATAAAACCCAGAGAAAGCCGTGGCATATATCATGGGCCAAGCCGCAAAAATTGCGCCACCCGCTGTGATAAACCAGACTTGGTTTCCGTCCCAATGAGGCCCAATGGTATTAATCATAATTCGGCGGTCTTGGTCGGTTTTACCTACTAATGTAAGCAACGCCCCTACGCCTAAATCAAACCCATCGGTTACCGCAAAACCAATTAGTAACACGCCCACCAATACCCACCACACTACGCGAAGAAATTCGTAATCAATCATGATTGTGCTCCTTGTGATTGAGAGTCAATAAGTGAAGCTTCTTCAAGTGCTTGCTCAGCTTCTGCAAAGGTTTGTGAAGGCCCTTTTTTGGCATACTTTTGCATCAGGTAAAACGCAATCACAAACATCACGAAATAAAAGGCTGTGTAAGCCACAAGAGTAAATATGACATCAGAAACACTTAGGTTAGATACTGACGTATGCACCGGCAGTATTTCTGCGATAGACCAAGGTTGGCGACCATATTCAGCTACAAACCATCCCGCTTCACAGGCAATCCAAGGTAGTGGTAGGCTCCAAAGTGCTGCTTTTAATAACCAGCGAGGCTTAGTAATTTGGTGTTTTGTAGAATAGTAAAAAGCCAAAGCAAAAATTACTAACATTATAAAACCCGATGCCACCATGATCCTAAAGCTCCAAAATAACGGCGCTACTGGCGGTATACTGTAATCAACAGCCCTAATTAAGGCTTCTTCACTGGGGTTAGTAACATCATCAGTAAAAGGTTGTAACAACATGGCGTAACCAAGGTCGTCTTTGTGTTGTTCGAATATAGAACGTTCTAACGCAGAAGCTTCTCCTGCACGCACTCTGTCTAGTAATGCATAAGCTTTAATACCCGACAAAATACGTTCTCGATTAATCACTTTATGCTCGTCTAATCCCATGACTTCTTCATCAAGAGAGCGAGTGGCTATAATTCCCATGGCATATGGAATTTGAATGGCGTAATCGACCTCTTCTGTTTCATCATTAGGAATACCAAAGAGGGTAAAGTCAGCGGGAGCCTCTTGGGTTTCGTATTCGGCTTCAACTGCAGCAAGCTTAACCTTCTGAACATCACCCAACTCATAACCACTTTCATCACCTAAGATAATCACAGAGATAACTGACGCCAAACCAAAACTAGCCGCGATAGCAAAAGAGCGCCTTGCAAAGGCTACATCTCGGCCTTTAAGTAAGTAATAAGCAGATATGGCCAACACAAACACAGCAGCAGTAACGTAGCCGGCTGATACGGTGTGCACAAATTTTACCTGTGCTACAGGGTTAAAGACAACCTCACTAAAACTAGTCATCTCCATACGCATTGACTCAAAGTTAAACTCTGATCCTACAGGGTGTTGCATCCAGCCGTTGGCGATTAAAATCCACAATGCCGAAAAGTTGGAGCCTATGGCAACTAGCCAAGTTGTCATAAGGTGTTTCACCTTAGACATTTTGTCCCAACCAAAAAAGAATAAACCTACAAATGTGGATTCCAGAAAGAAAGCCATCAAACCTTCAATGGCTAAAGGAGCACCAAAAATGTCTCCTACATAATGGGAGTAGTACGACCAATTCATTCCAAACTGGAATTCCATTGTTAAACCTGTGGCAACCCCTATGGCAAAATTAATTCCAAACAGCTTGCCCCAAAATTTGGTCATTTGCTTGTAGATTTCTTTGCCTGTCAAAACATATACAGATTCCATTATTGCCAGCATAAAGGTCATACCTAGCGTGAGTGGAACAAATATGAAATGAAACATTGCAGTCATGGCAAATTGTAATCGAGAGAGCTCGACTAATGTTTCGTTCATTCGGTTTCTCCTAAAATGAGCTTGTTAAAAAACAGCCCTATCAGTTTAAGAGAATTTCATTAGTGGTAGCTTGATCTAGATCAAAGAGCAAAAAGGAGAAGACGTTTATTAAAGAACAAGCTATAGCTGGTAAGCGAATGCTAACTATTCGCAAGCAATGTACCTCTTGCAAGAGCTGTTTTTAATAAGGCGGCTGTTACAGCTGAATATCAAAAAGATTTATAATGTCTATGGTGTGCCCATATCAATAACTGTCCGGTAGCTTATCAAAAGCAGCTACACCAGAATCAATAGCAGCCTGAGCTACAGCTTTGGCTACTCGCTGCAGCAGTCTAGGATCCATAGGTTTAGGGATAATATAATCTTTACCAAAGGTAAGACTATCTATATTACTTGCCTCTAAAACGTCAGCGGGAACAGGCTCTTTTGCAATCGTGCGAATGGCCTCTACTGCTGCTATTTTCATTTCGTCATTAATTTTTGATGCTCTTACATCTAATGCCCCACGAAAAATAAACGGGAAACAAAGCACGTTGTTTACTTGGTTAGGGTAATCAGAACGACCAGTAGCCATGATGAGATCATCTCTCACTGAATGAGCTAACTCTGGCTTTATTTCAGGGTCGGGATTAGAGCATGCAAAAATAATTGGATTAGGCGCCATTAACTTTAGTGCTGACGCTGGCAACAAATCGGGGCCAGACACACCAACAAACACATCAGCATTTTCTAGCGCCTCTCCTAAGGTGCGCTTGTCAGTATTATTTGCAAAAAGCTTTTTGTGGTAAGTAAGATTATCTCTTCTTGTATGAATCACTCCTTGGCGGTCTAACATATAAATATGTTCACGCTTAGCACCACATTTTACTAATAATTCCATGCATGCTGTGGCAGCAGCTCCAGCCCCTAAACACACTATAATAGTGTCACCAATACATTTGCCTTGCACTTCTAAGGCATTGAGCAATCCTGCAGCGGTAACAATCGCCGTGCCATGTTGGTCATCATGGAACACAGGGATGTCACAACGTCCTATTAACGCTTTTTCTATCTCAAAACACTCCGGCGCTTTTATATCTTCTAAATTAATACCACCAAAGGTACCGGCAATGTTAGCCACAGTATCGATAAACTCTGCGGTTGTTTTATGGGTCACTTCTATATCGATTGAGTCAATATTTGCAAAGCGTTTAAACAGCAATGCCTTACCTTCCATTACAGGTTTAGAAGCAAGGGGCCCCAAATTTCCCAAACCTAAAATTGCGGTGCCATTAGATATTACGGCTACCAAGTTTCCTTTAGCTGTATATTGAAAAGCCGCACTTGGGTCAGCGGCAATTTCTCTTACTGGCTCCGCAACCCCCGGACTATAAGCTAAGGCTAAATCAGTCACGCTTTCTGCGGGCTTAGTCACTTCTATACAAATTTTACCGGAAGTGGGCTTAGCGTGATAATCAAGGGCCTGCTGGCGAAAATCAGACATATTAATATAGGTCCTTATAATGGTTAAAAACAAAACATCAGTTAGCAATTTCAGCTGCAGAGCACGTCAGTTGGTGTCTCGACAAACATTTACATTAATGTAACATGGCTGGCGACAAGTTAATGTAGATTCACACTAAATTGATTTGAATACTTAATATCAATTTAAATAATACCCAAAGCATACATAGAAACTGATGTACATTAGCTCGCTTCATGTATAAGTTGAGCTAACGTACTCGGCTTAGAAAATAAAAAACCTTCCATTTGATGGCAGCCCACTGTGGCTAAAAAGTCGACTTGTTCTCGGGTTTCGACACCATCAGCACACACTTGCGATCCAAGTTGATTGGCAATTTTCATAATGGTTTTTACAACAAGAGTGGAGCGTTTGGAAAGCATCAAGTTATCGATAAAGTATTTGTCAATTCTAATAGTTGTGAAGTCCGACTGACGCAAATACCCCAAGCCTGAATACCCACTACCAAAGTGACACAAAGCAACTCCAACCCCTATTTCTCTCAATTTCTTTAAAAAGGTTGAGGTTACATCATAATTCTCTAAATACACCAGCTCTGACAATGTAAACTCAATGTTTGCTGGGTTCACTTTAAAAGAAGAAAAAGTATCGTTAATAAAATCGAGTACCTTAGTGCAATTGTTATTAACGCAAGATAAGTTAACAGATAATACAAGCTGAGTATCTTTAAGCTCAGATATAGTGGCTAAGTCTCGACATACTGTTTCAATTAACCACATAGTTATCTCAAAAGACTTTCCACTTTGTAAAGCAATAGGCGAAAACTCACTCTCTGGTATAAAGCCTAACGTCTTACTGTTCCATTGCACAGATACGTCATATCCCAGCACGCACTCGTCAATAGAAACTCTAGATTGGTAAATGATAGTAAACTCTTGATTTTGAATAGCCTCTTCGATCGCAGCTGCAATCAAAATGCTACGCTTATTATCTTTCATCATATCAGGGCGGTACATGGTATAAGTATTTACCCCAAGTATTTTTGATCGATACATAGCTATATCAACATTTTCTATAAATTCACTGAGGTTGAAATTTGAATCCGAGGCTTTTGCAATCCCCACATTTATGTTGACCTCAACATCTTGCTTATTTAGTGAGAAGGGCGAGTTAAAATCACTTATTAAACGCTCAACTATGTTTGCCAACATAGTGTCAGTAGGTTGATTATGAAGCAAAATCAAAAACTCAGTATCATCCAAGCGGGCAATGAGATCTCCCCCTCGTAAAAGTCCTTTCGCTCGTTGGCACACTTTTACAAGCAGTTGATCACCTATTTCTTTTCCAAGTCTCTCATAAGCCTTTGAGACCCCTTCTAAATCAAAATAGATAAGCACTAAATCTTGGCTATTACGCATTGACTTGGCAAGTTCAATGCGTAACGTTTGCATAAAAAATTGGCGATTTGGAAACCCTGTCAGCCGATCAAAATTAGCCCACTTTTCAGCGTTCTTTTGATGATCTTTCAAGGTTTGCGAAAGCTCACGACTTTTAGAGTATTCACTATTAATGGTACGCAACATTGAGTTTATGCTGCCGCTCAGCTCAACCAACTCTCGTTTATCTGGAGCTTTGATGGTAATGCTATAGTCCTTTCTAACTTCAACCTCTTTAGCAAATTTACTAATTAATGTTAGAGGGTCTAATAGTTTACCTTGAAGCGCATATCCAAATGCAGCACATAGGGTTAATAAAACTATGAATAAGGGTAAGACCTGCCTTAAAAGGCTAGAGATGTTTTCCTCTAAAATGTTAGAAACGTCACTCACTACCACTAGGTAATTTCGAGGAGATAATTCACCACCAATAGCTGTAATAACGAGCAAAGTATCATTAATAAGGTTAGATACTGACTGCTGATTTAAAGTAGAAATGTGTGCATAATCTTGAAACACTATAGTTTTTGAATCGTAATTATCTGTATGATAAGACTGCTGCAACAACCAATTAGAGTCGTAAACGGCAGCATAGGAAATACTTTTAAATTTATCTAGAGCACTAAACACTTGGGCCTGTTGTAAACTTGGTTGCAATAGCTCTGGTGAGTGAATTAATTCTTGTCCTAAATATGTAGACACCAAGTAAAGCTCATTAGATATTGAGTCCAAAGAGACCCGCCTATTTTCTTCGACCGATATAAGAATGGTAATAAAAGAAATGAATATAAGAGCACAGGTAAGATATACAGTAGTTGCACTTTTAATAGACTTGAAAAACATTAACTAACCTAAGATGGCGTTATTTAACTAAAATAACAAAGCGGATTGAATTTACATTACATTAACACAAATAATACAAAAAACTTAAAACCTCTTTATTTTCAGGGGCTTTTTTGCAAAGCAACTGCTTGTAGCTACCAACTATAAATAAATGCACCATTTTTTGAATTGTTCAATCCGAAACAGTCTAAATATAGCTTGGTCAAGTTTTGCTCCCCTCCTTGCCATCACTTATACTATGGCCTTACCATTAGCATGGTAATTGATTGATATAATTACGTTGTGTCACACTGACATTTATTAAGGATGAACAAATGAAATATAAAAATAACAATATCCACTCAAGTTTAGCCGCATTAGTCTTAGTACTTTCAGCAACCAATACCTATGCTGATGACCTTCCGGAGCCAACAACAAACGAAGATTATTATTACGACGGCGCACCCACTCGAAACATCATCAATTTAGGCCAAAGTCTATTTTTTGATAAAATAATGAGTGGTAATAAAAACATTTCATGTGCTACGTGCCATAACCCCTTATTAGCCAGCAGTGATGGCTTATCTCTAGGCGTAGGTGAAGGTGGAGAAGGCCTTGGTAGATATAGAACAACAGGTGAAGGTTCTGATGCGGTTGAATCTCGAATTGGTCGCCATGCTCCACAGCTATATAATTTAGGTGCTAAAGAATTTGAAAAACTAAATTGGAATGGTATTCATCAAGTTGATGAAAGCTTTCCAGGTGGTCTTAATCTCCCATCAGGCTTAACGACTCCTAATGGCCTAAATGATGTGCTCGCTGGGCAATCATTGTTTCCAATCGTTAATTTAAACGAAATGCTAGGGGACGGAGGCGAAAACGAAATCATTGCTCTTGTCACTCGAGAAGACGATCGTTTCCCAGTGCTTTGGAACGCCTATGTTGACCGCCTCAAAGCTATTCCTGAATATGTTTCTCTTTTTATGGCTGCATTCGATGATGTAAATTCTGAAGATGACATAGGCATTCAACATTATGCAAATGCGGTATCAGCCTTCCAAGGGTTTGCTTTTAGAAGTGACAATAGTGCATTTGACCAGTATTTGAGAGGTAACACTGCAGCAATGACTGAGAAGCAAATTAGTGGCATGGAACTTTTTTATGGTGAAGCTGGGTGTTCCACTTGCCATAGCGGTACATTTCAAACCGACCATGAATTTCATGGTATAGCGATGCCACAAGTGGGCCCCGGTGCAGAAGCTGCATTTCCTTTAGAAGATAGAGGAAGAGCAGAAGTAACGGGGTTAGCTGAAGATTGGGCTACATTCCGTACCCCGTCACTACGTAATGTTTGGATTACTGCTCCATACGGCCACTCTGGTGCGTACGGCACACTTAGAAAAATGGTTGAGCATCACCTTGATCCAATAACCTCTCTAGAAAACTACAAAGCTAGCCAACTAATTTTGCCTCAAGATGCGGCGTTAGATGCTACCGATTTAGATGGATATAATGATCTAACATTGCGTCAAAAAATCATAGATGCCAATGATTTAGAACCAGTAGAACTAACTAGAGCAGAAATTAATGATTTGTTAGAGTTTCTTCGCGCCTTAACAGATTGGAATGTATTGAATCAAGGATGGATGATCCCTGATTCGGTCCCCAGTGGCTTACCAGTGAGAGACTAGTATTTAACCTAGCTCTTTTCTACATAAAAATAACAGCCATGGCGATTTGTTGAAATCGTCATGGCTTTTTATTAAATAATTAGCTTACTCAGCATCAGCACTGTACAGCACAAAATGACTCAGAGCAGACCAGCTTTTTTTACACTCAAATATGTATTAATGACATTAGAAGTAAGCTGTGTTGCTGGAGCATGTACACATATCACTCCCTGTTTTTTAAGGCGTTTAAAATTACGCTCTATGGACTGATTTAACACCTGTGCAGAGCTATACATTAAAGCTTGCTCAAAATTGTCTACAGGTTCACTAAGGATAGTTTCGTATATAGGCTCAGAAATACTTATTACAGCAACTAAATGTTTCTTTTGAAGAATTTTTACTGCAGCCAATAAATCAGAAAAATCTTCATCTCTTAGGCAACTCACTAATAAAATCAGCGCTCTTTTAGGTTGCTTTAGCAATAAATCTTGGGCGGCTTTTACATAGTCACTGGCAATTTTTTGAGGGTATAAGTCATAAAAGTGATGCAATATTTTACTTACACTTTGCACGCCTTTCATTTGCCCCAACCAGCGAGTCTCACTGCCAAAACTTTGCAAGCTTAAACTATCTCCATTTTTTAAAGCCGAATGAGATAACAAAATAAGCGAATTTAAGGCATGGTCAAAGTAAGTCATATCGTCATCATGCACTCGCATTCTCTGGCCTGCATCAAGCATGATCATGACGTGCTGATTTTTTTCTTCTTGAAACTCTTTAGAAATGAGCTTATTGAAGCGACTGGTGGCTCGCCAATCAATTTGCTTCAAGCTTTCACCCTCGCGATATTCCCTTAGCTGCCTAAAATCCATACCTGAGCCCCGCAGGTTAAACTTTTTCAGCCCAGCTTGGGTGAGATTGATGTTGCCATTAAGGCCGGCCATATTCTGAATGGCTAAAAAATTAGGGTATACCTTAACGTCAGAGTCATTCTCAAAAAGCCACGAGAACTGCCAATACCCTAAAATAGACGCCGTACAGAACTCTGTAAAAGATAAGCGCGCTAGCCCTCTTTGATGGGGGATAATTTTGTATTCAAGTTGCAGCGACTCACCAGGTTCAATCTCTAATTCATGAAGATCGGTCAGTAAACTCCAGTCTTCGGGAAAATGTTCTTCTACATCAAAATGAAATGCTAGCCTATCGTTATTGGTTATTTCAATTTTAACTGTATGCTCACAGTTCACAGATAAACTTTGGGGGATGTTACGTCTACTTGATAGCAAGGGTCGCCTGCGACTAAAAGCCCAATCAACGGTAATAACCACTGCCATAAAAACCGCAAGCACATAAGGTAAAATAGACAACTGGGGGATATCCCCCAAATACCCTAACGTAGGCAGTAATATACTCAAACAGCATACAAAAAATAGCTGTCGCAATAGCTTTTTACTTGGTTTCCCTCCCTTTCGAATCATTGTCTTGGGGCTGGTACTTTAGCGATTATGTCATTTAAAACTTGCTCGGTGTTGACGCCCGATATTTCTAATTCAGCCGATAAAATAATTCTGTGCCTAAGAACAGGAAACACCATCGCCTTAATATGGTCAGGCAATACAAAACCACTGCCTTGCATCAAGGCATGTACCTTAGCAGTTTGAACTAGTGCAATACTCGCCCTAACACCAGCACCATGTGCCACCCCTTGCCACTCCCTTGAAGCTCGAACTAAAGAAACGGCATATTCAACAATTTTTTCATCCACCAGCACTTTAGAGGCCATATCTTGTAACGACAACACATCTTCTGCGCTGATGACACTATTAATAGCTTCAACGCTGTGACTATTTGCCGTAATCCCTTGAGTTAAGGCTATCTCAGCAGAAAGCTCAGGGTACTCTACCTGCACTTTCATCATGAACCTGTCTAACTCTGCTTCTGGTAGCGGGTAGGTACCTTCGTTATCAATAGGGTTTTGGGTCGCTAAAACCATAAATGGCGCGTCTAGACTATGACTTTCGCCATCAATAGTAATTTGATGTTCTTGCATCACCTCTAATAACGCTGCTTGAGTTTTAGCAGGAGCACGGTTGATTTCATCTGCTAACAACAAATTAGTAAAAGCAGGACCTTTGCGCAGTACAAACTTACCGCTGGAGACATCTAACATTGAATGCCCTGTGACATCGGCAGGCATAAGGTCTGGTGTAAACTGCACGCGCTTATAATTAAGACTAATACTTTGTGCTAGCGCCCTAATTAACAAGGTTTTGCCTAGCCCTGGGACCCCTTCAATCAATACATGTCCACCCGCTAAAAAAGCAATAATAACCTGCTCTAACACCGCACCTTGACCAATAAGCACCTGACTTACATTTTGTTTCAACAGTGCAATTTTTTCCTTTGATTGCTGCAAAATATCGTTATCTAACGTGTCACTCATAACATCTTCCTGAGTTGTTGTAGCCCCTTGATACAGTGGCTGTATTGATTTTGATTTAATTCTTTTTGGTCAAACATAAGCTGATAAATGGTATCTGTAGGCCAACCCGATAACTCTTCTAACAAGAGCGTGACTTTTTGTTGGTCTGCGCCACTCACGTTAGGCCATTTCTGGCTAATTCTTTGTAAAATAGTATGTCGCACTTCAGTTAACATGGTTGTTTGTTTACCTTGTTGCCAGTAATGATTACCGGCAACACGAATATGCTCAGAAAACCGCGAGTGATCGGTTAGATCCACTTCAGATACACTGCCAAATCTTTTTCCAACATGCCAAAGCACTAAAAAGATCAACAGGCCAATTAACCAAATAAATAGCGGGGCATGGTCATAGAGTAAGGTAAACCAATGGGGACGCTCAACTGGTTGAAATAAGTAAACGGTATCGGATTCTTCTAACAGCCCTAACATCAATATGACGTTGTCGTATTCGTCTATTTGCCAATTATTCCAAATTTCCACTTCGGTCATTAACGTAATTAAACCTTCACCTTTATCAAATTGCACAAAGGTGTAACCCTCTTCATTACTGACGGAATAAAAAGGCTCTAGTTCTTCAGGAAAGGTGATGCGATAAATACTCTCTAGCCCTACTTGAATAGGGTCTCCATGAGGGTCAGTCATATCGCTCGCTTGCTGTTCGTACTCAGAATAAAGAACCGAATCATCAGCTAGCCACTCAACACCTATACCAAGCTGTCGAATCAAGGCATTGGCTCTGTGGCTATCAGATTGGTCACTTGCGTTTACAGCAACAATCAAAAAGCCCCCCTGCTCTACCCAATCGAGTAAGTTTGATGCTAAGGAAGAAGAAATAGCCGCCTCTGCATCCGCTAAGATAACGGTATCATCTACTTTTGGTGTAATGCCCTGATCTTCGTTGGCATATAAACGACGGTAGTCTTTTTCAAAAACCATAGTTACACCATGATTTTTTAAGAGCGTTTGAGTCGCTAGAAAAGGCTGCTCTCTTACTTCTTTAGATACTGCTATATCTCGCTCTTTATCATAAAACTCTATGCTTTTAATGAGATACACAGCCACAATTAATGTCAGCGATAGCAATAAAATAGTGCGCAGGTGACGTTGGATCATGATGTTTTGTCAGACCCTGTGGTTAAAAATAGCTGCTGCCAATGGATACATAGTGTATGCATGTTTTCTGCAGACGGCCAAACATGAGCCCAGGCTAAATCAATCCACAATTGAATTAGCTCTGTCATAAAATTTAGATTTTCACCCTTAACTTTAGATTTTATCTCGGCTAAACATTCTAATTCTGTCATAGACTTAGTAAGGGCCAAATCATGTTTTTCATATAGGTAAGTTAAGCTGCTGACCAATAACAATGACAAAGCTTGGCGATAAGCTTTTTGTTCTAATAAAACATTCAATTCGCCAGGAATATCACTTGGTAAACCTTGTTGCTTTTCATGGCGACTAAAAGCAGGCAAGTCTACTGCTTCTTTTTTACGGCTCACCTTAATATTTAAAAGTTTAGCTAAGTGGTGCCTACTTAACCATAACAACCAAGCAAGTATAGAGATAAACAATACCCACAAAATAACCTCAGCAAACTTAGCTATAACAGCCAAAACTCCCATCCAATTACTTAGATCGGGAGGCTCTTCAGATTCCGATGACTCCCATTTCCATCCCGTCCAGCGCCAGTCACGGACCATCTCTTTATTATGAAAAGGAGGGGCTGCCAGTATATCTTGCAGGTGTTCTTTAATTGCGGTGTGTTTTAAAAGGGCGTCTTCTGACAGCTGCGGTTCTTCTGAGTCCGTTTCTAACTTCTCTGTTGCTTGTTTAGCCTCAGTGGTTTGAGCGTAAGCAACCGGAGCATCTGCGGTATACCCCATTATTCCAACGACTAATATAATAAGTAGACTGGTTTGTTTGGTTGACCATCTATTGCGTATCTTCTTTAGCCCTAGTTCAATATCCCAACCTTCTAAAAGGATCCTTCTATTCAAATAGGCAGCAAAACTTCCTCCTACAAACAAGGGAGCAACCATCACTAAACCAAAATACCAACAAACATTATAGGCAATAAGCATGAAGTTTGATTCAGCATAAAAAGCATCTGCAATGTTCCATTCAAACCCTAGCGGCATCAACATATTCACTAACACAAGCAAGCCAAAGGTAATGAACAGCTCCCAGTGTAAACAAATGAGTAACCACCAATAACTATTATCATCTGTGGTTTGATGCAATAACCTCAGCCGCGCCTTGCGTTTTTCAGCTTTTAAACCCTCAAGTTGCGCGACTGGTAAATCAAAACCGCGACTAGGTGAAAAACGCTGCCACGTTATACTTGCCAACCAATAGATTTTCATTTGTGACGGCCACGCTTTTAAGGCTTCAAAGACGGAAACGTGCTGACCAAAAACTTGGCGGCTATGGATGTACAACAAACCTCTTTCAAACCACGGCTTTAATAACCACAAAAGATACACGCCATATTCGGGGCTTAGCAAGGTACAAACAATAAAAATAGGCAGCGTGCTGCACAGCATAAACCCGTACAAAGGTACCCACCATTGCATGGCCATTCGGCAACCTAAATCAAAGGATTTCCAACTGTTACGGGGTTGGGTTGCTATGGCGAGCGCTTCAATTTTCATTGGAGCTTCGCTTAAATACATATAGTAAAACCCATATCCAGCAAAAACCGCCTACTAGATACTTCACACCATTTGGGATCGAAGCACTTGAAGACCAAAAGGCTTCAATAAATGCAGCAATAACTAACATTAAAAATGAGCCAAAAATTAAAGGGAATACCTTTCTGGCGGAGGCTTTCATCGCATTTATTCGGCTCAGTTTTTTGGGTGAAAGAAGGCTGAAACCAATTACACTTCCCGCTGCAGCTGAGATAACAATGGCTGTTAATTCAAATGCACCATGGGTGATAACAAAAGAAAAAAACGTAGTCTGATAACCAATATTCACAATATGAGCGCTGACTACACCAAAGTACAAGGCATTGAAGAGTAAAATATATAAGGCACCAAAACCCAGCAATAATCCCCCTACAAAGGATTGAAAAGCGATGGATATGTTGTTGAATATATAATAACCAAACATCACAAAGTCATTATCAGACGCTCTTTCTTCCTCAAATCTTGGTGCAGTCACATCATACATTTCTTCTAACTGCACCACTTGAGCATTAGGTAAAACATTACGAACAAACTCTGGGTCAAAAAACGTTATCCCAAAAAACACTAAGGCTACCCCATAAAACAAAATATGGGCCCACATGACATACCATCTAAACTCTGTGAGTTGCGCAGGGAAAGTCTGTGTAACAAAAGCCATTAAGGGCATCAATATATGATTATGAGGCTTATATAGCTTTTGTTGCCCTAGCAGTAATAACTGATTTAAATGGCTAACCAAAGCAGGGCTGTAATGACGACTTTTTGCTATGGCAAGATCATGGGTTAGCTGCCTAAACATCTTAGGTAAATCATCCTCATCAGATGCTTCAGAAGATTCAACCGTCTCTCTAAATCGCTGCCATTCTTGTTGCTTGAGTTGAATAAAGTCATTCTGTCTCATGCTTTACCTACTAAACCTGCTGCCATGGCTTTTAATTTAATGACCGCTTCTTTACCACGGCACTCCAACATAGGCTCAAGTTGGTTAGCTAGCTCTTGTAAACGCTCTTGACTAAAGCTATGACTACGCTCTGCATAAGCGACTATGATTTGTTGTTCTTCTAAGGTGAGTGACAATGTCGTTTGAGGAAGCTCATCAACTGTAAAGTGCTCGACTTTACTCGGTGTTTCTTGATACACCACCATAGTAGCAGCCACATGGTCGCCAATACGCTTAAACTGTTTAGAGCATAAAATGGCAATAAAGCCACTTAGGTAAGCAAAAGGAAGAATATCTATGCTTCTAAACAAATTTCTCAGCATTGAGCCCGGTAAGGTAATCGGCAAACCATTATCGTAAACCACAACTAAGCCATAATGCTTTTTGCCTGGGGTAGCCCCTCTGTATATCTCAAATAACACAGGGTAAAACCACTCTATACAAAATAGTAATATCAGAAAAAGGCCATCACCCATATTTCCAGTAAATTGCAGAGCCATTGATGCTGCAAACAAAATAGCGCCGCGAATAATTAAGTCAATCACAAAGGCCATGGTGCGCACACCTATACCTGCAGGTGTCAACATAATGTCGATACCTTCAGGTGTTTCTAGGGCGTAACGATTATCTATCATTGTAAAATTAAATATTTATACGGCTGGTAATATCAAACCAACAACCATTAACCCCCAAAAACAGACACCAATAAGAGTAAAAACCCAGTTGGCCCAACCAAAATGTTTATTTTCCACACCTTCTGGATCATCATTTAAGACATTGACAGTTTTTTGAACAACAACCATAGGCACAATAGAGGTCAATCCAAACAGTATCCAAAAAAGGCTATCAAATAATATATTTTCAGATATTGCAGGGAGTTTATCGCTAACATTTTGTAAAATTTGCAGCACAATATAGTACACGGCTAATGGGCCAGCCATCCATGATGCTTTAATGGATTTAACGTTAGCTTCATTTTTAATAGTAGCGAATAATGAGTAAACAAAAAACACTTGAAATATAGCCCGCAACACCGGAAGACAATCTCGCCCAGCATGTAACTTTTGCGCCGTCCAATGTTTGTAAAACCAATAAAAACTATAAAGGTTTAGCGTACTTACAGACAAAATAATCATTTTACTAATCGCTGTAGTGAAAAACTCTGGCTTGGCTTCTTCACTGTCATTGGAGTCAGTTATGAGTTCAGCTTCGGGAGCTTTATACATATCATCAGTCGGCAAAATAGAGTCCTTTTATTGGGTACTGTAGAGATTAAAGTTTAATTAAGCGGCAAGCATAGGTATCAAAATGGCAGCTAAAATACCTATCAAGAAAAACCCAACCATTATCAAAACACCCCAAAAAGACCATTTTTTTTGTACCCTTTGAAATTCTTCGACACTCTCCCACTTTTTGTTTTGCCAAGCCCACTCTCGACCTTTAATACCCAAGACTATAGCCATAACAAAGCCTATATATGGAATCAATGCTATCAAACCAATCCAGGTAGAGTTCCCGATGGACCAAATCCAGTTAAGTAAAAATGCGCCCCAACTCCAACCTTTTACCCCATCAGGTAATGGGTGGCCTTTCCCCATTCCAGAGTTATTTTCAATTTCGGTATGTAAATTCGCATCCGGGGCGGTATAGACGTTTGATTCAGACAAAATAGATTCCTTATAATTTTATATTTAACTGCGTCCGTATAGTGACTATGACATTATTTTTGCTCTATTGTAAACATGAGCTTACTCCACCTTAGGCAATTAACTTTTTTATAAATGAAGATTGATACGAAACCTTATTACTGTTTATGAAAGCGCAATTAGCAAATCCAATAAAGAGTGAGAGTTAGGGGTAGAGTGATATTGAAAACACCAGGGGCAACAAATTACAGGCATAAAAAAGGCGCTATTTAAGCGCCTTTAATTTTTGTCTTTTAAGACAACAAACAGCTTACTTCTTTTTAAGACCAGCAAAACGTTTGTTGAACTTATCTACACGGCCGCCCGTGTCTACGTTACGTTGCTTACCAGTGTAAAATGGGTGGCAAGACGAACATACGTCTAAGTTAAGTTCTTTTTTCAAAGTAGAACGTACTTTAATTACGTTTCCGCAAGAACACGTTGCTGTCATTTCCTGGTAATCAGGATGGATACCTTCTTTCATGGGTTACCTCTTCGTCAGGCCGCATCGCTATCCAACCCGAAGTTGAACACCATACGAAAATTAAATTAAACACTTTGCACATACCGCAAAGTGGCGCGCATATTAATGTAAGGAACCTAAGGGATCAAGATATTTGTTGTTTTTATCAACAATTGATAGGTTACTCTCTGTAAATATGGACCAGTCACTCTCAGCTAAGATTACGATATAAAAAAGGAAACAGCTTAGAAGTTGTCATTAGCCCTCTTTGTTATATTCCCCATATGTAAGAGGTACGTTGATTAACAATTATTGCAATTTTTTATCAAGAAATAATTTTTTAATATCCGCTAAATTAGTGGGTTTAGAAAATAGATAACCTTGCAATTGGTTGCAACCATGAGCAATTAAATAGTCTGCCTGTAGATTGGTCTCTACTCCCTCTGCACATACTTTTAAATCTAACTGTTTAGCCATTTGAATAATAGACTTAGTAATTAAAGTATTCTTCTTGGAAATACATAAATGATCCACAAACTGCTTATCTATTTTCAAGGTATTAAGGTCAATTTTAGTTAAATAACCCAATGATGAATACCCCGCACCAAAATCGTCTAATGCAATCGAGCACCCCATTCCTCTCAATTGGGAAATAAATTCATTGGCTAATTCAAAATTATCTAAATAAGCAGATTCAGTGACTTCAAACTCAATATTTGAAGCGCTTACTCCATATTGAGCAAACATCTCTTTAATATAATCAACCAAGGCAATATTTTTAATGTCAAAAGCTGATAAATTTAAAGATATAACCAATTGGTTACCATGCAGAGCTATGAGGTGTTCAATTTCTATGCATACTCTCTTAATAACCCATTTTGTTATGGATAAAACCTTACCGCTTTGTTCCGCAATGGGGATAAATTCAGCTGGAGAAATTCCTCCCAAAGCATCACTATTCCATCTAATTAATGCTTCATATCCGACTATATCTCTACTGAAATTCACCTTACCTTGATAGTGAAGGCAGAACTCATCGTACTTAATTGCATTAGCAATTGAGTTAGCAATAAGTAAGCGTCTTTTATGTTCTTCCATCATCTCCGGGATAAATAAAGTGTGTCGACTTCGGCCAGTTAGTTTCGATCTATACATGGCCGTATCAGCGTTACTAATAAATTCGCTAACGTTAAAATTAGAATCGCTGGCTTTTGCAATACCAATACTCACACCAATATGAATTTCCCAGGTTCTAACTTTGAAGGGAACATTCAAATTATTTACCAACCTCTCAGAGATTTGTAATAACTCAATCTCACTTGGTTCATTGTGCAATAAAACTAAAAACTCGTCCCCCCCTATACGGGATATTAAATCACCTTCTCGCAGGCTCAATTTCGTTCGGCGGCAGACTTCTATTAACACTAAATCACCAATTTCGTGACCAAATGAATCATTTACTCCTTTAAAACCATCAAGATCGAAATACATTAAAGTAAGATCCCGCACTTCATCTTGCGCTTCCGTTAGTTCTTTCTTCAAAGTATCCATAAAAAACTGACGGTTGGGTAAACCGGTCAAAGTATCAAAACTAGCTAACTGTTCCATTACTTCTTGTTGTTCCATCAACCTGTCTGTGTATTGTTTGTTTTTTTGCGTTTCTTGATTGATGGTTTCCATCATTAGATTAAGATCAGAGCTCAGAGACGTAACCTCATGTTTTCCCTTGATATTAATTTTTAGAGAATAATCATGAGTTTTTTGAATTTTTTGTGCGATACGAGACAAACGGCTAAGAGGAAAAAACAACCTTTCTTGAACCCAAAGGAGAAAGGAAAATACAACAATTAACAGCAGCAGTGTAATCGGGAGAACCTGCTTAAGAAGACTCTGTTTACTCTTATTTAATGGACCGCTAGAGTCGAGGACAATACGCAAATACCCTAAAGGAAAGAGTTCATCCCCTATTAATTTTAAAGCCACCAATTCGTCTTTATCAACATGAACATCTGGCAGCTTAGTTTTAATCCCTCCATATTGTTCCAACGATTTAGTGTGCAGGTGTGGAAATGCTTTCCCTTGATAACTCTGCAAAGGAAGCCAACTGTTATCATAAATAAACGCATATTTTACATTATCATAGCGGTCTAAACGTAATAACATGGTCGCGAGTTCAAATTCATCAGGTTGTTCTGCTAATAAAGGAACTAGGTCACTTGACATATTTTCAGACAAGGCATCAAGATCCCCCTTTACTGACTCAAAATATAGTTTTTCATGTTCCTGAATTGAAAAATATAAAATAGCTAAACTGACAAAACAAATTGCAATAACGGAAATAGACGAAGTGGTATTTTTAATGGTATTAAATAACATCAGATTCCCTTGCAAAATTCAATACAGTTGTTTCGAACATCGATAATTTAATGCATTATCTGAATGTCATCATATTTTTCGAGTAAGATATTATCGTTAGGTTATTAACAACACAATGCTGGCTAGACTAAAGTTGTAGACTAAGTAACCCTCTAAAAATCTTGTGTCACATATACATTTTATAGCTAAAACAGGTCTTATAATATCTATGGCAATACTTCGTGTCGCCCTACCCATCCCAAAGCGTAGACTATTTGATTACATTTACGAAGGTGTAAAGCCAGAACTAGGCGTAAGAGTGTGTGTTTCCTTTGGTTCCCGCAAGCTAATTGGAGTAATTTGGGAGGTAACATCTGAGTCAGATTGGGATATTGCTAAGTTAAAACCAATTGAACAGGTCATTGACGAGAGACCTGTCTTAGACAAAACGTTGCTAAAATTATGCAACTGGCTAACTCATTATTATAAACACCCAATAGGCGATGTAGTACAAACGGCGTTACCCGTAGCCCTTCGAAAAGGAGAATCTAGCTTACCCAAACCTATCACTTTTTTAACACCCAGTGAGTCAGGTGCAACATTAAAATTAGCTGAATTATCACGAGCTCCCAAACAACAAAAATTATTAAGAAAACTACAAACTACAGAATTAACAAAAAAGACTGCCAATACAAATTTTGGGGCAGCCGCTATCAAAGCTCTGCTAGAAAAAAAATTTATAACACAGGTAGATAAGGCACCAACCTTCGAACCGTGGCAAAAACAACTTACTGTAGTAGACAAACCTGTTCCTAATGTTGAACAAGCTGTGGCCATTAGCTGCATTGAGGGAGCACTTGGACAATACAGCAGTTTTTTATTAGAAGGTATAACAGGAAGCGGTAAAACAGAGGTGTATTTACAAGCCATCGAACCTGTATTGAAACAAGGCAAGCAAGTACTGATCCTAGTACCAGAAATAGGTTTAACACCGCAAACCGTGCACCGTTTTAAGTATCGATTTGGAATAGAGGTAGGGGTTTTACATTCTGGCTTAACTAACCTTGAACGTTTACAAGTGTGGCAACAAAGTAGCAAAGGACAACTTGGTATTGTTATTGGCACTCGATCAGCAATTTTTACTCCTATGCTCAACCCTGGTTTGCTAATTGTTGATGAAGAGCATGATGCATCCTACAAACAACAAGATGGCCTGCGTTACCATGCTAGAGATTTAGCCGTTGTTCGTGCCCATGCAGAAAACATCCCATTAGTGTTAGGTACAGCAACTCCAGCATTAGAAACCCTAAACAATGCCTTAACAGGAAAATACCAGCATTTAACACTTCAACAACGGGCCGGTAATGCCTCAGTGGCTAGTCAACATGTATTTGATATTCGCCAACAACCCATTCAATTTGGCCTAGCTCAAGGCATGCTAGATAGAATCAAGCAGCATTTACAGCAAGGTACTCAAGTGATGCTGTTTATTAATCGCCGAGGTTATGCCCCTGCATTAACTTGTCATCAGTGTGGCCATATTGAGCAATGCAAACGCTGTGACAAACCTTATACTCTTCATAAGCAACTTAATAAGTTGCAATGTCATCATTGTGGTCACGCTAAACCTATTCCTAGACATTGCCAAAATTGTCACTCTGAAGATTTAACCGCTATAGGCGTAGGCACTGAGCAATTAGAACTCGGTCTTGCTGAGTATTTCCCCGAATACAGTAGTATCCGAATCGATAGTGATAGCGCAAGAGGGAAAAACAAACTCGACAAGATGCTAGACAGCATCAACAACAACGAGCATCAAATCTTAATAGGCACCCAAATTTTATCGAAAGGGCATCATTTTCCGAATGTTACCCTTGTATTAATTTTAGATATAGATGGTGCACTTTTTAGCGCAGATTACAGAGCTGCAGAGCATTTAGCGCAGTTAATTACCCAAGTAGCGGGCCGTGCAGGCCGAGCGGAAAAACCCGGTGAAATGTGGTTGCAGACACATGATCCAGCACATCCTTTATTGCAAGATTTAATTAATAATGGCTATGGGCATTTTGCTCGCTATGCCTTGTTAGAAAGGCAACATGCAGCATTGCCTCCTTTCACCTTTCAAGCTCTTTTCAAAGCTCAGGCAATGAGCGCTCAACTCGCTCACGAATTTTTAGCAAATGTAAGAAGCTTTTTTGACCATGCGCTTGATGTATTGTGCATTGGTCCTATTCCATCTTTAATGGAAAAAAGACAAGGTCAATATCGCATGCAACTAGTATTGCAAAGCCCACAGCGTAGCTCATTACAACAAGCATTAGGACAGTTTATACATCAAATCGAAGAACTACCACTTGCCAGTAAAGTACGTTGGTCGCTTGATATCGACCCTCAAGACTTTAGTTAATCCTTAAAAATAATAAAGATACTGATTGAGGAAAATGTCAGTAAAGGTAAAATAACACGTCGTCTCTCTTCCTGTTTTCGGATATATCAGTTTCATGGCTCCTAAAGATTACGTGGCTCGTGGCCGTAATAAAAAACCGGCCCCCCCGCCTCCTAAAGCGTCATTACCTTGGCTAAGAATCATCATCACGTTTAGCTTACTAGGCTTATTCGCTTATTTTTTATGGAGTATTAAGGGTAAAGCGCCTGATAACCAAACAGAAGTAGCTGCCTCAAAACAGACTCACACTTTAGAAGACACCGAAGCGCTGCCCGAAATACCCGATGAAGAATGGGAGTTCATAAAGACACTGCCTGAATACACAGTAGAAATTGAACAGCAAGAGCAAGACCAACCTATAGTGCAAAGGCTAATGCAATGTGGTTCGTTTAGACAAGAACACCAAGCACAAGAGCTTAAAGCTAAAATTGCATTTCAAGGTTTAGAGGCACAAGTACGCTCAAGTAAAGGTTCTTCTGGCTTGTGGTATCGAGTCATTTTAGGCCCTTATGACAGCAAACGTCTGGCTGAAAAAGATCGACACACCCTACAAAGAGCTAAAATTATTGGCTGTAAGATTTGGAACTGGAATTTAAACTAGTCATGCAAGAAAACAGCACACTTAGGTGTGCTGCTTAAAATTGACGACTTAAATTAAGGTATTGATTAACTTGGAAAAGCAAAGCTCACACCTTCGCGCACACCACTTGAAGGCCACCTTTGAGTAATGGTTTTTCGCTTAGTATAAAACCTAACGCCGTCTGGGCCATAGGCATGCAAATCACCAAACAATGAACGCTTCCAGCCACCAAAACTATGGTAAGCCACAGGTACAGGTAGAGGGACATTAATTCCTACCATTCCCACTTGAATATTATCTGAGAAGTACCTAGCCGCTTCACCATCACGAGTAAAGATACATGTACCATTACCGTATTCATGGTCATCAATTAACTGCATGGCTTGTTGCATAGTGTCTACGCGAATAACTTGTAACACAGGGCCAAATATCTCAGCCTTGTAGCTGTCCATATCTTTGGTGACGCCATCAATTAAAGTGGCGCCGATAAAGAAACCATTATCGTAACCTTCAACTTTAGTATTTCGGCCATCGACTACAATTTTAGCGCCTTGTTGCTCAGCACTCGCTAAATAACCGCTCACCTTATCTCGGTGCTGACAACTAATCAGCGGCCCAAAGTCGTTGCTCGCATCTGTGTAAGCCCCTACTTTCAATCCAGTCATCGCTTGTTGCATTTTGTCTACTAAAGTATCGCCAGCTTTGTCGCCAACCGCTACAACTACAGACAGAGCCATACAACGCTCTCCAGATGATCCAAAGGCCGCGCCTAATAACTGATTAACGGCGTTATCCATATCAGCATCAGGCATTACAATAGCGTGATTTTTAGCACCACCTAACGCCTGACAACGTTTACCGGCAGCGTTAGCTGTAGTGTAAATATATTCTGCTATAGGTGTAGAGCCAACAAAACTCACAGCCTTTACTGTTGGATTAGTCAGCAACTCGTCTACCGCTTCTTTATCCCCATTCACTACATTCATAACGCCATCTGGCAAGCCTGCATCTTTTAGCAACTTTGCAATGAATAGTGTTGAGCTAGGCGCACGTTCAGAAGGTTTAAGAACAAAGGTATTTCCGCACACTATTGCTAACGGAAACATCCATAACGGCACCATAGCAGGGAAATTAAACGGGGTAATGCCGGTCACCACACCCAAAGGTTGAAACTCACTCCATGAATCAATATTTGGGCCTACATTTCTACTATGCTCACCTTTTAGTAATTGTGGCGCACCACAGGCAAACTCAACATTCTCAATACCTCTTTGAATTTCGCCAGCCGCATCATGGCTAATCTTGCCGTGCTCTTGACCAATCAATTCCGCAATATGCTCAGCATTGTCTTCAAGTAATTGCTTAAATTTAAACATCACCCTCGCCCGCTTCAATACCGGAGTATTTCGCCATGCAGGAAACGCTGCTTGAGCAGTATCGATTGCCTCTTGAACAGTTTCTGTCGATGCCAATAAAACCTGCTTATCGACAGTACCTGTAGCAGGGTTAGTAACATCTTGTGTTCGCCCTGAAGGAGTGACTATTTCTCCTCTAATAAAATGCCCAATAGTTGTCATAATTTTTCCTCAAACACAGCGCTACCCATAACCCAAATAAGGTCAATGGCAAACTAGGTAGTCTTATTAATAGAATGAAGCTTACCGACAATTTTCGTTTTCTATTTATGTGCACTGTCGGCAATCTTTTTATTTAAAGTAGATTAGTCACTACTTTTGGTAAGGTGGTGGTAACCACGGTTGTAATAAACGAGCGCCCCAGCCTGTTCTTTTTGCTTGATACCTACCACTTCACAGATAATAACATCGTGCGTAGCGACACTTTTCATTTCCACAATATTGCAATCAAAGGACACTGCAGACTCATCTAAAACCGGTGAGCCAGTGACTAGGGTTTTCCAAGTGCCCTGTGCAAAACGTTCAGACATGGGCGCTTTTCCGCCAAATAGATTTGATAAATTATCTTGCCCTGCGTCTAAGGTATTTACCACCAAACTGCTAGCGTTCTCGAAGGTTTTATAAACAGAAGCCCCGCGGTTTAAACACACCAATAAAGTAGGTGGGTTATCACTCACACTGCATACGGCCGTAGCTGTAAAACCCGCTTTGTCTTGACTTGAACCTGTGGTCACAACGCTAACTGTACCTGGTAAGGCTGACATGCCCTGTCTAAATTCATCTCCAGAAATACACGGCGCTGTGTTCTCTAGTATCACTTCTTTTAATGCGCTCATGATGAGTCTCCTAGCTTAATATGTTTGTGTTATACGATTTTGCAGGCCTGCTCAAAGGCTAAGCGAGGCAGACGTTTATGCACTTTTTCGCTGTCGCCATAGCCAAGGTTAATCAAAAAGTTAACCTTCCATGTACTGTCTGCGAAAAATGTTTCATCTAATAATTTGGGGTTAAACCCAGACATAGCGCCGCAATCTAACCCTAAGGCACGGGCGGCACTGATTAGATAAGCTCCTTGAAGTGAGCTGTTACGCATAGCTGTTTCATAAGCCGCTTCTGGGCTACCAGTAAACCAACTTTTAGCATCGGCGTAAGGAAACAAAGTCGGTAGCTCTTCATAAAATTCTTCATCGTAGGCAACAATCACCGTACAAGGAGCCGACATAGTTTTATCTAAATTACCGCTCGATATGGTAGGCTTTAATTTTTCTTTACCCTCGGCAGACGTCACAAATACAAAACGTGCTGGGCTGCAGTTAGCTGACGTAGAGCCTAGCTTAACCATGTCATATAATTGAGTTAACAACGCTTCAGGAATAGGTTTATCTTGCCAGTTTGAGTGGGTATGCGCGTCGTAAAAGAGTTGCGAAAGTGCTGCATCGTCTAAAGGTGTTGTCATGGTTAATGTTCCAAAATTTGTTTTATTGATTTAAAAATTAGTGAGATAAAAATGTAAGTAGTTTATCGTTGAATACATCTGGGGTAGTAACCGTACAAGCATGTCCCCCATATTCATAAACTGCCAACTCTGCATTAGGTAAGAAGCCTGCTAGCACTTCAGATCTTTGCCAAGGCACCAACATATCGTCTTTGTTAGCAACGATTAAAGTAGGGGTAGTAATGCTTGCGATATCAGCCTCTATATCAAACTCACTTAAAGCTTGTATTCTTGCTAGTAGGTTGTGTTTGTCAGGAAAAGACCCAAGCATATGTTGTTCTTCTTGCTCTAGCATGTCGATATTTTGCATAATCCAATCTGGTGGATACAAAAATAAAGCTTGGGCCTGCAAGTACATCAGAGGCGGGCTATTATCTAATAAAGATTTTCTTACCCTAAAGCAACGTAAACTGTGTTCATTGGGACTACTCCACGCATTAATTAACACCAAACTTTGTAGAAATTCAGGGCGTTCCAAAGCAATTTGTAAGCCCACTAACCCTCCCAAAGCATGGCCTACAAAATGGCAATGGCTCACATCTATGCTATCTAATAATGTTAATAACTCAATTGCCATTAACTGAATTGAATACTCGTCAGGTAAAACTTCTGGGCTGCGGCCGGTACCATTTTGATCATAGACAATTACACGAAAACTGCTTTCTAAAGCGGGTAATTGAGCTCTCCAAAAGTGGGCTGAGCCCCCTAGTCCAGAACTCAAAACAATAGTTGGCGCATCTGGGTTCTGAGAACCCAGTATTTCAAAATACATGTTTCAACCTTATTACACATTTAGCATTTGCATCGCTTAGTTTAAGACTAAGCTGCGCTATTCTGTAAAGCATTAACCGATGTGAGCAATACTTGCTATTTCGACCAGTGCATCGGGTTTTACCAAGCCACATTGAATACAGTATCGAGCCGGCTTTTCGCCTGGGAAATACTCAGCGTACACTTTGTTTAACGCTGGGTAATCATCCCAATTTGTCAGCATGATGGTGTTAAAGGTCACATCATCCATAGTGCCACCAGCGGCTTCCACCACACTTTTAATAGTTTCAAGAACATGCCGAGTTTGCGCTTCAGCATCACCCACATGCACTACATTATTGTCTTTATCAAAGGCTAACGTACCTGATACGTACAAAATGTTATCAGCCATTGAGCCAGGTACATAAGGAGCAAGAGGTTTACCTGTTCCCGGCGGAATAATTGATGTTTTACTCATAAAATTTACCTTTAATGTTGATATTGTAAGTATTTAAGTAATTTGCTCTAGGCAAGTACTTCACAGAATTCTTCAACGCTAGACACCCAGCCAAAAAAAGTCGCAATATTAAAAAGAGCTGACTCTTGGATCATATCTGAACCCGCTTGATAGGTAGCATCAGCCAATACAACGCCAAAATACTCTAAGAAAAACCCATCTCGTAAGGTTGATTCCACACAGACATTGGTAGCAATACCAGTAAACACTAAGTTACGAATGCCACGACTACGCATCATGCTATCCAGGTTAGTGTTAAAGAATCCGCTATAACGAGTTTTAGGGATAATGATATCTCCCTCTTGAGGAGTTAGCTCATCAACCAGCTCGTAATCCCAGGTACCTTTTGCTAACAGTGTGCCCATAAGCTCAGGGGTTTTACGCATGGTTTTTAAAGCATTAGATTTATACCAATTTGGAGAGCCGGGGCCGCCAGCTTCAGCATATTTGTTGTCCCAACCATTTTGGAAAAACACGATAGGCATTTTAGCTTTTCTAGCAGCAGCGATCGCTTTGGCCGTTTGTGCAATAACAGGGCCTGTACTTGAAATATCAAAGCCCGCCTTATCCAAATAACCATTTTTACTAGCGTAAGCATTTTGCATATCTACAACTATTAGCGCAGTTTCGGTAACATCAAAGGCTAAAGGCTCTGGCTTAGCAGGCAATATAATTTCATTAGGCTTATCGCCAGTACAATAACCAGCAATGGGCAGTTCTGTAACATCAGACATTATTCACCTACCGCGGCTTTGATGTGTTGACGAGACTTCATAAGTGGTTGAATCTTTTCTCCGAAATCATCCATGCCTTGGATAAAGTCATCAAAAGTTAGGAGCACACCCTCACAACCCGGCACAGTATCAATTTCGTCTAACATGGCAGCAACTGAAGCATAAGAGCCTACTAACGTCCCCATATTTAGGTTAACTGCTGACGTAGGATCAGTCATATCCCTAATATTGGTATCTTTTCCTGATTTTTTATCTGCGGCGCCCTGTTGAGTCATCCAATCTAAAGCAGATTGGTCTTTACCATCTTTATACATTTGCCATTTAGCCATGGCTTTCTCATCAGTTTCGTCGGCAATAACCATAATCAATACTACCGAACCAACCTTTCTGCCTTTTTCGTCTGCCACAACTTTTAACCGCTCTGCCGTAGGGGCAAAAGCAGTTGGTGTATTGACACCCTTTCCAAAACAAAAATTGTAGTCTGCATGTTCAGCCGAAAACTCCATACCTGCAGCACTTTGACCGGCACAAATAATAGGAATTTTTGATTCTGGCATGGGCTTCATGTGGCAATCATCCATTTTAAAATGTTCGCCTTTAAAGTCACTGCTTCCGGTTTCCCACAACTCTTTACAGACTTTGATGTACTCACCCAAGTATTCGTAACGATTAGAGAAAAACTCATCTCCAGGCCACATACCCATTTGTGAGTACTCAGGGCGTTGCCAACCAGTAATTAGGTTTACACCAAAACGGCCGTGAGAAATTGAATCGATAGTGGCAGCCATTCGCGCAACAATGGCTGGCGGCATCACTAAGGTGGCGGCAGTTGCATATAATTTAATTTTCGAGGTAACCGCAGCTAAACCAGCCATTAGTGTGAACGACTCTAGGTTATAATCCCAAAACTCAGTTTCGCCCCCAAACCCTCTCAATTTAATCATTGATAAGGCAAAATCCATGTCATATTGCTCTGCTTTTTTCACCACCTCTTTGTTCAAATCAAAACTAGGTTTGTATTGAGGTGAAGTCTTAGAAATTAACCAGCCATTGTTGCCAATTGGAATAAATACGCCTACGTCCACTATTGCCTCACTTATTTTTTGATTATCTTTGCTACGTACAACTAACTAAATTTATAAGTAACAAGGTGACAGTTATAACTGCTTAGTTGTTAAACAATAATTAGACACAGCACAATTCAGACCAAATGGTAAAAAACCATAAATAACAGACAGATAGCAGAAAAAAGCATAAAATACGGACCAAACAGTCCACAATGTTGCGTGATATTCGTGCAACAACGCACAAAAAAAAGGCGGGCTATAAAAACACCATGAGCCTAGATTATTTTAATTAAGGATATTAGAATTCAAGAGAACCAATAAAAGGATTCATTTACCTTGTCACCGGAAAAAATAACTGCTAATTCAAAGGCATCCCAAACATTAAATGGCCGAACTAAACGTAGTAGAGCCAAACTAGATAAAAAGAATGCCATTATGCAGGCCGCTTTAGAGCTGTTTTCACGCCATGGTGTAAAAGGCACCAGAGTTGAGAAAATAGCCGCGTTAGCCAAGGTATCTAAAACTAACTTACTCTATTATTTCAATAGTAAAGAGCAACTCTACTTAGAAGTGATGCAGCATTTGTTGGAAGTGTGGCTTGCACCTTTAGCCAGTTTTAACGAAGAGCAAGACGCACTTGAAACTATTAATAATTATATAAAAGTAAAACTGGAGTTATCACGGGATCACCCAGCAGAGTCTAGGTTGTTTTGCATGGAAATGCTGCACGGTGCACCCTTACTAGAAGATCAGCTAAAGTCTCCATTAAAGGAACTGGTTGATTCAAAAGCTGCGGTTATTAATGCTTGGATTGCAGCAGGAAAGCTAGCGCCTGTAGACCCATACCACTTAATTTTCACTATATGGTCAACCACCCAACACTATGCAGATTTTCGTGTTCAAATCGAATCCATAACCAGTAAAAACCTTGATGACCCAGCTTTTTTCGAAAGTACTCTTAGCAACCTACAAAACATCATTATGCAAGGTGTACGGCCTAACTGAAGTAAATGAGATAAATCAAAGAAATTACAAATATTCATGAAACCAGTCGGTTAATTCTTTAATCGCTAGCGGTTTGGTTTCTGAACTCCAGCCATGCCCTTCCCCTTTATAAATACTCAACTTATGAGGGTGCGCTAATTTAGTTAACACTTTATCTAACCAAATAGCATTGGCCACATTAACCTTTTTATCTTCATCGCCATGTTGTAATAAAATAGGGACTGATTTATTCAATTTATCAGCCCATTTCAAGACAGAGCGCTTCTCTAATTCTGCAGCTTTATTAGTGTCATAATTGGGGATTCTGATTTTATAGACCTTTTCCATTTCAGCTCTATTTTCAAGCTCTTTTAATAAATCACTTGCTCCCATGACACTCGCTACAGCCTTAACATTTGGCATATGTTGTAAAGCTAAAAATGTTTGCATCCCCCCTCTACTACTACCGTACATACCGATTCTAGACACATCTACATTTTCAATGTTAGGAATAAAGTCCATAAGTTTCAGAACATCATCAACATCAGCGCCGCCAAACTCGTCATACTCACCAGGCTTTACATCGTCATCAAAAGCTCCCCTATATTGGCTGCCAATGATGGCAAAACCTTGCTCAGCTACGGGAAATAAGTTATTTAACATTGCTCCAAAAACCACTGCACCATAACGTCCATTACCACCACGGTTATAAATTAAAACAGGTAAATTTTCTTGGTTTTTAGGTTTAATTAAATAGCCATCAACAAACACACCATCGACCTTGTATTTAAAAGTAATACACTCTAAAGACACTTTATAATTGTCAAAACTAGACTTCGAGAAAAGCGTTTGAAGCCTACTCATTCTCTTTTCAAGCGCCTCCGGTGTCTTTGCTTTGCGTTGATTCATTTTTTTAAGCATTTGCATCCATGATGAATAACTTTCAAACGGCCCTCTGTAACAAGACTGAGTGGCGACAATATCTGGATGTGTGAAATGAATTTCAGCATAAGAAAAATCATGTATACACATGTTGATGAGCAACAAAAAAATAAGTATTTTTAACATTAAAAGTCCATTTAATTATAAAACTGATGCAGTAATCACAGTGAATACAAATTTACATTAGTGGGGTCGTCAGTCAAGCCACATTCACGACAAACTGAATACTGTGCTACCTATAGCCAAGAAGCTAGGTTCCGCCAAAGCAATTGATAAGCAAATAGAGACAATCCTTGAAAAACAATCAATACTCCCCACATCTAATCCATCTGGCAGCGTTTTAAAATATTAAAGCGCCATAGCCCACTCTTAGCCCTAACAACCAAAAATTGATTAACCCTTGGTTGTTAAGAGATATCGAAGGAATTTTCGTGACTACAATTGTATCTGTACGCCGTAATAACCAAGTTGTTATTGCAGGTGATGGCCAAGTATCACTTGGTAATACCGTAATGAAAGGCAATGCTAAAAAAGTGCGTCGCTTATACCATAATAAAGTACTGGCAGGGTTTGCTGGCGGCACTGCTGATGCATTTACCTTATTTGAACGATTTGAATCAAAACTAGAAATACATCAAGGCAACTTAACCCGTGCAGCCGTTGAATTAGCCAAAGACTGGCGTAGTGATCGAGCTCTGCGTAAGCTTGAAGCCTTGTTAGCGGTAGCAGATGAAACCGCTTCTTTCATCATTACCGGTAATGGTGATGTGGTACAACCTGAACATGACTTAATTGCCATTGGTTCTGGGGGTAATTTTGCACAAGCATCTGCTATGGCTTTACTGGCCAATACAGAATTATCGGCACAAGATATTGCCGAAAAAAGCCTAACTATAGCCGGCGACATTTGTGTATTTACCAATCACAGTCAAACAGTCGAAACCATAGACTACTAATATCAAACAGAATTTCATGAGACCCGCGCTTCAAAAGTGGCTCACTTTATATAAGGTTTTTTAATATGTCAGAAATGACCCCAAGAGAAATAGTTCACGAGTTGGACAGTCACATTATCGGCCAACAAGATGCTAAACGTGCCGTGTCAATTGCTCTACGTAATCGCTGGCGCAGAATGCAGCTTGAACCAGATCTTCGCCAAGAAGTTACGCCAAAAAACATCTTAATGATAGGCCCCACTGGTGTAGGTAAAACAGAAATTGCTCGCCGTCTAGCTAAACTTGCCAATGCACCTTTTATTAAAGTTGAAGCCACTAAGTTCACAGAAGTAGGCTATGTGGGTAAAGAAGTTGAAACTATTATCCGTGACTTGACAGATATCGCCATCAAGATGACCAAAGAACAGGCGACCGAAAAAGTAAAATTCCGTGCTGAAGAAAATGCAGAAGAGCGTATCTTAGACGCCTTGCTGCCGCCGCCAGAAAACGCCTTTGGCGAAAAAGAAGAACCACAAGATAAAGGTACCCGCCAAATTTTTCGCAAAAAGCTACGTGAAGGCCAGTTAGACGATAAAGAAATCGAGCTAGATTTTGCTGCGCCTCAAGTTGGTGTAGAGATAATGGCGCCTCCTGGCATGGAAGAAATGACCAACCAACTTCAAGGTATGTTCCAAAACCTGTCTGGTAAAGAGAAGAAAAAGAAAAAGCTAAAGGTAAAAGAAGCTTTTAAGTTATTGATTGAAGAAGAGGCTAGTAAATTAGTAAATCAAGAAGACCTAAAACAAACAGCCATTGAATCATTAGAGCAAAATGGCATTGTCTTCATCGATGAGATTGACAAAATTTGTAAGCGCGAAGGCACCACCAGCGGTGGTGATGTATCACGCGAAGGTGTACAACGAGACTTACTTCCATTAGTTGAAGGCTCAACCGTATCCACTAAACATGGCATGGTGAAAACTGATCACATTTTGTTTGTGGCCTCTGGCGCATTTCAAATGAGTAAGCCATCAGATCTTATCCCAGAGCTACAAGGCCGCTTACCCATTCGTGTTGAATTATCAGCATTAACGTCAGAAGACTTTGTGCGTATTTTAACCGAACCAAATGCTTCATTAACCGAGCAATACGTGGCGTTACTTAAAACCGAAGGCGTCGATGTTACCTTTACCGATGAGGGCATCGAACGTATTGCTCAAGCAGCATGGCAAGTAAATGAGCGAACCGAAAACATAGGTGCAAGACGTTTACACACAGTGATGGAACGCCTTATGGAAGAGATATCTTATGATGCCTCTGAAAAAAACGGCGAATCGTTAACGGTTGATGCAAAATACGTCAACGATCACTTAGAAATGCTAGTAGAAGACGAAGATTTAAGTCGCTTTATTCTTTAAGGTTGCCTCTCATTAATCTTTACTAGTGAAAAATGCCCCTTGCGACTAACTGAACAAGGGGCATTTTTGCCTCAGAGAACTAACCAAAATAAGCTATTTTCCACAGCACTTTTTATATTTTTTACCACTACCGCAGATACATGGATCATTCCGTGCTGGGGCTTTTTCAACGGTTACTGTGCCCTTTTTATTCAGTAATGCAGTTAACTCGTTTATCTTCTCTACCGCTCCTTCCTTTGTATCAATGGTAATATCTGCATATAAATTAGCTTCAGCCACTAACGCTTCTACTTCTTGCTTACGAGTGTCATTGGTGACCACTAACTCAAGGGGATATTTTTTACTGCCTGCAATACGGCTAGCGTTGCGCTCATAACCGTATTTTAAGGTCGTTTGGCGGGCGTCTTGACGACCTTTAAAAAAGAATTTGTCTGACATTTGATGTTCCGAATATATAAAAGTAATAAGCAGGTGCCATCATCAAATTGTCACAAAAACGAGTAAAAACACTCTGCAAATACGAACAGGTTAAAGTGATAGGCTGCTATAAAAAATTATTCGCAAGTTTACTACAAGTACCAAGCTCACACATAGTCGGCCTGAGATTAATACAGTCTTTCGGACAAAAAACGCCGCACTAAGGCGGCATTACATTGACAATTTTTTCATTAGTCAGTTAACTGCTTAGGCTGAGTTTCTTGAGCTCCTGCTTTTGCTAAGATAAATGCGCCAATAAAAGCAGATAAAATAGAACCTATCAATACCCCTACTTTAACGCTCACTTGATACTCTAAGGGTTGCTCTTCAAAAGCTAAGGTCCCTATAAATAAACTCATAGTAAAACCAATACCACATAGCAAGGTCACGCCATACAGCTGTGCCCAAGTAGCCTTTTCTGGTAACTTAGCTAAACCTGTTTTAACAGTTAGCCAGCAAATACCAAAAATCCCCACCTGCTTACCAATAAATAAACCTGCAGCTATTCCTAAGGTAATAGGATTGAAGATGTTGTCCATAGTGGCACCAATCAATGACACACCAGCATTGGCAAAAGCAAAAATAGGCAACACAAAAAACGCCACCCAGCTATGAAGCTTATGCTCAAGGTGCTCCAACATTGGCTGACCGTCGGTATTATTGAGTTTCAATGGGATAAACAAGGCTAATGCAAATCCTGCTAATGTCGCATGTACGCCTGACTTCAAAACTGCAGCCCACACAATAACACCCACCAGAATGTAGATACCTTGAGTACGAACATTAAAACGATTTAACAGAAACAATACAATTAAGCCAGACACCGCAACTGCCAGAGAAATGGTAGATAAGTCTTGAGAGTAAAATAAGGCAATGATTACAATTGCACCAATGTCATCAAAAATGGCCACACTCAATAGAAACAACTTTAAACTCAAAGGCAGGTATTTACCAAAGATAGTGAACACACCTACAGCGAAAGCAATGTCAGTTGCAGACGGGATAGCCCAACCAGAGATAGCAACAGGATCGTGAGCATTAAACCAAACATAGATTAATGCTGGAAACACAATACCTGCTATCGCAGCCACTGCAGGTAATGTTATTTGCGCAGGTGACGATAGGTTGCCTCCAAGAATTTCTCGTTTAATTTCCAAGCCGACCAAAAAGAAAAATATTGCCATCAACCCATCATTTACCCAAAGAATTAAAGGCTTGGCAATTTCGAAGCTTCCAAATGATACGGTTACAGGGATAGCTAACAAACCGTTATAAAAACCATTGAGCGGTGTATTGGCCATTATCATAGCTATGATTGCCGCTACAATTAACACACCCCCACTTGCAGCTTCGTGTTGAAACAACTTTTGAATTGAACTTGGCATAAGCCCCCCTAATAATAAGAATGAGTAGTTATACAGAAAATATTCACTCTGTAATATTCGAATTATATTTGCATATCATCAATTTTTAACTGATGATTTAATTTTCAATGGCGTAAGTAGTCAATGGCAAACTTGAATTACCAACACCTTTATTACTTTTATATGACAGCAAAAGAAGGAAGCATTGCTAGGTCATCTAAAGTATTGCACCTCACAGCTCAAACTATTAGCAGTCAAATCTCACTTTTAGAAGACGCCTGTGGCTTTCAGCTTTTCGATAGAATTGGTAAACGGCTAGTATTGAATGAAAAAGGTAAACTCACTTATGCGTTTGCAGATGATATATTCAAACTAGGAAATGAACTGCGGCAAACACTCAACAATAAATACCAAACCTCTCAACATATATTTACTGTAGGGCTAACAGATGCACTGCCAAAAGTATTAGCATTTGACCTTTTTCGCTCGTGCTTCGATAACGACTCAGATACTCGCTTAGTCTGCAAAGAAGGAGACTTAGATACGTTAATGACAGAATTAGCCATCAATAAGCTCGACGTCATTCTATCAGACCGGCCTATGCAACCCGGAGTACATGTAAAAGCGTTTAATCATATTATTGGTGAAAGTGGCCTCACCTTTTTTGCTAACTCCGCCTTAGCGATTGAATTACAAAACAATTTCCCTCAATCTTTACACAGACAACCATTTCTTATTGCGGGTGAAAAATCGGTACAACGTTTAAATTTGCTTACTTGGTTTGAAACAATTGGAATACAACCAATTATAAAAGGAGAATTTGAAGACAGTGCTTTGACTAAACTATTTGGCCAATTTGGCTATGGAGTATTTTGCGCCCCAACTTCAGTAGAACAACATTTGTCTGAACAATACAACGTGGACATTATAGGTAGAACAAACGATATCAAAGAGTACCTCTACCTTATATCACCTGAACGTAAGCTAAAGCACCCAGCAGTGGTTCCATTATTCAGTCATGCAAAAACAATCGTCGAAGCAAGCTAAAAAATAAGCGCTCAATAAACATCCACTGAATATTGAATTTGCTGTGTTAGCCTTTTATATTGGTGTTACATATATCAGTAAAAGGGATTGATGACATGTATATCGTTATTTGCACTCTACCCACCATAAGCCGCACTTCATGTTAGGGGCTGTTAGTTGTGAGTTGCTGAATATCCGCAGCATGCCAACTTCGAGTGCGTCGGTGATTGGACAATTAAGTGAAGGCATGGTGGTTAAAGGTGAAGGCCCGTTTGACAACTGGATACAACTTAAACACAACGATTCTTTTGGCTTTATTTCTGCCCAATATTTACAGCCGGTTAATGATCTCGCCAAACTTACCGGCACAGTTAACACTGACCGCCTCAATGTTCGATCTGCACCTTCATCAAGCGCTAAATATTTAGCCACTATCACCCGCGGCGCTTCAATAAAAACACTAGCATTTGTAAATGATTGGCTAGAAATAGAATTTAACGGGAGCACCGCTTATGTCGCAGCCCCTTATGTAGATTTAGTGTATGTATCATCAGGCTATCACGCTAACGTTAGTGCTAATTTATTGAATGTTCGCGCAGCCCCTTACTCTTCAGCAAGTTTATTTGGACAACTTGCTCAAGGTGAAAAAATCTGGGTGGAAGGTCAACAAAAAAAATGGAGTCAAATTCGTTTTAATGGCAACCGCGGATATGTAGCAAGCCAATTTATTACTGCTGTAGCTAGCCCAGAATCTCGTCCAATTGTAATAGAAGATACCCAAGACATTGTTATCCCTATCGAAGAGCATGGTCAGGACTTATCAAGGCTCACCCCAAGCACTATTTTAACAGTGACAGGATCAAGCGAACAACGTAATGCAGCCGCAACATGGAATAAATGGGGAGCACTATTGGAGTCTCTCAGCACCCAAAAGAAGCTAGATGTAGCCTGTGCGTTAGCTGTTCTTTGTGTTGAAAGTTCAGGAAAGGGGTTCGAGCAAAACAACAGTGATCGTATGATTATTCGTTTTGAAAATCATAAATTCTGGAAGTATTGGGGTAAACATAACACCCAACAATACCGACAACATTTTCGGTATAGCAACGATAAAGTATGGCAAGGCCATGAATGGCGACGAGAGCCAGCAGGTGAATGGACAAGTTTTCATGGTCGTCAAGTTAACGAATGGCAAGCATTTGAATTTGCGCGGCAATTAGATGAAAAGGCCGCCATGCTATCCATCAGTATGGGTGCGCCACAAATAATGGGGTTTCACTACGAACGTATTGGCTATCAATCTGTGGTTGAAATGTTTGATACTTTCTCATTGAGTATTCAAGGACAAGTGAATGGCCTATTTGATTTTTTTTCAACAAGAATGCTGAGCTACTTGCAAGACCGATCTTTTGAAGAATTTGCAGGTATGTACAACGGCTCAGGGCAGAAGCAAGTTTACGGTGAAAAAATACAAAAACATTACGCGGCATTTAAAAAAATGATGCCCAATTTGGACAACAGTCATTCCTAGGAGGAATTATGAACGTTTTTTCTTTTATAAGTAACATTTTTGAACCCGCAGTAAAGTTAATAGATGAAGTACACACCAGTACTGAAGAAAAGCTCAAACTACAAAGCCAAATTAAGGCTGTCGAAAACGAGCTACTTGCAAAAGTGATCGATTATGAAAACCAATTATTGCAAAGCAAAACCGCTATTATTACCGCCGAGGCAACGGGGCAATCTTGGATGCAACGTAATTGGCGACCCATTACCATGCTCACTTTCCTAGCTTTAGTGGTATTTGACAGCTTTGGCTGGCTGCCTAATCCATTAGCAAAAGAAGCATGGACGTTATTGCAAATTGGTTTAGGGGGTTATGTTGCAGGCCGCTCGGCAGAAAAGATGACTCAACAATATTTAAAATCTCGCCCTGCAGATAACAGAAGTGACTCAGCAAAGGGATAAAAACATCAGCAACCACCTTAATCATTAAATAACCGAACAGGGCTGTTTAAAAAACAGCCTCACAATCTCGACTTTTGATCTTCAGTTCCGTATGATGCGCGCCTTCGCTTGCTCGATAAGCTTATCAGGGTGCAAGCCCATCTATTTACTTTATCTCTGGACGACAAACTTTTGATTTCTACTGCAAATATCACCATGCAATTTGGCGCTGAGCCATTGTTCGAAAATATCTCAGCCAAATTTGGCCAAGGCAACCGTTACGGACTGATAGGTGCCAATGGTTGTGGTAAATCAACCTTTATGAAAATTCTAACAGGTGAACTAGTGCCCAGTGCTGGCAACGTGTCGATAACCCCTGGAGATAAAGTCGGTACTCTAAGTCAAAACCAATTTGCTTTTGAAGAGTTTACTGTTGTCGATACCGTGATCATGGGCGACACCAAACTATGGAAAATTAAACAAGAAAGAGACGAAATCTATTCTAAGCCTGAAATGAGCGAAGAAGACGGTATGCACGTTGCTGAACTTGAAACACAGTTTGCTGAAATGGATGGCTACACGGCAGAAGCCCGCGCTGGTGACTTGCTAATAGAAGCAGGCATAGTCGAAGACGCTCACTTTGGTTTGATGTCACAAATTCCACCAGGAAAAAAGCTCAGAGTATTATTGGCCCAAGCATTATTCTCTAACCCAGATATTTTGTTGTTAGACGAACCCACCAACAACTTGGATATTTACACCATTAATTGGTTAGCTGAAGTCCTAAACCAACGCAAATGCACCATGATCATTATATCTCACGATCGTCACTTCTTAAATTCTGTGTGTACCCATATGGCAGATATTGATTACGGTGAGCTTCGCATCTATCCAGGTAACTACGAAGCCTATCAAGCCGCATCTTCGTTAATACAAGAACAATTGCTAACTGAGAATGCCAAGAAAAGCGCAGAAATGGACGAACTTCAAGCCTTTGTTGACCGCTTCTCAGCTAATGCATCAAAAGCTAAACAAGCAAGTTCACGGGCAAGACGACTAGAAAAAATCACCCTTGATGAAGTTAAGTCATCTAGCCGCCGTACTCCACGTATTGTTTTAAAGCAGCATAAAAAATTACATCGTCAGGCTTTAATTTTAGAGCAGTTAGGCCATGGTTTTGAAGGCGAGTTGTTGTTTAAAGGTGCTGACTTAATTTTAGAGGCTGGAGCAAGGCTAGCTGTTATTGGAGAAAACGGTGTGGGTAAAACCACGTTTTTACGTTGTTTAGTAGACCAATTACAAGCGAAAGAGGGTGTAGTGAAATGGTCTGAAAATGCCACTATTGGTTATTGTCCCCAAGATAGCACAGCCGACTTCGAAGAAGATTTAAGCTTGTTTGATTGGATGTCTCAGTGGCGCACCCCCAAACACGACGACTTAGCAGTAAGAGCGATGTTAGGTAGTTTGCTTTTCAGCGCAGATGACTTTAACAAAAAAGCCAAAGTCTGCTCAGGTGGTGAGAAAAATCGCTTATTGTTTGGCAAACTAATGATGTCTGATATTAATGTACTAATCATGGACGAACCAACTAACCACATGGATATGGAAGCCATTGAAGCCCTTAACAATGCGCTCAAAAAGTTTGATGGCACACTCATATTTGTGAGCCACGATAGACAGTTTGTGTCTTCACTTGCTACCCGAGTAATTGAAATAAACAATCAAGAAGTGATCAACTTCCAAGGCACTTATAACGAGTACCTAGCCAGCCGTAAAGAAGCGCAAGCAAACGCTTAAAATAATTGAGCTCATATCCGAATCGCTGGGTATGAGCTAATTACACTACAAATTATTCCCCTCAACTTAACGCCCATTTTTTTACGCAATAAGTTTTTCTATGTACCCCTATAGCTTTTATATTGGACCATTGCATAGCTTACAAATACTAATTAGTCTAACCACCCGGTATTTTTTATAAGCAGAGTGGCTAATGAACCAAGAGAACCAAAACAACCCTTTAATCGATTCTTCACGCCGTAAGTGGCTTAAGTCTGTTGGAATAGGTGCCAGTGCCGTTGCCTTGTCATCTTGTGTTAACTCTAGTGTAAAAGAGCTTAGCGCTGCGGGAATGAAGACTGACCATTTTCCAACAGCTACACCAAACCTAAATGATGGTCTGGTACGTTTATCATCAAACGAAAATGCTTTTGGTCCTTCAACTAAAGCTGTTGAAGCCATGAAAGGTGAGTTATTTAACCTTGGTCGCTACGCTGATGCCACTACTAATGTACTTATCAAAAAAATAGCAGCCCAAGAAGGCGTATCTGAAGATCAAATCATTGTAACAAACGGCTCATCCCCAATCTTGTTTGGTTATGCTGACTGGATAGCAAAAAATGGCGGCAAACTAGTTACTTCAATGGCGACATATGAAGGCGTGCCTCGCGGTGCTAAATTCATGGGCGCAGATGTAACGTTTGTACCATTAGATGCTGACTTGAATTTTGATTTAGATGCCATTGAAGCAGCTGTAACAGACGACACTACTGCTGTTTATATCTGTAATCCAAATAACCCAACAGGGACAGTAGTTGATGCAGCAAAATTAACTGCATTTGCAAAGCGCGTATCTAAAAGATGTCAGGTTTTCATCGATGAAGCTTATATTGAAATGTCTGACGCATATCCTGCTAATGTTCAATCTAAACTCGTTGCCGATGGTTATGACGTAGTTGTATGTCGTACATTCTCTAAAATTCATGCTATGGCTGGCCAACGTTTAGGCTACGCTATTATGCCTGCGAAACAAGCTAAAACTATGGGCCGCATGCTACGTATGGGTGGTGTTAACTACCTAGGTCTAGTTGCCGGTATGGCGAGTATGGATGACCACGCGAACCTAAATTCAATGCGTGCCACCATAAAAACCGAACGAAATAAACTTACAACCGCAGCAGAAGAGTTAGGTAGACCGTATGCGAAAAACCCACAAGGAAACTTCATTTACATGGATACAGGCATGCCTCATGACGAGTTTGCAGCTAAAATGAAAGCGTTAAAAATCAGAGTAGTTGGTAGAACTTGGCCTGGTTATGACTCATGGTCACGTATTAGCGTTGGTACGCCTTCAGAAACAGATGCTTGTGTTGCAGCATTAAAAGTTGTTTTAGCGTAAATCGATTACAATAATAATAATATACATTCATGTAGACCTGAGTATTGCTAACAATAGAATGACTAAGGTCTAAATGAAATACTGCCGCCCAATCATATTTGATTGGGCTTTTTTTATGCTTATAGTGACTGTTTTAAGTGTTCTATAAACTCAGCTTTAATAGAGATAGTTAGCGTTTCGACTTTTTCTCCTCTCAAAAATTGCTGCATAGTGCTAAGCACCTCAGGTGATGACATAAATAAATTATGTCCTGCATTAACTACTTTTACCTGCGTGACATTACTTAAATGAGCGACTGCTTTTTTTTGCCCTTCAATATAAGTTCTGCCATCTAACGTGCCTGTAAGCAATAGCATAGAAACTTCTGCAGGTTTAGGTTGACGAAAATTATCACCAAGATCTAACCCTTCAACTAACTTGTTTAGGTGGGGCATAGGAAAGTTCAAGAGATCGCCTAACAAACTATCTTCTTTTTGCTGGCGTACTTTCTCCAGACGAGCGTCAGTGATCCCCGATGCAACATCCATGGCCATAGACATCATTCTAAAACCAATTTTTTCGTTATTAAACATGCCTCTTTCGAGTATTGTTGTGATTGACTGATAACTACCACCTTCAATATCTCTGTAAGTGCTTAGTAATAAAGCTAGAAACTCACTTGGATCAGATATAACTCTTGATGCAAGAAACTGCATATGGCGCTTTTGAAATAAAAATGGCATAGGTGATCCATCTTTATCCTTCAAGGTTAATTTAATGGGTTTATGAGCTAACTGTTGATGTACCCTTTGCATACGGCCAACGATATCGCCATATACAGCCAAAAGCTCTGGGTGCTGATTTATTTCCTGTTGAACACGTTTAAAATAAGCACTGGTGTTAACTGGTAGCTTAACTGTTTGATCCATCCCCTCAGCGCTAGCAATCACAACTTTATCTATATGTTCTTCAAACAATGAGATAGCGGCTAGTGCCAAGTGACTACCATAAGAAATACCCCAAAGAGTGACTTTAGGAGCCTTAAAATGTAGGCGTAGGTCATTTAAATCCCACGCATTTTGAACCGTTGTATAACCCAGTACATCTGCGCCTTGCTTTGTCCACTTAGATACGCACTCCGCGGCTGCTATACGATACCTTTGCTCGACCTGATTGATGGGCACAGCTTCAGTTAAACCAATGGCATAATCTGATACACAATATGGCATTTTTTCCGATGCGCCTGTGCCGCGCTGATCTAAAGCAATCACATCTGCATGCTCTCTTAGTGCCATAAATAATGGGAAACGACGCCATTTGGCAGTACCAATTCCAGAGCCACCTGGCCCACCCGATAAATAGATAATAGGGGAGCCTTTGAATTTTCCGGTTGCAGGGAACCGCACATAGTTGACCCTTATATCTCGAGAGTTAGCTTTGTTACGGTTTTCAGGAACCATAATATATCCTTCATAGGCATCTGTTTGCTGTCCGTCATTTGCTGTGAATAATATTGCTTTTTCGTTTTTAAATAATCCGATATTCTCATTGGCATTAACTACATAATTAACCGCAGTAAATATTAGTAACACTAAAATTTTATAGTACATGTGATATACCCGTATTTGATTTAAGATGGCTTAATTGCATCACCTTTTGGCACTCAGGTAATAGGAGGTTTCTGCCAAAGGCCCTTAAACCCTTGGGCTAATGGTTAAACGGTAGTGTTTTTACGATATTCGGCAGACTGTTTTAATCTGCTAGTCTAAATAGGAAATAAAAATTGCGTTTGTATCACATCTTTGTTTGTTTATTTTCAACATTAATCTGTCCCAACGTTAGTGCAACTGATTCAGTGTATTCATTAGGCACCCATACATTCACCCAATGTGTTGATGTGCCCACTTCGATAAACTTTCCAGATTTTTCGCAACCCAACTGTCAGCCGGTAAACTTTTGGGAAATCGACCCTCAAGGCAAAAATTTATGGCTACGCACCGACATACCCGACCAAACTATTTTAGATTTAGATAACAGACCGATTGGACTTTATTTATTAGGTAAAACATCAAGTGCTGTATATTTAAATGGCATAGAAATAGGCAACAATGGGCAGCCAGATATTAATCAGAGTGAAGAAATAGTTGGTAAAATGGACCATGTTTTTTACCTACCAAAAAAACATTTAAAACAAGAGAAAAATGAGTTGGTACTGCACCTTTCAGCTCACCATGGCTATCTTGATCTTACTCGCCCCATTCACTTTTTAGGTTTAGCGACCTACGGAACTAACAAAATATTTATTCAAAAAGGTAGTTCATTCGGCTTAATTTTTATGGGCATGTTTATACTTAGCAGCATCTATTTTGGTAGCTTGGCTTTAATGTCCAAAGAAAAATCAGCCTTAACTTTACTTTTTATGATGTCAATTTTTGTAAGCGCACAACTAGCAGCTGAGATATCACGGGGCGTATTTGACTATAGTTATCCTATGCAAGATATACGATTAATTTGTATCGCTTTATTTGCCATGGGTTTTGGCCTATCGCTACTCGCTTTTTTTAGCCATCAGTTTGCTGGCAAGCATAAGCATCACTGGATATACAGTGGGGCCTTGATTACGATTATTGCAATGGTTCTCACTCCAGGTTTTGATATCAAAACGGCATTTGCGATCATGCTCCCAGTCATCATATCTTCGCTACTGCTTATCACCACACTAGCAAAAAACTTCAATTGGTATACAGCTAAGTATTTAGTCGTTATGTTCGTTTTTATAAGTACTATTGTGGCTACAAAGCAATACTTTCACGAATTAGCCTTTTATCTCATTGTTGCGAGTTTACTTACCTACTTATTTTTTCAACAGGCAAAAGATTATTCAAATAAACTGGAAATCGCACAGGCTGAAAAAACATTACGTGGCAAACTTGAATTGAAACTAGAACAAATGCAGCAACAAAAAAATGCTAATTTCATCAATATCCCCAGTGCCGGAAAACTCGATAAAGTGCCCACTCAAGAAATATTTTATTGCAAAGCGTCAGGAGATTACGTTGAACTAAAACTGCAAACCAAAGAGGTGCTTTATAGCGGTAGTTTAAAAGCAATAGCAGAACAATTACCGACCACCTTTATCAAAGTGCATAGGTCTTACATAGTTAATCTCGATAAAGTTATCAGCCTAAAACGCGATGGCGAAAATGGACATCTAATATTAAGCAACAAGCTGCAAATTCCAGTAAGTAGGCGAATGTTACCCCAAGTTAAAGAATCTTTAATAAGTCACAATTAATATTTATTGATAACTAACAAATTCATTTTCAACCAAATACCGTAAACAAAATTAGTAACGAGACTCTTATGCAAAACCACAATGCCTCCCCATTAAACGATTTTATTGAATATCCTCAAGCTGAAATGCTGCTGCGTTCAGAGCAGTTTTATACAAACATAAAACGTCGTCATAGCATTCGCCAATTTAGTGATCGGACCGTTGACAAAGCTATTATTGAAAATTGCTTAAAAGCCGCAGGTACCGCACCTAACGGTGCAAACCATCAGCCTTGGCACTTTGCTGCTATTTATTCACCAGAAATTAAAAAGCAAGTACGAGAACAAGCAGAAGCTCACGAGCGAGGCTTTTATGAAGGCCGAGCAGGAGAAGAGTGGCTAGGTGCATTAAAGCCACTAGGTACAGACGCAAACAAACCTTATCTTGAACACGCCCCTTGGTTAATTGCTATATTTAGTCAAAAAACTAAAGAGTCTGAAGCTGGCCAAAAACAAAATAACTACTATGTACACGAGTCAGTTGGTATCGCCACAGGCTTTTTGATTAATGCCTTACATCACTCAGGCCTAGTTACTCTAACCCATACCCCTAAACCCATGAGTTTTTTATCCAAAATTTGCAAGCGTCCAGATAATGAACGCCCCTATATGCTATTAATCGTAGGTTATCCTGCAAGTTGTGCGACAGTGCCTCACCACGCTAGTACTAAAAAACCACTAGATCAAATTGCAAGTTTTCTGTGATGGCTATCAAAGTACTTTTAACAGCGTTTATCTTATTGTTTTCAGGCCTAACTATTGCCTGCCCTGAGTGGCACGCTAGTACCGAAAACAATCAAGCAACAGGGTGGGATTACCAACTTAATCCACAAGATATTACTATCGTTACCGACCCTAAAGATAAAAAAACGCTTGTCACTAAGTTAACCATCACACCGAACTCCACTTGGCCTAATGGCCATACTCGGGCCGAAGTAAAGCACAATGGCTGCGCAACTAGCGAAGGAGATACAAGCTACTTTTCTTGGGAGTTTTACCTCGACAGGCCCATCAAGATAACTAACAACATAGCCTACTGGGAAACAGACAAAACCTATCAACAAAGTATGGGATTTTATCTCACGCCAGAAGTTAAAAACGGACATCCGATCACAGAATTGACATTTTTCAGTAGCCACCCAAAACGTCAGATACATTGGCAAAAAACTGTTGAAGTAGGTAAATGGCATAAAATAGATATGGCTTTGACCTGGTCTGAAAACAAACAAGATGGGCAAATTAATCTGTGGTTTAACAACCAAGCCGTCGTTACCAAGTTAAACGCAAAAACCAAACCCGATGCTAACCCATTATTCATACAGCTTGGTTTACATAGAAATCAATCTGAAGCAGTAACAGATGTTATTTATCTGCGTCATGTCAAAGAGGCTAGCTCTTTGGCGCAACTGTTAACGAAAGAGTAAGGGTGACATGTAAAGTGTCTCTTAATTATAGTAAAACAAGCTTATCGCAGTTTTATTTTACTCCTCTAAAGAAAACCACACTCACCCTATACATGAGATCACGAGACATACATGAAACTGAATTTTCATAAATCATTCTGGGAAGCTCCCTGCACTAACGAACAAGACTTAAAAGCTTTAGTAGAGCGAACCCATGCAGACGGATACCAAGGCACTGAATTATTTTTACCATTTTTTGGCTTTGATGCTGAATTCACCTTAGCTACCCATCGCAACTATTCTCTGAATATCATCACAGGAATAGCAACCGAAGGTAACAATGTCGCAGAGCACCTAAAAAGCATGGAAACCCAAGTAGAACAAGCGCTATCGTTTAACCCTATACTTATCAACAGCCACACAGGTAGAGATATTTTTAGTTTAGAAGACAACCTACAACTGTTTGAGCACGCTTTAGAATTAGAGCAAAAATACAAAGTGAGCATTACCCATGAAACCCACAGATTTAGACCTACCTTCAGTACATTTGAAACTGAAAAATAGTCTCTGCCCTACCAGAATTAAAATTAAATTTAGACATCAGTCACTGGATGGTCGTGCACGAGTCTGACTTAGGGGATCAATTAGCTAGGTTAGAAAAAATATTTCCTCATGTGCATCATATTCATGCACGAGTGGGATTTGAAGAAGGGCCGCAGGTGACTGATCCACAAGACTCACTCTGGGAAAATCACGTAAATAATCACGTGAACCTATGGCAAAATGTGATAGATTTCGCCAAAAAGCGCCAGCAATCAACTTTCACCATCACACCGGAGTTTGGTCCATTTCCTTATGCCCATTTACAGCCCCAATCACATCAGCCTATTACTGATATCTGGAAAGCAAATAACTTTATGAAACAACATTTGCAAGACAAACTGATTTAAGCGCTAAAGTTTAGAAAATAGTCGGTTACTGTGATGGACTATTTTCAAGTTTAGGGGGATTAACTATAGATTTAACCGAGGCTTTTAAGTTGCTCAACAATATCGTCTGGCTCAGAACGGTTGCGATAATCAACATCTACAAAGCGCCACACTATATCGCCCGCTTGATTAGTAATAAAAGTAGCAGGAATAGGTAAAATACTGCCATTACCATTGTTAATTTTTTCAAGATCTAGGCCGCGGTCATTCTTCATGTGCTCAGTAAGTACTGCTGGCACTTGCCATGCCACACCAAAGGCTTCGGCTAATTTGGCATCTTGATCAGACAAAACTGGGAAGGTAAGCTCTTGTTTTTCAACAACACTTAATGACTCATCTGGCACCTGAGCACTAACTGCCACCAGCTCGGCGATAAGCTCATGTAATTCAGCTAAGCGCTGACTCAAGGCTCTTAATTGCAAGTTACAATAAGGACACCAACTGCCCCTGTAAAAGGTAACAACCAGAGCCCCTTTATCTAGCAAATCACTAAACTTTACCAGAACACCATTTGCATCAGGTAAAATAAAACTTGGGGCTTTACTACCAACTGTTAAAGCACTGTCACCTTGTTTAAATGCTACTGCATCTGCTAAAAGCTTATCTACTTTTTGGGCGAACTCAGGGTTACCTTGGCGGGTTTTGTCGATTTGTGCATCTGTTTGACTTCTGAGACTTGTCACTAGTTAACCTGAACATTTATTTTAAGGAAAATTGGAGGCTGATTTGAAATTAGAGAACCTAATTCAAACTAAGGCGTCTGACTACAAAGACCACCCAAAGTTCTATATTGGGAGGCTTATAAGCTGATATTGTATTGCTATAGAATGATTTAAAATTCGAGTCAGCGAATCTACTTAGAGTCAATCAAAACATTAAGCCATCTTAAGGATTGCTCAGGTACCAACCAAAAAAATTTGAGTTAGGCCTAAAGTGAATCGACCATAAACCCCCAACCATCACTAACGCCACCGTGTTTATCCGCTATTCCGGCAAAAGCATACTCAGCCATGGTTATGGATTTGTGGGTGGGCACCATTTTTCGGGATACACATACCGATATTGAGTCTTCGTCTACGAATATATCGACTTATACATCTAAGAATTTTTCTACCACCTCATTAGCCATACTTTTTGCTGATTGTTCATCTTCAAACAAGTGGCAAAAATCCACTACGTACTCTTTATCTAGATCAACACCGCTATCTTTAAATTGCTGTAATACTTGTCCGTTGACATCTTTTGGAAAATCACTTGGTTGTGCACAAGCAATTACAAATAAAACCATGAGACTGAACAATATAATACGTATCATAAAACGACTAAAATTTAGTTTCTAACACTATGTAAAATGGTAAACGACAATTTACTTTGATCTACAATACTCCACCAATTTATTTAAATGGGACTTATCATGAAAGCAGGGACAAAATGGTCACTCAGAGTTTTTTTAACACTGTTAATTGTTGCAGCAGTTAGTTGGTGGGCAGTGGGCCCAGATTGGCGAGCCTTTTTGTCCGACCCACCTACAGATACAAGAATTCTTTTTTGGAGCCAAAGTCAACGAGACGAGGGCTTTAAGCTGCTCGATCAATTGCCTTGGTTAGTAAAATCACGAGACATCACACCCAGTAAAAACGTGAGGCCTTTACCAAAGGGAGAAGCCATTTCATTAAGCCAAGATATTAATGCCTTTTTTGAAGAACAAAGTTTATCTGGCGCATTAATTTTACATAAAGGCAAAATACGCTTCGAAAAATACGGTTTGGGGCACTCTGTAGACAAGCGTTGGACTAGTTTCTCAGTGGCTAAATCTTTTACGTCAAGCTTAGTGGGTATTGCCCTAAAAGAAGGCCATATATCAAGTCTTAACGACAAGGTATCTCAATACATTGTTGGACTAAAGGGCTCAGCCTATGACGATGTCACAATTGAACAATTACTGACAATGACATCTGGCGTAGCATGGAACGAAAGCTACACTGATCCTAACTCAGACGTTTCACAATTTAACTTGCACCAAGCTGAAGATGGTTTACCTACCATTGTTAGTTACATGCGCCAACTCAAACGAGCCCACCCACCTGGTGAAAAATGGAGTTACTCTACTGGCGAAACCAACCTAATAGGTATTTTAGTTGAACAAGCAACAGGCCGTAATCTGGCCGATTATCTTACCGAAAAGATTTGGCAACCCTTTGGTATGGAAAATAAAGCAAGCTGGTTATTAGGTGCAGACGGCTATGAAATTTCCGGTTGTTGTATTCAAGCAAGTTTACGTGATTACGCACGTTACGGCTTATTTATCTTAGAAGGAGGCGCCATAAACGGTGAATCGATTTTCCCCGATGACTGGTTGGCAAAAGCCACAAATAAGCAAGTCGATATAGGCCGAGATGACAAAGGTTATGGATATCAATGGTGGACATTTGATGATGGCAGCTTTACCGCCAGAGGCATTTTTGGACAAACCATTTTTATTGATCCTAAACATGATTTGGTCATCGCTTTTAACGGTAATTGGTTACACGCCAGTGATCCCATATTAAATGAAAAACGCTTTAACTTTATTGACCTAATAAGAGCATCTATAGATGCAGAAGACAATTAGTGAATACAAATTCCTTTTGAAATTTACAAAACTAAACAATAACTTTATCGTAAATATTTAACAGATATCGAGTAGAGCGCCCGCCACCAGCTGCTTGTACAAGGCAGTTTTTGCTAAGGAGATCACTAAGGTCACGGGTGGCAGTCGCTTTACTAACAGCCGCAATGCTTTGATATTTTCGGGCATTAATGCCCAACTCAAACTCTTCACCGTTAGAATCAAGCAAACGGTTCAACACCTTAATTTGCCTAACGCTTAATATTGTCTGACTATGCTGCTGCCAAAAACGGGTTTTACTGACAACACGGTCGATACGTTTTAACCCTTGCTCAATAGCTTGATTTAAAATCGTTAAAAACCACATAACCCAATCAGTTACATCATTACCATGGCCACTCTTGATTTGGCTAACTGTTTTCAAACCTTGGGTTGACTCAAGTATGTCGTAATAACCTTTGCGGTTTTGCTCAATTACACTACTCAGTGAATAAAAACATACACTAGTTTGTTCACTCTGAGCCAAAGCACGATCAGTCAATGCCCGTGTAACACGCCCATTACCATCCTCAAAGGGATGCAAAGTGATAAACCATAAATGTGCAAAAGCAGCCCTGATAATATTATCACTAGCACTGTTTACTTGGGTTTGTGGGTAAGCATTAAACCAATCAATAAATTGGGTCATTTGATCCGATAACTCCACCCTTGACGGTGCTTCAAAATGAATGACTTCTCGGCCACGAGTTTGCGACACAACCTGCATTGGCGCTTCATCTCTTAACTGCCCTGTTTTGATATTCCGAAAGGTAGCAGCTTTAGGAAACAATGCGCTTTGCCAATCACACAATTGCTTAAGGGTAAGCGGCTTAACTAAATTCGAAGTCGCATCGGTTAATAAAGTAATAAGGCTATCACTTTGCTCTGTGGCTAAATCTTTTTGAGATTGAGTAAGGCCTGACGTTTCTAACCCAAGATGCCGTGCAACTGACGAACGCACAGAACCTACATTGAGTATTTCACCCTCAATCTCAGAGGTTTTTAGGGCACTTTGAATTAATGAATCCATTTGCGCCCGAAGATCTAACTCCTCGGGTAGGTCAGCTGCCCTACCAATAAGTTGCCGTTGATTATCCAATACCTGTTTCAGCAATGGCTCAACCTTTGCTTTGTGATAAGTAAACTTAGTCCAGTTCGGAGATTGCCAGATATACATATAACACTCTTTCTCAAGTCACCTAAATAGCCAGTGAGCCGATTAACCATATATATTCGGCTCAATATATGAGCCGAATAATACACCTTAATCGGCTCAAACACTAATATAAGTAAAATTAAATGCAGGAAGTAAATAGGGTTTTAGTCATAATTACTTCTGGGTTAGTTGATGGGCTTAAGCCCAACCTACAAATTCTTTTCTCTGTGTGCGAAGCATATGCTTTTGATGTTCCTCGACTACAAATTCCCCACAAACTAATTGGCTTGTCAGATGGCCAGATATGGACATCTGGACAAGGCAATCTTTTATAGCTTGGAGCGGCTTATTGCTGTTCTGACATTAAAGCCAATTATTTTATGGATTAGGGGTTTGTTCGGAGCAGAGACTTTCTTGGACACTTCTTTTGTCGTTTGAAAAGAAGTATCTCAAGCCTCAGGGATGAGGTTTGAAAACCCGCAATGGATTGCGGTGAACGAAGTGAATAATTCTTAGTGTGCGAAGCACATAAGTGAACGAAGTGAATAATCTTAATAAGCGCAGCGCATGCTCTGTTCACAACAGTAAATACCCAGTCGCGAAGCGATGCCCCTAAATCTTTAAGCTTTGAAACTTAAAGCTTAAAAGCCCAGCGGCCAGCGAAAAAAAGCCCCGCGATAGCGAGGCCTTTAATCAATGTCTTAACTCACCGAGTAAGCAACTAGCTTAGCGCCAGTTCAAGCTTACTCAATGCAAATCTACATAGTGACGTATTCTTCACCAGACGTTGGGTGAATAGCCACACAAGCGTCAAAGTCTGCTTTGGTTGCGCCCATTTTCATGGCTACGCCAAAGCCTTGTAAGATTTCATCCATACCGAAACCAATACCGTGTATACCTACCACTTTTTGGTTGTCGCCAGCACAAATCAACTTCATGCGTGTCATTTGGCGATGCTTAGTAACGGCCGTATACATAGCCGCAAAGCCTGAGTTGAAGACAGTAATGTTGTCTTCACCGTATTCTGCTTTAGCTTCTGCTTCACTTAGCCCCATAGTGCCAATTGGCGGGTGACTAAATACCACTGTAGGTATTAAGCTGTAATCCATGTGTGCATCAGTTTGGCCATTAAACAAACGCTCTGATAACAAGCGGCCTGACTTAACAGCAACAGGCGTTAGCTCAACATAACCAATGTTGTCGCCCACTGCATATACACCTGGCACATTAGTATTTTGATATTTATCGACCTTGATGTAACCACGGTCGGTTAACTCAACGCCAATTTTGTCTAAACCAATTTTGTCAGTTGCAGGTTCACGGCCAATGGCCCAAATCACACAATCGGTTTCGATTTTATCGCCGCTTGCAAATTCAATGGTAAGCGAACCGTCAGCATTTTTAAGCACTTGGGTAGGGGTTGCATGAGTATGCAGCGTAGGACCATCTTGTTCCATTAATTCTACTAACGTCTCAGACAACATGGTATCAAAGTTACGTAATGGCGCATGTTTACGCACCACTAAATCTGTTTTAGTGCCAAGGGCATGCATTACACCTGCAAGCTCTACAGCAATATAACCCGCGCCTACAACTACAGCCCTTTTAGGTTGCTCTTCAAGTTCAAAGAAGCCATTTGAGTCTATACCCAACTCTGCACCAGGAATATTAGGCTGAACAGGGCGGCCGCCGGTAGCAATTAATATGTGATCAGCGGTGTATTGCTTGCCGTCAACTTCTACAGTGTTTTTATCAACAAAAGTAGCGAAACCTTTTATTAAGGTGACACCATTTTTTTCAAAACCACCGCCGTAACTGCCATGAATTCGCTTGATATAAGCTTCACGGCTATCTACTAAGGTTTTCCAATTAAATTTATTAACCGTTACGTCAAAGCCATAATCTGGAGCATATAAATTAATAGCTTCTGCTACATGGGCACCAAACCACATGACCTTTTTGGGTACACAGCCCACGTTAACGCATGTGCCACCTATGGCAACCGCTTCTATTACAGCGGCCTTTTTGCCGTGCTTGGCTGCGCGATTTGCTGATGCAATACCACCGCTGCCACCACCAATACATATAAAATCGAAATCTGCCATAAGTCTGCCTTAATAAAAATAGTTATAAGAAGATAATGCCCATTTGCAAAAAAGAACATCGCATTTTCTCAATTAATATAATCGAGAAAATGAATGTAGGCATTCATATTATGTAAAAGAACCCAATTTAAACAAATTAATTACACAGAGTTAAAAAATTCTACTGGTATCATGGGACTACTATTGAGATTTACTGTTATCAACCCAACCTTTGAAAGTAACTTAACGTAAAAAGGTGTTTTTTATGACGAACCCAATTAACGATTTATCTGGCCTGCCTCAATTTTCTGCCATTAAACCTGAGCACATTCAACCTGCCATCGAAGACGCGATAGCAGCCTGTAAAACTAAAATTTCTGAGTTATTAAGCAAACAAAATTATAGCTGGGAAAGCTTAGTGGCTCCCATCGAAGAAATTGACGACCAGCTAAGTCGAAAGTGGTCACCTGTGTCACACATGAACTCAGTGGTCAGCAATGATGCACTTCGCGAAGCTCACGATGCCTGCTTACCTGCATTGTCAGAATACGGTACTTGGGTAGGACAAAATGCAGATTTATATAATGCCTACTGTGAAATTGAAGCCAGTACTGCATTTGCTGATTTGTCAGAAGCCCAGCAAAAAGTCATTACCCAAGCGATACGTGATTTTAAATTGTCTGGGGTAGCCTTAGATGATGAGAAAAAAGCCCGTTATGCCGAAGTGAAAAGTCGCTTATCTGATTTAGGCTCGACCTTTAGCAACAATGTTATGGATGCTACCTTAGGCTGGCAAAAACATATCACAGACCAAGCAGATCTAGCAGGTTTACCAGAGTCAGCTTTAGGCGCGGCTAAACAATTGGCACAAAGCAAAGAGCTTGATGGCTGGGTATTTACATTGGATATTCCCAGTTATTTACCGGTTTTAACCTACGCTGATAATCGCCAGCTCCGTGAAGAAATGTACCGAGCTTATACCTCAAGGGCATCAGAGCAAGGTCCAAATGCCGGCAAATGGGACAACACCGAAATCATTAACGAAACCCTAACGTTACGCCAAGAACTTGCAAAACTACTAGGCTTTAAACACTTTGCTGAATACTCATTAGCCAGCAAAATGGCCAACTCTAGCGAGCAAGTTAATGGCTTTTTGATCGATTTAGCCAATCGCTCTAAACCACAAGCACAGCAAGATATTGATACGCTGACAAGTTATGCCCAAGAGCATTTTCAAGCATCAGATTTACAAGCTTGGGATTTTGCTTACTACAGTGAAAAACTAAAAGAGCAAACCTACAAAATATCTGACGAACAATTACGACCGTACTTCCCCCAAGACACAGTGGTAAAAGGCTTGTTCGAAGTTATTTCAAGGCTTTACAAGTTAACTGTTACTGAGCGAGAAGGCGTTGACACGTGGCACAAAGACGTACGCTTTTACGATATCAAAGACGAGTCTGGTGAATTAAGAGGTAGCTTTTACTTAGATTTATACGCCCGTGAGAAAAAGCGCGGCGGTGCATGGATGGATGAATGCCAAGTACGCAGACAAAAATTAGACGGTACTCAGCAGTTTCCTGTGGCCTACCTAACCTGTAACTTTAGTGGCCCAGTAGGTGACAAACCAGCCCTATTTACCCACGATGAAGTCGTAACCTTATTCCACGAATTTGGTCATGGCATTCATCACATGCTAACCAAAATCAACGTGGGTGGCGTATCAGGCATTAACGGTGTGGCATGGGACGCAGTAGAGCTACCTAGTCAGTTTTTAGAAAACTGGTGCTGGCAGCCAGAAGCTCTAAGCTTTATCTCTGGCCACTATGAAACTGGCGAGCCATTACCACAAACCTTATTAGACAATATGTTAGCTGCCCGTAACTTCCAGTCAGCTATGCAGATGTTAAGACAATTAGAATTTAGTATTTTTGATTTTAGTCTGCACGAAAACTTTATCGATGCAGAACAAACCAATGTACAGGCCTGGTTAGATCAAGTTCGCGAACAAGTGGCAGTATTGACTCCCCCTAGCTTTAATCGCTTTCAAAACAGCTTTGGGCACATATTTGCAGGTGGATATGCCGCAGGTTACTACAGCTATAAGTGGGCTGAGGTATTGTCGTCAGATGCCTTTAGCCGCTTCGAAGAAGAAGGTATTTTTAACCCTCAAACCGGACAAGACTTTTTACAAAACATACTCGAAATGGGTGGCAGTAAAGAGCCTATGGAGTTGTTTGTTGCCTTTAGAGGCCGCGAGCCCGAAGTTGATGCACTGTTACGTCACTCAGGCATTGCTGCATAATTTAGTTTGCCCCCCAAACTAAAAATACTAACGTGCGCCACGCTGTAAACTTAAAATTAGCGCGTGGCGTATACCCAGTTACCGCCCAACAGATGTTAAGCACACCATGGAAAATTTAGAAAAATTTAAAGACATATACCAGCGAGCTTGTGAGCGAAAAGGTGGCCCTAAAGTACTAGAAGCTATGTTAGGTAAACCTTTACAACCAGCAGAATTACAGCAAATTGGTGACGACCGTTTTTTAGCAGAGTTTACCCAAAAGGTATTTCAGTCTGGATTTGTGTGGCGTGTGGTCAGAAACAAATGGCCTGATTTTGAGCGCATGTTTTTTGGGTTCGCGATCGAAAAAATCTTATTAATACCTGACGAAATGCTAGAACAAAAAGCAGCTGACCCCAGCATTATTCGCAACTTCACTAAGGTGAAAACCATACGCGACAATGCGCAAATGATTGACGCTGTGGCCCGCGAGCACGGCAGCTTTGCTAAGTTTGTGGCTGACTGGCCCAGCGATGACATCATTGGTTTATGGGCTTTTCTCAAAAAGAACGGCGCTAGATTAGGCGGCAACACTGGACCCTACGGTTTGCGGGCCATTGGTAAAGATACCTTCTTACTCACCAACGATATTGTGGGCTACTTTACCCAAAGAGGTATAATTTCAGGCTCTGCTCAATCAAAACGCTCACTTACCGCAATACAACAATCCTTTAACGAGTTACAACAACAAAGCGGACGCTCGTTACAAGAATTAAGCTTAATCATATCCAGAAGTGTTGGGGATAATATTCTCTAGTAAGCGGCTAGCATAGGTGTCAGTGGATAATAAAATGGACGTACTCTTTTAAGTATTTTATCTTGGGCGTCTTGGTAAAATGTATACGAGAAAATTGGTTTGGAGTTATAAATCAATGGGAGTTGTCATGAAAATATTTTTGTTAATGCTAACAATATCCATAGGCTTCATTTGGTGGTTTATATTGGACAGTGCTCCCAAAGCCAAACTGGAATATATCCTGTTTCTGGAAAAATGAACTTTCAGTTAGTAAAAGTTAATGATGATTTTCTATGGATGGATACTGAGAATCTATAAATTAATTAAAGGGACATATATCGTCACTCCAGTCGGGGCAAGTGAGATCCGACTAATATACTTTCAGGTGCCAAGAGGAAACAATGGCGACGCCAATACATAGTAAACTAATCAATAAAGCCGCTAGGGAAGTATTGAAGCCTGCTGGGTTAGTTAGAAAAGGGCAATCAAGAATTTGGCTGGACGATAACAAATGGTGGCTCACCATGATTGAGTTTCAGCCATCGAGTTGGTCCAAAGGTACATATTTAAACGTGGGAATATCTTGGCTTTGGTACCCGAAAGACCACCTGTCATTCGATATTGGTTATAGAGAAAGCTCGTTCGTTGAATTTAAAGATGAAGACACGTTTTTAAAAAAAGCAATTAAGTTGGCTGAAAAAGCAAAAGATAAAGCCTTAACCCACCGTCATTCAATGTCATCTCCTGAGCTTGCAAAAGAGTTTGTATTAAAGAACACCATTGATGACAAGCAGAACATTTGGACTTGCCTACATAAAGGCATGGCGTGTTTATACGCTTCGGATACTCCAAATGCAAAAAACCACTTAGAAAATGTTATGCAATGCAACGATAACAGGGATTGGGCTAATTCAGTAAAGGATTTTGCACAATTATTGTTGAACCTAAAACCAGATGAACAGCGGCTTGCTATACAGGACGCAATAATGCAATCTCGCAAGCGAATAAAGCTACCCGAACTTGAGGTAGTATTTAGCAATCACACCTAACTGTTTAGTCGGAAAACTTATTTAGACATATATGGAGAGCCTTCACGCAAATTTGATCCTTGCAAACTATATAAATGTTTGTAATCAACGCCACAGATTCAAAAAACAAGGACCTTCAAATGTAAGGAATAGTACTAACATCTATACTAAGGAAACATAATGGAAATCAAACCCGCGGATTCAGACGCATGGAACATTGCTGAAGGCAAAGCTAATGGAAAACCTAGCCTTATCCGCTATAGAACAGAGTTAAGACAACTTATCGGCTCTCCTAACTATCCTCAACGGCTTGTTATATTTTGGGATTATAAACAGACGAATGACTCTGGGTTGCCTAGCAACACCCAACTAGATGAAATGAAAATTTTTGAAGATGCAATCGTCGATCCCTTAGATGTCGATCGATTAGCAATATTTGTTTATTCCTACACAAATGCGGGCACCCGCGAATGGCATTTCTATACCGGTAACATTGAAAAAGTAGGAGAAATAATAAATAGTGCGCTATCGAAACACGATAAATTTCCAATCGAATTACAAGTGTGCGAAGACACTGAGTGGACAGAGCTAAAAAAAGTATATGAAATCTGTGAGTAAAAGTGCACCTAACAAATCAACTATGCATGAAACGCGAACAAGCCGCACCTCATATGCAAATCACTATATGTCTAAGAGAAGGTTATGGCAGCAAAATTAGATGACATTGAGTGGGCAATTGAATTCTCTTCTTCTGGATTGGGAGACCATGAGGCGTATGTCAATTTAGATACTGGCAAAATTTATTATGTTGGTGATGCTGTGGAAGAACCGATACCAGATGACCTCTATGAGAGTAATAGATATCTTATGTTACCCAGCAAACAGGATTTAGGATTAAGTAAGCGATTGGCCCTGAGTTTTATTGCCGAGTTGATCCCCGAAAAATTGGAACTTGGATACGATATTTTTAGCCGCCGCGGCGCATACGCAAAATTTAAGTCGCTGTTAGAATCAAAAGGAAAGCTAGAAGATTGGTATACGTACGAGGAGGCTGCGTTAAAACGAGCGACTATTCAATGGTGTAAAGATAATAATATTAAAATTAACAGCGACACGTAACGAACTTTGCAGAACCCCACCGCAAAGGCGTATATGTTAAATCTAAGGAATCACAAGCGTTTATATGAACCAAGCTGAAATAGAGATAATGAAAAATATAGAAGAATATGGATGTCATGTTACTTCTGTATTTGACCCAAAAGAAGACGATCCTAATTTTACATATACGACAGGTATCACCAGGCAAACAAAGAAGCCTGAATTGATCATACTTGGTCTTAGAAACGACTTAGCATCATGGATTGCAAATGAATATAATAGCCGAATCCAAAATGATGAAAACTTTTCTGTAGGGGATTTTTATGAGGGGTTCCTTGATGGTTTTGAAGTTTGCTTTAAACCTGTTGCGGAAAAGTACAAAGAAGAACATATGCTTTCATGTAATTGGTTATACAAAGGAACTGATTACCCAGTGTTACAACTAGTATTTCCTACTGTGAACGGTGTTTGGCCGTGGGAAAAGGATGCACCAGAAAGTTTTAAGTCTCTTCAACCAAGTTTTCAGCACGTATCAGCATGGTGAACTCTAAACAGTGTATGTAATATCTATTAGGTGTTTACTTGAAGGTTTAACTGGTTATTCTTCTTTTAATATTAAGAGGGCAAGCAGTTAACAAGGCAATAAGTTAGTTTAGAACGAAGTAGCGTATTAAAAGCTACTTGCGCCCTGTAATCTTTTAAGATTGCATGAAGACTAATTGAGCTATGACCAACCTATCACCTAATTCAATTAACCGCTTAGAAGTTATGACGATAGGTAACTTGCACACTTCTGGGTAATTCTGGGAATACCAAGGTAGAGCCAAAGTAACCACCTTCAAACACTGGTCGCCAGTTTTTTTCATCCGTTAAATTTTGAACTTCGAAACGTAACTTAGCATGTTGACTTAATGCCACAGTTGTATTGGCGTTTATAGTAATTTGATCACGTATTAGCACAGTAGCCAAGTAATCTAGCGGGTAGCTTTTGCTATAAATTGCCGAGGCTGAAACGTCCCAGTTTTCAGAGATCATCCACCCTGCATTCATCGATACTGTTTGTTCTGGTATGCCCTGCACTCTTTGATTAGACGGTTCAAAGCCAGCAAAGTTAGGCGCGCCTATACCTGTGCCTACAATAATGTCTGGTCGTGAGTTATCAAAGGCGTCAGCCACTTGTTGTGAATCTTGAAAACTAGCCGAGTCGTCGTAGCGTGCATCTAAATAGCTATAACCTAAAGTAGCCCAAAGTTTTTGCCCTTGGTACACCACTTGCCCTTCAAACCCTTTTGCCACAATCCCTGAGTTACTGCCGTCTCTGTTACGTAGACTACGGGTTTGTTCAAAAATTGAGGCATCTGCATACCAAGGCTTTTGGGAAGGCGCATATTTAATACCTACTTCAAACAGCTCATTGACTGTTTCAAAGTTTAGTGGGTTAATTTGGTTGTTAGCGCCCAATGCTGTGCCACCAGCGATGCTGTTAGAGGTGGCTTCGCTGTAGCTGTAACTAGTGTAAGTCACTAAGTCATCTTGCAACTTAAAATTAGCACTTAGGGAGCCTGAGTACAGCCAAGTATTATAAGTATCACGAGCGGCAATTTGCCCTTGTGGCGCTAGAGCATCTTGGGCCGCGACGTCGTAATAGTCTGCACGCACGCCTGCATTAGTGCTAAAGCGCTCGGTCCAATCACTTTGCTGCTCAACAAAAATACCACTTTGCCAAGTAGTGGAATCGGTGGTATCAGAGGTTGAAAAGTCGTTAATACCATCACCATCTACATCATAATTGGCCCCAGGCGAAACAAACACCCCTGGGCGCAATTCAACTAAGCGGGCTTCTTGGGCTTCGGTTAATGGAATACGGCGCTGCGCTAGGGTGCCTAATAGATCAATGGGTAAATCGGCTTCTGTTGTGAACTGACTGTAGCCCACCACATCGTTATAACGAATATCAAATCCCCAAGTAGTTTGCTGTTGCGGATTCCAGATAGAATTTATTTCGATTCTGTTTTGTGCAGTTTTTGCGCCATCTATAATTTCCACAAAGCTATTTTGGGCAATTTCTTCTCGGTCTAAATATTGAAAATAACTACGATTCGTTAAGCTGTGTATGCTATTAAGTTGGCGTTCGTAGGTGCTATGAAACAAGTATGTTTGTACATTATTTATATTGTCAGGATCGGTCAACACTGTACTTCGCGAAATCGGTACTTCACCTGTTGGCGATACCACGGCAAAGGCACCGGGTACTTCTGAACCATTAGGTTGCACGCCCTGCCCTGTTATATACAAACCATGGTCTATTAAATTTTGGGTGGGGCGGTTAATACCGGCGTTGTCGGTAAAGTCCACATTGTAGTATTCGAAGCTTACATCCCAGCTAGACTTAGCGTCTGGTAACAAACGATATGCAACATATACATCTTCACTTTGGTAAGCGCTAAAATCGTAAAAACTGCCGTTGTCGATTAGCTCAATGCTGGCACGAAATCCACTTTTACCTTCCTCAATTGCTTTATCTATATCTAACTGACCACGGTAGTGATCCCAACTGCCAGCACTTACTAGTAAGCTAACATCGCTTCCCGTTAGAGTGGCCGTTTTGTTGTTTAAGTTCACAAACCCACCGTTACGCTGGGTTGTACCAAGCAACACTGAAGGAGCACCTTTCACTATGTCTATTTGCCCTACGCTGTTAAACGACAAAGGAATACCAAAACCATTGTTGCCGCCTTGTCGCCTCAGCCCTTCTTGAAATACTTCACCTAACTGCCCACGAATAGTTGGCAAACTAGGCGCACCAAACCCACTAGCTGCATAGGTATTAGGTACAAGTACAAGCACATCTTGTAAATCATCAATCGATAATTGCTCAAGCATGTCTTCAGATATAGAGGTGAGGGTTCTTGAAATTTCTGTTATTTGCTTATTTTTTCCAAATGGCCCATCTATTATCGAGTCTTTGGGAGACAGAATTAACGATGATGTCGGCTGTCCATTTACGGTTATATGTTCTAACTCATTATTTGAGTTTTGGGCTGAGACAGCAAAGGCCGTTGTTAGGCTGATTATTATGCTCATGCTGCGTAGTCTAGTAGACATGTTGATCCTCACGATATTGATTCGAGTTTAAAGACCCCACGAGCCTAAGTTTTATTACAATCTATCTTTTCTGACTGCCATTTTTTCTGTTGGCTTGGTGATTTATTAGGTAGAATAACCAGTGATTATTTTAAAGGAAACGCTATGAGTCCCCAAAGCCCCGAAGCCACACAAATTAATGACGAGACCGCTCCCATCGAGGCGTTATCCGATACGACTCACTTTGGTTTTAAACAGGTTGATACCGACCAAAAAGTGAATATGGTGAAAGACGTGTTTCAATCGGTGGCCGCAAAATATGACATTATGAATGATGTGATGTCTTTGGGTATTCATAGATTATGGAAACGTTACACCATTGATTGCAGTGGTGTTAGAACGGGTCACAAGGTGTTGGACTTAGCAGGTGGCACCGGTGATTTAACTGCTAAATTTTCACGAATAGTTGGCGAATCAGGGCAAGTGGTTTTAGCTGATATTAACGATGCCATGCTCAAAGTTGGCCGCGAAAAGCTCAGAGACAAAGGCATAGTGGGTAACGTTGAATATGTGCAAGCCAATGCCGAAGAGTTGCCTTTTCCTGACAATAGCTTTGACATCATCACCATAGCGTTTGGCCTAAGAAACGTAACCGATAAAGATAAAGCATTAGCGTCTATGTACCGCGTACTGAAACCCGGCGGCAGATTATTAGTGTTAGAGTTTTCTAAACCTACCCACGACATGCTCAACAAAGCCTACGATATGTATTCTTTTCATTTGCTGCCTAAAATTGGGCAACTTGTAGCAAATGATGCAGATAGTTACCAATATTTGGCAGAGTCGATTCGTATGCACCCAGAGCAAGACGTATTAAAAGAAATGATGGAAAATGTAGGGTTTGAACAAACCACTTATACTAATTTAACAGGTGGGATCGTCGCTCTACACCGTGGTTTTAAGTTTTAATTATGCCTATTGCACAGCTACTTACATCAGGGATTGAACTAGGGTTTAATCAGTTGCTAAACCTCGACACTGATAGCCAAGCCCGATTAGCCAAGTTAAATGGAAAGTCACTTCAGGTCTCAGTAAAAGAGTTACCCTTTCCATTATTATTTAGCTTTTCTGAACAAGTTGAGGTGGGCGCGGTAGTTGAAAGCAACGAACATAATCAAGCCCCAGACTGCTTGATAGAACTAGACCTTAACACCCTTCCCAAACTACAAGATAGCAGCCAGTTAACCCAGCTTATTCAGCAAAAGAAGTTGTCGCTTATTGGTGATATCTATATTGCACAAACTTTTGGTGACTTAATTAAAGAGTTAGACATTGATTGGGAAGAGCAGCTATCAAAGTACACGGGCGATGTAGTAGCCCATCAAACTTTTAGCAGTGCTAAGTCACTATTATCACAAGCTAAACAAGAACTTGAAAAAGCCGCTACAAATATTGGCGACCGTATGACCCAAGCAGATGCGATAGCCGTAAAACCTATAGAAATGGCCTTATTCAGTGACCAAGTGGGCGATTTACGTAGTGATACGGAGCGCTTACTAGCAAGACTACAAAGACTCGAACAGGCTCAAGCTGACTCCAAAGGATAAATCACCAAGGTGAGAATTTTACGTTTTTATAAAATCAATAAAGTTATGTTAGAGCATGGCTTAGATGAGTTGATACCCCGAAAATGGCTACCTTGGTACGCCAAGTTATGCCGAGCTAGTTTGTTTTGGCTGCGAAACAAACACCCGGAGAAATCACAAGGGGTTAGAGTTCGACTTGCCTTACAAACCTTAGGGCCAGTATTCATCAAGTTTGGACAAATGTTATCGACTCGCAAAGACTTATTGGCCGATGACATAGCCAACGAACTAACCATTTTACAAGACCAAGTACAACCATTTGATAGCGATATAGCCCAAAACATTATCTGCCAGTCACTAGGCATTATAGATGTCAGCGAAATATTCAGCTCTTTCGAGAGCAAACCTTTGGCATCTGCATCTATTGCTCAAGTCCATGCCGCTAGATTAAAAGAAGGCGATAAAGATGTGGTAGTAAAGGTTATTCGGCCTAATATCAAATCACTTATCCTATCTGATATTGAGCTGATGCAAACCGCAGCATCAGTGGTTCAAAAACTGTTACCTGATGGTAAACGTTTGCGCCCAGTTGAAGTGATTGCAGAATACGAACGTACCATAATTGATGAGTTAGACTTGATGCATGAGGCCGCTAATGGCATTCAGTTTAAGGTGAATTTTGAAAATTCACCCGCTTTATATGTGCCTACCATTTATGGCGACTACAGCCGCAAAAGTGTGATGGTTATGGAACGTATTTACGGCACACCTATATCTGATATTGAGCAGCTTAGAGACCGTAATACCAATATGAAACGCTTGGCAGAACGAGGGGTTGAAGTATTTTTTACTCAGGTATTTCGCGATAGTTTTTTCCATGCAGACATGCACCCAGGTAATATATTTGTATCTACGGTTAACCCAGACGACCCACAATACATCACCATAGATTTTGGCATAGTGGGCACTTTAAATAGTGAAGATAAACGTTACTTGGCCGAAAACTTCATTGCCTTTTTTAATCGTAATTACCGTAAAGTTGCCCAGTTACACGTAGACTCTGGATGGGTTCCGTCTGACACAGACATTGATGATTTTGAAGCGTCGATACGAAAAGTATGTGAGCCTATTTTTCAAAAACCTTTAGCCGAAATCGAGTTTAGCAATGTATTGCTGCAACTATTTAATACCGCCCGTCGCTTTAATATGATCATTCAGCCGCAACTGGTGTTATTGCAAAAAACCTTGTTATACATAGAGGGCTTAGGACGTCAGCTATACCCACAACTCGATCTCTGGCAAACGGCAAAGCCATTTTTAGAAAACTGGATGAAAGAGCAAATTGGCGTTAAAGCCATGTATCAAAAGATATCTACTAACTTACCTTTCTGGTCAGAAAAAATGCCAGAAATGCCAGACCTAGTTTATGATTCTCTAAAACAAGTAAAAACGCTACCCGAACAGCAAAGGCAACAATTCGAACGTCAACAAACCACATTAAAACGGCAACACGCTAGCTCACAACTTATGACAGTAGGTTCGACCTTAATTTTAAGTGCAGTATTATTGCCAATTTATGTAGAGTACTGGTTGCCAAGCTTATGTTGTGTTGTAGCAGGGTTGATTAGTTGGGTAATAGCTTGGCGAATTAAATAACGCACGACCGAATGCTATAGCATTTAAGGCTTACCAAAAAAGCCTTCGACTCTTAAAGCTAGCCCATAAGAAGCAGAAAAGTGTTCGTCTCGACGCCATACTATAAAGGGCTCCACCTCATAGAATAGCCAGCTTCTTAAGGCATTTTTACGCCAGCGGGTACTCACTAAGTATTCTTCAACTCGATAGTTAGGGCGACTCAAACCTTCAACATAAACTCCCGTAATAAGAGCATTATGTTCACTAAACTGAGTTAGTTTTTGCAAGCTATGCAACCAACGCCAATCATTGCTACTATCTCTGTAGTAATAATGATTGTTAAATCTGAACATAGACTTTTCGGTTGCTTTATAAGCATACTGCCAAGCAAAATCAGCGCCTAGACCATCACGGCTATATAAATATGCTGATGTTTCCCACCGCAAACTTGCTTTATCAGAGATTGGCACTGAGTTTCGAAACGTGCTTTTTGCAAAAACCTGTAGCCTGCGACCTATACCAATTCGGTAGGCTAAACCACTACCTGGGGTTCGCTGCCAACGCAAAGCTAAGCTAACTCGATGTCGTTCTCGAATGTTATTGTTTACGTCACTTAACAGGTTATCGTCTGGGGACTCATCGTCATAGTCAGACAGAACAACATCTACACGATTTTTGAGATTGGGTAATTTAACTCTTAATTTAAACCTTGCTTTCACCTCACTAAAATCTCGGCTTCTGGGTTCCCAGCCAAGTCTAATTCGCGTCTCTCCATTAGCTTTCTCTTTAGTATCAAAACCTTCTAAAGCGAAAAAGTCATCAAACCATAAAACGCTTTCGTTAACCGAAGACGTTATGCTTTGATGCATAGTATCTAACCAAGGGTAAGGTTCAACCTGCTCCTCAGCGCAAACACCATGGCCAACTAAGGCAAAAATGAAAACAATGACAGTATTTTTAATCACACCTTCTCTCAATACAAAATTTACACTATGTGACTGAAAGGTTAATAATCAGTGTACTCATATATTGCCTAAATGACCAAACAAGCATTTTGTGCTATCAAATCCAGTGACCTTTTCATTTAGCTACGTATAATAGAGAGAGATAAGTCTTAAGGAGTCAATTTATGTTTGGTATTAGCCCAATACAGTTAGTGATTATATTAGTAATTGTGGTGTTATTGTTTGGTACAAAAAAATTACGCGGAATGGGTGGTGATTTAGGTGGCGCGCTTAAAGGCTTTAAAAAAGCTATGAGCGATGACGACAAAGATAAAGAAAAAGACGCTGACTTTGCTGCTAACGAAAAAGTAGAAAACAAAGCCAACGAATCAGCTGACAACACTGTACAACAAACAAAAAGTGAACAAAAAGAGCACAATTAATGTTTGATATTGGCTTTTTTGAAATACTCTTCATAGCAGTTATTGCCTTATTGGTATTGGGCCCCGAAAGGCTTCCCGGTGCCATTCGCTCTACTCTAAAAACAGTGCGTAGCATCAAAGGTATGGCTAATGGGTTTCGTCAAGAAGTTGAACAACAGTTTAAAATTCATGAACTTCACGAAAACTTAAAAAAAGCTGAAGAGCAAAGCCTAGAAAACCTATCTCCGGAGTTACAAAAGTCTGTAGACGAACTACGTGACGCCGCAAAATCCGTACAAAAACCCTATTCTAAAGAGTAATAAGAATGGCCGACCAGAATAGCTTGGTTACTCACCTAATTGAGCTTAGAAGCCGCGTTTTAAAGGCTTTTTTAAGTGTGTTCTTTGTTTTTCTATGCTTAGTATATTTCGCACAAGACTTATATTTATGGATTGCCACCCCTTTACAAGAAGCTTTGCCCGACAATGCACAAATGATTGCAACAGATGTTGCTTCTTCGTTTTTCGCACCATTTAAGCTCACTATGGTGTTGTCCTTTTTTATTGCCATACCTATGGTGCTATATCAAATTTGGGGGTTTATCGCGCCCGGGTTATATAAAAATGAAAAACGGTTAATTGCGCCTTTGCTATTTTCGAGCACTTTATTATTTTATTTAGGGATGGCCTTTGCCTACTACGTTGTTTTTCCTCTAGCGTTTGCTTTTTTTACTAGTGTAATTCCTGAAGGTATAGTCAATAACACTGACATAAGCAGCTATTTAAATTTTGTTTTGAAGATATTTTTTGCATTTGGACTATCTTTTGAGATCCCCATAGCCATTGTTTTAATGTGCTGGACAGGAATGACAACACCCGACTCCCTTAGAGAAAAACGCCCTTATGTGATTGTTGGTGTGTTTGTGCTTGGTATGCTACTCACGCCACCAGATATAATCTCACAAACACTCCTCGCTATTCCAATGTGGATATTATTTGAATGCGGCGTGATTGTAGGCAGTATTTATACGCGTAAAAAGAAAGAAGACTCGCCTGAGGAACAAATATGAAAGTGCTAATATCAACTGGCGCACTTAATTCCTTTTTCTTGGGTAAGCCAAACAAAAATAGGCGTATTAGAGTAAAACGAGTTAAATGACCTATGAGCTGGATTGATATTGGAGTCAACTTAGCCGATTCAAGATTAGATGCAGAGCCAGTGATACAACGGGCAATTAATGCGGGAATTGAAAAGTTAATTATCACAGGGACGAGTGTTCAGGCTAGTTCTGACGCGTTATTACTTGCGAGCAAACAACCAAATACGTTGTATACAACAGCAGGTGTTCACCCTCACCATGCCAAAGACTTTACCCATAAAGCGCGTACCATCTTAAAAAAGTTAGCCAAGGAAAAGCACGTTGTGGCAATAGGGGAATGCGGTTTAGATTTTAATCGTAACTTTTCATCCCCCACACAGCAGCTCCATGCATTTGAACAACAATTGCAGCTAGCTAGTGAATTAGGATTACCTGTTTTTTTGCATGAAAGAGACGCTTTTGAGGCACAAATAAAACTTTTGAAGCAATACCGCCACATGTTAGTAGGCGGTGTTGCTCATTGTTTCACTGGCAACCTTGCTCAAATGAATCAATATCTAGATTTAGGTCTATACATTGGCGTTACTGGTTGGGTATGTGACACTAAGCGAGGTCAGACTCTGAGAGAAGCTGTACCTTTTCTACCTTTAGAAAATCTATTGTTGGAAACAGACGCACCTTATTTACGCCCTAAAGGCTTACCGAATAATCGTAAACTAGATAAGGGTAATAACGAACCTGCCTATTTACCTTTCATTGCTGCAGAGTTAGCTAGTCTAATGAATATTGATAAAGTAAAGCTACAGCAGACCAGCTACAACAATACTCATAATTTGTTCACTAAAATAAAGTTAGGGTGTAAAAATGAGCATTAACCCATTCGCATTTTCTATTTCTAGAAATGCAGCTCTAGCACTAACACTTGCTTGTTGTTTATTAATATTCATTATCACAAATCACTTTATTAGTGATCATACAAAGGCCTCTGCGCAAGTTAATAACTATTCATATTTGGTAGATCCTACACAGAAGAAAAGCATCACTCACTTACTCAATTTAGAAAGCCAAGACTGGCGATCAAATACCTCAGATATATACTCGCCAAGTGCCTCCACAGATGTGCATTGGTTAAAATTTACAGCGCCTAAACTAAGCCCATTAAAAAATTGGTTGTTAGAAATAGATAATCCTTTATTAAATGAAGTTAATGTATGGTTTGTGCAAAATAATATTGTCATTAGCCAATATAGCGCCGGTGACGCTAAACCTTTTTATACACGACCTATACTCCAAGAGAACTTTGTATTTACAGTCCCACTCCATAACCAACCAATAGACATTTACATTAGGGCATCTTCAACTGTGTCAATGAGGCTGCCAATATACCTATGGCCTCAAGAGCTCTATTTAAGTAATGAAACCACTCACTCAATTACCATGGGTATTTTTATTGGTTTGATGGTGACTATGGGGCTCTGTAGTCTATTTTCTTTTATCGCCACAAGAGCTGTTTCGTTTTTAGTTTACAGTGGCTATGTAGTGAGCTTAGTACTCACCATTACCACCTTACATGGCTTTGCCTTTCGGTATATTTGGCCAAACGCAGTTTTCTTTCAACAACATGCAGCCGTGTTTTTCGCTTCATGTTTGTTATGCTTCTCTACAATTTTTTGTGACCAACTACTTGATGTAAAATCCTATAATTTACACTTAAGTAAACTACTAAAAATTTTAGCTTCGATATTTTTACTTGGGGCAGGCCTTAGCTTTCTAATGCCTCAACCGATTTATATCAGCGCTCTTCTATTTATGACCTTGTTAAATGGCCTGATTACATTTTTGACAGGGATTTTGTTGTGGAGAAAAGGCTCTGCTATTGCTCACTATTATACCCTTGCATGGACAATGCTATATGTTTTAGGGGTATCAATTAGTCTAGATAGCTTAAACATATTTAAGTTCAGCGTGTCACCAGAGCATTATTTAATGCTAGGTGCGACCTTAGAAACTATATTTTTAGCGCTTATTTTAATTTTCAGTTATTACAAGCAAAAACAGACAGAGCTTAGTGAACAAGCCCGCCTGTTAGATATAGAACGGCAAAATAGGAGCACCGAACAGGCAGTAATCGAACAGCAAAAAACGGCTACAGAAGAGTTAGAATACAAAGTACAAGAGCGCACTTTAGAGTTAGAAATCACTTTACGAGAGCTGTCGGAAAAAAATCAAGAGCTAGAGAAAAAGAACACGCTAGACGCATTGACTGGAATACGGAATCGTAGTTATTTTGATAAAAAATACCAAGCAGAGCTACGAAGAAGTAAACGAGAACAAACTAAACTATCGATAGTCATGTTAGATATAGACCACTTTAAAAGTGTTAATGATATTCATGGACACTTAATGGGTGACGAATGCATTAAAGTAGTAGCCAATATTTTGAAACAATCCCTCAAAAGACCTAGTGATACAGTGTGTCGATATGGTGGTGAAGAATTTGCAATGATATTACCCAGTACAGATTTAGAAGGGGCGTTAGCTCTAGTTGAAAAAATACGTAAAGAGATATTTAATACCGATATTATATTAAATAATGACGTCGTAAAGGTAACAGTTAGTGCCGGTGTCGGTAGTGCGACAGCAGATTTTACTGTGAATGAAAAAAGCATTCTAGCAGTGGCTGATCAACAGTTATACAAGGCAAAAAATGCTGGCCGCAATCAAACTCTTGGCTGCTATTTATCTTAGCCAATATATATAGGTATACACATGTTTGAACAATTTCCTCAAAACCGTTTACGTCGAGTACGTAAGCAAGCATCTATTCGCAGTTTAGTAGCAGAAAATCAACTTTCAACTAATGACTTAATTTATCCGATGTTTGTATTGGAGGGCAAAAATCAAAAGCAAACCGTGCCTTCTATGCCAGGTGTAGAGCGGATGTCTATTGACCTTTTGGTAAAAGAAGCTCACGAGCTCCTTGACCTTGGCATTCAAGGAATTGCTTTATTTCCAGTGACGCCTCCTGAAGCTAAATCCCTTTGTGCCAGTGAAGCATTCAACTCAGAAGGCTTAGCTCAAAGAGCGGTCCGAGCATTGAAAGAAAGTGTACCAGGTATTGCTGTTATCACTGATGTCGCATTAGATCCTTTCACTTCTCATGGACAAGATGGCCTAATTGACGATACTGGCTATGTTCTTAATGATGAAACAATTGAAGTACTAGTTAAACAAGCCTTATCACACGCTGAAGCTGGTGCCGATATAGTCGCCCCGTCAGATATGATGGATGGACGTATTGGCGAAATTCGTAAAGCACTCGAAAAGCATGGGTTTATTCATACCTGTATTATGGCTTACTCGGCTAAGTATGCATCTAGCTATTATGGGCCATTTAGAGATGCAGTTGGCTCGGCAAGCAACATAAAAGGGGGAGATAAAAAAAGCTACCAAATGGATCCTGCGAATTCCGATGAGGCATTAAGAGAAATAGCCTTAGATATCCATGAAGGAGCCGACATGGTCATGGTAAAACCAGGCATGCCTTATTTAGACATAGTTAGACGCTGTAAACATGAGCTAAATGTGCCGACCTTTGCATATCAAGTTAGCGGTGAATATGCGATGCACAAAGCTGCATTTGCTAATGGTTGGCTCAATGAAGAACAAGTAATTCTTGAATCTTTATTGGCATTTAAACGAGCGGGCGCTGATGGGATTTTGACTTATTTTGCCAAGCAAGCCGCACAAATTCTAAAAAGCTAGTTATTGAAGCGAGAGAGCAATTCAATGCCACAGGATTTGTCAGTCTAAAGTTTACGAAAGCTCCTTAGTGTTATCAGTTTTTATTGCTCCAAAAGAGCAATAAAATCATATTTAGGCATTGGACGATGAAAATAATACCCTTGATATGCTGTAATATTCTTGGTTGCCAAGTACTCGAACTCATTACAATTTTCCACACCTTCAACAATACACTCCAAAGAAAAATGTTCGCAAATATCAATAATTGAATCGACGATTACGTGGTTTCTATTGGTTTTCTCAATATCTGTAATAAAGCTCTTATCTATCTTGATAGTTTGCAATGGCAATTGATGTAAATAAGATAAGGAAGAGTAGCCACTACCAAAGTCATCAAGCATAGTAACCACACCGTTGTCTTTCAAGTATCTCATTTTTTGAATAGTTAAATCGATATTGTCGATAACTACGCCTTCAGTAACTTCAACTCTAATTTGACGACTATTTATACCGTATTTATTGAGTGTACCCAGTAAATCATTGGCAAAATTATGATGAATAAACTGGCGAGGACTAACATTAACGCTAATATATTTGAGGGCTTCATTTGACGCTATAGAGCTCAATATTTGACAAACTTGCTCCAAAACCCAAGCTCCGATGTCTAATATTAAACCAGATTCTTCAGCAATAGGAATAAACTCATCAGGGCCTACCCGCCCTAAACTTTGATTAGACCACCGTAACAAGGCCTCTGCGCCAAGTACTTTTCCATCTACGGCCACTAGTGGCTGATAGTAAACTTCAAACTCATTATTAAAAATGGCAGTTTGTAAGCAATTCTCAATTTGAGCCTTTCTCTGAGAGTAAGATTGAAGCTCTTTATTGTAAAAGTTATAGCCATTGCGATTGGCCTGTTTAACAGAATTCATTGCTAAATCTGCATTTTTCACAATGACATCAGCTTGTTGGCGCATGCTTAGTGAACTATCAACATCTAAAGGAAATAAATTAACACCTGTACTATTGGAAATACTAAATACGTTATCACCCACTTTAATCGGGGCAGATATGAGCTTGCCTAACTTCTTTGCTATTTTTTGAGATTTCTCAAATGCAATGGATTCATCTAGAGAAAGGTCCACGACTAAAAGTGCAAATTCATCTCCCCCTATTCTTGCTAAGGTATCGCCTGGGCGCATGCACTCTTGTAAACGTTGACCAAGTATATTTATGACTTCATCACCCACCTCGTGCCCTAATGTATTATTAATGACTTTAAACCTGTCTAAATCAAAAATAAAAATCGCACCAATTTCTTTGCTATTAATACTGCTAGATAAAGCACTTAGAAGACTCAAGTTAAATTTTTTGCGATTAGCAAGGCCAGACTGAGGGTCAATCATAGACTGTTCAATCAGCTGAGTTTCAGCTAGTTTTCGAGCCTCAACTTCCTTAATTAAATTTTGATGCTCCTGACATGCCTGACAACTAGCAGAAAGTTTAACGAGTAAGGGTTTTAACGCAGCAAGAATCATTTCATCAAGTGGCGTAGATTCCCTTTCTAAAATAAGCACTCCAAATTGTGGAACAGTGAGAAAGTAACTATGTCGTGATTGCTTTCCAATGTAGTAATGATCACCTGCTAATCGGTAATAAAATGATTTAGCTTCACTTATTAACCACTTACCATGTGCAGCATCCACTTGAGGGAAGCAATAAGAAGTGCCTTCTGTATGACCTTGTGGATCGTCAGTCAATTCACACTGATTGAAATCCACCAACATAACCATACTTAAACTTAAGCGTTGTAGCGTTCGCTGCATAAAGCTACTCAGCATGTTTTCCAATCGCTGATCTAAGCCGATATTCATCACCAACTCGTACTGGATGGATATAATTTGTAATGCTCGGTCAGCAGAATACATAAATATTAATCTAACTCTTTAGTTAAAATAGGAAATGTTTTAGTTGTGGCCGTGATAGCTGTTTTATTGTGAAAATGAATAGCTCCTGATTCTCCTGATGCTACCTCTCCTAATACTAAGGCCCCTATCAATTCAGAGTTACCCATAGCAGATGCAATGCCTTGTAGTTCACTTTCGAATTCATTCTCGAGAAACAATTGCCGGCTAACACAGTTAAACAATAAGCCTTGGCCATTGAAATTTGTTGTAATTGAACTTTCCACTGAATCTACGGCAGCCTTAACCAAATTGCTATTTTGTCCTTTCAAAATATATAGCATAGTATTTTCTGGTACTTTTCCTACACAAAGCAGACTAGTTTGCTCCACACTGACAGGATCTCGCACTAGGATATCATCATCTAAACGTTGAATACCGAAGGGATAAATTTTAGCCAACTCGAAAAAGTCATGCTCAGCAAAGAGCTTATTTTCAAAGTCTTTTATCACATTTTCATATACCTCTAAAGCAGGCTGAAAATTCAACTGAATGATTTTATTATCATCAACTTCATTAGCCAGAAAAGGCCCTTGTAACACCTCCCAACCATGACCAACAGCTAAATCCCAAGGAATTTGCATAAAGGCAACAAGCATCGCATCAGTTAAGAGCCCTTGGTTAGAAAATAAGCAGGGGTTTTGCTCAAAACTTAACGATCCTGCACCACCACCAAATACTTTTAATTTTTTTCCATAATGCTCAAATATTAAATTTAACGCAAAATCTATATTTCTAGATAGCCCATCTATCAAAACTATAGCTGATTCGCTATTAGGCAACTCGTTAGTTAAGTCGAATGTGCTTGTAGGGGCATTTTTTAAATTCTCAAACACTTTTACTTCAACGGGGGTCATAATAGGTAAAACTATGATTCCTTTTTCGAACACCTTACCTTCTAATATGATAGCCGGAAATACTCCACCAAAAACAGGAACCTGCAAAGACGTTAAAATAGGATCTAGAAAAGTATGATTTTTTAGGCTTTCATCACAGCAAAATATCAATAGAGCATGTGGACTATTAGATAGAGCGGCACTAAGTAATGACTGTAGCGATTCGCCTGAGACTATTGCTGAATATTGATATTGGCCAAATAGACAACCCATATATTTTCCACTTTATTAAACAAGACTGCTACCAAAATACAAATGTATAAAAATCATATTGTTACGAAAAAGAACAAGATACTAAACTTAGTACAAAAAATGAAGAAAATGCAGCGTCTTTAATTTTGAACACAATTCCGCCCTAATTTTTTACCTTTGTATAGCGCGTTATCAGCTCTTTTAAACAAAACCTCGAATGTATCATGTAATTGAAGTTCAGCTAAACCACCAGTAATAGTGACAGGTATATTAAGCTCGCCTTGATTTATTTGCATGTTTTCAATTGCTACTCTTAACTTCTCGGCCATAACCATAGCTTCCGATAAGTTAGTGTCGGGTAAATATACCAAAAACTCCTCCCCTCCCCATCTAGCTAATTTATCTTGTATTCTAATATTTCCTTTTAGTATTGTCGCTCCATTAATCAATACGGAGTCACCTAGATCATGACCATAAGTATCGTTAATATACTTAAAATTATCAAAGTCGTATAAAACTATGCAAAAAGGTTCAAATTTTTGCTTCAAATTATCAAAAGCGCCTTGCAAATAAGGGTGTAAGCCATGTCTATTTAACAAACCTGTCAACTTATCTGAGCGAGCGAGCTTATCCAATTCAAAATTAACCTGTTCCAGTTGTTTAGTACGTATTTCAACTTTGTTTTCTAATTCAGCCCCCAGAAGCTGTAACTCCTTATTGCTTTGCTGAAGTTGCTCAGACAAAGCTTCATTGTTGCTAATGACTTTGTTAAAGCGCTGATTTATTACGTAACTCTGGCAAATAATGAACCCAACAATACCTATGTTAAAAAATGGTCCTGTATCTAGAACATTATTAGCGTACAAAATGTCGTTAATAGCAAATAGACCTAATATAGCAGCACTAAAAGCCATCATTTTAGCCGTAGGTTGCTTTGAAGCGTTTGCGAGCAGTATGTTTGCAAATATGTATAACATCACAAATAAAGTAATTATCTGATAACTCATTAATGAATAGCCAATAAACCTTGCGGGGCTAAATAATATAAATAACGAGAAGCTAATTCCGATAAAATAAAAAAACCTAGAGATATTAATTTTGAAAACTGTAGGAAAGCACAAGTGCATAAAATACAACACATTAAGAACACCAAGATAAAACGTAAGATAATTGAGCTTTAGAGCTACAGAATAGCTAACGGAAAAGAATGCTAAAACAAAATGCATGTGTTCAGCAGTAAACTCTCTCAATAAGAAGATTAAGCATAAACAAACAAATGCTAAGGGAACTTTTTCATCTGGCCTAAAATAATACTGAATCAGGTAAAACGCAGTAGTCACTACTAACGCACCAATTATAAACAGACTTAACGCCACTAAATCTCGCTGAATTGAGTAAATGCTGTCAGTATTTCCAAGTACTATTGGTGACCATAACCCTCCCCAAGCAGAGTGATAGTTAGAGACTTGAATCGTCAGAGAGAAGCTCTCTGTGCTTTTAGGAATGATAATTGTCGTTGGCTTAAACTCTGGAACCCCACTGCCCATAGTTGTTGCAACCACACCGGCACTAGCAACTAACTTATCATCTAAAAATAACTTATAAGCAGTTTCGATTTTAGGAATTTGCAGAGCTAAATTTAAATCTGTATCTGGCAAGTTAACTCTAAGGTGATAAGTACCGTACCCAAGCACAGAGTCTCTGGACGAGTCACCTAATGACCAACCGCCTTCCCCTTGAATAAACGTAGCATCACTAAGGTGATTTTGAAGATTTTGGGGCTCTATAAAATGACGTTCAAAAAAAGTCCACTCACCCGATAAAGAAGCCATTTTATTAGTTGTAAAATAATCACCCTGGAATGTTACTTCCCCCCCCTTAGCTGAAACATGGCTAGGCTTAAGTGCTACGCCGAAGTGAAAAATAAGTGTGGAAAAAAGAACGATAGTCATTAAAAATAAAATAACCGATAACACTTTGGATGGTAGTGTCTTTACTTCTAACCTCTGAGCAGTCATAAACGCTAAAAATCCCTATGTAGCGGGGCAAATAATGCCAAATCTATAAAATTACATAAAGAAAGTTAAGCCTTCTATATATACTATCACCGGCATTCTAATACCCAACCGACTTTATGCTGCTGCCATTTTTCATTGGCTAACTCAGCATCAATCAAAGGGTGAGACTTCAGCCAGCCTAAAGGAAATGTTAACACCCACTTTTCATCTGAAACCTGAAGATCATATTTAGCAAGAATTTTGTCTCTTCTACGAATTGATAATATACAAGCCAACCTCAAAACCCGTAGTAAAATCAATAAGGCATGACGTACGTCAGGGTGATAGGCATCAAACAAGCTCAGATTAATATCTTGCCTATGATTTTGAACTAAAGTTTTAATACCTAATTGCTGTTGTTTTGTGTAACCAACCATAGGTAAGTAGCTGAGAATGTAAGCGCCATGTAGATGGTGTTGCTTGTATTCAATGTGCAGCCCGGTTTCATGCAACATTGCCGCTGCAATCAAAATGGCTTCGGAGTCTAAATTTCCAAAGTCTACTTGGCGTTGTACTTGCCTAAAAAGATTTAAAGATAAGTTTTTCACTCTGTTTGCATGACTAGCTTCAATATGAAAACGAGAAATATTTTGCTGTAGCGTTTGTAGTCTTCGATCATTTTGCTGCATGTTATCAAGCATGCCATAAATAAGACCTTCTCGAAGAGCTCCACCAGAAATTTGCATCTCTTGAATATCTAGCTCTTCAAACAGAGCAATCAAAATTGCCAAACCACTGGGGAAAATAGCTCTTCTAGATTCGGTTAACCCTTCTATACTCAACAAATCAATAGAAATACAATCGATACACTGTTGTTTAAGGTTGTATAGATAGTCTAAACGAATGGAATCACTGATCCCTTGTGTCACTAAAATTTCAGTAATCGCTTGTGGAGTACCCGACGCCCCTAGACACTGTAGCCAATCAAAATGAATAAAGTCATTAACAACAGGCTTGAGCTCTAATTTGGCGGCACCGATAGCTTGCTCAAAATTTGCAGTTGTAATCCCACCGTCAGAAAAATAACGCTCTTTAAACGTAACGCAACCAATATTGAGACTCTCAAGGTGAATAGGAGTCATATCATTCCCAACTATAACTTCTGTACTCGCACCGCCAATATCAATAACTAAAGTATTTCCTTGGTTGGCTGAGGTATAAGCAACACCTAAATAAATCTGCCTTGCCTCTTCTTTACCATCTATAACGTCTAGCCTGTGATGCAGAATTTCTTGCGCTTTTTTTATAAACACATCAGCATTAGTTGCTAGCCGTAAGGTTGCTGTGCCGACAATTTTTATATTAGCCAGAGGGATATCTTGCAGGCGCTCAGCAAACATTTCTAAGCACTTCCACCCTCGTTTCAAACTATCCTGGTCAAGCTGCATGTTGTCATCTAAACCCGCAGCCAGCCTTACTTTTTGTTTTACTTTACCAATGATCTGCACACTTCCAGCCGATACGCGCACAATCACCATATGAAAACTGTTTGAGCCTAAATCTACGGCTGCATATAACTGTTCTGGTTGTGTAAAAGGCGCAATGGCTTCGGTGTTGTTACTCATCTAGGCTTCTTATTTTTTGGACCTGAATGTCTTTTGGGGGAGTTTCGACCGCTTTGCATCCGTTTTTTGAAACGAGGTTTGGGGGGTGCAACATCTCTAATCAAATCATTGGGGTTGTATTCTGTGACTGGGATTGAATGTTGCACATATTCTTCAATAGCCGGAAGGTTAAGAGAATACTTTTCACAGGCAAAGCTAATTGAAGTACCACTTTGCCCTGCTCGACCAGTACGACCAATACGATGCACATAATCTTCAGCGTCGTCTGGCAGATCATAATTAAAAACATGACTAACAGATGAAATATGTAACCCTCTAGCAGCAACATCTGTTGCTACTAAAATATCTATATTGCCTGATGTAAAGTTTTCCAATATTTTAAGACGTTTATTTTGAGGAACATCACCACTCAACAAACCAACCCTATGGTCATCGGCTTGCAACCAATCAGACACTCTTTCACAACTATGCTTAGTATTTGCAAAAACAATGGCTTTTTCTGGCCACTCTTCTTCCATTAAAGTTAATAATAGATAGGGTTTGTCTTCATCTGAAGGATAAAACAATTCCTCTTTCACGCGCTCGGCGGTTTTTCTTTCTGGCTCAATCTGAACATGAGTAGGATTATCCATATGCTCGTAGGCTAATTCTTGTACTCGATATGATAAAGTCGCTGAAAATAGCATGCTTAAACGTTTTGTTGGTTTTGGCATTCTGTTGAAAAGATAGCGGATATCTTTAATAAAGCCTAAGTCGAACATTCTGTCGGCCTCATCCAACACGGCCACCTGAATTCCTTCCAAAGAAAAAATATTCTGCTTGTAGTAATCAATAATACGGCCGGTGGTGCCGATAATAATATCTACACCTTCTTGAAGCTTTTCCCGTTGACTTTGGTAACCTTCACCCCCATAAATAAGACCAAGGCTTAAGCCTGTGTGCTGGCTAAGCAATTCTGCGTCATTAAATATTTGCACCGCCAGCTCACGAGTCGGAGCCATAATAATAGCCCTAGGCTGACGTTTTGAATCTTGGGGGTTAGACAGCAGATAATGAAAAGTAGCAACCAAAAAAGCAATGGTTTTACCTGTTCCAGTTTGTGCCTGACCAGCAATATCATTGCCTTCAAGCAGTGGAGGTAAACTCAAAGCCTGAATTGGTGTGCATTGGTTAAAGTTAGCAGCTGAAAGTGCTTTTATAACCTGCGGATTAATCGGCAAGTCTGAAAAATGTGTATCGGTTAAATGTGTTGTTTGCATAGCTTATAGCTTATCATTGCTTGCATTAAAAACTAGTTTCTATATAACAATCATAACCACGCTGCTTTATAAATCAGCGACAGAGAAAAAATTACGGAGAAAAAAATGAGCGACAAAATTATCCAATTATCTGACGATAGTTTCGAGGCCGATGTTATCAATGCTGCGGGTCCTGTTTTAGTTGATTTTTGGGCAGAATGGTGTGGCCCATGTAAAATGATTGCGCCAATTCTGCATGAAATTGCTGACGAATTTGACGGCAAAGTAACAGTTGGCAAGCTGAATGTCGATGAAAATAACGAAACTCCACCTAAATATGGTATCAGAGGCATCCCAACATTATTGCTTTTCAAAGGTGGCAGTGTTGCCGCAACTAAAGTAGGTGCGCTGTCTAAAACTCAACTTTTAGAGTTTTTAAACGACAACATCTAATGTTTGCAAAGATAAGTAATTAGATAGATTTTAAAGCTCAATGTTTATTGAGCTTTTTTCTAACCATTACCTGATATTGATACCAAACAACTAAATTACCGAGTGAATAAGCGACAGAATACAATTTAAAGCGTTATTATTCATACAATTTGCTAGACTAAGTGAAAATTTGGTGCTAACTTTTGAAGTGTTCACAGCTGAACAGACCAATTACTTCGCTCAAATCAGAGACATAAAAAAGTAAAAACCTTTGACTCACTCAACACAATTAGCTTTAAACAAGCTGTTATCATAAAGACCCACCAATATGAATTTAACTGAACTTAAGAACAAAACGATCAGTGAGCTTGTAAAACTAGCAGAAGAAATGAAGCTAGAAAACATGGCTCGTGCTCGTAAACAAGACATTATCTTCTCTATACTTAAATCTCACGCAAAAAGTGGCGAAGATATTTTCGGTAACGGAGTATTAGAGATACTTCAAGACGGCTTTGGATTCTTACGTTCAAATGATTCTTCATATTTGGCAGGACCCGATGATATATATGTATCACCAAGTCAGATAAGACGATTTAATTTACGTACCGGTGATACTATCTCTGGTAAAATTCGACCGCCTAAAGATAGTGAACGTTATTTTGCCTTACTAAAAATTAACGAAGTTAACTTTGACCGTCCAGAAAGTTCTCGTAACAAGATTTTATTTGAAAACCTTACTCCGTTACATGCCAATGAGCGTTTAACAATGGAACGAGGCAATGGCAGTAGTGAAGATATTACCGCCAGGGTACTTGATTTAGCCTCACCTATAGGCCGTGGGCAACGTGGCTTAATCGTTGCGCCGCCCAAAGCGGGCAAAACACTGTTACTGCAAAATATAGCGCAATCTATTGCAGCCAATCACCCAGAATGTTTATTAATGGTATTACTTATTGACGAGCGTCCTGAAGAAGTAACTGAAATGCAACGGTTAGTCAGAGGTGAAGTTGTCGCTTCTACGTTTGATGAGCCTGCTAGTCGTCATGTCCAAGTTGCAGAGATGGTAATTGAAAAAGCTAAACGCTTGGTAGAACACAAAAAAGACGTGGTTATTTTATTAGATTCCATTACTCGCCTAGCTCGTGCTTATAACACAGTAATACCATCTTCAGGAAAGGTATTAACCGGTGGTGTAGATGCCAACGCACTGCATAAACCCAAACGTTTTTTCGGAGCAGCTCGTAATATTGAAGAAGGCGGTAGTTTAACCATTATTGCTACAGCATTAATCGATACTGGTTCAAAAATGGATGAAGTAATCTACGAAGAATTCAAAGGTACCGGTAACATGGAGTTACACCTGAACCGTAAAATTGCGGAGAAACGCGTATTCCCAGCAATTGATTACAACCGTTCAGGTACTCGTCGTGAAGAATTGTTAACTACACAAGACGAATTACAAAAAATGTGGATATTGCGTAAAATCGTACATGAAATGTCTGAAATAGACGCAATGGAATTTTTAATTGGTAAGTTGTCTATGACTAAGACAAACGATGAATTTTTCACGGCAATGCGCAGGCAAAAAAGCTAAACCAACTTTATAAATAATAAGTTATCTAAAATCCGCGCAGGAGACTGTTCGCGGATTTTTAAATAGTGCTATCAGTCACTCCTAAACCACAGATACAAATTTAAGTGAGATGAAAATGTCAAAAGTAGCTATTGTTATGGGTTCTAAATCAGATTGGCCTACTATGCAACAAGCAGCATTAATGCTGGAAAAGCTAGGTGTGGATTACACAGCTAAGGTTGTCTCCGCACACCGCACTCCAAACCTACTTACAGATTTTGCTGAACAAGCATCAGAACAGGGCTTTTCAGTCATCATTGGTGGAGCAGGTGGCGCTGCACATTTACCAGGAATGATAGCAGCACACACCCATTTACCTGTGTTTGGGGTACCTGTACGCTCTAGCCAACTTAATGGTATTGACTCGCTTTTATCCATTGTACAAATGCCAAAAGGAGTAGCTGTTGGTACTTTAGCAATTGGTGAGGCTGGTGCCGCAAATGCAGGTTTGTTAGCGGCGCAAGTCATAGCTCTACAAAACAAAAAAGTAGCTGAAGCAATAAAAGCGTTTAGGTCGGAACAAACTTCGACTGTATTAGCTCAAGAAGAGCTTACTTTACCTGTAGAAAAATAAACCTAGAGAGAACACAGCATGAGTATATTGGTTCTTGGCTCTGGCCAGCTTGCTAGAATGATGGCGCTATCTGCTTACCCACTTGGAATAAGTGTGCAAGCCGTAGATGTGGCAGATAATAAAATCATCGATCCAATCACCAAACAGGTCATCAACAATACTCTTGAAAAGCTTATTGAAGAGGTAGATGCGATAACTGTCGAGTTCGAACATATACCGGAAGATTTACTCGAAATTGTACATAGCAGTGGTAAACTCAAACCCAGTATTGAGGCAATTCTTACTGGTGCAGATAGAGTTCGAGAGAAAAGCCTATTAGAAAAACTCGATATTGCGAACTGCCCGTTCAGCATAGTCACCGAAGTAGAACAACTTGAAGTAGCAGTAGAGACCTTAGGTGATAAGTTGATCATTAAAGCCAGCCGAGATGGTTACGATGGATATGGCCAATGGCGCTTACAACACAAATCAGACCTACCAAAACTAACAGAACAACTCGCTAAATTAGATCTTCATCAAGTGCCTTTAGTTGTTGAAAAAATGCTGGATTTTGATCGTGAGCTTTCACTTGTAGCAGTTAGAAATGCTAACGGAGATATTAGCTATTACCCATTAGCAGAAAATCTCCATTACCAAGGACAGTTGCATGTATCTGTTGCGCCTGCACCTAATGTAAGCCAAAAACTAACCCTCCAAGCTCAAACTATATTCAATAAACTAGCAGAATCCCTTAACTATGTAGGTGTATTAGCCGTTGAGTTCTTTCAACTTGGCGATCAGTTATTAGTAAATGAAATAGCGCCAAGAGTGCATAACTCAGGGCATTGGAGTATGCATGGCGCAGATACTTGTCAATTTGAGAATCACGTTCGAGCAGTGAGGGGCTTACCACTAGGGTCAACCAAAGTGACTTCAACCACCGCAATGATAAATATCATTGGTTGTAATAGCTTTACTAAAGATATGCTAAGCATTGCTGGGTGCCATATACACTGGTACGGCAAAACCCCTAGAGAAAAACGTAAAATGGGTCACTTCAATTTATGTGCTGACAATTACCAGCAACTTGGTAAATCTATGTTAGCTCTAAGTGAATATGTGCCCGTTGAAAACTTCCCAATGTTAAAAGATGAAGCGAAAAGATTGTTAAAAATAGGCTCAATATAAAACTATTCGTTTTAATTGTTTGACATCAACTCAATTATGAATAGAATGGCGCTCGCTTTGAGGCTTAGCTGCTTAAAACAGCTATACCAACAACCTTAAAGTAGCGTCACTTAGTAAAGAAAACAGTGCCGACTTAGCTCAGTTGGTAGAGCAACTGACTTGTAATCAGTAGGTCACCAGTTCGACTCCGGTAGTCGGCACCACTTTCTCTTCTATATCATCCTCAAACTGGCTTGTAGTAAGTTACGAACATTTATAATTTTCGTTTTCCAGATACTCTTGCCCACTCGCCATCTATAGCAATAGGCTCCATATCAAAGTCTTCTCTGTACAAATCGTTAATCTCTTGAGCCTGGCTATCTAAAATACCTGACAGCACTAGTTTTCCACCAGGTTTACAGTAAGCGGTAATAACTTCTCTAAGCTCTCTAAGAGGCCCAGCTAAAATGTTTGCCAATACCACGTCAGCTAAAAGCTTTGGTTGGTTTTCAGGTAGATACAGCTCTATTTTCTCACCTACTTGGTTGCGACTTGCGTTATCTTGACTCGCAATCAAAGCTTGTGGGTCAATATCGATACCGACTACTCTTTGTGCACCTAACTTTAAAGCGGCAATCCCTAATATTCCTGAACCACAACCAAAATCTACAACGCTTGATTGGGATAGCTCTAATCCATCTAACCATTTCAAACATAGGCTAGTGGTTGGGTGGGTACCCGTACCAAACGCTAGACCAGGGTCTAGCATGACATTAACTGCAGAGGGGTCTGGGACATCGCGCCAGCTTGGGCAAATCCACAATCGCTCACCAAACCGCATTGGGTGAAAGTTTTCCATCCATTCTCTTTCCCAGTCTTTATCTTCTAATTGATCAAGTCTGTGACTAAATGCTTTCCCTAATAGTTTTGACTTTTCAAGCTGCTCAATAACTCTCTGCATATCATGTTCTGCATCATACAAGCCTACAACCTGAGTGTCAGGCCAAAGGAGTACTTCTCCAGGCTTTGGTTCGTACATAGGGGTATCTTTAGCATCTACAAAAGTGACTGCTTGTGCACCATTGGCAGACAGCATATCGCCAATTTGTTCGGCATATTCAGCTTGATGGTTTATTTTTAATTGAATCCAAGGCATGTCAAAAGCTTTTAAAATTATTTAATACTAAGTATATCACCAGTTAGGCGTAGGCCAGATTAAATAATAATGAGCTGTTGTTATTTTATACTACTATTGTTTAATATAGAAAGTTCGTACTATTTGTTAAGTTAATGTAATTCCTATTGAGAGGGTAAGCTCATGCTATTTAATAAAAGATGTAAAGATCTAGAAAACAAGCTATTACAAAGTGAAGATAAGTTAAGCATTCAGAACTCAGTGTTAGAGGCATTTTCTACATCTATGGCTATGATTGAATTCACACCTGATGGCCATATACTTAAAGCAAATGAAAATTTTACAAATACTGTGGGGTACCCTCTCGAACAAATCATTGGTAAACACCACAAAATGTTCTGCAAGCCCAGCCTTTCTAATAGCAATGAATATAAGGAATTCTGGCGAGAATTAGGGAACGGTCAAGCCAAGAATGGAGAGTTTGAGCGCATAACCCATTCTGGAAAAGTCATATGGTTAGCTGCTAGTTACTGCCCTGTATTTAACGAGTTACAACAAGTAGAAAAAGTAATAAAAATTGCTTCTGATGTTACCGATACAGTTACATCTCTAAGAGATTTAAAAAGCATGGTTGATTCTGTATCTCGTTCAATGGCAGTTATCGAATTTGACTTAAATGGCAATATTCTGAAGTGCAACAACAACTTTTTAGTAAGTACGGGCTACACTGAAGAAGAGCTTATAGGCAAACATCATAGAATGTTTTGTAACTCAGATTACGTTAAATCTAATGAATATAAAGAGATGTGGGATAACCTAAGACAAGGTCAATTCTTATCTGGTAAGTTTGAACGAGTAGACAAACACAACCAGCCTCTATGGCTAGAAGCAACATATAACCCTATGTTTGATTCAGATAACAAGGTTATTAAAGTCGTTAAGTTCGCAACAAACATCACTGAAACAGTGCTCTCTTCTTCAAGCGCTACCAAAACGGCCTATGAGTCTTTGAGGAATACCGATGACGTATCTCAACAAGGCTTGGGGGTTGTCAATGATGCAATAAAAGCAATGTCTGAAGTTTCTAATGGCCTTGGGTCTGCAGCGCAGAGAATACAATCACTAAGCAACCAATCTGACCAAATAAGCGATATTGTAAATACTATTACGGCAATTGCTGACCAAACAAATCTTTTAGCACTTAACGCTGCCATCGAAGCTGCGAGAGCAGGAGAGCAGGGTAGAGGCTTTGCTGTTGTAGCCGATGAAGTTCGTCAATTAGCAGCGCGTACTAGTAAATCCACGGCTGAAATAGATGGTGTGGTTAAAGAAAACAACGCTCTCGCATCAGATGCTGTAAAGTCAATGGAGAGCGTATTACAGAACTCTAAGGCGGGTATTGATTTAGTTGAACAGACCGGGCAAGCAATTGAGGAAATAAGTAGTGGCACCAAAGAAATGCTCAAAATAATAGAGCCGCAATTGAGTAAGTAGTATTAATAGGGTTTAGTAACAAAAAATGGAGCCTTTCGGCTCCATTTTTTGTTAGAGCATGTCAGCTAAATTAGTGACCACCCATACCTAATTTTTTCTCAAGATAATGGATGTTAGCACCACCAGCGGCAAAATGTTCATCGGCCATAATGCTCTTTTGCAACTCGATATTAGTTTTTATTCCACCGATAACTAACTCATCTAATGCTAAACGCATTCTAGCAATAGCCACTTCACGAGTTTCACCATACGTGATTAACTTGCCTATCATAGAATCATAATATGGCGGCACGCTGTAACCAGCATAAATATGAGAATCCCAACGTATACCTAGTCCACCCGGTGGGTGAAACTTAGTAATTTTACCTGGACTAGGAATAAAAGTTTCAGAGTCTTCTGCATTTATCCTGCATTCAATTGCATGTCCTTTTACGTCGATTTGATCTTGGGTGATAGTTAATTTTTGACCAGAAGCAACGCGCAATTGTTCTTTGATCAAATCTACACCTGTGATCATTTCAGATACCGGGTGCTCTACCTGAATTCTAGTATTCATTTCAATAAAATAGAACTCACCATTCTCAAAAAGGAACTCGAACGTACCTGCGCCACGATAATTAATATCGATACAAGCTTGGCAACACCTTTCACCTATAGCTGCACGCATTTCAGGAGTAATACCTGGAGCAGGCGCTTCTTCTACAACTTTTTGATGGCGGCGTTGCATTGAGCAATCTCGCTCACCTAAATGAATAGCGCTACCCTGACCATCAGCTAAGACTTGAATTTCTACATGGCGTGGGTTTTCAAGAAATTTTTCCATGTACACAACATCATTATTAAACGCTGCACCAGCTTCACTTTTAGTCATCTCGATTGAAGAAATAAGTTCTGCTTCATTACGAACTACACGCATACCACGGCCGCCACCACCGCCTGCGGCCTTAACAATAATCGGGTAACCAATGCCTTGAGCAAGCTCTTTATTGCGAACATCGTTGGTTCCCAGAGGGCCATCAGAACCTGGCACACATGGCACACCTGCTGCCTTCATTGATTTAATTGCAGACACTTTGTCACCCATTAAATTAATGGTGTCGGCTTTAGGACCAATAAATATAAAGCCGCTTCTTTCAACCGCTTCAGCAAAGTCTGCATTCTCAGCAAGAAATCCATAACCAGGGTGAATGGCTTCTGCATCAGTCACTTCAGCAGCAGCGATTATACGGGGAATATTTAAATAACTTTCGGTTGCAGATGCTTTACCAATGCATATGGTTTCATCGGCTAACAGTACGTGCTTTAGAGACTCATCAGCGGTTGAATGAACTGCGACAGTTTTAATGCCCAACTCTTTACATGCACGTAGAATTCGCAAAGCGATTTCACCACGGTTTGCAATAAGGACTTTATTTAACATCGTCATTAACCTTTTATTCAATCACAAACATAGGTTGATCAAACTCTACTGGCTCTTGGTTTTCTACTAGAATCTGTTTAACAACTCCAGCTTTATCAGATTCAATCTGATTCATCATTTTCATTGCTTCAATAATACAAAGCGTATCACCAACATTTACTTTTTGCCCCACCTCTACAAATGCACTTGCTGTTGGAGAAGATGAGCGATAGAAAGTCCCTACCATAGGAGAACACACAGTATGGCCATTCACTACAGGGGCCGCTTCAGGAGAAGCAACAGCTACAGGAGAGGCTGCAACAGCTGCAGGAGCAGCAGCTACTTGAGGAGCCGCCGCATATTGAACAGGAGCAATGGCAGCATTACCACCAACCTGGATTCTTACAGACTCTTCACCTTCAGTAATTTCTAACTCAGATATTCCTGACTCTTCAACCAGTTCAATCAATTTTTTAATTTTGCGTATATCCATTTTTCTCTCTCTAATAGACCAGCCAACCCATCAATTGGGTGTGCAATTATTTAGTTAAATACTTTTTCGCAGCTGCAATAGCAAACTCATACCCTTGTGAGCCCAACCCACAAATCACTCCTTGAGCAATATCGGATAAATAGGAATGTTTTCTAAATGCCTCTCTAGCATGCACATTTGATAAATGTACCTCTATAAAAGGAATAGACACACTTAATAATGCATCCCTTAAGGCAATACTGGTATGCGTAAACGCTCCCGGATTAATTACAATAAAATCAATTTTACTAAATGCTTTATGCACTGCATCAATTAATTCATGTTCAGCATTGGATTGCACATGAGTCAAACTAATATCAAAAGATTCAGCGAATTCATCTAATTTTTTATTAATTTGCTGTAGATTTTCAGAGCCATAAGTCTCAGGCTCTCTAGTACCCAACATATTTAAGTTGGGCCCATTAATGACTAATAAGTTCACTAGCTGACCATTTTACGTACAATATATGCACTAGAATTGAAATAATTGAACCATTATAGTGTGTAAATAGAAATTAGCAGCAAAATACTGGTCTTATCTGCGAAGATTACTGCAAAGTTTACAAAAATTGTATTTTTATTATTCACTTTTAAGGGAGGCTCGACCCATCAATTATATCGCCCACATTCACCTAGCGAGTTATACCAATACAAGCTTGGTAGGGAATTTCTTAGGAGATTTTGTGCGAGGTTCAGAGTTGAGTTATTTACCTTTAGCCATTGAGAGAGGAATCCGTTTACACCGCAGTGCAGATACATTTACAGATAGCCACCCATTAATTTTAGATTTAAAACAACAATTCAGTGGAAAACTTCGCAGAATGTCAGGTGTTATAATTGACATATACTTTGATTACCTATTGATGACAAATTGGGATGATTTTTCGGTCACAAGTAGCAATAGTTTATTTGATGAGTTCTATGACGAGCTTGATAAATTCGTTTTACCTATAAACGCCCACTTCAATAAACAAGCACAACGGCTTGTTAAGTATAAATGGCTTAATCAGTATGAAAATCGTGATACTTGCTTTCAGGCTTTCTCTTCGATTGAATCACGACTTGGAAATAAAATACAATTTGCAAAAGACGCCGATTTTTTTATCAGGCAACATCACAATCTATTTGAAAAAAAATTTTCACAGTTTTACCCAGAGCTATTAGAACATGGAGTAAACTTTGTTGATTCATATTCAGAACATAATTAAGAGACAATTCCATGGCCATTAAAGAAATAAAACACCCGCTAATCCAACATAAAATAGGCTTAATGCGCAAACAAGGTGTAAGTAGTAAAGACTTTCGAGAGCTTGCTAGTGAAGTAGGAAACTTACTCACTTACGAAGCCACTAGAGATTTAAAAACAGAGCAAACTTCTATCACTTCTTGGGACGGAACAACATTATCTACCCAGAAAATAAAAGGCAAAAAGATTACCGTCGTACCTATTTTAAGAGCAGGTTTAGGCATGTTAGATGGGGTATTACAATTGATCCCCAATGCAAAAATTAGCGTGGTTGGGTTATACAGAGATGAAGCAACCCTGCAGCCTGTTGCCTACTTCGACAAAGTAGTAAAAGACATAACCAAACGAACCGCGCTCATTGTTGACCCGATGCTAGCAACAGGAGGGACGCTAATTGCCACAATTGATTTATTAAAACAAAAAGGCTGCACTAATATTATGGGCTTATTTTTAGTGGCAGCCCCCGAGGGCATTGCCGCTTTAGAAGCTGCGCATCCAGATATCGATATCTACACAGCCTCGATAGACGAAAAGCTTAACGAGAAAGGTTATATTCTGCCAGGATTAGGTGATGCAGGAGATAAAATATTCGGAACAAGGTAAGCCCTGTTCCATGTAATACTTAAGGTTTATTATCGAGCGTTGCCATTAGCAAAAATACTTCTCACATGAGTAGAAAAAGGTTCCGCTCGCATAAATCCAGTCACTCTTGCTGAACTTAATTCTTTGCCATCTTGGTCAAAAAATAAAATAGTCGGCAAGCCTAAAACATCAAATTGTTCCTGAAAGGCTAAGTTATCATCTGAGTTGTCGGTCAAATCAATTTGCAGCCAAACTGTATTACTTAAAGCATCAACTACACCTTGGTCAGAGAATGTATATTTCTCGAACTCTTTACACGCCACACACCAATCAGCATATAGGTCTAACATAACTGTCTTACCTTGAGCATTTGCGCTGACCAACGCCTCTTCAAAAACTTCGATACTAGTGACTTGCGTAAACTTCAAATGTGGAGTGCTACTAATACTATTTTCACCCACAGTATTTTGGTAAAAAATACTGTTTACTGTTTGATATCCATAGATAGCTGATATAAACAAACCAACAAAAATAACTAATGCCCTAACACCTTTGAAAAAAGACACTGTCGTGGGTTGGTTCATCACATAAAAATAACTAAAACTGACTAAACCCAACAGCGACCAAGCTATATCTGTAGCTACGTGCGTCACTAAACGCTCAACAAACATAATGGCTACAGCCAGCATCATAAATCCAAATGCCACTTTAACGATGTTCATCCAGTGCCCCGCTTTAGGCAGTAACTTACCACCGGTTATCCCGAATAAAATTAATGGTATCCCCATGCCTAGGCTTAACACATACAAAGCACTAAACCCTAAAACAAGGTCGCCACTTTGAGCTATAAATAACAAAATTCCTGTTAACGGTGCAGTTGTACACGGAGATGCAACTAACCCCGAGATAGCACCCATAACTAGCACACCTACATAACTACCGCTGGTTTGTTTGTTACTCATTGCATTAAGTTTCTCTTGCCAAGAAGATGGTAACTGCAATTCATAAGCACCGAACATCACGATAGCCAACAAGATAAAGATGACAATCAAAGTTATTAAAATGGCGGGATGTTGCAAACCAGCCTGAAATTGCACTCCCGCAGAGGCCACAATAAGCCCTAACAAAGAATACGTAAGTGCCATACCTTGCACATAAACAAATGAAAGAGTGAAGGCTCTTGATGTACTCATGCCGCTACCCTGGCCAATCACAATGCCAGATAAAATGGGATACATAGGAAACACGCATGGTGTAAATGCTAAACCAATGCCTAAGCCTAAAAATATCAACAAGGTCCATAGTAAACTTTGTTCACTAGACAGCAGGTTTGCAAGCTCAAACTGCTCTGAAACAACAGGTGTGACAGGATTAATATCGCTGATATCAGCTTCCGAGTTACTAGCTTCGTCAGCAATAATACGCTCTAAAAATACTTCTTTGGTTACGGGAGGGTAACAAAGACCCGCATCCGCACAGCCTTGATAACGGATCTTTACAACACCATCTTTAGTTGCAAAAATTAATGGATATTGAACTTCTAATTGGCCACGAAACACATTGGACAAACCAAAAAATTCATCTTCTACTTGTTGTGGCTCAGGAAATACTGGCTCACCTAGCTCTGCTTGCTTTAATACCGTTTTGAATTGCTTTTTATATAAGTAATAGTTGTCTGCAATATCCCACTTTAGTATCAACTGGCCATTTTTTTGCTCAAAATCAAATTGAAAAGCCTCGTCTACTTTTAAAAACTCAGGCTCGTCAGCAAATAAATCAGCCAAAGGATCAGTTGATTGCGCAACACTACCAAGACAAAAAAAACTAAAAACACAAAATAAAATGAAACGACTAGCAACTAAGTTCATGAACAACTCTTTTTAATTAAACAGTAATAGGGACAATATACATATTGTAAATATCCCAAAGTTAAGCGAGTAAGCTTAAAAATAAATTTAACAATGTAAACTTTTGGTTAAAGACCCCTACTACTCTAAAAGTCTTTCAGCAAACCTTGAAATTTCTAACACAAATAAAAGCAATACTTTGTAACAAAGCGGCTCTTGGTTTATTCCAAGCTGAGCCCATTATAATAACAAATACAAAAGCTCTGGTATCAGTTAAAATAATACTTGGGTATACCATCATATAGAGGCATTTTTGGCTAAATTATTTCTACTTTTTGCAATACTACCTATTGCTGAAATCGCGATTTTAATCAATGTGGGCGAACTAATTGGAGGCTGGTATACCGTCGCTGTAGTCTTACTTACCGCTTTTGTAGGTGCCCGCTTGGTTAGGCAGCAAGGACTGAGCACCCTCACTCAGGCACAACAAAAAATGCAAACAGGTATCATGCCAGGTCAAGAAATGGCTGAAGGGCTGTTGTTAGTAATTGCAGGTGTACTTTTAGTCACGCCAGGCTTTATTACTGACATTTTGGGTCTGGTATTAACTCTACCGATCACAAGACCGATTATTGCTAGTAATTTATTGAAGCGACTAATTGTAAAAACTGTAGACCCGTCTTTTCACAATGGATTTCAACCATCTCCTCACTCAAAGCAAGACTCAGAAGATATTATTGAAGGTGAATTTGAGCACAGCGAATCATCGGCTACTCAGCCAAAACTCAATGACAATTTAAATAAACCCGAATAAGTTTTAGAAGTTAGCTTTATACAAAATCCAAAATAGCACACCTAGTTAAATATAAACGCTTGTGGCCTGATATCTGCTTCCGGTAACAACAGATTTAGTATGTTTTACTTTAAAAAAATAAGGTAAATCCCTACACCCCTTTAAAGACAAACTGAGGAAAAGATATGAGTGGATTAACATCTCGCAAAAACGCTATAACTGAAATTACCAATCGCGCACCAAAATCGTGCAAAACACCTGAGCCATTGAACAAGATTTGGGCAAGCGATGTTTTTGGCTTAGCGGCTATGGAAGAAGCATTGTCTAAAAATGCCTTTAAAGCAATCAAGAAAACCGTTCAAACGGGAGCGCCACTTGATACGGCTACCGCGGATATTGTCGCGGCCGCAATGAAAGATTGGGCAATAGCCAAGGGTGTTAAATTTTTCTCTCATATCTTTTATCCAATGACCAATATCACTGCTGAGAAACATGACGGTTTTATCATTACCAATTCAGACGGCGGAGCAATTACAGAATTCACAGGTAGCTTATTGATAAAAGGTGAGCCTGATGGTTCTTCTTTCCCTAATGGTAGCCTGCGTATGACTAACGCCGCCCGTGGTTACACAGCTTGGGATCCAACTAGTCCTGCTTATGTGATGAAGACCGCAAATGGCGCAACCCTCATGATCCCAAGTGTATTTATGTCTTGGACGGGTGAAGCACTAGATAAGAAAATCCCTTTACTCCGTTCAAACAAAGCAATGGATAAAGCCGCTCAAAAAGTACTAAGTTTGATGGGTGAAACTGAAATCGCCACCCTAAACTCTAGCTGTGGTGCTGAGCAAGAGTACTTTTTAGTTGATGAACATTTTGCTAATGCCCGCCCTGACCTTTTACTCGCCGGCCGTACTTTATTTGGTGCTGCTCCTGCAAAGGGCCAACAGTTTGATGATCATTACTTTGGCGCAATACCGGCGCGTGTCCAAGTCTTTATGCAAGACTTTGAAGACAAACTATACCGTATGGGTATTCCAGCAAAAACTCACCATAACGAGGTGGCACCTGGTCAATTTGAAATTGCCCCTTATTTTGAAGCTGCTAACGTAGCCGCTGATCATCAGCAACTACTTATGACTTTAATGAAAAGCACGGCTAAAGAACATGGCTTCTTATGTTTATTACATGAGAAACCGTTTGCAGGCGTAAATGGCTCTGGTAAGCATGTTAACTGGTCAGTAGGTAATGCTACTCAAGGCAACTTGTTAGATCCGGGTAGCACACCTCATGACAATTTAAACTTCTTATTGTTCTGTGGCGCTGTAATTCGAGGAGTACATAAGTACGGACCACTTTTAAGAGCAGTTATTGCATCAGCAGCAAATGACCACCGCTTAGGTGCTAACGAAGCGCCACCAGCAATATTGTCAGTTTACCTAGGCACTCAATTAGAAAGTGTTTTCAACGACATAAAAGAAGGCAAGCTACTGGAAAAAGCTAAAGGCGGCTTAATGGATTTGGGTCTATCTCAAATTCTTTCTTTTGAACGAGACCCAGGTGATCGTAACCGTACTTCACCGTTTGCATTTACTGGTAACCGTTTCGAATTCAGAGCTGTAGGTTCATCTCAATCAGTTTCTGGTCCTCTAGTAGCTATGAACACTATGTTAGCTGACTCACTAAGCTGGATTGCTGACAAACTAGAAGCAGTGTTAGATAAAGGTGAAGACAAAACGGCTGCAGTTATTACTGTTCTTCAAGAGCTCATGAAAGAGCACGGTAATGTTATCTTTGGTGGTGATGGCTACTCTAGTGAATGGCATAAGGCTGCAGTTGAAGAACGTGGCTTGAAAAACATTCCAACCACAGCTGATGCGTTACCTGCTTTTAAAGAAGAATCTGTGGTTAAGCTTTTCGAATCAACTGGCGTTCTATCACCAGCAGAACTAGCAAGTCGCTTTGAAGTATACGCAGAGCAGTACATCCTTTCTATTGAAGTAGAAGCTAAGTTAGTAGTGGGTATGGCAAGCACACGAATATACCCAGCAACTATTGAGTACCTAGACAGTTTATCTAGCACAGCCACTAACCTTAGTAAGTTAAATATTACAATTAGCCACAACAGCATCGATGAAATTGCCGCTGAAACAGACGCCATGATGACAGCCGTGCGTAAGCTTCAGGAGGCAATTGAAGTTGAGGAATTTGATTCTGTAGAAGCTCATCTTAACTACTGTGCAGACACACTTTGTCCGCTAATGTTAGAAGTACGTAATCATGCAGATGCATTAGAACTAGTTGTATCTGATGACTTATGGCCTTTACCAAAGTATCAAGAAATGTTGTTTATAAAGTAACTAAAAAGTTCACTTCAAATTAAACAGAAAAAGAGCCTCGGCTCTTTTTCTTTTTTTTAAAACACTGACTGATAAACTAGCCCAACAACCCCCATCACTAACCATTAAGTAGATACACACTATGAAAGCCTGTGCCTGCCATATTCTAGTAAAAGATCAAACTTTAGCGGAGAGCCTAAAATTACAACTTCAAAAAGGAGGGAATTTTCAGCAATTAGCCAAGAAACACTCTATCTGTCCATCTGCTAAAAAAGGGGGAGACCTAGGTGAGTTTAGCCCAGGAACTATGGTAAAAGCATTTGACAATGTGGTCTTTAAGAAAGAGATCCTTAAAGTTCACGGACCCGTAAAAACAAAATTTGGGTACCACCTAATTAAAACCTTATATAGAAATTAGTCACAATGTTAAGACAATAAAAAAGCCCCTTAAAGGAGCTTTTAAACAATTTATAGTCGGTTTGTAACAATGATTATGAATCTACAGAGCCACAAAAACGATAGCCTTCGCCGTGGATAGTAACAATCAAATCATCCGCATTTACTTCTGATTCAAAGTGCTTACGTATACGTCGTATAGTTACATCTACTGTACGGTCATTAGGGCGTAATTCACGACCTGTCATTTCCATAATAAGTTGTTCTCTAGTCAATATTTTACCTGGGTTATTTAAGAACAAATGTAATGCTCTAAATTCACTGCGAGGCAAACGGAATTCTTTCGTACTTGGAGATATTAAGCTGCGGCTATCTCCATCTAACGTCCAACCATTAAAGCTAACTCGACTCGGTAGGTCATCGTCTTCACTACTGTTAGTTGTGCGCGTTAACAAGTTACGAGCTCTAATTGTTAGCTCGCGTGGATTAAATGGTTTGGTTAAGTAATCATCTGCACCAATCTCTAAACCCAAGATACGATCTACATCGTTGTCTCTACCTGTTAGAAAGATCAATCCAATATTTTTACGACCACGCACTTCACGGGCCAATATCAAGCCGTTTTTGCCCGGAAGGTTAATATCCATGATGACTAAATTGATAGTGTTGTTTTCAAAGAAGTCATGCATTTGTTCGCCGTTCTCAGCTTCGAATACATTGTACCCTTCTGCTTCAAACAAGCTTTTTAAAGTGGTACGAGTAACGACTTCGTCTTCAACAATTAATACGTTAGGAGTCTGCATGATTCGGGCCTAGTTAAAAATTTGAGTAAAAGTTTATCAGAAAATATCTAAAAATCAGTATGATAATTACATATTACGTAAAAAATAGCGCATTAAACATAGGAAAATAGCCTTCTTTTAGTATTTAAATAAAAGTACTAGCCTTTACATGCTTGGAATCAGCTATTTTCACTGGAAATATAATAGAAAAATTTACACCGTGATTTTCTTCACTAACAATGGAAATTGAACCGTTTAAACCTTGAGTCACTAGGTTGTAGACTAAATGCATTCCTAGTCCACTCCCTCCCTGCCCTCGCTTAGTAGTTACAAAGGGGTCAAAGATTCGTTTACGCAATTGTTCAGGAATACCTTTTCCATTATCTACGAACTCAATTCTGACCTTACTATTTTCCATTAGTTCTATTTTAATATTAATATCACCGTCCTCCATCCCTTCAAAGCCATGAATAATGGAGTTCATAATTAAATTAATCATAATTTGGTTTATAGGTCCTGCTTTTGATTCAACTATGAGGTCGTCGGAACAATCTATATGTATCTTATAAGGTGTTTTTTTAAGGGTAGGTCCCATTGAAATCAAAATTTCACTCATTAAGTTCGCAAATGAAAATACGCGACTACTTTCAGAAGATTGATCAACTGCAACCTGTTTAAAACTAGAAATTAACTCAGCAGCCCGATTTAAGTTGCGGTAAATGATATTGAGATTTTCTTCACCTTCATCAATAAACTTTGACAAAGTGCTCGCTTTAAGAGTTTTATCTTCAAATGCAACGCGCATGTCTGCGAGCCTATCTAACATCATAGTAGAAGCTGTCACTCCCAAGCCAATAGGAGTGTTAACTTCATGGGCAACACCGGCAACCATGTCCCCCAATGAAGCCATTTTTTCATTTTGTACTAATTGTCTTTGAAATTGATGTAATTGTTCAAGAGTATGAATGAGTTCACTGTTCGCCTCTTTTAACGCCAGAGTACGCTGCTGCACTTTTCCTTCTAAGCTTACTGTCAATTTAAGCTGCTCTGCCTCTGCTTGAGTTTGCCTATCTATATACTCTTTAGTATTGAACAACATTCCATTAAACGCCCCCCCTAAGATATCTAACTCCTTAATACCATGGGCATCCACTCTATTTGAGTAATCTTTGGTTCTTGATATGCGCTGCACCAACCTAACCATTCCTTCAATCGGGGAGGTTATTGAGCGTTGCAATTTATAAATTAAAAGAAAACACACAGCTAAACAAAGCAAAAGTACCCCGAGGGTGATAATAAAGGACTGTGTAATCAGCAAATCTAAAGAGGTAACTGCAGATCTAATATATACGTAACCTATCAATTCAGTCTCTAGATGAATAGGCCGTGCAACTTCCATGACATCCAGAGATTTTCGAGGAATGAATAACTCATTAACTTGTGAAAACTTCGCTCTTACGGGGGCAATATCTATTTGGTTGTAACTAGCAAAAAAAGTCATTTCAGACTCATTTTTTAGCTTATATACATGAACATTTTCAATTGTAGGCGAAGACGCAAGTGCACTTAACATAAGCTCTAAAGTTTGGTCGTCATCTTCAATAATGAATGGTATTGCTTGGCGACCAGTTACCTCAGCAGCGACGACGACACTTTGTTCGAGTGTTTTTGTATAGGTATTAATTTGGCTATACAAATTAATTGAAGAAGAGAAAACCAAAGACAATGAGATAACAGCCATTACGCCCCATAAAATCAGGCTTTTAATTGAAAAAAATGTTTTCTTAGCTACCATATTAATCTTATATTGCCTTTAATTCACCAAAATGACTACCGAGTCATTAACTTACTATCTCACAACGAAATAATTGCATTAAACTTAAATCAGCTAATAGCATACTAATTCTTAACGAGGTTCACTACATCCTCTTCACTCAAGCCATAATTTATCGCTATTCGTTGAATGATAACTTGTTGCTTAATACTCTCTGCGGTCTGACTCTGCGGGTTAAAGTTTCTGCTTAAATCGCTCAAACATATACAAATCACTTCATGTTGTGTGATCCCTAACGATGGGACAGCTACTGCCGACTTTTTGAATAATAAGTGAGGACAGTTAGTCGAGCGACTTGGAGCCTGAATACATTCTTTTGTAGCCGCTATTGAATTTCCCATCGCCAACAAACTTAGCACAATTAAACTTGTTGAAAGCCCTAAATTCATTACAAGGCCTCTAAATAAAGCCCTTCATAATTCTTAGCTGCTTCGTCCCATGTGAAACGGCTTAACATCGCTTTCTTTTGAGTAGATTCAAACAACTCTGGCGTTTCGTAATAAAACAGTAATGCCCGTTGTACGCAACCAAGTAAAGCCTCACCGCTAGGCTCAACAAACACAAAACCAGTCGCTGACTCAGGATCATCAGCTAAATCAATCACTGTATCTTTTAGGCCCCCAACAGCTCTAACTATAGGTAACGTACCATAGGCTAAGCTATACATTTGATTCAAGCCACAGGGTTCAAACAAAGATGGCATTAAAAAGAAGTCACTACCTGCTTCTATCATATGTGCTTTACGAACACTAAAGTCCTTTATGAAGGCAAATTTAGACGGGTGTCTTGTGGCCGTATTTCTTAACGTCTCACTAATTTCAGGATCACCAGTACCAATAATAACCAGTTGAAATTGATGACGTAACAATAACTCCAAAATTGGCATAATAAAGGCAAAGCCTTTTTGCTCAGTTAATCTACATACCATGCCTATAATCGGAATATTATTATTTTCTGGCAATCCAACATTTTTCTGTAAATCACTTTTACAAAGTTTTTTACCGGATAAATTCGAATGGTCATACTGTTTTACAATATTATCATCTGTAGTTGGATCCCACTGAGTATAGTCACACCCATTGAGGATACCTGACACATCATTTCGTCTTCGGTTAAACTCATCATATAAATGGTGTGAACCGAGAGGAGATAAAAGCTCCTGTGCGTAGTTAGGACTCACTGCATTGATTTTATTTGCATATCGAATCCCCATACGTACGAAATTCAGAGCATCACCATCTAATTGGCTGTGTAATTGGTAATGGGGTTGCAGGTATTCAATATCACTAAATTTATGAGTACCTTGGTATGCACCATTATGAATTGTAAAAATAGTTTTAGCATTAGCGAAAAAACCATTGTTATCAATAGTCACAAAATAAGGGGTTAATGCTGTATGCCAATCATTACAATGAATGATGTCAGCTTGAAAGCCTACTGCTTTAGCTGTTTGCAGAGCCGCATTTGCAAAAAATGCAAAACGTTCAGCGTTGTCATTGTATGCATGGTAATCATCAGTATATAACCCTTTTCGATCAAAAAATTCAGGATAATCAACAGCTAACACCTGCACATTTTCAATTTTCAACTCTTTAATCGCAAATTCATAGCCTTTATAACCAGAAAACAACACCTGCCGCTCACAGTAATCAGGTGCGTTAAATCTATGCGCTAATTGTTGATAATATGGCATCACTATTGTTACTTCATGGCCCATTGCTTTTAGAGCAATAGGCAGGGACTTACCTACGTCAGCCAAACCACCCGTTTTGACTAAATCTTCAACTTCCGAAACAACAAATAAAATTTTCATAGCTACAGCAGACCCTATAATTGAATGGTTAAATTATACTTCCATTTTGCTTAGCCTAAAGCTATTTCACTCGACTACAAAGATACACACTGAATTGTGTAGTTTGCTTTAGCAAGGTAACCATTTTAAAACGTTTTTCAAGTAATTCAGAGTATCGCAAAAATTTGTTGGCAACCAAGGTTAGGGAGCCATTAGCAACCAAATACTGTTTAACCTGTACGATAAAACTCTCCGTTACTGAATAGTCGGTTTGAATACCTGTGTGAAAGGGAGGATTTGTAAATACACTTGTAAATTTACCATTGATCTCCGACAAACCATTGGATGCAACAACCTCGACTTTCAGCCCATTTAAATTTGCGCTTTCCCTAGAGCAGTGAACTGCTAAGGCACTAACGTCACTCATTACAATTTGAGATTTTGGATTTTTAAGCCCTAGAAAACATCCTATGACTCCAGCCCCACAGCCAAAATCAAGTACTCGTCCATTGGGGATATCGATTTCACTATTCAACAACACATTAGTACCGTTATCAATTGAACCATGATTAAACACACCAGGTAATGAACATATTTTATACTCAACACCTGCAATAGCGATATCAAACGTTTTTTGCCATTGCGCTAGTTCAAAAGGTTTCACCTCTTTGTCAATTTTTGCAGCAAACAATGCACAATGCCTTGCAGAGTCAATTTTATTCACTTGAGAACTAACAGTATCAAGCATTTTTGAAGCGCTTTTCACGCCACCTTTATTTTCGCCAACTAGCAATAAGTCAGCACCAGTTTTGAGACAAGCAGCGATATTCGCAATCAACATTTTTGCCTGTTCTTTAGACTTTGGCATATAAATAACCGCCCCATCAAACTTATCCTTTGTGGGGTAAGAAGCAGCAAAAAGGTGCTTATTCGGCTGCCCTTGAGCAAAGCTTTGTTGGTATACATCAAAGTATTGATGAAAACTATAGAGTTCAGCATTATTTAATTGAGTAGTAATATGACTATCCGTGGGATTCACTAACAACCATTTGCCCGTCTGAAAAACCTCTTCATTACGCATTAATAACTGACTAGGAGCAGATAACATTATGACATTCTCTCGAACATTAAATCCCATACACCATGCCCTAACCTATGACCGCGCTGTTCAAACTTTGTAAGCGGTCTCTGCTCTGGACGTGGTACATAATCATTAGTGGTAGATTGATTTTTATAGCCTTCTGCTTTAGACATAACCTCTAACATATGCTCGGCGTAATTTTCCCAATCGGTAGCCATATGAAACACACCACCTATTGCTAATTTTGTTCTTAATTTTTGAACAAACTCACTCTGCACTATACGTCTTTTATGATGACGAGTTTTATGCCAAGGATCAGGAAAAAACAGCTGTACTCTAGCTAGACTATTGTCTGCAACACAATCTGCGAGAATTTCTACAGCATCATGCTCAAATAACCTTAAATTAGTCACACCTTGATCGGCGGCTTCATTTAAACAAGCCCCAACACCGGGTCTATGTACTTCAATTCCAATAAAGTCTTTTTCTGGTTCTTTAGATGCCATTTCAACTAATGATTTTCCCATACCAAAGCCAATTTCCAGAACAACCGGAGCCGTGCGGCCAAATACTTCAGAAAACGTTAATGCCCCTTTCTTGTGTTCTAGGCCCATGGTAGGCCAATATTGCTCGATAGCCCTCGCTTGCCCTTGCGTGAGTCGCCCTTCTCGCTTAACAAAACTTTGAATTTTACGAATATAGACCCCTGACTTAGCGGCTTCTTCTTCAGACTTAAACTGGCTCATTACTGTGTTCTCTTATTAAAAAACGAATTGCTGTTCTAATTCAGCACGTTATGTGGCGCATTATCCTTTCACAGTTAAGGATTGCAAGGTTTCGCCAGTAAATATCACACTATGAAATTGGCCAATCTCTGAGCTAGCGCAATAGGTTGCTCTAAAGGCAGCATATGTCCAGCATCTTTTACCTTCGTCATCTGTGCTTGTTGCAAGCTAGCGACTGCAATTGCGAGTTCAGTCAGGTTGACTAAATTATCTTGCTCGCCAACTATAAAGTGAATTGGAAAACAACATTCTGCTAATTTGGGGAATAGGTTCTGCCTTGTCTCAATCGCTTTTAGTTGAGCTTCCAAAACGCCTATACCTAAATCACGCTCCATATCTTTTACAACTTCTCTGCATTTACCTTTTTGATTAACGTCATGAAAATACTTGATCAAGTGTTTTTCCGCAGAGCCTTTAAATTGCTTATTTTGTATTAATTTAAGAGTTTGTTTACGCTGAGCTAAAATTGACGTGGATAATGCATTACAACTACTGCCAATCAAAGTGACAGATGCCACACAAGACTTAAACTCAACCGCTGTTAGTGCTGCAATATATGCCCCCATGGAAAAGCCCACTAGATGAACTGGCTCTTCAAAATAATTTAAACGGTCGGCACTTAACATTCGCATTTGCTCTAAATTTTGAGCCCACTGCAAGGGAACAAAGGCACGCTTAGATATATTTAAATGTTGCCAACATGGAGTAAATATCCTCTCATCACACAAGGTGCCTGGGAAAAAGATAACAGGGTGGTCGATTGTAAACGGACTGGCATTCGGATTTAACAAGAGAGTCTCGATTGATCTATTTGTCTTGGATTAAGGTATTATCCGGTAAATTCTGCAAGAACAACAGTCGATAATTCCGTGTCCAAAATTAATAATCAGTCATTTAATCAAAACGTACTTAACTGGTATGATAAACATGGCCGTAAAGATTTGCCGTGGCAGTCTGCGAAAACTCCCTATACAGTTTGGGTGTCAGAAATAATGCTACAACAAACCCAAGTCAAAACAGTTATTCCCTACTATAAGCGTTTTATGGAGCGTTTCCCTGATGTATTAAGTCTAGCTAACGCCCCCCAAGACAAAGTCCTGCATCTTTGGACTGGGCTAGGATATTATGCTCGAGCTAGAAATTTACAAAAAGCAGCACAAGTAATACGAGACCAACATCAAGGTAAATTTCCTGAAGAACTAGAACAAGTAATTGCTTTACCTGGTATAGGCCGTTCAACAGCTGGTGCAATTTTGTCTCTAGCCTGCCAACAAGAACACAGTATTTTAGATGGTAATGTAAAACGAGTACTCGCTCGTTATTTTGCTATTGACGGCTGGCCTGGCAATAAAAAGGTGGAAACTGAATTATGGCGTTACGCAGACGAATTGACTCCGACAAACAGAACTGGCGATTACACACAAGCCATGATGGATATGGGGGCGACTTTATGTACCCGCAGCAAGCCAAAATGCGATAACTGTCCAGTTCAATTAGAATGTTTGGCTTTTGTTCAAGGAAGACAAGCAGAGCTCCCCCACAAAAAGCCAAAAAAACAGATCCCTATAAAATCAACTTACATGCTAATTCCCATGTGGCAACAACAAGTATTAATTTATAAGCGCCCCCAAAGTGGTATATGGGGAGGATTGTGGGGACTCCATGAAATAGAGAACATAAACATGATAGAAAACCTCGTTACTAGTTTAAAGTTGGGAGACGTACAACAACACACCCTCGATCCTTTTCGTCATACTTTTAGCCACTTTCATTTAGATATTCAACCGATTGTGTTGCACTTAAAACAACATCCAACAAACATAGTAATGGAAGACTCCCAAATGTGGTTTGATCTTGCACAACCACAAAGTTTAGGATTAGCCGCGCCAACCAAGAAACTATTTAGTATAATTGGTGCATCATTTTAATTAGATATGTAATAAGAGCATTATGAGCAGAACTGTATTTTGTCAACGCATGCAAAAAGAAACTAATGGCCTTGATTTTCAACTCTATCCTGGCGAATTAGGACAAAAAATATTTGAAAATATTGGCAAGGAGGCTTGGGCTGAGTGGCAAAAAAAACAAACCATGTTAATTAATGAAAACAAGCTTAATATGATGGAACCCACAGACAGAGTATTTTTAGAAACCCAAATGCATGCATACCTATTTGAAGGCAAAGAACCAAATATTGAAGGATACGTTGCTCCCAACAAGTAAATTACCTTAAAATATTAACCTAGGTAGCATTTTTTGTAGTCAATTTGCTCAATCTATAAGCGTTCTACAAAAATACCGGAAAAAGTGGTTGACTTAAAAGCCTTAAATCCGTTTAATACGCATCCACAGCGACACAGGCATACTTTTACAGTAGTTTGTTAGTTGAAGCCCAGATAGCTCAGTTGGTAGAGCAGAGGATTGAAAATCCTCGTGTCCTTGGTTCGATCCCGAGTCTGGGCACCATTATTACAGATAAACCCTAACCTTTTGGTTGGGGTTTTTCGTATCTAAAGACTCATGAATTTAAAACTACCCCTATTTATGAATTCACGATTTGTGTTAACTACACTTGATATCTAAATCAATACAAAAATTGATTTCATGCAATATCTATCATTATCGTCCGCACTTAATTTAATTCAAGATGTAAAATTGAATCTTTCCTGAGGAATATTTTTTCTAAATGGTTGTTCATAAAGCATTAGTGGTTATAATCTCTTACAGATTTTAAGGTTAATACGCCTGACTTGGAGAATTTTGTGAAATTTAAATTGTTTTTATGCATGTGTGTAAGTGTATTTAGTATTTTTAGTGCTCAAGCTCAAGAAATGACTGAAGATGAAATAAAAGCTCGTATCGAACCTGTAGGTAAAGTGCATATTTCTGGTGCAAAAGCCGAAACAGCTTCAAGTGGCCCACGTTCTGGGGCAGACATATATGCCAAAGCTTGTGTCGCTTGTCATAGCATAGGTGTACTAGGTGCACCAAAATTACAAGACGCTGCAGATTGGAGTCCACGTTTAGAAAAAGGCTTTGATAGTGTTTGGCAAAATGCAATTAATGGTATCGGAGGCATGCCACCAAGAGGCACATGCAGCGACTGCACTGATGATGAAATAAAATCAGCGATTGAACATATGATTGAAGGTATTTAGATAAATACTTTTTATATCAAGAATTGTATAAATTTAGGTCACCTTAAGGTGGCCTTTTTGATCTGAATAGTTTACTTTTGACACAGTTCTTATATTGTATTCAACACAAAACTAATCTTATTAAATTTCCTAAATGATATCTGAAAATGTCACCAATGAATTGTCGCTAGAAGAACTGCGCGAGCTTATTCCTCAGCTACAAAAAATCACAAAGAAATATAAACGTTCTGAACAAGTTCAGAAATCGTTATTTGACATTTCTGAGTTGGCCAGTTCAATTAATGAGTTATCTAGTTTATACCCTGCCATACACGAAATCATCAGCGATTTCATGCCTGCTAAAAGCTTCTTTGTGGCTTTCTATGAAGAAGAAAATGAGTTAATTGATTTTGTTTATTTTGTTGATGAGTTTGACGAACAAATTATTAAGAAAGTATCTGCAGAGGACCTAAAACACAGCCTCACTGGCCATCTTCTGCGTACTGGTGAACATCTTTTTTTAACCAGAGAAAACCGTCAAGCCTTATTAAGTAACTCTACTATTAAAAGTATGGGGGCAGACTCTGTAGATTGGGTTGGAGTACCTCTGAAGCGAGGTTCACAAGTAATTGGAGCCATAGTAGTTCAGAGTTATGACGAGGCTGAGCGTTACTCTCATGAAGATTTAGAGTTGTTATTGTTTGTATCACAACACATAGTGAATTGCTTAGATCGCGTAAAAAGTCGAGAGTTGACCGAAAGAACGATTCGCCAACGAACCAAGCAAATGCGGCAAATAAATGAAGAGTTGCAAGAAGAAATAAGCGAAAGGCAAAAAGTCGAGGCATTACAGCAAGCTCTCTTTGAAATTTCAGAGTTATCAGCCTCCGTTGAAGGTAATATGGATGACTTTTATCGCACAATACATGACATCCTATCTCGATTAATTGGTGCTCCAAATTGTTATATCGCGTTAGTAGATAATGAAAATCAAATTCTTCACTTCCCCTATTATAAAGACGAAGTATACCCTCAAGTAAAATCTAGGCCCATAGGGTTAGGCGTTACTGAGTATATTATTCGTAATGGTAGTGCTGAATTAATAGACCCAACTAGAGTTAAACAATTAGTCGAAAATAATGAACTCGCAGTTGTTACTGCTAATAGTATTAGTAAGAAAATGACATCATTAATTGGTGTTCCATTAGTAGTAGATGGCATTATTTTAGGTGTGATCGCCGTACAAAGTTATGGCAATGAAAAGCGATATAATCTGCGAGACTTAGAGTTCTTACGTTATGTATCACATCACATAGCTGTGGCTTTAGAGCGAAAAAAGTACTCCGACAATATCCAAGCCTATAACCAACGTCTAACTAATGAAGTAAAACAAAGAACTGAAGAATTACACAGCACCAATGTATTTCTTCAAAAACAAATAGAAGAGCGCAAACAAGCACAACTGCAGCTTGAGCATGATGCTCACCATGACTCCTTAACAGGATTAGCAAACCGAGCATTGTTTAACACTCGATTAGATTTAGCATTAGCGAGTAAAAAGCGTTATTCATCACATAATTTTGCTGTGATCTTTATTGATTTAGATCGATTTAAGCAGATTAATGATTCTCTTGGGCATTATGCTGGCGATGAGTTTTTAAAAGAAGTAGCCCGCCGAATAAGCTCTTGTATTCGCGGACATGACTTATTGGCGCGCTTAGGTGGTGATGAATTCGTAGTGTTATTTGACAACTTCGAAACCGCCACTGATATTGAAGAAATCGCATCAAGAATAATTAAGTCCATTGCACAGCCATTTAATATCGAAAATAAAGATGTTTATTCTGGTGCCAGTATTGGTATAGCTTCAATCGAAAGTGGTTATCAAAAGGCAGATGAAGTGCTGAGGGATGCAGATGCCGCTATGTATCAAGCAAAATCACTTGGGCGTGGGCGCTATATTATTTTTGATAAAACCATGCGAGAACAACTACTTGAAGAGCTTGAAATAGAAGGCGATTTTAGAAAATTACTCCATGCAGATGCATTTGAAAATTATTCACAACCGGTATTTAATCTACAGAGTAAGCAAGCTATCTATGCCGAATGCTATATTCGTTGGGAACATCCCACTTTAGGTAGAATTAAACGTGAACAATACTTCCAACTTGCAGAGCAAAGTGGCTTAACTGTAGAGATGGATAAATTTATGTTAAACAAAGCATGTAATATTCTTCGCTACTGGGGGCTGAGTAATCATGATAGTGCTCAGAAAAGAAAGGTAGCCATCAACCTTTCGACTCACCATCTAACCCAAACTAGCTTGGCTAAATCTTTGATCGAATATATTAATAGCTGTGGTATTGATCCCAACAAATTAGTATTTGAATTTGATGAAAATGCGCTTAATCGTAGCTCTCTGTTTTTTTTACCCGCGATAAAAATATTAAAAAGAGCAGGCATAACATTAGTGTTAGATAATTTCGGCAGCGGATTGGCTTCTTTAAGCTACTTATATACCTATCCTTTTGACTACGTTAAAGTTGACCACCTTTTTGTAAAGAGTTTGACTCGATCTGAACGAAATCTAAAACTGTTAGAATCTTTGAAAGCTATTTCAGCGCATTTAAACTTCAAACTCATAGCAGGAGGTATTGATACAGAACAACAATACCAAGCATTGATAAATGCGAACTGTGAATTTGGGCAAGGTAAATATCTAGAAGCCTCAAGCCAAATAGATTTTTCTCAAAATTTAGATAAAGCAATATAAGCTTCAGAAGCAATACTTTTAACGTAGAGAGGCGTTATTTGTTCCCCATTAAGTTTCGCAAATTGGCAATACCCACTTGGGATTTTTTTTGTCTTTCTTCAGCTGAAACTTTAACCTTTTTTTGTTGCCACACTAAATCGTCTTGGGGCAGCTCATAAAGAAAGCGGCTTGGTTCAGGATTAATCACCTCACCAAATTGTCTGCGCTCTTTTACCAAGGTCATAAATAACTCTTTTTGGGCACGTGTAATGCCAACGTAGGCTAAGCGCCTTTCCTCATCGATATTTTCTTCATCTATGCTACTTTGATGGGGTAATAAACCTTCTTCCATTCCAACCATAAAGACATATGGAAACTCTAATCCCTTTGACGCATGAAACGTCATCAATTGAACCTGATCAGCTTCATCCTCATCTTCGCCTCTTTCCATCATATCTCTTAAAATAAAGCGATTAACCACTTCTTGCAACGTCATGGGTGGCTCGAGCTCATTGCCTTCTAACATGTCACTCATCCAACCAAATAGAGTACTTATATTAGCCATAGCCATTTCTGCTGCTTTAGGACTAGTACTCGATTCATAGAGCCATTCTTCATAACCCATTGCTTTAATCATTTCACGAATTGTGGCGATTCCATCACCACGAATGACCCGGTCTGACAGCTCCACAATCCATCGACTAAATTGCTCCACAGCAACTAACGCTTTTCCAGACAACACATCTTGCAGGTAGGGTGAAAATGCGGCTTCAAATATAGGCGTTTTATTTTGATTTGCGAGGTTGCCTAATTTTTCTAAACTGACTCTTCCAATTCCTCTGGTGGGTGTATTGATCACTCTGAGCAGCGCATTATCGTCATCTTGATTCACCAACAAGCGTAAGTACGCCATAATATCTTTAATTTCTGTACGCCCAAAAAATGACATTCCCCCACTTATTTTGTAAGGAATACGATTATTGGTTAATACTTTTTCAAAGACTCTAGACTGAAAGTTGCCACGGTACAAAATCGCATAATCTTTGTAATCTGTTCGCTTCATAAATTTATGAGCCATTAACTCAGCCACAACACGCTCAGCTTCATGGTCTTCATTTTTAGCGGTGATTACCTGTAGAGGCTCACCATAACCTAATTCAGAAAATAACTTTTTCTCAAACACATGAGGATTGTTTTGAATAAGAATATTGGCACAATGCAAAATTCGCTCTGAAGAACGATAGTTTTGCTCTAATTTTATCACTTTCAACTTAGGGAAGTCAGTTTGTAACAAAACCAAGTTTTGTGGTCGAGCGCCTCGCCAAGAGTAAATAGACTGATCGTCGTCACCAACAACCGTAAATCTAGCTCGCTCACCTACTAATAATCTTACCAATTCATATTGACTAGTATTGGTATCTTGATATTCATCCACCAGTAAATAGCGGATTCTTGTTTGCCATTTTGTTCTTACTGATTCATTGGTTTTTAGTAACAGTGTGGGAAGTAAAATTAAATCATCAAAATCGAGGGCATTATAAGCACGTAAATGATTATGGTAACGTTGATAAAATTCAGCATACTCCAACTCCCCTGGTGACAAGGTTTTACTCTTTAAATGTTCAGGCAGAATGAGATCGTTTTTCCAATTAGAGATGCAACTTTGTAATAATGACAACTGCTCTTTGTCACCATCTAATTCAACTTCTGTTAAATCCTTTAGCAAAGACAAACTATCTTTATCATCAAACAGTGAGAAACCCGGCTTTATGCCCAAGGATTTCACTTCAGATTTAATAATAGTGAGCCCTAATGTGTGAAACGTAGACACCTTTAAACCGCGCGCTTCTTTTTTACCAAGGGTTTGCCCAACCCGCTCTTTCATCTCTCGAGCAGCTTTATTGGTAAACGTTACGGCTGCTATATACCTTGCGGGCATCTGACACTCTCTAACCAAATAAGCTATTTTATTGGTTATTACACGGGTTTTACCACTGCCTGCTCCTGCAAGTACTAAGCAAGGCCCGGAAATAAAATTAACGGCTTCATTCTGACCGGGGTTAAGTTTCATGCTAGATTAAATGCCTAAAGGAGATAAAAGAATTAAAAGATGGTGATTATATTAAATAACGGGATTAACCCTTATTATATTGGTTTTTTATGCTCTCGCCCCAATTAATTTTTTAGAATACACTTTTTATTTATACACACCCAACTCAAAACAGCTACGAGAACCGCTATGTTAAACCCTAAAAAGTTAGAAGAACTTGCAAAACAAATCACCGAAGCCGTACCGCCAGGAGTTAAAACTATGGCCGAAGGCGCAGAATCTAAAGTAAAACAAGTATTACAAACCCAGCTTAGCCGTCTTGATTTTGTCAGCAGAGAAGAGTTTGATATTCAAAGTCAGGTATTAATACGTACTCGCGAAAAACTAGAAGCCCTTGAAGCACGTATCGCAGAATTAGAAAAAACTGAATAAAGCTTTTATAGTGCTTTAGAGGAGTTAGCCTACTCCTCTAAAACTTACAACCAATAATTCCAAACAATACCAATAGTGATAACCATTCCTACATAGTTATTATGTAAAAATCCTTTAAAACACAAGGCTCCATCTCTACTTTTAATAAGCCATTGTTGATAACCAAACAGACCAAATGATACGCCACAAGCCACAAAAAATGGCCAGCTAAAAGCTAAGTTTAGTCCAACTAACAACAACAAAAATAAACAGGATAATTGTAATAAGCCTATGATTACTTTGTCATAGTTACCAAAGAATATAGCCGTCGATTTTATTCCTACTTTAATATCGTCTTCTTTATCAGCCATGGCATATTCAGTGTCATAGGCTACGGTCCAACACAAGTTTGCTAAATACAAAGCCCAAACGGTCCAATTTAATGGTTCCTCCGATGCCACAAAAACCATAGGTATAGACCACCCAAATGCCGCACCCAATACCACCTGAGGAAAATAAGTATAACGTTTCATAAAGGGGTATAAGGTGGTTAACAACAAGGCACCAAACGACATAAAAACTGTTTGCCAGCTAAGTGTCAGCACCAAAACTAAAGCCACCAATAATAGCAAAATAAACAAACCTAAAGCCTGCTTTGTACTCACCTCACCGGTTACTAAAGGCCGAGTAGAGGTTCTTGCTACTGCACCATCGACTTTTCTATCTGCATAATCGTTAATAACGCAACCAGCAGATCGCATTACAACTGCGCCTAGTACAAACACAATCAATAAATGTAGCTCTGGCACTCCCTCAGCTGCAATCCATAATGACCACAAACATGGCCATAACAATAAATAAATTCCAATCGGTTTATCAGCTCGCATTAGTCGCCAATATCCACTCAATTTAGCCATTAATAGCAATGTTCCTTTGTTTGTACTCAGAAAAGAGGGTTTATAATTGAATGATCATAACAAGGGCATCCCATAGACTGAAGTAAATCACAGTTTATCTAGCTCAAAAATTAATTGGATGTTAAGCCCTGTATCTATATTTTACTATTATGCTTTTACTTAAAAGTTGTTAAACTTCGTTTAAATTTATTGCCTAAAGAAGATATACCTAATATGAAAAAATCACTGTTGATAATGGCCAGTTTATTAATTCTTATGGGTTATCAAGGTTCTATATTTGCGCAAGATCAAGTACGTAAAACCTATGCCTATTTCAGCTTAGAGCCAGATATTGTGACTAACTTTTTGAACTCGAATACAAGCTCAAGAAAGTTAGGATATGTAAGGCTGTCCATTGAGTTAATGTTAAATGATCCTGAATATCTTGAAGCGGCGGAACATCACTCACCTCTATTAAAAGCAGCAATAATCGATATTTTTGGCCGTCAACCCGCAGAAAAAGTAACCTCACTAACTGGTCGTGAAGACATTCGTCGTACTTGCTTAGAAACACTGCGAGAACTAATGCTCAGAGAAACAGGCTCTGAAATGATAAATGAAGTCATTTTTACTAAATACATTCATCATCAAGGTTAATTGTCTGTCTGTTTGGAGGATCTAAACACTAAACCCCAAGCAAACAAACAACCACAAATGAGCCCTGCAGTATGTGCAGTGTTGGCCATATGAACCGGTAATATATCCAAGTAGCCAACCAGTAACCAAACCAATAAAAAGCCTATCATAGGCTTGGGTAACGATATCCCCCAAGACGGCTTTAACCACCCTAACCACCAAACACAACCAACCAACGCATAAACAACCCCAGACAACCCACCAAAACTAGGTCCACTCACTATTAATTGAGCGACGTTTGATATAAGTGCAGACAAAGTAAATAAAAACACCAAACCACTAGAACCGAAAGTACCTTCTAATTGTTTACCTAACATCCACCACCATAATAAATTAAAGGCAATATGCATCGCTGAAAAGTGAATCAAAGCAGGCCCTAACAAACGCCACCACTGGCCATTAACAACTAATTCAGAAAGGGGTTCAATTTGTAACCAAGCATAAGGGGTGCTGATACCTATCATGGCTAAACAATAAAAAACAATGCAAACAACTAGCACGCTCGAGGTGAATGGCGATCGGATGAGACCCAATAAAATATTATCAACTGAAAATGATGGGTCTTGAGCCAAAGTTACCGACTCTCCTGCACGCCAAGCAGCGCTTTGATACTTTGCATTACTAGGGTCTAACACGAATTCTTCTGCGATGACTTTAGCGTTGTCTAAATCAGCGGAGTCAACCAGCATTACACCATGGGCATAATCATTCTCAAGCTTGCAATACTCCACGCGAATACCTTGTTCTTTCAAGTAAAGGCTGAGTAACCGTGCAGGCTGCTCTTTAGAAAAAGCGACGAGCTTAGTGTGGGTATTCAAAATACCTTAACGTTCCTTTGAAGTTTCAAATGGTTGTATTTGGCGCCATGCTTCAAAACCACCATCCAAGCTATACACTTCTTCAAAACCTTGGTGTATTAGAAATTGTGCAGCTTGCTGACTACTATTACCATGATAGCAACATACAATGACTGGGGTTTCAAATTCAACACCAGATACAAAACTATTTAAGGTGCCATTGGTCAAATGTACAGAGCCCTTTATGTGCCCTGCAGCAAAAGAAGCCTCATCACGTATATCGACACATTCAACCCCACCATTTGCCAACTTTTGTTGTGCTTCTTGTACAGAAATATGAGCAAATTGCTCCATTTAAATTACTCCAATAAATAACAATCTAGGCAGTTTACATCTGCCAATTTAAAATAACCTTCCCCGATTGGCCAGACCCCATAACATCAAACCCTTTTTGAAAGTCGTTTATTGAAAACTCATGGGTAATAATAGGTGTTAGGTCTAAACCACTTTGAATCAAGCTGGCCATTTTATACCAGGTTTCAAACATTTCACGGCCATAAATTCCTTTAATCACTAAGCCTTTAAAAATCACCTGATTCCAGTCAATAGCTACATTTTCGGGCGGAATACCCAACATTGCAATTTTGCCACCATGATTCATGTTTGCAAACATATCACGTAAAGCAGTCGGCGCCCCCGAAATCTCTAAGCCTACATCAAACCCTTCATTCATCCCTAATTCTTTAGTCACATCTAAAAGAGACTCAGAAGCCACATTCACCGCTCTAGTTGCCCCCATAGTTTTAGCTAAATTTAAACGATAAGGATTGATATCGGTGATCACCACATTACGCGCTCCAACATGTCTAGCAACCGCAGCGGCCATAATGCCAATAGGACCAGCTCCTGTGATAAGTACATCCTCTCCTACCAAATCAAAAGACAAAGCGGTATGCACTGCATTCCCAAAAGGGTCAAAAATTGCAGCTAAGTCACTAGAAATATTATCTGGAATTTTAAAAGCATTAAAAGCCGGTATAACTAAATATTCTGCAAAAGCGCCCTGCCTATTAACTCCAACCCCTGTCGTATTACGACATAAATGACGACGGCCTGCCCTGCAATTACGACAATGGCCACAGGTAATATGCCCCTCGCCAGAAACGCGGTCACCAATATCAAATCCTTTGACTTCTTGACCCATTTCAACAACTTCACCCACATATTCATGCCCTATAATCATAGGTATTGGAATAGTCTTTTGGGACCATTGATCCCAGTTATAAATATGCATATCTGTACCGCAAATAGCAGTTTTGTTTATTTTAATTAACAGGTCGTTATGACCACATACTGGGACATCTGAATCTGTTAGCCATAAACCTGATTTGGGATATAATTTAGCTAACCCTTTCACCCGACTACTCCTAGCTCTTTGCCCACCTCAATAAAGGCATCTACTGCAATATCTACTTGCTCAAGGGTGTGAGCTGCAGACATCTGGGTACGGATCCTTGCTTGGCCCTTTGGTACAACAGGAAAAGAAAAACCAACCACATAAATGCCTTTTTGCAACATTTTCTCTGCCATATCACTTGCCAGCTTAGCATCACCCAACATAACGGGAATAATGGCATGATCTTGCCCAGATAAAGTAAAACCAGCTGCTGACATTCGCGCTCTAAAATGCTCACTATTCAACCTTAATTGTTCACGTAATTCCCCTCCTTGAGCCATCATTTCGAATACCTTAATTGAAGCTGAAACAATAGGGGGAGCAACAGAATTAGAAAATAAGTAAGGTCGCGAACGTTGACGCAACCATTCGACCACTTCTTTTTTCCCAGAAGTATACCCACCAGAAGCTCCGCCTAGGGCCTTACCTAAAGTACCGGTTAAGATATCCACTCGCCCCATCACGTCACAATATTCATGACTACCTCTGCCTTGCTCACCAACAAAGCCGGTTGCATGGCAATCGTCAACCATAACTAAGGCTTGATACTTATCTGCAAGGTCACAGATCGTCGCTAAATCAGCAATCACACCATCCATCGAAAACACACCATCGGTGGCGATAACTTTGGTGCGCACTCCGTCTTTGTCAGCTTGAATAAGTTGCGATTCTAACGCCTCCATATCATTGTTAGCATATCGATAACGTTTTGCTTTAGATAAACGCACCCCATCAATAATACTCGCGTGGTTAAGAGAGTCAGAAATGATCCCATCATTTGCATCTAAAATGGTTTCAAACAAACCACCATTTGCATCAAAACAAGAGGGATAAAGTATGGTGTCTTCGGTGCCTAGAAAGGTAGATATTTGCGTTTCGAGTTTTTTATGAATATCTTGAGTACCACAAATGAAACGTACAGATGCCATCCCAAAACCGTGGTCATCTAAGCCCTGTTTTGCCGCCTCAATTAACTCAGAATGGTTAGCTAACCCAAGGTAGTTATTGGCGCAGAAATTAAGTACCTGCTGGTTATTAGTAACGCTGATGTCAGCCTGTTGGCTTGAGGTAATAACTCTTTCACTTTTGTACAAACCTTGCTCTTTGACTTCAGATAATTGCACAGCTAAACGTTGATAAAACTTATGCTTCATGAAAAATCCTCGAGAGAAAATGATAAAGTGAAGATGATATATATTTGGAGTTTAAAATGGAATTTAAGAGCAGAACTGTTACTCATCATAGAGCAAAGATTCTTATACACTTTTAAAAATTATAGAACTCAAACAGAAGCCATTCTGCTCTTAAATTTCATGATATGACAAAGCGAAATAAGATTATTAAGGCTTAGAGATTTTATCTAAGTCATCCCACACACCGCTTTTCAACTTATAAGGCAGGGATAAAAATAAGTCCCTTTCAGGTATAGGCCTAGATATAAAATACCCCTGTCCGATTTCACATTTAAGCTGCGATAACAATTTAAACTGCGCTGAAGTCTCAATCCCCTCGGCTACCACTTTCATACCTAAGTTTTGCACCATGGCAATGGTAGAAGACACTATCTGCATATCCGCACTGTTATCATTCATACCAGACACAAAGCTTCGGTCAATTTTAATAATATCTACTGGCATCTGTTTTAAATACGATAAAGAGGAGTACCCTGTACCAAAATCATCAATAGAAAAGATAAACCCCATATCTTTAAGTTGTCTCATCGTATCTAATGTATGCTCTATATCCGCCACAACTGTTCGTTCGGTTAGCTCTAGCTCTATTTGAGAAGGACTGCGCCTAAATACCCTTACTTGCTCACGCAAAAACGGTAACAGATCAGGATCTAAAAACTGGCTTGCAGATAAATTAACGGCAATTTTTAAACCTGGGTGGCCTAGCTCATCAAGTTTTTGCAGAATTTCAAAGGTCTTTTTTAATCCCCAATAACCAATTTTCAACATATTCTCAGAGCTTTCAATCAAGGGAATAAACTCATCAGGAGGAATAAAGCCTCGTTGAGGATGAACCCATCGCAATAACGCTTCAAAGCCAATTAACTTGCCGCTATCAATATTCACTTGAGGTTGTAATGCAAAACTAAACTGACTTTGGTCTAAAGCATTGCGCACTTCATTCTCTAACTCAACTTTACGTAGTACAGCAGTCAACATATTGTTGGTAAAAGTACTGTACTGACCGCCACCACTATCTTTTGATGCGTACATAGCAATATCTGATTGCCTGACTAAATCATCGACTAATATATCTGCATTATTGGTGCTGGTAATTCCTATACTGCAAGAGCTATAAAACAACAGCTCCTCAACAGCAATAGGCTCTCTCAAACTTTCAATAATTTTAGCGGCCAAAATAGGGGCACCTTCCATCATGGCTTTCTCAACAAACACCATTACAAACTCATCACCACCAAATCGAAACAGCATGTCAGAGTCACGTAAACTTCCTCGAATTCGCCGCGCAGCCTGTGCCAAAAAGCTGTCCCCCATTTTATGGCCGTGGGTGTCGTTTATTTTTCTAAATTTATCAAAATCTAAAAGCATCACTACGATCTTGTTCGAGTCACGCCTTAATGACGCTAATTGTTTTTTAAGCTGATGATTTAACATGTTACGGTTAGGTAAACCTGTCAACCTATCGTACATCGCTATATTTTCAAGCTCTCTAGTGTTCAATTCTATCTTTCTATCCATTGACTCTAATTCATCAGCCAATAAACACGCTGAGTCTTGTAATAGTTCGATTTCATCAATAAAAAGGTGAGACTTTGCAAATTTAAAGGTACGAAATTGACGGTACTTTTTGCCGGCTAACAAGGGGAGTTGCGCAGCTAACAACAATAAACGCTTTCGAAACTGCATACTCAATAAAATTAACGTTACTGAACACAAAACGACTACTGAGATAGAAATAAAAAACACTTTATTTTGATAACGCCGATGCGCCAACGCCTGCTCACTAATATCACGCACAAACAAAAAATATGTTTGATTACCAAGTTCTGGGTCAACTGCGGTTAAACTTAACAAATATGCGCCTTGTTCATTTTCAAAACGATATCCACCATCCAACAACTCACTAATCTTTAGCTCAACGGGAAGTTGTGCAAGAATATTTTGTATATACTCTTGATTACTAAAACTAATAGGCATTTTAACTTTAAGGTTGACCAGATTTTCACTTTTATTAAATACAGAATCTGCACTCAAAATTGCCAATTTTGCGAATGTCGAACGATTAAGGGCTGCTAACGTTTCTATTAATGAACTACCAATGGATAAAATAAGCATATCCCCAGCATGAGTTAATACCGGCATCGTTATCAACTGCTGGCATTCATCTAGACAACGAATAAAAGACGAGGAAGACTGAGTTTTTAAGGCTTTTAAAGCGTCATTATAGATATAATCAGGGGTGCTTTTTGAAGTACTAAAATAGAGCTTTCCCTCCCCCCCTAGTAACCATAAATTATTAATGTGCCACTCAAACTGAAGATACTCAAACTCTCGCTCCATAAACGATGCTATATCACCGGCATTTTGAGAGTAATTAGCCTGAAAATGTAAAAAAGATTCAAACCAAGATTCTACTCGAGTTCTTAACATGTCCCTAATTAGTTGAACTTGTTGGCGGTCTTTATCATGTAATTTTTTCTGCTGAAACGCATAATTTTGATTGCTTTCACCGACCCATAAATATGTCAAAGAAATACTGGCAACCAACAAAAGAGTCATAAGCAAGCCCATGATTTTAAAGGGTAAACTCAAATATATACGCATATTCTAAAACCAATACATCACTTGTACTGCCCATACGGTCCAGTACTTGTTGTCGTTAAGGACAGTATCTGGCGTAAAGGTTGGAGCTAATCTCGCTGCCCCTTTTGCCCTATGATACTCTGCTTGTAATTGCATTTTTTCTGAAAGACTCCACGTAAGACCTAACGTTCCTTGGTCCATAAAACCGAAATAGTTTGGAATAGTGCCCTGACTCATTGAATTAATGAGGCGGCCACTTCTGTTTTCCCTATCTCTGTCATAAATGTCAATTCGAGCTAACAGTGTTAAGTCTCTCGATAAAAAATATTGACCTTGCACATATCCACCTTCACCAAAAATGTCACTATGAAAATTAGGAAACAATATACTATCTACGATAATTCTTTCCCGCATCAACTCAATTGCAATTTCATAGTTAGGCTGTTGATACAATATATTAAACATAAACCTCTGAGAGTTTTCGTTACCATTAACGAGAGTATCGTTGTCACCCTGCTTATAGCTAAATTCAGCGTCCAATAGCGCTACACCTATTTGTATATTGCTTAAAGATGGACGCCAATACACACTAAACTGCTTATCATTATCGTGTTTTAACTTGCCTTTAGCCGACCTTCCTAACAAATTATTTTTTTGTTCCGAACTAATTGGTGAAGTACCTAAGCTGAAATTAATATCCCACTCCCCAAGGCTATTATTCCCCTGAGTAACTAAAGCTAAGCCATCTACGCCAAGTGCTACATCCCTAAATGCATCAAAATATAATGACTGAGGTAAAATGACAGATGGCCTTGTGTGGGGTACATCACGTGTTGCAGAATACAACCAATGATAATTTTTGTTACGCCCTAATTGCGCTTTGATGCTCCACTGTTCACTATCATATAATTGCGATTCTAAAAACAAGTAGTCGACTCTAGCGCCTTGCTGATAACGATTACCACCATCTAAGTAAACAGCCTGACCTGCAAATCTAAAAGTAGAATTTAAACGATAAGTAGAATTAACCCCAACCTCTGTTAACTTAAAGGAAATACCTCCGTCATCTTCAACAAAATTAGACCCATCAGCTTGGGTGACACCTTGAGCTATAAACCCATTTATTTTCACCTCTCGGGCATCAGACAAGACTGTTACAAAACAAGCTACAAGTAGTATTGATAATCTGATTATTAACTGATCCATATCTTTTACCCTTACCCCTCAGTAACAAACACAATTTTTACATTAGCATTATCAATTTGAAGATTATTCAGAAGGTAACCAATTGCCCCTGGGGTATTACTGATTTTATCAAGCATCTCTTGTTCATTCTTAACCTTAATAGGCTCTTCACCCAAACCTGAATAAACCAATTTGTTCCAAATACGATCTAACTGGTAAGGGAATAGTCCTAACAGCTGAGTGCTAAAAACTTTATGAGTTTGATGGCTACTTTCCATCACATAAACGGTAATAAGAGAATGGTCAGGCCAAGAAGTTTGGCGCATAGAAAAGATTCTTCTAGCTTGAATCTTAGTCATATCGTCGAGCTTAACAGAAGCGTTCACAAAAACTTGGGCGTCAGTCTCCAGACCATACACCACAGGTATCATCAAAAAAAACAAGAACTGACTCAATACAAAAGACTTAAGCAAGCAATACTCCCTTTAAGGTATGTTTTTTATACTAATCAACCTAAACCAAAAGTCTATAGTTTCAGAAAAAAATACTGTTCAACCAGTGAGAATGTCATTAATTATTATTGAAAAAGCTTTGCCACTTTATACTACGACAAAAGCTGTTAAAGTTGCGTTTGCTTTTTAATACTCAGATATCGCCAAAGAATGACACCACAACTCAGCCTAAAACAAACACTCGCCTTATTTTGCTATTCACTGCTGTGGTTAATCCTTACTCCATTTACTTTGTGCCATTTTATCGTGCACTATTTACGTAAAAAATCTGGATATTCAATTTTAAGGCTTTCGCGATATGGCTTGTTGTTTACACAAAAAATTAGCAAACAAGGAATATTGATACACTGTTCTTCTGTCGGCGAGGTAGTAGCTGTTCAAACCCTAGTTGAGCGTCTCTTAGACATTAATCCAGAACAGGGTATTATCATTTCGACATCTACCACTACAGGAGCAGAAAGAGTAAATTTACTTTTTGAAGGTAGGGTAAAACATGTTTATTTCCCCTATGATTTTCCACTGTTTGTTACTTCATTTATTCGACGTCTAGCACCTAAAAAAATTCTAATTAATGAAATGGAATTATGGCCAAATTTCAGCAGAGCTTGTAACAAAGCGCAGATCCCCATTTACATTATCAATGGCAGAATGAGTGACAAATCCAAAGTAACATATAGAAAATTTCCAAGCTTGTTTTCTCCCATGTTTGCGAATTTCAGCGCTATTTGTGCCCAAGGACAAAGAGACTACGACAACTATCTTGACTTAGGAGTAGATCGCAACCGGCTATTTTTAACCAACAACATAAAATTTGACCTAAGCTTTAGTGATACCGATATTAAAACCACTGAAGTCATCAAACACACATTTACCATTGGTCACAGAGATATATTGGTAGGGGCCAGTACTCATGCTCCTGAAGAACAGTTACTAATCGATGCTTATTTACCATTAATACGACAATATCCAAATCTTTTATTGATTATTGTACCTAGACACCCACAGCGGTTTGAAAAGGTATATCAGTTATTAAAAGGCCAGAATATTCAGGTTAATTTAATGAGTGAATTAAAGCCCTGCGACGACTCAACCCAAGTACTCCTATGCAATCAAATGGGTAAACTGAGAGCCATTTACGCTCTAGCGGATATTGCATTTGTTGGAGGGAGCTTGGCTGACAGAGGCGGTCATAATGCACTAGAACCCGCAGCGGTAGGCGTTCCAATGATTATGGGGCCATCTAGATATAATAACCCAGCCATTTGTGCAGCTTTAGAGTCAGCTAAAGCACTAAGAAATGTTGAAAATACTGAAGATATAAAATCAGCGTTTCAAGATTGGTTAAACAACCCAACACAAAGAAAAACAGCGGGCGCGGCTGGTAAACAAGTACTTGAAAAAAATGGTGGCGCCATTGAGAAAACACTCGAGTTAATCTATTCGTCGTAGATATGGTATCTCATTGAATTGAACGAAAAAAATCCACCAGCCGTTTAGCTTCATCTTCAACGCGGTATTCTTGCTCAACTCTTTGCCTGCCGTTTTTACCCATTTTCAGCAGCTTTTCAAAATCAGAAAGCAATAACTCCATTTTTTCAGTCACTGCTGCCTGATCATTAACAGGTACTATGTAGCCGTCTGCGCCAGGGCGAATAATCTCTTCCCATGCCCCAGCCTCTGTGGCTAGTACAGCAGCTTCACAGCTCATGGCCTCTAACACAGTCAGACCAAAGCCTTCATTTTCACTTAAGGCTGCCACTAAAGATAGCGCACTAAAAATTGCGGGAATATTCTCAAATGGTAGTTCACCAGTAAACGTAACCCGCTCTGCTAAGCCAGCATCAGCTACTTTTCGTTTTAGCTCTTCAACAAAAGCCGTATTACTTGATGAAATAGCGCCCACTACCACTGCATTCACATCTGGGTACTTATCAAGTAGCTCAATACAAGCTTGCACAAATAGATGCACGCCTTTTTGTTTTCTAACTCGCCCTAAAATGCCAATACCTATTTTTCCGCCATACCCTAGGGCTTCCCAAGCTTTTGCTTTATCTTCAGCTGCTTGATAGTCATTAATTTGCACACCATGGGGGCTTATCATAGTAGGTGGATCAGACAAAAAACTAGCAGAACGCCGACTCATCGCTAATACTGCGTCCATTTTCCGGCTTAGCCACACAGTAGAGCCTGACCGTTTACGCTGCGCCGCTGAACTAAACACCAGTTTAAGTTTTGCTTTAAAGAAGTACTTTAAAATGAGACCTTGGATCATCTCATCTACGCGTCTGGCATGAAACACTCGAAACTTGCCACTTTTTAGCGGCTTACGACACATCTTAACTGTATCCCAAAAAGAAATAGCCAAACTAGGATCTGGTAAAAAGTGCTCTCCCATGATCCGTAAGTTAATTAACTCTTTTTGATAGGACATCACCTGCAGCATAGTAGAGGTCACACCGGAAAAATTAGAATTTGAATTACCTACGATCAATTCAACTTCATTTGTTTTGGATTTATCAGTTACTGAGTTTTTCATAATTTACGGCGGAATTACCCTAGGTCGATACAAACGAATATGCTTGAGCGTTAACTATCTCAAAATGCGCGTTTCAGCGTGAGTTTTGAGGTGGCTTGGGTATAGGTATACAATACACCCAATATTTATTTTCTGATTGTAACATGCCTGATATCAAGCTAAACACCAACAACAAGCAAACAATACTTTTTGACCCTGCCCATTTTGATAATCCTAACAAAGACATATTTACTAAAAAATATTGGCAATCTAAAGACGCTTTAATTGGCAAAGCTGCTGGCCGTGGCACCACTTACTTTTTTAAGCATGACAACAAAGAGTATGTTTTACGCCGTTACCGCCGGGGCGGTTTAATTGGCAAAGTTTTATCTGACCAATACTTTTACAACGGCTTAAAAAATACCAGAGCTTGGCTAGAGTTTAATTTACTAGAGCACATGCACAACCAAAAACTTCATTGTCCAGCACCTGTAGCCGCACGCGTCGTTAAGTATGGAATGTATTACTGTGCCGATATTATTTTAGAGAAAATTCCAGAGGCGCTAGATTTACACCATATTTTAATGCAGCAAACTCTTCCCATTGAAGCTTGGCAAACAATAGGTAAAACCATCGCTGACTTTCATAATCACCAGGTGTATCACCACGACTTAAATATACGAAACATTATGCTAGATAACACCCTCAAAGCTTGGCTAATTGATTTTGACAAGTGTGCTATTAAACCGGAAGGTGATTGGAAGCCCAGCAATATAGAGCGACTAAAGCGCTCTTTTGACAAAGAAAAAACATTAGCTAAAATTAATTGGCAACAATCAGACTGGGAAACATTATTACAAGCATATACCCAAGCTTTACAATAGATCTGTAAGCCAATCTACTCAAACTGATATTTCAATAAATCGATATCTTGTTGGTAATGTTTGGCTACAGCATCAATTGAATCTGTATTGTAATATTCGCGATAATCTTTTTTGCGATCATTTGCCTTGCGTTTATGGGGAATAGAAACGTCCTTCAAACCTAGCTCTTTTTTAATCACCTCAAAATCATCATGTAAGGTTTCGTATCTGCCCATAAAATCTACAATAATATTGCCTTTTAAATCAACTAGATGATCGGTCTGTAATTTAGTGGCTATATCGAAATGAAAAATATACGGACGCGCGGGATCAAACTTATATTCTATAAATTCATTAAAATCCTTTATGTCCGCTAACAACTCTGGCCTCTCCCGTTGAATGTGATGGTAAGAAGATACCTGTAAGTCCCACGGATTACGGACAAATGCGAATTTATAGAGTTTGTTGAAAAATTCATCGGGGAGCATTTCTTTAGCGGCAATTGCACCAGCATGGCGGGGGAATTTACTAACAGTAGTGTGCCCACAAAAATTACTAATTTTATGGCCGGGAAACATTAAGTAATACATGGGGCAACGCCAGCGCAATTTATTCAATACTGAACGAATACTTGTGCCACCTGTTTTAGCAATATGTACATATAAAAAATTGTATTTATGATTCAGTAGCACTTCATATTTCCCAAACAAAAGTTAAAAATGAACCTAGTTCATTGTATTAATGATGATAAACAGTCGAAATTTAAGATTTAGAACTATTCATACTTGAATCAGCTCCTAAAATGTAGAATCTATCAAAAATACGCTCGAGATTGTAAATTTTATAGCGCTACTGCTTTTCTCCCCCTTGATAAACACTCTTTACTTGTAAATGTTTATCAATCACCACAAAATCAGCTTGGGCTCCTAAAAGTAAATGCCCCACATTTTGCAAGCCAAGAAACCTAGCAGGCGTGCTCGAAGCGCTATACAAGGCATCAGTTAAGGTCACTCCCACCACTTGATGTGCCTGCCTAACCGCCCCCATCATATCTAAGCAAGATCCAGCTAAGGTACCATCGGGTGTTGTGAGCCTATCGCCATCACGAGTAATAACAGTATCTAGCCAAGGTAACTCAGTTAAATCACTTCCTACATGAGCCATTGCATCTGTAACCAACATGATGCCTTTGGCTGATTTAGCCTTAAACGCCAAACGACAATTGGCACTATGCACATGTAACAAATCAACAATCAAACCAGAAGTGATACGCTCATCATTTAGTACCGCTCCTATCATTCCAGGTGCTCTAGCTTGCAAACCCGACATAGCATTAAATAAATGAGTAGCCCCTGTGGCACCTGCATTAATAGCTGCTAAAACGGTATCAAAGTCGGCATTGGAATGCCCCAGAGCTACAACAACCCCACGACCAACTAGATCTTTTATGATATCTGGGGCGACATTTTCTGGGGCGATGGTAAGCAGAACTTTTCCTAAATCAGAACGAGTAATGAGATTGAGTTCTGAATCGGAAATTACACGTACCTGTTCAGCAGGGTGAATTCCTTTTTTAGCAATACTTAGATGCGGCCCTTCAAAGTGAATCCCGGCAATACCTGGCATATTCTCGGCTACAGCCTCAGCTGTGGCATCAGCAGCTCGCTGCATAACGGGTAAACTATCGGTTATCAGTGTTGGCATCATAGTGGTGGTGCCAAATTGGCGATGGGCCAAAAACATGGTTTTCAGAGACGCTAAGTTTGGAGCCTGATTAAACAATACTCCGCCACCGCCGTTTACCTGAGTATCTACAAAACCAGGTGCGACCAACCCATCTAAATGCACATCATAAGATACTGGGCTATCAGAAACTGAGGTCACTACGGAATTTTCTACTTGAAAATAATAATCGCGGTGCAACTGAGCCCCATCAAAAAATTGTTTTGCATAAAACCATGTCATTTCTAAAACTCCACTATACGTGCAAAAACAATTATAAAGTCTGCGTTACTTTGTTGAGACCAACAGGCTCATCTGGATTTAAGCCCATTTGCTGTGCAACAAATTCAATATCAAGGTAAAAGCGCAACATAATTATCAAAGGTGTTAGTCGTTTATATACTTGCTCTTCGGCTGGGCTCTGATTAGAGCCTTTTAAGGTCAAGACTTGCCCCCCTCTGCGAATAACCTCATCAACCTGCTTTTTGTGATGCTCAAAGGTTTCATCTTCGATTTCAATATTCACCAACGTGAGTTGGTTTGCGACTAAAGTAATAGGCCCATGTAAAAACTCGGCGCTACTAAATGCTTCAGCATGAATACCACACACTTCTTTTAGTTTAAGAGCGAGTTCACGGCCAATGGCATACCCAAAACCTCTGCCTAACACTACACAGTGCTTTACGTCTTTTAGGTCGTTAAACGCCAACTTGACTTCTTGATTCACTATATCTTGTAACTGAGCGGGTAAATTCTGCAAACCTAAAGCTAACTCTTTTGAATCTGCCCATTCTGCCACTAAAGAGGCAATTGCGCTTAGGGTGCATAGAAAGCTTTTCGTCGCTGCCACCGCTTTTTCGGGGCCCGCTTTTAAAGGCAAAACCTGATCGACTAATTCAGCTAGGGGTGATGACTCATCATTGACTAAGGCTAAACACAAAGCTCCCATTTTTTTAGCTTGTTTAACTTGATGCAAAATATCAGGACTTTTACCCGACTGAGAAATACAAATGACTAAGGCGTGCTCTAGTTGCAATGCTTGCCCAAACAGCGTACTAACAGAAGGTGCTGCCGCACAAACCGGAATACCTAACTCGGTTTCAATCAAGTACTTTGCATATACACCAGCGTGATCTGATGAGCCTCTACCAATCAAATACACCATTTTTGGCGCGAACTTTTTTACTCTTGTAACTATATCTTTAACTGTATTTTGGTTCTCATACAACTGACGCCTAATTTGCTCAGGAGCTTGTAAAGCCTCTCTCGCCATGAGTGATTGTGACACTATAATTTCCTCTTTATAAAACCAGAATTTATGACTGTTTATTCTTTTTTGATAAACATACTAAGGTCGATACTGTGGTGCCAATCACCAACTGCCAGGTAAAAGCCAAGTCAAACTGCCAATGGCTAGGCAAGTACAAAGATTGAACGTAAGGCTGCATTAACACAGGGATGCAAAACCCAATAATTAAAGCAGCAAGAATAGAAGACGGGGTACCACGCTCAGAAAACAAAGCAGTAAAATATATTCCTAGTAGCCCGCTATAAGAAAACACCATGACACTCAGAGCGAATGCCAAAAGGGGGGTGTCTGTATATTGTTGCCAGTAGTAACAAAGCAAAGCAACACTACCCAAAGCAATCGCCACGAACCCCATACACCAACGACCCACTGTCACCAATTTGGCTTCACTTATGGTCGCACCTTTTTTGAACCAGCCCCGATAAATATCTTGCACAGCAACTGACGACATTGAGTTCAAACCAGAATTTAAAGTAGACAAAGCAGCGGCCACAATACCTATGGTCACCACTGCTTTAATACCGTTAGGCAGAGTCGTTAGCACGTAATACATAAAAATTGTAACGGTTTGCCCTTCAAATTCAGGGACAGGAGCTCCATTTGAGGCTTGCGCCATTATGTCTGGCCTTTGGTAATAAATGAAAAGTAACAATCCAATACAAATGAACACCAATACAATTGGAATGCCCATTACAATAGATGAGACAAGAGCCTTAGTTGCACTTTTAGCATTTTTACAGGTTAACATGCGCTGGGTTACATCTTGGTCAAGGCCAAATGCTGCAATATTTAGCAATACAAACCCCGTTAAAATTGACCAAATATTAAAGACACCTGCACTACTAAAATCTAACGAAAAATCGATAAAGGTAAGCTTAGATGCCTGCCCTGCTCCCGGTGTTTGCAGAACATCTATCATCTCATTAGTAGTAAGGGGAATAGATTGAACAAGATGGCCCAGTACCAGTAATGCAGCGCTTACGTATATAATACATTGCACCACGTCTGAGTATATTACGGTGCGAATACCACCATAAACCGTATAGGCGAAGCCCACACAAGTAATAATGCCAATGGCGATGATCACTGATAGTGGCTCAACATCGCCAAATAGAATCATAGAAACCGCTATAGCCGCCATAAATAACCGAGAACCACTAGCAAATAGTCGTCCAAACAGGTATACCGCCCCAGCTTGATATTTTGCATTATCACCGAAACGGCTACTAAGTAGCTCATATACGGTGAATGCCTTTAAGGCATAAAATCGAGGTAACAAGAATTTAGCCACGAATACGGCTGCAATTAAACCTGCAATATTAGACGCTAAATAGGTGAGGTCACCTCGATAGCCTTGATCTGGCCCTCCCAAAAAAGTAGCCGCAGATTGCGATGTGGCTAGCACCGAAATGCTCACAGTCCAAATGGGCATGCTATTTCCACCTAAAAAATAATCATTGGTGGTGTTAGCTCGACGATTAAATAAATACCCAGTCGTCAGCAAAACTAAAACATATGCCGCGAAAACGGCGACATCTAAAGCAGTATATTGGTCAATCATACTGACACACCCTTGTTTGATAACAGCTCGGTTAATTCCTCTAATAAAGCGGCACCATCTAGGTAAGGCAAATCAGCAGATGCTTTCGAAGCGGCAATTTCGGCTCGCGTTAAGGCTTTCCCAGTTAAAACCTCTAATGCAGGTTCAAGAGCACGTAAATCCTCAATCTTGCCACTACACTGCAATACCAAATCACAGCCTGCATTTAGCGCTTGCTTTGCCTTTTGAGGAGTTGAGCCGCTTAGTGCATGCATATCGATATCATCTGTCATAATCAAACCATCAAAACCGATATGCTCCCTTAGCACTTCATTTATGACCTTTCGGCTTAAAGTGCCAGGATATAGACTGTCAATGTCCGTATATAGAATATGGGCCGTCATTAGCATGGATTGATTTTTAAAATGTTCAAATGGTAAAAAGTCCCACTTGGCAAGGGTATCTAAGTCAGCATTAACTATAGGTAAGGCCTTATGACTATCTGTTGTACCTCTACCATGCCCAGGGCCATGCTTAATAACAGGCTCTACACCACTTAATTGCAAGCCATCAATAGTTGCTTGCCCCAATGCAATGACACTCTGCGGGGAATCTCCTAAGGCCCTGTCAGTAACAACAGTAGATGCGTCAACTTGAGGGATATCTAACATTGGAGCACAATTAACATTAATACCCACTCGCTTTAAGTCAGCTCCAATTAACTGGTAGTTGATTACGCAGGCTCTCAACGCCACTTCTGGAGAAGTTCTATATAGCTTTGCAAACTCAGTAGGACTAGGAGGAATACGCCAATGAGGCTTGGGCAAACGAGAGACTCGCCCGCCTTCTTGGTCAATCAATATTAATGCATATTGGTTATTGGTGACGGACTTAAATTCATCAACTAGTGCAAATACTTGGCTTGGCGAAATGATATTGCGAGCAAACAAAATTAATCCAGCAGGCCGAACTCGCTTAAAGAAAACTTTTTCTTCAGTGCTTAATGCAGTAGTAGCACAACCCACTATTGCGTTAGTAGGTGGCTGACTAAAAGTTATTAGTTTATCCATATCACTCCCTATGGCGTAGGTTTTCTATTTTAGCTTTGCAACAAACTCAATCTGGAAAGCTCACTTTACCCATACTAATTTGCGGCATATTTAATTCAGCTTCAGTTGAGGTAGGAGCATTCGCACACAAGGTTTCATTGGCTAACAAGGCAAACAAAACTGCTTCTTTGGCATCTGGGTTGACTGATAATTCTGAGGTACTTGCTAACGTAGTGTGTGGTAATTTATTACTCAATCTAATTTGTATACGCCTCATCAATAGAGGGTTGTGTAGGCCACCACCACTGACATACACGCTTAAATCAGGTAGAGACTGCCCAAGTGTAACCATACTGTCTGCGATACACTTAGCGGTAAAATCACAAAGGGTCGCCATTACGTCTTCATTAGAAATATCTGTTGCCTCAGCTTGCTGCTGTGCTTCACGCAAATATTCAAGGTTAAAGACTTCTGGCCCTGTAGTTCTTGGAAATGACTGATTGAAAAAAGGCGAATTCGACAACTCCATTAACAAAGCTTGATGGATACTACCGGCACTAGCCACTTTAGCACCATCGTCGTAATGCAAGTTTCCAGGTAAGGTCTGTATAAAGGCATCCATGATAGTGTTACCGGGACCAATATCAGAGCTAAACACCTGAGAAATGTCACCTTTGCTTGGTAAATAAGTTAAATTTGCGATTCCACCTATATTAAGCATAATGCGATTTTCAGCGGTGCTGTGGAACAACAAGTAATCTCCATACATCACTAGAGGCGCGCCCTGCCCCCCAGCCGCAACGTGCTTCTGTCTGAAATCACTTAACGTAATAATGTTTGTCAATACTGCAATGTGATCACCATCACCAATTTGCAGAGTGGCATTAGGGAAGTCATCATATTTATGCTGCTCTTTTGGGCTGTGATAAATAGTCTGACCATGGCTTGCGATAACATCAATATCTGCGTTTAAATAGCCAAACCCTTGTACTGCCTGATTTACCAAGTTTGCATGATAGCGAGCAATCCATGCATTTAGTAAACATACATGCTCTATACTCCCTTCACTCTTAGCAAATATTGTTTTTATTTTACTACGATATTCTTCACAATAATCAATGGTAATAAAATCAACCAAATTACAGACGGTATTCGTTCCAGAACCAGACACCTCGCAAAGTGCAACGTCCAATCCATCTAATGATGTTCCGCTCATCAAGCCAAGTATCAGGCGCGACTTCTTACTTGCTATTTTGTACAACTTTTCAATATGTGGGTGCATGCCCTAACCTAAAATTTAAAATGGATCCTTAAAAAAGTAAACGGATCAGTATCTATCACTCATGTAACAACGCTCAACTATTAAAGCAACAGTAGCTAACAAGCTAGAGAATATAATTGCCATATCACATAGCTACCTTTCTAGAAGATGATTGTTTCATGTCATTTTATCCGATCACCCATTGTGATTCTGTTACAAAAAGTATCACCCAAAGGCATTGGACCATGACCAATATAACACCCACGTTTATTTAAGTAGTAGATACTAGCCTTATCCAAAAATCAATTATTATTACCTATATACAAAAAATAAAGAATAATATATTCTCAACTTAAATGGGAAACTATTGTTCATTATAATTTTTGTGAATAAAACGTTTAATCTGACCGATAGTAAAAATGAGATAATCTTATTATATTGGGTGTTTACAATTAATAAGAAAAATCTGTTATAGCCATTGTGAATCACAGTTAAATTAGGCTGATTTTGATGAATCAAATAAAGTATATTCAAGTCGTAATAGTTACATACTTAAAAAAAAGTGAGAAAAATTATGGATAATAATCCGCTTTTAGACGAGCTCTACACTATCTTGTCAGAAACCCGAAACAACGAAACGATAAACATTGATTTACTGTCAACCAGTGATATTTTGCAAAAAATTAATGAAGAAGATCAAAAAGTAGCGTTAGCTATACGCCCAGCTTTAGGTCCTATATCGTTAGCAGTAGATATCATAGTTAACGCCTTTAACAATAATGGCCGATTAATTTATATTGGTGCAGGTACCAGTGGTAGGTTAGGGATTTTAGATGCCGTTGAATGTGTACCTACTTTTAGCGTCGCCAAGGATATGGTGGTAGGTATCATTGCTGGAGGCGAAAAAGCCATAAAGCATGCAGTTGAAGGAGCTGAAGACGACCAAGAAGCTGCCATTACAGATTTGAAAGAAATACAGTTTACAAGTAACGATGTACTAGTTGGCATTGCAGCTAGTGGTCGAACTCCTTATGTTATTTCTGCCATTCAATACGCTAACTCCTTAGGTGCCAAAACAGTCGCGGTTAGCTGTAATCCCCACTCACCTATTGGCAAAAAATCTGATGTCGATATATGCGCTCCAGTAGGGCCAGAAGTGCTAACTGGCTCCACTCGAATGAAATCAGGTACCGCTCAAAAATTAATCCTCAACATGCTCAGCACTGCCAGCATGATAAAAATAGGCAAAACTTATCAAAACCTTATGGTAGATGTGAATGCCAGTAATAATAAATTATATGCTCGAGCATTATTAATCGTCATGCAAGCGACAGATTGCGATGAAAAAACGGCCACCACAGCACTACAACAAGCAAACAACGAAGCCAAAGTCGCTATAATGATGATCTTAACCAATATAAGTGCCGACAAAGCCCTTGCCTTACTTCAGCAAAATAAAGGTTATTTAAGAAAAGCCATTGAAACTACGACTGCTTAACCTGCACCTTATACGCCTGGCACTGGCAACACTAGTATTATGCTTGAATGCCTGTGCAAGCCATATATCACCTCCTAATGTACAAACGGGAGCCTCTCAAAGTGAGCATTACCTTCCATTATTAAGAGGTAAGCGAGTAGCTTTGGTTGTTAACCAAACATCTAGAGTTCACCATTCTCACTTAGTCGATTTTTTGTTGTCAAAACACGTTAACGTCGTTCGCATCTTTGCGCCTGAGCATGGATTTCGGGGTAACTATGATGCAGGTGCTCATGTTAGTAACGCCATAGATAGCAAAACAGGTATTCAAATCACCTCCATCTACGGTAAAAATAAAAAGCCCTCCAAAGACACCATGGAACAAATTGATATAGTGGTATTTGACATACAAGATGTTGGGGTACGCTTCTACACTTATATCAGCTCAATGCATTACATGATGGAAGCGGCTGCAGAATCAGACACCCAATTTTTGGTGTTAGACAGGCCAAACCCTAACGGGAAATTTACCGATGGCCCAATACTGGATATGGACTATCAATCTTTTGTGGGTATGCACCCAATTCCACTTTTGCACGGCATGACGGTGGCTGAATTGGCTTTAATGATTAAAGGTGAAAATTGGATTGTAGATGCTAATAACTTAGAATTATTCACCGTTAGTAATACTAACTATAAACGCAGTATGCACTATGAATTACCAGTGGCTCCCAGCCCTAACCTACCCAATAGTCAAGCAGTAAAACTGTACCCTTCTTTATGTTTTTTTGAAGCAACTCCAGTCAGTGTAGGCAGAGGCACAGACTTTCCATTCCAGGTTATAGGTCACAACGAATTACCTTTAGGAGAGTTTAGCTTTACTCCCACCTCTCGGCTCGGCGCAGCGCTACATCCAAAGCTAGAAAATGAAACATTATTGGGTCTAAACCTACAACACAGCACACAGCAAGGATTAGACTTAGCGCTATTTATAAAAACCTATCAGGCATTTTCAAAAGCGGGAGAAACATTTTTTCAAAATGCCAACTTCATGGACAAGTTAGCAGGTACTAACAAACTCCGCATTGCCATTGAAAACGGACAAACCTTTCAACAAATACGAGATAGCTGGCAAGCAGATTTGCAACGTTTTAAACTACAACGAAAGCCCTACCTACTCTACGACGAACAATAAAGAGAGCTCTCTCTACTCAGATAAACGCCTAAAGTCACTCACCACAGCATTTGTTTTTTCTAATATCTGACGGCCCTGACGAGATGACTGAGTAATAGCAATAAATAAGATATCAATAATAAATTCTTGAGCCGTTCTGGCTAAAATAGATGACAGTCTGGCTGACTCTTCATCTGCAACTGAATACAGCTTTACCTCAGCTAAATCAGAAATAGGAGTCGCACCAAAACGAGTCAGCGATATAACCTTAGTACTATTGTGCTTTGCTTCAGATACCACATTAATAATTTCTTTGGTGTTACCAGATTCGCTAATAGCAAATACTAAATCGTTTTCACCTAAAGTAGCCGAAAATGCCAATTGGGCATGTGCATCAGCCTCTTCTATCGCTAATATGCCTAACTTTTGCAACTTATATGAAAAATCCTTCCCCACTAAAGCTGAACCACCTAAACCACAAATTAGAATCCGTTTTGAAGACTTAAGTAACTCCACAGCTGCCACTAGTGATTTTTCATCATTTAGATTTCGTGTTTCATTTAATACCGAAACCTTACTGCTAAGCAACTTGTCAGACATTTGTGTAAAGCCATCATTAACAGTAATTTTGCCATGCAAGTTACTGTTAGCAGTAGAGGCATTCAACGCGTCAATGACCCCCATTTTAAAGGCGGGATAACCCTTATAGCCTAATTTCTGAGAAAACTTAACCACACTTGATTGACTCACCCCCACCACATTCGCCAGTTCTTGTGATGATAACTCTCTGATTGCATTAGACGAGTCTAATGCAAACTTCGCTAACTTTAGTTCACTGCTCGACAAAGAATCTTTTACAGCTTTAATTTTGGTAAATGTAGACATCTTCTCTCAGAAATATTTTATTTATCAACTAAGAATAATAATAATCAATAATCGCAAAGTTATTAACTGATTTTTTTAAATAATATAAATAAATACAGATATTTATCAAAGTAATGGCTGAAATTATTCCAATTGAATATTTTATTCTTATTTTTATTACCCTATGTATTAAATCATTGAGCACTCTGCACCGAAACAGGCAGACTACCCTGAGCTTGAATATTACCAATAATGACATCAGCTAGCGCACTAAAGCTTGGGCCTTGGTATTCTGTAACCAAACGGCCAAAGTCATCCAAATATTGAATTCGATTAAGTCGGTAGTCAAAACTCGCTAATATGGCATCAGAGAAAGGCGAAAATAAATAACTATTATATGGGGTGCGGAAACTCACAAATACAGTCTTCTTAGCTAATCCTCTAGCTGTTTTTAACAACCTCAACTGTTGCGTATTTTGCTGCTGTTTAGAACTGCGCTTACTTTTATGCTTCAGATCATCCATACCACCCAATTCAGCTAAACTTTGGTCTGGCGTTATATCAGCGGTAATCAGCATATCGGCCCACTCCAATGACGTAAGCTTAATGTCAGCGTCATGACTTGCCATGCTATTACATTTTATGTCTAAACTTGACTTTCGGGTTTTTAAAGCCAGCGTTAACCCCATACATTTCGTGGTGTCTGGCATGACTAAGAGGACCTTATTTATTTTTCTTTCTAGAGGCAACACGCCATTATTTTTAATTGCCACAATAGCCTTATCGGCCAATTGTTGTTCAATTTTTTTGTGTTCTTTTGACTCCAAAATCTGTGTTGATTTTTTAATCTCTTGTTCAATAGGCTGATGAATACTTTGCTTTAACTGGTAACCTTCTTTTAAGCTCACTATACGCTGTACTGAAGCTTCTATTTCGGCCTGGCTTAACTGCCCTCGCTGCACCTCATTTGCGACATTATGAATGAGTTTTTTAAGCTTTTTAATATCTGAAGGGTAACGAATTATCGTTGGCATAAGGGCTATATCTGCCCCTGCTGAAAAGGTTTGTATCACGGCTTCGGTTTCATCGAAATAATGAGACACCCCGGCCATATTAAGGGCGTCAGTTATAATCACGCCATCATAACCCATCTTATTTCTTAGTAGCCCTGTCAAAATTTTTCGAGACATAGTAGCTGGTAGAATAATTGCGCTGCCGTCTTTTGCTTTAAACTCAGTATTATCTAATTCAGGATATTGAATATGGGCCGTCATAATCATCGCAGGAGAGCTATTATCAATGGCGTGTTGAAAAGGCAATAAATCCGTTACCTCTATTTGATGTAAACTATGATCAACCCTTGGTAAGCCTGTATGACTATCCACATTAGTGTCTCCATGCCCAGGGAAATGCTTTAACGTAGCCATCATTCCTTGATTTTGCATAGCCGTCATTTGAGCAGCTCCTAAACTAGCCACAAGCTCAGGATTTTCACCGAACGAACGTACATTAATTACAGGATTTAGAGGGTTTACATTTACATCAACAATGGGAGCAAAATTCAAGTTAAAGCCGAGTGACATTAATTCTTTTGCCAATACTTCACCGGTTTGCGTGGCGAACCTATCACCGTATTTAGCGTATGTCGCACCTATGGCCATATTACCCGCTAATGGAGTACCTAAATGTTGGGGTAAACGCACCACACGCCCACCTTCTTGGTCAATCGCTATAAATAATGGAGGATGACCTGCAGCCTTTGCAGCTTCTTGCAGCGCATAATTCAAATGCAATATTTGTGATGTGTTTTCTATATTTTCAGCAAACAGTATTACGCCACCGATACCCGTATCTGCAATCAAATTGCCTAAAGGTTCGATTAATTCTGTGACGGGTTGAGTACAAGGCTTTTTCGATGTAGTAGCAACACAAAAATAACGTAAATCAATCATTAATTTTTGTGCGACTTGACGTTCAAGCCCCTTACTCACACGAGATATTAAAGGTGTTTGGCTGCACGCAACTAAAACTGTCGCAATAAATATTAATTGCACGTGACGCGATATGAGATAGATACTTTTTAACATATGTTTCCTACATTGAGTTTTAACAGATGTAATAAAATAAATGAAGAATAGTATATTCTTTACGGTGATAAAAAATTCTTGGCTGTGTAGATTAATTGCTATGTAGCCTCTTACTGTAATCAAGGCTTTTACTGCATACATTAGGGCTCTAAATAGTCTGTGGGAATATTCGCCATTATTTGACTTAGGCTCAAAGTCATTCTAATCCCGTCGATTTAGATTTAGTCAGTAACAGCTTAGTTGGCTTGGCTCTTAATTAGAACAAGCCTGTTAAGGGTATTCTACAACGGCTTAAACCATCAGTTTGAGAAACCATTAAAAAACCCCGCAAAGTAATCACTTTACGGGGTCAAACTTACTAACATCAAACTTTTAAAAGCTAAATGCAGCTGTTAGTTGAACACGACGTGGGTTTTCATGGCTACGGTATACACCTAACTCAGAATCACTGTAACGTGGTTGAGGGTTATAACCGGTTTGTTTATCAAACACATTGAAAACGTCCAAACGAAGCAACAAACCGTAATCATCTGCAATTTTAAAGTGCTGAGAGTAATTCAAATCCAGTTGGAAATGACTCGGTGTTTCACGGCTACCACGAGGCTCCAAGTAGAAAGTACTCGCCCATTGGTGTGCCCAAGTGTGGCCAGATTGCCAATAAGCTAAGTAACCAAGTGATGCATCCCACGAAAACTCGTACGCACCATAGCTTTTAAATTGCCATGTACGATCTGCACGTAAATCTCCATTGGTAAAACTGCCCCATAATTGCCCATACCAACTATCTGCAATATTTGAAGAACCAATAAAGGTGCCCTGATCGTTATCAAAACGAGTCGTTCCATCTTGGTCAAAGTTTCCGTAGTAATGGCTCCATACCAATGAAGTTGTTGAAAAGAAATTTTCAGATTTATAGTCAACTTCCATACTTGCTTCTAGGTACTTTGTGTACGCGCCATCTAGCTGAGCAATAACGTACGAACTCTCACCAATCAAGTTATTAACCGGTATATACAGCTCTTTAGGCTCAGGTGAATCAAATTGACACTCATTGGCAGCATCAACTAAGTCTGGATACAAGTCAGCAAAGCTTGCAACACGATCTTGGTAGCTTGCACAATCGTACACTATGCGAGAGTTATTATTGGTATCTTCCCAATAGTTCCATGTACGACGATAGCGAAGGTGGTTACGAATAGTCCAATTGTCTTGCAAAGTTGTTTGGTGACCAAGAATAAACTCTTGTACCGTTCTAGGGTTTAAGCCATCTGCAAACAATTTACCTGTTGAAGACACGTTAGTTTCTGAGTCAAGGAAGTTACCGCCTTCATCAAAGTAAACTCTTGTAGTACTTCCACCTGTATTACGGTCCCAAGAGGCTGCACGAGCAAGAGAACTTACTCCAGGGTTATACCTTGCAAAACTAAAGAATGCTGAAGCGTCTTCGCTATAGTCCCAAGTGGCTGTTAAGCGTGGTTGAAAGGTTTCGCTGAAGCCAACCTTTTTCATCACGTAAGTGTTACCACGCGCTTCTTCCCAGCCAGAGCTAGTGTCAGCTTTACGCAGGCCTTGACCAATAATCTCATCTTGGCTCAGTAAAAATCCTAGATCAAACGTAAAGTCATCCCAATATATAGTATCGTTAACCGCAATATTTATTGATTTAGATGCTGAAACAAGTGGACCTGTTAAGCCGCCTGCATCAAAGCCACGGGTTTGCACTGTTGCTCTATAAGTTGTTCCTACAGGAATAGAATCACCATTGGGCGCTACAATACCGCCATCGTCAATATCTAAACCGCCCCAGTATTCTATTGAACCCCAACCATTAGATACACGGAACAGTTCTTCTGAGCCTTCTTCTTGTTGAATACCAAAATGAAGTTCATGTGACGTATTGCCAATATCCATAACGTGATCAAGTGACATTTCAATGGTTTTACCTAAATAGGCGTTATCGTTGATAGTTGCAGCCGCACCAACACTGCCAAGCGCTTCACCATTAATTCCATAAGCTGCGATAAGTGGAGCTGCACCAGCATTATAGGCATCAATTAAGGCCTGTTCGCTAGCGTCAGCGCCGGTTCTGATTTCAAGATCCGGCACCGTAAAGTAACCTTGTGAGCTTAAGTCTGTCAGATCTAATGAATCACCTGATTGACCTCTAAAACCAAGGTTGTTAACTGGAAACGAACCTGCCGATTGTTTTGTATCTGCATAAGACATGTTAAAGGTGGTTGAGTCATTAATTATCCATGAACCGTCAATTACTAATACTTCAAATTCATCAATGCCATCGGTTGCTGTCGACACTGAATTATTCTCGTAAATCTCTTGATTAGTTGTTGTCACTTCAGAACTACGGTAACTAGCATTAATTAAAATGTCGTCAATTGGCGTCCATGTAAATTTACCGAAATATTCTTCACGTTCATTAGTAATATCCGGTACCGTCCCACGAGCGTTAGTGCCACTTTCTTTTGAATCGTCACGGGTATAGTAAGAACCATAAAAATAGAGCTGGTCTTTAATAAGTGGTCCACCAGCACCGATAGTGATATAACCAATATCATCTTCTGTGCTTAGGCCATCTTCATCATCTGCTTGCCAAGAACCTTTTTGCAGGCGGTATGTGATATCACCGGTAAACTCATCGGTACCAGACTTACTTTCAGTATTCAAAGTTACGCCAGCATTTCGATTAAAGCCAACAGCTCTGGCACCACCTCGCTCAACAGAAACGTGTGCAACATCATGTGTTGATGGAGACGAAGCCAAAATACCGAATAAAGGAACTGAAAGGTTGGCACCATCAATTTTGTAGCCGTTATCCTGACCACTTGCACCCGCACTCGGACCACGTATGCTGTCAGAAGTTACTTGAACACCAGGTATTAAACGAAGTAACGAACTATATTCAACAGCCGTCGGCAGCACTTCTAAAGCATCAGAATTAAGCGAGTTACCTATTGATGCATTGGTAGAAGTTGTTAGTGCTTGACCATAAACAACAATTTTTTCTGAACTTTCAAAGCCTAGTTGAAAGTCTAATGTCTTTCTTTGCTCAAGCAATACAGAAGTATTAATGGTTTGAGATTCGCCATTAGGGGAACTAAAGGTGATTTCATAATTACCAGGAGGTAAAAGTTGTAGCCGATAACTACCGTTAGATTTAGACGTCGCTTTTCGGGCTTTAGGCAATACATCGCCTTTTGCTTCGACTGAGACACCTTCAAGTGGTGAGCCATCCGGTCCTGTCACTTTACCTATGATTTCACCAACCTGCGAGGCATATACATTCATTCCTATAAGGAGTAATGCAAACAATGAGAAATAGCGTAAATAGTGTTTCATAATGCTCCCCTTAATAAGGTATGAAACCTTAGCGTTTTACTAACAGCCCGATGCAGACGCTGTTTTAGATAGTGTTTATGTTGTTTTGACATGTGTTTCACCCTTATTTTAAGTTTTTTAAGTGACCTAGCTACAGAAATCCCGAAACCAACTCTTTTATTGCGGCTGTTACTTAAGGAAAACTAATTGCTATTTAACAAATATTAACCAGCGAGGTCAAGAATAATTTTTTCCAATTATTGCTATATATATAAATAATTTATCTTTACGAAGACTTAAAATACAGTTTATAGAATTAATCATGAGAAGCTTTTTGGCATAGAGTTAACTGGTAATTGAATAATCAATTATGATAAATATTAGCCCTAGGCTAATCATCTAATTAAAGATTTTTATATAAAATCGTTTATTATTAGGTCAAAAACACGTGTAGAATAATTATTCCAAATTTATAATTTGTTAATAATTTTTTATTCTTAAGGCAGGGTTTGTTATGCAGTTTGGTGTTCGTCATCATTTATCTCATGAAAAAAAATCACCGCTAACGCATAGCAAATGGCTATTAGCAGCTTTAACTCTACTTATTGTGAGCTGTACATCTTTACCCCTGTCTCACATGCAATCTAAAAATTACAGCCAACGGATTAAGTTTTTGGTGATGCATTATACCGCCATAGATTACCAAAAATCGGTTACCGCTTTAGTCGATGAAGGTGGTTTGAGTGCTCATTATCTTATTCCAGAAAGTAACGACCCTAGCTATCAAGATAAAGAATTAAAAGTCGTTCAATTAGTGGATGAAACGGGTCGTGCATGGCATGCAGGAAGAAGTTACTGGCAAGGTAGAAAAGACTTAAATGATCAATCATTAGGCATTGAGATAGTGAATGTGCCTGAGTGTATGCGTGATACTTCATCTACTGATACACAAAAACGAGAAAACGATGCGAGTCGCCTATGCATCTTCCCCGATTATGATTCAAAGCAGATTGAATTATTAATCACCTTATCAAAAGATATTCTAGCTCGAAATCCTGATATATCACCAACCGCTGTAGTTGGGCATTCAGATATCTCCCCCACGCGTAAAAATGACCCTGGCCCTCGGTTCCCTTGGTATCAACTTTATCAAAACGGTATAGGCGCTTGGTACGACAATGATACTCTTAAGAAATATTGGGAGATGTTTAATACATCTCCGGCCAGCATAGGGTTAATACAGCACGCCTTAAGTGTGTATGGATACGGCATAGTTGAAACTGGCGTGGCTGATGGTGCCACTTTAGATACTTTATCTGCTTTTCAAATGCATTTTTTACCATGGTCAGTAAATGGCAAGCTTGACAGTAAAACTGCAGGTACTTTATTTGCGCTAATAGAAAAGTACTTCCCTCAGCGACTTGATGCTCTTCTTTCACGTTACGAGAGAGAAAAACAGCCACCAGTACCTATTAAAAACTTAAGCTATTACCAAGTTAATGATGTCTTTCCAAATATTGAACGTAGTACTCGAGAATGGGTAAACGACCGCACCATCTTTAAAAGCTACTCAAATAAAGGCCACCTCATTATTGATAATGTTGATGCAACAAGTGCAGATATTTACGTTAACGGTGAAAAACTCAATATAGATACCTACCTAAAGCCCTATCAAAGCTACCACTACTCTTTGGCCAAGCGTACTAAGAATGGAGAGAACACCTTAAGAGTTGAAAACGTATTGCCAGAAGGCAGTAGTATTAAAGTGATGATCCCCTACCCTGAGTTAACACTTGAAAAAACAATCAATAACGATAAGTTTGCCAAAGTAGATGAGCTTATCAATAGCGATATAGAAGCAGGGTTTCCGGGAGCAGTATTACTTGTATTGAAAGACGGTAAAGTCATTAAGAGAAGTGCTTATGGCTATGCCCGAAAATATGCTGATGGTGGTGAAAAACTCACTCACCCAATCGCAATGCAAGCTACCCAACTTTTTGACTTAGCCTCAAATACCAAGATGTTTGCCACTAACTTTGCGCTCATGAAATTAGTATCTGAAGGCAAGGTAGATGTCACACGTCCTATCAATGATTATTTACCTGAGTATCAAGGCCAAGGGCGTGAAAGCCGTCTAGTCAGAGATTTGCTTACTCACACTGCAGGTTATTCTCCACAGGTACGATTTTTCACTAAAGACAACAAGTTAGGAGAGAAATTTTTCTCTCAAAACAAAAAACAAACTGAACATTTATTATTGTCTCGAGTGCCCTTTGAAACCGCTCGACAAAGTAAAACCGTATACAGCGATACAGACTATATGCTGCTTAGCCTACTGATTGAACGCGTCACAAAGGAGCCATTAGATTTATATGTTGAACAGCAAATTTATCACCCAATAGGCTTGGATAACACCTTGTTTAACCCTTTACAAAAAGGCTTTACTAAAAGCCAATTTGCCGCCACAGAAATAATGGGAAATACCCGCGGTGGCAGAGTAGACTTCGATAATGTCCGTACCTATGTATTGCAAGGTGAAGTTCATGATGAAAAAGCGTTTCACTCATTTGGAGGAGTAACCGGACACGCAGGCCTGTTTTCAACAGTTGACGATCTAGCCGTACTAACTCAAACACTGTTAAATGGAGGGGGTTACGGAAAAACCAAAGTGTTTACACAAGGTGTACTCGACGAATTTATAAAGCCAGAAGAGGGTGAAGCCAGCTTTGGTTTAGGCTGGCGCCGTGCTGGTCATGGTGAAACTAAATGGCATTTTGGGCCCTATGCAAGCGCCTCTGCTTACGGCCATACAGGTTGGACAGGTACAGTCACGGTGATTGATCCTGAATACGACTTAGCCATTGTTTTACTCACTAATGCTCGCCATAGTGAAATAGTAGAACGAAAAGGTAATAAAGGCCCTGAATTTAACGGAAAGCTTTTTGAAACGGGCAAATACGGCAGTATTGTAAGCTTGGTTTATGAGGCGGTATTAAATAATGAGTAAGGTCAAATCTATGCCAAAGTTAACGCTAAGATGTTCACTACTTTGCATTTTATTAATTGGAATTAATTTGAGTACGAATGCCGAACCGTTGCCTTTAGAGCATAATAAAATACATGAAATCATGGCGCAGCTGCATATACCAGGAGCGGCCATTGGAGTAGTTCAAAACGGTAAAGTCATTGCTGCACAGGGGTTTGGTGTAAAAAAAATTAATGCAGATGCTCCTGTCGATGCCGATAGTATTTTTAAGATAGCGTCTAATACGAAAGCGTTTACTGCAGCAGCTCTCGCAATATTAGTGGACGAGGGGAAAATCAAGTGGGATGGTAAAGTCCAAGACTACTTGCCAGACTTCATACTTCACGACCCTTGGGTAACCAAAGAATTTAACCTAATCGATCTATTAACCCACCGCAGCGGTTTGGGGTTAGGTGCAGGTGATTTAATGCTTTGGCCAGAACCATCTAGTTTTACCCGAAAAGAAGTATTGCATAATCTACGGCACTTAAAACCAAGCGGCGAATTTAGGGCCGACTATGCCTATGACAACCTGCTCTATATCGTGGCTAGTGAGATTATTCCTGCCGTTACAAATACCAGTTGGGAAAGCTTTGTAGAACAAAAAATAATGCAGCCTTTAGGCATGAATCATTGTTTTGCAGGGAAGGTAAAATCAGAAAGCATCTCAGATGTCGCCACGCCTCACGGCATGGTTGACGGCAAGTTACAAACTATTATTCGCCCGATTGACCCAGACAAACCTAGTGTATCCGCACCAGCAGGCGGCATACAGTGCAGCCTGAATGACATGCTGACTTGGGTAAAAGTACAACTTAACCAAGGTCAAACAACTACAGGCAAACCACTTTTTTCAGAAGCGCAGCATAAAATGATGTGGACCCCACACACCATTATGCCTGTATCGTGGCGCAGTAAACACTTTGACAATACCCACCTTAGTGCCTACGGATTAGGTTGGCGCATCAATGACATGAACGGATATTTACAAGTTCATCACACCGGTAGCTTAGCTGGAATGTATTCCTCTGTAAGTCTGTTTCCAGAGTTAGATCTAGGATTTGTGGTACTCACAAACCAACAGTCGAGCGCCGCCCGTAGTGCTTTAATGTACACTGTCATGAAGCCATATTTAGGGGATACTAAAACAGACTGGCTCAATAAGTTTAGCCCACCAAGCAAATCTTCAGTCACTTCTAAGACTTCTAAGCAAAGCCAAGGCCATACACTATTCAGTGCCAAGCACCCTAACGCAAAGGCATATATGGGCACCTATGAAGATCTATGGTTAGGCCATTTTATTATTGAAAAAAGCGGCAATAACAAGGAGTCTTTTTTACAAATTCGTGCATTACGGGTCGAAAAGTTTGTTGGTAAACTATACCACTTAGATGATTCAAACCGCGTATTAATACGTTGGAATGATCGTAGTTTAGAAGCCGATGCGGTAATAGATTTCAAGCAGGATATACATGGCTCAGTAACAGGTATGACACTTGCGCCAGCCTCTAAAGATGTGGATTTTAGTTATGATTTTCAAGATTTAGATTTCATTAGAATCTAATACCTTTAGAAACAATTATTCACATGGTAGCCTTATAAGAGAATATAATATTGGAAGCACCAAGTAATGAATAACGCACCACCTCTTTATGTTGGAATTGATGGCGGAGGGACTAAATGTAGCGCTCACCTATTCAATAAACATGGAAAGGTTTTAGGTAAGGGGGTCAGTGGTTCAGCCAATGCAGCACGCAACTTACCTGAAACATTAGACTCCATTTTAAAATCAGTGCATATGGCATTATTAGATGCCAACCTTAATATAAAACAAATACCGACACTAAAAGTAGCCGCAGGCTTAGCAGGTGCCACTGTATCCAGTGTCAAAGCAAAACTACTCGAATGGCAGCATCCTTTTGCAGATTTTAAAGTAGAAAGTGATTTAGCCACCAGCAGTTATGGAGCCCATGGAGGTAAAGATGGAGCGCTACTTATTATAGGTACCGGCTCTTCCGCAGCTAAGCTGCAAGCGGGTGTTATTTCCCAATTTGGTGGTCATGGTTTTCTTCTAGGTGACAAAGGTAGCGGAGCATGGTTAGGGCGCGCTGCGGTGTCAATAACACTTGACGCATTAGAAGGCATAACGCCAATGACAACATTAAATCATGTAATATTAAATAATTTAAAGGTGTCGTCGGCCGCTGATTTAGCCCAAAAGATGATAGGAGCTACGTCAAGAGAGTTTGCCACCTTGGCACCAGTAGTTGTCAAATTAGCAGAACAAGATCCGCAGGCCCATGCTTTGGTACAAGAAGCGACAGAATACTTAGAAAAGTTATGCCACAGTACCTTAAAAAATACCGATTTGCCTATAGTATTAATGGGTGGATTAGCAGCGTTTTTTAAAACCAAACTTAGCCCTGCCCTGCAATTACGAGTAGTTACTCCTGTAGCAGGTCCAGAGAAAGGCGCGTTATATTTATTAGATCAGTCCCTAGTACTTAATTGAGCAATGACTATGTTAGATACCCCTACAAAACACCTTAAGAGAGCCCTGTTGATGCCAAAAATTCTATTTGGTTTTATTGTTTTATTTTCTTTGGGCGCTTTCAGCAACTTAGCTATAAGTAGCAATGTACCAGATATCACAAGCCAGCAATTACACCCTGAGTACTGGCAGAGTAAATTAGAAAGTAACGAGGTTATGGCGATGAAAAGCAAAGATATAGGCGCATTCAATCAACAATTGTTTGCAAGTAATCCTCATGTTGTAGATCCTTTGGCAAGCCCGATTAAATTAAGTAAAGCTGAATTAATCGCAAACATTAAAAGCATAAGTAGCATTCCCAGTAGCGCACGTTTTTATGCCGATGGTACTCAGCTTTCTAAACAAAACTTCGAAAGCTACACAGCCAACTTAAATATTGAAGGGGTAGCGCAACAAAATACAGTAAAGTTTGGGCTAGTGAGTAAACGTTCTGCGTTACGTACCTTTCCTACGCTAGATAAAGTCTTTAATGAGGCTATGGACCTAGACTTAGACCGCTTTCAAGAAACAGCGGTTTTTCCGGGCGAGGCTGTGGCGATTTTACACAGCAGTACGGATGGACAATGGCTGTTGGTACAAAACTACAACTATTTAGCCTGGGTACAACAAAGTGATATTGCCATTGGTGATAAAAAGCTAATTGAAAATTACCTTGCCCAAGATAATTTTTTAGTGGTGACTGGTGCAAAAGTATTAACTAGTTTTGTACCTAACAAAAATGCGGTATCTGAAGTACAACTAGATATGGGCGTGAAGTTACCGCTACTTCATGCCAAAGAGCAGCAAGATGAATTATATGACCAGAGTACAGCGGGCAGTTACCAAGTTAAACTTCCCACCCGTAATCAAGATGGCAGTCTTAGTATTCAAATTGCCTTAATTGGCCGCACTCAGGACGTACATCAAGGGTATTTAGCCTACACACCGCAAAGGGTCATCGAACAAGGATTCAAGTTTTTGGGTGAACGCTACGGCTGGGGCCACGATTATAATGGTAGAGATTGCACCGGCTTTGTAGGCGAAATATACAAGACCTTTGGAATATTGATGCCTCGTAATTCTGGTCAACAGGGTAAAGGCGCATACGGCACAAACTATCGTTTTGATAAAAACAGCACAACAGTCAAAAAATTAAGCGTAATTAATAAGATGCAGATTGGCGACCTTATTTATATTCCTGGTCACGTTATGATGTACTTAGGCGAAGAAGAAGGTCAACCTACAGTGATACATGATGTTAAGGGGCTAGCTTACTGGACCCCTGAAGGGGAGTTTTTTAAAGGAACCTTAAACGCAGTCTCGGTAACCCCATTAATTGCGTTACATTTAAACGAAACCACATCCTATGTTGACCGAATATATAATATTAAACGCCTGACTCTTAATAGTGTTGAAGGACTTTAAATACCTATGAAAATTACAGCTATACGTTTTGCAAAATTAGAAGTACCGCTAATCACTCCCTTTAAAACATCTATGCGTACTGTACAGAACATCACAGACTTAGTAATTATTGTTGAAACAGATAAGGGTGTGCTGGGTTATGGCTCAGCGCCTGCTACACCTGTTATTACTGGTGATACCCATGGTTCTATCAGCCATGCCATAAGCACAGTAATTGGCCCTCAGATTATCGGTATGGATATTGAAAATTTAAATGGTATTTGCCATAAAATTCAACACGCTATCGTAGCCAACAACAGTGCCAAAGCAGGTCTAGAGATCGCCATTTACGATTTATGGGCAAAACGATTTGATGCCCCTTTGTACAAACTTTTAGGTGGGGGTAAGCCACATTTAAAGACAGACGTTACCATTAGTGTTGACCATATCGATAAAATGTTAGCTGACGTTAATCTTGCCATAAAACAAGGCTTTGACATTCTAAAGATAAAAATTGGTACAGATATCGAAAATGATATTTCACGAATACACGAAATTTATCAAGATGTAGCAAAACGGGCCATTATTAGATTAGACGTTAACCAAGGTTGGACCGCTAAACAAACGGTTTACGCCATTCAGAAACTAGAAAACATGGGCGTCGAACTTGAGCTAATAGAACAGCCAGTTAAGAATAACGACATTGCCGGTTTAAGCTATATCAGTGAACGCATTACTACCCCTGTAATGGCCGACGAAAGTGCATTTTCACCACAGCAGGTTTTAACCTTAATCCGTAATGGTGCTGCAGATATTATCAATATTAAATTAATGAAATGTGCTGGATTAAGCCAAGCTATTAAAATTGCCGATTTAGCAGAACTACATAACATACCTTGCATGATCGGCTGTATGCTAGAGGGCAGTATTAGTGTGGCAGCGGCAGCTCACTTAGCATCAGCAAAAGCATCGAGCATTCCATTAATAGATTTAGATGGCCCAGTATTGGGACAATACGACCCCGTTGTGGGTGGCGTAGACTTTACGCTATCAAATGTACAATTGGGTCAAGGCGCTGGCCTTGGCATAGAAAGTATCAACAATTTACAGGAGTTAACTTGGCCATTTTAACATCACGTAACGTTTTAACGGGCACACTTATGGTTTTAACAGGTTTATTGAATGCTTGTGAATCAAACTCAGAGCAAACACAACCATTACTACAAAGCTCAGAGACTCAACAGCTTGTGGTTGTAGTGTCAGACGATTGGGAAGCTACCACAGCCAGTTTACAAAAGTTTGAATGGCAAGATGGGGAGTGGCAAGCAGTAGACTCTGCCTACCCAGTCAATTTAGGCCGTAAAGGTTTAGCTTGGGGGTTGGGGTTACACCCTGCTCAAGAAGGCTACTACAAAGTGGAAGGTGACGGTAAAGCCACAGCAGGTATTTTTGATTTGAGCAGCACTTTTGGTTATTTACCGGAAGCTCAAACCCAAATGCCTTATCAAGCTATGTCAGGTAATCATTACTGTATGGACGTAAATAGCTCCCCTCTTTATAATCAAATAGTTGATGAGGCCAAGGTCGGTAAAGATGCAGTGACAGGCTCCACAGAGCCCATGCGCCGAGACATTCATAAAGAAGGGCAAACTATTTATAAAAAAGGAATTGTACTCGACCATAACCCCAACAACATTAGCACTAAAGGGAGCTGTATCTTTTTACACCTATGGTTTGGCCCAGACGTACCTACAGCCGGCTGTACATCAATGGCAGAGCCGCAAATGGATAAGTTATTAGCTTGGCTAGACCCAAAAAAGAGTCCTCGTTATTTAGCCTTACCAAAAGCAGAGTATAAGAAAAAACAAAAAAACTGGGGCTTGCCTACTCTGTAGTAAGCCTAGTAGGCTAATTTGATATGTCGCTCACTGCTAATTGAGCGACGTATAGAGTGTACCAATCTATAGTCAATAGAACTTAATCGGGTTCAGTCAGAATGACAGATACTTAGCTTTACCAATCAAAGGAATAGCCAAAGTTCTGAATATCTTTTGCATACAACTTGTTTACAAGCTCAAGTAACTCATCATCAAAATATTCGCGGTAGTCTTTTTTAACCCGCTTTTTATCACCACTGAATAAATGCCTAAGCTTTCTCAATGCAGCTCTTCTGGGACTATATGAGGAGTTTTTATGGGGTAAACTTGCTCCTTCTAACCCTAGCTTTTCACAAACTTCAGAAAAATCCTCTGCTAAGTTTTCAAAACGACCAATGAAGTCAACATTCTGATTGCCTTGCGCATCAAATAAAAAATCAGACTGGGGAATGATATGACGATAAGCATCACTAAAAGAGTCTTCTTCCGGAAGGCCATTTAAAACAAATTCTTTTAGTGACATTCGACTATCTATTTTTTTATGAAGATATTCAGAGACTAAACGCTGCCAAGGGTTACGCACAAAACCAAAGGTAAAATAATCTTGATAGCTCTGTGCATCAATATGTCCACAAGTCACATACTCATCACTACGCATATGGGCTAGCCTTTGTGGCCCTTTTGCAGGGTCAGAATTTTTAGTCAGTAATAGCTCTTCACAATACTTATCTTGAAGATCATGTTTCTCCTTAAAAAACTGCTCAATACTTTGACCAGCGGTTTTGGGTACATGCACAAATACACATTTAAATTTGTGAGAAATCATACTAATTATTGACCTTAATATTTCTGTTGGAGGACAGTTTACACATCACCGGAACTTTGAATTGTACATCAAATCCTTGTCGCCATAACACGTAAAAACAATGCAATATGCTACTTATGCAAAATGCTAACTATAAGCCACAAAAATAAAGTTTAGGTAGCAATGATGCTTTAATTTGAGTTAGCCTTACATCAAATAAAGTTAAAATACTCACTATGCATAGCAAAGCAATTTATCCAGGTACCTTTGACCCAGTAACAAATGGTCACGCAGACTTAATTGTTAGGGCATCAAAAATGTTCACCGACGTAATCGTAGGTGTTGCCTTTAACCCAAATAAAAAGCCTTTGTTCTCATTAGACGAACGTGTGGATTTAATTAAGCACGTTACCGCTGATCTAGACAATGTAACTGTTATAGGGTTCAAAGGCTTATTAGCTGATTTTGCTGAAACCCAAGGAGCAACTGTGTTGATCCGTGGCCTAAGAGCAGTTTCTGATTTTGAATACGAGTTTCAGCTCGCGAATATGAATCGACGACTCAACCCAAATTTAGAAAGTGTATTTATGACACCAGCAGAAGAAAACTCATTTATCTCCTCTACCTTAGTAAAAGAAGTCGCCTTACACCGAGGCCGAGTTAACGAGTTTTGTCACTCAGCAGTGATAGATGCATTACAGCTTAAATTACACGGTAAAAGTTAAAAATCACCCGCTTATATTAACGCTGGCAGGTGTCACAATAAAATGTATTGCGCTGACCAATATTCACTGATTTGATTGGCGTTTTGCAAACATCACAACCTTCTCCAGCTCGGCCGTATACCAATAATTGCTGTGCAAAATATCCTGGGCTTCCATCAGCTTGGGCAAAATCTTTTAATGTGGTACCACCTTGCTCAATAGCACTAGATAATACTTTTTTAATGATTTCAGCAAGTTGTAAATAACGTTTTTTGGTGACTTTAGCCGCTGGTTTTCTTGGATCAATTCCAGCAATAAACAGTGATTCATTTGCGTATATATTCCCTACCCCAACTACCACTTTATTGTCCATAATAAACTTTTTTATCGCTACAGACTTACCCCGCGACATTTCAAACAGCCTGTCGCCATTAAAGTCATTGGTTAGGGGCTCGGGGCCTAGAGATGACAATAAACGTAACTCTGGCTCATTAGCCCCTTGCCAAAGGCAAGAACCAAAGCGTCTAGTATCATTAAAACGCAAACATTTACCATTTCTCATCACTATATCTAGGTGATCATGCTTTTTGACTTCAGTGTTACTATCAACCACACAAAGCTTACCTGACATACCGAGATGTAAAACAATACTGCCGGCGCTAGTATTCAATAGTAAATATTTTGCCCGCCTATGAATCGAAGTTATCACAAGACCTTCTGCCTTATGTACTTCATTAGGAATAGGCCAACGTAATTGACGCTGACGCACTACTATGGTTTCAATGGTTTGATTTTCAAGGTGAGGACTAATCCCCAAACGGCTGACTTCAACTTCTGGTAATTCAGGCATGTTTTACTCTACAGGGATTAAGGTTTGATAATTAACATCAACTAATTGGTAAGTGTGATGGCCTATTCTTACTAAGGTTTTGTCCGCCAACTTTAAGAAATAATATTCAGTAGGTTCTGCCTGCCCAATAAACCACACTGTGACCTTAGCAGGAGTGTCACTCCACTGAGTGTTTTCCTCGAAAGAACTCACCTCAACTGACTGCCAAAGGTCTATTAATTCTTGTAAGTCTGATGTAACCGTTAGTTCTGACTCAACTCGCCAACCTTGGCCAACTCGTTCAACTTTTGCATTGGAAAACTCAATAGTGCTGATCAATACACCTTGTGGCACTAGCGTAGATACTGCGAGAGCATCGCCTTCATCATTTAAAAAGTTACTACTTAAATTGAAAAGCATGATTAAGGCTAACATACTGACGATAATGACATTATTCCAAGCGCGCTGAGACAACTTAACCATAAAATAAAAACGTGAAAAGAAAACAGACTAAGATTATGCCATAAGGGAACAAGCAGCGACTACTTCCCTATGTAACAAACGCAAAAAACCCGGCAAAAGCCGGGTTTTTCTGGAGACAAAACCAAAGGATTTATTTGATTTTAGCTTCCTTGAACAAAACGTGCTGACGAACTTTAGGATCAAACTTTTTGATCTCCATTTTGCCAGGCATGTTACGTTTGTTTTTATCAGTAGTGTAGTAGTAACCAGTACCAGCAGAAGACACTAACTTAATTTTATCACGCATAATCTGATTCCTTAAACTTTAACACCGTCAGCGCGCATATCGGCCAACACGGTATCAATACCTTTTTTATCAATAATACGCATACCTTTAGCAGATAAACGTAGTTTCACGAAACGGTTTTCACTTTCAACCCAAAAACGGTGAGAATGAAGGTTTGGCAAAAAACGACGACGAGTCGAATTTTTAGCGTGAGAACGGTTGTTTCCTACCGCTGGACGCTTGCCAGTAACTTGACATACTTTGGCCATGGCCTTTGTCTCCAAACAATCTAAAAAATTTAGGTTTAACCAGTCATTTATATATATGACGATTAACGCTATTAACAAGAGGGCGCATTTTATACAGTAAAGCTAACGGGAGTTCAAGAATAATGTGCAGAAAAAGCGCTAATTCGCCCTTTCAGGCTGACAATTAATCAAATTAAGCCTCTTTGAGCAAAAGACACAGCTTCACCGTCACCTATAACGAAGTGGTCTAACACCTTAATATCCATCAGTTTAAAAGCATTAACAATAGCTCCAGTAATATGTTTATCGGCTTGGCTGGGTTCGGCAACTCCAGATGGATGGTTATGGGCCAAAATCACAGCGGCCGCATTATCTTTTAAAGCCTGCTGCACTAACACTCTAGGATAAACTGAAGCGCTATCTATAGTGCCGTAAAACATAGGCCTAAATTTAATCAATCGATATTGGCTATCTAGCATTAACACAGCAAATACTTCATGGGGTTGGTCTCTGAGTTTACTAATCAAATATTTTTGAGTGTGCTCAACCGAATTGCATACATCTAATTTTTCAAGTTTTTCAGCCATATAACGTTGGCTCATTTCTAGGCATGCTTGCAACTGAACATACTTAGCCTGCCCTAACCCCTTAGCTTCACAAAACTCTTGTTCAGACGCGCTAAATAATTTTCTTAAACTACCAAACTCATTTAATAAATTACGGGCCAAATCTACAGCACTATAACCGCTTATCCCTGTTCGTAAAAAAATAGCGAGCAGCTCAGAATCATTTAAAGAGCCTGCGCCTGCTGCTAAAAGTTTTTCTCTAGGTCTTTCTTGTTCGGGCCAATCTGTAATTTTCATGCATCCATGCTCATAAATTTGCAAATAAATAGAAAGCTATTTAATTGATAGGTTAAATCCTTAAAATAAGCCTAGCAAATGAAGACTATTCCAGCCAATAATGTCAATATTAGTTAAAGAAGAGCAATTCAAACACACAATGCATTTTGAAAACACAAACATATTATTAGGTGTGACAGGCGGTATCGCTGCATACAAAACACCAGATTTAGTGCGCAAACTGGTAGCTAAAGGAGCCACTGTTCGCGTTGTACTCACTGATTCTGCTAAAGAATTTGTTAGCCCATTAGCATTACAGGCGGTATCTGGAAATGCTGTTTCAAATGACTTATTAGACAAAGATGCAGAAGCCGCCATGGGTCATATAGAGCTAGCAAAATGGGCCGATAAGCTATTAATCGCACCTGCCACAGCAAATTTTATAGCTAAGCTTACTCACGGTCTTGCAGATGACTTACTATCAACTCTATGTCTTGCAACAGACGCTCCAATATATATTGCACCAGCAATGAACCAACAAATGTGGCATGCAAAAGCGACTCAAGCGAACTTAACAACACTAGCTGAACGGGGTGTTAGCTTTTTAGGGCCCGCTCAAGGAGAACAAGCTTGTGGTGATGTAGGACCCGGCCGAATGTTAGAGCCTCAAGAATTAGCTGACTTATTGCTACCACAAAAAAGTCCTTTGCTGTTAAAAGGGCAAAAAATAACAATTACCGCAGGCCCTACACGAGAAGAAATTGATCCTGTTCGTTATATCAGCAATCACAGCTCAGGAAAGATGGGCTATGCCTTAGCAAATGCGGCAAAAGAATTAGGTGCTGAAGTAACCTTAGTTAGTGGTCCAGTTAACTTACCTGCACCACAGAGTATCAATGTAATTAAAGTCACAAGCGCTGAGCAAATGCTAGATGCCGTTATGAGTACCATAAAAGACTGCAATATATTTGTTGGGTGTGCCGCGGTTGCTGACTATAAAGTTCAACAAAAAGTTGACCAAAAAATCAAGAAATCGGATGATGAGTTAACGCTTACTTTCGTTAAAAACCCTGATATATTGAAGGAGGTAGCACACTTAAGTTCACCACCTTTTACTGTGGGCTTTGCAGCAGAAACCCAAAACCTAAGGGAATATGCATTGGGGAAATTACAACGTAAGAAATTGAATATGATTGCTGCAAATGATGTATCAGATAGCCAAATCGGGTTTAACAGTGAACAAAACGCGCTGACAGTTTTTTGGCCAAAAGGTGAATTAAAATTAGAAGTTGCCGATAAACAATTATTAGCTAAAAAGCTTATGCTGTTAGTTGAACAAAGATACACTGAACAAAAATAGACCATGCCACAGTCTTTTAGGAACCCAAATGCCAGCTACAAAACGCCCAAACCGCCGAGCACAAATACTCCAAGCTCTTGCCAGTATGCTTCAGACCAACCCAGGCCAACGTATTACGACGGCAAAATTGGCTGCACATGTAGGCGTATCAGAAGCTGCTTTATATAGGCATTTTCCTAGTAAAGCGAGAATGTTTGAAGGCCTGATAGAGTTTATTGAAGAAACGCTATTTTCCCGTATTAATAAGATAATTAATGAGGAAAAGGACACTGCCACTCGTTGCCAATTAATATTGCATCTTATTTTGGGGTTTGCTGAAAAAAACCCAGGGATAACAAGAATTTTAAACGGTGATGCTTTAATGGGCGAGCAAGATAGATTACGGGAGCGCATTGCTCAGTTGTATGAACGCCTAGAAACCCAACTAAAGCAAGTACTGCGGGAGCGCAAACTTCGAGAAGGAAAAACCTTACCCGCAGAAGAAAGCATTATTGCTAATATGTTGATATGTTTCGCAGATGGCAGAATTAACCAATTTATTCGTAGTGAATTTACAAAGCGCCCAACTGAAGGCTTTACTGAGCAATGGCAGTTTATCAACACGCAATTTTTTGGTTAATTATCTGAATAAGTATAATTACACAAAAAAAGCGGTCACATTTATGGCCGCTTTTTTAATGCTCAGGATTAAGTATTATTTAGAGAAATTATCTCCCAAAAAATTCTAATCATTCCAGTTTGAATCTCGCAGGTGATTTGCTAAGGTCACATCAATATAAAAATTTACTCCAGCGAAAATAGTCGCGGCTTGCCAATTAAATATCTGATGTAGGCCATCTTCTGGCTTATGATAATTAGTCTTGAGAAACAATTTCAATTACTAATTACCATCAACCTGTATCTACCAACCTTAAGCTAGGTACTAAAATACTGTGGGAATGCCTTTACAAACTTGACACGTGATGAAACTTAACTAATCTCATAAGAACACTTGTTCTATAAAGAAAGCACCTCATGCCACGTAAACCCCAATATAATATAGATTTAGTTCTCACTTTGGCCATAGATATATTTCTCGAACATGGTTATCACGGTGCGATTATGGATGAAATCATCTTCAGGACAGGATTCAACCGTAGGGGGTTTTATGTAGAATTTGGCAGTAAACAAGCTTTTCTATATAAAGTATTAAATCATTATCAAAGTAAATATTTACAGGAATTAATGAAGAACCTTGAGTCGAAACAAGGACTAGACTCTATCAATAGTTTTTTCACTGAATACGTCTCGCACGTTAAGGGAAAAGGCTGTTTACTGATAAATTGTATTACTGAATTAGGTTTTGACGACGAGACAGTACGTGGAGTTGGTCGCCATTATCTGGATAGTTTGCAAATAGCCTTTATTGGTTGTTTAGAAAAAGCCCAAAACTTAGGGCAAGTACAACCCCATATCAATATTGAGTCCACTGCATTGCAGCTAACGAGTTATGTTCAAGGCTTTGCAGTAAACGCCGTGTTAGCAGGTGACACTGACGAATTACAATTAGCCACCCAAGCATTATTAGGACCTTTAGCCGTTAAGCAATAGATTTTCCCTTACCTGAACTTGTAATTTTGTGAAAGGCCTCCACTTAGAGTGGCACAGTCCAGCTGATTCAGCACTAAAATAGTAATAATGATCATGGCGAACAATACACATTTATTTAGAATTCAGTTTATTAGTAACGGCGAAAAGTACGAGCTTTATGTACGAGAAGTAAGCCAAGGTAGCATGTTTGGTTTTGTGGAAGTTGGCGACTTTGTTTGGGATACTCATACTAGTTTAGTCGTTGACCCTAGCCATGAAAAGCTAAAGGATGAATTTGCAGAAGTGACACAGACGTATATTCCTATGCATAGTATTTTACGTATTGACGAAGTCAAAAAACAAGGCACATCAAAAATCACCCAACTGTCTGATAAAGTTGCATCTTTTCCGAGCCCTATCTATACACCTAAATCGTAAAAGTGACTTGTTGCAGGATTTAAGTATTTAGTAAATACCTTTATGCTGGGTAAAAACAAAAAAGGTAGCTTAATGAAAAGCTTTTCTGGGTTTATTATTTTACTAGTCTGTATCGTATGCAGTTTTAGCGCTTATGCAGACAAGCTTACTCCTCTCATTGATAAGATTTGGCAATATGAGCTATCTGTCTCACCTATCAGTGCGACTCGCCAAGGTGTGCATGCTTATGACGACAAGTTATCTGATATATCCCCTGCAGCTTTAGCGGCTCAAAATAAACAGTATCGCTTGTTTATGGCCGACTTGTTAAAAATTGATCAAGCACCGCTAAATCAAACCGAACAAATAACCTTGTTAATGCAAAAGTACCGGTTACAAAATTATATCGATCAGTATCAATTCAATGCTCACTATATGCCACTCACCTCTGAGTCTAGCTTCCATAGCGCCTTAGCATTTCTACCTCGAACAAGCCGCTTCGACAATAAAATCGATTACGATAATTATCTAACCAGATTAGAACAGTTTCCCGAGTATTTTAAGCAACAAATAAACTGGATGAAAAAAGGCATTGATACAGGGTTTGTTCAACCAAAAGCTGTTTTAATGGGGTTTGAACATTCGGTGCAGGCATTTATTCATGAAGAACCCGAAGCGAGCGTTTTTTATGCGCCTTTTTTAGAGATTAAAAATTCTCTTTCAAATACAGATAAAGAAGCGATATTAACAAGAGCAAGAGCCACTATTACAAAACATGTTTATAGTGCCTATCAGGCTTTTTATGATTTTTTAACATCTGAATACTTGCCAAAAAGTAAAAGCGATATTGCCGCAGCTACTTGGCCCAAAGGCCGAGAGTATTACCAAAACCGCAGTAACTACTACACCACAACCACTATGCCAGTAGAAGAGATCCACCAGCTTGGCTTAAGTGAAGTACAACGTATTCGCAATGAGATGCAACGAATAGTCAATGAACTAAAGTTTGATGGGGATATTAATCAATTTATAGAATACTTAAGAACCGAACCTAAATTTTATGCGAACACAGCAGAGGAATTACTTAAAGAAGCTTCATACATTGCAAAAAAAATAGACGCTAAGCTTCCTCAGTTATTTAGTACGTTACCCCGTACACCATACGGCGTGCAACCCGTACCAGATAACATTGCACCTAAATACACGACAGGTCGTTATATCTCTCCTTCTCGAGACAATCAGCCAGGTTATTATTGGGTGAATACCTACGCATTGGATAAACGCCCTTTATACGCTTTGACAGCGTTAACCTTGCATGAGGCAGTACCAGGCCATCACTTACAAATATCACTAGCGCAAGAGATGAACAACTTACCAGAAGTAAGACGATACACTTACATATCAGCTTTTGGTGAAGGCTGGGGCCTCTATTCAGAGTTTTTGGGGAAAGAGGTAGGCATGTATGAAGACCCTTATGATGAATTTGGTAGATTAAGCTACGAAATGTGGAGGGCTTGTCGATTGGTGGTTGATACTGGAATGCACCTTAAAGGTTGGACGAGACAACAAGCTATTGATTACATGTTAGAAAATACAGCACTCTCAGAACACAATGTTAGAACAGAAATCGACCGTTATATCTCTTGGCCTGCACAAGCTTTATCCTATAAGATTGGGGAATTAACAATAAAGGAACTGCGTGAACAAGCAGAAATAGAGCTTGGTGAAAAATTCAACCTCAGAGATTTTCACGATGCAGTGTTAGAGCACGGTTCTATTCCTTTATCAGTTTTAGAAAAGAACATTCAGCAATTTATCGAACAACAATAAATCAACAAATTAGTCTTTAGTTTATGGAGTGGTAACATGGTCGCTTTTGGTGTAATTGGTTTTCTAATTTTACTGTTGGTATTCATTGTTACCCGTAATCAAAGTATTCAACAAGAAGTAAAGCAGACTCAGCATGCCCATAAAACACTGCAATTACAAAACAAACACACATTGAGTATAATAAATACAATGTCATCTCATCTACAGCAGAGTTTACAGACAAAATTAAACTCTTTGCAAAGCCATGGTTTAATTAAGCAAGCAGATTTTGAGATAGTTCACTTTATATTAGAGAATTTTAAATACGTTATTTTGCAGTGCAGTCAAGATGGTGAAACAGTAGAAATTGCAATTGCAAAAGCACTTAAGGGAAACGATTTAACAATAGAAGATATACGTCAGTTCATCGCTAAGCAACAATCAGAAACACGGATACCTTGGTGCCAAAATACAGTGACAGGCTTTGTAACCGCATGTCAAAACTTAACTTCAGATAAGGCTAAAATAGCATCTCCCCAAGAGACTTAAGCAATTAGGCTTGTAAGCCACCTACCCCTCACAACGCAACAACAGCAGCTCAAACTCCTGTTTTTGTACTGGCATTATTGATAAACGATGACCTTTTTTTACTAACCCAATTTCAGTAATATCACCCATAGCTTTAATTTGTTTTAAAGATAAAAGCTCATAAAATTTTTGCTTAAATTTAATGTCTACCATTACCCATCTAGGGTTTTCTGGCAGAGATTTAGGATCATAATACTTACTTTCAGGGTCAAATTGAGTGTGATCAGGGTAGCCTTCTTTCACAACCTCAGCTAACCCAACTATGCCGACATTTTTACAACTGGAATGATAGATAAAAACGAGGTCGCCAGACTTTACTTGGTCACGTAAAAAATTACGGGCTTGGTAATTTCTAATGCCATCCCAGTGCTCAATTTGGGTAGGTTTGTTTTTTAAATCATCAATACTGAAAGCATCAGGCTCTGTTTTAAATAACCAATATTGCACAAACCTACCCCTTCGACATTTTAAAGCGAAAACATTAGCCTTTAAACTAGAGCTTTTCAAGCCAACTTTGTAGTAGACCCTGAAGTTGCAGACCATCCACCAGCTTAAAGTTTTGTGGAGCCGTAGGTAAACGATTACGACCATCTTGCACCACTAATAAACCTTGGGGCAACTGCGAGCCCAGAGCGTTAGAAGTAATAGCCAAACCATCGGTTTCTGATGCGCCATCTACCCTAGTGGTAATATCCATATCAATTTTAAAACTGCCTAGGTGTTTGTTTTTATCATCTAAGGCAAACACGCCATAACTATCATTCCCTTGACTAGATGCAAACAGAAATCTTTGGCCTTTATAACGATAAATGCCTAGGCCCTCTACATCAGCCACGAAGGTATCGTTAGTTTTAATAATTAACTTACTTGGTGCGTCAATAGGCTCAGCAGAAACCTGCCACACGCCAACGGCTTCTTCGCCATAATATAACTGTTGATTCTGGTCATCGACCACACAACCTTCCGGCTGGCTTGGAGCTGAGAACTCTCTTACAAGCAGCCCAGAAATGTCATCCCCATTGGGCTTCAAGAGATATTGCTGATAGTGCCCATCAGTACCATTTATAAACACGTAGTATTGCTCAGCATTCTGATACATACATAGGCCATATACGTCATCAATATCGGTTTTGATATCTGAAAGGTAGGAAAGCACTCCTGTTTTAGGTTCAATAGTAAATACGCTAATACTTTTTGTACTGCGGTTACTAGCTGTAGCAATATCCACTCGTTTTCCGTTGAATTCCATGCCATATCTAACATCCACATTGTTAACACGACCAACATTAAGCTCTTTTAACAATTGGCCTTGTAAATCGTATTGCAACAAGCCTTGTTTTTTATTGGTCCCTAATACGCGACTATTGGCACTGTCTGCAAAATTTATCCAAATTGCAGGATCATCAGCAGCATCCCCATAAGCATTTACAGGAGTAGTTTCAGCATATGCTGTCACAGCTTGCATACTAGAAGTCGTTCTCTGCAAAGGCCAGCTATCTGTATTCAACGTACTTGCGGTGTATTGACCTGTTTCATCATCAAACACTCCAAGCCTTATAGACTGTTGTTGCATAACCGCACTAACACTTTCCGGTTTATGGCTTCCCTCAAGAATGACAAACTGTGCTTGATTGCTATTTTGGGTATCAACCATCCATACGCCTTTTTGTTCTGGCGCAGTAACCAACAATTCTCCTGACGGTAGGATATCTAGATGGGTGATTTCACCCATAACAAGGCCATTTGGATCAGTTGCTATCACTAACTCCCGGGATAATTCGGACTCGTGGCTAGCTAAATAGCGCCATACGCCAATATTCTCTTCCGCTAAGTATAAGTAACCTGACGTATCGTCAACCACACATGACTTAGTTTGCGGCGCTCCTATAAACGTTTGTACCAATAGGTCGGTAAGCTGCTGTTGAGAGCCATCCACGACTGTTCGCTGAGCAATTTCTCCTAGCGTGTCGGCAGTAAATAATGAGAGGTGCCCTTGGGGCATTAAATACCAACATAGGCTTTCAATTTGGGCTGAGGTTTTGGGAAGTCTTGTTATTTCTGACAATTCGAGTGTTTGCCAGTCCAGTTTAATAATTAACACTTGTCCTAAATTGCTATCCAGTGCAGCTATTAACCCAAAGCTTTCAACAGATTCAAGACGAGCTTGGTAAACAATATGCTACATACCTATTGCAAATGCAGCACTTGTCTAACGAAGAATCTGCAAGCTTAATGCAATTTAATGATATACCTAACTTCAGGAGAGCCGTAAAACGCTGGACTGGGCAAACACCCAGCCAACTTAGATTAACTTAAGGCTTTCTACCTAATCGTAAAAAGGTGAGCGAACTTGATTGAGATCTATCAGGTTAACTGGCTTTTGAAGCATCTGGCCGCCATCACGTCCTATTGGCACCCAAGGGATCTTCCCCCTACCTTTAGCTGGCTTTAATACAAATAGGTCAAAAGGAATTGATATATAGAACCCTTTTGTGAAGCTTCCCTCGCCATATTCTTCTGCAGAGACATTAGTAATTGCCGCATAGGCTCCAACAATAATTCCGCTATCAAAGCGCTTAGCAAAATCAATATTTACACCTTTATCTTTGGCTAAAAATTGTCCAGCACTGATAACAATTTGGGTATCAGGCAAAAAGTCCGGACGCCAGTACATACTTGCGTGACCAGTAAAGGTTTTGTAATCAAAAAAGTCGAAGTTATTTTCATAAGATCTTTGCTGCACATAGTTCAAATCAATACCAAATGATAAATTACTATCAACTGGGCTATAGAATAATTCAGTGCCTACTCCACCAAACATAGTTTCTAAATAACCACCGTACGCTTGAGCAAACAAATTAGGGGCGATTCTATCAGTCCAATGTAGAAACGCGGTTTCCAGTGTCACTTTACTGCGAGTAACATATTCTCTAACTTGAGTTCTAACTCTCGGCAGGGTTGAATTCTGGCGATCTGTTGTAAAGTTAAACTTATCGAAATTTTCAATTAGGGTAGCTTTAACTCCTCCAGATATTGAGAAATTTTCATTAAATCCATACCCACCACTTAAAATTGCGCCACCTTGATAAAGGTAAAAAGATTCTGGACCTCCAAACGTTTGGATCCAGAAACTATTAACAGAATGAAACAAACCAGAAGTATTATTAGGTTTGTAATTCGTCAAAGTTTCTGTGGAAGGTTCTTGGCGCTGATAAGATACTGTTAAATCTGATTCCAATGCTTCATATAGAGCGGCACTTTTAAATGCGTCGGCGTCAATTTCTGTCTCAACCATAGGTAACAATGCAGCGTTAGTTACTATTCTATAAGTTTTAATAGACTCTGGAAGCTCTGAAGCTAATATCCGCCCAACTCTTTCAATAGCTTCGTCGTTGTCTCTATATGCGAACTGATTACCGTAGATTGTCATTTCATCAGACGTCTGGTGAGTATAGTTGATGAGAAAACTCCCATCAGTATATAAGTCAGTATATAAACGTTGTCTGTTTAGACTTTTCATATCTATAGCAGGGGTTACACCATCAATTGAGCGAGGCGGCTTGTCAAACTTAACTTGTTTTGCCGTGTGCAGGTTTAATTTGTAAGTTACTCCAAAGCCAACTGTATTTCCCCTTTGATAATTAAGACTAAAATCAAAGTCATTCCATTCATAAACTAAACCTAAATTCCATGGAGAGCTCTGCTCAAGCTCACCTGCTCGGTCATTTAGATAGTTATTCCCTTCATATTCAAGCTTTACTCTTAGCTTATCTATAGGTGTTTGGTATTCAATACCGCCGAAAATAGATGCAGGCCCTTTAAAGAAATGACCAAACTCTATTTTTCCACCACTTCCAGAAAAACCGCTAGGCCTTTCGCAGTAACTATCAGCAACCTCGCAAAGGGGATTAATAACATTACCACCTGCCCCTAAATAACCCCATCCGATACCTAGATGAACATCTACTGGCCCTAGCCTCTTACTGAAGTTTATAAATTCACTCTCAAAAAAACCTGTCCCTCCAAAATCACGAAAACCCATAGCTACTTGCGGTAAATAGTAATCTTCTTCTAGGAGTCTAAATTTTACGTCAATACCTTTGTCTTTTAAGGTTTGATTACCACTAAAACTAGCTACATTACTATAAAGCTGTGTCCTTACATCTGTATACCTTACCGTTGCCTCCATCCAAGGAAACAACTGTAAACTACTTGACCAAAATCGGTACTCGTTATTATCGGTATAACTGATAGTTTGAGAGCCTTCAGGCATCATTCTAGCGGTTGGAGTTTGCCATAAGCCAACACCACCTTGAACCATCTGAGAAGGAGCTACAGCCTTACTTTCTTGTGTATATCCTTGAATCTGAATAGATATGAGAGCAATAAAAAAGGTAAGCTTGTTTAACTTGGAGCAGGTTTTCATTTATTCAATAATCCTATTCGTAGCTAACTTTGCAATTTTCATATTTAAAATGTCCATTTTTTTAGAAAATTGAGACTGATAAAAAGGAATAAATATTTGACCACCTGCCATGACATGATCATAACTGTTATTCCAATAGGCTACGCCAGATTTTTTTACCGCACCATTACCTTGAACAATATAAACAAAACTGCTATCTGCAAGATCAGTTACTTTTATGTTGGATAAATACTCCACTACAGCAACACTACCTTTATATTTAATAACAGTAGGTTCATCAACCAACCCAATTATAGATACAGTTTCAACTCTCTCCTTCAATAGTAATAGATATTCTCCGTTTTCAAACCTAGGGTTAAATTTAGGCTGCACCCTTGCTAAATCATAATCTATTGGAATGACAATTCTTTTCCCTAAATTCCAACGCTCAAGATTTCCTGCTAATCGACTGATAACTTTTCCATCATCTGTAGAGGCAGCCAATGCAACAAGCTCCTCAATTATGAGAGACCTTTCATTATCGATAGTGCTATCACCCATACGAAATAAAGCAGAAGATTGCCAGTACCATGAACGCTCTAATGCTATTGGCTCTAAAACTTCAGATAACCTTGGGTTACCATCGTAATGAAACACAGTATCATTAATCTTAATTTTAACCGTTGCAGTACTAACACAGGTCCAGCTTAGAACAAAAATTAGTAGGAATATCTTCACACTCAACCTCCTACGCTCAACACATTAGCCAAAGGTAAACGTGCAATACGACTTATATAAGTAATCTCATATCTATCAGAGCTTGGTGTAAGCTGTTGTTCACTTTTTAATAGTTGGTCGGTCTTGATGTCAAACCAGAAACGATTAGTCCAAGTGTCTATTTCTTCATTTACTTTCTGAAAAGTAACCACTTCCTTTATCATATTAGCTTTAGCATGATTGCCATCAATGACTAGCTCAGCGTTAACTATCAATTCAAACTTCGACTCGACAAATGCACTTCGGCTATCATCATAATCAACATAGCGGTTCCAATATGAAATCGTATTAATATATTCAGGGGTAGCTAAGGGATCATTTTCAATATTGCTAACAAATAAAAAGTTATCCATGGTGCCAACTGTCTTTATTATCCGACCGCCTTTTTCCACTAACAGGGCATTATCGCCACTAACCCATTTGTATTCGGAGTTCTCGATATATGCAAGTGCCAACACAGCTCTTGGTTTATCCTTCAAACTAACATAGAGCAAATCAATGGGTGAGTTTTGTATTTCTGACAATGTTAGAACTGGATCGGCAGTTGTTTGAAAAGCGAGTTTAATGGTTTCTAAATAAGCTCTGTGTGTCGAAGAACAGCCCACAAATACAATTAAACTCAGAAATAAAAATGTTGTTCTATAAAAAGCCACAAAGCCACCCTAAAAAATAGACACAAAAAAAGCCGCCAAAAGGCGGCTTTTGCTAAAACAATAACCTATTGAAACGTTGGCGCATAGGTAAATGTCACAGGAACAGTTACCGTACTAGTCATAGTACCAGTACCAGTTTGTGTAACAGTAACAGTCGTACCAATACATACACCATCAGCTAATTCATCAGAACCGCTACAAGTAGCATCTGGGTCAACTGGGTCAACTGGATCTATTGGGTCTACTATATCGGCAGTACCATTAGAATTTGCTACCAAAGCACCAGCAACCGCAACTGCAGCTGCAGCTGCAGCAACAGTACCAGCAGCTACGCCACCAATAGTTGCACTAGTAGCAGATGCACCGCCAGCTACTTCTTGTGCATTAACAGAAGCTATAGACGCTGCTGCCACCAAAGTTATTAATAATTTTTTCATTGCCAATCCTTCTATCAATTATGATCACTATTTTCGATATTAATTGATCCAGACCTAAAGCACAAACTATTAATTCAACTCCATCGATTTTAGTAAGTTTAAAGGAATGATAAGCCACATCAAACTTATAAAAACAATAATAATCTAGTGAGACATATCTTCTACACCCCTTATAATATCAGGCATTCAACCGTATTGCTTAAATACCTCGGTCACACAAGCCAACGATACCTAGGTATAGCTATACATATTATAAAATTAGAGCTAGACGGCCATTAAACCTAAAGCATATTTAAGCAAACAGGTTCATTTACGAATGATCTAGTTAAACTCAATGCAACATGCATAGTTATATCTATTTAAGCTATTACGTAGATTCTTATGTTTGACTACTTTTATTTATCAAAAGTCAGAATGCTTAAAAGGAATACCCAATGGATGGCCCTTTCTTTAAATAGGTGTCTGCGGGGCTGTCTTCCAGCAGTTTGCGACTTACATGGATTTAGGAAGTGCCGTAAAATATCTGAAACATTCTATGTCTACTTTCCTATGGGGGATAACTGGTCTTTTTAGGACCGCCGTTCCGCTCCATTTTTCAACGAGGCATAGACGTGTATTTCACTACTCTAGGTTTATTTCTGTTCATTAAGTA
>NZ_JBDUZQ010000025.1:0-97465 GCF_039943935.1 Paraglaciecola sp.
GAGGTGGTTGAGCCCCCAGAGGTGGTAGAGCCCCCAGAGGTGATTGAGCCCCCAGAGGTGGTTGAGCCCCCAGAGGTGGTAGAGCCCGAGTCAAAGACGTTAATGGTAACAGAGTCATACAGTGGTCTACTATCAGTGTTGCCTGATGTAGATGGAGACGGTATTGCTGAGGTTGGATTGATGCAGGTTGATGAGGAGTCATTAAAGGTTCGTTTGCAGATTTTGAGTGGTAATGACAGAGCTAGTATAAAAGAGCTTGTATGGGTAAACAATTTCGATGACTCCTCTTTGAAGTTACATATTATCCCTGATATGAATGGTAACGGTATCGATGAAGTTGGGTTATTTGGCGTGACAAGTAATGATAGTAAACCGCAGGTTGTTGTTCGAGATTTAGGGACTGGAAATAACGTTGGTGATGTTTATGGGTGGGGGGCTAATTGGAGTGGAGTTAGTGCATTGATTTTAGAAGATATGACAGGAGATGGAATTGCAGAAATTGCGATTCAGGGTCATTCAACAGAAGACGGAAGCTATCAATTAGTTGTTAAAGCAGGTGGCAGTAATTTAGTCTTAAGTACTTATAGTTACCCAGATATTTATGTTGCTCCGCAATATAGCCAACACAGCGATCTTGACGGTGATGGTTTTGCAGATATTAGTCTTTGGGGGAGGTTAATAAGTGATAATAATATACAAGTAAATGTCATTAGTGCTGTGAATTCTGATTTTACTATCGAAACTTATGAATATCCAGACAGTTGGGATGATGTTAGCTGGAACCGTCTAAGTGACAGTAATGGCGATGGTAAAGTAGATTGGGGGTTATTTGGTAAGCTGAGAGAAGATGGCCGTATACAGCTAATCGTTGAAAATGGTACTGACCCTATTAGTAATGAATCGATATATCAATGGCCTGCTGAGATCCAGAATGCAGGGTTTTATGTTGTTCCTGATATGACTAACGATGGAGTAGATGAGGTTGCAGTTGTAGGTCAACTAGAAGTTAACGGACATCACTACCTGCAAGTGCAAGACGGTGCTATCCGAGGCTCAGTTTTAGCCGTGCATGACCTAGATTTGTCGTTAAGTACTGTAACTTATCATCTTTTTCCTGACTTAAATGACGACAATCAAGCTGAAGTAGGCTTTATGGGGGTTAATCAAGAAGGTGAGTACGAGCTTTATGTTCAAAATGGAGATGGAGTAAGTGGAACTGTTGTTAGCTACAATTTAGGCTCTGATTGGGATTTAGCCCCAGTCATAGTTTCATTGGATGACGGATTATCTGATTTGCTCGCTTACTATACCAATTTTGAAGCCGGGAAATCAATATTAACAGAGAATTTCGATACCAATGAGATGACGCTTAAATGTTCAGGTAATTGTCCTGTTGTTACAGATGAAGTGACATACAACGGAGAGTATTCACTAAAAGTTGAATTGGATATCAAAACCAGCCCCATTAGCTACAGAACTGAAATTCAAGAAGCTGCGTTCGCTAATTTTGATGATACATTTTGGTATAGTTTTAGTATCTATTTACCTCATGCCTATGTGTCAGATTCAATATGGGAAATAGTAGCACAATGGCATGCTTATCCTGATTTCGAATTGGGAGAAACATGGCGTAACCCCCCTTTGGCAATATTCACTACAAATGGAGAGTGGATGATTGATAATAAATGGGATAGTAAAGTTAATACCTTTGAAAGTGGTGATAAAGTTTATGATGGGAATGAGCAGTGGAATCTTGGGGAGTATGAAACGGGGAGCTGGATAAATTGGGTTTTTCAGGTGAAATGGTCGCATAAAGAAGACGGTTTGATAAACGTTTGGAAAGACGGAGAATTAGTTGTTTCTAAAACAGGCGCTAATACATTTAATGATAAAATTGCACCATACTTTAAAGCAGGTATTTACAAAGGTTGGCATGACAGTTCAGTTTTAGATGAAAACAATGCCACAAATAGAACTATTTATTTCGATGATGTTGCCATTAAAACGGACTCCAGTAGCTCAAGTGCTATAGCTACGTTACAGTGAGCGAAACTCTGGTTGTCCTTTTAAGTTAGGTGTTTAAAAGGTAGCTAAGCTATCGTGATATTAAGTGGGTGGATTATTTATAATAGTTCGCCCATTTTTTGTTTTTACACTTGCTAAATAATGAAGGGAGTGTGATTTGGCATCAACTTTGCTTTTGCTGGTATGTTGTACGTACACAAAATTTATAAACCCTGAAGCTTTGTTGTGATGTTTGGCTAAAGGTGAAGATACTACCGAGTGTTTTTGAAAATAGTAAAATTAACTAAATAATGGTCTTGGTACTTACTATGATAACAATTAAGTTTATTAAAGCTTTGAGTTTAAGTGTTTTATTAATTCAGCAAGTTAATGCTGCCGTTGATATTTCTCCGATTATTTCTTATCTAAATTCTGATAAGAGCAATAAGAAAACCTTCTTATGGACTGGTGCCACAGAAGGTGTGGTGAGTGCGGCTACCCAAAACTGGAATACATTAAGTGCTGTAGATTGGGGGGTAACTAATAGATCTACTGATTTAGCTGAGCCTGTAAAGCTGTATGCAGATACAGACCCAGGGTTTTCAGGACCAAATGGAGAAAGTTATGGTATTGAAATTGAAGTTGGGTATGTACCTCCAGAGCCTAGGAGTGCAGGCTCGGCGGTGGTTCGTTATTATACTGATTTTGGACAAAGCGGTATCGTAAATAGTGGGATAGATAGAGCCGAAATTTTTATTCAGTCAACCTTAGATACTATGGAATTATCAGAGGGGGATACTATTTGGGTGGGATGGTCTGAATATTATACTCATTTAGATCATCATAGGGATACCAGTCTATTTCAGTTTAGAAATCAGTCTGATGTTTATACCTTGGCTGATAAAGGATTCTCAGAAGAAGAAGTATTAGATTTTTTTGAGTCAGGGTTGACCGATGGTGGTCCGGCTGCGGCTGTATTACATAAATCTATTGATAACGCCGCTCATTACCGCTTTAGTGTCAGGCATGGAACCCCTGCAAATTGGACTTTTACGGCTCATACATTAGAAGAGCCCGTTGCAACTGGGAGGTGGTATGACATTATAATAAAACTTAAGTACTCTCAAGAATCAGATGGAGAGTACAAAGTGTGGTTTTACGATACAACAAAAAACCACTCTAATTATTCAATCGATGACGAGTTAGAGTGGGATTACGCAGGTAATACCATGTATGACTATCCTGATACATACTCACCAACTATGGAGTTTCGGACAGGGTTGTATCGGTATGAAGCCAAAGAGGCCCTCGATATTGATGAAAGCAATCGCTATATGACTAAATATATGGGGCCAACGAGGTTATGGTTGGGCAGTGATGATGAAGGTTTTGACTACGTAAAACCACGTGATTAATTTTAATTTAGGGTATTTTATAATGAGTTTAGTAAAAAAAGTGATCTTAAGTGTAGTGCTATTGTTAGGTTTGAGTTATCAATATGCGGTAGCGGGTAATAACAGTGGTGAAGTAGTGCCTCGCTACTATAAGTTAGGTGGAGATTACTTAACTATTTATGCTGGTGCTGGATATGAGTTTATTGATAATGAGGCGTGTAAAGGCAGTACGAATAGTACTGACGCCATTGTAATTGAAACTGCACGAGATGATTTTAATGAGCTTTATGCAAGTGTAATGTTAGGGTTTGCAAATGACTTAAAACTTGCATTTTGGTTAGATGGGAGCTGCTCTCCTGAAACTCAAGGAGGACCTTACCCTATAGCCATATCGGTTTACGTAGTTAAATAAACAATATATTTAACAATAAGTTACTATTAATCAAACGATTGCCCTCAAAAGATTAAAGAAATGGTGAGTATATCAAAGTGACGTTAGTTCGGCCCTTATCCATAATAAAGATACTTCTTTTTCTGGTGTTTAGTCGTGACGCTTTGGCGGTTGACAAAAACTTTTTACTGTCAGAACATTTTGAATCTGAGGCGTTGCCTTTACGCTGTTCTGGCAACTGCCCTACAATAACAGAAGATTTAGCTTTTAGTGGGGCCAAGTCACTTAAAATCCAGCTTGATCTTGATAGTAGCCCTGTAAGTTACAGAACTGAGGTACAACAAGCGGGCTTTGCTAATTTTAAAGATGTGTATCGGTATGCCTTTAAGATTTATTTGCCAGATTCTTATGTAGCTGACTCTGTTTGGGAGTTAGTTGCTCAGTGGCATGCTTACCCTGATTTTGAAATTGGTGAAACTTGGCGTAATCCTCCATTAGCGTTAGCAACAACAAACGGGGAATGGACAATTAGCAATGCATGGGATGCAAAGAGAAATACCTTCGCAACTGGGAACAGAGTATATGATGGCCAAGAAAAGTGGGTGTTAGGAGATTATGAAACTGATGTATGGACTGCTTGGCTATTTGAGGTTAAGTGGTCACATACAGATGATGGCTATATCAAGGTTTGGAAGAATGGAGAGCTGGTTGTTTCCAAAAGTGGGCCGAATACTTTTAACGATAAAGTAGGTACTTACTTTAAGGCCGGTATTTATAAAGGGTGGCGTAACAAAAACACTATTCCTAAAAATGGGGTGAGATCTAGAACACTTTATTTTGATGACATTACAATTGAAACCAAAAATGGCGGTGTGGATCCACTAAAGTAATAAGTCAATTTTTAAATCTAATCATCATCGTTTTTCACTTGCTTGAGTTAGTTAAATGTTCGGTATATGAGTCATTTGTTAACTTTTAATTGGCTTGCGACTTCATTAGGTCGCTAGTAAAAATTAATGTATTTTTAATGACTTTAAAAATTAAAAACTTAGTTTATTCATGGCTAAGTAGCTAATCATAATAACTTTGTGTAAATTTGAAGTCATAACTTGTTTTGTAGTCATGGAGTATATTAGGTGAGTCAAAGAATAGAGTATTTTGACGTATTACGGGGGCTGGCAATAATTGCAGTTGTCGCTATTCATAGTTCGGTAACAGGACTTCAATTTAGCGAGCAAAGCTTTAATTTTAATTTTACAGTGTTTTGGCGCAACCTTTTAAATTTTGCTGTGCCTTTATTTATAGCAATTTCGGGATATTTTTTAGCAAATAAACAATTGTCTTCTGCCGCAGAGTATACTGCTTTTTTAAAAAGACAAATACCAAAGGTGTTGATACCCGCCGCTATTTGGTCGTGCATTTATTGTGCTTTTTCTCTCGTTGTTTTAAATCGACCGCTAAACCAAGAGTTATTTAAGCTAGTTACATTTCAAGCATCAATTCCTTTTTATTTTATTGCATTAATTATTCAACTTTACCTTCTTTTACCTTTATTGCTGAAATTTTCGAACCTGACTGGTTTGTTGTTCAGTATTATTTTAAGCCTGTTATCAGCTTTGTTGATTTTTTACCTTAGATATTACACTCAAATAGATTTACCAATCATTATATATGCTGGGAACTTTGCATCTTGGCTGATGTTTTTTATGCTTGGTCTTTGTTATGGCAAGGGTAAAATTAACATATCAAACAAAGTATTAGTTTCATTAACTATTGCTTTTTATTTACTATCTTGCGTAGAGTCAATTATTTTAATTGAAGAGTTCCATCAAGCTGGAGACGCCTCCTCAGCTATTAAGGTATCTTCTTTTTTGTATTCATTCTTTTTAATTATTTTGATGTTTGGAAATGCTAATTTGACAAAGTCAAGACTTTTAAGTGATTTAGGGCAGGTTTCATTTGGCGTGTATCTTGTTCACATGTTAGTTATAACAATATTAGTAAAGGTTTTGACTCTACTCGTTCCTAGTCTGCAAGGCTATGCTGTTTTGTTTCAAATTACTTTACTAACACTAACTCTTTTAACCAGCTTTACTAGTATTAAATTTGTAAACCGAGTAATCAAAAATAGATTAACTAAACTTATTGGGTTTAGTTAATCTTATAGTTGGGATTTTTAGTTCTACTAGAGCGCTACTCTAGTAGTTTTACCTTATTTTGAACATTACCTGTGAAATGACACAATTATTTTCTATTAATTATTATATATGGCTGAAATAATCTTATTTAATATCTTTTTATTAAAAATATTATTATAAATATGAAATATAATTGAACCAAACAAAACTGCTAAAAATGTATTTATTAGTGGAGAAGTTATACCTATGGTTTCAAATACCGTTCTCAACTGAAAGTGGGTTAAATATATAAAAAGTGAGCCTGCTGATACAAAACTGACTGGCTTCATTAGTACTTTATTAATACGGAAATTGGATGGTAAAAATAATAATATTAAAAAAGAAATAGTGAAAAAGCCAGTATCAAATACACCTCCATTAAAAGCAAAAGTCGTTAATACAAAGGCAAAAGCGGTTACTATTTTTTCAAAAGTTCCACTAACAAACTTAATGTAGAAGCCAAATGAAAACATAAATAATAATAACCAAGGTAACCTTTGATATGAGTATGTCAAATTGAAACCATACTTAGTGATAAGTAAAAGTAAGCATGAAGTAACAAGAAGTATCAATGCTGATTGTTTGATGTTATTTCGTGTAAATTGTCTTACAGAGCTAAAGGATAGTAATGCATATAAAAATACTAATATTTGGATATAAACTTCAATAAACCAAAAACCATAGCCTTTAGGGTGTTCATTATTAGTAATACTCGAGACTAAAAGAACTGATTCTAAGTTAAAAGAGCCGCTAAAAATATTAAGTATTAAAATATATCCTATTGTCGGGATAAGAACTTTAATAAACATTATTAGTAAGCCCTTAACGCTGTCGCTGCTTAACAACTTATCTATCTTAAATGTTGCTATATTGAAGCCAACCAGTAATAGTAAAAGGTATGCGCCGCCGCCGCCATAGTCAAAAAAATCAAAATGTTCTGAGACTATACAAACTATTGAGAAAAAACGTAATACAGTAGGTATATCATGACTTCTTTTTGTGTTACCCATAATAGCAACCTCTTAAAAATGTTTACGAAAATATCGAATTAATAGAGTGTAAATTGCTGTAAGTTAAATCAACCTTTAGCAATTAAGTTATATAATTAGGCTACTGATATTCGCTAATAGTTTTTTATACTCATTAGACTCTTTTAGTACCCCAGAAGATAACCCTGAATTTTCAGCTAGAATACTGAATAAATCGTCTTGTGTTTTGGCCACATAGACTCCATCTACATTAGAAAATGACCTTGCTGTCGCTAATTGATGATCATTTCTGTGCTCACCTAAAGATGCATCTCTAGGAAAAATAATAATTGGCTTGTTGACTCTTAGAGCGGTTAATATTGAGCCCATTCCTGCATGAGAAATAATGAATCTACACTTCTTTATGTATTCTTCGAATTGCTCTGGTTCTAGAGATTTTAATACAGTGATATTGTTCGATTGAAACTCTGATGAACCAACTTGTGCTACGACCTCCTCTTCGCCGTTGGACTCTACAACCCATTGTTCAACATATTTTATCAAGCGATCGAAGTGTATTTGTGTTCCAACTGTAACTAGTATCATATTACGCGACCTATGTACTTAACACGGGATGTGGCCAGACCTTCCCATTGAGTAAAGCAATCATGAGCGAGGAAAGACGCTAATCGTCCGGAGAAAGAGATTTCTTCAGAATTAGCGATGCTATCTAACCAAATTGTTTTTATGCCTCTAAGTCGAGCCAAAAGAATAGTTATTAAACCCGGTAATGCTCCGGTTGTAATCACGAATGTTGGTTTCTCTTTTTTTAAGATATTCCAAATTCCAGCTATAACTTTAGGTGATCTAGATATGGTGTCTCTACTAATGTCTCCAATAGTATAGTAATTATCGTCTTCAGATAACTCTGTAGGTTTGGTGTAAGTGCATGCATAAATCACTTCACAACCTTTAAACGCAGGTAAAACTCTGCATAACTGTACCCAGTGCCCTCCTGGAGAAGATAACGCAAGTATTTTATTGTTATTCATTTATTTTCTTTCAAAGCTTTAGGTTAGTTAGTTAAAATTCGGGAGTATAAAGCTTCCCATTTAGGTAGTATCACTTTTGAAGAAAAATGTGTTAAGTAGTGCCTTTTAGCGTTTGCTATGACTATTGAGTTATTATTACTTAATACATAGTCTAACTTTAGTGCCATTTCTTCAACTTTCCCTGGTTCAACAAGGTACCCTGTTGAGTTTTCTATTATCACTTCAGGTATACCTCCTACTGGAGTCGTTATAATTGGGATCTCGCAAGCCATGGCTTCGATAATCACCATTGGCAGCCCCTCATTATAAGAGGGAAGAATGAACACACTGCATTCGCTCAATAACTGAGTTTTTTCTTTTGCGTTCACCCAACCATGGTTAGTAACTGAATCATTTAATGCAAGTTCATTAATTAAAGATTGAACCTCATTATTTTCACCTGCACCACATAAATGTAAGTGAAACTCGCTATTAACGTTTTTTAAGGATTTGAGTAGGTCGTAGATACCTTTTCTCTTAATAAAAGCTCCTAAGAAAAGGATTTGATTAGGAACTCTTTCTATATCTTGTTTTTCTATATCTACGTAATTATTAATTACCGCGACTTTTCTTCCGGATATGTTATTTATGAAATCTTGCCAACTTTCAGATAACACAACAAATTCATCAACGTGATTAATAAGCCACACAATTAACTTCTTTTTTGAAGGGCTACTATTAGAGTAATAGTCTTTAAATTCAGAACCGTGTAAATGAACAATAGTCTTGTGGTTAAAAACTTTGGCAATCAATACGAAAATCAATTTTCTAAAAAAGCTGCCTTTGTAAGACATATGACAATGTATCAAGACATCTGTGTTTTTAAAACATAAATTAATTAATTTAATTATTGCAGATATAAACAAATATACGTCATTAAATTTTCCTGCTCCAGCATGTGTACCTATACGTGTATGTTGTTTATTAGAAAATAAATCGTTATCGACATAGCCTTGTATTACTGAGTCTATGCCACCCTTTTGAATTGTACCTAAGCTAATTATATGCATTGTTTTTACTCAAACCTTGACTCTATGGAAAACAGGTTTCCGGAATATTGACATTCAAATAATTTCTGACTACAACCAAAGTACATATATGTATGAGTCAGGTTTTTCTGAATTTTACGCTAATGCATCGTATAAAAATTTAGCAGACCCATCTCTTAATTTTGCTAGCTTTTGGTTTACTTCTGAATAATCGATATTCATTAGGCTCTTTGCTAGTTCTGCAGGATCAACATCACCTCTATAGATATGATTTTCTAATCCTAAAAGAGCGAGTAAGCTTTCTAAACGGGCGAGACCGCGATTATCATTAGGGTAATAAAGAAAAGGTTTTTCAAATAAAATGGCAAAACAAACACAATGAAATGAATCTGTAATCACTAGTTTACTTTCTCGAATATCACTTAACCAATCACTGACAGGACGATAATAGTATTTTCTTCCCTGAGATGAGTAATAAATGTTTTTATTAGAAAAGCTAAAATTTGAGGATGTATCTTCTATGCATTTTTCAAATTTATCGTCGATATCAAGTTTATAAAAGACTATGTCAGAATTATCTTTTGGGATTGCTTCTCCAATAACTGAATCAAAAAATGCACGGCCAACCAACAGTGTAGGGTCTAAAACGTGTTGAGCGTCTACTCCAAAAGTATTTTTGCATATATCAACACCAGAAATTTCTCGCACAGAAACAGCTGTAAACTGTTTTACTTCATCAGCAAATTTCTTGGTGTCTTGTTCGTTAAGTTCCCAAAAGTCGTTACCAAAACTGGCTGCATAAGATATTTTCTTTACGTCATTATTTAAGAACGCTAAAAAATAAACAAGAGCTGAGCTGTCTGCATAGGATGGCCGCCATACTTGGTCGCTCCCTACAATGGCATGAGTATAATTTAAATTTGCTTGCTTAATTTGTTCAAAAGAGTGATAGGTATTGTCACTTCTTGGTAGCCATTTTTGCCTGAATTCTTCAAAAATTTCAGGGTTAATAAATGATGCATGTTCTATTTTTTTTTCTTTTAAACCAAGGTCTCTTAAATATCTATTTATAATACTTTTGAGCTTTGTTTTAAGTTTTGGCTTTGCCCCTTGGGGGATAAAGTTTATATGCTCTGATTCATATCCTAGTGTGTGATTTATATAGAAATGTAACGCTGCTGCTTGCAGTACTGCACCATAGTTATGGTTGGAATATTGGTAATTGACAATGCCTATTTTGTTCATATTTTCCTCTTTAACTCTTCATTGTTTAATGAAAAGTTTAATTTTTTTAATTAGATAAAACTTACAATGTCGTTCACATCTCTACGAGGAGATCTAGGAACGGAGGTATCCTCTGGGGCATAACCTATTGCCATTAGCATTATTATACGTTGAGAAGGGGCAAGGTTTAATAACTTATGAGCCGCTTTGTCTGTCTTGGGTCTCACACACCAATTTAAACAGCAGCTACTTACGTTGTTTGCTTTCAATGCTAAAATTAGACTCATTGAAAAAAGCCCACCATCAATGTAAGGCTCTGGCTTTTCGATAACCCCAAAAAAGCAGCTGGCATCAGCACTTATAACCGCAATATGCGGTGCTAAGTGGCCAAAGCCCGCATTACCATTTTGATGCGATAGTAGTTTTTTCTTCATTTCTGGATCACTCACTATCTTGATATCCCATGGTTGGCGATTACAGGCTGATGGTGATAATTGAGCCATGGAGATTGAGTCTAGCAAGATTTCTCTAGGAACTGGTTTATCTATGAAGTTTCTTACACTACGACGTGCTTCCATTAATGTTTTAAAGTGCTTATGATCACTATTCTGGCTGGTATCTATTGTCATTAGCTTGCAAGGAGTATTATAAGCCCCTCGCTGACAATCATGGTTAATTAGAAAGGCTTTTACATCACTTAAAATGACATCTTTTTCATCTAAATTAAATTCTAGGATTCTGTCGTGATAACTTTGAAGTGTACCAAGAGCGCCAAGGTAAACGGGATCGCTTGCTAAATTTCTAGTATCCCATTTATTTAAAATTTCCATGAGAGATCTTGCGGGCTCTAAACCAAATAAACGCTTTGGACCTGGCATAACTAGTCCTTTTTCTAATTTGTGGTATAGAAAAATGAGCTCGGAGCTGATGATCGCTCTTTTAGGGTCTGAAGTGCGCCAGTTCATGGCTTTGTAGTTCTGCGTAATGTCGTACCAATAATAACGAAGGTTGGTAATTCGTAAGATTTCTGTTTTAACCCGAAAGTAAGCCCGCCAGATTAAAGGGGACTTTTGTATCATTTGTTTTAGTTTTTGTTTTAATTGCAAAATAAATCGCCTTTAAAGTAATTTTAGCTAGTAGCTTTTTTAGTTTTTATTAATGACATTACTTTTTTCAGGCTTCCGATATAAAGAAGCCATGTAAATGATATTAACGCTATAAAAAAATACGATAGATATAATGAAGTTATATAATACTCAACTGTCACTATCAAAACATGAAATATGACTAGTGGTATTAGATTATCTCTGAATGCTGTAAACAGAAGCATTCGTTTTTTAACACAAGAAAATAGTAAACCCATTACAATCGCATTCATTACGGTACCAAATACCGCATATAGTAAAATGGTAGTAGATAAACTAACTTCTAAAAATATACAAGCAACTAAAATGCCAGTGCGCACGATAAAATTACAAGCATGATAAACTAACCTAATATTTTGTTTGTTCATCACATCAAATATGCCGCCAAAACCTTGTACCAGTAATGTTGTCATTGCTAAATATGACAATGAGCTGGCCAGTACTCCAGCATCAGCCCATTTTTCACCTAATAAAATAGTAAAAAGAGACTCACCTACAACAGCTAAAATTGAGAACGGGACCAGTAGGAAAGATAAAAGTAACTTGAAAAAACTCTCTGTGTCCCTCTGAACCTTAGGCAGGTTGCCTTCTGCAATATCTTCAGCAATTTTTTGAGTATAGGTTTTAGATATGGCGTTACCTAATGCTGTTACTGGGATATTTACTATTCTATTAGCTATTGCATAAAGACCAGCGGATACAGCTGAAAAGTAGGCTGCAATAATGATAACTGGAAGTTGTGACCCTGCGCTAATTAACAACATAGAAGGGGTATTATACTGTAAATACCTTTTATATTTTATGATGGTTTTTTTGTAAGAAATGACTTCAATACATGGTGAGTCTGTATTGTTTGGTACTTTCTTAAATGTAGGTGTTAAATACAGGATTGCTAATACATTTGAGAGAAGCCTAGCTACTACTAGGCTCAGTGTAGATGCATATCCTGCGAAACCTGCGGCGATGGCTACTGTTCTATCTATTAACCCCTCAGCTACTTTTGAAACACTCACTAAACCAAAATTCTTTTTTCTAACCCCCCAATAAGTGGATATTAAATAACATCCTTGAAACAAAACAAACATAGGAATGGTGTACACCATCCATTCAGCTGTGGATATATCTAGGTAAGAAACTATTTCAGTTTTGAATGTGATTAGTATGCCACTTAAAAGCATACAAAAGGTGATCATAATTCCAAATGAAAGATGAAGTATTTTATTCGCTTCTACCTCGTTCTTTGGAATGAGCAACGCCAAGTGTAAACTAAGTGTTGATAGCGTCGTAAGTATAAGTGAAATTGCCAAAATTGCAGAAAATGCTCCGTAATCCTCTACACTATATAGCCGAGTGATAATAGGGATCGCTATGATTCCAATTACCTGACCAAGGGCATCGCCAGTAAGTAATTTACTTGTGTTTTTTAGAAAACTCGAAGGCATAAGTAGTGGCTCTGGTATTAAAGTGAAGTGGAGAGTTTGTCATAATGCTAAGTAGTTGGGGTACTAGTAACCTTTAGCTTGTTTTCATAATACCAAGTCAGATAGAGCAATATTCCGCCCATACCAATGCACCATGAAGCAGTAAAAAAGCTTAAGGGTAGAAGAGACAAGGTAAAGCCTAATATAAATGCAAAAGCCGCCACTGAATATGGGTCAGTTCTGCTGCTTTTAATGTAGTATCGCTTGAAAACCACAAGTGACTTTAAAGTGAATACAATCCACATTATTAGACCTAAAGGGCCAAATTGGAATAATGTAGAAAAAGCACCTATATCCACTACGTTATATGGAGGTTGGTTGAGAACATTATTACTTTCAGATGTTCTTGACATTGTGCCAAAGCCTAAACCATAACTTTCTTTAAATATTTCGTAAAAATGCTCAGTGCTTTCGAATCTAATTGATATATTGCTCTCATCATCATGGGCTGTCATGTTACCCAAGCTTTCTATGTGTTTGGAAAATATGATAGGGAATACTGTGAAGATAATGACTACTGCAATTGTTAACAGTGAAAAGGTTTTTTTAGTGAGCCCTTTTAACATTAGCAAGGTTAGACATGCTACTCCCATTGCTAAGAACCCCATGCGGCTTTCCATTATCATAGCTTGCACTAAAAAAAGCATAGCTGTAATACCTAATAGAAATTTGTTAGAAAGCACTCCTTTCTTATTATTAATTATTAGACTTACTGTTGCGATAAAGCCAAAAATTACTTCGTTTTTAAGTAATACAATTCGTCTTCCCTCTAACATGAAAAATGCTGACCGTCTTTGGTATTGATCTAAAAATGAAAATCTAAAATACTGATCTGCAACCAAGAGCAAAGATACTGTAACGGCGACTATAATTAGACTCACCACCAACTCTTTACTAGTAACTTGTATTACGTAAAAATAATAGAAAATTAGAATCGGCGCAAATATATAGAGGGACGGTATCCAATCCCCTAGGGGTTTTGGAAAGAGTAGAGCCGAAGAGTAAAAAGATACAAAAAAAATGACAAAAAATGCAATAAGCGGGTAGTAAAAAGTACTAATTTCACGAGACGCCTTTTGAGTAAGCATCTTGTAAAATGCAATACCACTAAAGACAAGCAAAACAGTGGCAAATGCCATCGCACCTAAGAACCTATTAATTCCTATAATACTCGATATTAGTCCAAAAGTTTCAAATATCACAAAGACTGCAAGCAGAATCTTTAATTTAGACGCGGGCTCTTCTTGAAATTGCAGAATAGTATTAATAGCAATGACTCCATATACGCTAAAAAAAACCGTGAAGGTTAACTTTAAAAAAATTTATCACATTTTGTGACTTAAATTCTTATTTTGAGCATTCTACCATTAAATAAAATAATAGTCGGTTTTCGATAGTTATTTATAGTGAAATTTCATAAATAATCTAAGTATTATTTTTAAAGTGCTTTTTAAAAATCTATTATGGTACTGAAATATATAATATTTTAATTTTATTTTTTCCATAATGTGTAGTTATGCCTAGTTAACACTGTAAGCTACATTAAGTTAACATAAGTGTTATTTTTATTTAATGATGATCTTTTATGATATTAATTGTGCTTTAAAAAAATATAGTTTTGAATATTTCTCTTTTAGATATGAAAGGGTAGATAACAAGTTAATTAGGTCATCTTTAAAAAGGTTCTATCTTTAAGTACTTTATGGTGGTAAAACGCAGCAGATGCGTGGCCTAAAATCAATATCCATAACAATAAAGAGCCAAGCACATCTTTATGAATGAAATCCATTAATGGCTCAATACTTTTGGCTGTTGTATTTAAAATACCGACAATAAAGTAATCGTTAAGTGAAGTACTAGCAAATTTAGGTATAGTAAGTATCTTAAAAAATTGAGTATTGGTACCCGTGCCAACATATCCTGTGATAACCATAATTATAGTCGAAGCATAAAGTAGAAAGTGCCCGATGTGAGCGCAGAGGTGAGCTAGGCGTGAACTCGGCTCTAGTGCTGGTTGTTTGTTTGTAATTCGCCATAAAATTCTTAGCGTTATAATAACCCCTATGCTAACCCCAAACGAAAGGTGCAAATGTAATGCTATTCCATTCATAGAGGTCCCTGGCTCTGTAAACCAATGCCTGAAGTAAACTGTTATATAGCTAAAAGCAAAAAATGCTGCCGTTCCCCAATGAAGGAATTTTGCAATAAGTCCATAATTTTCTTTTGTATTTTTGTATTTCATTCTTAAGGCTCTCAATATGGTTATTGGACTAAAGCAATCATTTTATTGACAAAGCTTTGCCAAATCGATGTATCTAGAATTAACGGCTTTCTTGCGTAGACAATTGTGAAAAGGACAAGGCCAAATATATAGGTTGGGTGAATAACATTCTTTTTATGATAATCAAATACCATGGCTAACATTATAGGTGATAGCCACAATAAGAGTTTTGAGCCTGGTACTGGAAAATATGGTATTCTTATTACAGCAGCGATAGTTAAAAAAAGTGTTGCTAGTAACATTAGTCTTTTATGCACTTCGCTTTTATTTCGATAATAGAAAGCTGCGATCACTAAAGCCGGAAAAACTATCATGTCAGTTAAAGGTTGTAATAAAAAATACCTAGCACTTTCTAATTGCTCGTTTTCTACACGAAGTGAGAACCTATCATAGGTTACATACAACCCATTTATTGTTAGAGTAATAGCTAAAGGTAACCCTAACTTACCTAGTTTCTTATGCTGCTCAATTTTACCAAGTGCAGGAAGTATAGCCTGTAGTGTGTAAAAAAAAATCCAACTTAAAAATAATATAGCATGGCTATGAATCAACAAGTTTACTTCGCTAATTCCTATAATTGCATCGTATACGGAGGGTAAAAAGCCCATAAGTATTAAAGTTAGCATTAAAGCAGAAATAACAAGGTATAACATTATTTTCTGTGAGCGTAATATATTATGTACGGATGTTTTATTATTGCTATTGTCCATTGTTCACCTTTTCAAAGTCCATTTTTTAGTTTTGAATTTAACATATTCATAAATATTCGAAATTCACACTAATTTAAAGGGGGATATCAAAACCCATGAGTGAACCCAAGGGGATGATATTTACTGATAAATACCTTCGTTATATGACGCCACGTTGCTCTTGGTCTAATTCAATAGATTCAAATAACGCTTGGAAATTCCCCTCTCCAAAACCTTTATTACCTTTTCTTTGTATGTACTCAAAGAAAATTGGACCAATACTATTCTTAGTGAATATCTGTAATAAGTAGCCGCCACCTTGTTTCTCTCCACCGTCTACCAATATTCGACGTCCCCTTAGCTTACTAACCGACTCTCCATGTTCTGGTAACCTATCGTCTAATAATTCGTAGTATGTATCTGGAGTATCTTGGAACTCAATGCCAGCTGAATGCAAATTGTCTACTGTACTAAAAAGGTTGTCTGAGCGTAATGCAATATGTTGAATACCTTCACCATTGTATTCTTGTAAATATTCAGCAATTTGAGATTTATTATCTTTCGTTTCATTCAACGGAATAATAACTTTGCCGTTGGGGCTAGCGATAACTTCACTAAGTAGTCCGGTTTTTTTACCTTCTATATCAAATGTTCGTAAACTAGCAAACCCAAATACTTTGCCATAAAAGTCTTTTTGTTTTTCTATGCCCCCTGGGTATAGGTTATGGGTTAAGTGATCGACTTCACAAAGGTAGTTATTGAAAAGCGGAGCTACTGTGTTGGGGGCAAATAGTTCTAGAAGTTGTTTCTCTGCGTTTTTATCTACTAGGTAGATAATTGATGTGCCAATTCCTTGTATGGCTGGTATATCATAATTAACTTGTTCTGCAGCAATAGCGCCGAGTGCAAGGGCTTGTTTAAAAGCTTCTCCACTATTTTCAACTTTAAAACCAAGCGCTGAAGCGCCTCTATTATGAACCGCTCTAAATTTCAGAACGTTACCATTATCTGTAGGGTTAGAAATGAAGTTTATATTTCCGTGTTGATGTAAGGTGATTTCACTACTTTCTTTATGTTGTGAAGGTTTTAGACCCATATTATTAAATAGCTCAACCAATAACGCTGGTTTACTTCCTGTAAACTCAATAAAGCTAATACCTTCAACATTTACAAAATTATTTTCCACACCTATTATCTCCATCAATATTAATTCGCTAAGTTTATTTTTATCGCTATTTTGATTTTGAGGTCGTCAATATAACCTACGAACTCATTATTTTACTAATATGCATTTTTGTCGTTAAAGCTACGCAAAAAGGTGAATATGATAATTTTAAAATCTAGCCACAGTGACCAATTTCTAATATATTCTAAATCAAGTTCGATACGCTTTTGCATTTTATCTAAAGTATCTGTTTCTCCTCTTGCACCATTTACTTGGGCCCATCCTGTTATCCCTGGTTTAACTTTATGTCTTAACATATAAAAGTCTATAAGCTTACGGTATTCCTCATTATGCGCGACTGCGTGAGGCCTTGGGCCTATTACAGACATATCTCCCTTCAATACATTGATAAATTGTGGAAGTTCGTCCAATGAGGTACGTCGCAAAAACGCGCCTACTTTTGTAATTCGAGAGTCACCTTTAGTTGCTTGAGTGACTATATTGGCATTCTCTGTCACTGTCATTGATCTAAATTTCCACATTTTTATTTTACGACCATTGAGCCCATATCTGTCTTGCTTAAAAATGACAGGGCCTTTTGAAGTAAGCTTCACAGCAAGGGCAATGATTAACATGGGGATTGCTATCATACTCATAATGATTGTTGCTAAGAACATATCTTCTAAACGTTTTAGCGCTCCTAGACTGCCCTGCATTGGGTTGTCGTATACACTGATGGTTTGAATGTTTCCTACATGTGCCATTTCACCATGCATTAGACAATACATGAATAAATCAGGCACAACATGCACGTTGGCGGTTGAGTCACCCAATTCGTGCAAAATATCTTGAATTCTTGCTTTAGCTATAATTGGAAGAGAAATGTAAATCACATCATATTTACCATTTTTAGCATTTTCGATACCTTCAGCAAGGCTTCCGCGGAGGTAATAGTGGTAATTTTTATCTAATCTATCTTTACTGCGGTCATCATAAAAGGCACTTAAACGGTATCCTGTTTCTGGGTTATTAATAACTTCATTTGCTAAGCGTCCACCTTTCTCTGACAAGCCGAAGATTGCAATATTACGGGTGTTGTAACCTTTCCGACGCATGTTGCGTAAAAAAAGCTGGAAACAATAGCGCCATGTAATTAGAGAGAAAAGGCTTAAAACCATCCAAGTACTTAAAGAAATTCTTGAAAAATCATCACCACTTTTAGAAAAGAATACGTAACATAGTACTAATATTCCAGAACATACCCAGCAACATACCGTGTAAAAGATTATTTGTTTAAAAAAGCCAGCTCGCCATGAACGATATAAAGAAAATGATTCTGCTGCCAAAGCAAAACCTACTGAGCTGATCAGAGAAACTGTAAAATAATGTTCGTCGTAACTGTGCCCATATAGAACAACACTTACGTACAAAAGTATTTGAATTGCAATTACATCGATTAGCCGGTACGCAGCCGCCAATCTGTTTGTGTTATTTTTAACCATGCCATGTTGAGTAGCCATACATCTTATCCTTACCCATTTTGATTTAAATTAACAGAAAGTTGCTATTTAAATTATCCAAACACTATACTTATAAAGTTCAAAAAACAGTCTATCTAAATAGAGTCGTTTCTATCTAATGATCTGTAACATAGCATTTTTTACGCCACTCTGATCGTATAATAATAACTAAACATGTTAATGGATATTAATGTTTTTGTTTGTTAATTATTTATGATTTTTTTGTGCTTGTTTTTAATCAATCTGTTAGTTTGAAAATGAAATTTATTGGGAGCTTTTTGAATAAAGTTTGTTTCATAGCTGATCGATTTGGTTGAGGCTCTAATTGGCACATATATTGTGCGAAATCAATGCGTAAGCAGAAGGTAGTTTGAGATAATTCTACCATCACCTTATATCAAGAGCGCTTAATATAAGCGCTCTATCAATGTTCTGTTGAATCTGAGGGATGTTAACTTATCTGGTTTTGTTGCGTGAAGTAGCTATCAAACCCAGTATTGTTAGAGCTAATATAGAAATCGTAGTAGGGGCTGTTACTTCAGTTGTTGCTAGTTCTGGTTCAATAATATCTACATCAATCATAAAATCGAAACTACCGCTACCAAGTAACATGCTAGAACCACGCCCAAGGTAATTAGGATTAGAACCCGTTAATAGCATTGAGTAAAATAGTTCATCTTGGTAATGCTCTGTATACGTAGTAGTAACAGTTGCAAGGGCAGTGTCATATGTAAATGCATGGCCAGAACTTGTCCCTGACCCATCCCCGAAAACCGTGTCAAATACCAAACCTATATTCACCCCTTCAATTAATATTGATTCAATACTTCTAATGGTTGTTAAAGTCCAAGCACCTGAGAATGTACTTGAAGCAATTGGGCCAATAGTGTCGCCTTCTTGAGTCAGTGACCAGACCCTATTACCCACACCGCCAGATTCAGGGCCAGTAGATTCCCATACGTCAGATTGGGTATCGCCATTGCCAAACGTTACTGTTACTGACAATCCTGCCATGTCTGCGCCAGTAACCATACTGATTAAACCAGCTTGAGCTTTGCTGGTAGAAAATATTGTTAAGAACCCTAAAATTAACAGTTTTTTCATACATAACTTCCTTAGTCTTTGACGAACATTCTTAAAATTCTCAAGCGTGTCTTCTATTGAATGGGACACAACTATTACATATGCTTGATTAAGCATTATTTGTGCCTATATTTTAATTTGTTTATATAACAAGGTGTTATATTTTTTTTAGTGTCTTTTTTGATGCTGTTATTTAATGAGTGTAAATTTACCTGACAATATTTAATATTCAGGTTATTTCGTTGTAAAGCTATATTTGTATCAGCTCTCGTAAAACTTTTTAAGGATTGCAAATGTATTTTTAGTTTAATCAGTTAGTATTTTGGCGTACAGTTTGCTTGTTATTTAATTAAAGTTTTAGTTGTGACAGAAACTAATTTTGCGAGTACATAAAAAGGAGAATAAATAGTGCTAAAAGCTATACAGGAACAAATTAAGGCGTCGATAGAGACAAAAGAAATTGTGTTAAAAGATGAGCAATTACAACTTGAATTGGTGAGTTTAGTTGAGGCGTGCTTAACCTCTTTATCAGCTGGAGGAAAAATTATTTTCTGTGGCAATGGTGGCAGTTTTGCAGATGCCCAGCACTTATCAGCAGAATTTACTTCTAGATTTATGTTTGACAGAGCGCCTTTGCCGTCACTTGCTTTAGGCACAAACAGCTCTGCGATAAGTGCCATTGGAAACGATTATGGATACGAATTTGTTTTCTCCAGAGAGTTACAAAGCATTGCTACTTCTGATGATGTATTTGTTGCCATATCTACTAGTGGCAACAGTAAAAATGTCATAGCGGCTATTGACGTAGCAATAGAAAAGTCAGTTCCAACTTACGCGTTTACTGGCGCTAATGGTGGTAAAATGAAGTCAATGTGTAATGCACTTTGTATACCTTCAAATGATACAGCTAGAATTCAAGAGTGTCATATATTACTGGGTCACATTCTTTGTGGGCTAGTTGAAAAGCAGTATTTTGCTAGATAGGTGCTTTCTAAAATTTCTGTATTAAGAGTATTTAACGAATTAGCACATGAAAATCACTTACCTCTATACCTCATTATATTCATGAATACCGAAGGCTAGAGGTAAGTTTATTAGAGTGGTTTTAAGTTTAACTATGCTAATAACCAATATTCGCTTTGGTATTTTTAATTTTATGCCAAATTAGAGTGCATATTGTTATTTACCTAACGAATAGGTGATATATATGTTTCAAATTACATTACCCTCAAAGCCTGCTAAAACACTGGTTGTAACAAGCTGTAAGCTCCTATTGGTTAGCTTTTTTTTAATTGGGTGCGGCGGCAGTGAGCCTGAAAATCCAAAAGTTGTAGATACTCCTGAACCTATCATTGTTGCCCCAGAACCAGAACCAGAACCAGAACCAGAACCAGAGCCAGAACCAGAACCAGAACCAGAACCAGAGCCAGAGCCGAACTCAACTGCTAAGTCAGCACCACAAGGTATCTTCCATAGTGCGGGAGTGATTAAAGCAAGTAATGCACGTGCCAGCCTGGTTAGAGAAGATATCGACGGTCAAGACTATGTGTCGGGAACATTGGTTAGAGTTAGCTGGAAAGTTATTAACCCTTCTGAAGGTGTCTTTGATTTTAGTTCGATTGAGAAAGAGCTGACACAGGCAGCCATTTACGATACCGGAATTAATTTAGCTGTGGTTGATAGTAAAGAAATGCCAGAGTTTGTATTGGAACAATGCGAGACATTTTCCTATGTTTTTCAGGCCACCGACACTTTTGAAACATGTTTACCATGGGATACAAGTTATCAAGATTTTAAAAGTGAGTTAATTTTTAAGTTAGGCGAGCAGTTTGACAATCATCCTAGTTTGTCTTCAGTTTATTTTACGTATGCGGCCATGACTAATGGAGTTGAAATGCATTGGCGTGTAAATGAAGATGAATACAGAGAAGCTGGGTATACTGCCGATAAGTTATCTCAAGCATATAACGATGTTATGGATATGTATGCTGAAGCATTTGAAACTACTCCGGTTATAATGGAAGTACATTCTGTTTTTAATGAATCATATTTGGCAGATAATGCCTTCGATTATTGTTATGATGTTTTAGGTTCACGTTGTGGTGTCGCTATATGGTGGTGTGCATCAAGAATGGCAACGGATCCTAAAGAAGCCGAGTATAAAGTTTTTCATATAGCTCAACAGGCTACCAAATTAACGTTTGCTGTATGTCAAACAATTGGAAGTTTTACTAGTTCTCCTGAAAGATTCAATGACGTTCTTGGTTGGACCTCAGAGGAGGCATTAAGGTATGAAATGGAGTTCTTTTTAGAAGAAGGATTTAATACATTTGAGCTGTGGAGTAACGATTTAACTAACCCCTCCTTAGTTGAAATTATTACTGAAATATATCCACAGCAATGAGTTAGAATTGTAATGTCTAAATTGTAGTAAAGTGCAGCACAAATATTAATGGATGGATAGCTCATATGGATAACAGTTTAGATCAATCTGGTTCGAAGGCCTTCTTTTTGGATAGAGATGGTGTCATAAATATAGACCATGGATATGTCTATAAAATTGAAGATTTTGAGTTTATTCCCGGAGTTTTTGAAGCTTGTAAAATTATATCTCAGGCCGGGTTTAAAATTGTCGTAGTTACTAATCAAGCTGGCATTGGTCGCGGTTATTATACTGAGCAGCAATTTAACGAGCTAACATCATGGATGGTAGAGCAATTTGAACAGCAAGGTGTAGCAATATCAGAGGTTCGGTTTTGTCCTCATCATGCCGAGTCAGGAATTGGCCGCTATAAACAAGAATGCTTTCACCGTAAGCCTAATCCTGGAATGCTATTAACTGCCGCAAAAAACTTGAATATTTGTTTAGAACAATCCGTTTTAGTGGGTGATAAATATTCTGATATGTTCGCTGGCGCTAATGCTGGAGTGGAGGCTTTGTTTTACGTTACTGAGGCCGAACTTGAAGTTAAAAAGTCTGACTTCTTCATCCGTTGTCAAAGTTTGCATGAAGCAGTAACTTTATTTTTTGATTAAACAATGATCACTTCGATATTAAAAAGAAAAGATAACTGATATCTCCATTGTTAAACAAACATGACAGACTATTCAATATCGTACTTGAATATAAATATTTTAGGACACTACCATTCTTCCCTGAGAACCATTAACGTCGTGTACATTTGCGCTAAATAAGCGGCGCTATAAAGTTCATTCTTACAACTTATGTCGTTAGTTATCATTTTAGAGGCAGGTATTACTCACTTTAATTTCCTTTCAAATCAACTCTAGTACTATTAATTGCATACCTCGTAAGATTTTGCTAACCAAACAGCTGGTAACTGGTTGGAGCAAGTAATAAGTGAGTTAACTTAGTTAATCTAATACTTTTTAATACCCCCTCGAAGCAACAACATTTATAGATGTTTTGAGCATATATGCGTGTTATCTCTGTCAGTATTTTTTACAACTCTAATTGAGCTGGTGGATTTTTTACTCAAGTAATTGAATTGTCGAATGATTATTTGTGGTCCACTTCATGCATTCTCTTTCATATATGAATTTGAAATATGTAATTTGTTTTAGTGAGACACCTGATTTAAGCAGTTGATATAGTTAGGGATTTGTTGACTAGGTTGCTTGAGAGTTAAGCCCTTTATATGATTGGGAATTACTTAGAATATTGATTTTTTGCACAAAAATGACACATTGGCTGCCTATCTAAAGTGCATTAAGTTTAAGCATCAATTCAATCAATTGTTAATTGAAAGTACAGTTTTTTGAATGGTTTGAATTTAAGTTGTTGTTTAATATGCTTATTCCTTTTGTGGATAGATAAGGTTTGTGGTTTGGCATTAGTCTCGACTTTTATTGTTTTATGTTTGTGCACTAAAGTGGTTCAAGGTTATAATGTTGTATCTTTAAAAATTTATCTCATTTGATTTTTTTGCCAATGTTATTGGCTCAATTAAAGTCAATGTGTTCGATTAGAGTAAAGAAATGGAGGGTCAAAACCCATGGAAGTTTTCCGTTCAAGAGCGCCATTACGTATAAGTTTTGCCGGTGGAGGTACTGATGTTAACCCGTTTGCATCTTTATATGGCGGTTTTGTACTTAATGTGACAATAAATAAATATGCATATACCAGCATAGTTAAAACTGAAAGCTCAAATGTATCTGTCACATCTTATGATTTCGAAAAGACGACAGAGTTTTGCAGCAAATCCTTGGCAACAATTGATTCAGATGCATGTTTTGTTCGCTCAGTTTATCAACATTTAATGTCTAACGCCTCGGGGCTCAAAGTTATTACCCACAATGATGCGCCTCCAGGGTCTGGTTTAGGCTCTTCTTCTGCCATGATGGTATCTATCATTGCTGCATTTAAAGAGATGGAAAATCAAGTTATGAGCCCATACGATATAGGGCGTTTAGCCCATGACATAGAGCGTTTAGAGTTAAAACAACTCGGGGGAATGCAAGATCAATATGCCAGTGCCTTCGGTGGATTTAATTTTATGGAATTTGATGGTGATAGCGTACTTGTAAATCGCCTGAAAATTGATCCTTGGGTGGTCAGAGAGCTCGAGTATAACATGATATTAGTCTACACCCAGAAATCCCGCCTTTCCTCAAATATTATCGAAGACCAAATTAAAAATGTTGAAGCAAACAAAGCCGATAATATCGAAGCAATGAAGCAGATTAAGCAACATGCACAAGATATGAAACGCGTATTACTTATGGGTAAAACTAATGAATTTGGTGAGCTGTTACATGAAGCTTGGCAGCAGAAAAAAATGATGGCTTCTTCGATAACAAATGATGAGCTTGATGAGATGTACGATGTAGCCAAAAAAGCTGGAGCTATTGGTGGGAAAGTCAGTGGTGCTGGAGGCGGTGGTTTCATGATGTTCTACTGTGAAAGCAATAAGAAGCGAGACGTTGTAAGTGCTTTAGAAAAAATGGGTGCTAGGGTCGAGAGCTTTAAGTTTGAACTTGATGGTGTCGAAAGTTGGCGAAATGTAAGAACAGAGCAAAAATTCAAGCGTCACTTTAGTTCAGGATTTTTAGCGCAATAATAAAATTTAGGGATAAGAAATGAGCACTAACTCCTCTTCAGCTAGCCTCAGTTATAAGTCGATTGAAGCTGATATTAATAATACTGCAGAAGTTTTAACACTGCCTAAAAAACTAACGAGTGTGTCTATTATTTTTCCGGCATATAACGAGCAGGAAAACATTGCAGATAGTATTAATAATGCGATAACCGCCTTCGAAAAATATTTTGATAAAATTACTGTTATTCCTGTGAATGATGGTGGTGCAGATAATACTGGAAATATTATTGATGAAATGGCTGCAAAAGATGAGCGTGTTAAACCTGTTCATCATGAGGTGAATCAAGGGTATGGAACCGCACTGAGAAGTGGCTTCAAGGCTGCAACCCATGATTATATCTTTTTCTCTGACTCTGACGGACAGTTTGACCTTGAAGAAATATCTAAGCTTCTACTTTATATTGATAGTTACGATATGGTGTTAGGATATCGAGAGAAAAGAGCTGACCCTTTTCATCGTAAAGCGAATGCTTGGGCTTGGGGCTCCCTTGTCAGAATGTTGTTTAAAATAAATGTTAAAGATATCGATTGTGCGTTTAAATTATTTCGTCGCAGTGTGTTTAATGAGATTACGTTAGAATCTGGTGGTGCGATGGTTAATACAGAACTCTTAGCCCTTGCCACGAAGCGCGGGTTTACAATGAAGAACGTTCCCGTAAGCCATTATTCCCGTGAATTAGGGGAGCAAACAGGGGCTAATCCTCTTGTAATAATCAAAGCGTTCGCAGAACTCTTTAAGTTGTACGCCAAAATTTCGTAGTTATTGACGGTGAATTTATAATGCTTTATCAGCAGTTTTTGAATCAAGTGGAGCGATACCCTGCGGCTATAGCTGTTTGCGCTGGCGAAGAGCAAGTTACCTACAAAGAGTTATTAGATCGCATAGATACGCTCTCAAATTTTATGGTGCAAAATGGTGTCTGTCAGGGTGTTGTGGTTTCTATTTCATTCCCTAATAGTATTGAGTTTGTGGTTGCAAGTTTTGCAACGTTTAAATTAGGGGCGGTTTTACTGCCTCTTAATGTTAACTATACCGACGAAGAGATAGAAAGCTACTTAAAGCAAGCTAGTGCTAAATTTTTGCTAGGTAATGATGAACAAGTAAATAGAATCTCAAAGTTAAAAGATGAGTTAAAATGCATTTCGTTAGAGGGAGATTTGTCTTCTAGTGTTCATGTGGACAATCGAAGTGTGTTTGTCAACAAAGCTCTAATTATGTTTTCCTCGGGCTCAACTGGTGGCTCAAAGCAAATTATACGCAGTTATCAGAATCTAGTCTCAGAATGGGGTATTGCACGAGATACAATTGAAATCACTTCATCTGATGTTTTTTTATGTTCCGTCCCCTTACATCATTCCCACGGTTTCGGAAACTGCTTAATTGCTGCTCTTTTAAATGGCGCTAAATTAGTTATTACTATTGGAGAGTTTAACCCCAGAAACGTTGTTAAAACGCTTGCTAATCACAAAGTAAGTATTTATCCATCTGCTACCTTTATGCTTAAGATGTTGTCTAGGATTAGGATGAGAGAAGAGCCTGATCTTACTAATTTGCGCTTAATCTATTCAGCAGGAGCTCAGCTAGAATTAGACGTTATTAAGGACTTTCAGAAAACATTTTCAAAAACACCTTATCAACTATATGGTTCTACTGAAACAGGTGCTATTGCCATTAATGTAGGAGGAGGGGAGTTGAACTCTGTAGGTAAACCTATGGTGAATACTGAGGTCGAGGTCATTGGCGACGATGGAGAAAAACTACCTGTTAATCAACCCGGAGAAATCGTGGTTTCTAGCCCTTCTGCAGCGACTTTCTATGAAGGGAAACCAGAGCAGTCTTCGAGAACTTTTAAAGATGGATGTTATTTCACTGGGGACCTAGGCTATTTAGATGAACATGGCTTTTTATTCATAACTGGAAGAAAAAAGGCCATGATCAATGTTGCGGGTTTAAAAGTTGATCCTGAAGAAGTAGAGACTGTGTTGCTTCGAATGCCACAAATTAAAGAGGTAGTTGTACTTGGTAAACTTGATGGAGATTATGGAGAGTTAGTTAAGGCTGTTGTAGTCCCAGAGTCTGATGTAACTGAAACACAAATTATAGAGTATTCAAAGCAATACTTGGCTGAATATAAATGGCCAAAAAATATAGAGTTTAGAAGAGAAATTCCAAAAAGTCCTTTAGGAAAAATACTTCGAAAGTATTTGTAAAGGTAGGACGGTTAGCAAACCAGCTCAAATAGGAAGGTATTTATGTTAAAAGAGCATTTTAGAAGTCGGGGTTTTATTGAAGGCGGTATTGTTCGCAATATCAATGAAGATGCAATGGACATGGAGGCTCTTCCGCCTTTTTTGAGAACATTGCTAGTTACCGATGGTACGGTTACAAAAAGCCTAGAAGCTTTCTTCTGGGAAAATATTAAAGTTGAGAAGCGTTGGCAAGAAGAGTTCATTCTCACAATGGACTTGCCTTTTATTCAAGCGAAAGTTGATGATCTTACTTTGAAAAGGGAGGTCATATTGCGAGGTGTGTCGACTAATGATATTTACGCTTATGCAACCTCCTACCTACGTACCGAGTTGTTAGATGAAAATATTAAAGCTCAAATGATAGAAGGCAAAATCGGCATTGGTGAATTGTTGAGAGAAATTGGCCTAGAAACCTATCGAGAAATTGTCGATTTTGGGAGAGAGGTTTTCCAAGCTTATAATAGATTAGATGGCGAACCTGAATACGTCGAAACCATCTATCGAACATATATCATCCACATTGGCGGTAAGCCGGCAATGCAAATAACTGAACGTTTTCCCATCCGTTTATTTCAAAATAAAGCTAAGTAGCAGGTCTCCATATGAGTAATAAATCTGACATTATATCGTCTTTGAAAGAGTGTTTAACTAAGGTCGTAAAGAAAGATTTTAGTGAATTCGGTAATGACGACCCATTACATTTAGATTCAATAAATAGAATATCCCTAATTGTAGAATTAGAGTGGGTATATGACATAGAGATCGACTCAGCATCATTAGAGCCGGAAGTGTTTGACACATTTGGATCGCTAGCTTCGTATATTGAAAAACTGGTGGACGAACGTGTTTGATTTAATAGCGGGTGACCTTAAATTTAAACAAGATTGGTTTTTAAGTCAAAAAAGCTGGTTTGTTAAAAATATTAGAATCTTTTTAGAGCCTGGAACGATAGCCACTGTGGTATTTCGCTATGGTAATTGGACAAGAACATTTAAGTTTTCTCCTATTCGATTTTTACTCCGTATTCCCTATATTTTAGGGAAGATGGTTGTCGTGCTGGGCTTTGGTATTTATATCCCATCGAAAGCTAAAATTGGTAAAGGTTTTACTATTCATAATTTTTCAGGAATTTTCATCAGTGAAGGAGAAATGGGCGAAAATGTTATCGTTTTTCAAGGCGTAACAATTGGTCACCTTAGAGGGCAACCTCACCCTCCCAAAATAGGGAATAATGTTTTGATTGCCGCAGGAGCTAAAGTCCTCGGTAGTGTCACTATTGGTAACAACGTTGTTATTGGTGCTAATTCTGTGGTCATAAATGATATTCCAGACAACTGTACCGTAATGGGTAATCCTGCACGAGTTATATCAAAAGAAACAAACTGGATGTCAGAAAAAATTGCAGGTAAAGACGATAACTATTAAAGCTCAGGCAATCCTAATACTAATAAATAACCTAAGTTGAAATATTAATATGTTTAGTAACTTAAAAGCAGATTTAAAAAAACGCATAGAGTTTGAAGGGAGATCTACAACCTTTATAGGATATGTTGCCACTTGGTTTACCCGTAGTTGGTTAGCAACCATAGTGTACCGATTCGGACGTTACGCCGGTGATGTTAAATTCGCACCTTTGGGTTTGATTTTAAAAGTGATTTATTATCCCATTTTTTTTATAACTCAAGGGCTTACAGGTATTAGTATTCAAGCTCACTGTAGAATTGGAGCTGGATTTGTTGTTAGTGGTGGAGGCGGTATTTTTATTTTGGCCGAGTCAATCGGTCCTAATTTTGTCGCTAGTTCAGGTATTACCGTTGGAAATGTCAGAGGAAGTAAAAATCTACCCATTATTGGCAACGACGTTTTTATAGAGCCTGGCGCCAAAATTTTAGGTGAAGTCAAAATTGGTGACAATGTAATTGTTAGAGGCAATAGTTTAGTACTAACTGACATTCCCGAAGATACAATGGCCGTAGGTAATCCCGCTCGTATAAAAAGAAAACCAATTGAAGAGGGAAGTTAGATGTCTGAGGAAGAATTTTGTGTAGATTTTATTGGCATTGGTTCTGGTAAATGCGGTTCTACTTGGGTTTATGAAAATATAGTCCAACACCCAGAAGTCTTTTCTGGGAACCCAAAAGAAATACATTATTTTGGCGACCTGTATGAGTCTCAAGATTTTGATTGGTATCGCTCATTATTTTCTGGCGCTGAAGGTAAACTTAAAGGCGAGTTTTCAATAAGCTATATGTATCATCCTGATGCAGCTCAGAGAATTTATGATCGGTTTCCCAATGCCAAAATTATCGCTATGGTGCGTGACCCAGTCGAAAGAACATATTCTGATTTTCAGCATTTTATTCGCAAAGGCGATGTTTCAAAAGATTATCCATTTTCTGAGTTTATTAAGGATACTGATAAATTAAAATTTGGTTATTACACAAATTATTTAGCTCCTTTCTATCAACTGTTTCCAAAGGAAAATATCTTAGTTTTAGTATTAGAAGAAATGCAACATGATCTTGCAGGGTGTTACCGAGAAATTTTTGAGTTTATCGGTGTTGAAGATAGTGGATTTTTACCTGAAGGCGTTGAAAATAAACGTAATCAGGGGATGAATTATCGATTTTTGAAATTAGAAAGCATCTTGGTAAGAAGCTACCGGTTTATGGCTCGCAGAGGCTTAACTGGTTTTGCTGAAAGATTGAAACGTTCAGGTGTGGCGCAATTTATTCGACATTTGAATGCTAAATCAGCTCCTTTGCCTGACATGGACAATGACAGTCGTCAAAAGTTAAATCAATTTTTTGCAGAAGAACAAAATAAATTAGTAGAAATGTTAGGTAGGGAACACCAAATATGGACTCGCTAAATATGAGTGGAATTAAATCAGTTTTAAATCGAACACCAACATTACGTAGACTATTAATACCTGGGCCTTCTGTAGCTTTATGTTCTATGGGAGGGGTAGGGTCCACTGCTTTAGCACGGCATATCGGTTCTATCGCGGATAAAACTATAAGAGAGCATGCATATTCTCCATCTGTTTATCACAATGAAAATCAAATTAAGCTCGGATATGTTTTTGGTAACCCTTACAACAGCGTTTTATCTGTATTTAGACGTGGTTATCAGGACATGCATAGCAAAGCTATGAATGCGAATAGTGGTGTCAAACCTGGGAGTCTAAAAGGTGTCGAATTAATAGATTACCTAAACTCAGGAATTGATCAGTTTGGTTTAGATAGGCAGTTAAGTAATTGGCTTAACCCTGGATTATGTAAGCATCCTACTATCTTAATTAAGTATGAAGAGCTTGAAGATAACATCGAAGAAGTATTAGATTTTTTTGATTGTGAAAAGCCTTTTGATGTTAAAACTAGAACGTCTTCATGGACATCTCAACCAGCACCCATAGTGAGTGGTTTAGAAAGCCTTTATGGTAATTTTTATCAAAAGGTGCAAGATATGCCAGCGATAACCATTCTGAACACTAAAGAAGAAATTCAGCAGTCAGTTAAGTCTAATCATGAGTGAGTCAACATTGAAACATAAAGTAGTAATGGTTGCAGCATGTCCTTTCCCAGCGAATCATGGTTCTCCAGCTTCAATTAGAGAAATGTCAGAAGCATTGGTAGACCTTGGTCATGAAGTTCATATTTTGACTTACCCCATTAAGGAAGATATTCCGGTTAACGGTCCGAAAATTCATAGAGTATGGTTTCCTTTTCTGAATAAAAAGAAAGTCACAGTAGGACCAGCATTAGAGAAATTTGTTTACGATCCACTCATGATATTGAAACTTATTTGGTTAATTTGGAAATATAAGATTGACGTAATACATGCTCATAATTATGAAGGGGCCTTAATTGGTTGGTTTGCGAAAATTGTCACTAGACGTCCTATGTTATATAACGCTGTCAATAATATGGTTGATGAGTTAGTCACATACGATTTTATATGGTCTAAGAAGTTTGCCTTACGGTTAGCTAGGATCCTCGATAAAACTATTCCATTTACAGGTGATTTTGTCACTTCAGTGTCTGATTCTTTAAAGACCTACTTGGTCGATATTGGGGTAAAAGAAGATAAAGTTCAGGTGTTACCTGCGGGCGTAAACGCGAAAATGTTTGCCCCACAAGAGATTTTGGCCGTTAGAGAGAAGTATGGCTATACCGCAGATGATAAAATCGTCATTTATACTGGGAGTCTTGATGCGTTTCAGCGTATCGATTATTTGTTACAAGCCACGAGTTTAATCAAAGATAAAGTTACTAATTTAAAGCTCATATTAGCAGCAAATATTGCTAATCAAAAAGACTTAGACTCGATTAGGCAACAAATTACTGAACTAGGTATTGAGGAAATTACCTCAATTGTAGAAGGCTTAGAGTTATCCAAATTACCCGATTACCTAGCGATGTCAGATGTGGCAACGTTACCACGTACCGATTGTCCCGGTCATCCAGTTAAAATTCTTAATTATATGTGTGGCAGCATTGCAATCGCTGGGTTTACAGGTGCTGCAAAGGGGCTGCATCATATGAAAAATGCCTACCTTGTTGATGATCATAATGTTGAGCAGTTTGGTGAGGGTATTGAGTTTTTACTTAATCACCCAGAGGTTTCAAACCAAATTGCAATGAGTGCCAGAGAAACGTTAGGTAATTTATACGAGTGGACTGTTCTTGCAAAAGGTATTGCCATTATTTATGAAATGCTAAGAACAAGAGATTTCGATACTAAAAGAGCTGAGTTAAAACAGTACATAAAAGATAGTTATCAACCAAAGTTTTGGGATAAGCGCGCCGCAAGTAATGAGCAAGTTCCTGCGGACATTATAGAGAAAAGAAAAGGTGATAGACGTCAGCATGACTCAAAGATTAAGTTTATTGAGCGCAGGAAAGTGATTGATGCCGAATAATAGCGAGTCAATGTCAATAAGCCCTAAGCTTGGCATTGCGGCCTTAAAAGTAGATTTACGCCGAAAGCGTCAACACTACACTAGGGTCAATAACTTTGTTAATAAATATATAAAAATGACCTTGCAATGGGGCTCTCTTGCTGTAATGGCATTTAGATTACAACAACAATGTCGTGCAATTAAAGTGCGTATATTTAGAGGTTTTTTGAGTGTTCTGGTGGCAATACCTGTAGGTGTCTTGAGGTTATTAACCGATGTATATATTAACCCAAAAGCAAATATTGGAACGGGTTTGGTTTTACATAATTTTGCCGGTATTGAAATAGATCCTGAGTCTGTGGGTAAGAACTTAACGGTAAATCAAAATGTGTGCATTGGTCTCGATTATAAAATGTCAGGCCGTCCGACAATAGGAAATAATGTCTTTGTAGGGGCTGGCGCTAAAATTTTAGGGCCTGTATCAATAGGTGATAACGTTGTGATCGCTGCTAATTCATTGGTGATTGATTCTATTCCTGATTGTTGCTCGGTAGTGGGCGCTCCAGCGCAGGTTGTATCGCGCGGCGTCACAAGTGATTATTTAAGTTTCGACTGAAGTAGATGAAATTACAGGAACCCTTATGAAAGCATTAATATTAGCTGGAGGTTTAGGAACAAGATTGAGAACCGTTTTAAATGATGTGCCTAAGCCCCTTGCCCCAGTTCAAGATATCCCTTACTTAGCTTATGTTTTAAACGCGCTTTACTCACAAGGGGTGCGAGAAATCATTTTATCTGTAGGCTATAAAGCCGAGCAGTTTGTAGAGTTTGTAGCGATACAAAACAAGGCCCTACCTAAGTTGTCAATTATTTTGGTGACTGAGTCTAAACCCCTTGGCACGGGTGGCGCTATTAAACATTGTTACGACCAATACCCTGATGAGAGTTATTTAGTGTTCAATGGAGACAGCTATTGTGATTTTTGTTTAGAAACAATGATTGCTAATGATCCATCAGACATTTCCACTATGGTTGTGGCAAATGTGCCTGATATTAGTCGTTATGGTGAAGTTTCTCTTTTTGAAAGTGGTAAAGTAAAGGCTTTCCATGAGAAGAAGGGCTTAGCTCAGGACGGTTGGATTAATGCGGGAATCTATTATTTTTCTACTGATGTTTTTAAAAATATTCCTGTAGGCGAATCATTTTCATTTGAACATAAAATTATTCCTCAATTGCTTAACTCTGGACTGCACACAATCAAAGCAAGAGGAAGTTTTATTGATATTGGAATACCTGATGATTATCAAGCTATGTGCGATAAGCCTGATAAATATTTTACTTTAACCCCTGTTTGGGAAGCTTAATAAATTGAGTTTGGCTCTGTATCAATACGAAATCCGAGTTTTATAGTGGCTTACGCATGGAGGGAACAATGAAGTTTTTATTTGTTTTTACAATTACTATGTTGCTTTCCTTTAGTGGAACCGCGAAGCATACAATATCTCAAAATAGAGTAACTGATAATAGTGTTCAAGTGGCAGTAAAACCCTCTGGCATTTTTGTAGGTTCAGGTCCAACAGTAAGCGATGATATTTTATCTTTAGAGCATGTCACTGGTAACCTTATTCGAGTAGGGTGGAATGAGGTTCAGCCTAGTTCTGGGGAGTATGACTTTAGTAAGCTTGATGCGCTAATAGACCAAGCACAAAGATTAAATAAAAAGGTTACCCTAAGTATTCTTAATGGGCCAAGAGCTCCTCAATGGTTGTATGCAAAAGGGGCTAAAGCTTTCAAATATGAGTTTAAAAATCGGCATTCAGAACGAGGTAACAGGCAAGAGGTGATACCTTTACCTTGGGACCCTGTTTATATAAAATATTGGCAGCAGCTAATAGTTAAACTTGGTCAAAAATATCAAGCAAATAGTACTATATCTTTGATACATATTACGCACTCATCTAAAAATGGCTTTGAGATGCATTTACCAGAAGAGCGTATCGCTGGAAGACCTGAAACTCCTACTAATGGGCCTTGGAAAGATGTGGGATATCAAGAAGCTCGATATATAAACAGTTTAAAGTCAATTGTTGACACCTATATGACTGCATTTCCAAACCACTTTCTAGATTTAGAAATACACCCAATTCTTGGCTCTTTAAAACCCGCTACTGATGTTTTTCAGTTTGCTTTTGATAAATATGGCTCACGGTTTGGTTTGTTTTCGGCTTGGTGGAGTGGCAAAAAACAAAGGTGGAATACCTCTATGTATGCGGTTTTGTCTGATGCTTGTGTTAAAAGCTTTTGCTCGGTGCAAATTATTGGCAATCAAACTCGACAGCCAAATAGGTTATTTGAAGGCGATTTAATTAAGACAATGCAACAAGCCCAGAGCCTTGGTGTAAATTATTTTGAGGTCTGGGATATTGATTTAAGAAATGACAGCTTAAGGCCTAAATTAGTCAATTTTAACACTAGATATAAGGGCGGAAATTAATTTAATGGCAAGTACACTAGGACATGCATTATCGGGGGTAGATTGCTTATTAATTGGTAGGCTTGTGTGCCCTAATTTAATAGGAAAAATAAGTGTTAGCGGCATTATTTTTATTGCATTTTTAGCTAATGTTCCTGATTTAGATTTACTTGTTGGCCCAATGTTGGGGAAACATCATCACTTTTTACATGGCCAGATGACTCATTCGATAAGCTTCTCTGTAATGTGGGGGTTATTAATGTGGCTAGGTGCCAAAGTCATAGGAGCCGATGGGGTTAAGTGTAAAACCGCATTCATATTCGGATTTGCTGGAATATTCAGTCATGTCGTTGTTGATTGGTTTACGGGACCTAACCCTGGTGTTCATCCAAGTTTTGGCACTATGATACTTTGGCCTTTTTCTTGGGAGCGGATCCACGCTCCATTTACATTATTTTTAGGGCCTCATCATGGCTCTCTAGAAGAATTTTTGTCGCTTCATAATCTATGGGTGATGGTACGGGAGTTTCTTATTTTTGGTGGTGTTGCCGGGGTATTAATCGCATGTTCCGCAAGCTTAAGAGAAGAAATAATAACAATGTGGCGAGATTTGCTCAAAAAATATTTGAAGTAACAACGAGGGTTATATGTCTGATTCAAAGGGAAATAAAAGTAATAAATCTGAAAAATTAATATCCGGATTTTTGTTAATACTACTTTTACTTACGTTAATCGTTATGGGGTTCTGGGCGGTTAATATTATTTCATCTCATCTTAAGTCAAACAGTGCAAGTTTTGCTAGAGATAATAATTCACCCATTCCGGTGAAAACTGTGGCGGTTGAAAACAAGCCCGTTTCAGCTAGCTTAGTGACCCAAGCAATGTTGGTGGAAAATCAAGAGTTAGAAATCTTTCCCACTTCTAATTCTCTAGTGAAGTCTGTACATGTTCAAGTAGGTGACTTAGTAAAAAAAGGTGATCCGCTTGTTACTTTTCATTCTGAACTGCTGAAAGCTAAAGTTGAATTAGAATCCTCGATGACTGATATCAGCAAAGAAGAGCATGACGAAGCAGTTCGAAATTTTGAAAAAGTAAAGGGGTTATTTGAAAAAAACTTAGTGGGTCAAGATGAGTTTACGAAAGCAACTTTAAACGAAAAGTTAGCAAACTCTAAACTCATCAATAGCCAGTACAATCTTACCGCAGCTGAATTTGAATATTCACAAGTTGAAATTAAAGCGCCGGTAGGTGGGGTGGTAACATCGGTTTCAGCTTTTGAAAACACCCTAGTTCAGATGAGTACTTCCATAGTTAACCTCAGTGTGACTAACCCTATTTATGTTGAAGCTAAAGTAGCGCAACGTTATTTTAGTGACCTGTCATTGGGACAAATGGTGACATTAAATTTAGATGCTTTTCCTGATAAAACCTACAATGCAGCGATTTTACGTCTGGGTTATGAAGTTGACCAAGTGAGTGACACAGTATCGGTTTATGCCAAGCTAGATAACCCGCTTCTTAAATTAAGGCCAGGTATGGGCGGCGTTGCCAATATCGAACTAAATGCTTCACAAACACAAGGCTTACGTATTCCTGCTATTTCGTTACTTGGAAATAACGGTAGGACTGCGTTTGTATTTGTAGTTGATAACAATAATGTAGCCCGTTTAAAAGAGGTGAGCATTGTAGGGTATGAGCAAGGTTATGTAGGTATCAAGTCTGGCTTAGAAGCAGGAGATAATGTTGTAGTCGTGGGTCAACAAGCATTGAACGATGGAGATACAGTGGAGAGTAAAGATGAAACGTAAACTACTCACTTTACTTTGCATAGGGTATTCTTTTTCGGCTGCATCACAGTCATTACCCGTTGGGAATTTTGAAAATTTGATGGCACATGTGTGTGTTGACCCCAATATAGCTGCCGCTGCAAAAATGCAGGTAAGCGCGGCTAAAGATAGGTTAGACACTAGTGAATATGATGCTTGGATGCCAGAAGTCACAGTTGGAGTTGATGTCTATTCTGCCAAGGGACAACCCACTAGTTTCTTTGCTGTTCAAGACGGTGAAGTTCAAGATCCTGCTGTACCTAACTTTTATCAAAAAGGCCAAGCATGGCAAGGTAAATTGGATTTTAATTGGGGCTTATATAATGAAGGAAAGTGGTTGGGGCAGAATGGGGTAACTCATTCAGAAGCTTTTTCAGGATACGAAATAGCACAATCTCAATTATCTAGCGCTCGTAGAGAGGCTATCGAGCTAATTGGACAGTATTATTTTAATGTCTTGGTTTATAGTGCACAGCTTGAAGTTCTGCGACCCTTGGTACAAAAGCGTAAATTACAATTAGAGAGTTTTGAAGATAAAATTTCAGCGGGCATTAATACTAAGGATGACTATTTTACTGCCAAGTCAGCTTATGCCAGCTTACAAGAGCGTTTTGTTCAAGCCTCAAGACAGCTAGATGTGAACTTAAATTTTTTACAATTAATGACGACTAAAAGTCTTGATGTTTTAAGCAGTAAAAATGAACGTAGCTTGATTGAGTTACCCTCGATAGTCGACCGTGAATTGGTCCTTGGTGATATCTCTGAGCTTGTTCAAAGTCATCCCGATGTCAGTTTGTTAACTGCAAAGTTAGCGTTAGAGAATCAAAAGTTAACTGCTCAAAAAGGTAAACTAAAACCTAACCTTAATCTATATGTAAAGCTTCGTACGGCTGATAATTTTAATAATGGTTTAAGGAAAGATTATGGAGAGGTGGGACTAACTTTAGAGTATCCACTTGGTGAGGTAGTCAGTAATTATGGTGAGTCACAAGCTCTTCAAAAATCAATCACAGCTTTAAGTATCGAGTTAAACTACCTTAAAAAAGTTAAAATGTTACAGGCTGCAAATATTGCAGGTGACCTTGATAGCGCTAAAGGAAATATCGCGGTAGCCAGTATCGATTTAGAACAAAAAGAGCACGCCTTGCTCAGTAAGACTCAACAAGTCGAGTCTGGTGTATTAGGTCTAGACGAACTTGTTAAATCAGAAGATGACAAAATAAACGCTCAGATAAGCTTATTCAATACTTATAACCAAGCTTGGATGAAATATATTCAGTCTGTTATTTTTACTGATTCGGCTTGCCAAACGGTAAGCAGGTAAATTAGATGAGTAATAAAAGGGTAGTTCACAATATTTTACTGGTATTTTCTAGTGAAGGTATTGGAGGGATCCTCAGTTTTGTTATTGTTCTACTGTCGGCACGCTTGTTAGGTGTTGATAATTTTGGGGTGTTCTCCTATATCTTAGCCATAACTAGTGTTTGTCAGTTGGTTGCTGATTTCGGTCTAACTAATTTAATTGTTAGAGAAATTGCAAAAGATAAAAGCAAATCAAAATACATAATGAGTAATGTATTGTCGTTGGCTTGGATATTGTCTCTGATAATTTTGACTGTCGTAGTGATGGTTTCTTATTTTACGTTAGAAAGTCAGGATGAAATATTAGCCGCCTGTTTGATGGGATTAGCTGTATTAGCAACGTATCATTCAGTGGTTTATTCTTCTGTTTGTAGAGCCTACGAAAGAATGGGGTACAATGCTTTTAGTTTTGTAGCTCACAAGATTATTTTGCTGGGCTCTATTCTATTCTTTACTTCTTCATTTTCACCTGTTGAGTCTCAGTTATTAGGTATCGCTATTGCCTACCTAATTGCAAACCTTTGCCAATATGTGTTCTTTTTTGTGGTGGTTACTCGTCACTTTGTAACCTTTAGTTTTGGTCGAGATGTTAAATTTTGCATACAACTTTTGCGTGATGCCGTGCCTATTGGTGCATCAATGGTTATTAGAAGGCTTACCTTGCAAGTTGACATTTTAATTTTAACTTTTATTGCACTGCCGAGTGCAGTAGGTGTATTTAGTGCTGCCTACAAGGTGGTACAAGTAGTCGACATGATACCTTTTGCTATTTGTTTGCCTTTATTCCCTGCTTTATCTAGATTAGCCAGTACAGATCTTAAGCAATTAAATACGTTTTTTGCTAACTCCCTTACAGGCTTTTTGATTGTATCAATTCCTATTTCTGGGTTGTTAATTCTCTCTGCTGAAAACCTAGTGATGATGTTTTACGGCGATGAATATAGTAACGCTGGACCAGTATTACAGGTACTTGCTTTTAGCATTGTTGGTTTATTTGTGAATATGTTGCTGAGCTATTTGTTTATTTCACTTAATAGACAACGTTTTTATCTGTACTCAGCAGCAGCTTGCTTAACGATTAATGCCATTGTAGATATCACTTTGATTCCTTTCTTTGGTGAGTTAGGGGCCGCATGGGGGACCATAGCTGGCGAGTTGAGTTATTTTATACTATGTGTGTTTTTTCTTAAGCGATTAAACATTCAGTATGCCTGGATTAAACATACTTGGAGGCCAATTCTTCTTGCGGTAACGGATGTTTGGGTTTGTAGCTTGGTTTTAGATGAGGGAATAAAGAGCCAAATACTAGTATCAATTTTGTATGTGGCATTTTATATCCTTGGGTTATTTGTATTAAGGGTGTTAACCCTTTCACAAGTAAAGCAGGTTGTTGGTTCTATTCTGTCTAAACAAGCACAGAAAGATAATCAACAAGAAATTACATAGTTGGGGCAAAATTAAGTGAAACTTTTTAATCAAAAAATATTTCTTCTGCCTGGAAAGTTCTTAGAAAATTTCCCAATGTTAATTGTGGCTTGTTTGCTGATTTTTATGGGGTTGACAGGGACATGGATTAGTTTCCCTTTATCTGGTGAGGTAGGATTAAAAGAACTTAATTCAAGTGATATTTATAGTCAAACTAAATGGTTGTTATTGACTTTGTTAGGTTTGTATTGCGTTACAACTGTGGCCAAGTATAGCCTAATTAGAGTGTTGGTTTCTCTGGGGATTTTGTGTCTTATTTTGTACCTTGCTCTGCATTTTAGTTTTTTTAGTGGCGAAAATATTTCTCAGTATACTCAAGAAAGTAAAGCTTTCAGAGAAATACAACATGTTTTTGCTTTAAATAACACACCTAATGCCGGCCGCTCCGTTGAAACAGCACTAGCATTTGATGCGTTTAAGTTTATAGACCGTATTGGCGTGACGCTTGGGGTTTTGGGGTGGGGGGCTAAGCTTGCCATTATTTGTTCTGCTTTGTTGTTTTTATATACAATTATGAGGTCAAGTAAAGTTGTTTTCTCTTCTATGATAAGTGTAGTAGTGATGCTGTTCTTTTTTGTGGGCAGTGGTATCGGTGATGTGTCACTAGCTTATTTGAAAATTAATCAAGGGGTTAGGAACTTTACTCAAGGTACTAATATTGAAGCGATGGCGCAGTTCAACGAAGCAGCATTACTTGACCCTGTGCTAAATTACTCTAATGGTTTTCCTTTGTTAACATCTTATGCTTATTTTACAACTTACGGGCCTGAAGACAGGAATGCTTATGCTTATAGAATTAGTCAGGAGTTTGTTGCTGGCGAGTTTTCATCTGTATTTGCACTTAACTCTTATATTCAGAACTCTGCTGTTAAAACGGCAGTTAGTGCAGAATTTAATGATTTAAGTTTACCTCAAAAGTTAGCAATAGAGCGCATTGAAAAGCGTTTGGTTTCAAATGCCTATAATCGAGTTGGGCTCTTATATCTATGGCATCAAGAATGGGCACAAGCAGAGCAACATTTTTTAATGGCGTTAAGATTAACGGATTCTTTGGTGGCCAAAATAGCTTTACTTACTATCTACAACACAACAAAACAGTATGAGTCTTGTAATATCTTATCTGACGAAATTTTGGAAAAAATACACAATCATTCTATGTCAGCAGACATTTGGACCACAAAAGGTGAATGTTTGAGCGCTAGTGGTTACCCATCTGAGGCTAGAAGCGCGTTTCAACATTCTATCCAATTAGATGGTGATAAGAATTATCGAGCAGTAAAGGGGCTTAGTGGTACATGAGTGGATGTAAATTATGAAAAGCAATATATTTTGGAAGCTATTGTCTCTTGTTTTGTTCGGGGTGGTCATAGTTGCTTTTAGTTATATTAAGTCTGCCGATCAAGGAAACCCAAGGTTTACACTTTCATGGGGGCAGAGCCAATGGATAACGTCCCAAGATCCAAGTCCTGTAGGGTATTTTCGTGCCTCGGTTGAGCTAGATAGCAAGGCAAGCCGTGCTCAATTACAAATGGCGGCTACGGATGAGTTTGCGTTGTACGTTAATGGATTTCTCGTTGAAGAAAAAATTCAAAAATCTATGTTGGCAACCGGAGTCTTTGACATCACTACCTTGTTGAATGTTGGAGAGAACATCATAGCTGTTAAGGTTAAACGTAGTACTTATCCAGCCATTGTTGGCTTAAGATATGAGCTAGTCGCCTTAGACGAAGTGGGCAGGAAATCTACTTACTTATCTACGCAGAAAGACAAAGCCAGCCATTTATTGCCACAACAGAACAGTAGCCTTAATTGGTATTCACATGAGTTAGATGATGCTGAGTGGCTAAATGCTAAACCTTGGCAAGGTTCATATGATGTATCAATGGTCGGCTTTGATCCTAACTTATTGATGAGCATTGATGTGCCAGAAACTTTATTAATTAGTAGTCCACAAAGTTGGCGTGTGTCTACTAAAACGGAGTTTGAATATAAGGTTACAGAAAATGCTCAAGTTTGGGTTGCTATCGCTAGTGATTCTCCCTACGAGGTTTCTGTAAATGGAGTTAGTTTGGGGGTGTTCCCTGTTAATGATAGAAAATTAAATTTGAAGTCTATCCACGCTAAGCTACTCGACGGTAACAATCAGCTTAACATTGACTTTTTAAATAGTGGGAACTCCGTTCTCGCTGCAGGTGGAGTTATTATTGATTCAGCCAAAAGTACAGATACTATCTATTTAGACAAGAACTGGTCATATACCCAATCCTCTGGTAGCACCATAGATGCAATTACTGACCTAAAAAGTGTGAATGTAAGCAGTAATGTTAAGGTCGCAAAGTCGAGTGTTAGCCCTGACTATTTCTTCGTAGTTGATGACTCGTTTGTAGCTCCAAATTTGATTCAAAAGGCACCATGGCTACTTTTGTTAAAGTTTGTCGCAATAGCGTTGTTTCTGTCATTGATTTTCAAAGTCCTTGGCCTCTCTGTAAAAGAGCAAATTGAGGCTACAGTTCTAGCTAACTTAATTGCTTTGCTATGTCTATTATGTGCCTGGTTTATGGCACAAGATGTTCGTTTTGACGCTAGGCAGATTTTTTCTGATGGTGCATTGGATCTCGTGTTAGTTATCTGGACTTTACTTGTGTCAATTTCCATGACAGACCAATGGAGAGTAAAGGATCAAAACGACACTATTAAACTAACAACAGCGGTGACACAGTCTTTAAATTTAAATCACCTTACTTATTGGGTGTTGGCTATATCAGCTATTATATTGACGTTTGTAATGCGCTTTGATGGTTTAGACTTAAGAGCATTAACAGTAGATGAAGCGACTATAGCGGGCTTTGCTCGAGGTGTGATAGAGAGGGGATACCCCTATTTGATGGTGGGAGGCATGGAAGTTGAGCTCGCGACTTATGAGTTAGTACCTTATTTTCTTGCTGCTTCAATAAAAGTGTTTGGATATGGCGACTTTGCACTACGTTTCCCTGCGTTACTTTTTAGTACATTGACTTGCGGTGCTATCATTTACTGTGGATCTATGTGGTTTGGTCGTTTGTCCGGTTTGGTAGCCGGTCTACTCTTTGCCGTTTCCCCTTGGGCAATTTACTGGGGACAGAATTGTTTTCACCCGGCACAAACTCAGTTTTTTAACTTAATTGCACTTATCGTGTTTTATCGCTTGTTAAAAAGTGATCAAATATCTATAAAACTTGCGGCTCTTTCTGCATGTATGTTTGCTTTTAGTTATTTAAGTTGGGAAGGCGCTGGCTTAGTTTTGCCAATTATGGCTATTGTTGCTATTTTTATTCGCTGGCGTCAATGGCAATGGTTTATGCAGATGAACCTTTGGATTGCAGCCCTGTTAATTTTGTTTGTAATTGCATTTCAAGGTATTCGCCGTATGTTATTGCAATCTCCTTTTGTTATGGTTGGATTTGGTAAGAGCGATCTAGCTACCCCAAAACTTACCTTCACTGAGTCTTCATACGAGCCTTGGTATTACCTACAAAACTTCTTTTTTATAGAGTCTCATTTTGCCCTCAGTTTGTTTTTTATTATTGGCTTTATCCTCATTTTTTATGATAAGAAATTGAGCTTTGTGGTGTTGTTTGTATTAATGGCTTATTTGTCGCTAACTAATTTACTTGGGTATTACAATGCTCATTACTTCTATTTTGTATTACCTGCTTTTTTAATTGCTGTTTCGGCAATTTTTGTGAAACTGTTAATGGTGATTCAATCATTTAGTTCAAGACAAGGGCTGCTAATTCATCGAGCTCAGGGAGCATTTGTTGGGATGTTAATGGCATTTGTGCTGTTTATTCCTGCTAGCTCAGGGGTCTTACACCTTTATAAGTTGATGTCTAACAGTATTGATGGGTTGAGAGTGGATTACCGAGGTAATTTGGCTGGCATGGATGGGCGAGGTGTATCTAATGCGCTGCGAAAATATAAACGGGAAGGTGACCTCGTCTTGACCTCCATTCCCTTAGTGACTGAGCACTATGTAGAAGATAAAGGTGACTACTTTGTGCAAACCATTACCGACAGAAAAGTGGTGTACGATACCGTTAAAAAGTCGCCCTATTATGTGGATAAGTTTGTCGGTAACCCAGTGTTAAGAAGCAAACAAGAATTACAAGATGTACTGCAAAGAAACGACAGAGTGTTTTTTGTTGCTGCACCAGTCAATGGGCTCACTCGTATCATAGATGAAGAAACTTTAGACTTTATTAACCAGAATATGCGAGTAATTGAAGAAAGTTATGATAGTAGGTTGTATATATGGGAACGCTAAAATATATGAATATGTTTAAGGTTTGGTTTCATTCGAAGGTTACGATTTTATTGACGAGCCCAGTAAAAACAGCCATTGCCCTGTTAGTACTTTCCACTCTGATTGTGGCTTGTGGGGAGGGAAACAGCGTTCTCGATAATGAGGAAAATAGATGTTCTGCAGCTGTAAATCCTAATGCCGGTGACATGGACAGCGATGGCATTATTAACCAATGCGATCTCGATAACGATAATGATTTAGTCGATGACGAGTTCGATAACTGCCCCCTTGTTTCTAATAGCGATCAATTAGACTCAAATAACGATGGCTTAGGTGATGCCTGTGATGCTGATAATGATGGCATAGAAAGTTTAGTTGATAACTGTCCATTACTTGGTAACGAAGACCAACTTGATAGTAATGGCGACGGCGTGGGTGATGCCTGTGATGCCGATGGCGATGGTATTAGTGTTGATGTTGATAACTGCCCTGCAATTGCTAATACAGACCAACAAGATACAAATGGTGATGGTGTCGGTGATGTCTGTGATAGCGACAATGATGGTATTTCAAGCACCGAAGATAATTGCCCACTTTTAACAAATTCTAATCAACTTGATAGCAATGGTGACGGTGTGGGTGATGCCTGTGACCTTGATAGTGATGGTATTAGTATTGATATTGATAACTGCCCGGCTACCGTTAACGCTAGCCAACTTGATAGTAATGGCGATGGAGTGGGTGATGCCTGTGATGTAGACGATGATGGGGTAATCATTACTGCAGATAACTGCCCATTAATTGCGAATACCAATCAGCTAGATAGCAATGGTGACGGTGTAGGTGACGCCTGTGATGCAGATGGTGACGGAATCAATGCTGCTTTTGATAACTGCCCAGCTACAGCAAACGCCACTCAATTTGATAATAACAACGATGGTGTAGGCGATGCCTGTGATAGTGATGCGGACGGATTCTCAAGTACAATAGATAATTGCCCGTTGTTAACAAATTCAGAACAAACAGACAGCAATGGTGACGGTGTGGGTGACGCCTGTGATGCGGATGGTGATGGTATTGACGTGGCCTTTGATAATTGCCCCGTTACTGCAAACACTGACCAACTTGATACTAATGGAGATGGTATTGGAGATGTGTGTGATAGTGATGCGGATGGTATTGCTAGCACCCTAGATAACTGCCCACTGCTAGATAACCCGGACCAACTTGATAGTAATGGTGATGGGGTAGGTGATGCTTGTGATGCGGATGGTGATGGTATAGATGTAGCATTTGATAATTGCCCAGCTACACCTAATACAAATCAGGCAGATAGTAATGAGGATGGAGTAGGTGATGACTGTGATAGTGATGCTGATGGTATTGATAGCGCCGTAGATAATTGCCCATTATTGGACAACCTTAATCAACTTGATAGTAATGAAGATGGATTGGGTGATGCCTGTGATGAAGATGGTGATGGTATTGACGTGGCGTTTGATAATTGTCCAGCTACACCTAACACTAACCAACTTGATACTAATGGAGATGGTGTTGGAGATGAATGTGACTTAGACAATGATGGTATTGCTGTCTATTTAGATAATTGTCCTGTAACAGATAACGTTGACCAACTTGACAGTAATGAGGATGGAGTGGGTGATGCCTGTGATACCGATGAAGATGGTGTTGGACTTAGTGTAGATAACTGTTTTTTCGTAGCCAATCCTGATCAACTAGACTCTAATGAGGATGGAACAGGTGATGCTTGTGACCAAGACCAAGACTCTATTGAGGATCGCCTTGATAATTGCACTATTATTCCAAATTCCGATCAAGCAGATGAAGATGGTAACGGAATTGGAGACCTGTGTGACGTTGGAGAAGGTGCTAATAAGTTTGGCTTTTTTGAGCCATTAAATTTATCAGATAACCCAGGATTAACGTTTAGACCAAGTATCGCCTTTGATGATAATGGCTATATTCATGTTGTTTGGGATGACAACACTGGCATAGAAGGGGCGTTAGAGGTCTATTACAGTGCCGTTCGAGTACAAGGACTTGAAGCCAGCGAGCCAATTAAATTGTCAAATACAGAGTCTAACATTATAGGCTTAGCGCAAAGGCCACAGGTTGCTACCGCCCCAGATGGTGAGGTGCACGTTATTTGGCAAGACACTAAAACGAATTTTTCTGATATTTATCATTTGTCGTTAATCTTTAACGAAGAGTCAGGTTTATTTGAAATTGTCCCTTCTACCGACCCTACTGATCCTAACCCAGAAAAGAACATATCAAATACAAATGAGTCGAGTGTCGAATCAGCCATTGCTATCGACGATAGCGGTAATATTTTTGTAGCTTGGTCTTCTAATACAGATGTATCTGTTATTCGATCTTTGGATGGTGGTGCAAGCTTTTCACCCGCAGAAGAGCAAGTTAAGTTTTCAGTGCCGGTAATTGTTGAGCCGGCTATATTTGCAAGCGGCAACGGTAATGTGAAATTAGCTTGGACCGAAAAAGAATTGCTCCAATTTACGCAGTCTGACGACTCGGCTGCAACGTTCAACGAAATAAGTACCTTGAACGAGTCAGAGTTTTCGATGCAACGGGCTGATGTGGAAGTCTTCGGAGAAAATGTCTATGTGTCATGGGATGAAGAGTTAGAGGCAGGTGGAAACCCAGAGTTATACTTATTAGCATCAAACGATGGGGGCAATACCTTTAACCCTAAGGTGAATATTTCTCAAAATACCGGTACGTCAATTTATGGCTCGCTTAAAGTAGGGCCAACGGGTGATGTATTTATCTCTTGGTCTGATACTACAACGGGTAATTATGAAACAGAGTTTAGCTTCTCAGATGATGGCGGGGTAACTTTTTCTGACTCAGTGGTGGTATCTCCTAGTGATAATGGTTCGTTAGTAGTCAGTATGGATGTGGACAGCAATAACAACGTAGCTGTAGCCTGGGATGACAACCGCTTCGATTCTTTTGATATTTTGATGTCATACGGTGCCATTAACTTACCGGTTATCAGTGATTTATCTAATATTCCTGATTTTTATGATCCTAATTCTGAAGCACCAATCAACGTCACAGCAGCCTTATCTGATTTAATGTTTTGGCAGGTACTAGTAACGGATGATGTCGGTAGGGTACTTCAAAATTCATCTGCTATAGCTAACAGTGTGAGTGTCGTGTGGGATGGTAAGGACAATGAAGGCAACACTGTTGAACCAGATACGTATTTCTACTCAATCGATGCTGAAAATAGAGAGAGAATCAACGCGGTGAGTCGTTTTGGTAGTATTCTTGTAAATGACGCAGATTCAGCAGATCGAGACCCTAAAATTGAATCGTTAATTTCTGACCGAGAAGCGTTTTCGCCTAACTTTGATGGGCGTACTGACACTGCTATTGTTAATGCTACCTTCAATCAAACGTTAGATTGGACTATGGTGGTGACAGATCAAGAAGGTACCGAAATAATACGCAGTTCAGGCAATGGGCCGTCAGGGTATTTAGAATGGGATGGTCTTCTAGAGAGCGGTGACCCAATGTCAGAAGCCATTTATACCATCACCGCATCAGTTTCTAATGATGAAGGCCAGACTGATGAAACGAGTATTGATATTGTCATCGACTTAACACCTGTGGTGGTTGAAGATTTATCCATTACACCGGTTAATTTAACCGATGGCACACCGGGGAATATTTCGTTCCACATAAGCGAAAGTTCTGTGGTGACCATTTATATATTTGATGAGTCAGGTTTTACCACAATTAACGAGTTAGTCCGTACTCAGCTAGGTGGTGGAATAGACGGTGTGGCGGGCGCGCAAGAGGTGTCTTATGATTGGGACGGTACATCGGGTAACGGAATTTTACAGCCACCGGGTACCTACTCTTTAAGAATATGGGTACGAGACTTTGGTGCCAACCTACCTGTTGAATATCCATTTATTCGTGAGATACAGATAGTAGAATAACGGTTGATTTAAATTGGTGGGCCGATTTAGTCCCGCCAATCAACGCTAACGTCATAGCTTTCATACTCACCCTCAGTATTACTAGGTTAGTCGGTTTAACTTTTTTATTTTTTAATCTTAAGCAAGTCATTAGTGACTTGCCTTTTTATAGGGCAAAAACATGCGCATTGTGTCTATTTGTGTACTATTTTTATCGATATCTTGGTCGTCATTGGCAGCAAATAGCGCTGATAGTATCGATAACTTCACCAAAGCTATGCAACATCAAGCAGGCTTTTTTGATTTTTATTATGACTCAAGTAGCGATAAGGTTTATTTAGAAATTGATAAACTTGAACAAGTTTTTTTGTTTCAAAGTAGCTTACCTCAAGGGATTGGATCAAATGATATTGGTTTAGATCGTGGTCAGTTAGGTGATACGCGCTTGGTCAAATTTGAGCGTTATGGTAACAAAGTTTTACTTAAGCAATTAAATACTGAGTACCGTGCCAGTTCGGTTAACGTGGCGGAAAAAAACAGTATTGATGAAGCATTTGCTGACTCAGTAATAGCTGGGTTTAAAATCGTGTCATCGTCACAAGATGCTGTTCTCATCGATTATACCGCTTTCTTACTGTCAGATATTCACCAGATATCACAACGTTTGTCTGCTAGAAAGCAAGGTAGTTATAAAGCTGATACAAGTCGCAGCGGAGTTTACCTTAAAAAAAGTAAAGCTTTTCCTAAAAACACCGAGCTTGAAGCTTTAGTTACGTTTGGCGGCAGCAAACCAGGCCAATATGTTAGGCAAGTCACTCCCGATCCTTTAAGTATTTCCGTTCATTTACATCACTCATTAATTGAACTGCCGGATGATAAGTATCAGCCACGTAGGTTTGTACCGTTTTCTGGGTTTTGGTCTATGGAGTATCAAGATTATTCTGTACCCATAGAAAAGAGTATGTCGCAGAAGTTTATACCAAGGCACAGGCTATTTAAGAAAAATCCAGGCGCCACAATTAGCGAAGCGGTAGAGCCTATTGTTTATTACCTTGATCCTGGCATTCCAGAACCCGTTATGAGTGCCTTAAAAGATGGTGCTTTGTGGTGGGATCAGGCATTCGCTGAGATAGGTTATAAAAATGCGTTTCAAGTAAAAGTACTACCCAAAGGGGCGGATCCCATGGATGTACGTTATAACGTTATTCAATGGGTACATAGGGCAACGAGAGGGTGGTCTTATGGTTCTTCGGTTATAGATCCTCGTACAGGTGAAATCATTAAAGGTCATGTCACACTTGGTTCATTGAGAGTGAGACAAGATTATCTAATTGCCATCGGGTTAACGAGCCCATTTAGTGACGATGCAGAATTAGATGCCAATACAGATGTAAGCAAGCAAAAGGCAATGGCGTTGGCTCGCATTCGTCAGTTATCAGCCCATGAAGTGGGCCACACGTTAGGCATTTCTCATAACTTTGCTGCAAGTGAGTATGGCCGTGCGTCAGTGATGGATTACCCTCATCCATTTATGAGCATTAAGAAGGGGAAAATTAGCCTAGAAAACGCTTACGATGTCGACATAGGTGAATGGGATAAGTATGTAGTGGCTTATGGCTATCAACAATTTACAAACACTACAGCTGAGCAGCAAGGTTTGCACACATTAGTAAAAGAAGCGCGAGATAAAGGGTATAAATACCAGTCAGATCCTGATGCTAGGCCATCACATGCGGCAAACCCATCTGGGCATTTATGGGATGGGGGAAGCTCGTCAATTGCCGAACTTAACCGCTTAACTGAAGTACGAAAAATAGCCCTTCAGAATTTTGGAGTAAAAACCATTGAGTCTGGCAGCACCTTGTCTTCTTTAGAAGAAACGCTGGCTCCTATTTATTTACTGCATCGTTATCAAGTTGATGCCGTCGCTAAGCTTATTGGCGGGGTCCATTATGAGTATGAATCTAAAGGTGATTATCCTAAAGCAAAAGGTATTGAAGTGGTCGCTGCCGATGTTCAGAAAGAAGCGATACAGGCAATGTTAGCCACGCTAAACAGTGAGTTTCTGAGTATTCCTAAACACATCATACAGTTGATTACGCCAAAGGCATATGGAGATAGACGCAGTAGAGAGAGCTTTACAGGTCGTACAGGTATTACCTTTGATGCAATTAGTGCGGCAGAGTCATCTGCAGGTTATAGTTTGTCATTGTTGTTAAAAGCTGAGCGCTTAAACCGTGTTGCTACGCAATCAGAAATGGCTACTGGCACCCCAGACATTGCTTATTTGTTTAATCGTCTTTTTAAGCAAACCATCAAAGACGGGGTCGACAAACATCATAAACAACTAAGCAAACGCATTAATTACTTGGTGCTTGATCAAACGGTTAGGGCTTTGTTTCAAGAGAGCTTAGCTCCTGAAGTTAGAGGCGCGATAGAATCGGAGTTAGTTGTATTACATAAATGGCTTAAAAATAATAACCGCAACCCAGACAATGCAGCAATGGCTAGGCAACTTGAGCAATATTGGCATTTAGGGGAGTGGAAGTCACAATTTAGTGTTAAACCTTTACCTCCTGGCTCACCGATTTAATTTTTATGAAAAAAGCGACCGACACTTTATACTGCGTGAAATGTGGTAGCGATAGCCTAGTTAAGGACGGCGAAAAGGCATACCGTTGCGGCCATTGCGGCTTTACGTATTTTCACAATGCTGCAGCTGCGTCGGGAGCCATTATTGTGTTCAATGGTAAAATATTGTTATTAGAGCGAGCGTTAGAGCCATCAAAAGGAAAGCTAGACATTCCAGGTGGGTTTGTGGATTACCATGAATCGAATGAACAGGCACTTAGTCGTGAGCTATATGAAGAACTTCAACTATCGGTAAGTGATTCAGATCTGTCTTACTTATTTTCTTACCCCAATGAATACTTATACAAAGATGTAAGGTACTACACGGTAGATAGTTTTTTTGAACTCATACTAAAAGCAGAACCAACATTAATATTACAACAAAGCGAAGTAAGTAACTTTTATTGGGTTGACCCAAAAACTCTTAACTTAGATGACTTAGCATTTGATTCATGTAAGCGAGCACTAACTAGTTATTTGGGTTAATATAAAAGGAGCATAAAGCTCCTTGATATAAAAAGAATTCTTCTGAAAAACGGCAGTTAGGCTCTATAGCCAAAGAATTTATTTTTGATGATTTCTTCTGCAACTCCATCAGGAAGGTTCTGTTGCCAGTCGTTATTTCCACCTGATATCTGTTTTAATATTTCTCTTGAATAAATATTAAAGAGCTCTGGATCACTACACTCTATGCCATGTAAAAAACCATTTTCTAATAAGTGACGATACAAAAAGCGTAAGTGCTCTGGCACTTTTACGTCGGTAAACTCACTCAAATTACCATCTTCGTCCATTTCTGGGTATACAAATAAACGAGTGTTGTCAGGAAATAACTTACCAAATCCTTCCAAAATTCCACCTTCAACACCACGGTAGAAATCTTCATTAAAGATTTGTTTGAGATTAACCATTCCTACAACAATGCCAATTTGTAGTTTCGTAAATTGTCTGAAGTAAGCTCTGAGTGAAAAGTACCGAGTATAATCCGAGATCATTACGTTATAACCAAGAGAGTTAAGCAACTGTATTCTTTGTACTATATCTTTCTCTGGCACTTTTGCGTCATTACCATGAATATCATTTAACGATATTTCAGCAATGGCTATAGTGTTTTCAGGGTTCACACCTGGCAGGTTTGCAAATGATTGCTGGCCTTGTTCAATCATATCAACATTAAGTTTGGTGACCGGTCTAAACGAACCACGAATTGTCATGACGTTTTTCTTATAAAGCATTTCTGCAGGAACGGTCACTGTGCCATCTGGCTTAAACATTACAGCACGGGCTTTCCAGCTACGGATAAGGTGAATGTTTTGAGCGCGATTATCTGAATCTTCAAAATATGGGCCCTCGAAGTCAATGGCATCAATTTCTACTCTGTTAGGCTTCATACCATCAGTTAGAGAGTCTATGATCTTTTTGGGATCTTCAAAGTAATGATATGCTGCATAAATTAAGTTTACACCTATTACGCCTAGGGCTTGCTGTTGTGCCTCTGCATTATCATCTAACATTCTAACATGCACTATGATGTTTGATGGCTGAGCACCAGGGTACATTTGCACTCTTACACCACACCAAGCATGGCATTCGTTGTTTCTATTGAAACTTTTTGCTGCAACCGTCGCTGCATAGGCAAAGAATCGAGAAGATTTAGAACGAATGTCAGCCACCCTGTCGATTACTAAATCAAATTCTTGCTCCATCATGGCTTGAACTCGAGCTTTACTTACATATCGTCTATTCTCTTGCACACCATAAATGGCGTCAGAAAACTTCATATCGTATGCGGACATGGTTTTTGCAATGGTACCCGCTGCAGCACCTGCTAAGAAAAATTGTCTGGCGACTTCTTGTCCTGCACCAATTTCAACTATGGTGCCATACTTTTTTTCGTCTAGATTTAAGCGCAGGGCTTTTTGGCTAGTACTGCGACTACTAACACTAGTCTTCGATGCTAATTTTTTGTCCATGATATCTCCAGTGCGAGGCGTAGATGAAATGTTCGTCTCTATTGTAGCCTTTTTTACCCGTATCGATAAAACAATATTTGTAATTCATTGAATCTTAGCAATAAATTAAGGGCTACTAGTTATTTTAGTGAATACTTTTAATTATGAATTAATACGATAGTTTTACTAAACACAAGAAGCTATAGGGTTTTGAAGTAAACGTTTTTGTGGAAGCTAGTTGTTATCGATTGTGTACCTAGAATTGAGTAAAAAAGACCGTGGAGAATTTAATTTATATGAGTTTAAATGGGCTTTCTCGGTGCTACTCAAATTCAACCTAGCATTAATAGCCTATCGTTTAAGTGCTTTGAGCAAGCTCATTTAAATTATCGTTTTTAAAGTATCTAGTACCGCTCCTTAGATGTTACCAAGAAGCAGGGTTTGCTTGTTTCATGTCTTCGTAAAACATATCAGGAATAGTATTACTATCTAGTAAGCAACCCGCATTAACTACCGGATATAATTGAGCATAATTTTTAACATCAGTCCCTTGTACTCGACGGTTTATGTGTCTGGGCTCTAGTTGTTCTAAAGAGCTTAATCCAGCTGCACCTATAAGCTCAACTAAATTGGTAACCGTTTCTTTATGAAAATTTGCTACCCGTTGTGATTTGTCTGTCACAACAATCGCTTTGTTTCTAGATGGATTTTGTGTTGCGATACCCGTGGGGCAGTGATCAGAGTTACAGGTTCTAGCTTGAATACACCCTAAGGACAGCATCATGCCTCGAGCTGAATTGACGGCATCTGCGCCTAATGCAATTGCTCTTAAAATATGGAAAGCTGAGAGCATTTTGCCTGACGCAATAATGCGAATTTTATCTTTTAAACCAAATCCTATTAATGAGTTATTAACAAAAATCAACGCATCTTTAATCGGTGTACCAACTGAATTAGTCATTTCAGTTGGAGCGGCCCCTGTCCCACCTTCACCACCGTCAACGGTAATAAAGTCGGGTGTTATTCCCGTTTCAATCATCGCTTTACAGATCCCAAGAAACTCGTCTCTTCGGCCAATACACAACTTGAAACCCACTGGCTTACCGTCAGATAAGTCGCGAAGTTGTTTCACAAAATCGAGTAAACCAGTAGGTGTTGAAAATGCAGTATGGGCGGGCGGGGATACTACATCCTTGCCCATTGGAACATGTCGTATAGCTGCTATTTCTTCCGTTAACTTAGCGGCAGGTAATATACCGCCATGGCCGGGTTTTGCGCCTTGAGATAACTTGATCTCTATCATTTTAACTACATCGCGAGCGGCGTTAGTTTTAAAAGTCTCGGGGTTGAAATTTCCTTTGTCGTCGCGACAACCGAAATATCCAGTCCCTATTTGCCATACAATGTCACCGCCATGTTCTAAGTGATATGGGCTTAAACTACCCTCTCCCGTATTATGTGAAAATCCGCCTAATTTTGCTCCGCGATTTAATGACATAATGGCATTCTTACTCAAGGCACCATAACTCATTGCTGAGATATTAAGCGGTGACGCCATGTAAGGTTGTTTGCAGTCTGGTCCTCCAAACTTCACTCTAGGATTAAAATCAGTAAGGTGTTTAGGTTGCATAGAATGATTGACCCACTCATATCCGGCACGATTAACGTCGAATATGGTGCCAAAAGGGCGAGTGTCTCTAGCTCCTTTGGCGCGTTGGTACACTAAAGAACGGAATTCTCTTGGTATTGGCATGCCGCTGGTATCGGACTCTACAAAATACTGTTGAATTTCGTCTCTGAAAGACTCTAATAAGTATCTAAACCTACCTATAACTGGATACAAACGGCGAATCGAATGCTTAGTTTGAAGCATATCAATTGTGCCGATTATAATAATTGGGGCTATCACTATAAATGCCCAAAGAGCATTAGTAGAGAACATAGCAAGTGCAACAATGAGTGCACTGGAGCTGAAAATAAATAAAACGAATTTTTGGCGTACGGTCATTTTTGTCTCCTTATTTTGTATTTCATTACAGAATTACAATCATAAGAAAGGCGCGACGTTTTTAAAATTTCATAGATCTCATCGTTTTCTTGATAAAGTAGCATGGTAGTTGCTATGAGAATCTTTTCATGAACTTTAAATTTAGCAGTTTAAATGAACGCTACTTCCCTGTATTCCAAGAATCATCCCACTTTGATCAAATGCGATTTGTACTATATCCCCTGAGCTAAGCTTGCTGTCAATTCGCTGAATTTTGTTTAACGCCACAATAAGTTCTTCTGATATTTGCATTATTTCATCATCACAGGTTTTTAATTCCCAAAATTTTCCTGTAACCGTCAAGGTGGCATGTTTTTGATGATGCTGCGCAAAGGCCTTTTGATGTTCTAAATAGGTTTTATAATTTTGCGCATAACGGTTGCGAATACTTGCTGATGACAGTTCGTTGCTTGGTTTTAATGAATGAATCTCTACAGTTTGATAGGTGAGTTCCGGCATGTTTAATTGCTCTTGGCGTAACAGTATTACTCCAACTAAAAGCAGAGTACTAGCCGCCACCGCGACATAGCTGATTCTATTGAAAATGGCAGTGTGTGTGTTTTCAGTCAATTGTGCTTTGAGTACTTTACGCTTAATCGTAGTCGGTGCTCTGTGCTCAGATTTACGCTTACTGTAAAGTACTGAGAGGGTGTCTTCTGATGGGTCTTTTGGTTCAGTCATGAGATATCTCGAGATCTGTTGCTAATTGTTTACTAAGGGTCTGTTTTCCGTATCTAAGTCTACTTTTGATTGTCTCAGTGCCACAATGAGTGATTTTTGCGATATCACTTAAACTGAAGCCTTCTTGTTGTAGACAAAATGCCTCTCGCTGTTCAAACGGAAGTGATAACAAAGCTTGATCAAATCTACTACCTATATCTGCTCGCGACATACAGGTGTCTAATGTCTTCTTATTATCAATGAGAGTATCAATATCCCCAGAGTGGTTTTTATGTTGCCGCAATTCATCAACTAATTGATTACGAGCCAAGGTAAACAGCCAAGCTTTAAATTTTCCAGAGTCTCGAAACAAATGCTTTTTCTCAATAACCTTGAGCCAGGTTTTTTGGCTAATATCTTGTGCCAAAGTGGGGTCAGATAGTGTTAAAACAAAATGATACAAGTCGTCACCACAGGCCGTATATAGTCTAGTTAATAATGCTTTATCACCAGATTCTGCATACCGTAACATCACTGTTTCGTTACTGTGCCTGCCTGCAATGAACGTTTTTAAGGTTAACGCAAAACTCATAGACGTTCCTCAATGGATAAAGTAACTGCAACATAATATGCTGCAGTGCTTGTTAACTATCTAGCTTAAAGTCTAGCATAACCACCATACCATCTTGGGCCTGTGGTTTGCCCTCTACCATATTAGGTTTATATTTCCACTTGGCTAGTGCCCGTCTAGCGGCTTGGTCGAATACTCTTCGTGGTTCAGACTCTATGACATTAATGTTGTTGACTCTACCTTGAGTACTGATGGAAAAGCTAAGTTTTACCCAGCCTTCTTTTCCGTCTCTTGCAGCGGCTGGTGGATATTTAGGTTCAACTCTAACAATAGGACGGGCAGTACCGTCGTCCATGCCTAAACTTGGTGATATTGTGGTGCTAATAGCGGGTCCTTCAAAATTACTCACATATAGTCCAGGGTTCAAGTTTTGCTGGGTTATTGTTTCTACGACTTTAGGGATAGGCTCAGGCTTTGGTTTAACTTTAGGCTTGGGCAACTTCCTTGGTTTTGTGACTAAGGGCTCTTCGTCAAAGTTATAATTTAGATTTATTGTGGTTGTTTCAGTAACTGGCGTCCGAGTAATGTTGTTATTTGATATTAATATGTTCATCACTACAAAGGTGGCAAAGGTAATACCTGCAGCAAGTACAATGGTAGCTGTTAATTTAGGAAGTTTAACTTTAGAGCTACTAGGGTGAAATGAAGCGAATGTTTGCATTGTGTTTCTCCGTTGGTTTCATTGGAGTAACGAACTGGCAGCGGAAAAGGGGTTAATTAATGTTAAATAAATGTTTTATCAAAGATTAAAACGATTGTTTTTCTTTGCTGTAAAACAATCCACCAAGACTGTAGCGTTTTATGGAAAGTCCTTTTTCCATAAACAGTGTTGAAGCTAATTTAGAATTGGTATTGAACCCCTACATTCAACGCTTGGCCTTTATTGTAGTAAGTGGCAAGGTCTTGATAATCTTCGTCAAGTAGGTTTTCTACACGGGCAAATATTATTAGGTTTGTATTGGCCTGAAAGCGCGCACTTAAATCTACTATTTGGTAATCATCCATGGGGACTCTAACAGATTGAAATATTGAGCTGTCGTATACTGAATCGGTAAAGTCTTTAACAAAGCGAACATTAGCTGACACAGTTAGCTTTTCAACTTGGTAATTAACTCCAATGTTAGCTAAGTGTTTAGGTCGTCTGATGCGTTGTTCGCCAGTGGTGTCTTCGGTATCGTTGTATGTATAGTTACTGTTTAATCGTAGTGAATCAGTTAAAGCAACATCAGCAATTAATTCAATCCCTTTAGAGTATACTTCGCCATTTTCTTGTATGTACCCAGAAAACCCAGCTAAATCAAACTCCAAACTATCGGTAATAGTTTGATCAAAATACACTACTTCATAGTGTGAGCCATTGTGTTGCGTGTATTCTACGGCGACTTCATAACCCTCTGTAGTTTCTTCTTTTAAATCACTATCAGTTGCAGGTGAGTAAGCCCAAGGGCCATTGTTGTAATCAATTTCAGATAAACTAGGAGCTCTAAATCCGGTTCCATAAGCACTACGAAGCTTAAGTTCGTCATCACCTATTGTCCAGATATAAGCGCCACTTAACCTGACACTGGTGTGTTCACCAAAGTCTTCGTTATCATCATGACGTACACCTGCTGTGACATACAAATTCTCAATCCACTGACCTTGGTATTCAAGGTAATATCCTTTGCTTATACGACTAAGGTCAGAGGAACTAATCACTTCCTTTTCCCAATCTAGGCCATATACAAGACCGTGAGCATCACTCACATCATTATTTCCGATATATTCTAAGCGCTCAACATTACCCTTAGTAAAAAAGCTTGAAAGGCCGTCGGTGAAATTTTCTCGTTCTACTAAGGTTTTACCGTAGGCAAACTCATGGGAGCTAAGGGTAGTGTCATAGTTAGCGGTCAGTCTGAGGTTACTTTGAGAAAACTCTGTTTCACAATCGTTTGTTCCAAGTGCAGAAAAACAATTGTCATACTCACCATCACCATCTGTATTTCGTAAAACTAGGCCTAGTTTAAGTGCTTCGTTTACTTGCCAACCTAAGCGTGAATGTAAGGTAGTGTTGTCGTATCCGTCTTCATCAAGAGTCGTATCATCGGTACGAGAGTTAAAACCATCCGTTTGATAGTTAGAAGCTGAAATGTAGTAATCTAGCGTGTCAGTGCTGCCGCCAACATCTGCCGCTAGGTTGCTAGTACCATAACGGCCCGCTTCAGCACTGACGTTGCCCGATAAGTCTTCGCTTCCAGCGCCACTTAAGATGTTGATAACACCTCCAGCGTCTGCACCATAGGCTAACCCTTGTGAGCCCCGTAAAATTTCTACTCGTTCAATATTACTACTTTGTAAATGAGCAAGTTTAGGTCCTACTTGGGTACCAGTAGGATCAGAGATATCAACACCGTCAATACGTACTAAAGTACGATAGCCTTCTTCTCCGCGAATACGTAAAGAAGTGGTTGAGCCTGCTCCACCTGTGTTAGTTACACCTATAGCCGGTTGTACTTTTAATACATCAGCAAGGTTGCTATAGCCTCGTAATTCAATGTCGTCTTTGGTAATAACAGATACAGATGTGGCAATTTCTCTCAATGGCATAGCAATGCGGCTAGACACCACTACTAATTTTTCTATTTCTTGCTCTTCATTATTTTGAGTTTGTAAATTGTCTTGTGCAAAGGCAGAGCTGGCAACAAGTGCAGCACTGACTGATAATGCGAGTGATGTAATTTTCATAAAATCCTCAATCTTAAGTTTAAAAAACGATTGAGAGGGGAGGGTAAAGAATTGCGCGATTTGCTATTAAAAACAAATTTAAACCTTAGGTCTACGAACCTAAAAATCTTTGCAATTTAATGAAGCCCGCCGCTCCATACGTAATACATAAGCTGATCTTTTAGGCCGGTGTCGGGCTTCAATGTACTTTAAGTACAATTTACCGTTGCGGGGGCAGCAGTGGAATTTCACCACACTTCCCGTTTACCCTATCCAGCATAATTAGCTATTAGTCACTATGCGATAGGCACCTATATCAGCGGCGTGCAAGATACGTTCTGCGAACGCTTAAGTCAATGGGACGGGCTCTAAGAAAAAAGTATATTTAATGTCATTTTCAGGCGAGCTAAGTCCTTCTGATTAGGTATCCCAAAGCGTAATGCGTTTTTCTCATCACACAAGCGTACATAAACACTTTGACGACATAGTTTTTCGAAAATTAAAGGCGATTGCTCACACTTTACAGTTTGGAATAAAGCGGTACCTGTGGGGGTAACATTCAAGGTATCTTTGAGTAATTGTGCTAATTCTTGACTTTGGGCGGCTAAAAACGCTCTTTGTTTACGTTGCCATGGTTCATCTGCAAGGGCGAGTTGCCCAATATACTGAGCAGGACCACTGACCGACCAAGGGCCGATAAGATTGGTAAATAAGGTTAACCAACTATCAGAGGCTGACACAAAGCCCAAACGTAGCCCTGCCAATCCAAAAAATTTACCTATGGAACGTAACACTATTAATTGTGGCTCATCGCTGTACCTAATAAAAGAATGCTCTGGAGTACAATCCATAAAAGCTTCATCAATTATCAGCAGGCCTCCTTGGTGTTTTACTTGACGAAATAGCGAAGCGACCTCTTCATAGTCATAAATATCCCCTTTTGGGTTATTGGGATTAATCAACACTATGATGTCCTTAGGTTGAAGCGCAATGTCATTTGCAGAGTGGTAGCGCTGTATAGTAAAGCCAGCGGCAAACCAGGCTTTATAATGTTCTTGATAGCCAACTGATGGGATCCATACTCGACTCGACTGATAACCTTGTTTTGCTGCAATCTGAGGGAGTATTTGGATCACTACTTGGCTACCCGCAATAGGTAATATATGTGGGGTTTGGTAGTATTCACTTGCACTATGAATTAAGGCATCACTAGGCTGAGGCAGTTGCTGCCAAACACAGCCAGGTAAAGTCGGGATGGGAAAGCTTGTAGGGGCAATACCCGTAGATAAATCTAACCATTTATGTAATGGAATATTATATTGCAGAGCTATCTTATTGAGTTGGCCTCCATGCACCAAAGCTTCTTGTTGTTTATTGTGCGAGGCACTAGTTATAGTATCTGGCATAGTATTCCTAGAATCAAAATGCAGAGTAACCAAAGAGCGCTCGCTTGCTTTACAAGCTTAATGCTGGCGGGTATGTCGCTAAGGATTACCTGTCGTTTGGCTCCAAGGGTGACACCAACAACTGGTTTTCCATGATAAGTCGCGCCTCCCCCAATTTTGAAATTGAGAACTTGCGCCCCTACAGACATACACAACCCTCCATTTTTACTTTTATACTGCTGACTTTGTCGCCAAGCGCACCGCAAAATAGAAGCCACTTTGCTAACAGGGCGAGCTTGTAAGCCATACATTAAGCAACTGGTACAAGCGCTAAAGAAACCTAGCAAGTCATCAAGCTTTGCCGCGCACCAGCCAAAATGCAGAAACCGAGAGTTCTTATATCCCCACATGGCATCTAAGGTATTGGTTAAACGATGCAAAACAACCCATGGCGCACCGCCAATAGTAAAATAGAATACACTCGCTATCACTCCATCGTGTCCATTCTCTAATACAGATTCTACCGTTGCTCGTATCATCTGTTGTTTGCTTAATTGTTGTGTGTCGCGACTAACCATAAACCCTGTAAAGTATCGAGCTTTAGGTAAATCGTTATGTTTAAGTGGGTAGTATATCTGTTGTGCATGGGCTGCTAAGCTATGCTGTGCAATTGCCAAATATAAAATAAATGTTTCTAAAGCCCAAAACAGTGGGGTATTGGCTTGCAAAAAAAATAATAAAATAGGTATGGGCAATACCAAAACAAGGCAGCAGCATGAGCCTATAAAACGGCCTTTTCCTTGATGAGAGTTATTAGTTTTTTTCTCTAATAGCTTGGCTATATTTCCAAAACCCACTAATGGGTGCCAGCGATTAGTCTCCCCTAGGATTTTGTCTAGTAGTAACGCTGCCGCAATTTGAAGGGCTGTTATGAGCCAGTCGTTCACTGAGTATCCAACACAAAACCACCTGCTTTTTTTATGAGTCGTATTTCTTGGCAGTTGGCTATTTTGATTGGCTGTTTCCACACACTTAACAAGCAATTTATAGCATCACCATGGCTGATGAGTAATACATTTCCTTGAGCTTGATTAGCAATAGTGTCGAGCTGATTGAACATGCGTTCACGCACATTTGTCGTTGTCTCAGCGCCTTTACTGGGCGTCAAATCAGTGTCAGTGTAGCAGCGCAGGATAAAATCCTGATAGTGGCTGAGCTTACTCAGGGCTTGACCTTGCCAATCTCCAAAGTGGCGCTCTTCTAGCCCTTTTTTTATATCGACAGGCAAATGTAGAGCCGTTGCACATAGCTGAGCTGTTTGCTTAGCGCGCTTCAAGGGCGAGCTCACGACCTGTTTTATGTTCCAATATTTTGCTCTGAGAGCTAGGGATATGGCTTGCTCTTCTCCTAATGCTGTTAGAGGGTTATCCACTTGACCTTGCAGTAAACCTCGGGCGTTATATTGACTTTGTCCGTGGCGACATAAATAAAGATAAATGAGGTTACTCCTTATTTTTGTAGAACTTGCGGGCAAGGTCTATTTGCTCACACATCACCTTTACTTCATCTAACATACGCGTGGTAAGCCTGTGAGTCTTATCGGGGTTTGGGTGTAATATAAAATTATTTTTAGCTGCCGGAATATGCTGCCATTGTTGCCAATTTAGTCCGTCTGGGCTATCGGCGCTGTGTGGATTTGGCTGAATTACAACCTCAGGAAGCGTTGTTAGCACTTGCTCTAATCCAACAATGGGGTAGTCGTCTACCGCGTTAGCAAATGGGTTATTGCCACCACATAATTCAACTTGCTGTTGAAGTAAGGCGTTGTTAGCCACAGTACGAAGTGGTCGTGACCACATTTCGTAAAATACTTTGACCGGTGTTTTATGGTTATAGGTATTTTTAAGGGTATTTAGGGTAGATAAATATTTGGTTGCTAAGGCCTTCGCCTTTTCTTCTCGGCCAGTTAATTCGCCCAGCATTAATATTTCAGCGGCTACGTCTTCTAGTTTGGTTGGGGCAGAGTAAACAACCTTAAGATTATACTTTTCTAAACGTTCTAAATCATCTGAAGGGTTACCACTTTTCCAAGCAATAATGACATCAGGGTTGAGTTGTAATATTTTTTCGATTTGCAGTCGAGCATAATTGCCGATACGTAAAATATTTTTAGCACTTTCAGGGTAGTCGGCATGAGCAGTGGTGCCTATAATTTGCTCAGCTGCTCCTATGGCATAAAGAGACTCTACTAAGTGTGGGGCTAAGGCGATGATCCGTCTTTGTTGTTTTTGCTCTTGAGTTAAGGGCAACGTCTCGGTAATCGCTGTGCTTGGTAGGCTTGTTATCAGCAAAAATACGCTAAATAAAGCTTGGATTGTTTTCACCAATCGATTCCTTTTTGCGCTTTTATGCCGTTATCGAATGCGTGTTTAACTGGGCGAACTTCGCTTACTGTGTCTGCTATTTCGATAATAGCACGATGACAAGCTCGGCCCGTGATCACTACATGTTGATCTTTTGGCCTTGCAGTTAATGCAGCAATGACTTCATCCAAGTCTATATATTTGTATGTCACCATATAGGTGATTTCATCTAATAAAATCACATCAACTCTTGGATCTTGAAGCAGTGTTTTACTGTAATCCCAAGCCGCTTGGGCTGCTTTAATATCAGTCTCTTTGTCTTGGGTTTCCCAAGTAAAGCCAGTGCCCATTACATGAAACTCTACCCCGTTTTTTTCTAATAGATCACGCTCTCCGCACTCCCAGCCCCCTTTTACATACTGCACCACTTTGGCGTTTAGGCCGTGGCCCACTGCTCGGGTAATCGTGCCAAACCCTGAGGTCGACTTACCTTTACCGTTACCTGTTAATACTAGCAACAGTCCTTTGTCTTCCTGAGCGGCTGCAATACGTTCATCTACTTTTGCTTTTTGTTGTTCCATACGTTTTTTATGACGTGTTTTGTCTTGTTCTTGGCTCATGTTAATAACTCTTTTTAATTTGCGATTTAATAATGCTGGTAATTTTTTCCCAATTTAAATGGGCTTCACAGGCATCAGCTAAGCGGTTTAGCTCGTGCTCTTGTTGTTGAGCATAGCTCTCTAATTTATGGGTGGTGGCGCCTGCCCATAATAGTATTTGTTGTAATGCATCTGGGCTATCAAACATTCCGTGTAAGTAGCTTCCGGCTACTTGGTTATCTGTACTTACACAGCCTTCGAGCACGTCTCCATTGTCTAAAACACAAAATGCAGCAGCATTGGTTGCTCTTGTTGTTTCGCCCACATGTATTTGGTAACCCTTTATGGGGAAGCTATGTTTAGAAGTGGTTTTTAATAATAGCTTGCCTGCACTATGGGTAAGCTGTTTTTCTGCTTGTAGTTTGGTATCGACAGGTAAATACCCCAAGGCTTGTGATGTGCCTTTTGCATCTTCAATTCCTTCTGGGTCATGAATGGCATTACCCAGCATTTGATAACCCCCACAGATCCCTAGTACTTTACCTCCATAGCGAAGGTGTTTATCTATGTCATGGTCCCAAGATTGTTGCTTTAGCAAAGCCAAATCACCACGCACATTTTTACTGCCCGGCAAAATAATCAGATCACATCCTGGAATCGCTTTTCCTTGGGGTACAAATATCAGCTCTACCTGAGGATGAGCTCTAAGCATGTCAAAATCTGTGTGATTACTTATACGAGAAAAAACAGGAACCGCTATGCGTAGACAAATATCATCACTATCCAGATTTTGATTGACTTGAATGGCATCCTCTTCTGCCAACTGTAAGTCCATTAGGTAAGGGAGTACACCTAAAACCGGTTTGTTGGTACGGGCCTCTAGCCAATCTAAGCCGCTTTGTAGTAATGCAATATCGCCTCTAAATTTATTGATGATAAAGCCGACTACTCGTTCTTGTTCACTTGTTGATAACAAGGCTAAGGTGCCAACTAAGTGGGCAAACACGCCACCTTTATCTATGTCGGCAACTATAATGACCGGGCAGTCAACTGCCTCTGCAAAGCCCATGTTGGCAATATCGCCTGCACGCAAGTTGATTTCTGCAGGACTCCCCGCACCTTCGACCATGACCACCTGATACTGTGCTGATAAGCGTTGGTGGGAGTCTAATACCGCTTGCATGGCTACTTTTTTATAGTCGTGATAGGCCTTTGCTTGCATATTACTAATAGCTTTGCCATGAATGATCACTTGCGCGCCAGTGTCACTGCTAGGCTTAAGTAATACAGGGTTCATATCTACATTTGGTATGACGCCTGCAGCTTGTGCTTGCACTGCTTGTGCTCGGCCAATCTCGCCGCCATCTTGTGTAACTGCACTGTTTAGTGCCATGTTTTGAGGCTTAAAAGGAGCCACCTTGTAGTTCAAACGTTTTAAACAGCGACAAAACCCAGCGACTAATAAACTTTTACCTGCATCGGTAGTGGTGCCTTGTATCATTAAGGTAGCCGCTAAGTCTGAGGGGCTGTGTTTATGCTTTAAACTAGGCAAAATTTTCATATCCTAAGTCTGCTGGTAACCCTATAAAGTCAACTCTAGGTAGCGCATCTTCATAAGTTGGGATAGTAATTCTTGTTAAGCTACCATAGCCTATTTGCAGTTGGCTGTACCATGTACCGTCTTGCCAATCTGCAGGCAGTAAGTGGCCTAAAATTTGTCTTATTACACCGCCATGGCAAACTACCAAGTTATGTTGGTGTTGACCCGTCTTTATCAAAGACTTCCAACCTTTTATCACTCTGGAATGGAAACCTTCTAGCGATTCACCCTTCGGAGGGGGATGTTGTTTAGGGCTTTGCCAAAAAGACGTCATTAAAGGCCAGTGCTGGGACTGGTCGTCAAATTGAATACCATCCCATTCACCAAAATCACACTCTTGAAAGTTTGGATCTATTTTTAAATCTAGTTCGTGGATACGTGCTATTTCATTAGCAAAGTCACTGCAGCGTCTGAGGGGGGAGCTAATTATATTATCGAGATAGAGCAATTTTCTGGTTTGTTGACGCATTTGCATCAGGCCATTTTCGCTAAGAAGTACATCTGTTCTACCATATAGCGCGGCGGGGCCATCAATTTGACCATGACGTAATAAGTAAATTTGTGTTGGCTGATTAGACTCAGTTTGCGTTGTCATTTTTCAACCTTTTTAAGTGTCATAGGAAGCCCTGCTGCAACAAAGGTTACCGAGTCTGCTTTGGCTGCCAGAGCCTGATTTAGCCAACCTGCTTGATCAACAAATTGTCGGCTGACTTCACCCATAGGAATAACACCTAAACCCACTTCGTTTGCAACTAAAAATATGTCACAGGGGCTGGTCACTAAGGCTTCAATTAAACGAGCAGACAATACGCTAAAATCTTGCGTAGGAGCTGCAAATAATTGATTGTTTAACCATAAGGTTAAACAATCAATGAGTAATATTTGTGGTGGTGATCCTTGGGTTTTTGTAAGAAAGCTTTGTAAATCTAAGGGGATCTCTGCTAAGTCCCAATCTTTAGGGCGTTCTGCTTGGTGATGTGTAATTCTTGTTTGCATCTCAGCATCAATGGCTGTGGCTGTAGCAACAAAAGTCACTGCTAGATTATGGCTGGCACTCAATCTTTTTACTTCATTTAGAGCAAATTGAGACTTTCCTGAGCGTGCTCCACCTAATATTAAATGTATCAATACTTATCCTTGTTTCTCTATTTGTCGTGCAAATATTTGCATTAGGACACACTTGCCAAAATGACGGTGTAAATAAGTAACTCTTGTAATTGTTGTGCGGTCCCTAAGGTATCGCCTGTATAGCCTTGTATGTGTTTCTCAAACCAAAGCTTAAGCCAATATCTCAACGCTATGCATCCAATCAATAAGTAGAAGCTCGTAATGAAAGGTAAAAATAAGCAAGCTAACGCCCCAGTGACTAAAACAAATACTAATTCTTTAGCAGAAAATGCTTTGGCTAAAGGCTCACTTTTACTGCCACTGGTAGGAATGTTGTTAGATACATATTGCATATCTTGAACATGGGTAATAGCCATGGCTCTCGACAAGGGATAAGCCACTAATAAGCTTGTTATTAGGAATTGCTGGCCAGCGAGGGCACTGAGTAATATAAACTTACTAAGCAGGGCCATGACCAGAGCACAGGTACCATAAGTGCCTATCCGGCTGTCTTTCATAATGGCTAGCTTTCTCTCTGTGGAGTGCCCACCCCAAATACCATCACAGGTATCTGCGAGACCATCTTCGTGAAGGGCTCCTGTCAGTAGAAGGCTGACGATTATGATTAAACACAGACTAGGAGCTGTCCCTAACAAAGGTAAAACCAAGTGATAAAGTAGGATTAACATTGATGCTAAAAGCCATCCGACCATAGGGAAGTAGCGACTTGAACGGCGCATTTTACTTGGACTATATTTAAGATTTTTAGCCATTGGTAGGCGACTAAAAAAGCTCAGTGCAAGTAAAAATAAATTCAGTTGATATTTAAGCCAAAGCTGCATTATTAGTTACTCACACCTTTATGTCGGCACTTTCGAAAGTAGCCATATTGTTGTAAAAACTGGCTGCTGCATTTAAGAGTGGGACGGCAAGAGCCGCTCCTGTGCCTTCACCTAAACGTAGCCCTAAATCTAAAAGAGGTTGAGCTGTTAGTTCACTTAAGGCTAGTTGGTGCCCTTTTTCCGCAGAGCAGTGAGCAAATATCATAAACTGCCTAGCCTCTGGTGAAATTTTTATCGCTACCAGTGCAGCAACAGAAATAATAAAACCATCTACCAATATGGCTCTACCTGCAGCTGCCGTAGCCAACATAGCCCCAACAATTTGTACTATTTCGAACCCACCTACTTCTGCTAATGCCAGATGGGGCGGTATATCGATGATACTTATCCGAAGTAGTGCTTTTTCAACCAATTCGATTTTTGTTTTTAATTGCTCTGAATCAATTCCTGTACCTAATCCAACCGTTTCTGTTGCAGGCGTGCCCGTTAATAAGCTAAGTAGCGCTGATGCTGAGCTGGTGTTACCAATACCCATTTCTCCAAAACCTAAGACATTGCTACCTTTCGCTAGTTGCTTGCTTGCTATTTTTGCACCGAGTGACAGGCCTTGCTCAACTTGACGTAATGTCATTGCTGCTTGCTCAGAAAAGTCGTGGGTAGTATCGCCTAGTCGCTGTTGACTGTAGTTTTCGCTGTCGCTTGGTACGGGGAAAAGGATCCCTGTATCAACTATTTTTAGGCCAATATTTAGACTGTTACATAAACAATTTATGGCCGCCCCACCTGTTAAGAAGTTGCTAACCATCTGACTAGTGACGGCGCTAGGGGCGATGCTTATGCCATGTTTTGCAATGCCATGATCGCCAGCAAAAACGATAATGCAAGGAGATATAATAGATATTTGATCATATTGGGCAGTTTGCATTCCTTGAATTAAAGCAAGTTGTGCTGCTAACCTTTCGAGTCGCCCTAGTGCTCCAATGGGTTTGGTTTTGCAATCAATATGCTTTTGAATATCTACCATTCTGGAGTTATCAATATCGGGAATATTCCAGTAATGACTTGTAAAAATTGCAGCTGTAGTTTGCGTCATATTTAATGGGCTTTTAGTTATTGAGTGAGCAATACTCATATATGTTTAGGGGCGTCTTTGACGCATTGCTAGTAAGAAAAATACGCTGCCGATAGCTGAAGTAATAATGCCTATAGGGATCTCTTGATTAGGTAAAGTAATGCGAGCAAGCACATCTACCCATACCAAAAACGCGCCACCTAATAATATGCAGGCAGTTATCAAAGTCCGGCTAGTGACACCAAGCCAGTTTCTAATAATGTGGGGGATCATTAATCCCACAAAGCCAATACCACCACAATAAGCCACGATACAAGCCGTTAATGCCGCGCATATAGCCAATGATAAAATACGTAATTGAGGCACATTAACCCCCAGAGTTTTGGCGTTTTCATCTCCAATTAATAAGGCATCCATATGTCTACCATAAAGTAAGAGTAGCAACACACTTATGATGAGCACGGGTAAGATTACCCACGCATACCAAGTTTCAATTCGCGCCAAGCTACCCATTAACCAAAAAATCACTTTATTTGCAGCAAAGGGTTCAGCCATAAATAAGATGAAATGGCTTAATGCACTTAACATAAACGACACGGCAATACCCGCAAGCAACATGTGCTCGGTTTTACTACCAAAGGTTCGAGTCACGAGTATTTGTACTAAGATGACTGAAAAAAGCGCGCCTAAAAAGGCGGCCACAGGTAAGGCCAAAGAAAAGCTTATACCAGGGAAAAGCTGTAACAGCCCCATGTTTTCTGCAAACTGACTGTCAAATAGTAAGGTAGCTACACTCGCACCAAGGCCTGCTCCTGATACCACACCAAATAAGTACGGATCAGCTAGTCCATTTCGGGTGACATTTTGTAAGGTGGCCCCAGCAACTGCTAAGCCAGCTCCCACTAAAAAACCCACAAAGACCCTTGGGGCACGAATTTCCCAGAATATCATCTGGTTTACATCAGAACTGCAACTTGCCAACAGGCAAGATACTAACTCTTGAGAGCTTAAATCAGCAGCCCCAAAAAATAGTCCTGCAATAGGAGATATAAAGGCAAAAATGGCTAGTAGCCAGAATTTTTTACTCATAGTGAATGATCACTTACTAGGGACGCTGGTGGATAAAAATTAACATGAAAACTTTCTCCTCCTAAACCTTGAGATATAACGCAAGGTAACCGAAATACTTCAGTTAATAGAGACGGGGTAAGTACCTCTTCTGGGGAGCCTTTGGATACCAGTTTTCCTTGGTCTAATAGACATATTTTGTCACAATAGTGAGCTGCTAAGTTAACATCGTGCAGGCTCATTATCACTGTGACGTTGAGGTCTTGTGCTAACGAAGTGAGAAGTTGTAATACTTGATGCTGATAAAATACATCAAGGTGATTAACGGGCTCATCTAATACAATTAATTTTGCTTTTTGTACTAAAGCTCGGGCTATCAAGCCCCGCTGTTGCTCTCCACCAGATAAAGAACTAAATGTTTGTTTAGCTCTGTCAGCCAAACCCACTTTATTCATGGCTTCGTGAATACGCTGTTTGTCTTCTGGTCGCCCTTTACTGATGAGAGAAGAGTGAGGCAATAACCCCATTCTTACAATTTGCTCTAAGTTTAGTGAAAATACGTATTCATTGATTTGGTTGACTACCGCTATCTGCTGCGCTCGCTCCATATCGCCATATTCTTGCAGTGCTTTGTGTTGCCAATGTATTTCACCCAGACAAGATAATTGGCCCGAGAGTATTTTCAATAAACTCGTTTTACCTGCGCCATTTGGCCCCAATACGCCTAGTACTTCACCCTGTTCAACGGATAAACTTATATCAGATAAGATAGATTTAGCACCAACCTCATAGTTTATTTGTTTGGCAATCAGTGGCGCTTGTAGAGGCATAAGGCTTTTCGCTCGTGAACAATAAATAGTTAAAATTAACGTAAAAATAGCGAGCAGGAGAGCATAACGAAAAACAGCCTAAACTGTTAAAAGGTATGTTGTCCGTGTATTCCCGCACGAAAATCAAATAGGCAATCATATAAAAGCCAAAAATAGTGTTTGGATAGGGCTGGTATCTGACTTACGCACCTTTTTAATCAGCATGTTTGATTAAGTACGTTTACAGTTGCGGGTACAGTGTTGGATTCTCACCAACTTCCCAATTAACTTGATGCTTGTTATAACTGGTACAAGCAAAAAACCTTATCTTTATGTCGCGGAATATAGCAAGTAAGTGAATGATATTCGAGGGTTAATTGGCAAGATGATGTAACAATTAATGAGTTCTAATAAAGCAAGCTACATAATATTTTAAAGTGTGGATTGTAAATGATGTGATATAACCCTTATGGGAATCTTCTTAAACCTAAAGCCGAGTTTATATGTATGCAGTTATTGAATTTTGACGCTTTTTTATTGGCTATTACACTCCTCACTATTACACCAGGCATTGATACTGTGCTGGTTATTAGAAATTCTAGTCGCTCCGGTGCTGTGGATGGGGTGGTAACTAGCTTTGGTATTTGCTCAGGACTTTTTGTGCATGCGACACTATCTGCTGCAGGGATTTCAGCTATTTTGCTGCAGTCTGTCGAGCTATTTACAGTCATTAAGTGGTTAGGGGCTGCTTACTTAATCTGGCTTGGAATAGGTGGGGTGAAAGCGGCATTCAATGGACATGTGGCTCTTGCTATTAATGATGTGCAGAGTCGCTCTGTCAATGTAAGTCGATCGTTAAGAGAAGGGTTTCTATCAAATGTTCTTAATCCTAAAACCGCAGTGTTTTACTTAGCCTTTTTACCTCAATTTATTAATCCTGAGTATTCTCCATTTTTGCAAGCTATGACTATGGCTGGGATACATTTCATTATTGCCATGCTTTGGCAATCGCTATTAGCAGGCGCAGTTAGCTCAGCACAGCGTTTTTTTGCTAACAGGGTTGTGTTGAGATGGATGGACGGAATTACTGGAGGAGTGTTGGTATTTCTGGGTTCAAAATTGATTCTGGATTATCCAAAAGAGTGAGTCGTATAAATCAAAAATCAAGCTAGCAAGGTGATTACCTAAGTCTAACTTTATCTTTAAAAAGGAAAACGGGAAAGCGCCTATACACTTTCCCGCCAGGGATTGAGCTAAGTAAAGACCAATAAACTTAACTCCAGAGCAAGTACACATTAATCTAAATGATAATTATTATCAACTATGTTTTTTAATTTTTTTATCTTTTCATTTCTCCATTTACAAAACTCATTACTAGCTATCAATTACAAATGATAATTGTTATTGTTTGTATTTGTTGGGTTGGAAGTTACTACTAAGTTGCATTAGCACTTTTAACGGTATGCTCGATCAACTGTGCGTTTGGTCTGGGTAACTCTATTAAGTCTTAAACATTAATTATGCTTCACAGGCATTCTAAACTTCAGTAATTGGATTGTGTCAGTGATCAAATTAGGGGAATGAAATGTTACAAACAGATCAAATGACTATTTGGAAAACGCAAATATGTGCAGGTAATGAGTGCTTTGAAAAATGTCAAATTCTGTCTGCATTGGCACATTACAATAAAGCCATAAACCAAGCGGAGCATTTATTAGAGAACTGGGTTGATCATCGAGCAGCTGTTGCGTCAGTAGTGATTAGTTATCACAACCTCGCAGATTTATATTTAAAAGAAGACAAAGCTATTTTAGCTGAGCATGAGTTAGAAAAAGTCCACAGAATAATGTCGACTTATCTAAGTGAAGCTCAACCCAATACCTACCGAGCCAACGCTCTAATTTGGGGAGTTAGTCAAACCTATATTGCTTTGATTAACCACCAAAAGAACCACCCGGAACATGTAATTTCAAATCCTCCTTCAGTACCTAATTTATTTGAAACCACTTTTAAAAACACCTTTAACTAGTAGGAAAATCATGAGTAACTTTACAACAAATGTTTATCTTGGAGCTTTAAGCCTTTTAAGCTCTGCCGCGTTTGCACATGAAGGGCACGACCATAATCATTGGAGCAGTGATGCATTACATATTTTGTTCTATGGATCATTAGTGACTTTACTTGCTGTTGTCTCGTTTTTGGGGATAAAGCAACTTAGAAAAAAAGAAAGTAGTAAAAGTGAGGAACTATAATGCTTCATTTATTAACGTCCAAATTAGACAGTTTATTGAGTTTTGAACAGGCTTCGGCTCATTGTGATATACCGTGTAAAATATACGATCCAAGTGGGGCGCAAGTTGCCGCATTAAGTGTGATTCGTTTTATTGATCTCATTAACGAGTTAGATGGTAAAGCAGAACTGACATTAGCAGAACAAGCGCAGTTATCCCGTTTAGTAAGAGAAAAAGAAATCCACGCCAAAAAAGTCAAGGATGAAATCGTCGTAATGTGGGGAGACTATTTTAAACAACCTCAATTTGATGCTTACCCCGAAATTAGTCAACTTGTTCATACTATATTGTTGACAGGATCAGCTTGTAAACAACATATAGATAGAGATAAGGCTGTGGCGTTATTGAATCTTGTCAATGAGTTTGCAACTGCATTTTGGAGCACCAAGGGGGTAGAAGTGTTCACCGCTACTTGTCCTTACCCGCCAAGTGAAAGCGTTGTTTACCCAAAACTAGGCTAAATGTTTAGATTAAAAATTCATCGAGTAGTGGGGCAGAGTATGAACCCCACCTTGGCAGATAACGATTATGTGGTGTGTGGTTTATGGCCCGGGTTTTTGCCTATAAAAGGGTGTTTAGTTGTGGTGTTTCATCCGCAATTATACACACTAGTTAAACGTGTAGAAAATATAGACCGCTCAGGTCGATTGTGGCTATCTGGTGATTCTGACTCAAGTATAAGCTCAGATAAAATGGGGTGGGTTGATAAGAAACACATTGTTGGCCGAGTAATTTACTGTATCTCAGCTTAATTAGTTATGGGAATATATGCTCTTTTAAGAGTAGAGTGAGAAGCGCTTGTTTTCTTTTTTCTTACGGTAATTTACTATTAATTTGCACAATGTATATATCAAAACTATTGTAGCGATAAATACTAAGTCAAATATTAAGTAATGTAACCATTCACTTTGAAAAGACTGAGTTGTTTTAGCTTCTGTTGAAAAAGAGTATGTGCTTTGAAAATACAACCAAAGTACACACACAAGTTTGTTCATTTTATTCATCTTGCGCTCCTTCTATCCTTAAACTCCGCGATACTTAATTTTTAGCAAACCAGAATTAGCTTGTTCTATTTTAAGATACACCAATACTATGTAAATACAAATGATAATTGTTATTATTTGCTTGTATTTGGTAGTAATGTATCTTTTAGACACTCATACAAGATTTGAAGGAAGAGCAATGACAATTAACTTTCTTTGTCCTACACACAGGGATTGGGTTTATTTTCATCCTCAAGAAGCATTAACTTATATAGAAGAAGCACAGCAGCAAGGGGTGATGTTGCTAGAAAAACAAGATTGGCAAGAAGCAACTGCCTTTCTTGGGTGTGCATTCGAAACCACCACGATCCTCATGGAGCTTCAAGGAGTAGGGAGGTCTTATATGCTTTCTAGGTTAACCTCACTGGCAATTTTGCTTGCTAATAGTTTCAATAAGCTCAGAGTGCCCGATAACGGAATGGCAGTATTAAATCTGGCCAAGGCGCTGCTTCAATCAGCGGCAGACTTGTCTTTGGATAATCAGCAAAGGTACACCACAGACCAAGTATTAAACACATTGCAAACTATGCACCCAGAAGAAACCCATTTTTATATACGTTGGGTAAATGAAATAGGTAGACCCATCCCCGCTTGGGCTGGCCCGCAGCGTTATTTAATTTCTGCATACTCGGGAGACATCATACAGACTGGTCAAAGTTGGATAGGTGAGACATTTCATGTCATCACTGATTTGCACAGATGGCTTGCCTTACACGGTGAAAAGAAAGCTATTGGTAAAGAAGTTACGGCTTATAGTAACGTATTATTTCTGTTTTTGATGATATCAGGAGTGTACCTATGGCTGCCTCGGAAGTGGCGTTGGTCGGCTATCAAGTCTCATTTACTATTTAAAACGAATCCTAAGAATCGCCATGCTAAGTATTTCAACTGGCATCATGTATTTGGTTTTTGGGCGTTAATGCCTCTTTTGGTTGTGGTAAGTACTGCAACTATTTTTCACTTTGATTGGGTTAACCAAACTTTATATGGTTTCTATAATGAGGAACCAGCAAAACGTCCAAATAGAGAAGTATTACCTGAGTTGGCCGCGGGAAACTGGTCTTATGAAGCACTCTTTAGCGAAGCTAAAAAATACGCAGACTTTTATGCTTTGGAAAATAGCAATCAAGACTGGTATTCCATGTGGTTAGAGTTTGGTCGGGTTGAAGGACAACTGCGCTTTTATATTGATCCAAGTATCGGTAATAACCCTGAAAGTGCTTACGCATTATTTCTAGATGTAAACACGGCTGAGGTAATGAGGGTGCAACGTTATACCGACTGGACGCCCGGTGGCCGCGCGTGGACTGTGGGGCGTTATCTTCATACTGGCGAATACTTTGGGCTGATTGGGCAAACTATTGCTGGCTTAGCGTCTTTAGCAGCATGCTTTCTAGTTTACACTGGCTTTTTATTGTCATGGCGTCGGCTTGTTTCACCTTACTTTACTCGCAAAACCTAAAGCTACTTAAGCTTCACACTCTTTAAAAATATCAAAATAAAAGTCTGCAGTACTCTGCTTTTTAATATAGTGCTAATGAAAGGGTACAGTAAGCTAGCATTTATTTTTATTACCACATACAATGCAAATGATAATGGTTTGTATTTAAATTAAATAAAGAGTGGAAATGAAAAATTACCGTAAAATTGCTTGTGTGCCTTTGGGGTTAATATGTTCGGCCTACGCCCAAAGTGGGATGGCAGATGAGTCTGATATTGAAAAAATCACCGTCATTGGTGAGCAAGTCTCATACTTTGAAAAAGCTGGCGATACGGCCATGAAAATGACAGCAGATCACATGAAAACGCCTTTCACTACTAACGTGATAAATGCTGCTGTATTAGAAGACTTAAAAGCAAATACTTTAGAAGATGCCTATGCATATATTGGGGGCCTATCTCGTACTGCAACCAATGCTAATTCATTTACTATACGGGGTCATACGGCAGACTTACAGAATCTTCAAGTAGACGGTTTACCTGGTTTAGTATCTCGATTTGGCTCTCCCGTTACGGCTAACGTTGAGCGTGTTGAAGTATTGAAAGGTGCAGCGTCTGTGCTTTATGGGTGGATGGATCCAGGCGGCTTAGTAAATATTGTGACTAAAAAAGCTGAACCTGGACATTTTAACAGTGTTGACATCACAGGGCAGTATTTTACCGATCAAGGTGAGTTTGGCATAGAGGGCTCGGTAGACTCAAACGGATCTTTAAATGAGGATGAGACTGTAAACTATCGCTTGATAGCAGGCTTTGAAAATGAAGACTCATTTCGTGACCATGTTGAAAACCAAACCGTGTATTTTTTCCCGAGTCTTTCTTGGTTAATTAGCGACAACACTCGATTTGATGCGCAATTAGAATATATAAAAGAAGAACGCAGTGCAGACAACGGTTTATTTGTGGCGAATAACGATATTAGTACCATTAATGATATCGAAACTTATTACCAAGAACCCGGTGACTATGACAATGATGATGGCACAGCTATAGCCCTTAGCCTAGAGCATGAATTTAGTGAGTCGTTAACATCATCTGTTAAGCTTCGTAGCGTTTGGCATACAGACGAACGACACCTTTACGAGAGTAATAGTGTAATTCAGGCGGATAATATAGCGGACACAGAGTTACGTCGTCGTAATCGCAATCAATTCAATGAACGTGAATACCATTTTATAGATGCAAATTTACAATATCGTTTCGGTGATGCTATTCAACATGAAGTATTGGTAGGTGTAAATAGCGGTTATGAGTATCGCCAATATGATAGATACGCGTTCGGTGACCGCAGTGTCGAAGGTTACATTAGTCTTTATGATCCAGAATATACTGGGCAAGTGTTAGTCGATGAACCTGGTACGTTTAGACAGTGGAATTTATATAACACTGGTATTTATGCCTTTGATAAAATCTCCTTAAACGAACAATGGACAGTGGTTGTTGGTGCTCGTCATGATCGCCAGAAAGGAGACTATAAACTAATAGGTACTGATACCTTCGAAGAAACCACAAGCTCTAGCACTACCTTCAATGGTGGTTTGGTGTATCAAGTGACGCAAAGTACGTCACTTTACACTAGCTATGCAGAGTCATTTAATCCCCAGACAGTGGGTAGTTACGATATAAATAATGAACAACTGCCAGCAGAAGAAGGGGAGCAGTTTGAAGCAGGTATAAAAATTAGCATGTTAGATGATGATCTAAATATTAACCTTGCTTATTTTGACTTAGTTAAAAGCAATATTAGCGAAGAAAATCCAAATACAGGCTTTGATGAGGTTATAGGCGAAATCACCAGTGAAGGAGTGGAATTTAGTTTACAGTATCAACCGACCCGTACGTTACAATTTCAAATGGGTTACACCTATTTAGACGCTTTTGTTTCTCAAAGCTACAATGAAGAAGAGCTTGGCAACATAGCGGCATTTGCGCCGCAACATAACGCCTTCTTTTTTGGGCGATATAACCACCCAGAAGAAATCATGGGAGGTATTGTGGGCGCGAGCTTAGGTGCCAAATATGAGTCATCTCGTTTTACTGATGTTAATGTCGACGATCGCGTTTCATTACCTAGCTATGGCGTAATTGATATAGGTATATTTTATGAGCTTGATGACATCAAGTACGCGCTAAATGTATCGAACTTAACTAATGAAACCTATTATGTTGGCGGGGTACAAGACTACCGTATTTACCCCGGCGAGCCGACTAAAGTATCTTTATCAATGCGTTATAACTTCTAATGAAGTGATGATTTAACAGATATAAAATCCTGTCCGTGACACATCTAATAAGGGTCGCTAGCTAACGTTGCGACCCTTAGTTTTTATTATTTCCTGCTGTGGTAGCTATTTTAGGGGCTACTTCAATTTCAACTTTTGCCCAAGAAACGAATGCAGCTTCTGAAGAAGAGTCAAAGTTAGAAAAAATAACTGTGTATGGTAAACACAACGAGCTCATTCTAGATTCAGGTACGGCGACTAAATCAAATATGAGTTTGATGCATACACGCGCTGCTGCTGTGGTTGTGGATTGGTTGGCCTGGTTATCATGTAATAGACTATTGGTTGCCCTGCTACTTTGTTGGAAAAGCGTCAAGAGATAGTATTACACATAGATAAGCTACTAATGGTCTTGCAAGTCCCAACTCGTTAGAAACTCATCGCCTTTCCAGCTTTGTATCGTTAGCCACAACTTGTGTTCTGGCTTAAATGATTTTGGTGCGATAGCGTGCACCTCTTGACCATGTTGAGAGCCATGCAATATGCCATGGCCTTCAGCTTGTAATTCGTCCAAAGGCAGCGGCTCATCGCCTATATTTAAATAAGCTTGGCGAATATCTTTAACTTGTCCTTTGTTAAACATCAGAAAAAAGTCTTTAGTATAGACACCATCATGAAGGTAGGGAGGATCCAAGTTGTAAGGCATTGGTGAAATTTCAAATTCTCCAACTTGCTTCGCTTCCCACATATCTGGAAATTCAGGGGTTAATGACTGATAAAAGAAGTAGCAAGATAGCAGTAATACTAAGCCGCTAATATTAAACTTATTGCGATTCCACCAATTATCGTTAACCCGTGCCATCTTAACTTTCCTGTTTATTGAGTGTGTAGCTTGAAGCGTTGTCAGACGTTTCATCATTTTTATGCTTTTTAACTGCCTGAATAGTTCTATTACCCCACATTAAGAAGCCCGTAATTGACATTCCAGTTAAAAACACTCCAAACACAAACCAGATTATTTTGGTCCATATGCCACCTATGGTTCCGTAATGCAGAGGGTTGGCGATGTGTGATAGGGTTTGCAAGATATTCATTTCATTGGGATCTCTGACCTGCATAATCTCGCCATTCCATGGATTGACAACTACCCCATAGGAGTATTGATCAAAGAAAATAAAATCGCCTTCTCCGTACAGTTTGTAAGTATCACGGTAATGCTCTGGTGGTAAAATATAAGTACTTTTAAAATCTGGATATTTAACGTTGGCTATGTGTAAGGCATCGGCAAGTGAAACAGGCCTTTGAGGAACCTCACCATAGATTGAAACATTCGGAATATCTGAAACAATAGGTGCATGAGGGTCTATTTCAACGTCGTTATGCCATAAAATCGCTTGCACTAAATACCATATTCCGGTTACGGCCATTAGTAATATAAACCAAATAGACCATACACCAGCAAGGCGATGTAAATCGGCTAAGGCTGTTTTTTTACCTTGGTTTAGGCGTAGTTTAGGTTGGGTGAATGCACGCCAAAAATTTTTGTACACCATTAACCCTGTTATCAATGCACCTAACATGGTGATTGCCATGGCAGAGACCATGTAGTAACCAATGCTATAGTTGTTCTTCCAAGGGAATAATAGCCAAGCATGTAACGTGCGCATAAAGCCTATAAAAGTCACACCTTGATTAATTTGTTGAATGTCTCCAGTGTATTGGTTCACATAGGCCAGAGCATAAGGTTTGTCGCTGTCGGTAAAAATTGCCACATTCACTAGGTAAGGTTCGTAGTTCATTACTGTACTAACTTTAGCACTAGGGTACGTGTTTTCGACTATGGCGGTTATCTCTGCCATCGTTTTGATAGGAAGGTTATTAGGGTTGTCTGCTCTTGCAGCTGAATTAGTAAGCCAAGTTAACTCGTGACTAACCACTGCTATTGTGCCTGTTAAGCATACAGCACAAAACAGGACCCATATAGGAAGCGACATCCAACCATGAAGTTGAAACCAGAGACGATTACTGATTTTTGCCATTTTTTCCTCAAACTGATTGGTAGCTAACTTGCACTTGGTGCGAATTCTAATGACTGAATAGTTTTATACAATAAAAACGTTGAAAATGAGCGTGAGGCTTTTCTACTATGGCCTATGTACGAGTACATTGACCATAGCAATACATAAAAGCGCTTAAGGTTAAAACTTGTAGCTTAAACTTACAGAGCCGTTTCTTGGGGCGCCGTAGTAACTAGGCTGAGCTAGACTAATAATATACTTTTCATCAGTAATATTATTGATATTCGCTTGCAGTGACAACTGCTCTGAAATATCCCAACGAGCAAATATATTAGCTAGCAAATAAGACTTCTGCTCAAGAGCATAAGTGTTATTTTTTATTTTTGACTGCCATTTTCCGCCTAAGCCAAATGTGAATTCTGGCATATTAGGGACGGTATAACTTAATGAATAGTTGACGACATTTTCAGGCACCCACTCTGTGGTTTCTGCTCCAAATTCATCTTCAACATTAACATTAGTATATCCAACAACCGCTGTTAAGTTATCCGTGATGTGCCCAACAAGCTCCATCTCAATGCCTTTTGACTCTACATCAAATCCTGCGTAATAAATGTTTCCAGCAGCATTTAACCCTTCTTGCTGTATAGGTAAGTTATTTTGCTCCGCTGCGAATATCGCAAACGTGGCTAATAAACGATCATCTAGCCATTGTGTTTTTATGCCAGCTTCGTAATTAATGCCTTTAGTTGGATCAATAAACTTGCTGTCATAATCATATTGCTCTTGTGGTTGATATACATCTGAATAACTAGCATAAACATTAATATCTTCAGTAATCGCATAAGTCGCGCCAATATAAGGGCTAACTTCACTTTCATCGTTATTGATTTCACCAGAGGAGTTAGTCCCTTCTCGAGTGAATTTAATCGCATTAAAGCCTGCAACAACAAACAAATCATTGGTGATGTTTAACTTAGTTGAACCAAAATAGCGGGTAATAGTCATGTCTATATCTGAATAGAGCGTTTTATCACCCCATACAGGTTCAGCAATCGCATCTGCAGCATAGGGGAAAGATGGCGCCGCGCCGAAACCTGAACTTGGTGGACGACTATATGAAAGTGTTTCACTTTTAGCTGTGCTTGCCCCTAAATTAAGCTCATGGGTTTTACCAAATAATGAATATTCCCCAATTGCAGTAACATCAAATATTTTAGAATTAAAATCAGATTCGTAGCTTCCTGGCCATATGCCTAAGCCTAATCCGGTTTCTGTATCTACAGCACCATAAATATAGAGTAATTCTGAAGGGTCTTCTGACTTGCTTTGGTTATAGGTGGCTTTTACTTGCCAATCATTAGCAAAAATATAGGTATATTCAACAAAAGCGTTGGTACTTTCTGTATCCCAGAAAGTCCATTCTTGGGCAGTACTAGCACTCGTGTCCCACTCGGCTTGAGTACCGTCAGTGTTATTAAATACTAATCCGCCCCACATAGTGCCATCAGTATTACTGTTTTGATAAGATACACCAGCTGCTAGTGTAGAATTGTCGGTTAACTGCCCATCAATTACACCGTAAAAGTAAGTTCGGTCGCTTGATAACACATCTAAGTGAGATTCTTTATCTTCGGAAACTGCGACTACTCGTGCAGCCCAGCTGCCACTTTCGGTTAATAAGAATGAATAGTCAGCTTGTAAGCGCTTTAGGTCGTATGAACCTAATGTCACTCCTACTTCACCTTGATTCTCATTGGTTGGGCGCTTGCGCACATAGTTGATTGTTCCTGCCGCATTACCAACACCGGTCAATAAACCATTAGCGCCCCGAATAACCTCTATCTCTTCATAACCATAGGACTCCACAGGGCCAGTGACAATTCCCCATCCATTGGGCATACCTACGCCGTCAACTTGTGTATTTTTGATATCAAAACCGCGGGCTGTATAGTTTGTGCGAGTGGTTTCATATTCTTCAACAGTAACGCCGGTGGCTAATTTCAAGGCGTCATTAATGTTGTTTGCAGCAAAGTTTTTGATTAATTCAGAGGTAACAACACTGATCGATTGAGGTGTTTCACTCAGCTCCATTGTTAAGCCAGTCGCTCCTTTACTTGCTCGGGTTTGACGTACACCCACAATTTGTATTGTTTCTGTTTGTTCTTTGTCGTTTTCAGTACTTACAACCTGTGTTAAGTCTTGTGCGACAGCGGTGTGCAGCCCCATCGCTAAAATTAACGGAGAGAGAGTAAAAGTTTTTGTGAGTTTCATAGTAGCCCTTATTGCTTAAGCCTAAAAATTTTTGCGGGAGTATACATGATTAAACTACTAATGATAATAGTTATCATTAGTAGTTTTGTTTGATGGCTTAAATTACATGCAATGGCTAAAGTAAGGTTGCGATATCAATTTACGATTAATTGGCCGACGTTAACTTATAGGAGGGGCGTTAAAATTTAGCGACTAAACTTTTCATTCAGTTTTTCAGGTCATTTACCTCTTTGCTTCTTTGAACCTCTATAAATAGATTCCGCAGATACAGTGTTAAATAAGCTCTAATGGGGTGTGAACAGAGAGTCACCAATCCACTGTCTATTATATAGATGACAATATGAATAGGGTGAATGAAGTGAATGCTGAGTAAGCGAAGTTCATGACCAGTCTCGCAGCGACAATTAAAATGCGTAGACAACAAAAAACCGGCTTTCGCCGGTTTTAAAATTAAACTTGTAAAGAAGCTATCCTAGCTAACAAACATACTAAGACTTAGCAGGACGACCCGCTTGCTTACGCAAGTTTTCAGTTAACAACTTTTTACGTATACGGGTGCTAACTGGTGTGACTTCAACCAACTCATCGTTGTCGATGAACTCAAGCGCTTGCTCTAGTGTCATCACAACTGGTGGTACCAACGTTTGCGCTTCATCAGTACCTGATGAACGTACGTTAGTTAATTGCTTACCTTTAAGGGCGTTAACGGTAAGGTCATTTTCACGAGAGTGAATCCCGATGATCATGCCTTCGTAAACTTCTAAACCGTGACCGATAAATAAGCGTCCACGACTTTGTAAGTTAAACAATGCGTTAGTTAGTGCTTTACCTGTTGCATTGGCAATCAATACCCCATTTTTACGCTGACCGATTACGCCACCTTTATGAGGACCGTAATGATCAAATGTGTGGTACATCAAACCAGAACCTGAAGTCATAGTCATAAAGTCTGTTTGGAAACCAATTAAGCCACGGCTTGGGATCATGAAGTCCATACGAATACGGCCTTTACCATCTGGTGCCATATTGGTTAATTCACCTTTACGTGTACCTAGTTGTTCCATTACAGAACCTTGATGTTCTTCTTCGACATCGATAGTGACAGATTCGTATGGTTCGTGAGTTACACCGTCAACGTCTTTCAATATTACTTCTGGACGTGAAACTGCTAGCTCGTAGCCTTCACGACGCATGTTTTCAATCAATATACCTAAGTGAAGTTCACCACGGCCTGATACGCGGAATTTATCCGGGTCAGTTGGGATTTCTTCAACTTTAAGTGCCACGTTGTGGATCAATTCGTGTTGTAAACGCTCAAGGATATTACGTGAAGTAACAAACTTTCCTTCTTTACCAGCAAACGGAGAGTTGTTTACTTGGAAAGTCATAGTAACGGTTGGTTCATCTACAGAAAGAGGTGGTAGCGCTACAACGTTATTTGGATCACAAATAGTATCTGATATTTTAAGTTCACCAATACCCGTGATTGCAATGATGTCACCTGCATCTGCAGCTTCTACTTCATGACGCTCAAGGCCTAAATACCCTTGTACTTGACCTACTTTACCGTTGCGAGTACTACCGTCAGCACCAATCACAGTAACTTGTTGATTTGGCTTAACCGAACCACTAGTAATACGACCTATACCAATTACACCCACATAAGAGTTGTAGTCAAGTTGTGATACTTGCATTTGGAAAGGGCCATTGATATCGGCAGCAGGTGGCTTAACGTGTTTGATTATAGTTTCAAATAAAGGCGTCATGGTGTCGCTTTCAACGTCTAAATCGTTAGTTGCCCAACCATTAATTGCTGATGCGTAAACTACTTCAAAATCTAATTGGTCGTCTGTTGCGCCTAAGTTGTCGAACAAATCAAATACTTGATCCATTACCCAATCAGGACGAGCGCCAGGCTTATCGATTTTGTTGATAACAACAATAGGCTTCAAACCTTGAGCAAAGGCTTTTTGCGTTACAAAGCGAGTTTGCGGCATTGGGCCTTCTTGTGCATCAACTAGTAATAGAACTGAGTCAGCCATAGACATTACACGTTCTACTTCACCACCGAAATCAGCGTGCCCTGGAGTGTCAACAATATTGATACGGTAGTCGTTCCATTTAATCGCCGTGTTTTTGGCAAGAATGGTAATACCGCGTTCTTTTTCGATATCATTCGAGTCCATCACACGTTCTTCGGCTTCGCCGCGACTTTCTTCTAATGTACCTGATTGCTGTAGTAACTTATCAACTAGGGTGGTTTTGCCGTGGTCGACGTGGGCGATTATCGCTATGTTCCTCAAGTTTTCGATTGAGGTGGTAGATGCACTCATTGACTTTACTCTGTAATGGCGGTTGTTCGTTTGAAACTGGCCGCAAAATTAACTGAAATTTTATGGGCGCGGATTGTACAGTTTTATCGGACATTTAGCGAACATCAAATTCATATTGCTATAAATAAAAAATGAAAGCTGATTTCAATAACGTCTAATTAACATTTTCAGTGAATTCTCTGTTGTTTAATGGTCTTTTGTTTGTTTGTGGTGCGCTGGTGCGCTATTGTGGTGCCTTGTGCTGTATTCGGCTCTCGGCTGTCTTGCAGTAGAAATCCTAATATAAGGCATTCCAAATAGCCCAGTATGTGGCATGATTATGGTTTTCAAGCGCAGCACATCAGTTTTTTAGGGTCTACGGTTGGGTCTTAATGAACAAATATTGTATTTTTAATCTGGAGGACATTTATGTCAGCACAAAAGGTTTTAGACCTAATTAAAGAAAGCGAAGCTAAATTTATCGATTTACGTTTCACAGATACTAAAGGTAAAGAGCAGCATGTAGCTATCCCTACTCATCAAGTGAACGATGATTTTTTCGAAGAAGGCAAAATGTTTGATGGCTCTTCAATCGCTGGTTGGAAAGGAATAAATGAGTCAGATATGGTGTTGATGCCTGATGCAGACACTGCTGTTTTAGACCCGTTTGCAGAAGAAACTCAAATTAATATACGTTGTGATATTCTTGAGCCAAGCACTATGCAAGGCTACGACCGTGATCCACGTTCTGTTGCTCACAGAGCAGAAGCTTACATGCAATCTACAGGTATTGGTGATACTGCATTCTTTGGTCCTGAACCAGAGTTTTTCTTGTTTGATGATGTGCGTTTTCACACTGATATGTCAGGTTCATTCTACAAAATCGACGCGGCTGAAGCTAAGTGGAATTCAGGGGCAGAGTTTGAAGAAGGTAACATGGGACATCGTCCTGGTGTTAAAGGCGGTTATTTCCCAGTTCCTCCAGTCGACTCTTCAAACGATACACGTGCTGCCATGTGTATGGTTATGGAAGAAATGGGCCTAACTGTTGAAGCTCATCACCACGAAGTTGCTACTGCTGGTCAAAACGAAATTGCTTGTCTTTTCAATACATTAGTTAAAAAAGCTGATGAAGTTCAAATCTATAAGTATGTCGTTCACAATGTTGCTCATGCTTATGGTCAAACTGCTACCTTTATGCCTAAGCCTCTGGTTGGCGATAATGGCTCTGGTATGCATGTTCACCAATCCATTGCTAAAGACGGTAAAAACATATTTGCCGGTGATAAGTATGCTGGTATGTCTGAAGAAGCTTTGTTTTACATTGGTGGTATCATTAAGCATGCTAAAGCAATTAATGCGTTTGCTAATGCTTCAACTAACTCTTACAAGCGTTTAGTTCCAGGTTTTGAAGCGCCAGTAATGCTTGCTTATTCAGCTCGTAACCGTTCTGCATCTATCCGTATTCCTTTTGTAACAACTGATAGAGCGCGTCGTATTGAAGTACGTTTCCCTGACCCAACATGTAACCCATACTTAGCATTCTCCGCTATGTTGATGGCTGGCCTTGATGGGATTAAAAACAAGATTCACCCTGGTGATTCAATGGATAAAGATTTGTACGACCTACCTGCTGAAGAAGCGGCGGCCATCCCACAAGTTGCTAGTTCATTTGAAGAAGCATTAGACGCACTTGATAATGATCGTGAATTCTTAACGGCTGGCGGTGTAATGTCAGACGATATGATTGATGCATACATAGAGCTTAAACGCGAAGAAGTTCAATTACTTAACATGACTACTCACCCAGTTGAGTTTGACATGTATTACAGTGTTTAATGACTATAGGTTACGTTAGTTATACCAATTGATAACAAGCCCGTATTTACGGGCTTTTTTTTGTTTCAAATAGCGTTACACTTAGCCATAGCTACTAGATGGGTATTGAAAATGTCAGAGGTTAATAGTGAAGTTATTATATATTATTAGTTTGCTACTCTTATGTATAACTGCGTCAGCTAACGTTATATATAAAACCGTAAAAGAAGATGGAACCGTAGTTTATTCTGATATACCCACGAAAGGTGCAGCCTCAGTAAACCTATCTGGCGTTAATAGTGCAGTGATCCCGACACTTAATGGGTCGAATACTAAGCCAAACGTGAACAAACCATACAAGAAGCCAGAGAAGGTTATCACTTATACAGTAAGCATTTTAAATCCAGTGGCAGAGCAAACTATACGAAATAACGCGGGTGAGCTTAATGTGAAGGCACAAGTGTTTCCTGAAACGTCAGGGCAGTATAAATTATTTGTTGATAATCAATTGGTTAGTACTAAAAGTAGCGGGTCATTTCGATTGGAAAGTCTTGAGCGGGGAGCTCATGAGATTGAAGTTAAGTTTTTAAACAACTCAGGCAAGATCCTTGCATCATCCGATACGCAGACCTTTTTTTTGCATAAAGCGTCCGCACTTTTCACTCCTAACTAATGCCAATTAGGCATATTTTATATAAGTTAGTAGTAATTACGAAGTAGTAAATAATTGCCTTGCACTAATTCTGTGCATGAATATACTGAGCTTATGTCTGAATTTACCATCTCTGAAAATTTGTTGGACAACCTGTCTACGGGCATAATTTTACTTGATTATGATTTACGTATTCAATACGCCAACCATACAGCTCAAGCTTTCTTTGAACGTAGCTTGAACTTACTGATTGATTGTCCTATTCATCAAATTGTCGCAACTTCTAGTTTAGATTTTGCTCGCTTTAAAAACTTTACTCAATATGGTGAGGTTTTTTCTGATAGTGAAGTGCAATTTAAGTTTACCGATGGTAGGTATTCTCAAGCCGACGTTTCAATTACGAATATTGCAGAAAATGGCAAGTATCAACTATTGATTGAAATTCGTTTAGTAGAACAGCAGAAAAAAATTAGTCAAGAAAACCATCAATGGGCACAACAACGTGCAGCAAGAGAATTAGTACGTGGATTAGCCCATGAGATCAAGAACCCTTTGGGGGGCATTAGAGGAGCGGCTCAATTACTGTCAAAGCAGTTGGTTTCAGCTGACTTAATTGAATTCACTTCTATCATAATTGATCAATCTGATCGATTGACTAATTTAGTTGATCGTTTGTTGGGTCCTAATTTAAGGCCCAATTTTGAGTCCCATAATGTGCATAAAGTAATTGAAAAAGTGTGTGCTTTGGTTGACTTAGACTTAAGTCATAATGTTGCGATAACTCGTGATTATGACCCCAGTATTCCTGATGTTCACATTGATCAGGATATGATGCAGCAGGCGACCCTTAATATTGTTCGCAATAGTTTGCAGGCGTTGTCTGAGCATCCTGAAATACCTGGTAAAATTAGAATTGTGACTCGTATAGAGCGACAAGTAATTGTCCATGGGGCATGTTTTCCATTATGTGCCAAAATACAAATAATTGACAATGGTCCGGGTATTCCTGCTGAGCTTCAGAACACCTTGTTTTACCCTATGGTTACCAGTAAAAAAGAAGGCAGTGGTTTAGGGCTTTCAATATCACAAACTTTGATTGGCCATCATAGGGGCAAAATTGAAGTGGAAAGTTGGCACGGAAGAACCGCGTTTACTATATATTTACCAATTGATAAAAAGGAAATCCAGAAATGAGTTCAGAACCAGTATGGATAGTCGATGATGATAGCTCGATTCGCTGGGTGTTGCAGAAAGCGCTACAATCCGCCAATATTCCTTGTTTCAGTTTCGAAAATCCAGAAGATTTATTACTACAACTTGAGACAGGGCAGCCACCAGAGGTGATTGTTTCTGATATTCGCATGCCACAAATGGATGGGATGAAGTTGCTCGAAGAAGTGCATAAACGATTCGAGAATATTCCAGTGATTATTATGACAGCCCATTCAGATTTAGATAGTGCAGTTAATGCCTATCAAAGTGGTGCCTTTGAATATCTGCCTAAACCTTTTGATATAGATGAAGCTGTGGGGTTGGTACAACGGGCGTTAGTACATGCTCGAGAGCAGTTAAAACAAAATCAAGTGCCAGAGGTAACACAAGCCACAGAAATTATTGGCGAAGCACCTGCAATGCAAGAAGTGTTTAGAGCCGTTGGCCGACTTTCTCGTTCAAGTATTAGCGTTTTAATTAATGGTCAATCGGGCACCGGTAAAGAATTAGTGGCTCATGCATTACATAGACATAGCCCTCGAGCCGATAAAACGTTTATTGCGTTAAACATGGCGGCAATTCCTGCTGATTTAATTGAGTCAGAACTATTTGGTCATGAAAAGGGGGCATTTACAGGTGCCCAAGCAGCTAGGCAAGGCCGATTTGAGCAAGCAAATGGAGGAACTTTATTTCTAGATGAAATAGGCGATATGCCTTTAGATGTGCAAACCCGTTTGCTACGTGTATTGGCAGATGGCCAGTTTTATCGGGTCGGTGGACATAACCCTGTTAGCGTTGATGTTCGAATCATTGCTGCGACTCATCAAAACTTAGAAGAAAGAGTTGCAGAAGGTAAGTTTCGAGAAGATTTATATCATCGCCTTAATGTTATTCGCATCCATATTCCTAAGTTAAGTGAAAGGCGTGAAGATATTCCTTTGCTAGCTGCACACTTTTTGCAGACCGCAGGAATCGAGCTAGATGTTGAGATAAAGGTTTTGTCAAAAGAAACCAAGAAAATACTCTCAAATTTACCTTGGCCTGGTAATGTTCGCCAACTAGAGAATATGTGTCGTTGGTTAACGGTTATGGCGAGCGGGCAAGAAGTGTTACCCCATGACCTGCCTCCTGAAATTCATCAGCAACCTGTGTCTATTGAAAAAAGTTCACAATCCGGTGATTGGCAAACGCTTTTAGCTAGTTGGGCCGATGGTCAGCTTCAGGCTGGGCAAAATAATATATTGGATGAAGCAATTATTAGCTTTGAAAAAATATTATTAGAACGTGCGTTGCATTATACACACGGCCATAAGCAAGACGCCGCGAAGCGCTTAGGGTGGGGGAGAAACACTCTTACTCGTAAGCTAAAAGAATTAAATATGTAACTTAATTCTTGAGGTAACAAAAACGCCAGGTTAAATCCTGGCGTTTTTGTTTATAAAAATTATGCCATTGCGTTTAGGTTATTTGGTTAGTAAGGCCGCCATGCCTGAATTAAATGCTTGCATCCACTTTGTAGAAAATTGACCTTTGGCAATACGGTTTATTTCGATGACTGCCTTTTTCTTCGGGCGTTGTAAGTGCGATTCGTGGGCTCTGGCATGAGTAATGGCATCAAAGGTATCTAGTATCCCTAATAACTTAGCTCCGTCACAAATATCATCTTCTTTGATACCCAAAGGATAACCACTGCCGTCAATGCGCTCGTGATGTTGCATTACAATTTTTCGGGCCTCGTCCCACTGGGTCAGGTTTTCTAGTAAACGAGCACTTTTATAAACGTGTGAGCGCATGAGGTTAAATTCAACCTCTTCAAGTTGCTCTTGTTTATGTAGAACGTTAACTGGCATAAAGGCCATGCCAAAATCGTGCATATAGCAGGCTACGGCAAGTTGCACCTCATTTATAGGTGAGCCCGCTATTTTGTTGATATAACCAGCAAGCTTTGCGATCCTATCGCCTCTACCTTCCCAATATCTCGAGCGCTTTTCTATTGGCTTCATCAATTCACGAAAGAACAGTAAATCTTCACGTTCAATATTAGTAATTGACTTAGGGATCCCCGTTGTTGCTACGCTAGCAGGTGTAGAGGAGGTAGTTTTTTCTGTAGTGCTTGCATCATTTATTTCTATTCCTAGATCTAAACTAGGATCAAGAATCAAAACAGCTTTAGCTAAAAGCTGCTCATGGTCATTGCTATTGTCTGGTGTAATACAAATAATTGCCGCAACAAGTCGCTCGTACATGTCTTTATCGTATTCAGCTTGTCCTGTTTGAATACAGCTTTGAACAAATATTTTTACTTTGTCCATTATTAATAAGACTAAATCACTCATGTTACTGGTGTATTGAATTTGCCCTTTACGTAAATAATCGAGTAAATCTTCACCGTGTTGTAAAAGAGGGATAAGTGGAGTGAAATTAACTAGTCCTAAATCACCTTTTATCGTGTGAATCGAACGAAATAGTGAACGCTGTAATTCATTATCGGTAGGTTTTAGTTCTAACTCTATTAGGGTTTGTTCACTCGCTTCATAGAGTTCATTAATCTCTTCCAACAAGTCTGTCAAAATATCTTCGTCGAGATCTTCATGTTTGAATGTTTGCATTTATGGAGTGCCCTTTTAGTGTAATTTTTTATATTTAAATAAGTATCGGCTAATTAGTAATTTAATTCATTTATTTCAGGTAAATAGTGTCGTCGTTTTAACAAACGGGTAATGTTGAAAAACTATTATTAAGTGGTTTGGGTAACAGTAAAAAGTGCGTATACTCGGCCACCTTTTCGTTTTCTGGATATGTAGATGTTAGCTCTGATAAGAATAGTTGCCTTAATTTGTTATTTTATTTTGATAAATATAGTTCTACTGCTTGTCTGTATCGTAAGGCCATTTCATAGAGATAACGTATATATCGCTGGTAAATTATATAGCTCAATATCGGTTATTTTGGGATTAAAACTAGAAATGACCGTGCCCGATAGTGTTAAAAAAGGTGGCCCATTTATATATATAGCTAATCATCAAAATAGTTATGACCTAGTGACTATTTGCAAAGCAGCCCAGAAAGGTACAGTAACTGTTGGTAAAAAAAGCCTAAAGTGGATCCCAATTTTTGGCCAAGTTTATTGGTTAACTGGCAATATCATGATCGACCGTAACAATTCAGGAAAAGCTAGGACTACGTTACAAGTTACTGCTGACAAAATTAAGCAAAAAGCTCTTTCTGTTTGGTTTTTTCCTGAAGGTACAAGAAGTAATGGACAAGGATTGTTGCCTTTTAAAACGGGGGCATTTCGTCTAGCTGAAGAAACCCAAGAACCTATAGTAGTCGTGGCAGCGAGTAACTTACACCAAAAAATTCGTTTAAATCGTTGGAATAACGGCAGGTTTTTGATGTCGTTGTCAGAGCCAGAGTTTATGGATGAAAATAAGTCAATAAAAGAAAATATGGCATATTTTCATAATAAAATGGCTGATATGATAAAAGTTCTAGATACAGACATTGAAAATTGTTAAATATTCACCCCATCAAAAGGTATTAGTATGAGTTTAGAAGCAGAGTCAGAGTTAGCCGAGTGGTTTGAGTTTAATCAAGAAACAGTGGCTGCCTTAATTGAAGATGGCAGTGATAATAGCCAAGCACATACGATAGAATACCATTTTTCCAGTGTGGATTTTGAGGCTCTTGAAAAGGCAGCGGTTGATGCTTTTAAAGCGGGTTTTGAAGTAGGCGATGCAGAAGAATTAGAGCTAGATGATGGCGGTGAAGTATTCTGTTTTGATGCAGTAGTTGAGCGTATGTTAGATGTGAGTTTGATTGATGAAGATACCAAAAAGCTGTTTGCTATAGCTGAAAAACATCTTGTGGAGTTTGATGGTTGGGGGACTTATTTTATTGAAAAATAGTTATATTTGATTGGCTTAAGTGTCACTAAAACCGCATAAATATGCAGTAAAAAAGTCACTTAAGCGTCATCAGTTGTATATCTTAGCTTCATATAAAAGCGTCAAATTATCGCCCACTATAAAAACATACTGGGAGATACCATGAAAACCACTAACCGCACAAAACTGGCAATATCTATTGCCAAGATAAGTTAGTCGCCGCTTTTCCGTACTTACGAATAAGAGAAGGTGGAAGTGAAGACAGCCCATATCCATCATCAATATCTTTTTGATGTATACGCTCTACTTTTTGAATTTGTTTAGTTATTTCAGTCTTGGCTAATTCTGGAAACATAGTTACGCGGTCTTTTTGGCCTTTTGAACGAAAAATAAAAATGGTGTTTCGGTCAAAATCAAAATCTTTTATACGTAACCTAAGCACCTCTGATATACGAAAACCTCCACCATACATGAGAGTGCCGATAGTATGATGAACACCTCGTAAATTATTGATTACCGCAATTGCATCACTATGACTTAATACTTCAGGAACTCTGACTGGGGTTTTAGCAAATGTAAAAGCCATGTTGGTCAAATCCATTTCAAGCACATGCCGATACATAAAAATAATGGCGCACAAAGCTTGATTTTGTGTGGTTGGTGATACTTTCAGTGTAATAGCAAGGTGTGTTAAAAACTGCTCAACCTCTAATTCACCCATATCTTTAGGGTGACGCTTGCCATTGAAATAAATAAATCTTCGAATCCAGTGAAGATAAGCTTTTTCCGTTTTCAAGCTATACCGTTTGGTTCTCAAGATAAGTCGTATGGATTCTATAAAAGGAGATTTTGACATTATGTTTCTTTCTGAAATAGATGCTGTGTTTATATACAGCTATAATGCATGTTTTTATATAATGCCAATATTGCTTCCTACTGTGTAAATTTCATAGGTCTCGTTTTGTTTTCCAAATAAACGTTAAGCTATTAATTTAGCTATAGAAATTATTTTACACATAGTTTTTAATAGGAAGCAGAAAAATCGGGTTAAAGTCGAGTCTCCTTTTGCTTTTGCAACTCTTTGTGGTTTTGATAGCATGAAAGTTAAAAATATTTAATAAAATCAAAAGGTAAGAACTGGAAATGACGGGAATAAAAATCAAATCGAGAAGTTACATATACGACATGCTCGATAATAAGCGTTAGCTTTCTTGGAGATATATGGATTACTCGAAGTATTCAGTCAATGAATTAATGGATTGCCTCAATAATATAGATAAAGATGCACATCCGGAAAATTATAAAAAATTAGTGTTGGAAGTTGAAAACAGAAAGCCTGAAATTGAGGCCGCTCAAAAACAAGGCCAAGAAGAATTCACTTTTTCAACTGAAAACAGAGTCAAACTATTGAGTTGGTTGCAAATAGCAACATGTGCTGGTTTTATTATTGCCTTTGTTAATGTGCTATTTGGCTCTAAGGAATTACTAGACTTAATTGTTTATGGAGTCATTGCTGTTTTTAATGGGGTTGCCGGCTATAAGCTCTTAAAAAGATTACGCTATGGGTATGAGCTCTCTTATCTTAATCAAATTCTTCAAATTTTGACTATAAACACAGGCACTTTGTTTTTTACCTATACTGGCTTAGGTAGCTTTTTGATTGGGATAGAAGGTGAATTATTCTTTAGGGCTAACATTTTAAGCACCGATTTCAGATTCTATACTGGTGAAAACTTAGGCCAATTTGGTTTTGGCGTAGACTTAGTAGCCATCTTCTTTTTGAGTGTACTGCATTCATGTAGAGAGTTGGGGCTAGATACGAAAGCTAACAAGCAAATAAACAGGGACTAAAAACCGCGGGCTTTTTTCGCTTCGCTCAAGTTTAGCCCACAATTTTTAGCCCGTTATTTGGGCGTTATAACTACCGAAGCCTTCGATGAAAAAACTAGTCACAATAACTCTTATTTGTTTAGTCGCTATTTCATTATTAGCAAATTCAATAAGCTCATTTACTTTATGTGGTGGGACATTGATGCAGAACTTACTAAATATAAGTGCTTGTACGGATACACAGGAAAGATTTATTGGGTTTAGAGGAACATGTTTTTTCTATGAAAGTGAGTCCGTTGGTGCCGCTTTGTTATTTATTGGTTTAGTCGCTCTAGCACTGTTTCTGTTTTTAAGGAAAAGGTTGAATGGAAAGTAGTTATAACAAAAACATCAACTGGAAAACTACTCGCTGTAAAGCGCTCGTATTTTCCAGTTATATTAAGCGTTAGGTGGCCTAGGTTGCTAAAGCTCAAAATAACTACGGGTTAGCTTTCCTTCATTTCTTCGTAGACCCAGTTCAACTTTTGAATCAGCTAAGCTTTCATCTTCAAGGTTGTTTTGTTTCTTCGATTTAAAATCACCTTCCAATTAAAAAATAGCTGTTGTTTGTTCTCTCTTCGGGTAAGGTAATTTCTATGAAATGGTTAAACAAAACACATTGTTCAACACTAGGTGGCGGCAAAGCCGCTCTGATGACAACAGGTTGGGCACCTAACAAAACAATTAATTGGACACATCCTCGCTGGCTGCGCTCGTGCCTCGCGTATTTTAGCCAACTCGTCTGTGCCATTTATTGCAAGCGTTATATGCCAAGGAACGCTGAGTGAAACTTTGGAAAGGCATCTTCTGGGTGCTGGTGATTTTAACGTTATTTGATTTGGTATCTTTACCTTTTAGTGATGATATCGAAGTTTATGACTTTATTGCCTTAACTATAGGTACTTTATTCCTAATTCCATACTATGGGTATGCGTATCAGGTAGCAATCGGCTGGAAATTTTTGTGGCAAATTTCCTTTGTTGTTAATGTCGTTTTAATCGGGTATGGAATTCAAGATCCCTTTATTGAAAATGTTTTCTACAAACCAGAGGTTGTTGATATTGTAATATTGTTGTTGTTAACTTCCTCAGTATTTGCATTGCTAATTCCTTGCTACAGATATGCATTTAAGTCTAAGGAGCTTTGGAGTGAAGGCATATAACAAAAAAATCATGGTGGGAATTTTACTCGCTGAAAAAGCGCTCCTAAAATCCCCATATTTAATGCGTTATGTATCTTGAAGTGTAAGGTTGAGTGAATGACTAAAGTTTGCCCTAGATGCAGAGAAAAGTATTCTTTCTTCAACTTGTTAACCCAACCTATGATGTGTGGATCTTGTTTCAGAGCTGAAAGAGAAAAATCAAAATCAGAAGAGCAAGTGAAAATAAATGATAAGCCGTTCTCATTAAATAAATTGATACTTGATTTATTAGGACTTCTAGCTGGGGGATTACTTTGTTATTGGATGTACACTAGATTTGAGAACTTCGAACAATGGTTTGATGGCCGTCGTTCAGATGGTTATGGTTTCTTGTTAGGCTTGTTTATCATTACAGTGTCTTTGTGGGATATTATTAGAAATTTATTTAAGCTAATTAAAGCAAAAAAAGCTTAACGATAGCGATACATAACAAATGAATTATTTCGTTCGTAAACTCACCGGGAATTTTACTCGCTGGCCTTCGGCCAAGGCGCTCCTAAAATCCCAATATTCAAAGCGTTAGGCATTAAGGAGTATTTGTGAGAGTCTTTTCACTTTTAACAGGTGTAGTTTTTTTACTTTCAGGGTGTGCTAGCACAAAAGTTGAAGTAAAGCCTGAAGAGCAAATTGTCGGTGTATGGCATTTAAAAGATTACGGTTCAGGAAGTTATGAGTATAGTCAATTAGGCTTTACTCCAAACGGGCGTAAGTGTGTGGTGTCTATTTCAATGAATGGTAATGGAATTCCTATGGTCGATTATTACGATAATACATGGGAGATAAATAATGGTGTTCTAGAAAGTACTGTCGGCAATAGTCCATCAAGTTCACTTCCTAAAGGGTATTTAATTAAAGATCATATTAAATTGCTCAACCAAGACGAATTGATTGTTAAAATGGAAAGTAGTTATGGCTTCGACTCTCCGCTGGAAAAGCATCAGAAATTACATGGTGTAAAACCAGAACGAATTTGCCAGTTGGTAGAGAATTATGCACGTTCTTTAAAGCGTAATAATGCCTAACAAGTCACTCAAAAGGACAAATAACAGTTGGCTGTTTGCTCCTTCGTCGCTTATTTTAACCAACTATTATTTGCCTCTTAGTGAGGCGTTAGGTTTCAAGGAGAGTGTTGTGAAATTGGTTGGCTCTAAAACTGAAAAGGAAATAAAGTCGGAGCTTTTAAAAAATACTTCATCCGTATTTTCAAAATCAGTTGAGTCTCACGTAAAAACTTTATTTTTAGATAATGACTTGGATACAGCTAAAGTCATTGTTTTAGACTCCTTTCCGGATGACAGAAGTGTTTATTATTGGTTACTTATTGAATCACGGATGATTGGTAGAGTAGAAGTCGAGCTAGATTGTCCTGAATGTACAGGCATGGATACTTTTACTCTTCTAGAATATCGCCATAAATTAAGTAAGATCCAACAAATAAAGCTAGCTGTCGCAATGGAGTTATTAGCAACAGAAACCTAACAAGAATTTCAAGCGGGACTGCTAACAGTTTGCTCGGTTTCGCTTCGCTACACATTTTAGCAAACAATTATCATCCCCTTAAATGGGCGTTGAGGCTGTAGAATTTCTCCCAAATCGCACTTTCAATATATTTTTGATTACTTTTACATTGTGCGTTTTTTGACCTTGAACCGACATGTTCGCTGTGATCTAATAGATATTATTCCCCTAGAGATAAAACTTCATGGCCAACTACAAGCCTGACTTATCTTGCCAAAACAAGTTCATCCCCGTTAATTTTTCAGAGCAAATACTGCCTGGCACATTTGAATATGCGCTTTGTTATATCGTTGATAATAAGCTCGATTTGTCTGGGTTTGATGCATGGTATAACAATGACAGAACAGGTGCTGCGGCTTATTCGCCATCAGTGATGTTGAAGATTATATTACTGGGTTATGCCCATGGCTTAATCAGTAGTAGGCGTATTGCCAAGGTTTGTGAAACCAATATTCACTTTATGAGTGTGTCGGGAGATGTGCAGCCACATTACACATCTATAGCTGGGTTTGTGGCCAAGATGCACGAACAGATTGAGTTGCTTTTTACTCAGGTACTGATGATATGCGATGAAGAGGATTTAATCGGCCGTAACATGTTTGCTATTGATGGCTGCAAAATAAAGTCAAATGCCAGTAAAGAATGGAGTGGCACATTTGAAGAGCTTGGACGTAAGAAAGTAAAGTTGGAGCGCGCGAGCAAACGTATAGTTGAGCGTCATCAAGCACAAGACGGTTTAGGCGAAGAGCAGCTTGTTCATGATTTGAACCAAAAAAACAAGCTAGATAAAAGTGCCGATAAAATCACCGCATTCTTAGCAACTCACGAAGAGAAAACAGGCAGTAAAGGTAAGCCGGTTAAAAGCAATATCACCGACCCAGATAGCGCGAAGATGACGACATCAAAAGGAACGATCCAAGGGTACAACGGGATAGCAATAAACGATGATAAACACCAGGTCATACTCCAAGCCCAAACGTGGGGCTCAGTAGGAGAGCAACAAACACTTAAGCCCGCCATCGAACAACTTAACCAACAACTCGATAAACTCAACACTGCCAAAAATAATGATGATAAAGCACATGTATTTACCACGAAATTCACAGCAGATAGTGGCTTTAATAGTGAGGAGAACTTAGCGTTTATGGCAAGTAGTGGGTTTGATACTTATATCGCTGACAACCAGTTTAGAAGCCGAAATCCACTGTTTAAAGAAAGCGAAACGTACCACACAGAAAAAGAAAAACGCCGCCTTAAAAGACGACATGGCAAACCGAGACTCTTTACCTCACAAGACTTTCATTACGATAAAAATAGTCAGACCTGTCGTTGCCCAGCAGGTAACCTGATGTGGTTAAGTGGTATCAATGTAAAAAGTAACAACAAAGAATACACCCGATTCGGTGGCTATTTAAAAGACTGTAAAACCTGCCCATTACAAGGACAATGCATGCGTAAGCCTCCAACCGAAAGAGGGCGACAAGTTCAGTTCTTAAACGACGAGTCACGAAAACGGCTCAGTTATAGTGACAAGATGAAAATCAAAATAGATAGCCCAATGGGTCGCAGGCAATATTCGAAACGACTGGGTTGTATCGAGCCTGTGTTCGGTAACATCACCACCAATAAAGGCATGAATAAACTGACCTTACGAGGCCAAACTAAAGTGAATGCACAATGGCAACTGTATTGCCTAGTACATAATATAGAGAAACTGCAAAACACGGTATATTAAGGGGGATAGCCCTTTTATACCCACAGAAAAGCCTCCTAAACCTGTTATAACATCCTTCAAAACAATATTTAATCACCACTTCTTTATCTTGAAGGTAAACTGAGTAATAGATTGAATCAGAATATGAACTCAGATATCGTTTGTGGATGAATTAAATAAATTTAAAACGGGTTAATCTACAGCCTCGTTATGTGCAATGGAGTTGCAATGAGTCTTCCTGTAAATCTCTATAAATATGAAACATTTTCTATTCAGTCGCTATTAAATCTTAAAAATCAGACTGTATATTTCGCATCTCCTGCAGGGTTTAATGATCCTTATGATTGTGCAATAAAAGCACAAATTGATGAGCCATCAGATGATGAATTAGAAAGATTACGTAAACTTTACCTCTCGAAAGGTTGGCCTCAAAACGTTATTGAAGCACTTGAATCGAAATCTTTACCTGAATTAAAGCCAATCTTGTTAAAGCTAGCAAGGGAAGTTAATTCCACTATTATCGAAAATTTCATAAAAAATCGCGGTGTATCATGCTTTTCCGAAGTGAACAATGAGCTACTTATGTGGGCACATTACGCAGATAAATATACTGGTTTTTGCTTGGAGTTCGATACGAACTCTGAAATTTTTGAGAAAGCTAGAAAAGTAAAATATGTAGACACAATGCCTAAATTAAATATTGCGAGCATTTTCGCGGATAAACAACGCGAAGATATAATGGATCTTTTTTGTTTAAAATCCAAAGCTTGGGAATATGAGCAAGAGTGGAGAACTATTCATAGTGAAGCCGGCAAAATTTTCACATATGACACAGATGCACTGACTGGTATTTATTTTGGTCCCGAAATGGATCCCGCAGCCATAGAAGTTATTTGTCTTGTTCTACAAGGCCAAAATCCCAATATTAAATTTTGGCAAGGCAAGAGAAGTGATACAGATTTTATAGTTGAGTTCAGTGAAGTGTTTTATATATCAGCACTAAAGTAAAGGAATTGGGACTTAGCACATAACAAGTCACTCAAAAGGACAATGCTCTTCCCCCGTTTTAGTGGACACCTCCTCATCACTTTGAGGAGGCTACAATGCCCAAATATACCCAACCTAGAAGGACATGGTTTTACCCTGTTAATTTCAAAATCAAAGCCGTCGAACTAAGCTTACGAGACGATG
>NZ_JBDUZQ010000026.1:0-1955 GCF_039943935.1 Paraglaciecola sp.
ATGGGGCTTAACCATGCAAGATGATTTAACCGACGCAGCAAATTGGCTAGTGGAGCAGAACATCGCCCTTAAAGACAAAATGTGTATCGTTGGAGCGAGCTACGGCGGTTATGCAGCCGCTATGGCGGCGGTAAAAACCCCAGACTTATTTAAGTGCGCAATAAGTTTTGCCGGCGTAACCGATTTAAAAAAATTAGTCTCAACCAGCCGGCGTTTTGTAAACAGCAACTTTGCAAAAAAACAGATTGGTGATGACTCTGCTGACTTAAAAGCTCGCTCACCGGCTTATCATGCCGATAAAGTTAACATTCCTATGCTATTTATCCATGGAGAAGATGATGTAGTGGTGGCAGTTGAACAAAGTGAAGCGATGGTAAATGAGCTTCAAGACTTAAACAAAGATGTGAAATTTATTGAACTAGAAAATGGTGACCACTACTTATCTATTCAACGTAATCGTCACATTACTTTCAAAGCGATGGATACATTTTTGAAAAAGCATTTGAATTAACGGTCGCTAATAGTGCTGATAAAACAGCACTATTAGCTAATGCCAAACAAATAAAGTTTGTGTATAGTTTTGGGTTAATTTTAATCGCAAATATTTGAGACTTTTATGAATGGAATCATTCGCTTGTGTTGTTTGGTAGTTGTTTTATTCACTTCTTTAAGTGGTGTTTCAGAAGAACTACCCGTTGAGAGCTTTAGTCAATTACCCTCTAATACTCGCCCAAATCTTTCTCCTAACGGTAGTAAAATTGCCTATATAAGTAACTATTTATCACCCGAAATTGCAGTGTTAACCACTTTCGATCTCACCACAGGAAAAAAGCAATACGTAGTTCAATCCGATAATGAAAAGATTAAAGTTAATTGGTTTACGTGGGCGAATGAGAAAACCCTTATTGTGAGTTTAAGGTTTGCCAGTAAAAGAGGCAAAACAGATGTCACTGAAACGCGTTTATTGGCAATTGACATAGATGGCGAAAAGCCAGTACAGCGACCATTAATTAAGCCTAGAACAGGTATTTATGGAAACCAGCATATCTCTCAGTTTCAAGATAACGTGATATCATTTTTACCCGATGAACCAGACTATATTTTAATTGCTTTAGACTTAGAAATCGCAAACTTACCTGACGTATATAAATTGAATATTAATAACGGCAAAAAGAAGCGAGTTGCTAGAGGCAAAATGTTGGTTCGTGATTGGATGGCAGATAGACAAGGCAACTTACGTTTAGGGGAGACTTTGAACTATAAAACAGGCGAAGCGTCTGTTCGCGTGCGGATCGGTGACGATGATACTTGGCATAAAATGTTTGAATATAATGCTTTAGAAGGGTCAGGTATTAATCCTCTTGGTTTTGCAAAAGACCCAAATATTTTGTACTACAGCCAATACAAAGGCGATAAAAAAGCCTTATACAAAATTGATCTCACTAGCAAAGAGTCTAACTTAGTTTTTGAAGATGAACATTACGATGTAGACGGCTCACTTATTTATTCAAAAAAAACCAATGATGTAATTGGTATTTATCATTCTCATAACGATGATGGCCGTGTGTATTGGGATGAATCAAGAAGTAAATTCCAGGATGCTTTGAATAAAGCCCTACCTGAGAGTGACGTATATTTAGTGGACTTTAACCGAGATGAAAACATTTACCTTTTATATACAGAGAATGATTTCACTCCAGGGAGATATTTCTTAGGCGATCGCAAGAATGCATCCTTGACCCCGATTCTGAGTCAATACCCTAACTTGCTACCAGAAGTACTAACCGAGCATAAGTTTGTCACTTATACCGCACGAGATGGCACTGAGCTAGAAGGTTATTTAACTCTACCGCTAGGTGCTGAAGGTCCTGTTGCTACTATTTTACACCCCCATGGTGGCCCAGGGGCTCGTGAATATGATGGCTTTGATTATTGGACCTCGTTTTTTGCAAACC
>NZ_JBDUZQ010000027.1:0-75671 GCF_039943935.1 Paraglaciecola sp.
TATAAATCAAAACTCGCCGCATCCCGCTTCAAATATACAACTTAAGTACATGCAACAAACTAAGAAATCTTAATCTATTACCGAAGACCTAAGTTGTATTAACCGGTCTCCCTTGAAGCGAGGGCGCATTATAGAGACAACACATTCCTATGCAACACTTTATTTCATTTATTTTATTGTTCGCTCAAAAACCACGCAAACTGGTTATAAAGCTGTCTATTTAAAAGAAATGTTGTTAGATTAACTTCTAAATAAGAACGGAAAATTAGAAATTCGTCTTTTCTTGAATATTGGTGTGTTATATGAAAATTGTAGTAATAAGTGTAATTATTGTAATTGGCTCTATTGGAAATCTAAACAAGGTCTCAGCGAGTCCAAGCATAATTGAAAGTAAATCCGCACAAATTACTGAAAACTTCATTCAGAACCAAGTTCAAAAGAACAACTCTGTAGGATTGACAGTAAAATCTATAGTTAACCATTATCCACAGCAGTCAGCCTCAATAGTTTCAACTGCACTAGATCTATATCCTGATAAATATAAAGAGATAATTCACTCTGCAATTTCTGCACAGCCCGCTTTGGCACAAGAAGTTGTTACTATAGCTATAAGCAAGGGGATTACGAGTTGCGGGAGTATTGTAGAGACAGCAATTAATGCTGACCCGAGCTATGTAGATTTTGTAGTAACCGCAGCCGCAAGCACAACACCTGAAGACTTAAACGAAATAGTACGTATAGCGGTAATTACTGAACCAGACTCAGCAGATTATATAGTTCAATCATTAGCTAAAGAACACCCTAGTAAAATTGTTGATATATTAAGTACTGCGATAGGTGCAGTCCCTCTGGTAGGAGAGTATGTGGTAGAAGCTTTATTAGCAGCATTTCCAAACGACGCAGAGCAAGTAATAACAACAGCTGTTCGTGAGTCGACTGCAGAAAGGGAAAATGTAATAAAGATTATAGAAGCAGCCTATAATTCAGGTGTAACTAGCGAAGACTTAGGTACTTATGCCATCAACGGCGGTGCAACACAAGAAGAAGTGGCTGAAGTACTAAGGATAAAGGATTAAAAGGGCTGCAACCTGTAAGATCTACATTCCTCCATATCATCATTAAGCTATTTAACAGCTTACTTATATCTTTTTAAAAAAATTTACACTACACACTGCTTACGGTTACTAGTTTTCTTCACAAATATCTGTGCTGGGATGGGCTTGGGTGAGTTAAACACTGTTATCACAGATTAAAATAAGTTAAATAACAAAATCTAAATAATTATCTAGACTCTATAAATAATCGCTTATTATCACCTTAGGCGATATTTCTAGCTTCACGTGGATAGCAGATAATAACTTACGGTTATCTATGGACATAAAAAAGCCCGGTATTTACCGGGCTCCTATTATTAGTATGTCGATCAATTTCGGGTTATAAACCTTACTCTTCAGTTGCTTCTTCAATCTCTTCGATTGCTTCTACTTCCGGGCGATCAACCAATTCAACGTAGGCCATAGGTGCTTTATCACCAGTACGGAATCCACATTTTAAAATGCGAATGTACCCACCTGGGCGCTCTTCATAACGAGGACCAAGTTCATTGAACAATTTACCAACAACTTCTTTATCACCAGTACGAGCCATTGCCAAACGGCGATTAGCTACACTGTCTTGCTTAGCAAGTGTGATAAGAGGCTCAAGCACACGACGCAGTTCTTTCGCCTTTGGTAAAGTTGTTTTAATCAACTCTTCTTTTACCAAAGAACCAGCCATATTTTTAAACATCGCTTGGCGATGACTGCTGTTACGATTTAACTGACGACCACTTTTACGATGGCGCATAGTTTTATCCTTCTTTACAAATCAGTTTAGTTAAAAACTAGATTAATCTTTTTCTGCGATTGACTCTGGTGGCCAGTTTTCTAGGCGCATACCCAGAGAAAGTCCACGAGAAGCAAGTACATCTTTAATCTCTGTAAGAGATTTTTTACCCAGGTTAGGAGTCTTTAACAACTCAACCTCGGTGCGCTGTACCAGGTCACCAATATATTGTATGGCTTCTGCTTTTAGACAATTAGCTGAACGTACAGTTAGCTCAAGATCATCAACAGGACGAAGGAGAATAGGATCAAATTCCGGCTTCTCTTCTTTCTCAACTGGCTCTGAAATATCACGCAGTTCAACAAATGCGTCTAATTGCTCAGCTAAAATTGTAGCTGAACGACGAATTGCTTCTTCTGGATCAATTGTGCCGTTGGTTTCCATATCAATGATTAACTTATCAAGGTCAGTTCTTTGCTCTACTCGAGCAGACTCGACATTGTAAGCAATACGCTCAACAGGACTATATGAAGCATCTACCAATAAACGACCAATAGGACGATCATCTTCTTCTGAAGAGCGGCGTGTTGACGCTGGAACATAACCACGACCCATTTCTACTTTAATACGCATGCTGAGTTCAGCTTCGCCAGTCAAAGTACAAACTACATGATCAGGGTTAACAATTTCCACATCACCATCATGCTGGATATCACCAGCTAATACTGGGCCAGCTCCCGACTTCACTAGAGTTAGTGTTGCTTCAGTTTTGCCTTCAAGACGCACGGCTAAACCTTTAAGGTTAAGCAATATTTCAATAACGTCTTCTTGTACGCCTTCCTTGGTGCTGTATTCATGTAATACACCATCAATTTCAACTTCGGTTACAGCACATCCTGGCATTGAAGACAATAATATGCGACGTAACGCGTTACCTAGCGTATGGCCAAAACCGCGTTCTAAAGGTTCAAGTGTGACCTTAGCACGGGTAGGCGAGACGTTATCAATTTCAACTAATCTTGGTTTTAAGAATTCAGTTACAGAACCCGACATTGTTTCCTCTCTTCTTTAAGCTTTACTTAGAGTAAAGTTCGACGATCAACTGTTCGTTAATTTCAGCAGACAAATCAGTTCTTTCAGGAACACGTTTAAATGTACCTTCCATCTTCTTGTTATCTACTTCAATCCAAGTTGGCTTTTCACGCTGATCTGCTAATTCAAGAGCAGCAACGATACGTGCTTGTTTCTTCGCTTTTTCACGAACAGACACAACATCATCAGCAGAAACGTTAAAAGAAGGAACGTTAACAACTTTACCGTTTACCAAAATGGCTTTATGGCTAACAAGCTGACGTGCTTCAGCACGAGTACTTGCAAAACCAATACGGTATACAACATTGTCTAAACGCTGCTCTAAAAGCTGTAGCAAGTTTTCACCTGTATTACCTTTTAAGCGTGCTGCTTCTTTGTAGTAGTTACGGAATTGCTTTTCTAATACACCGTACATACGACGTACTTTTTGCTTTTCACGTAATTGAACACCGTAATCTGATAAACGTCCGCGACGGGCGCCATGCTGACCTGGTGCATTATCTATTTTACATTTCGAGTCAATTGCTCGAACGCCACTCTTAAGGAATAAATCTGTTCCTTCGCGGCGGCTAAGTTTGAGTTTGGGACCCAAATATCTTGCCATGATCTTTCTCCAACTGTCCGTCGATTAAACGCGACGTTTTTTCGGTGGACGACAACCGTTGTGAGGTATAGGTGTCACATCGGTAATATTAGTGATTTTGTAACCAGCAGCGTTCAAAGCTCGGATCGCAGATTCTCGACCTGGACCTGGACCTTTAACAAACACTTCTATGTTTTTCAAACCGTAATCTTGAGCGGCAGTACCTGCACGTTCAGCTGCTACCTGAGCAGCAAATGGTGTAGATTTACGTGAACCACGGAAACCTGAACCACCTGACGTTGCCCAAGACAAGGCATTACCTTGACGGTCAGTAATAGTCACTATGGTGTTGTTGAAAGAGGCGTGGATATGAGCCATACCATCTGCAACTTGACGTTTTGCGCGTTTACGCGCTTTTGTTGGTGCTTTAGCCATAATATCCTCGCTTATCGTTTAATTGCTTTGCGAGGACCCTTACGGGTGCGCGCATTAGTTTTAGTGCGCTGACCACGTAGAGGAAGACTACGACGGTGGCGTATACCACGGAAGCAACCTAAGTCCATCAAACGTTTAATACTCATTGATACTTCACGGCGAAGGTCACCTTCAACTGTGAATTTAGCTACTTCATCACGTAACTTATCAATCTGTGCTTCATCAAGATCTTTAATCTTTGTTGTCTCTGCAACACCAGCTGCTGCACAAATGCTTTTAGCACGTGTGGAGCCGACGCCATAGATTGCAGATAATGCAATTACAGCATGCTTGTGCTCAGGGATGTTAATGCCAGCGATACGGGCCATTAACAGTACTCCTCTAAATTTATAGTTATTAGCCTAAAGAGCCCGATAGGATACTTACCCAATAACTAAATTGCAATTAAGGATTGAGGCGCTAGTGTATCTAGACGACCCCCAATCCCAGTTGATTAACCTTGCCTTTGCTTATGCTTAGGGTCAGAACTGCAAATCACACGCACAACACCGTTGCGCTTAATGACTTTACAGTTACGGCAAATCCGCTTGACGGATGCACGAACTTTCATTTCATCACTCCGTAATCGCTATCTTAACGGCCGTAGCCTTTAAGATTAGCTTTTTTAAGAACAGAATCATATTGATGAGACATCAAATGAGTCTGTACCTGCGCCATGAAATCCATGACAACCACTACCATAATTAGTAGTGATGTACCGCCAAAGTAGAACGGAACGTTCCAGGCGATCAACATGAACTCAGGCACTAAACATATAAAGGTTATGTAAAGCGCACCAGCCAATGTAAGGCGGGTCATTACTTTATCAACATACTTAGATGTTTGTTCACCAGGGCGTATACCAGGGATAAAAGCCCCTGACTTTTTCAAGTTATCAGCTGTTTCACGAGGGTTAAAAACCAACGCAGTATAGAAGAAACAGAAAAAGATAATCGCCGCTGCGTAAAACATCACATACAAAGGTTGTCCAGGAGACAACATCAGTGCCACATCTTGTAACCAAGACAATGACTCATTCTGACCAAACCAGTTTGCAACTGTGCCCGGAAACAAAATTATACTTGATGCAAAAATTGGCGGTATAACACCTGCCATATTTACTTTTAAAGGTAAATGCGTACTTTGTGCTGCAAAAACCTTCCGGCCCTGCTGACGTTTCGCATAGTTAACAACAATACGTCGTTGTCCACGCTCTACAAACACAACAAAGTATGTGACAGCGATCACAATAACACCTACTAATAACAAGAATAATAAGTTAATTTCACCTTGTCTCGCTTGTTCAGCAACATTACCTAATGCTGATGGCAAACCAGATACAATACCGGCGAAAATCAGAATAGAGATACCGTTACCAATACCTCTCTCTGTAATTTGTTCGCCCAGCCACATAAGGAACATAGTCCCAGTAACCAAACTCACTACTGCTGTAAAGTAAAAACCAAAACCTGGATTAATTACCAAACCTTGCATAAGGTTAGGTAAATTAGTAGCAATTCCAATTGCTTGGAACGTCGCTAACACTAAAGTAAAATACCTAGTGTATTGACTAATCTTGCGTTTTCCAGCTTCGCCTTCCTTTTTCAACTCCATCATTGGCGGATGCATGTGTGATAACAACTGCACAATAATAGATGCTGTAATATATGGCATGATGCCTAGGGCTAGAACTGATGCGCGTTCAAGGGCACCACCGGAGAACATGTTAAACATTTCTACGATAGTTCCTTTCTGTTGGTCAAATAATTCAGCCAACACCGCAGCATCAATACCAGGAATAGGTACAAAAGAACCCAACCTAAATACTATGATCGCACCAAGTACGAACAACAATCTTGATTTAAGCTCGCTCAAGCCGCCTTTGGCGCTTGAGTCCTGTCCTGGTTTAGCCATCTAGTTTATTCCTCTACTTTACCGCCAGCTGCTTGAATCGCTTCAAGTGCGCCTTTAGATACCTTTAAACCACTAACCGTTACGGCACGTGAGATGTCGCCACTTTTCATAACTTTAACGAACAACATTTCTTTTTTGATAAGACCTGCTGCTTTTAAAGTTTCAAGTGAAACAACTTCGCCTTCAACTTTAGCAATTTCACTCAACGTAACTTGGTCAGAAACCATAGATTTACGAGAAGTAAAACCAAACTTAGGAAGACGACGTTGGATAGGCATTTGACCACCTTCAAAACCAGGCTTAACAGACCCGCCAGAGCGAGACTTTTGACCTTTGTGACCACGGCCACCAGTTTTTCCAAGACCAGAGCCCATACCACGACCCACACGTTTACCAGCTTTTTTCGCTCCAGGTGCAGGAGCAAGAGTATTCAAATGCATCTTTTACTCCTCCACTACTTCAACCATGTAAAATACACGGTTTATCATGCCACGGACAGAAGGGGTATCTTCTAATTCACGAACATGACCGATGCGACGTAAACCTAAACCTGTAAGCGTTGCTTTATGCTTAGGTAGACGACCGATAGAGCTTTTTGTTTGCTTTACTTTAATCATCTTTGTCATGTTCAATTACCCCAAAATTTCTGAAACAGACAATCCACGTTTAGCGGCAACTGACTCAGGCGAATTCATTTCTGTCAACGCATTGATAGTTGCACGCACAACGTTAATTGGATTGGTAGATCCGTAACATTTTGAAAGTACGTTTTGTACACCAGACACTTCTAGTACTGCACGCATCGCACCACCGGCAATAATACCAGTACCTTCAGATGCAGGCTGCATGTAAACTTTAGAGCCTGAGTGACGACCTTTAATCGGGTGCTGTAGCGTGTTGCCATTAAGATCAACAGTCACAATGTTGCGACGTGCTTTCTCCATAGCTTTTTGAATTGCAGCAGGCACTTCACGTGCTTTACCATAACCAAAACCAACACGACCATTACCGTCTCCTACTACTGTCAAAGCAGTAAAGCTAAAGATACGACCACCTTTAACTACTTTAGAAACACGGTTTACAGCGATTAATTTTTCCAACAAGTCACCTTGTTGTTGAGCTTCTACTTTAGCCATAATTAACTCCTAGAACTGAAGACCAGCTTCGCGAGCTGCATCAGCTAATGCCTTAACTCGACCGTGATATTTGAACCCACTACGGTCAAAAGCAACAGATTTAATGCCTTTTTCAATAGCGCGTTCAGCGATGGTCTTGCCAATAGCCGCAGCTGCAGCTGAATTACCAGTGCCTTTAAGGCTACTAGCGATCTCAGTTTCAACTGTTGATGCCGACGCCAATACTTCAGAACCACTTGGAGCGATTAACTGAGCGTATATGTGACGAGGGGTACGGTTAACAACCAAGCGATGCGCTGCCAATTCACTAATTTTTTTGCGTGCACGAGTAGCGCGACGCAAACGAGCTGATTTTTTATCCATCGTACTGACTCCTACTTCTTCTTAGCTTCTTTACGACGCACAACTTCATCAGCGTAACGAACACCTTTACCTTTATAAGGCTCTGGTGGACGGTAGGCGCGGATGTTAGCTGCAACCTGACCTATCAACTGCTTATCAACGCCTTTGACGATGATTTCAGTTTGACTAGGAGTTTCAACAGAAATACCTTCAGGCATTTCGTATGCTACAGGGTGAGAGAAACCCAAAGTTAAATTTAGTTTCTTACCTTGTGCTTGAGCACGGTAACCAACGCCATTTAACAGTAATTTTTTCTCAAAACCTTCAGCTACACCTAACACCATGTTATTCAACAAAGAGCGAGCTGTACCAGCTTGAGCCCAACCATTAACCGCTCCTTCACGAGGAACAACTTTAAGCTGTGCATCTTCTTGTACAACTTCAACCGCATCGTTAAATACACGAGTTAGCGAGCCATTTTTACCTTTAACTGTAATCTCTTGACCAGCAATAGAAATTTCTACACCAGATAAGACATCTACAGGAGCTTTTGCTATACGTGACATTTTATTCCCCTTACGCTACGTAGCCGATGATCTCACCACCCATGCCCGCTTTACGCGCTGCACGGTCAGTCATCACACCTTTAGAGGTAGACACGATAGCCACACCTAAACCACCCATTACTTTTGGCAACTCATCTTTTTTCTTATAGATGCGAAGACCAGGGCGACTTACGCGCTCAATGCTTTCGATTACTTTTTTGCCTTCGAAGTATTTCAATGTTACTTCTAATACCGGCTTAACGTCACCAGAAACAGCGAAGTCTGTTACGTAACCTTCTTCTTTTAGAACGCCTGCAATAGCAACACGAACTTTAGAAGAGGGCATAGATACAGAAACCTTGCTAGCCATCTGACCGTTACGTACGCGGGTAAACATATCCGCGATAGGATCTTGCATACTCATATCAGCTACTCCTTACCAACTGGCTTTTTTCAAGCCAGGCACTTCACCGCGCATCGCTGCTTCACGCAACTTGATACGACTCATGCCAAACTTGCGTAGGAAACCATGTGGACGACCTGTAATGTTGCAGCGGTTACGCTTACGACTTACAGATGAATCACGTGGCAGTTGTTGCAGCTTAAGAACAGCATCCCAACGGTCTTCGTCAGAAGAGTTGACATCGCTGATAGTTGCTTTAAGAGCAGCGCGTTTTACCGCGTACTTAGCAGCTAGCTTGGCGCGTTTTACTTCGCGCGCTTTCATTGATTCTTTTGCCATAACCCTACACCTTACTTTTTGAACGGGAAGTTAAACGCGCTTAATAAAGCGTGTGCTTCCGCATCGTTTTGAGCGCTAGTAGTGATAGTAATATCCATACCGCGGATTTTATCAACCTTATCGAAATCAATTTCAGGGAAGATAATTTGCTCACGAACGCCCATGCTATAGTTACCACGACCATCAAATGACTTAGGATTTAAGCCACGAAAATCGCGGATACGTGGAATTGCAATAGAAACTAAACGTTCAAAGAATTCCCACATACGCTCACCACGTAGGGTTACTTTACAGCCAATCGGATAACCTTCACGGATTTTAAAACCCGCTACAGATTTACGAGCAACAGTTACAACAGGCTTTTGACCAGCAATTGCTTGCATGTCTGCCGTGGCATTTTCCAATACCTTTTTGTCTGCTACCGCTTCACCTAAACCCATGTTTAGAGTGATTTTTTCAATCCGAGGGACTTGCATGACGCTTTGATAGTTGAACTGCTTAGCAAGTTCCGCCACCACTGAGTCTTTATAGAAATCATGCAGTTTCGCCATCGTACTCTCCAATTAATTAAATTAGTTCACCGTCTGATTTGAAGAAACGAACTTTCTTCTCATCTTCAAGACGGAAACCCACACGATCTGCTTTACCCGTTTTAGAGTTGTAGATCGCTACATTTGATACGTGAATTGATGCTTCTTTCTCAACAATACCACCAGCTTCACCCAATTGAGGGTTAGGCTTTTGATGCTTCTTGATTAGATTTACACCTTCAACGATTAGACGGTTAGCCGCAGGAATAACTTTAAGCACTTTGCCTTGTTTTCCTTTGTCTTTACCAGTCAAAACGATGATTTCATCATCACGACGAATTTTATTAGCCATATCGTGACTCCTTATAGTACCTCAGGGGCTAAAGAGACTATTTTCATGTTATTAACACGAAGTTCTCTAGTAACCGGGCCAAAGATACGCGTACCAATAGGTTGCTTGTTTGCATTTAGCAAAACAGCCGCGTTGTTATCAAAACGGATAGATGAACCGTCTGGACGACGAACGCCTTTCCTAGTACGCACCACCACTGCATTTAGTACATCACCTTTTTTTACTTTACCGCGAGGAATTGCTTCTTTCACAGTAACTTTAATGATGTCACCAATATGTGCATAACGGCGATGCGAGCCACCAAGAACCTTAATACACTGAACCCTGCGAGCGCCGCTATTATCAGCAACATCCAGGTTAGTTTGCATTTGGATCATGTTAGTGCTCCGCTGTTAAAATTAAGACTCTTCAGAGTCGTTTATCTGTAAAAAAGCAGCTATTCGTTGCTTTTTTATACATACCCCAGTTAAAAGGGCGCGAAATACTAACAGAAAAGAATAGGTAGAGATAGTATAAATTAAAAATAATCCAATAAAACTATGCTTTTTGAACCTAAGACCGCATTTTAAGACGTTGATGCTCTGAAGGCTCATTGATATTAGGATGGAGGCAATATGGTCTCCATAAAAAAGGCCTCTAAAGAGGCCTTTTCTTTCTATCTAAAGCTTAATAAAGAACAGATATTTCAAATCCTGTCTGTGAATCATCTGTTTTCTCAACAGTTATGATGTAATTAACCTCTTCGTTAATACCTAATAGTTCAGTTCTATCAAGTAAAACTTGTGTATCATTACTATCATCAAACACGGCTATCAATTCATAAAAGTCACTAGGAAGCGTTATACTTCGACTTTCTTCGTAATCTAACCCTGCTACTAAATACTCTGCACTTTCAATGGTTTCATCTTTACGAACAAAGTAAAAATCTATATCAAAAAAATCAGGCGCTAAATTGACAATTTGAATTTGATGGTCGAAAACTTGAGGCAAATTACTTTCTTCAAATGAAATTGCCGTAAGTGCATCATCAGCGTCTCTGTAAAGCACAACTGCCTTACTTTCACCTTGATTTAACGTAATTAAACGATTATTAAATACAGTTGAATCATCCCCTTCAATGGCCGCAGATAAGCGATAGTCACCAAACTCAATCTCAGAAAAATCGCTCAATTCGTTAGCACTCAGATTTAATTCTTGTTCTGTATTATCGTCATTACCAGCTAAAGTTAAATTTATAGAACTACTATCATCTAGGCTGTTATAAATCCTATACTGAGCCGTTGCATCATCATCAGCGAAATTCGCCACTGAAGAAGAGTTAATTATGAGGTCGACAACTACATTATCTTGAATCGCACCTGAAGTTGTTCTTAAAGCAAGTACATACTCTGTGTCGAAAGCAAAACTAATGGTCGCACTTTCAAAGAAAGGTTCAGTTGAACCACTCTCCGTAAGATAGATAATATATTCGCCTTCATCGAAATCATCACTGTCACTGTCGCCGTCCCAATACTCATGTTCATCAAGCTCTTGATAGGTTACCGCACCTAGCAAATTAGCGGCGCTAAATGGTTCGCCTGCTTCACTCATATAAAGGTCATAGCTTTGTCCATTAGCAATGACAGAGGTTGCAAATAGTCTAAAGTGGTCTTCTAATTCTTCACGAGAATATGTGTATTCTATAAATGATGGATCTTCATAGTCACCACTAAGAATAATTAAAGACTTGTCTCCATTTTTCAAATCAACAGTCATTTCTTCTACTGTGACTTCTTGATCATCAGCATCGATGCGATAGAATTCTAACTCCAACTCACCATTGTCAAGCCCAGTAATTAAGCTTGTCGCATCACCGTAAGTAGCAGAACCCAAAATGTTACCATCGACCTCGGCCATCAATGTTGTAGCGCTATTTGCTGAACCGTTATAAAACTGAATATAAGAATCGTTAAAGGTGTTATCTCCACTGCCACCCGAACCGCCACATGCTGAAAGTAGCAAAAGTGACAAAATAGCAGGAGATAAAAAAACATTTTTCATAAAAAATTATCCATAGTTAATACATGTGTACAGCAATAGGATGTAAAACAAGTAAATAAAGTTCCACATTATTTGCACATTCTTCACAAGACACAGTCAATTGGCGTCTTTGGGGCGTTAAATTAATACTGGCACGGAGTTTACAGAGATTTTCTAGACTTTGCTATTGCTTCGCTATTTTACCTGTAAAAACACCATTTATTAGGTCTTTATATTTTTTTTCCAAGGTATGGCGTTTAATTTTAAGCGTCGGAGTCAAAAGATCATTTTCTACTGTCCATTCATCTTTTAGAATCACTAACCTTTCAAGGACCGAATGACTCTCAAGAGTTGAATTAACCTCTTCAAGAGAGGCAAGTAGACTTTCTTCTGATTCTTTGAATGGCCTTTTTAACGCATCTTCTGACAATACAACAAGGGCGATCGGCTGTTTTAAATGTGAGCCTGTAACACAGACCTGCTCAATGATAGAGTTAGCCATTAACTTGGATTCAATGGGAACAGGTGCTATGTACTTGCCTTTTGATGTTTTAAATATTTCTTTTAATCGACCGGTTATCGTGATGAATCCTTCATTATCAATGGAACCTTTGTCACCGGTTTTCAGGTATCCATCCTCCGTTAATACTTCAGCTGTTTTGTCGGGTTCAAGATAGTACTCTTTCATATTACAAGGCCCTTTAACTTGTATTTCTCCATCACTAGCTATCCTAACATCAACGCCTTCATAAGCTTTTCCAATGCAACCAATCTTGTCAGCCCTAAATGGCACACAACAGGTACCGTAAGCACTATTTTCTGTCATACCCCAACCTTCAGAAATATTTATACCAATCGTTCTAAACCATTCTAGCGTTGACGCTGGAATTGGCGCTGAGCCACTAGCACATAAACGTGTATCACTTAGCCCTAGTTTTTGCTGTATTTTTTTCTTAACAACGTTTTTTACGATTGGAATGCTCAACAGAAAATTAAGTTTCTTTTGAGGCATGTTTGCAAGCACGCCCATTTGAAACCGCGTCCATAAACGAGGAACTGAAATAAACAAAGTGGGTTGGGTGGCACAGATATCTCGGGAAAATGTATCAAGAGATTCTATAAAGCTCACTCTCTTTCTTGAGTAAAAACTAGCAACTTCTATCAAGACTCTTTCAGTAATATGGGCTAGAGGTAGATAACTCATTACTCTGTCCTTCGAACTAACTCCCAACTCTTGCAACGACGCATGAGCTGCCCAACATATTGAACGATAATTATGTACAACACCTTTTGGATTACCTGTACTTCCTGACGTATAAATAATTGTCATAACAGAGTCTAAATCTGGAATAGGGTTTTCAGCATAAGGGGCAACCTCTAGTAATTCACTCCACTGCTTATCAGCTGGAATATCAGGGTATGGGAACGCCAACTTTACTATTTCATTTTCTATTGCTGCAACTTGATTCACTGTGTCGTCAAGTTTACCAATGAAAATAACAGGACACTTAGCATGCTCAAGTACATAACGGATCGTCTTTGCGCCAGCTGTAGAGTATATAGGTACTGAGATATGACCTGCCATCATAATGGCCAAGTCGGTAATAAACCACTCGGCACAGTTTTTTGATAACAGCGCAATATGACTACCATTTGGTAAATTCATTGCAATTAGATTACTAGCGACTTTACGAACTTGTTCGCTTACATCTTTCCAAGTGAGCTCTTTAACTTCTCCTTGAATAGGTTGCTTCAAATAAACAGCATTTGGTTCAGTTAGTTCCCATTGGTAAAGCATATCTAATGGCGTTTTCAGTGTCATAATTTAATCCAATATATAAAGGTTGGTACTTTGCAGCTGCTTAACCAACAGTAGACAACATACAATATTTTAACATTAATTAAATGAATAGATATTTACTTTTTTTTTAAGTTTCATTGATAATAATGATAGTTATTCATTACAATAGCTCTGTTACATTTTAAAAAAGAAGCGAACAATAAATTGCAAACACCCTTAGTGTTTACACACTGCAGTTACTAAGGTTTATTGGGGAGTTAAGCTGGTCTAAAATGTTGAATCGGAAAAACTCAATAGAAGGTCAATGATTGGCACATTAAAAAGGCGATCTGTTAATGCACCAAACTTTAAAAAATAGAATAATATTTATAAGGTTAGTAAATAGGAATTAACCTCTCTGCCTAACTATTTCATATAGACATACACCGGTAGCCACAGACACATTTAAACTTGAAACTGATCCAGCCATTGGCAGTTTAATCAGTTCATCGCAATGCTCACGGGTTAAACGGCGCATGCCTTTCCCCTCAGCCCCCATAACCAATGCCATTGGGCCAACAAGTTTACAGTCATAAATATTATTTTCTGCTTCACCAGCAGTACCAATTATCCATACACCTGCATCCTGTAGGTCTCTTAAGGTACGAGCCAAGTTAGTTACTTGTACTAAAGGAATAACATCAGCGGCTCCACAAGCCACTTTACGAACAACTGGTGTAAGCGCTGCGGATTTATCTTTGGGTACTACAACAGCATCTACACCCGCAGCATCAGCAGTACGCAAACAGGCTCCTAAATTATGAGGATCAGTGACACCATCTAAGATTAACAAAAAAGGAGTATCAGTAGCGTCAACAATAGCCCCTAAGTCATTCTCGTTATACTGCTTTGCAGGTTTAACTTTTGCTATAACACCTTGATGTTGACCACCTTCAGATTTGTCATCTAAGGTTTTTCTCTGGCAAAACTGCACTGAGGCTCCGAACTTTCTTGCTTGACTAACTATTGCGTGAATACTCTTATCATCGCGCCCTTTCAAAACAAATAGCTCAATCAATCGTTCAGGCTCACGCTGAATAACCGACTCAAGGGCATGAATACCATATAGCCATTCTTGTTGAGCCATTATTTATTCCTCTTTCTGGATGAGCTAGCAGGTTTGTTACGAGATCCCTTTGTTTTGCTAGAACTCGTTCTTGGCTTACGGCCACTGGGTTTCTTCGCTGGCTTTTTCTGATTAGATGCCTTTGCTTGCTCTGTTTGCTTGGGTGATATTTTATCTACCTCTGCTGCTTTATCTCCTGCATTTTTCTTGCGTCGAGATGGTTTCCGTTTAGCAGAGCGTTTAATGGCTTTACCGTGATCACCGTCTAGTAAAAAGTCTATTTTGCGTTCATCTAGATTTACTGAAGCCACTTTAACTTCAACCGGATCACCTAGACGATACGTTACGGCAGAGCTTTCCCCAATCAAATATTGCTTAACCTCATCGAACCGAAAGTAATCATTATCTAAAGATGTAATATGAACTAGGCCATCGATATGAAATTCTGTTAACCGCACAAAAAAGCCAAAATTAGTAACAGAAGCAATCACACCTTCAAACACATCACCTACATGATCAAGCATAAACTCACACTTTAACCAATCCGCGACATCTCGAGTCGCATCATCCGCTCGGCGCTCTGTCATGGAACATTGCTCGCCTAAAGCTTCAACTTCATCAGCAGAATAGGACTTTCCACCAGACTTACTTTTACGTTGATTCTTCTTGTCTACAATACCTTTTAGGGCTCGGTGGACAACCAAGTCAGGGTAACGGCGAATGGGCGAAGTAAAATGCGCGTAGGCTTCTAAAGCCAACCCAAAATGGCCAATGTTTTCATGGTCATAAACAGCTTGTTTCATTGAACGCAGTAACATGGTTTGAATCAATTCTTGATCTGGACGGCCTTGAATTTTTTCTATGACATCGGTGAAATCTTGAGGTGATACTTCAGAACCAATTTTATGGGGGATACCCACTTCCGCTAAATAAGATAAAAATGCTCCAAGACGATCTGAGTCTGGTTCATCGTGGATCCTATAAAGGGCCTCAGCGTTATTTGTATCGAGTGTTTCTGCAGCAGAGACATTGGCCAAAATCATACATTCTTCAATTAGCTTATGAGCATCATTGCGAGTAACAGGAACGATATTATCTATTTTCCGTTGCGCATTAAATACAAACTTACTCTCTTGAGTTTCAAACTCAATAGCTCCGCGCTTGTTGCGGGTACGCTTAAGAACACGGTACATATCATGTAAATTTCTAAGATGTGGCACTTGCTCAGCATAACGTTTGTGGAGCTCAGGGTCACCCTGTAAAATATCCCAAACTTTCGTATAGGTAAGTCTTGCGTGAGAGTTCATAACAGCTTCATAAAATTTATGCTTTGTAAGTTCTCCAACGGCATTTATAGTCATTTCACACACCATACACAAACGATCTACTTGTGGGTTTAATGAACACAAACCATTTGATAGAACTTCTGGTAGCATAGGGATAACTTGTTCTGGAAAATAAACAGAATTACCGCGATTTTGTGCTTCACTGTCTAATGCAGTACCAGGGCGAACATAGTAGCTAACATCAGCGATAGCAACCCATAACTGCCACCCTCCTCCATCAAGAGGCTCACAGAAAACTGCATCATCAAAGTCACGTGCGTCTTCACCATCTATAGTAACAAGCGGAAGTTGCCTTAAATCAATTCGTCCTTCTTTCGCTTCTTCCGGTACTTGCTCCGTTAGTCCTTTGACCTGACGTTCAACGCCTTTTGGCCAATCATGGGGAATATCAAAGGTACGCAGAGCCATGTCTATTTCCATGCCAGGCGCCATATGTTCACCTAAGACCTCTACAATTTTGCCTATTGCATTATCTCGGCGACGTGGCCTTTGAACAATTTCAACCACCACTATATGACCTTGACGGGCACCATTGCTTTGTTCTTTGGGGATAATAATTTCATGATTTATTCGACTGTCATCTGGAATAACAACCCCCACATTATTTTCAAAAAAATAACGCCCTACTATTGGCTCCGTCCGTGGCTCTATAATTTTAGCAATACGAGCCTCTCGTCTCCCCCTATTGTCGGTACCACTTTCTTTAGCCAGTACAATATCGCCATGCAGTACTGCAGACATCTGAGCATTATGAATAAAGAGATCTTTTTCGCCATCTTCACGCTTTAAAAAACCAAAACCATCTCTATGACCAATGACACGGCCTTTAATAAGCTCTTCAATCTTTAACTTGGCGTACTTTTTATCTCGGGTAAATTCAACCTGTCCCTCTCGTTCCATTGCCCGCAAACGACGCTGAATACCTATTCGAGAGTCCTCATCTTTTGCATTCAGCAATTGACAAAATTCGAGAAAAGACAATGCCCCCTTTGCTTTATCTAAAAGTTCGAGTAAATATTCTCGGCTGGCCACAGGGTTATCGTATTTTTCTTTTTCCCGTTGATAATGGGGGTCGTCTGATTGAGACAAATGGAAAGTCCGTTGATTTATAGTATAAGTAGCTATTATAGCGAGTTAGGCAATTTAAAAACCAGTGCTTTCAAACTTAAAATATAGAAGTGTGATTTCCAATAGCTTAAAGCATAGTTAATTGGAACGGATTAACTATGCTTATTTAAGAATTTAATGGCCTTTTCGCTTTACGCACAGCTTTTGGGTGCATTAATTTTTCTAAACCAGAAATACAGCGAGCTATTTTAGAATGGGTTGGCTTATCCGAAGTAATAGCATTGTATAGCCAATGATAGGCATCTTCGTAATCGTAAGGGCTACCATAGCCATCAATGAAGAGCTCGGCTAATTGTATTTGTGCCTTTAAGTTGCCTAAGGCAGATGCCTCTCTCAAATAAACAACCGCTCGTTCTTTATCTTGCTGTACTAATTTACCTTGAGAATAATATCTACCTAGCTGCTCTAAACCTGATGCAAGCCCCTGCTCAGCAGCCTGATGCATGAACATTATGCCACGCTCTGCATCTTCTTTTACACATACGCCCCAAGCTAGCATGTCGCCCCATAAAAACTGATAGGCTGGTATTTTTAAAGTTTCTGCTCGTGCTTGTATATCTTGAACCAATTGGCAATCATCTAACACGACACGACTGAGGTGTTCGTTTCTATTGATCAGTTGAAGTAGCTCTTCTTGGGAATAAAGCTGTACTGCTTTAATATTTTCAGCAGCGGTTACATTACCAATAAACAAAAACACCGTAAAAGTGGAGCATAAGGACTTGATTATGTTCATGATTAAAATTCTATATTTAAACTAATACTTGTTTATCGGCAAAGCTGACTAATTTCTAAACTACATACTTAGCTAATACTTAGCTAATACTTAAAATAACAAAAAATCTAAATTAGGTAGGTGTCATGGCAAGCCCTAATACTTGAGCATGCTCAAATAAATCGTGCCCTAAATCAGTAAGGTAACCGCCATCAGGTTGGGTCACAATGCCCTTATCGAACAGTCTTTGAGCCGCAGAAACAACTTCTGGTTTAGCATCATGGTGAATTTTGATACCTTGCATTAAACTTTTATTGGGAAATTTAAGTAGTAAGGTTAACTCGGAAGCCATATCAGATGTAAATGTCATAGTTTTTCCTCTAATAAAAAAACAGGCGAATAGCGTAATTGAATTATCAACTATCCAGTTATTAGATGATCAGGTGTCATTCATCCGGTAAGGTTTCTATCTTTAACTACCTTAAAGCACCATATCATCTGTTGCCAAGTTAACATCAAATTTAATGAGGGGTCCACTCCTAAAGATAACTAAACAGCCCCATTAAAATTCAATTGACGCCAACTTTCATACACAAATACTGATACTGCATTAGATAAATTCATACTACGACTTTCAGGTAACATGGGGATCCGTACTCTTTGTTCAGGGGGGAGAGACTGAATTACATCGTCAGGTAAACCTCTAGTTTCTGGACCAAATAATAAAGCATCTCCTAATTGGTATTCAACCTCTGCAAAAAATGCTTTGCCTTTAGTAGTACAAGCAAAAACTCTTTTAGGGGCACGTGCTTCAATATATGCCTCTAGGCAAGGATATTTCTTTACTTGAGCAAACTCATGATAGTCTAAACCAGCTCTTCGGACTCTTTTATCATCCCATTCAAAACCTAACGGCTCAATTAGATGTAATGCGAATCCGGTATTGGCGCATAATCTAATAATATTTCCAGTATTGGGAGGAATTTCAGGTTGGTATAAAACAATATCAAGCATAAATAATCATTTTGGGAAGTTATATGGATAATATTAACAAAAACAACTGGGTTTATCTGAATACAATTAGATGTAAAAATCCAAAATAGCGTTCATGGCTTTACCTCTATATATATCCAGCTCTGCCATTAGTTCATGTTTGGCCTTTTCAATGACCATAAATCTGCAATTTGCTAATTTACTTGCAACAGAGGCTTGCCGTTTATTATCAACCACTGTATCTCCACCAGCTTGAATTACCAGTGATGGTATCGGAAAATCCAACGCATCATTTTCAATATTGTCCATTGCCTCAATTGCAGCTTTTAACCAACTACCAGTCACGCCACCAAGTTGAATGTTTGGTTGGTCGTGATATTCATTTCTAAAAACCTGATAGCGAATTTGACTATGGGTTAAATCGTTATCTTTAAAAGGCTTATTCTGATAATTTTTTTGGCCCCAAAAATATGTGGATTCAGACTTTAATGTTTTATGTAGGCCTAATAAACATTGTCCAAGCCACCTTGGTAGTATCGGTAAAATACCAAACATGGGCGAGGAGAAAGCCACTTTTTCAAATATATGAGGGTAACGCAATATTACCATTGCACCTATAGCTCCGCCCATTGAATGACATAATAGCTTAGGCTGATATTCACTGTGTTGAGTCACGACTTTATCAATGAATGTTTTAAAGTCAGTAACATAATCGGAGAAGTCAGTCACATACCCCAAATGTTTATTGCTTAACATGCGTCCAGACAGTCCTTGCCCTCTATGGTCGTGAATAAAAACAGAATATCCAGCTTGGTATAAGTCAAAAACAACCTCTTTGTACTTAACCATCGATTCAATACGTCCAGAAGAAATAACAATTGACCCTATGGGGGACGGGTGTTTCACAAATGAATAAGCAATTTTCACATCACCAAAGCCTTGAAAACTTCCAAATTTCATTTTCTTGTCCCAAAAGGGAGTAATTACATGTCCATAAGATGCTTCTAATTTATGTTCTTTGCTTAATATATTCATAGTTATTCATTTTTGTATATTCTTATACTCTAAAGACCACTTCAAAACACAACATTAAACGATTGGGATAGTCATAATTACCGCTAGCCCGCCTTGTGAGCGATTAACCGCTTTTATCGTCCCATTGTGCTTTGCAATGGCTTGGCAAGCAATTGCCAAACCCAAACCTATACCGCCGCTGTCCCTATCACGTGCGGTCGACTCTCGATAGAAGGCGTCAAATATTTTAGTGAGCTGCGTTTCAGGAATACCATTACCATCATCCAAAATAGTCCACTCTAGCATATTGTTACTTAATGATACTTTTACTTTCACAATGCCATTAGCGTAATGAATGGCATTGCGCAAAACATTTTCCACAGCACTACTTAGTAGCTGAGGCTCAGCATCAATGGTAAGTGAGCAATCACATAGGTAACTAATTGTTTTACCTTTCTGTTTGGCTTCAAACTCAGCATCGGTAATAATGGGAGTCATAAGCCCTACTATACTAACAGCTTGTAGATTTTGAATCGGTAGCTGGTTATCTAATTTAGACAGCATCAAAACTTGACTAATCATGCTTTCTATTTGCCCCGCTTCCTTTTCGATTCTTTCTAACGCCAATATCATATCAGCTGACACCTCTGACTCACTCTGTTGTTGTGCAATACCTATAGATAATTGTAAACGTGTAAGTGGAGATCGTAACTCATGGGAAATATCTGCTAATAATCGTTTCTGCCCAATCAATAAACACTCGACCTGTTCAGACATATAATTAAAATCTCGGCCAAGTTGTCCAATTTCATCAAGTCGTTCACCTACAGCTTCCACGCGAGCAGAAAGATCGCCTCGAGCCATTCTTTTAGAGGCGTTTTGCAATTGAATAATAGGTTTAAGAATTGAGTTTACAAATAGATAACAGAGTCCCCCGCTAAGAAGAATTAATAAACTAATAAACAGCCCAGGATACTGATGGCGAATGACTCTTAAGGTCCCTCCTGGTCTGGGCGTGACCAGAAACAATTGATATTCTTTTCCTGCAACTTCAATATTACTCGCTCCCCAATACGCTAAACCATCGACCCAAATAGCCAAAGACCTATAGCGCGACTCAAAAAGTTCACTAACATTAATGGAAGCTTGCATACGCTTAGGGTTGTCAAAAATTACCGTTTTATCTTTAGAGTTATATAATACCAAGCCAACTCTAGAACGTTTGCCAGCCTGATATAACATCGATTCAAGTGATTCTAGCTCGGATAGTTTATCAGCTTGCTTTTGTACTCTTCGGGTTACAATTGCTAATTCTTTTTGTTGTTCTGAGTTCAAGGGCCGGTATTTAACTTCGGAATCAAGTTGCTTTACTAACCATATAGAGCTCACAAAAACTAAAAATATCGCCAACCAGAACCATAAAAACATTTTAAAAAACAAACTAGCTGCAGGGTTAACCCGTTTCAAAAAGCTCATGCTTCTACCAAATACAAATAACCCGCGCCACGATGAGTTTTAATTTTTTCTTTGGTATTAAACTCGGCTAATTTTTTACGTAGATTACTGACATGCATATCTATACTTCTATCAAACTGTGCTAACTTTCGCCCTAGTACTTTCTCGCTAATATCTTCTTTACTCAATAAATTTCCATGGTTCAGCATCAACAAATGCAAAATAGAATACTCAGTGCCGGTGAGTTCTAATAACCTCCCCCCACAGAGAACTTGCTGTGATGAAGGAGATAACTCGACATCATCTAATTTAAGGTTTTGTTGCACACTAGTCGCTGGCAGCAATGACATACGACGCACCAATGCTTTGATACGAGCAGATAACTCGCGATGATTAAATGGTTTAGCTAGATAATCGTCAGCTCCCATTTCTAAACCCAAAATTTTATCTAAATCGTCACCCTTTGCTGTCAGCATAAGAATGGGAGTTAAATGACTCACCCTAAGCTTTTTTAAAACTTCAAAGCCATCAAACTTCGGTAACATCACATCCAATAGGATAAGATCATAATGTTTACCGGACGTAGCTTGGGCTATTCCAGCCTCACCGTCATGAACAATATCTACTTCATAACCTTGAGGCTTAAGGTACTGTGATAATAGCTCTGTAAGTTCAGTGTCATCATCAATTAATAAAAGTTGTTTGTTACTCATAAATTACCTCAACTTGTAAGTCTAACGACTCCGCATTAACATAAATTTATGATAACGCAGCCTTAAAGGCGACATCTCCTCTATTTACAAAAGCTTTACACTCCCTTTGCGTTTCTTTGCGTTGCATTAGTTACACTAAATCCACTGAAATTATTCAGCCGCATAAAGGATATACCTATGTTGAAGTTTAAAACTTTATTAACCCCAATAGCTCTTTCTCTTGCTTTGGTAGTCGCTGTTCCAGCCCTAGCTAAGAAAGAGCGTGACCATAATGGTTTGCGTCAAATACTCTCGCAACTTTCTTTAACTGATGCTCAGAAACAAGACATTAAAGAAATACTAAAGCAAAGCCGTCAAGACGCTCGCCTGTTTAAAGAAGACAGCGAAAGATTTAGATCTAATATACAAACCTTGGTGCAGTCCAATGAATGGGATCAGATTGCCATTGAAAGTGCCTTGGCGCAAAGTCAATCCGTACAAACGGATAAAATGCTACAACGAGCCACACAAAAAAACTTAGTATGGAATGCGCTAACGACAGAGCAAAAAACTATGTTCTCAAGTCTGGTTGCCGAAAAAAAAGCAGAGATTAAATCTAAAGAATCAAACAAAAAAGGTAAACACAAACGCGAAGGAGGAATGTTTAAAAAGCTAGCTTTAACCGATGAGCAAAAAACTGCAGTTAAATCAATTCGTGAGCAAGCAAGAGCAACAGATAAAGATTTAAGAGCTAAACTCAAAGAGTTTAAAGAAGCTGAACGAGCTTTAATTACCAGTGGTGATTTCAGCTCTGAAAATTGGTTAACACTTAGCGTTGAGTATCAATCTGACTTTGTAGCCATGTCAGTTTCAAAAGCTAACGTTCGTCATAATGTATGGAATATACTAACCTCAGAACAGCAACAAAAAATCACAGAGAGAATCGAAAAAATGCAAGACTGTAAAAAACACTGTAAAAAGCATAAGAAACAACGAACAGTTTAATTCTTTCTTGTACTATAAACTTAATAAATACATGGTGTTAACAGCCTGTAAAAAAAGCGCCAACTGGCGCTTTTTTTATACATTTCTTAATGACAGTACATTTCATTCAAACCGCTTTTGTTTTATGCTCGAAGGATATTACTGTCAGACATATTTCTTACTGAAATTCCAACCATACGACTAGAAAAGCACAAAGGTTATAGAACGTATGATTGGCAACTGAATAATCACAGTTAAAGATAAGTAAATATTGCAAAGAATGTATATGTAGTACACCTAAAAATTAAATTGGCTCAACAAAAAGAGCCAACTGGAGACTTTATGGAAGACATTCAGCTGCGAATTAAGCTTGATAGATATCACGATCAAGTAAAGTCCGTGATACTCGATAAACAACACCCGATTTCTGGATTGCTACCTGCCAGTACAGCCGTTACTGTCCATGGAAATTATCAAGATGCATGGGTTCGTGATAATGTTTACAGTATATTAGCGGTATGGGGCTTAGCGCTTGCGTATCGTAATTTAGATAACGATAACGGCAGAGGCTTTGAGCTACAACAGCGCACAGTAAAACTTATGCGGGCCTTACTACGTTCCATGATGGCCCAATCATCAAAAATAGAAAAATTTAAGAAAACCCGAACTCCAATCGATTCTCTGCATGCAAAATATGATACCGCTACGGGAGAGCCAGTAGTAGGTGACGACGAATGGGGGCACTTACAAATTGATGCAACTTCAGTTTTTTTGTTGACCATGACACAAATGATTGCTTCTGGTCTTGAAGTCATTTGGACAGAAGAAGAAGTTAATTTCGTACAAAACTTAGTTTACTACATAGAACGAGCTTACCGCACACCAGATTTTGGAATTTGGGAGCGTGGAGCGAAAACTAACAGTGGTCATGTAGAATTAAACGCAAGCTCCTTAGGTATGGCCAAGGCGGCATTAGAGGCTCTATCAGGCTTTAATTTATTTGGAACTAAAGGCTCTCAGTCTAGTGTTATTCATGTGGTACCCGATAACATTGCGCAATCTAACATTACCTTAACCGCGATGTTGCCTAGAGAATCGAATACCAAAGAAACGGACGCAGCTTTACTTAGTATTATCGGTTATCCCGCATTTGCAGTGAAAGACAAAGCCCTCTCTAAAAAAGTTCGTGAAGACATCATTAACAAGCTTGAGGGCAACTACGGACTGAAGCGTTTTTTACGGGATGGTCATCAAACTGCCATTGAAGACGAAGGTCGCTTACACTATGAAGAAGAAGAGCTAAAACAATTTGAGCATATAGAATCTGAATGGCCACTGTTCTATACCTACCTTTACTTAGATGCAATATTTCGAGATGACAAAGACCAAATAGCCCATTACCGGGAAAGGCTTAACGCCGTATTAGTAGAACAAAATGGACAACAGTTATTACCTGAACTCTATTTTGTTCCAGAACATCATATTGAGCAAGAACGAAAAAAACCTGGTTCACAACCCAGAGAACCAAACGATAACGTGCCTTTAGTCTGGGCTCAAAGCTTGTATCTATTAGGATCAATGCTCGAAGATGATTTATTACGCCCTGGTGATTTAGATCCGCTAGGTAGGCGTCATCATAAAACCCCAAAAAAACCAGTTGTGCAGATAGTATTTTTAGCTGAGGACCGCATTTTAAAAGAAGAGTTAGAAACCTATGGTGTCAGTACACAAACCTTAGATGATATTTCACCAGTACAAGTTTACCTCCCCGAGCATATAGCAAAGGTTCATGGCCAAATAGGATTATGTCAACCCCTTGGCTTAACAGGACGCATCGAACGTAGCTTGAAAAGCCTAACAACAAGCCGTGTTTACATGATGGGAAAACAGCAAGCCGTGTGTCTTACACCTTCATTCCTTCAACAAGCGTACTTTTTAAGTTACGACATAGACTTTTTGGTGGGGCATTTTAAATCAGAACTCAGTTATCTTCACAGAAACTGGACCGAACTAGGCCGCCCTACTGTCACCGTTTTACTGACGCATAATTTATTAGAAACAGACCGTTCAGCGTTTTATGCGTTAGTAAAACAAATCGATAGCGGCGTAGTAGATGGGATACCTGTTCGTCACGAACATATGGCTCAATTACTTAACACAGCAACAGTAGAACATGTTGAACATTTACATGATCTAAATCTACCTGAAGAGCCCTTAGCAGAGTTGCTCTATAAACCTTGTATGTTGCCATTAAATGGAAAGCATCAAACGCTCGATCCCAATGAAGAGTTAAAAATTGCCTTAAACAACGATTTGTTATCCTTAGTCGATCAATTAACCCAAGCCAACAACTTATATGAACAAATTTCATTGTTAACCCAACTAGTCTCCATGCAGTCTCTTGAGTATTGTGTTGAAATAGAAGGTTCAAATCGCAGACTATATGATTTAATTGAAGAAGTTCATGCCCATGCGGGCCGTCTAAGGCTATGGTCAGTGCTACGTCAAGCAGCTGGGTTGCAAGGCAAAGTTATCGGAGACATTGACCTCGCAGTAGGTGATTTATTGGTGGCTCAAAAATTCATACAAGTTGGCCGCTCATATCATGATGATTCACTAATTACTCGACCGCTAAGTGATGATGAACTCTTACAACGTATTACGCAATATTGTCGAGAAGACGTTCGCGATCAAATTTTAACCCAAGAGGTTTTACTTTATCTTGGGTTACTGATTAAAGCTCGTCCAGAGCTGTTTAGTGAGTTATTAACTATTCGCGCGAGTCAGTTAATCATTTTACTTACCAGTCAAATAGTAAGAGCTGAAAAAAGCACAGCAGATGAAGCCTATGAGGTGTTAATGGGCTTGTCACCCTGTGACATTCAATCTCGATTAGAAGCTGTGTTAGAAGATTTTCAAACTTTAGCAGATTTGCCACAACAAATGGAAGCTCTGCACGCTAAAGGCAATACTCAAATATTAAACTGGCAGCAGAATTTAGGGTTAGATAAATTAGCAATGCCCGAAGAAGGCTGGTTAGCATGGCGACAACATCAAGGCATAATTGATAGACGATCTAGTCAGTTTTTAGCAAAAATATGGAGAGTATTGCACCATACTAGCGGTTTAGTTATAGGCAATAAGCTAGATAAACGTAACCGACTCTGTAGCCGTTTAGTATTAAGTGACATGACGGAAGGCGAACAAGCGTTTGCTTTGCTTATTGAGCATATGTTTAACAATATTCATGCTGCAGAGTATCGCCAATTGACCATAGAGACTCTAGAAGCTTTGGCTAGCTTTTTCGAGCAAAACCCGAGTTTAATCATAGACGAAGCCATCGTAATAGACGTCACTATTGGTCACGCCGTTAATTTAGCTCATGTTGATACATTCCCAGAACACCAAGCACATTACGACGAACATAAAATACAAGCATGGGAGCAGTTTTACGCTCTGTCTCCCGCCCACAGTACAAGCTTCATTATTTCAGCTTTGAATCACCTTCTGACAATTGGTGCCAATTAAGAATTTTGATACAAGTCTTTAATTGCGAATAAAAACCAATCTGGCTAAATAGTTAGATTGGTTTCTATGCATTATTCATATCTAGTGAAAACGTCTACAAATCAGGGATATCTCGATGATAGGTCTCACCTTCAACAAAGAAGGGTGATGTAATTAGCATATCAGCCGTCGCCATATTACAAGCAACCGGTAAATTCCAAACAGAGCAAAGTCGCAATAAAGCTTTAACATCTGGATCGTGAGGCGCTGGATTTAGGGGATCCCAAAAAAAGATCAAACAATCTAATTTTTTCTCTGCGATCAAAGCCCCGATTTGCTGATCACCACCCAAAGGGCCACTTTTAAAGCAATGTACATCTAGAGATAACTCTTTTTGCAATATGCTTCCTGTGGTACCAGTGGCAACCAATTTATGTTTACTTAACTCATTTTTATGCGCTAATGACCATTTAACCAAATCTGGCTTTTTGTGATCATGGGCAACCAAAGCAACGGTTTTCTGCATGGATAACTTAACCTTGTGTTGACAATTTAAAACAGAATAACAAGATAAAAGGGTTAAACCTACTATTTTAGAAGCACACTTTACTAATCATTTACTGCAATAGATTTACAATAAGATTAACACAAACTCATATGACTGATGGACGTATTCACAAGCTTGAAGGCCCTCATATTCTGGTGTCACACCTTAGTTGATTAATGAACTATGCTCCAGTTGTATAATTCGCACTCTAAAATTATTTACCCATTGATTATTATCTCGTTGCCAAAAACGGCGCTCATCCCAACAAAGAAAGTAAATGACTAGGGATATATCTACTTTATGTTCAAACAAGTTAGATATATAGCGAATAGTTCCGCCTTGCACTTTTTGAATAATTATATGAAATTCTACTTTATCAAAACATCTCAATAACAACGTAATTAATAGCGTAACATGACTGGTTATTAATTTACTCAAAGCACTTATAAGAAGGAGCTAAAGAAAGACAAGGCATGTTCTATAAAAGACAAATTTGGCATAACAACCCCTAAAAATATTTATTCACTTTATTTGCATAATTATACTTAAAATGGCATCCTACAAAGATTGTAAAAGTGGTTTAATCTATTATTAAACGTCACTATAGCTTGTACATTAATTTATTTTGGTTACGTAACGAATATGCACATCACAATTTTTAGATCCACTTCCCTGCCTAGCTTCGCCAATATTTTGTTTCGACGATAGTTGAAATTGTGGCGTATAGCCCACTTTTTGCCTTAAAATAGCTTTTTGGGCAAAAAGTGCTTTTTCATCCCCTTTTTAAGTAAGCACACAACTCATTTTTGAGTTTATAGAGAATTTTTCATGATCAAAACATGTATTATTGGAGCCAGTGGGTACACTGGTGCAGAACTAGCCGCTATTGTTAATCAACATCCTAATTTTGAGCTAGCCGCCTTATTCGTTTCAACTAACAGTGCAGATGCTGGCAAGCCACTCGGAGATATCCATCCAAAGCTCTTTGGTCAAATTAGTCTGAAGTTACAACCTATTGACGAGAGCAAATTAACGGATTTAGCTACTAATTTCGATTTGATATTTTTAGCCACTCCCCATGAAGCCAGCCATAAATGGATGACTGATTTAACGGGTAGAAAAGCCGTTGTCATGGATCTGTCTGGCGCATTTAGAATTAAAGATAAACACGTTTTTGCAGATTACTATGGATTTGAACATACTGCTGCAGACTTATTAGATAAGGCAGTATACGGACTAGCTGACTGGCACCAAGATGAAATAAGTAAAGCAAATTTAGTAGCTGTACCTGGTTGCTACCCCACTGCATCTTTGACTGCACTTAAACCATTAGAGCAGCTAATTGACCCCGCGTATTTTCCGGTAATTAACGCCACATCTGGTGTATCAGGTGCTGGTCGTAAAGCAGCATTAACTAGTAGTTTCACCGAAGTTAGTCTTCAAGCTTACGGCGTACTTGGGCACAGGCATCAACCTGAGATTGCCGACTATTTCGGGGCTCCTGTTATTTTCACACCTCATTTGGGCAACTTCAAGCGAGGTATATTGGCAACGATATGTGTGAAAATGCACGCGGGAACCACTCAAGCTCAAATAAATGCAACGTATAAAGCAGCTTATAAAGATAGCTCAATAGTGCGACTTAGAAACAGCTGGCCAAAAATCGATGATGTCACTCATACCCCATATTGTGACTTGTTTTGGAAATATGACGAAAAAACCGGTTATTTAATCGTGAGTAGTGCGATAGACAATCTATTAAAAGGGGCTGCTTCTCAAGCAATGCAATGTGCTAATTTACGTTTCGGCTTTGAATCTCACGCGGGGTTGGTAAATTAATTATGTCAATAAAACAAAGCTTAGTCATTAAAGTAGGAGGGGCATTTATGCAAGCCCCAGAAATAGCCATTCAATTTCTTGGTACTATCGCCAAACTGCAAGATCACTATCAGGTTGTGCTAGTTCACGGTGGCGGTACTATGGTTGAAGAGTTATTACATGCCCTTAATTTGCAGAGTCAAAAAATAGATGGATTGCGAGTCACTCCTAAAGAACATATGCCCTTTATTACTGGCGCTCTTGCGGGGACGGCCAATAAACAACTTTGTGGACTAGCTATTAAAGCAGGCATAATCCCCGTAGGCTTAAGCTTAGTTGACGGTAATATGTGTACAACAACAGTTTTGCGTAAAGATTTAGGTTCCGTTGGGGCAGTCGTCGCTGCTGAAAGCACACTGCTAGATGCCTTAGCCACAACTGATATGCTGCCCATTATTAGTTCGATTGGAGCAGATTCGTCAGGTAATTTACTCAATGTGAATGCAGACCAAGCAGCCACTGTAGTGGCGCAGCTTTTAAACGCGCAATTATTGTTATTGTCTGATGTTCCTGGAGTATTAGATGCTGACAAAACACTCATTGAACAATTAGATACAGAAACCATTGAGCAACTTATCGCACAGAATGTTATTCGTGATGGCATGATTGTTAAAGTTCAAGCTGCACTTACGGCAGCGACCAGTTTAGGTCGCAGTGTTACTATTGCGAGTTGGAAAAACTCAGAAAAACTGCTTGGACTGTTGCAACAACAAGCAATTGGAAGCAAAATCTCGCCCTCAATAATTACAGCACATTAATTTCGTAGCAATAGACAAGGTATGATCATGAAAAAAGATCTTCTCTCATTTAAAGATTGGAACGCAGAGCAATTAGTAGCATTGCTTAAATTAGCAAAAACCATAAAAAGTAATCCAACAGCATATCGTACTGCATTAGATGGACTATCTATTGTGGCTTTATTTGAGAAACCTTCACTACGAACACGAGTAAGCTTTGACATAGGTATCAATAAACTGGGTGGCCACTTAGTTTACTTAGATAGCCAGTCTAATAAGTTAGCAGGTCGTGAAGATGTAAAAGACATGGGCGCAAACTTAGCATGTTGGGCTGACGCCATTGTCGCTCGAGTATTTGCTCATAGTACCTTAGAAGAACTGGCTGAATCAGCAAAGGTCCCAGTGATTAATGCATTATGCGATCTGTATCACCCTTGCCAGGCCGTGGCGGATTACCTAACGATTAGTGAGCATTATGAAGATCTTAGCAAGGTAAAATTAGCTTATATAGGTGATGGTAACAACGTTACCCATTCACTTATGCTTGTTGGTGTGGCCCTTGGTTGTGAAGTAATCGTGATTACGCCTAAAGGGTATGAGGTCGACTCTGACATTATTGCATTAACAGAAAAGCGCGCAGCAGAGTTTGGTGGTAAGTTAACGCTTAGCACTAATATTGATGCAGCTATTGGCGCTCAAGTTTTGTATACGGACACTTGGTTATCAATGGGTGACGACACCCCTCTTGCAGATATCAAAGATACATTTTCTGGATATGAAATAAACGAAGCTTTAATGGAAAAAACAGGTGCTGATTATGTATTGCATTGTCAACCGGCTCATCGAGACTTAGAAATAAGCGGTACCTTAATTGACTCAGAGCAATCGCTTTTGTTTCAACAGGCAGAAAACCGTATGCATGGTCAAAATGCAATTTTAGTCGAGCTGTTAGCTAAAGACTTTAAACCAAATTAATAAATGACAAGCTACGACTAGCTTGTAACAACAAAAATCGCATTAGGTTGACTAACCCAACCTAATAGAAAATACATTAACGCAGCTTCAACTTAGACAAGAAATGACGCTGCTATTAACAGGAACTATCATGGCAATCGCAAAAAACAAACCTATCAAGAAAGTGGTACTAGCATACTCAGGCGGATTGGATACATCTGCAATTATTCCTTGGTTAAAAGAAAACTACGACTGTGAAGTTATTGCCTTTGCAGCTGATGTTGGGCAAGGCGAAGAAGAGCTTATCGGATTACACGAGAAAGCTATCGCAACAGGTGCAAGCGAATGCTACATAGTCGATTTAAAAGAAGAGTTTGTATCAGATTACATTTATCCAACTATTACCACAGGCGCAGTATATGAAGGTGAGTACCTACTAGGCACTTCAATGGCGCGCCCAATTATTGCAAAGGCGCAAGTTGAGATTGCTCGCAAAGTAGGGGCTGATGCTTTATGTCACGGTTGTACTGGTAAAGGTAATGATCAAGTACGTTTTGAAGGAACATTCGCGGCTTTAGCACCAGAACTAACTGTTATCGCCCCATGGCGTGAGTGGGACATGGTTTCTCGTGAAGATTTACTTGATTATCTAGCAGAGCGGAATATTCCTTGCTCAGCATCTCTCACTAAAATTTATAGCCGTGATGCTAACGCTTGGCATATATCTCACGAAGGTGGCGAGCTAGAAGATCCTTGGTGTGAACCGACTAAAGGGATCTGGACTATGACAGTTGACCCAGAAGATGCGCCAGATGAAGCAGTACGTGTTCATCTTACTTTTGACCAAGGTAAATTGACAAAAGTGAATGACGAAGAGTTAACGCCTTATGCCGTATTGATGAAACTGAACGAAATCGCAGCTGCTCATGGTGTAGGTCGTATCGATATTGTTGAAAATCGTTTAGTGGGTATGAAGTCACGTGGTTGCTATGAAACCCCGGGCGGCACTGTGATGATGGCGGCGTACAAAGCACTAGAATGTTTAGTTCTGGATAAATCATCGCTTAAATACCGTGAACAGATTGGCTTAGAGTACTCTCACGTAATGTACGATGGACGCTGGTTTACCGCTTTAAATGATGCTCTGTTAGCAGGTGCAGCAAGCTTCGCTCAAAAAGTAACGGGTGAAATAGTTGTTAAACTATATAAAGGTCAAGCAACGGTTGTTCAAAGAAAATCGCCAAACAGTTTGTACTCAGAAGACTTCGCAACATTTGGTGCAGATGATGTATACGACCAAAGTCATGCTGAAGGCTTTATCCGTTTATTCAGTTTATCTAGCCGTATAGATGCCATGAACAAAAAAGGCATGGCGTTTAAAAATACAGGAATAGAATAATGAGTTTATGGGGAGGCCGTTTTCAAGACGGCAGTAGCGCCATGTTCAGAAGAGTTAATGACTCATTACCCTTTGACCGCGCGTTAGCAAGCCAAGATATTAGAGGTTCAATTGCATGGTCTAAAGCTATTTGCAAAGCAGGTGTATTAACGCCAGACGAACAACAACAGTTAGAAGATGCGTTACAAGCATTACTTGTTAAAGCTGAAGACGGTACTTTGGATTTTGATGCTAGCAGTGAAGAAGATATTCATAGCTTTGTTGAAGCTACTCTTATCGAACAGCTAGGCGATATTGCCCGTAAGTTACATACTGGCCGAAGCCGTAATGACCAAGTTGCTACCGACTTCAAATTATGGACACGTGAACACGTTGACCTACTCATTGCTGACTTAGAGAACGTAAAAGCGTCTTTAGTTGGCTCAGCTAGTAATAACAAAACTGTTATTTTACCTGGCTATACCCATTTACAACGCGCGCAGCCTGTTCGTTACTCTCATTGGTGTTTAGCTTATGTAGAAATGTTTAAGCGTGATATTAGCCGCTTAGTGGATTTAAAAGCCCGTATGAATCAATCTCCACTTGGTTGCGGTGCTTTGGCTGGCACGACTTATCCGATTGATCGTCAAGAAATTGCTGACGACCTTGGTTTTGACAGCCCATGTTTAAATAGTTTAGACGCAGTTTCAGACCGTGATTTTGTTCTAGAGTTACTTTTTGCAGCAAGTACCAGCATGATGCATATGTCTCGCATGGCTGAAGATTTAATATTCTTCAACTCTGGTGAAGCAGGGTTTATTACCCTTGGTGACGAAGTAACATCTGGCTCTTCTTTAATGCCTCAAAAGAAAAACCCTGATGCCTTAGAGCTTATGCGTGGTAAATGCGGCCGCGTTTTTGGCAGCTTACAAGGCATGTTAGTCACGATGAAAGGCCTACCTTTGGCATACAATAAAGATATGCAAGAAGACAAAGAAGGCTTATTAGATGCCGTTACTCAATGGCATATTTGCTTATGCATTGCCTGTGAGGTTATCGATAGCATTAAATTGGATTCTGAACGTTGTGCTAAGGCGGCCCGTGAAGGCTATGCGAACGCAACTGAGCTTGCAGACTACCTTGTTGCAAAAGGAATTCCATTTAGAACTGCCCACGATATTTCTGGCCAAGTTGTACTGGCCGCACTAGAGCAGAAGAAAGCCATTGAAGAGCTGAGCCTTGAAGAGCTTAAGAAATACTCTGGCTTAATTGAAGATGATGTTTACGAAATTCTACAATTAGAGTATTTAGTAGACAAACGCAGTATCTTAGGTGGAACAGGTATAAAGCCTGTCTCTGCTGCTTTAGATGCTGAATTAGCCAAAAGTAGCTAAGGACTCAATAGTGGTTGTATCTCATATCGATAGCGTAAAAATCATTCGCAACTCTGCGCCCTACATCAACGCTCATAGGGGTAAAACCTTTGTGTTGATGTTTGGTGGAGAGGCCATCGAAGAGGAAAACTTTGCCAATATTATTCACGATATAGCGCTATTAAATAGCCTAGGCGTAAGACTCGTATTAGTGCATGGAGCACGACCACAAATTGATGAACGCGCGTTACTCAGAGGTTTAACCCCTCGTTTTCATCAAGACGTGCGCATTACAAATAAGCCAACCCTTGAATGTGTGAAAGACGCCGCAGGTTCGGTAAGATCTCAGGTCGAGGCTTTACTCACGATGGGGTTAGCCAACTCCCCAATGCACGGCTCACAAATAAGAGTGTGCTCTGGAAACTTAGTAGTCGCTATGCCAATAGGTGTGCAGGATGGCGTGGACTACGAAAACACCGGCCTAGTGCGCCGTATTGATGTAGACGGTATAAATGATCACCTTAATGACGGCTCTATTGTGTTGTTACCTCCCATGGGCTATTCAGCTACTGGTGAGGTATTTAACCTTTCACACAAAGATGTTGCGACCAATGCTGCAATTGCGTTGAATGCTGACAAGCTAATCTTATTTAGAGAACAAGATGGCTTGATATCTGAAGATGGAAGACTACTTAGAAGTATAGAATTAGATCAAATCAATGAAATGCTCACCCAGCCTTTTTACGCACCTGAGAAGCAGTTATTTCAAGCAATAATCTCGAGTCTAGAAGCGGGTATTAGCCGCTGTCACTGTGTAAGTTACCGGCAAGACGGTGCGCTATTACAAGAGTTGTTTACTCGAGACGGTGCGGGGTCATTAATATCGCAACGTTCTTACGAACAGTTAAGGCATGCAAATGTTGAAGATGTGGCTGGTATTTTAAAGCTAATTAAACCTTTAGAAGAAAAAGGCATTTTAGTTACACGTTCAATAGAAAGGTTAGAGCAAGAAATCGAACAATTTATGGTACTTGAAAGAGATGGTATGACCATAGCTTGTGCTGCGCTTTATCCCTATACAGAGGATGAAATGGGTGAACTTGCTTGTGTTGCTACACATCCAGACTACCGAGGCGGCAACCGTGGAGAGCGGTTACTTGAAGCGATAAAAAACCATGCACACCAGCAAGGACTTACAAGCATCTTTGTATTGACTACTGTCACCGCACATTGGTTTCAGGAACAAGGCTTTAAACAAGCCACCCTTGAAGACCTTCCAGCAAAAAAGAAACAGCTTTACAACTTTCAACGAAATTCAAAGGTGTTTAAACTAGATATCTAGTTAATTTAAACAAGACCCCTTACATCATGAAGTCTTATCTGTCGTTAAGCTCGCCCACTGCTGTTGTTATTTTGATTATGTTAATTTTTTCAAGTTGTGACTTATTTACTGATAAAGCCATCAAACAAGTGGATCAGTTTATTGCAGAACAAGACATTGATAAATCATCTGACAACTGGAAAACCAAACTACCTAAACCACCAGTATTCACTTTTACTGAAGGCAAAACTTACCTTTGGAAATTAGCCACAAGCCATGGAGACATCACGGTTACTTTTAAGCCAGAAACCGCCCCAATGCATGTTTCTAGTACCATTTATCTCACAAAACTAGGGTTTTACGACGGATTGTTATTTCATCGAATTATTCCTGGCTTTATGGCCCAGGGAGGCGACCCTTTAGGTACAGGAAGAGGAAATCCAGGTTACGCCTATGAAGGCGAGTTTGACGAAAATATCACTCATAGCGAAGCAGGTAAGCTCAGTATGGCAAATGCAGGACCTAATACCGATGGCAGTCAATTTTTCCTGACATTCTCGGCCACACCTTGGTTAAATGGCAAACATACTATCTTTGGTGACGTGACAGAAGGTATAGAAGTATTAGCAACGATAGAGAGCCTAGGTTCAAGAAACGGACGACCCAGTGAAGAAGTATCTATTATTAACGCTAGCGTAGTAGCTCGATAAGTCGTAGTTTAAGATAACCTAAACCTTAAATTTTGCTCGTTATTAGCACTTGAGTGCGGTATGCCCCACTCCATCGAGAAAACATAAGAATAAGTTATCTGGCCTAAAAATCATGAAAAAATGAAGCAACTAGCCTGTCTAATAGGTGCACACTATATAAATTCAAATATATAGATAAAAGTAAACAGCCTAACAATTCATACTAATAATTAAGCATGCAAAAAAAACCGATGGAAATTGCCATCGGTTTTTATTTAAATAAATACTGTTTAATAAGTTTTAAAAAACTACGTTTATTTAACGCCAGCGATTGCTTCTTTAGCTAATTGGGTAATTTTATCCCACTCGCCATTTTCCATTGCGTCTTCTGGCGCTAACCAAGAACCACCACAACAAGCTACATTGGATAAAGATAGGTAGTCATTATAGTTGCTAGGGCTGATACCACCTGTTGGACAGAATGTGATTTCTGGGCAAGGCCCACCAATTGCTTTAAGCGCTTTTACGCCACCAGAAGCTTCAGCTGGGAAGAACTTAAGGTGGGTATAGCCAAGATCTTTAGCTGTCATCAATTCTGAAATCGAAGAAATACCAGGAATAAGTGCAATGCTGCCTTCATTACCAGCTTTCAATAGATCAGTTGTTAAGCCGGGGCTGATGGCGAACTTGGCGCCAGCATCAATTACTTGTTGTAATTGCTCACGATTAGTGACTGTACCCGCACCAATTACAGCTTCCGGTACTTCTTTGGCAATCTTAGCGATTACATCAATTGCTGCATCAGTTCTTAATGTTACTTCTAAAACCTTTATACCGCCCGCAATCAAAGCTTTCGCTAGAGGAACTGCATGTTCAACATTTTTGATAACTAAAACCGGCACTACTGGCCCTTGGCTGAATATTTCTTCTGATGTCATTTTCCAATTTTTTGTCATTGAATTTTAACCTTTAAAATTTTGATTTAGATAGGCCATAGCTCCAATCAAACCATGATCGGGCTCGGTAATAATGAAAGTGGGGATTCCTGAGACATAGCCTTTAAATCGGCCTTTTGCTTCAAAACGCTCACGAAAATCACTTTCTTGAATAAACTTGGTGAAACGGGGGGCAATGCCACCACCAATATACACGCCACCACGTGTTCCCATATTAAGGGCAAGATTTCCTGCAAAACTACCCAAAATTTTGCAGAATTGGTTCAAAGTAGCGGTACATAGAGCACAACTACCATTGAGAGCTTTTTCAGTTATGTCAGCAGCTTCAGTTAACTCAGCTTCCGTACTTTGATATTCTGACAATGCTTGGTAAATTTGCACTAAACCACGTCCTGACAACACTTCCTCAGCAGAGGCATGACCCAACTTCTTAGTTAAGAAACGTAAAATAGCAATATCAAGCTCATCAACCGCAGCAAAATCTACATGGCCGCCTTCTCCGTCAAGGGCCAACCAACCATCTTCTGATGGCGCTAAGTGCTTAACACCTAAACCTGTACCTGGGCCAAAAACAGCGACATTCTCATTATCTTGAATTGTTCCCAGACCAACTTGATACTTTTGGTCATCATTCAAAACAGGAACGGCATGAGCTACCGCGGTAAAATCGTTAATCACACCTAACCAGTTAAGATTCAATTGCTGTTTGAGTTCAGCTATAGAAAAGTCCCAATGACTATTGGTCATAGCGATGCGGTCACTCGTTACCGGACAAGCAACTCCCAAACATCCAGCATTAAAGGTTACTTCTGGAAACTCAGCGAAATAAGTATTAATAGCATCTGTAATAGTGGCAAAGTCTGCGCACAGGTACTTTTTAATGTTCCCTATCTGATTCCTATCTACCTGAGCAATACGAATATTTGTGCCACCAACATCTGCAACAAACTTCATAATCATTCCTGACCTAGAAACAAAGAACAGGCACCTTGCTCAGCACCGGTAAGGGTAGTTCGAATAGCTGCAAACATTTCCCTCCCCATACCAACTTGATGATTTGCTACATCAGTTACTTTGGCTTCACGGCTTTCTAACTCATCATCGCTAACTAAAACAGACATAACACCCGTAGCAGTGTCTAACTCAATCATATCGCCAGTATTCACTTTGGCTAACAAACCGCCTTTAAGTGCCTCTGGTGTCACATGGATGGCAGCTGGTACTTTTCCAGATGCACCTGACATTCTGCCATCTGTAACCAATGCCACGTTATAGCCTCGGTCCTGCAGTACAGCAAGAGGAGGAGTTAAACTATGTAGCTCTGGCATGCCTATGGCAGAAGGTCCTTGGAATCTGACAACAACAATACAGTCTTTATTCAATTCATCCGCTTTAAACGCAGCGTGGAGTTCAAATTGGTCTTCAAATACAACGGCTGGTGCTGTAATTTTACAGTGAGGTTCACGTAACGCAGATGTCTTCATCACTGCTCTGCCTAAGTTACCAGACAGTACTGATAAACCACCATCTACTTTGAAAGGCTTATCTACAGTGGCGACAACCTCTTTATCAAAGGATTCTTTAGGACCGTCTTGCCAAATCAACTCACCATCTTTAATCACGGGCTCTTGAGTGTATTGTTCAAGACCATCACCACATATGGTTTTAACATCATTATGAAGTAAGCCTGCGTTTAACAGCTCTCTAAACAATAAAGCCATACCGCCTGCTGCGGTGAAATGGTTAATATCTGCAGATCCATTTGGATAGATTCGAGTAAGTAAGGGAACAACACTAGAAATATCAGCAAAGTCATCCCAGTTAATAATGTAACCAGCAGAGCGCGCAACGGCAACTAAGTGCATAGTGTGGTTAGTTGAACCACCCGTTGCCAATAATGCAACCAATCCATTCACTATGGCTTTTGCATCAACGATGTGGCCCATAGGACGATAATTATCACCTAAGTCGGTAATACGTGTAATTTGTTTTGCTGCTGCATCGGTTAAAGCATCACGTAACGGAGTACCTGGATTAACAAAAGATGAACCAGGTAAATGTAAGCCCATTGTTTCAACCACTAGTTGATTACTATTGGCAGTACCATAGAAAGTACAGGTGCCGGCAGAATGGTAAGACTTAGATTCAGCATCTAATAATTCTTCTCTTGTCGCTTTACCTTCAGCGTAGGCTTGACGAACACGGGCTTTTTCTTTGTTCGGTATACCAGAAGGCATAGGGCCTGCAGGTACAAAAATACTTGGTAAATGTCCAAAACTAAGTGCACCCATCAATAAACCAGGGACAATTTTGTCACATATTCCCAACAATAAATTGCCATCAAACATGTTGTGAGACAATGAAATGGCTGTAGCTTGAGCAATAATATCTCGGCTCATTAAGCTAAGGTCCATACCAGGCGTTCCCTGTGTCACTCCATCACACATAGCGGGTACACCACCAGCAAATTGAGCAACACTACCCACTTCACTTACTGCTTTTTTTAGCAATGCTGGATAATCTTCATAGGGCTGATGAGCCGATAACATATCATTGTATGAAGACACAATGGCTATATTAGCTTTAGTCATGCTGCGTAAATCAGCTTTTTCTTCTGTACCACAAGCTGCAAAGCCATGGGCTAAGTTACCACAAGACAACACACCACGATGAGGCCCTTCTAAACGAGCAGCTTCAATTTTGTCTAAATATGCTTTACGAGTCAGTTTGCTTCGCTCGATAATTCGTGCAGTGACTTCCTGAATGGCAGTGTTCACAGTTTTCTCCAAAAATTTAAAATTTGTTATATACCTATCAGGCTATGGTGCCCAAAGTAACTCAACATCAGCATTATTTAATACTGCGCGAATAGGCATTTCCATTTCGTTGTCACCAGATAAGGCAATATCTAGTACTTCTTTTTTACTGTCGCCTGTCAAATGTAAAAAGATTTGCTGACTATTTAATAAAGCAGGCAAGGTCAATGAGATTCTTTGATTAGGTGCCGTAGTGGGCTGCACAGCAATATAGGACTGACCAGATTCTAGATCTAGACCTTCTGAAATTTGCTCTGAGCATGGAAATAAAGAAGCGGTGTGCCCGTCTTCACCCATACCAAGAATTACCACATCGAAAGGTTTGTGTATGTCTTGCAAATTACTAGCACACTGCTGAACTGCTTCAGTAGCGTCAGCATGGTGTGTTTTAAGTGGGAAAAAATTAGCATTAACTGCATTATTAATGAGAAGTTTTTCACGTAACATTTTTTCATTTGACGCCTCATTGGCGTTATCAACCCAGCGTTCATCAGCTAAACTAATGTCCACTAAATCCCAAGCTAAACTAATTTTAGATAATGCTTCAAATAATGCAGCAGGGGTTCTGCCACCAGAGACGATTAAACTAGCTCGACCGTTTTCTTCAATTCCATCTCTTAACAATTTAGATATTTTACGTGTGAATGCTAAATTAAGTTGTTCAGGAGTTCTAAATTTTGATTTCGTTAATGCCATTATTTTTTCCCTATTTTACTTTCATACCAAGCTCTATCTTCTCGAGCTAATAATGCAATAGAAGACACTGGCCCCCAAGTACCCGCTTGATACGGTTCTGGAGCTTCGTTACTAGAATTCCATGCGGCAAGTATACTATCAACCCAAGTCCAAGCGGCTTCGACTTCATCTCGACGTACAAACAGTGACTGATTACCTAACATAACTTCTAACAATAGCTTCTCGTATGCATCAGCAATACGCTCATCTTTAAATGTGTCAGAAAAGCTCAAGTTAAGCTTAGATTTTTGTAGGTTCATCGCACCAGAGCTCGTTAATCCTGGCACTTTGTTCATAACGGTAACTTCTACACCTTCATCAGGCTGAAGTCTAATCGTTAACTTATTGGGTGGTAGCTGAGTAAAACTATCTTTAAATAAATTGTGAGGCTGACGTTTAAAGAAAATATTCACTTCACTGGTCTTGTTTGGTAGACGCTTACCCGTTCTCAAATAAAATGGTACACCAGCCCAGCGCCAGTTATCTATTTCTACTTTTAAGGCAATAAAGGTTTCAGTTGTACTCTGCTGGTTCGCATCAGGTTCATCTAAGTAACCTGGAACTTCTTGCCCTTTAATAAAGCCTTCTACATACTGTCCACGAACGGTATTTTGGCGAACATTAGATGCATCAATTGGTCGTAACGCCTTAAGCACTTTCAGCTTTTCGTTACGAATATTAGTTGCGTCAAGTGTAGCTGGCGGCTCCATAGCAATCAGCGTCAATATTTGTAGTAAATGGTTTTGCACCATATCTCGCATTTGACCAGCATCGTCAAAATACCCCCAACGACCTTCAATACCAACCGACTCAGCAACACTAATTTGCACGTGATCGATACAATTATGATCCCAGTTGGTTGCAAATATAGAGTTTGCAAAGCGCAAAGCCACTAAATTTAATACAGTCTCTTTACCTAGGTAATGGTCAATACGGTAAATTTGTCTTTCTTCAAAAAATTCTGCAACTTGGTCGTTAATAACTTTTGACGACTCTAAGTCATGACCTAGAGGTTTCTCTAGCACTACTCGCATACTTTTGTCGATGATGTTAGCCGCTTTCAAACCTCTGCAAATGTCACCAAAAATTGAAGGAGGAGTCGCAAAGTAACAAACCATAGTTCGTTTTGCATCAACATGCTCTTTGAACACTTTGTAACTGTCTGCGTCCTTCATATCGACACGAACGTAATCTAGTTTTTCTTTAAACCTGTTCCAAGTTTCTAAACATAGATCTTCCTTAGTAAAATTTTCTATATTTTCTTTTACTAAAGTTACGTATTCTTCGAGACTAATATCTTGACGTGCCACACCAATTACCTTGGTTTCAGCATGCATGAGATTAGCTTTTTCAAGTTGATATAGAGAGGGTAAAAGTTTACGTCTGGCCAAGTCACCAATGGTACCAAACAAAACAAAGTCACAAGGTTCGAATGAATTTTCCAAAACCATTTTTTTTGCCTACTTAAATATTGAGAGAAAATGTTGCATTAAGAGAACTGTATCTAACTTATGAGATCCCCTAGATTATGGTGCAATATTTAACATTAAATGTAGTAAATTTACAACTTATCATCGCAAATTCACCATATTTATTGCCCACTTGGGCGATGAAACTAACATTTTTTGTAAATTTTCACGTTAAAAAATTACAACAATAGTACCCATAAGGATCGTTACAGGGTAATCTTACCAACAAGGTAAAACAATTATAATGAAGTTTTCTGTTTAATATGAATATTCTGGAAAAAATAACACAACACGACGCTTTATTTAGTAAATCAGAACGCAAAGTTGCAGAAGTTATCCTCGAAAACCCTCAAATGGCAATTCACAGCAGTATAGCAACACTAGCTAAAATGTCAGGAGTAAGTGAGCCCACTGTTAACCGTTTTTGTAGGAGATTAGATACCAAAGGCTACCCTGATTTTAAGCTACACCTAGCGCAAAGTCTTGCCAATGGTACTCCCTATGTTAATAGGCATGTAGAAGAAAATGACGGACCTGACGAATATACTAATAAAATATTTGAATCTACCATGGCATCTCTAGAGGTTGCGCGTTCGTCTGTTGACATTAATACAATTAATCGAGCGGTAGATTTATTAACTCAAGCCCAAAAAATATCATTTTTTGGGCTGGGCGCCTCAGCTTCAGTGGCTCATGATGCATTAAATAAATTTTTTAGATTTAACGTTCCAGTAGTGTATTTTGAAGATATTTTAATGCAGCGAATGAGTTGTATGAATTGCAGCGAAGAAGACGTTGTGGTTTTAATTTCTCATACGGGCAGAACTAAAAGCCTAGTAGAAATAGCACAAATCGCTCGAGGCAATGACGCAACAGTAATGGGGATAACCTCAAAGGATAGCCCACTAGCTAAAGAATGCAGTTTAGTATTATCTTTAGAAGTACCTGAAGATACAGATATGTACATGCCAATGGCTTCTCGTATTGCACAATTAATCTTAATTGACATTCTAGCAACAGGCTTCACCCTCAGGCGCGGTAATAAGTTTAGAGAGAACTTAAAACGCGTTAAAGATACCCTTAGGGGTTCTAGATTTGATAAAAGAGACGGTTATCAATAAAAGGTATAAAAAAAGAGCGCTTAAGCTCTTTTTTTTGAGAATAGATTCACTTTTTGACGAATTTGCACTACCATTTTCGTAATAAAATTACAGATTTGTCAATTTACGACGATTTAGAGTTTGTTTAAATGTAATCGTCATAAATAGTTAAAAGAAGTATTGCCTAAAGATAGCTATGCTGATGAATATAATATTTTATGTATCAAACACCTATCGAGTAAAGATAGATTAATAATGCGCGACAACTACAGAGCACTATAACAATGTTAAGACGAACAAAAATACTGGCGACCTTAGGTCCATCTACAGATACCGTTGAGCAAATTGAGGGAATTCTAAAGGCGGGTGCCAATGTGGTAAGGATGAATTTTTCTCACGGTACAGCACAAGACCATATAGATCGCGCGGATAAAGTTCGAGTTGCCGCTAAAAAGTTAGGTAAATATGTTGCAATTTTAGGTGATTTACAAGGCCCTAAAATTCGTGTTGCTAAGTTTGCCGAAGGGTCAATTATTTTAAAAATAGGCGATCACTTTATTCTTGATGCTGATTTAGACCGTGATGCAGGGAATCAAGAATCCGTAGGAATCGATTACAAAGAGCTGCCTCAAGACGTTTCAACAGGCGACGTATTGTTATTAGATGACGGGCGCATCCAACTTAAAGTGGATCGTGTTGAAGGAAACAAAGTACATACAAAAGTAACTGTTGCAGGAAAACTTTCAAATAATAAAGGTATCAACCGCCAAGGTGGTGGACTATCTGCAGAAGCGTTAACTGAAAAAGATAAGCAAGACATAGTGACGGCTGCAAAAATCGGCGTTGACTATCTTGCAGTATCTTTTCCTCGCTCAGGAGACGATTTGCGTTACGCACGTCAACTGGCAGAAAAAGCGGGTTGCAGTGCAATGATTTGTTCTAAAGTTGAGCGTGCAGAAACCGTCGCGACTGACGAAGCGATTGATGACATTATTGAAGCGTCTGACGCTGTTATGGTTGCACGTGGTGATTTAGGAGTTGAAATTGGTGATGCAGAACTTGTAGGGGTTCAGAAAAAGCTTATTTCTCGCTCTAGACAACTCAATAAAGTGGTTATCACTGCAACGCAGATGATGGAATCAATGATAACAAGTCCAATGCCAACTCGTGCTGAAGTGATGGACGTCGCAAACGCGGTATTAGATGGAACAGATGCCGTAATGTTATCAGCCGAAACAGCAGCAGGTGAGTTTCCTGTTGAAACAGTAGCTGCTATGTCTAGAGTTTGTGTTGGTGCAGAGACTCACCCTAGCGTGACTATTTCTAAACACCGAGTTGACGAGTCATTCAACTCAATTGGTGAAACAGTTGCATTGAGTGCCGTATATTCTGCTAATCATTTAAAAACAATTAAAGCTATTGTTACTTTAACCGAAAGTGGTAGTACGCCATTACTAATGTCACGTATAACAACCTCTCTGCCTATTTATGCTCTTTCAAGACATGATGCAACCTTGAATAAGATGGCGCTTTACCGTGGTGTTAAACCTGTGTTTTTTGACTCTAGAGGCAGTAACCCTGGTCAATTGAAAACTGACGTGATCGCGACTTTGAAAGAGAAAGGCGTAGTAGAGTCAGGCGATCAATTTATTCTGACTTATGGCGATGAAATGGAAACAATTGGTGGAACTAACGCTTGTAAAATCGTTACAGCTTAAGTAAAGAGTATGTGAAAAATTCCACGTTCAATCAAAACGAGCATTTATGCTCGTTTTTTGTATCTAAAGAAAACTATACATTAGCAACACCTATAGTTTTTAATTATTTAAATAAAGTAAACTTATATTACAAGCCCATTACACTCATTTTACTAGCTGATAGGTTGAGGGTGTGATGAGTACTAATAAAGAATTTGATATTGTTGTTTACGGAGCAACTGGATTTACTGGTAGATTAGTCGCAAAGTATTTGGCTACCCAATACTCAAACGATAAATCCTTAAAGTGGGCCATGGCAGGTCGAAGCGCAGCAAAATTAGCGCAAGTGAGAGATGAGATAGGTGTACCGGAGACTATCCCTCTAGTGGCCGCTGATGTTCAAGATCCAACCTCATTACAAGCTATGGTTAATCGCACCAAGTTAATGCTTACAACTGTTGGACCATACCAAATTTATGGTTCTGAGCTTATAGCTATGTGTGCGAAGTCCGGTGTTGATTATGTAGATTTATGTGGCGAACCGGTATGGATGAGCGAAATGATACCAACCCATGAAAAAGCTGCGCAACAAAGCGGGGCACGTATTGTCTTTTCCTGTGGGTTCGACTCAATCCCTTCTGACATGGGTGTTTATCACTTACAGAAGCTAGCCAAGCAACAATTTGGCAAAGTGATGCCAACTGTGCGATGTCGCGTGAGAAAAATGAAAGGCACATTTTCTGGTGGAACCTCTGCTAGCTTCAAAGAAACAATCGCAGCAGCCAAAAAAGATCCTCTAAAAATGAAAGCTTTACTCAACCCATTTTCTTTAACTCCAAAGTATCAAGGAGTAAACCAGCCATTTGGCAATAGACCTTTCTTTGAAGCAGACTTAAATAGCTGGGTCGCACCATTTGTGATGGCCGTTATTAATACTCGAAATGTCCAGCGTTCAAACTTTCTATTAGGAAAGGCCTACGGAGAAGACTTTATTTACGACGAGATGTTCATGACTGGCCCAGGAGAAAAAGGAGAAGCCATTGCAAACTCCATGACAAATGACAAAAGTATGGGTGGCGAAAATGGTCCAAAACCAGGGGAAGGGCCTAACAAAGAAGAGCGTGAGTCAGGGTTTTATGATTTACTATATATAGGTTCTGATTCAGACGGAAACGAGATCAAAATTTCAGTTAAAGGTGACAAAGATCCAGGGTATGGCTCTACTTCAAAACTCATTGCAGAAGCTGCAATATGCTTAGTGAAAGATACAACGAAAACAAAAGGTGGCATATGGACGACTGCACCTGCAATGGGCGATAACTTAATTAAACGTCTAGAAAACAATGCAGGAATAACATTTACTCAAGAATAATAATTTTTCTAACCGCTTATAGAGAATCAATGCTACTAGTTTACACTTACGAAAAGAAGAAAAGCCATTCGTTTAGTAGTCACTATCTGCTTTTCTTCGTTTCCAAATATCCTTAAAAGGACTTATATAAGCCTCGAGCAGTGACTTATGTCCACTCTCTTGATTTCCGATACCAAATCTTATTTTACCGGTTTCAGATGACTTTATTAGCGTTCCACATCCCCTATCCCAAATAGCTAAAGCCGATCCAAGATTGCGGTCAAAATGCTCTGTTTTATCACTGTGATGTATTTGATGTTGTGCTGGGCTTATAAACCACGCTTCAACTTTATCTCCCCACGACCACCAAATATGAGAGTGTCGTAAATTAGATCCCATCAAGTTGAACACAAACACAAACACATTAGCACCAAGTACATCAAACATACTTAATGTAGGACCAAATAAATAGTAACCAATTCCTACGGCAAGACCTTGTGAAAGCGCCATTCTGCAAGCATATAAGTAACTTTCAAAAGGATGACTGCGATAAATTGTCATAGGGGTCATAACTATTGCTGAATGATGCACTTTATGAAAATCCCAAAGAATAGGAACTTTGTGTAACAAAAAGTGTAATAAGAAACGAGTAAAGTCATCGAATATAAATAAAATAAAAGTAAAAACACTCACTATTACTACCTGATTATTTGTAATCGGCTTTATTTCTCCAAAGACATTTTCTATTGCACCTGAGAAACCTATAGCTATAGGCACCATTGTCAGAACAATAGGTGCCCAGAGTATCAATTTTAGAAAACGGTTTACAATAAACAGGGAGTAATCCAAACGAGCCGAAGGGTGTAACCATATTTTTTTATTAAACACGTACCCCGTAAAAGCCATAAACTTGAAAGGTCTATTTTTTAATAGGAAAACAGGCACAGCAAAAAACAAAGTAGAGAGCAAATATAGACCAAATATTCGTTTATTTGCATCCACTAAATATCCTGGTAATAACAAGATACTTTCACTTAATAGCTCAACTATCTGCAATGTAAGCCCCAATTAACAAATTTAAAATCTATATTTATACCCAATAGAAACTTGACGGGGCTTGGATGGCCTAGCGCCAAAAGGACGCCTGCTTACTATATCTGTGCTATCCAAAAGGTTGTCTAGTTTCATATAGAATTGACTATTGTGGTTTAGCTCATAACTTGCAGATATATCAACCACTAAGGTCGATTCGGTATGTAAACCTGCTAGAGTTGAATCACGAATATCACCTGTTAACGCAGTTTGCGCGACTTCTGGCATTTCATCTGTATAATTGACTAACATAGCGACTTGCCAATTCTCAGCAGTTAAGCCAAGACTAATAGACAGCATGTTTTTGGCTAAATAAGGTAGCGAATCACCAGCAGTTACAAACCCCCATTGTTCAAAATCAGAATAAAACGTCTCTTTGAAAGACGATTGCGTATGAGTGTAAACAATAGCTAAAGGAACAGAGTACTGCTTGTTAATCTCGAAATTATCACTGAAGCTAGCTTCAATCCCATATATATCTACTGCACCAGCATTAAATTCAACATCAGTATCACATCCAGCAGAAATTGAGCAGCTTTCCTTTAAATTGCTGTAATCACTGAAAAAGCCAACCACTTCAGCTTTATTACCATTAGCCTCATAACGCCAACCTAGCTCATAATTTATGCTTTTCTCAATTTTTATGTCTACTGACTGTATGGGACTAGTTGGCACAAACCCTTGATGTATTCCACCAAAAACGCCTGAATTATCATTTATTCCGTAATAAGCACTTATACTTGGCAACCATAATCTGGTGGTTTTATATTGAAAATCCTGTTCTCGTTGCGGCGCTCTATTTTTAAAATAACTATCAATTAATTCGCCTCGTATACCAGCTGTGACTGTTAGGTCATCCAACGTCAATGTATCTTGCAGGTAAACTGAAATAGCCTCGGTTTGCTCTGTATTGGTCGCCGTCGCAACGGTCGCTTCACCAGTTGATTGTAAGAGTCCAGAACGCATTAGAAAGTTGTCTTCAATATGATTACGCTCAATTTCATCTTCATGATAACGAATACCACTAGCCAATTGGTGAGAAAAGCCAAACAAAGACATGTCCCACGTCATATCTATTTGCAAGCCTTGAGAATAGTATTCTCGGTCATTGGTCCCTAAAACTATAATCTCGCGTAATGTGCTATCAGCTTGCCCAGTCAAAACCTGATAATAAACTTGGTTCAGTTCATCAGTAGGGTTAGTTAAAATTTGCTGGAGGGTAGGAATACTCCCACCTTGCGAACTGCCAAATCCATTAAGCTTGAACCAAGCCCGTTCAAAGTCATTTCGGTACACTTTAGTAGTAGCATTGAAATTTTCAAACTCAATATGATGACTAAACTGTACCTGTTGATGCTCCCATTCCATAACATCCAACTGACTGGCCGCATATCTTCTGTAAGGGTTTTTATCAAAATCTTCATCTGTTAAGCCTAAATAAGTTTCATCAGATGTTTCTGACGCATGAGACAACTTTAACTCTAAAACCTGCTGATAATCATCTCCATCTAATTGGTAATTAAACTTAGCCATAACATCAGACTTATCAAACCCAGTATTCCCGCCGCCATCAAGTTCTTTAAACCCATCAGCACGTAAATGGATGCCTTCAACTAAATACCCAAAGTCATCTATATTATCTCCAAAATATCCATGAGCTTTACCATAACCGTCAGAGCCTAAGCTTACGTCTAAACCTGCTTCCCTACCCACCGGAACTTGCCTCGTGACTAAGTTAATGGCGCCAGCTACAGTGTTAGGACCATACTTAATAGTGGATGGGCCTTTTGTTACTTCAACAGCTGTCATACGGCTTGTCATTGGAAAATAATAAGCAGCCGGAGCTGAATAAGGAGCGGGGCTAATTAGAACTCCATCTTCCATGATATTAATTTTTTTGCTGCGCTCAGGGGTAACACCACGAAACCCAATGTTTGGGCGTAGGCCATAGCCATCTTCTTGTCTCACATTCACGCCGGGGATAGTTGCTAGTATTCTGGCGATATCATCGTATTCAAATTTTTCTAGTTCAGTTTCACTAATAAATGTAACAGAACCTGCTGATTTACTTAATTCTTGTTTATTACCGAGAATACTAAAACGCTCAAATGAGTTATTTTTTTCTTCAGCAATAGCTACCTGACTCAATAATATACTTGTGATTAATATTGCTAATGGTGGTTTCTTCATTAAATGCTCTTACTTAGATGAAATTAAATACTATGAGAAAATGATAATTATATAAGGTTGATTTAATCATTATCACCAGCAGATGTTGCTGGTAACTCTAATGCAAGCCCCTGAATAAAGTCAGTTTTTAGCGTATCTGTTACCTTTTTAAGTTCATCATGAACGTGTTGCACTTGTTCTGGGTTTTGCTCCAAAAGCTCCGTAAGAGTTTGTTGAATATCTTCTATAAATTGTGTGACGTTCGTTAAATCATCACGCATTTTTTGAGCAGTATCATCCGCACCTACATCGATAAGATAATCTTCAAACCCTATCCCAACGTCATCATCACCACCCAAAAAAATCATGTTAATAGCGCGAATATTATTAAGAATATTATCCAGAGAGTTGAATGCAAATTGTGATTCAACATTTTCACCACAAGGTACTAACCCGCAATCATTGACAAATATACCTAAGGGGGTCGCTAATTTTGCATCTTTGGTTAAAGTATCGACATAAAACAAAGCGTCTGATACATCATTTACCGCATCATGAACATCAGCGAACGCACTTTCGATTTGCCCAGCATCTTTTAGGGTATCAGCATACCCTTCCTCGCTTGATGTGCCATTCCACTCAGTGACCAGTGACTGACTATTAGCTATTAATTCTATTGCCGCTACTTTTGCAAAATTGCACCTAGCTATAGCTCTGTCTTCATCAATACGGTTATTCCACCCCTGTGGATCTGTACCAAAAACAGTACAACTGTGGTCTAAATTTTGATTAAACAAAAGGTACTCTATTGCATCTAAACCTTTTCTGCTTGGAGTACGAGTACTAATGTCGTAGCCACCTTGCTCCGATAACACTACGTCTTGATCAACAGCGCATTGGCTAACATTTGGCCAAGAATAAATCTTATTTCGCAAGCTATTATTGTTCTCAACTAGAGGCCCAATTTGCATCACTTCAGCCATTTGCCAAACAGCCATAAGCTCTCTCCAACTTTGTTGGGCGGTTATTTGCATTTCTGAAATATTACTAGCCTGATCCGTTAGAGCATCGCAATAATTACTAATTGCGCTCTCTTGCAAGATAGTCAATTCAGCAAACTTCTCATATGTTGGCACAATTACATTGTCTGTAAGGCTTTCTAAGAGCAAGGTCTGATTAAAATCGTCAGTGGCAGGTTGGCTTGACGAATTTTGAGAAAACTGAATACCTTGGGTGCTACTCGAGCTTTCACCACAAGCCGTTAAACTAAAAAAAACAATAGTAACTACGATGTTAAGTACTAGCTTATCTCGCTTTAAATGAAAAAGTTTAACCACACTCTTAACTCCAATACCATATGATTTTAAACGCAAAAAGAGGCTACCCTGTTAAGGTAACCTCTTAAGAGTATCAATCAAGATACTCCAATTTTATAAAAGTAGTTTTACCAGTTAGCAACGTTATCAGCGTCAAAACTATAACTTGACTCTAACAAGGCTCTCGCTGCCAATAAATCTACAATGTATGCAGCTACTTCATCGTCACCAACTAACACTGGTACATCACCCAACAAGCTATGGATTTCTGTGAAATCTGCGTCACTTAATAATGAATGTCTATTAAATTGCAAACCTAAAGCGAACCCTTTCATTTCAGACCAATGCTTCGCTACATCGGAGTAATTAAAATCATCGGTACCAATAGCAGTTAAATCAGCACTCGTATCATTAATGTAATGAATAACTGTAGCTGCGATCGCTTTTTCCCACGTACTAAGTGCTGTATCTCGATAACCATACAACTCCGTTTTTTGCGCATCAGTCAAAGCTACACCAGCTGTATCGTTTAATAACTTACGCCCTTGAAGAAATGCATTCATTGCATCAGCACTAAAATCAATAGCTACAACTGCGCCTCTGTCACGTTTCGAAGCATTCGTTGACTGACCAAAATTATACTCAGAATTAAAATCAATGACGCCATCACCGTCAGTATCATGATAGAGCTGCCAATCATCGCGGCCACCTTTAACAGCGACCTCATCATCTGTATAGCTCAAATAATCTCTAGCTGCACCGAAGTATCCAAAACCTTCATCAAATTGATGCTCAAGAGAGGTATAAGCATTATCTACGTCTGTGTGGTCAGATAATAAACCTTTACCTTCTATATCATTATCTAAGTAATCATCAGCACCTTGCGAGAAAGTAACGGCCATTAACAGAAACTTTTGTATCAGTTGTTTTAAGTCACGACCATCATCAGTGAGTGAAATAGATGTAATATCGTCACCGAATGGGTCCTGACGAACAACACCATCAAGTTGAGTTTGTGCATTATCTGCAAGCATATCAAAAAATGTACGAACTAAGCCTTCTGGGGTAGTAGAGCCTTTTTCTCCCCACCCTTCAAAATCACCGTTGTTCCAATCTTTATGCTGCCCTGTAGCATCATTACCAGCAATTTTTCCAACCAAATCTTTAGATGACTCAGAAATGTCAAATAAAGTTGTTTGACCAGCTGGAGAAGTTTCGGTGAGCAAATTACGCTGTGATGCAACATCATAATCGGCAACATCAAAATAAGAATTTAAGGCATCGATGACAGATGCGCGATTGGTAAATATACCGTTTGTATCAAATGATGTGACATCACTTAATTCATTACTTATTAGCGTAGTTAAATCATTGATTAGAAGTTGACGTGCGATTTGTCCACTATAGCTAACAGCTGATTCACCAATAATATTAGCGCTTTCGAAACCATAGTAATCAAGCTCGTCTTCGATACTAATTGTAAAAGGTTTGGTAAACGTATTGCTAGCGCTATCTGTCACAGTTACATTCAAGGTAACTGTTTCTTCCAATTCGAAATCAATTGAGTGTTCAGAAGTAAGTTGCAACGTCGCACCATCCACTTCAAAACGAATATCATCAACAGTAAAAGTGAAAGTATCATTTGCATTAGTATCAGTGGCAGTCAATGAACCTACTACTACACCTGCTGCATTTTCGTCTACAGTTGAGGCAGATAAAGCAATATCAGAAGGTGCTGAGTTCTTAGAGCTTCCACCACATCCAGCGAGGCCTAATGTAACAGCCACGATAGCAACTGATAACTTGTGCTTTTTAGTTTTTAACATGTATATCTCAATGATTATATGAAAAGTTATCGTAACTATAAACAAAACACAAATGAGAATCAATACCATCCACAAATGCGTTTAGATTACTTTTCATACTAAGATATTCAATTAAAATTACTTTCACCGCTATGAATAAATAATTCCTTACAATAAACTTAATGGGAATTTTAAATTGAATGCTACTCCCACGTTTTAGCCGATGCTATTTTATTAAGAACATGGCTGTTCGCCTAATAGTCGACATTTACTGGCATGTTGTTATTCAAGCTATACCAACCTGCTATGCTATAGCGATCACTGCTACTGGTGAGCACTTCGTGGGGGAAAACTTCACTTAGGAAAATAACGCACCGATTAAAATCAGGGGAAACTTTAGACAGTGGCTCTAAGTCTTGAGGATTAGCATAAAGAACTAGCTCACCGCCTTGATTACTTTTCCAGTTTTTATTTAAATAGCATATTGTACTTAACAGTCTATTGCTTCGGCCTTTAAATGCGTCGAGGTGTCGTCTATAAAAGTCGCCTCTTCTATAATGTGAAAAATGGCATTCAAAGTCTGATAACCCCAAAAACAGTCTTTGATTTACTCCCTGTTTGAGATACTCCATCAAAGTAATATAAGTCGATTGCGGATGCATTTTTTTCGTAAGCCACAGGGTACTATCTGTTCGAATATCATTATTTAATTGTTTGTCTTCATTTCGCCCAATACCTGCCGTTTTAAATTTAGTCTTAGATAAAGTTTCAGCATCGATTGAAAGCTCCAACGCCAAATCGGTTGGTAAAAAGTCCTCTAACAGCACGTAGCCTTGAGCAGTAATAGAGTCAGCAACGAAATCTAAAACTTGGTCAGTCAAAAATGTTTTACTTAGCTTGCTCATTCTGTTCCTTCAAAGAAATTTGAATGAGTATATCTAAATTACGTAACCAGAATACGAGTTAACCTTAAAAAGGGGAATATTTAACGTTTGTGACGGATGGGTAGATCTAATATGAGTTTAACTGCACATTACTGTTTGTAGTTGATATTTGCCGAGTTGTAACAAACGTATTTTGAATAAGGGCGGCGTCACTACTGGCCCGATGTCGCTGTACTTGCATTTCTTTAAGTAGTTTGTCTTTTGTAACATGCCATAATGACATTTGTGGTTCGTTTAAGATCATTTCTAATGAGCTCACTTGAAACTGCATCATTACTCCTGCTGCATGGAATAACTTGATTAACCAAGTATCATCAACAACCCAACCGTCAGAGTATACTACTTGTCCATGAAGAAATTGATTAAGTTGCCGACACACAGACTGAACGGTCTCACCTTTTTCACTCAAAAGGTGCCGGCTAATACCATGTAGAGATTCAGCTTTCTTATCCCAGTGAACCCAGTCATTTTGAGGTTTAATTAAACAACAGAAACGCTCACCAGCATCATTAATTACCCCAACTTCTATGGGATAACTTGCGGCACCAAAACCACTTGCTTCAATATCTATAATTGTCGGAACCAATATCTTTTCTCTCACAATGTCTCTAACAAGCTTTCACAAAGGATAAATTATTACTCTATATTCAATATTGAATATTGCAAATAAAAAACGTAACTAAATGATTATTACGTACTTACTCAATGAGGGCACTTGAATAATGCAGTTTACGAGAATTGTCTACAACAATTCCATCATACCCTGGTGTTCTATTTAATAAGTCCATTCCTTTTTGAACACCTAGTACAAAAACAGCTGTAGACAAAGCATCATTTAAGGTGCTTTTGGGCCCAATAATTGACACGCTTTGCACCTCATGAGCCGAAGCGCCCGTTTTCGGTGATAAAATATGGTGATATCGTTTACCATTTTCTTCAAAATATCTTTCATAATCACCGGATGTAGATAAAGCGATATCAACCAGAGGCAGCACAACTGCTTGTTTCTGCTTATTTCTGGGATCTCGTATTCCTACCATCCAAGGCTTACCTAATCGATTTCCAAGTAAACGGGTATCCCCACCTGCAGTGACTAAAGCATGTTTTATGCCCATTTTTTGTAAAATATCAATCGAATTATCTATAGCATGACCTTTTGCTATTCCTCCTAAATCTATTTTCACATTTTCGTGTGCGAAAAAAATACTATGCGTCAACTCTGTAAGCTGTATGTGTCTATAATCAATAGCTGAGAGTAATTTTCTAATACTAGATTGTGTAGGCTTTTTGTTTTCACGATAGTTATACAAAAAGCCCACACTCGCAAAAGTAATATCGAATGCACCTTGGGTTTCTTTCGACAATTCTATGGATAAACTAATTAAATCAAATAATTCTTTAGATACAACGACTGGACCAAATGCTGCTTCAGCATTCAACTTACTAAGTTCACTCGTAGGTTTATAGGGGCTCATTAGGCGGTCTATACGTCTCATTTCGTCCATGACGGCTTCAGTAGCGGCTTCACCCGTAGCCCTAGATTCACTCCATAATTCAACATGAATATTGGTCCCCATGATCCCCTGTTTACTCTCAAACCACTGTCCAAAGCTACTTGTAGTAAAGAACACACACACAAGAAGTAGATAAAATCCACGAAACACGTTTCTCATAATTACAAATCTAACCCCAATTGATATAATTTATTTTTCTTTAAACCATATTGCTCAGCTGTAACTGCCGCAGCCTTTTTTAGCGGAAGCTCGTTCATTAATAGCTTTAGCAGATTAAGTGCCTCGGATGACACATCCGTTTGGCTAGGCTTCTCACCCGCCACCATTAACACAAACTCCCCTCTTTGATGATTTACATCCGCCTCTAGCCAGTCTAAGCATGCTTCTGCAGTTCCAGAGTAGAAGGTTTCAAAGGTTTTAGTTAGTTCTTTTGCTATAACCATTTCACGCTGAGGTCCAAGTTCAGCAATAGTTTGCTTAATCGTGTCCACCACCCTTCTTGGCGACTCATAGAAGACTGTAGTCATGGTTTCCGTCAATAACTTCTGTAACGTTTGTTGTTTAGCCATGGTTTTAACAGGTAAAAACCCTTCAAATTTAAATTTATCTGTCGCTAACCCAGCCGCACATAAAGCAGTAATTGCGGCGCATGGGCCAGGTAAAGGCACAACGTTAATTCCTGCTAATCTGCACTGATTAACAAATCCATACCCTGGGTCACTAATCAAGGGAGTACCCGCATCTGAAATCAAGGCGATACGTTCTCCTTGATTTAACTTTTCTATAAGCTGCTTTGAACGTTGTATTTCATTATGGTCATGAAGTGAAATTAATCTTGTAGAAATGGAGTAATGCTGCAATAACTTCTGACTATGGCGTGTATCTTCAGCAGCAACTAAGTCAACCTCTTTGAGCGTCCGTAATGCTCTATGTGTAATGTCTTCTAAGTTACCAATTGGTGTAGCCACTATAAATAACGTGCCTGATTCAATCAAAGATAATTCTCCACTGTAAAGTTCTGGTTGTCGCTAGATATTTATTCCCGATACTATAAACTATTCAACACTTTCTTTTATGGATATCAGCGATGAGTTTTCGAAGTTTTGGGGTAATTAGCGTCGCGGTTTTAATATTATTTTCTTGTTCTAGTACTGTAGAGCAAAAGCCGCAAGTTTCAGAAAAATTACCATTAGTAAAAGAAATCGAAATTGTTGAAGATGCCAACTATTATCTTCAAAAAGCTAAACAAAGTTACGCAAACAACAAAGGCTCATTTCAACGAAACGCACTTCTTCTAGCAGCAGCAGAGGCTTTTCAAAGAGAAAACCGCTGCGATAAAAGTATAAAAATGCTGCAAGTTGTACAAAAGGAACTGCAAAACGAACAACAAATTCGTCAAAGTAATTTAATTATTGCAGAGTGCTATATATCCCTTGAAATGAGCAATATTAGAAACGTTGAGACTTTATTAGCTAATCTACCCAGCGAAACTAAGTACACATCAAGGATCAATGTCTTAGAATCTGAATTCTATGTGAGAAGAAAGCAATGGATAAACGCTGCAGGCTCACTACTAAATACAACATTACCAGAGGTTCAAAAAAGCCAACAAGTTTGGTCACTTATAAAAAACCTCAACTTACCTGAATTGGAACAAGCAAGTTTGCAACAACCTGATTTACAACCTTGGTTGCAACTGGCAATTATAAATATACGATTTGCGCTAAGCCCAATTGAATACAAACAACAGCTTCTAAACTGGCAAAGCAGAAACTTAACTCAAACAGTTGCAAATAACCTTCCCCAAGAAGTAATAGAAATGCTGCAATTGGAGCCTGTTGAGCCGTCAAAAATAGCAATATTAATCCCCTTGAGTGGGCGTTTAGCGAGTCAAGGTATAGCCATCAAGAAAGGGGTGCTTGCTTCTTATTATCACGATTTAGAAAGTGCTCAAACTAAGGATAGTCAAGTAATTAAAGAGTTACATTTTTTTGATTCAGCTTTGAAAACACCTGAAGAATTAAATGCTTCAGTGAAAAATTTTGATGTGGTGATTGGACCATTAATTAAAGAAAAAGTGGCTGGTCTTCATGAAATTTTACCGTCAAACAAAGTCATGTTGGGTCTTAATAGACTTGAAACGACAAGTGCTAACTCTATTAGTACACGACCAAATGGTTCACTAGAAATTGAACCTTCACAACCTGTGGAGCACTACTTTTTTTCTTTAGCCCCAGAAGACGAAGCCCAGCAACTTGCGAAACATGTGTTTAAACATAAATTTGTTCACCCAGTCATATTTGCTGCTGAGGGTTCTTCAACACAACGAATGGCTCAAGCCTTTACCAATGAATGGAAGAAGCAAACAGGCCGCAGCCCTGAACTGACTACCTTTACATCAAATAAAGATATGCGAACTCAAGTTTCAAGTGTTTTGGATGTTGCACAAAGTAGGTCACGAATACAACAAATAGAATACTTATCAAATAAAGAAGTGATTGGCGTAGAAAGGAATAGAAGAGACATAGATGCGATTATTTTATTTGCTAATCCAGAACAAACAGAACTATTAAATCCAATAATTGAAGCGAGTTTAAGCCCCTTTGCCAGAAAGTCACTCTCTGTATTCGCCTCCTCACGCAGTTACAGTATAGACGTTAACCAGAATAGTCTAAGAGACTTACGTAGTTTGACCTTTACTGACATGCCTTGGATGTTACCAGACCATAAGTGGCAAGAGTTATCAGCTGAAGTAAATAAATTATGGCCTCAAGAAAAAGACAGCCTATTAAGACTATTTGCAATGGGTGTAGATGCTTACAATTTAATCCCTCAGTTACGTACGTTAAAACTACTTTCGAATGTAAATAGTCATGGTTTAACAGGAGATATTAATATTGACTCTCTGGGTGTCATTCATAGAATTTTACCCCTTGCACAAGTGAAGCAAGATGAGGTGACTCTACTTGGACTGGATTAAACAAGCAATATCACCACTAATTGGTAAAGAGGCTGAAGAGCTAGCAAGAACCTTCTTACAGAAAAAGGGCCTTATATTTATTGCAAAAAACTATAGTTGTCGTACAGGTGAGATAGATCTCATTATGCAAGATGGAGAACAACTTGTATTTGTTGAAGTAAAATACCGAACTCGTAATCAATTTGGTTCTGCAATGGAGTATTTTCATCCCTCTAAACGTAGAAAGTTTGTGTCAGCACTTATGTACTATATGCAAGAGAAATCCTTAAACCCAAGTATTGTACCTCATAGAATTGACTTAGTAGCAATAGACAGTAATAAATCTAGCCAAGATGATATTAATTGGTTAAAAAACATTTAACTTACGCATAAATCGTTAGTTTAAAAATTATCAACAGGAGTGTCATGCTAGAAGAAATAAAGGCAAGTTTTACTGAAAGTATTCAGACAAAAATAGCCTCCATAGAATTGCTGCCTGAGCATATTGCCAACGGAGCTTACATGATCGTCAATGCCCTCATTAACGATAACAAAGTGTTGTGTTGTGGTAATGGTGGCTCATCTGTAAGCGCCCAACATTTCTGTTCACTGTTACTGAATAAATTTGAAAGAGACAGACCAAGCTTACCTGCGGTCCCTTTAACATCCGATGGAGCAATTTTATCTTCTATTGCTAACGATTATGAATTTGATGAAGTTTATTCAAAGCAAGTAAGAGCTTTAGGCCAAAAGGGAGATATCCTAGTTGTAATTTCAACAAGTGGTAACTCTCAAAATGTCATTAAAGCAATGGAAGCAGCGCTAAGTAGGGATATGACCATAATTGCCCTTACCGGCAAAGATGGCGGGCAGATGGCAGGCTTATTGGGACAAAATGATGTAGAAATTAGAGTCCCTTCTAATCGAGTGGCTAGAATACAAGAGGTCCATTACCTAGTTGTACATAGCTTATGTGAGAGCATAGATAATGCTCTGTTTCCAGAATAGTCAACAGGACGAAGAACGATGAACAAAAATCAAACAAACAGACTTGCTGTTGTCATTTTACTTAGCCTTTTGATGCAAAGCTGTGCAGGACTTATAATAGGCGCTGGTGTTGGAATGGCGTCCGTAGCACATGATAGGCGAACCTTAGGCACGCAAGTTGACGATAGAACACTTGCAGGAAGGGTATCAACTACGTTAGCAGACAACACAGAAATAGCGGAACAAACAGGTATAGTGGTCCAAGTATTCAATGGCAGTGTTTTATTAGTTGGTCAAGCCCCAACACAAATGTTGATACAGAAAGCTCAACAACTTGTGACCCCTATAAAGAACATTAAAAAAATACATAACCAAATCAGACTTGGTACGCCAATATCTGCCAGCACTATTGCAAACGACACATGGCTTGCATCTAAAGTAAAAGCCAAACTCCTTGCTGATAAACGTATAGACGGGTTACATGTTGAAATTGAAGTCGAAAACAGCGAAGTATTCTTGATGGGGCTTTCAACCCAAGAAGAGGCTGAAATTGCCACCGATATCACAAGAAATATATCAGGTGTAAAGCAGGTCGTTAAGGTGTTTGAATATTTATAAAAGCTTCAATAAACAGATATAAAAAAAGCGCCCTTGGCGCTTTTTTTATATCTGTTTATTTTACTACGGTTAAGGTTGGTTTACCTTTTTTAGGCTGAGGAGGAGCCTCTTTTACGTCAAGCTCCTCTTTATCCTTTGTTGGCGTACTATCTTCAACTGTAAATACAGTACCTGCGCCATTTTCTTTAGCATAAATGGCTAAAACAGCAGGACACGGTATAACAAGATTTCGCGGCACCCCACCAAAACGAGCCTCAAAGCAAACCTCTTCTAATCCTAAATGTAACTTCCCTGTAGAAGCAGGCGATACATTCAACACAATTTGTCCATCTTGCACAAATTCTTGTGGCACTTGAGCACCGGGATAATGAGCATCAACTACGATATAAGGAGTAAGATTATTATCAACAATCCATTCATAGAAGGCTCGTAACAAATAAGGTTGATTAGCAGTCATAAACAAATCGCCCCTTTAAAGAGGTTTATGAATTTCACGTTCTTGATCGGTTAATGATGCCTTGAAGGAAGCTCTATCAAAAATTCGATTCATATAAGCACGCACATCTTTACTACCAGCCCCAGTAAGTTCAATACCTAATGCGGGCAAACGCCACAACAAAGGAGCTAAGTAACAATCGACAAGGCTAAACTCTTCACTCATAAAAAATGGCGTTTCTGCGAATAAAGGCGCAAGTGCTAACAACGCTTCACGAAGCTCATGACGAGCGGTGTCTACATCGCCTTTATTCGCTAATATTTGCTCAACCAACACATACCAATCATTTTGGATTCTGTGCATAGTTAATCGGCTTTGGCCTCTTGATACTGGGTATACTGGCATTAATGGAGGATGAGGGAAACGCTCATCTAAATACTCCATGATGATATGAGAGTTATATAAAACCAATTCACGGTCAACCAAAGTAGGCACAGTGCCATAAGGATTCAGCTCAAGTAGATCTTCTGACAGATTAGTTGGATCGGTATAAGAAATCTCTACACCAACACCTTTCTCTGCTAATACAATACGAGCTTGGTGGCTATATATATCTAACGTATCTGAAAATAACGTCATAATTGAACGTTTATTAGTGGCAACTGCCATTTAACTCTCTCCTAAATGCGAATGCATCGCTGCATATCTATAACTATTCGACCACTTGAACACTCTAAACTAGAGAATGATACAATAGCAGAAAAGAAAGGGGCACTTAGCCCCTTTCAAAATTTTGCGAATTATACACTATTTTAACTCATAAGATGTGAGGAATTAATGCACATCTCTCCAGTATTCTTTCTTCAGTAAGTAAATTAATACAAAGAGTACCAATAAGAATATTATTACCCATCGCCCAATACTTTCTGATTCTAAACGTGAAGGCTCACCTGTGTAAACGAGGTAATTAACTAAGTCTAACACTGCAGCATCATACTCAGCGGTGTTAAGTTCACCGCTGCCATCTGTCTTAATTCCCACATGACGCTCGACCATCTCACCATCAACTAAAGCTTCTTCGGTAGCTATACGCGGCACGCCTTGAAGCTCTTGTAACACATGGGGCATTCCTACTTCTGGAAAAACCAAATTATTAACCCCAAATGGACGACTTTCATCAACGTAAAAGGTCCGTAAATAGGTATAGATCCAATCAGCACCACGTACTCGAGCGACCAAAGTTAAATCAGGAGGGGGAGCCCCAAACCACTTAGCTCCAGATTCAGAGGGCATCGCATTTTTGATATGCTCCCCTGGCTTTTCACCAGTAAATTGCAAGTATTCTTGCCCCAAATCCAGTGGAATCGCTAAATCTTCAAATGTACGCTGATATCTTTGATATTGAGTTTGGTGACAACCTAGACAGTAATTCATAAATAATTTAGCACCGTTTTGCAACGACGCCTTGTCTGTTAAATCATATTCTGCTTTATCTAAGTGAGCTCCACCGCCAGCAGCTAAGGTCCCAAACGATATCAATAAAGACAATACAAATACTATCTTCTTCATTCTGTGATCCTCTCTGGTACTGGTTTGGTACGTTCATTTTTACTGTAAATGAACAATAAAGCGAAGAAACCAAAATACATGATAGTTGCTATCTGAGATGCTACGATTTTCCAATTCTCTTGAGGTGTACCACCTAAGTACCCTAAGAAAATAAACACAATAGCAAAAACAATAAGGTTCCATCTATGTAGGCCACAACGATAACGCCATGATTTAACTTTACCTCTGTCTATCCATGGCAATAATGCCAACATTACAATGGCAGCAAACATACAGATTACACCACCCAATTTATGGGGCACAGCTTTCAATATCGCGTAGAAAGGTGTGAAATACCATACAGGGAAAATATGCTCTGGCGTTTTCAGAGGGTTAGCAATCTCGAAATTAGGATGCTCTAAGAAATATCCCCCCATCTCAGGATTAAAGAACATTACGTAGCAGAAGAGAATTAAGAATACACTAAAGCCAACTAAGTCTTTCAACACTATGTGTGGGAAGAAAGGCACTATATCATCTACAATATCGTACTTACTTGTGTAGTACTCATGAATTTTGAACTTAGTCTTTTCTTCTTCTGATAATGAACCTTTTTTGCGTTTGACATTCGTTCCATCAGGGTTATTTGAACCAACTTCATGTAATGCAACTATGTGTAAGAACACTAAGATAACGATAACTAAAGGTAGTGCAATGACATGTAATGCAAAGAACCTATTCAGCGTAGCACCGGAGATAACATAGTCACCTTGGATCCAAATAACTAAATCTGGGCCAATAACGGGAATTGCACTGAATAAAGATACAATTACTTGGGCACCCCAATAAGACATTTGCCCCCAAGGGAGAACATAGCCCATGAATGCTTCAGCCATAAGTGCTAAGTAAATAAACATCCCAAACAACCACAATAGTTCCCGTGGTTTTTGGTAAGAACCGTAGATCATACCTCTAAACATGTGCAGGTAAACTACGATGAAGAACGCAGAAGCTCCAGTACTGTGCATGTAGCGTAATATGTAACCATATTCAACATCACGCATGATATATTCAACTGACGCAAAAGCTTCTTCTGCGGTTGGCGTAAAGCTCATCGTAAGCCATATACCCGTTACTATTTGGTTTACTAATACAATAGTTGCTAAAAAACCGAACATATACCAAAAGTTCATATTTCTAGGAGCAGGATATTGGATAGCATGCATATTTGCTACGCGCATTATTGGGAGACGATACTCAACCCAATCCATTAAATTTTTCCACATATTATACTGCCCCCTCTTCAGAACCAATTAATAGGGTATTGTCATCAATGAACATGTAAGGAGGAACAACTAAATTCAAAGGAGCCGGCACGTTATCAAATACACGCCCAGCCATGTCAAACTTAGAACCATGACATGGACAGAAAAACCCTTCTTGTACCCCTTCAACATATTCAGCAAAGGCCCCATCTTTTAAATGCTGCGGAGAACAGCCTAAGTGTGTACAAATACCCACTAGCACTAAGTACTCTTCTTTCAGTGAACGATATGGGTTTTTAGCAAACTCGGGTTGTTGCTCTTGTTCTGAATTCGGATCTTTTAACTTATCATCATGGGCAGCCAAAGATGCCAATAACTCGGGGGTTCTGCGAGCAATCCAAACGGGTTTACTTCTCCATATAACCCTAATAAGCTGTCCGGGTTCAATTTTACTAATATCGGCTTCAACATCAGCCCCAGCAGCTCTCGCTTTTACACTAGGGTTCCAGGATCCTATAAAAGGCACTGCTACACCGACTACTCCGACACCACCTACAACAGAAGTTGCAACAGTCAAAAAACGACGTCTATTACTACTATCGGGTTGGTTTTCGGTTTCAGACGAATCATGCGCATCTAAAGATACATTGCTCATCCACTAATCTCCGAGGGTTGGATTGACAAATATTAACCTATCAGCGGCGTCAAAACACACAGAAGTGACAGGAAATACAAAGGTTTCATTATTAACAGAAAATGATAAAAGAAAAACCACATAAAAGACAAGGAAATCGTTAATAAAATGAAGAAATACTGACACTTAACACTTTTGGGTAAAAATAAGGCATAAAAAAACCCGACAAAAGCCGGGTTTTTGATAAATTCTTTTTGTAAAGAATTTTTGTCTGACAATTAACGTTTTGAGAATTGTGGACGCTTACGTGCTTTATGAAGACCAACTTTCTTACGTTCAACTTTACGAGCATCACGGGTAACAAAGCCCGCTTTTCGTAATGCCGGACGAAGTGTTTCGTCAAATTCCATCAAAGCACGTGTTATGCCGTGACGAATTGCACCAGCTTGACCACTAATACCACCACCAGCAACGGTAACGTATAAGTCAAATTTCTCTGTCATTTCAACTAATTCTAGCGGTTGACGCACGATCATACGTGCAGTCTCACGACCAAAGAACTCATCAAGAGGACGTTTGTTTACTACAATGTTGCCACTACCTGCACGAAGAAAAACACGAGCGGTAGAGCTTTTGCGTCGGCCAGTGCCGTAATATTGATTATCTGCCATGTGTAATGCTCCTTACAGGTCTAAAACTTGAGGTTGTTGAGCAGCATGTTTATGCTCAGCACCAGCGTAGACTTTTAATTTGCGGAACATATCGCGTCCAAGTGGACCTTTAGGCAACATACCTTTAACCGCTTTTTCAATGATCATCTCTGGTTTGTGGGCTTGCAACTTCTCGAAAGTAGTATCTTTAAGGCCACCTGGATAACCAGTATGAGAATAGTAAATTTTGCCCTTAGCTTTATTGCCAGTAACAGTTACTTTCTCTGCGTTGATCACAACTATATAATCACCAGTGTCCACATGAGGAGTGTACTCTGGCTTATGCTTACCGCGCAAGCGGCTAGCAATCTCAGTCGCTATACGACCAAGAGTTTTGTCTGCGGCGTCAACCACATACCATTCACGTTTTACCGTTTCTGGCTTTGCAACAAAAGTTTTCATTTTAAAATTACCCGAAATATATAAATAATCGTTACTTGGCTTTATGCTCGATATATTACTACCGACTGCTACATAAAACCGCTAAAAATCAATACCTTGACCCCTTCGAGTCGTATGATTCATCCGCTTTCCCAAAGCGGGGGCAACTGGGCAGGGCGCGAATTATACAGAAGTTACTTTAAAACGCGAGTATAAAATTTAAGCTTTTACTAATTAATCAGGTATTTACACTTATGTTAGTAATCAAATTCCATAAATTAAGTTGGTTATTGATGTTTCTACACTTTTTGTATAGTAAAAAATTACACCTATTGTCTACTTTCTAATAACCCTAAATCAGTTATATTTAGGCATCAATAAAGACATTTTTACAGTTGCACTTAACTATGTGTCTATAAATTTTGAAATTTATTGAGAGAAGAGTAGGTCTTAGTTTTACATAATGGGCTACATTGAACCGTTGTTTGTCCGTTTCTTTTAAATAACTATTAGCAGGATTAAAACTTTATGAAAAATTCAAACTCTATTAAAACCGCCTTATTAGTTGGTTGTACTATTGCAGCATCTCAAATGGCAACTGCCAAACCAAATGATCAATTAACTCTAAGTGAAGCAACACCTGAAAATGTTAAGGTTGCAATCCAAGAATGGAAAGAAGGCAAAAGATTACGTGGTCGTAAAGATAAGTGTTACGGCATAGCATTAGCCGGCGAGAATGATTGTAAAGCTGGTGCAGGAACAAGTTGTGAAGGTACATCCACTGTAGATTTTCAAAAAAATGCTTGGACCTACTCTCCAAAGGGATCATGTGAATTTATCGTGACTCCCGAAGGTCCGGCTTCTAAAAAGCCAATTGCTTAGTTAACGCTAAGAGCAATGCAAACGCTAACAAACTTGCCCGCCAGTGCGGGCATGTCATTAAAACCTGAATATTTCGATTCAGTTCATACCAATCTTGATGCTAACCTGTGGTTTGAAGTACATGCAGAAAACTATTTAATTCAAGGTGGACCAAGACTAGAACAACTTCAAGAAATATCGAGTCATTTTCCTATTAGTATTCATGGCGTAGGGGCATCCTTAGGAGGTCCAGATCCAATTAGTCAAGAACATTTAAGTAGACTAGTCAGTTTACTCAACTTAATTCCAGCAGCAGTGTTTTCAGAACATATTGCTTGGTCAGGTACCCAAAGTAATTATTTGGGAAACCTAATGCCCACGCCAATAACAAAAGACTCCATCGACAGTACCGCAAAAAATATCATGCAACTCCAAAACGCGCTGCAACGCCCAATATTAATAGAGAACCCAGCAAACTATCTGAGCTTTAAGTCAGACATGCCCGAGAGTGAATTCATGATGTCTTTGGTAGATATTACAGGCTGTGGAATTTTATTAGACATCAATAACCTTTTCATTAGCGCAAACAATACAGGAATCGATCCCCATAGCTATATTCAAGGATTAAACTCTGACGCAATTGGTGAAATACATATTGCAGGTCACTCTACAGATCCTAACGAGCAAGGACTATTAATAGACTCCCATGACAGTGATGTATCAAAAGGTGTCTGGGAACTATTAGAAGCGCTACTTTCACATACCGGTCCAAAGCCAGTGCTTATAGAACGAGATGGCAACTTACCTACATTTGAAGCGCTGTTAGCAGAGAGAAATCAAGCTCAACATCTAATTAATTCAATTAAGAAGATTGTCTAATATGAGTAAATTCCATGCTGCTTTTATAGAATATGTGAAAACCGGTCACTTTGAAGCCATAGCATCTCACCTTACAGGAGCTGAAAACCAAGGCCGTTTAGCAGTCTATCGCAATACGTTTATTAGCGGCTGCATAGACGGACTAACAAGGAAATACCCAAGCTGTGAGAAGCTATTAGGGGTAGACTTCTTTAAAACTCTTGCACGTGAATTTTCAATTTCTAACCCACCTACTAACCCAGTTCTTAGCGAGTTTGGAGAGGACTTTCCAGAATATGTTCGAGATACTCTCAAACAAGAGCATCCCGATTTAAGCTATGTTTGGGATATATGCCAACTAGATAGGGCGTGGCATCACGCCTATTTTTCACTTGAAAAAGTACCACTTGATGAAGCAGGTATCGAATCACTCATAGTCGATATAGAAAATAAATCTTTATCTTTGCACCCAAGCGTGCAATTAGTAAATGTATCATCGGCAATTACAACTCTTTGGTCACAACTGCGAGACAGCGATATTAGTGAACAGATGGCTATAGAATTCAAACCCGAAACAGTTCTATTATGGAGAGATTCTGGAAAAATATTACACAGAGTACTTGCTGCATCCGAAGCACTATTTATTCTTAGTATCTATGAAGGCAAAACCTTGGGAGAGTCAGCTGAAATAGCCATGCAAAGTGACGAAATAGATATAAGCAATACCTTTAGTCAACTTCTACTTAATAACTTAATAACTTAAAGAGAACACACATGAATGTTTTACTTAGCCTTTACAGTAACGTAACTACAAAGTTAAGTCTGTATTTGACAGATATAACGCTTCTAATTGCGAGGCTACTTGTAGCAAACGTATTTTTTTCATCAGGAATGACCAAATGGAATGGGTTTCTTAGTTTTAATCCAGAAAAATATGACTTGTTTTTATACGAGTTTTTTTGCCCCGACCCAATCCGTGAAGGCGCGTTATTATTGTGTGACGCAGAAACCTTAGATTACGTAGAAGGCTCATCAATTATAACGTTTATCGAAGCACTAGCGGTAGGAGCTGGAGTGGCAGAAATTATATTTCCAGTGTTACTAGCCCTAGGAATATTTGCTCGAGTGGGGGCAGCTGGTTTAATTGGTATGACCTTGTTTATTCAACTAGCTGTATTTCCTAGTTGGGATCATTGGTGGAACCCTGCAGTTTGGTGGTTTGTAGCACTCATGACAATATTGAGTATGGGACCCGGTAGGCTATCTCTAGACTCATTACTTGGTTTAGAAAAGAAAGGGTAATCTACACCGGATACTCCCTCTGCTAGTTAGTAAATCTCAGAGGGGGTATTTCAAAAACTAGCGTTTTGGTACTAATAATGCTGGGTCTAGTCTTTCACTAAACCAATTGATGCGCCAATCTAAATGGGCTCCAGTTACTCTTCCCGTTGCCCCAATTTCGGCCACTAAATCTCCCTGTTTTACTTTCGTACCTGCAATCACAAGCCCTTTGCTTAAATGTAAAAAAGTTGAAGTCACACCATACCCATGGTCGATAATCATAGTGCCACCTGAATAATACATATCAGGCTCAAACAAGGTTATAACCCCGTCAGCAGGAGCATAAACAGGAGTTCCTGTAGGGCCAGCTACATCCAAACCAAAGTGCGGCCTTTTAGGTGTTCCGTTAAACACTCGACGACTACCGTATACCCCGCTGACAGGGCCTTCGGCTGGCCATATAAAGTCTTGGGTGAAATCTAATCTATCAGCATGATTCGATCTAGCACTAGCTATCTGCTGATTATCTTTTCTGATACGCGCATAAACCTCTTTTGATGGACTAACGTACTTACTCGCCACTCCTTCAATTCGTTGCTCTTTGTAAATACGCTTGCTCAGTGTAATAGTTTTGATATGTTGAGCACCGTTTCTATCTTGCCATTTTATTTGGTGCTCAAGTGCTGCGTCACGGCCAAAACCAAACACAAATAGCCCAGTTTTTGAAACCTTAATTGGCTTACCATTTAGCCAAATTTGACTACCTGCAGGCAACAGCCCACGAATCAGGGTTCCTTGGGTTAAGACCCCTTTTAGCTCAAGGTCACTAGCTAATACATTGAAAGCACTAAATAAAAAAGCGATACACAATCCCAATCTAAGCAAAAGCAATGGCTCCTTTACCTACACCTTCATAAGCCAACACTTTAAAGTCACCATTTGGTACTAATCGCTTATGTTCATCAGCCATGAATTGCGCCAAGCATTCTACAGTTGTGTCTGTATCTAACATTTCAGATTCTGTTTTTGGAATGGCTAACTCAAATCTTCCTTGAGATGCTTCATAGGCAAACACATGATGTTGTTTAAAATTACCTTCTTCTAATTCAAAAGCTGTTTGATTAGGCTCTACTATGTCTTCAGTAGATCCAATATAAATATCGCACCACCGTTCAGCCCAATACTCTTGCCACTTTATGCTTTCTATCTGATTGTCAAATACCACTACTTTGGAACGGTGACCGTGGGCAATACGTTGACAATTTCCATCATGTTTTTTTAAACCGTGGGTGTAATGATAATAAGGGGTGTTAATTATCTCTGCTCGCAAATTAAGCTCTATTCCTGCCACGTTTTCTGGTAAGTGAGTGGCAATAACATCTTTGAGGTAATCACTCACCGAAGGCATTGTAACTTCAGTCGAATACACAAAAGCATAAGCTTCTGCTGGGCAGTTAAGGTGAATAGATTTATTGTTAGGTCGCATAAAATCAACCTTCACTCTATCTGTCTTTTCATTCTGCTGAACAGAGCTAAACTCATGTTCAACAGGCACTAACAATTTATGATCTATGTATTCATCTATCAGATACTTAAGTTGTTTTTTGACTTTACCAAAATCCAACACCATGCTTTCTTCATTTAAATCACCGTTTAAGATCACGTCAACGATCCAGCTTTCCCCTACCATTCCGCGCTTTGGGCATAAATAAGAAAAATCCATCACAGTTAAATCATTCACAAATAATTGCATAAAAAAGTATCGTTACCTTATTTACTTTACATACTTAAAAACTAATCTATCAAACCTAATATTCTGATTTGACTATCTACCTATTGCTCAAGAATCAACTTTGTGATTTTAAAAGCTGGTCCTTTAAATTAGGTGGAATTCCCCGGATCATCAAAGTGTCAGAGCCTGCATCGTAACTGACACGGTCACCTAACAACTTTCGCTCAAAACTCAATGACACACCGCCACCTTGACCACTGAATTTCGCCAACGTTTTAAGGGCACTTCGGTCAGCTTGAAATTGCTCTTCAACAGGTATTTCAGCTTGTTGATTAAATGCTTCAAAACTGACATGGTCACTTGGTAATTTAGCTGCTAACTCTTGTATTTGAATATCTTCACCCTGCTCAAGTTTCTGTTTGTAATACTCAGACACTGTATCTCGAGCTTGATGCTTTTCTTCTGGATCGAGTTGTTCGGCAGCCAAAAAAGCATCAACAGTAGTGAGAAGTTGTTTATTTTGCTGCTTTATATCGACCAACTCCTCACAACCAATAAAATGCATAAAGAAATCAGACACTTTGCGACCCATTCTACCTTTAATAAAGCTGATATACCTTTGCTGTTCAGCAGACACAGACAGTTGTGTTAAATCTATTCTTACTGCTAATTGCATCTTACTAAGATCTAAATGATCACTACTGGTCAACTCTAGTTCACGATTTATTTCAACATGTTGCTTAGTATTAATAATCGCAATCATCAAATAGTCTGTAGCTAAAAATTGATAATGACTAAACACCACAAAACCCGTTTCTAAGGTGCCAGTGTCTATCAGAGATTTCTTTAATAACTCACTTGCCTGAAGACTAAAATCGACAAAACTGTTGGTCTCTTCCAACATATCCTGCAGCAAGCTTTTAAAGGGAACTGAGTGTGGCGTAAATACTTTTTCTTCTTCGTCATCAGATTCTTTACTTACACTGACAATTTCAGCATTCTCTGTAACGAAACCACCTACCCCTTTTCCTGGTTTAGTGTTAAATGCATGATTAATTTGCTGTGCCAAGTTTTCAATTTCCGGGCTAACATCAAAACAGCTGTTTCTGGGAATAAGAGTTAGCTCTTGCTGTTGATTTACAGCCAATTGATGTACAACAAAATGGTGAATTAACGCACTCACATTTTTTCCTCAAAGTAATTAAATTCGTTCAGTTACAGTTGGTTGATAGCAATTTTAGTGGACCATTGTTACTATCGCCCTAATTATACAAGTAAAATATCCGAGCCTATCCGTATGCCACAACAATCCAAATATTCTGACAGCCAATTTGAAGCGATCATGCATGACATTATTGTTGCGTTAGAAAAACATCAAACAAACAGAGATCTTTCTCTTATGGTGTTAGGCAACCTCATCACCAATATTTTCCAACAGCAAGTTGGCGACAACCAGCGCGAACAAATGGCCGAACAGTTTACACAAGTGCTGCTAAAAAGTATCAATGGAAAATAAAAAAGTTAAAGGTAAAACAAGCCTATGATTTTAGCTGAAACACCTCGTCGTAAATTAGTTACCCGATTAGTTACTTGGGGCCACTGGTTTGCGCTGCAAAATATAGTGATAGCCATTATTATTGCGGCTATCTACATTTTAAACTCTCCAGCTCCTGCAACGGCAATAGGTAACCTTTATTTATTCACTAATTGGATCAGTCATATTGGTTTTTTAACCTTTTTTGGCTTCGTAATCTTAATTTTACCACTGTGTTATTTATTATCTAACGCAAAAGCAGTTAAAATAATTAGTTCCATTGTTGCCGCCTCAGGCCTTGCTCTGCTTGCATTTGATGCTTTATTGTATAATAAACTTGGAGTGCACTTAAGCATTAACTCTGCGGATTTAATCCGTGACGAGGCGCAAACCGTGATGTCTGATTTTGGATGGCAGCAATGGGGCTTTTTAACGTTACTCTTTATCGTGTGGTTTTCGTTTCAATTAATCGTTGCTAATGCGCTATGGCAACGTATTAAAAAACTCCAAAAACGAAAGCTAGGCCTACCAATTAGTAGTTTTTTTGTTGCTTGCTTTGTTGTCAGTCACGGTTTACATGTTTGGGCTGACGCTAAGTTGTATCAACCTATAGTCAAACAAGACAATATGTTTCCCTTATCTTATCCAGCTACAGCAAAAACCTTGATGTCACGTTATAGCTTATTAGACCTAGAAGATTACCAACAGCGAAAAGCGTTACAGTTCGATCAAACTATTAATGGCATCAATTACCCTACAGCTCCCGTATATTGTTCGGTTCAAAATGAACAAAAAGTACTTTTACTTGGCATAATTGATGGCAAGATACTCGACACTGTGTCTGGTATTTCGTCGTTGGGCAACCATTATGGATTGCAATCTAATCTTCAAAGCAGCATCAATACTGTTTTATACGGCCTTCCAGAGTTATATCATAACGCGCTAAGCGCCTATGACCCGATACTTCTAAGTTTACCCGCATCTATGGGGTTAAATATCAGCGTATATTCAGAACAAGATCTGCCCACTAGGTTTAATCAATTCGTTAATAATTGGAGTGAGTTTACTAGCAAACTTCAAGATATCGATAGTAATTTGGCGATAGGCTTTATCAATAGTGATAGATTGTCACAATTATTGACACCAGAAGTCCAAAGCCAATATCAAATATTAATTGCTGACTTAAGCCAGTCAGAGGGTTTGCCCAGCCAATTGTTTAGTAATATAAATGTAAACAAACTCATGTCTAGTCATGAAGATTTAGCACCAACAGTTTTGAATTTGCTCGGCTGCACAGCAAACGCTAGTGCGTATAGCACAGGAAGTGATTTAACCAACACTAATAAACGACGCTATATCGTGAGCACTGAAGGCAGTAAAGTATTACTACTCACAACCACAGAAAGAATCGAAATAATGAACAATGGTAACGTGCGTATTTTCAACTTACAAAGCAATGAAGAAGTATTTAGCCCCGTTGATACAAGCCTACTTAGTCAAGGAATCAAACACTTAAGTAGCTTTTCTTCTAAACGTTCTTTGCAAAAAAGCAATTAAATTTTTCCTAGCGTGTGTGATATATGCTAGGAGTATTTAGCACAGTAAACTGAGGTCTAGATGGTTTTGTTCAAAGCACTGTTTGACAGTGGCTTGAACAATCAAACGTCACAAGGCAGTTCTAATTATGTGACGTTAATACCTGTAGTCATACTAATGTTTTTCTTACCTATTGAATTAGCCTTGACATGATTTCCAATCAGATCTAATCTAAATAATAACAATTACCATTTAGTTTCAATTATGTCTTCACAATACTCTTTTGTTTTCTATTCTTTAGAATTGGCGGTGCGTTATGGCAATAATAACAATGAAAGTTATGACGACATAAGCTGTTACGTTCATGTAGCATTAGAAAGAGCAAGAAAACTCACTTGCATTAAAGCAGCTCGAACTGCCCATTTACGTATAGTAGACACATTATTAGAAACCATGTGTGACACCTGTCACAACTTAAATTGGCGTATTCAATGTCACCGGTATTTAAAAAAACTAATACCCTTAATGTTTGAAATTCTTGATGCCAGTGCTTACTCACATAAAGTCCAAGAGATCGACACTTTGTTTACTTTTTTCATCAGCGATGAGAAAGGTAAACAAAGTGTCAATAAACATCCGCACACAATATTTCGCTAAGCATGTACACGCAGGTTACACCATAGTTGAAGTTGATAAAGGTGCTCAGTGGTTTTATCGAAGTGCCGTTGAACATTTTGCTGGGCGAGGTTCCAAATTATTTTGTGAAAACAGATGATTTACACACAAGGCAGTCTACCACCTCTGATGGTTGGCTTGATCACTGGCGATATGAGCCAACGGAAATGCGCTGCGCGATAATTCAATCAATCCATGGTTGGAGATATAGCCACTGCCTCACAGCTTAGGATGCTATTTCAAGACTTAGAAAATAATGGTTCTAGACCATTATTTGAAACCTTGATGTATAGCGTCATGGTTAACTTGATAGCTCGTCATTTATCGTTGCCCTTTTGCATTGATTGCAAGTCGAGCTCGAAACAAAAACTGTAACTCGCCAAAGAATTCTTAGTGCTTATTCAAAAGAAAATGTGTCATTGATGTACCAACCTAATTTAGTGGGTATAAGCCAATGTCATTTTGTAGGCGAGTTTAAAGGATTATTTGAGATCACGGCCCACAACTATTATTTAAACACATCGTAAGCCACACTGGGGAAATTTCAAAAACAAGCATTTATGGCAATATTGTAAGTCAATCTTTAAACATCTCAATATCAGGTTTTGACGCTAAGACTTTGCTACAACCCATTCACTTTATCCAGCAGTACTCCGAATCATGCCAGAAACGGCCATTGTTTAATTAGAGCTTGCGCTGCATTTGGAATGGAACAACATTGGTTGGATCCTCAATTAAGAGACCGTTACCACTTAAGAACATTGCATGTGACCTCAAGCATAAAACTCGAATAGTTAACTGGGCCTCAAGCCCGTATTAGCGAGACAGAGTCAGCTTATTATTAAGACAAAAATAAATCAAAACATTAACGCTGGTCTCGATACGAGTAAAAACTCGACATTTATATCCATCCATTGATATTTACTTTCGAGAGTTAAGGCCGAGGCTATACAATGTCAGTCTAACTGACATTGCATAGATAGAATTATAGCCCCCTTATTTTCAATTTTTAGCTACAGCAAATTCCAGTTTGCCATAACAGCAAGATAAATTATGGCACTAACAACAAAACATAGCTGAACAATGAGGTTTGTCTGTGCACGGTATTTAAATGTGAGTGTGATACTGAGTAATAGACAAGCAACTAGAAACCATGGAATGTTGAATACCGCTTCAACCCATAATGGCGTAGCAATGTGCAGCCCAATTGCCTGCCCCTGTAGCATGATGGCAAAAACGACAGGGATAAAAACAACACTCGTAGTAAGAAATACAAAATTAATGGTTTTCAGTGAACGTGGATGTGACCCTTTCCTCATTTGTATGAAGGTAGCCAACACTAATCCAAATAATGCCAACAGCGAGAAAATCAACTGAGAAGATAGCTTTTGAAACCAGCTGACACGAATATGTCCCGAGCTACCATTAAATGTAATGTAGAGGTCGTTGTTATACGGGTCACGCACAAATACGGCATTGGTGTGGCCGTCTTCGCTTAAAAAGAAATTAGGCTCCATTTCATAGTAACGTTGTCCTTTGATAATGAGGGCATTTCCATCGACAGTCACATCAAATATTTTGTGTTGCTCAGCGAGTAGCTTTAACTTCTCTACCTCGGTTGCATCAAACTGACCGCGTAAATATGTGCCAGAAAACTGTGTCAATGGTGTTGATGTGGGTTGTTCATTTCCGGTCGGTAATAGGTTTTCAACTTGCGGCAAAAATATATCAATGACTGCTTGGGTAGTATTATGCATGATGGCTTTACTTCGTTGATTCATCACAACATAAATACCTAAGTCTTGTTCGGGCACTAATGTCAGTTTTCCTAAATGATTGAACCAAGAGCCATCATGACCGACCGTAAGATGACCGTTAATTTTATCTTCTCTGAATCCATATCCCCAACCAAAAGCAGAAGAGTGTGGGCTGTATTGACGCGACTGCATAAGCTCTCGAGTCTTAGGTTTTAAGATTTGAACGGTACTACCCCCTTCATGACCCAGCTGCATGAGCATAAATTTTGCCATATCTGTAACGCTAGCATGAACCTCGGTAGCTGGCGCAAAGTTGCTGTAATTGAATTCTTCTGGTGGGAACGTACCTTCTATCGATGCACCGGGCATTGCCATTTTAAGAGACCTTTCCGGTGTAAGAATTGTTCCAGAATTTTTCATTTCAAGAGGCTTGAAAATATGATTTTCAACATAGTCTTGGTAACTTTCACCTGATATCTCTTCAATCACTCTGCCCTCTAGCGCAATGCCATAATCCGAGTAAATACTAACAAACCCTGGGGTGCGTGCGGCACTGGGTAACACTTCTGGAAGATGTTCTCCGAGCGGAGATGATACCTGTCCAAAAGGTGTGACAGTTCCAAGAAGTTTGTACCGCAAACCTCCCCGATGGGTTAGAAGATCGGCCATTGTAATAGAGCGCCCAAAAGGCTCTTCTACCTTCATATTGGTTAAATATTCATTGACACTAACACTCAGATCCAATTTACCTTGTTCATAGAGTTGCATTGCGGCAGTTGCAGTAAATAACTTTGTGACTGAACCGATATGAAAAAGACTCGTGTCTGGATCAACTGGGGTCTGTGCAGTCACATCTGCAAAACCGTAGCCATGCTTAAACAGTACCTTTCCATCCTTCACAATAACCACCGCTACACCGGCAATATCATCCTTTTCCATAAGCTTAGTGATCATAGGTGAAATAGTTTTATCTACCAAAGTCGCTTGCGCATCTTGGTAAACCTGAATTTCTTGTTCAGTGACATCCGCCAAACATTCTGACGCGAAAACGAAAATCAAAGAAAGGCATAACAATAATTTATACAGGAATGTTGTCATTTTAGTGTCATCTATTTTTATTTTACATAGATTTTAAAATGTAAATATCTTCATTGCAAGAGTTTATTTAACCAACAAAAATCAGAACATACATGCATGGACATCCATGATAACTAACTCTTTAACAACCTATGGGTTTCAATCGGCGCAGTTGAATTAGCAGCTAAAAGTCAATGCTAGGCGAACTGATAGGTTAAAGCCTGAGGAATCCCCACAGCAATGAATAGTAAGTGCATGAAATTTGAAACTTTAAGAATGGGTGTCTTGTTTATTCGTTGTTTATTCGCACCATATAACGCTTCGAATATGACGCGCGCGCTGTTTGCGCGTCGACTATTATTTGTTAGGTGCGAGTTTTTGCAAAACTGGCTTGCCGTATTTTGTAACTGAAGAATACTGCCGAGCTACTAAAGAAAATCAAACTCACCAGAAAAATCATATCAATTGAAGTAACCGATGACTTTAAACCCGCCGAGATCGCAACTAGTAAACTGATAAAAAATAAAATTATTGCGATAGAAAAAAGCGGGTAGATGTTCAATAACAAAGCAACTAGGATTAGAGCCGCAGGTGCAAAACTGATGAGTTGATTAAATTCACCAGTACCCGAAAAATAAATTCCTGAAAACGCAACTGCGAGGGCTGAATTTCCAAGTGCTTTGCCATT